>NZ_CM150475.1:0-2140000 GCF_056322705.1 Vagococcus sp. 211
TTGTAACAATGCGGGTGTAGTTTAGTGGTAAAACTACAGCCTTCCAAGCTGTTGTCGCGAGTTCGATTCTCGTCACCCGCTTTTACCTTTTTATAAGGGCCTATAGCTCAGCTGGTTAGAGCGCACGCCTGATAAGCGTGAGGTCGATGGTTCGAGTCCATTTAGGCCCATTAATTTTTTTAATATGGAGAAGTACTCAAGTGGCTGAAGAGGCGCCCCTGCTAAGGGTGTAGGTCGGGTAACTGGCGCGAGGGTTCAAATCCCTCCTTCTCCATAGTTAATTTTTATATAAAACTGGCCCGTTGGTCAAGCGGTTAAGACACCGCCCTTTCACGGCGGTATCACGGGTTCGATTCCCGTACGGGTCATCAAAGCTTAGAATATTATTCTAAGCTTTTTTATTATACTTTATTATGATTAAGGAGGAGTAAAATGAAAGAAACGTTGAAGATAAAAGAGAAAATATATGTTGGTTCATTAATTTTCGGCTTATTTTTTGGGGCAGGTAATTTGATATTTCCTATTCAGATGGGGCAAGAGGCTGGTAGTAGTATTGGACAGGCGAACTTGGGATTTTTAATCACGGGGATTGGTCTGCCGTTTTTAGGGATTATTGCTTTTGGTTTATCTAATACAACGCAATTATCGGAACTTGCAGGTAAAGTTAATCGTCCCTTTTCTATTTGGTTCACGACCACGCTTTATTTGATCATCGGTCCATTATTCGCTATGCCTAGATTAGCATCAACTTCTTATGAGGTGGCTTTATCTATGGTGATACCTGATTCGTATAGTAGATTAGCGTTGTGTGTATTCAGTGTTTGTTTTTTCATAGCTGTCTGGTTATTTGCACGTAAACCGACTAAAATCTTGGATTATATCGGTAAATTCCTAACTCCTATTTTTTTATTGCTATTATTTATTTTATTAGGGTTAAACATAGTTTTTCCGTTAGGTTCTATTGATAGTGGTGTGCCTCAAGGGAATTACCAAACACAGCCTTTTATGGAAGGTTTTTTACAAGGTTACAACACATTAGATGCTTTAGCTGCTTTAGCGTTTGGTATGCTTATTATCGATGTGGTAAAAGGACTAGGGATTGATTCTCCTAAGCGTATTGCTAAGGAAGTCGCAACGTCAGGGTTAATTGGTGTTGTTGTGATGGGCGTTATTTATTCCTTATTATCTTTAACTGGGGCTTTAAGTTTAGGGACTTTTTCTTTGAATGCCAATGGAGGGATAACACTATCTCGTATTGCCTATCACTACTTAGGTAACACAGGTTTTGTCTTACTCGGTGTGACTATAATTTTTGCCTGTTTAAAAACAGCGATTGGTTTGGCAACATCCTTTGGTAAAACATTTGATCATTTATACGCTAAAGGAAACTACCAATTGTATACGATTGCCAGTATTGTAATTGCGGCCATCATTGCAAATGTAGGCTTAAATCAAATTATTGCGTTATCGATTCCAGTTCTTATGTTTATTTATCCCCCAGCAATGGTGCTCATTTTATTGTCTCTTTTTACACCAGTATTAAAGGACTATCCTAAAGTATTTCAGATAACGATGTATTTAACTTTGTTTGCTGCTATTTTTGATTTTTTTAAAGCATTACCAGCACCGTTATCGTCGCTTTCTATTATAGAAGGAAGTTTATCATTTGCTGAGCGTTATATTCCATTATTTAATATGGGATTAGGATGGGTATCATTTGCAGCATTGGGAGTCATGATAGGATTAATTGTTTCAAAAAAATCACATAGATAAGTTGAGAGGAATGGTTCGTTACAACGGATCATTCCTTTTTTTATTTAGAAAGGGACTATGATAGACTATGGGTGAGTAAGCTTATAGAGTTAAGGGAGGATATTGGGATGTGGGTTGCAATACTATATGTTGTCATTATCATTTTCGCTAATACATTAGGTGCTATTTCTGGTATGGGAGGCGGGGTGATTATTAAGCCTTTGTTTGAGTTGATACAGGTACATGATATTGCGTCGATTTCTTTTTATTCCAGTGTCGCTGTGTTAACGATGTCTTGTGTCTCAACGACAAAACAAATCAAAAATGGTGTGAGCTTGAATTGGAGAATGGCTTTTCAGTTATCTATTGGTTCTATTGCGGGAGGGCTATTAGGAAATGCTCTGTTCGTTTATCTGTTAAACATACTACCTAGGGATGGCTACGTTCAGATGATTCAAATTATATTAACCATTGTGACTTTATTATTTTCTTACTGGTACAGTAGTCATAGTGACTGGTATTATCAGTATCAAAACAAGTGGGCTAGAATATTCACGGGTGTCGCTTTAGGAGGGATTGCAAGCTTGTTAGGTATAGGTGGTGGTCCTATTAATGTGGCTTTTTTAATGTTATTGTTTCACGTGCCTATTAAAAAAGCGACGGTTTATTCCATTGTGATTATTTTGTTTTCTCAATTATCTAAAGTAGGTAGTATCCTATTGCAAGGTCAATGGCATGCTTTTGATATGAGGATCTTGTGGGCGATTATTCCTAGTGCTGTTATAGGAGGTCTGCTTGGCGCTCAAGTGAGCAAAAAAGTTTCTAGTCAAGTCGTAGACAAAGTATATAAAGGGGTTATTATCTTTGTCTTAGCTGTAAATGTCTATAATTTGATACAAGTGTTATAAAAAAAGAGACTCGTCTTCAATGACGGTCTCTTTTTTTTATAGGTAATATTTTCTTATAACAGTTAAATCATCGTTTAACTCATAAACTAAGGGTTGGCCTGTTGGAATTTCTAATGCCATAATATCATCATCAGAAATACCTTCAATGTGTTTAGCCAAGGCTCTTAGTGAGTTACCATGAGCCGCAACCAGTACTGATTGTTGGGATAATAGAGCTGGAGCGATAGCATCATCCCAAAATGGGAGAGCTCTTTCTAATGTCACTTTTAAATTTTCCCCACCTGGTAAGGAACGGGGGTCAATGTGCTTGTATTTAGGATCGTTTAGTGCAGAATGTTCATCTTCTGGGCTAAGTAAAGGAGGTAACGTATCGTAAGAACGTCGCCATAACTGTACTTGTTCAGCGCCATATTTTTCAACGGTTTCCTGTTTATTTAATCCTTGTAAGGCACCGTAATGACGTTCATTCAAACGCCATGATTTTATTTCGGGAATGAATAGCTGATCTGATTCTTCCAACACATAGTGACAGGTTTTGATAGCGCGCTTTAAGTAAGAGGTGAAGGCGATATCGAAATGTAACCCTGCTTCTTTAATTTTAAGGCCTGCTTGCTTAGCTTCTTCTACGCCCTGAAGACTCAAGTCCACGTCCTCCCAACCTGTAAATAAGTTAAGAGCGTTCCATTCACTTTGGCCATGACGAATAAAAACGAGTTGTTTCATTGTTTAGTCATCCTTTCTTATCGATTGACTTCTATTGTTTCGACTCCTTTATCTGATCGACCAACAATAACACGTGTTGCAATGTTTAAGAAGAGACCATGTTCAACGACCCCTACTTGATGGTCCAACCAAGAGCCTAGTTCAGACGGTGCGTCAATTTTTTCTAAGTGTAAATCAATGATATAGTTGCCACTGTCAGTTAATAAAGGCGTTCCTTCATTGGTTTGACGGATAGTTGGGTTTAATTGTTTCTCTGTAAATAGTTTTAGTAATTGTTGGCTACCATAAGGAATCACTTCAACTGGAAGAGGGAAGGCACCTAAATGTTCGACCATTTTAGATTCATCCACAATCCAAATGTTTTCTTTGGAGTTCGTTGCAACGATTTTTTCAAATAACAACGCTGCTCCTCCACCTTTTGTTCCTTGGAAATCCGCAGATATTTCATCGGCTCCGTCAATGGTGATGTCTACGTGATCAACGTCATCAATGCTTTTTAAAGGAATTCCTAAAGTTAGGGCTTGTTCTTGTGTTGCTTTTGATGTAGTTACACCGATAATGTCTAATTGTTCTTCTTTAATACGACGACCTAATTCTTCGACCATATAAAAAGCAGTAGAGCCTGTGCCTAAACCAACGGTCATACCGTCTTTAATATACGTCGCTGATTCAATTCCTACCATTTGTTTTAAGTTCATAAGCTTCCTCCTAAATAACACTTTGATAGTTATATTGTATACGTATCCTAAAAAAAAAGATAGCAATTTGAGAAAAAGAGAAGAAATCTATTGACGGACAAAAGGATTCCGTGATATAGTAACAAAGGTGCTTGAGACAGGTCTCTTATAGACATGCTGACTGTATAAAAAGCATATCTATCGATGCAGAATCTTGCATACATTTTTTTACTAAAAAAAAGAACCACCTGGATGTGTGGCTCTAGAAAAGCTTTAAGGAAGGAGGAATTTTAAATGCCTACAATTAATCAGTTAGTGCGTAAATCTCGTAAATCAAAAATGAGTAAATCAGACTCTCCTGCTTTAGGAAAGAGTTATAATAGTTTCAAAAAATCTCAAACAAACGTAAATTCTCCACAAAAACGTGGTGTTTGTACTCGTGTGGGTACTATGACACCTAAAAAACCTAACTCGGCGTTACGTAAATATGCCCGTGTACGTTTATCAAACTTAATTGAAGTGACAGCGTATATTCCAGGTATTGGACATAACTTACAAGAACATAGTGTGGTTTTAATCCGTGGTGGACGTGTAAAAGATTTACCAGGGGTACGTTATCACGTAGTTCGTGGTGCTTTAGATACAGCTGGTGTTACAGACCGTAAACAAAGCCGTTCTAAATATGGTACTAAAAAACCTAAAAAATAATTAAAACAAAAAATAATTTAAAATAAATTCTTGGAAGGAGGAGTTACACATGCCTCGAAAAGGTCCTGTTGCAAAACGTGATGTTTTACCAGATCCGATATATAACTCAAAATTAGTAACACGTTTAATTAACCGTGTTATGGTTGATGGCAAACGCGGTGTTGCTTCAAGCATTATCTATAATGCTTTTGATATTATTAAAGAATCTACAGGGAATGATCCATTAGAAGTTTTCGAACAAGCAATGGAAAACATTATGCCTGTTCTTGAAGTTAAAGCTCGCCGTGTTGGTGGTTCTAACTATCAAGTACCAGTTGAAGTACGTCCAGAACGTCGTTCAACATTAGGCTTACGTTGGTTAGTTAACCACTCACGTTTACGTGGTGAGCATACTATGGAACAACGTTTAGCTAAAGAAATTATGGATGCAGCTAACAATACTGGTTCTTCTGTTAAAAAACGTGAAGACGTACATAAAATGGCTGAAGCCAACAGAGCATTTGCCCACTATCGTTGGTAGAATCCTCACTCTAGCCTTTCGGCTAGAGTACAATTATTGTTAATACTTAAGAATGTATGAGAGGAGATCGAAAAATGGCAAGAGAGTTTTCATTAGATAACACTCGTAATATCGGAATCATGGCCCACGTTGATGCTGGTAAAACAACAACAACTGAGCGTATCCTTTATTACACAGGTAAAATCCATAAATTAGGTGAAACCCATGAGGGAGCTTCACAAATGGACTGGATGGAACAAGAACAAGAGCGTGGTATCACTATCACTTCTGCTGCTACAACAGCACAGTGGAAAGGTTACCGTGTTAACATCATTGATACACCTGGACACGTGGACTTCACAATTGAGGTTCAACGTTCATTACGTGTATTAGATGGTGCTGTAACAGTACTTGACTCTCAATCAGGTGTTGAGCCTCAAACTGAAACAGTGTGGAGACAAGCGACAGACTATAAAGTACCTCGTATTGTTTTCTGTAACAAAATGGATAAAGTTGGTGCGGATTTCTTATTCTCAGTAAACAGTTTACATGACCGTTTACAAGCGAATGCTCATCCAATCCAATTACCAATTGGAGCAGAAGATAACTTCACAGGGATTATTGACTTAATCAAAATGAAAGCTGAAATGTATACAAATGATTTAGGAACTGACATTCAAGAGACTGACATTCCTGAAGAATATGTAGAATTAGCTAACGAATGGCGCGAAAAATTAGTTGAAGCTGTTGCTGAAACTGATGAAGAACTAATGATGAAATACTTAGACGGTGAAGAAATCACTGAAGACGAATTGAAAGCCGGCATCCGTCGTGCAACAATTAACGTTGAATTCTTCCCAGTATTAGTTGGTTCAGCCTTCAAAAATAAAGGGGTACAGTTAGTACTAGACGCTGTTCTAGATTACTTACCTGCACCAACAGACGTTGAAGCTATTAAAGGAATTGACACTAAAACTGATGAAGAGACAACTCGTCCTTCAGACGATAGCGCTCCATTCTCTTCTCTAGCATTCAAAGTTATGACTGACCCATTCGTAGGTCGTCTAACATTCTTCCGTGTATACTCTGGTGTACTTGAAAGTGGTTCATACGTACTTAATGCTTCTAAAGGCAAAAAAGAACGTATTGGACGTATCTTACAAATGCATGCGAACTCACGTGAAGAAATCGATAAAGTATTCTCAGGTGATATCGCAGCTGCTGTTGGTCTTAAAGACACAACAACAGGGGACACGTTATGTGACCTTGATAAACCAGTTATCTTAGAATCAATTGAATTCCCTGATCCAGTTATCCAGGTAGCAGTTGAGCCTAAGTCTAAAGCAGACCAAGATAAAATGGGTATTGCTTTACAAAAACTTGCTGAAGAAGATCCTTCATTCCGAGTTGAAACTAACGTTGAGACTGGTGAAACAGTTATCTCAGGTATGGGTGAGCTTCATTTAGACGTTCTTGTTGACCGTATGCGTCGCGAGTTCCGTGTAGAAGCTAACGTTGGTGCTCCTCAAGTTTCTTACCGTGAAACATTTAGAGCGCCAGTTACTCAAGCTGAAGGTAAATTTGTACGTCAGTCAGGTGGTAAAGGACAATACGGTCACGTATGGGTTGAATTTACACCTAACGAAGAAGGTAAAGGATTCGAATTCGAAAACGCTATTGTCGGTGGTGTGGTTCCTCGTGAATACATCCCAGCAGTAGAAAAAGGTTTAGCAGATTCAATGAACAATGGTGTTCTTGCTGGATACCCATTAGTTGATATCAAAGCTAAATTATACGATGGATCTTACCATGATGTTGACTCGAATGAGACAGCATTCCGTGTGGCAGCATCTATGGCCCTTAAAGCGGCAGCTAAGAAAGCTCAACCAGCAATCTTAGAACCAATGATGAAAGTAACTGTTACTGTTCCTGAAGATTACTTAGGGGACATTATGGGACACGTTACAGCTCGTCGTGGACGCGTTGAAGGTATGGAAGCTCATGGTAACTCACAAATCGTTAGCGCGATTGTGCCTCTAGCGGAAATGTTTGGCTATGCTACAACATTACGTTCAGCAACACAAGGACGCGGTACTTTCATGATGGTATTTGACCATTACGAAGATGTACCAAAATCAATTCAAGCAGAAATTATTGAAAAAAATGGTGGCACTGTTAACTAATTTTATTCACTAGGCTTTTCTTGAATAATCATGTAAAATGAGTGAGTGGAGGGAAGAAGGAAACTTCGACCTTCCCTCATTATAAATAATATATTAAAATGACTTTTATATTTTAGGAGGAATTATACAAATGGCAAAAGAAAAATTTGACCGCTCAAAAGACCATGTAAACATCGGTACTATCGGACATGTCGATCATGGTAAAACAACTTTATCTGCAGCAATCGCTACAGTATTAGCTAAAAATGGTTTCGGTGAAGCTCGTGACTACGCAGAAATCGATAACGCTCCAGAAGAAAAAGAACGTGGAATCACAATCTCTACTTCTCATATCGAATATGAAACTGAAACTCGTCACTACGCTCACGTGGATTGTCCAGGACATGCGGATTATGTTAAAAACATGATCACTGGTGCTGCACAAATGGATGGTGCTATCTTAGTAGTATCAGCTGCTGACGGCCCAATGCCTCAAACTCGCGAGCATATCTTATTATCTCGTAACGTTGGCGTACCTTACATTGTTGTTTTCTTAAACAAATTAGATATGGTTGACGACGAAGAATTATTAGAATTAGTAGAAATGGAAGTTCGTGACTTATTATCTGAATACGACTTCCCAGGAGACGATACTCCAATCGTTGCTGGTTCTGCATTAAAAGCTTTAGAAGGCGAAGAAGCTTACGAAGCTAAAATTTTAGAATTAATGGCTGAAGTTGATGCTTACATCCCAACTCCAGAACGTGACACTGACAAACCATTCATGATGCCAGTTGAGGACGTGTTCTCAATCACTGGACGTGGTACTGTTGCTACAGGCCGTGTTGAACGTGGTGTTGTACGTGTTGGTGACGAAGTTGAATTAGTTGGTATTGCTGAAGCAACTGCTAAAACAACTGTTACAGGTGTTGAAATGTTCCGTAAATTATTAGATTACGCTGAAGCTGGCGATAACATCGGTGCTTTATTACGTGGGGTAGCTCGTGAAGATATCCAACGTGGACAAGTATTAGCAGCTCCAGGAACTATCACTCCTCATACAAAATTTAAAGCGGAAGTTTATGTTTTATCTAAAGAAGAAGGTGGACGTCATACTCCATTCTTCACTAACTACCGCCCACAATTCTATTTCCGTACAACTGACGTAACTGGCGTTTGTCAATTACCAGAAGGTACTGAAATGGTTATGCCTGGTGATAACGTTGCAATGGACGTTGAATTAATTCACCCAATCGCGATCGAAGACGGAACTCGTTTCTCTATTCGTGAAGGTGGACGTACTGTTGGTTCAGGCGTTGTTACTGAAATCGTTGGCTAATTTTAGCTTTTAAAACGACTTTAACACAATTTATATAAAGCTTTTGTATTCGGACGTAAAGGTTGAAATTTATTTCAACCTTTTTTTTGTGCCTAAAAATAGGGAGTTTACTCTATATGTACTATTAGAATTGAGAATTGTTTTTAAGTAGTATAGAATACATAATGACTATTAAAAAAGAGGAGAATCAATTGTGGGGAAAAAAAGCCGAATATTTATTCTATTATTTGCTATACTGTTTGCTGTAGGATCCGTTTTTTTTGGATATCAGTACAACAAGACACGAGAAAAAGAGTATAGTAAGGAAGATGAAAAAAAAGAATTAACAACGAAGGAATCAACTCAAACGTCCTTAAAAGATAAGATTGATATGTTGTATGTGACAGATGAGAAGGACTTTTTAACAGAAAAAGCTGTTATAGGGGATTTATCACAACTTGAAAAAGAAGTGAGTGATAGTAAGCAGACTGAAGTTAAAGAGTACATGAAAGAAACACTGGACAAACAAAAGGTGACAATGGCCTTAAATGATTTATTTGTCACACCAGCGTTAACAAACAATCAATTTGATCCTCAGGCTGAATTGAAACCAGACGTGGAACAAACTAGCATTAATCAAGTTGGAAATTGGACGAATACGCAAGATGAGGACCTCTTCTATTCAGGCATTCATAATTATCTAAGCGAGCGAGGGTTACTTCAAGATGATCTGAATCAAGTCAGTGCAACGCAAGTTCAGGAATGGGTTAATATGATTATGAGCGATGGTGTTGTAGTGAACGATTTTACGTTGGAACAATATGATCAAATACGTAACGCTATTGCAGCATTACCAGTGGGGCAAGATAAAGAGTTATTGACTCAAGATCTGATTAAATTACAGGAATCTCTAGACCTTATGGGTGTTCCTTACGAAAAATAAAAAAACTTACAAAAAAAGCTTGCTAAAAGGCTTTTTTTTTAGTATACTTTTACAGGTGCTGAAGATAAAATATAAGTGTTAGTCAGTATCTCGTATGAAAATACGATGGCGTTGAAACGAGAGGTTGCGACACGCCAGGACGCATTGCCATGGAGGCGCGTTGGAGATTTTCGTGGAGCTATGTCTACTTATAAAATAGGCGAGGAGGGAACAAAATGGCAAAACAAAAAATTCGTATCCGTTTAAAAGCGTATGAACACCGAGTATTAGACCAATCTGCAGAGAAAATTGTAGAAACAGCAAAAAGAACAGGTGCTGAGGTTTCTGGACCAATTCCATTACCAACTGACCGTTCTGTATATACAGTTATCCGTGCAACTCATAAATACAAAGATTCACGCGAGCAATTCGAAATGCGAACTCACAAACGTTTAATCGACATCGTGAGTCCTACACCAAAAACAGTTGACGCTTTAATGAAGTTAGACTTACCAAGTGGTGTAAATATTGAAATCAAACTATAATAATAAAGATCATGGAGGTGTACTCATGACCAAAGGAATCTTAGGTAAAAAAGTAGGAATGACACAAGTCTTCACTGAAAATGGTGAATTAATCCCAGTTACTGTTATCGAAGCAACTCCAAACGTTGTTTTACAAGTAAAAACAGTTGAAACTGATGGCTATGAAGCAATTCAAGTCGGATACCAAGATAAACGTGAAGTATTGTCGAATAAACCTGCTATGGGTCATGTTGCGAAAGCACAAACGGCTCCTAAGCGCTTCATTAGAGAATTCAATGATGTTGAGCTAGGAGAATATGAAGTAGGTAAAGAAATTTCAGTTGATGTATTCCAAGTAGGAGACATTGTTGATGTAACAGGTACAACTAAAGGTAAAGGTTTCCAAGGCGTTATCAAACGTCACGGACAATCTCGCGGACCAATGAGTCACGGTTCTCGTTACCACCGTCGTCCTGGGTCAATGGGTCCAGTAGATCCAAACCATGTATTAAAAGGTAAAAAACTTGCAGGACGTATGGGTGGCGATCGTGTAACGATTCAAAACTTAGAAGTTGTAAGAGTTGATACTGATAAAAACGTGATTTTAATCAAAGGTAACGTACCTGGATCTAAAAAATCACTTATCGAAATTAAAACAGCAGTTAAGGCTGCTAAATAATTGTGGGAGAGGAGGACTAAAGAATGACATCTGTAGCATTATTTAAACAAGATGGAACTCAAAATGGCGAAATTACATTAAACGAAGCAATTTTTGGTATTGAACCAAATGAAAATGTTGTCTTTGATGCAATCATCATGCAACGAGCTTCATTAAGACAAGGTACTCATGCTGTGAAAAACCGTAGTGCAGTACGCGGTGGTGGACGCAAGCCATGGCGTCAAAAAGGAACAGGTCGTGCTCGTCAAGGATCTATCCGCTCACCACAATGGCGCGGAGGTGGCGTGGTATTCGGACCAACTCCACGTTCATACAGCTATAAATTACCTAAAAAAGTTCGTCGTTTAGCAATCAAATCAGTTTTATCTGAAAAAGTTGCTGAAAACAAATTAGTAGTAGTTGAAGGTTTAGCATTTGACGCTCCTAAAACAAAAGAATTCAAAACAGTATTAGCTAACTTAAACGTTGATACTAAAGTTCTTATCGTTTTAGAAAGTGGCAATGACTTTGCAGCATTATCAGCACGTAACTTACCAAACGTTTCTATTGTAGAATCAAATAACGTAAGCGTACTTGACGTAGTGTCAGCTGATAAACTGTTAATGACAAAAACTGCTCTTACTCAAGTAGAGGAGGTTCTTGCATAATGGAATTAATCGATGTAATTAAACGCCCTGTGATCACAGAAATGTCTGTGGAAGCAATGGACGAAAAAAAATACACGTTTGAAGTGGACGTTAGAGCCAACAAAACATTAGTTAAGCAAGCTGTAGAATCAGTTTTCGGCGTTAAAGTTAAAAAAGTGAACATCATGAATGTTAAGCCAAAATTCAAAAGAATGGGCAAACATGCTGGTTACACTAAAAAACGTCGTAAAGCAATCGTACAGTTAACTGAAGAATCAAAAGATATCCAAATTTTTGACGCAGAATAATAGATAGAATAATCTAAAGTAGGAGGGAATCTCGTGGCGATTAAAAAGTACAAACCTACCACAAATGGTCGTCGTAACATGACTGGTTCTGATTTTGCTGAAATCACAACATCTACACCAGAAAAAACTTTGTTACAACCATTAAGTAAAAACGCTGGACGTAATAACCAAGGTAAAATTACTGTACGTCATCAAGCCGGTGGACATAAACGCCAATACCGTTTAATTGATTTTAAACGTAACAAGGACAATGTCGTTGGAACTGTTAAAACAGTTGAGTACGATCCAAACAGATCTGCTAACATCGCATTAATCCATTATACAGATGGAGTGAAAACTTACATCTTAGCACCAAAAGGAATCCAAGTTGGAGCAAAAATCTCTTCAGGAGTAGACGCTGACATCAAAGTTGGTAACGCACTTCCTTTAGAAAACATGCCAGTTGGTACTGTTATCCATAACATTGAGTTAAAACCAGGTAAGGGTGGACAATTAGTTCGTTCTGCTGGAACAAGCGCTCAAGTTCTTGGTAAAGAAGGTAAATATGTATTAGTTCGTTTGAACTCAGGCGAGGTTCGTATGATTTTAGGAACTTGTCGTGCAACAGTTGGTACTGTTGGTAATGAACAACACGAATTAATTAACATTGGTAAAGCCGGCCGTAACCGTTGGAAAGGTAAACGCCCAACAGTACGTGGTAGCGTAATGAACCCTAATGATCACCCACACGGTGGTGGTGAAGGTAAAGCACCAATCGGACGTCCATCTCCAATGAGTCCATGGGGCAAACCAACACTTGGATACAAAACACGTAGTAAAAAAGCTAAATCAGACAAATTTATCGTACGTCGTCGTAAGTCTAAATAATTTTGAGTTAAACACTCAGTCTGAAAATTCGAGAGGAGGGTCACCATGGGTCGCAGCTTAAAGAAAGGACCTTTTTGTGATGAACACTTAATGAACAAAGTGGAAGCTCAAAAAGAATTACCTAAGAAAAAAGTTATCAAAACATGGTCAAGACGTTCTACAATTTTCCCAAACTTTGTAGGATACACAATTGCAGTATATGATGGAAGAAAACACGTTCCTGTTTATATCCAAGAAGATATGGTAGGACATAAATTAGGTGAATTCGCACCTACAAGAACTTATCGCGGACACGGTACTGACGATAAGAAAACAAAACGCTAGTTGAGGGGAGGAAACGAAATGTCAGAAAGAATTACTTCAGCAAGAGCAACTGCTAAAACAGTTCGCGTTTCACCTCGTAAATCAAGATTAGTGATTGACTTAATCAGAGGTAAAAGTGTTGGGGAAGCAGTTTCAATTTTGAAATTCTCACCTAACAAAGCTGCAGGCATTATCGAAAAAGTATTAATGTCAGCTGTTGCAAATGCAGAAAACAATTTTGACTTGGATGTTGAAGATTTAGTGATATCAGAAGCATTTATAAACGAAGGACCAACTATGAAACGTTTTCGTCCTCGTGCTAAAGGCTCTGCTTCACCAATCAACAAGAGAACAAGTCACGTTACAGTAGTAGTATCAGAAAGATAAGGAGGGACAGTCAGTGGGTCAAAAAATACATCCTATTGGATTGCGTGTCGGTGTCATTCGTGATTGGGACGCAAAATGGTATGCAGAAAAAGAATATGCTGAATACTTGCACGAAGATTTAAAAATTCGTAAGTATATCGCAACTAGATTAGCTGATGCTTCTGTTTCTACCGTTGAAATTGAACGTGCCGCTAAACGCGTGAACGTTTCAATTCATACTGCTAAACCAGGTATGGTAATTGGTAAAGGTGGATCTGAAGTTGAAGCATTAAGAAAAGATTTAAACAAATTAACTGGTAAACGAGTTCACATTAACATCGTTGAAATCAAAAAACCAGATTTAGATGCTAAATTAGTAGCAGAGGGAATCGCACGTCAATTAGAAAACCGTGTTGCTTTCCGTCGTGCACAAAAACAAGCAATCACACGTACTATGAGATCAGGTGCTGGAGGAATTAAAACTTTAGTTTCAGGTCGTTTAAATGGTGCTGATATGGCTCGTTCAGAAGGTTATTCAGAAGGAACTGTTCCTTTACATACCTTAAGAGCAGACATTGATTACGCTTGGGAAGAAGCAGATACTACATACGGAAAACTAGGAGTTAAAGTGTGGATTTATCGTGGAGAAATTCTTCCAGAAAAGAAAAACACTGAGAAAGGAGGGAAATAATCATGTTAGTACCTAAACGTGTAAAATACCGTCGTGAATTTAGAGGTAAAATGCGTGGAGAAGCTAAAGGTGGTAAAGAAGTAGCATTCGGAGAATACGGCTTACAAGCTGTTGAATCTAGCTGGATTACTAACCGTCAAATCGAGGCTTCTCGTATTGCAATGACTCGTTACATGAAACGTGGTGGGAAAGTATGGATTAAAATTTTCCCTCATAAATCATATACATCAAAAGCAATTGGTGTACGTATGGGTTCTGGTAAAGGTGCTCCTGAAGGATGGGTTGCTCCTGTAAAACGTGGAAAAATCATGTTTGAAGTAGCAGGCGTTCCTGAAGATGTAGCACGTGAAGCATTAAGACTTGCTTCTCACAAGTTACCTGTTAAAACAAAAATTGTAAAACGTGAAGAAATGGGTGGTGAATCGAATGAAGGTTAAAGATATCAGAGAATTAACCACTACTGAAATGATCGCTAAGGAAAAAGAATTTAGAGAAGAATTATTTAATCTACGTTTCCAATTAGCGACAGGCCAATTAGAAAATACAGCGCGAATTTCAGAAGTTCGTAAATCGATTGCACGCATCAAAACAGTTTTGCGTGAAGAAGCTGCTAAGTAATAGTGGAAGGAGGCCATTTACAGATGACTCAAGAGAGAAATGAACGTAAAGTATACACAGGACGTGTGGTTTCAGACAAAATGGATAAAACCATCGTTGTTGTTGTAGAAACGAAAAAAACTCATAAAATTTATGGTAAACGAGTAAAATATTCTAAGAAATATTACGCTCATGATGAAAACAACGTAGCTAAAACGGGAGACATCGTTAAAATTATGGAAACTCGTCCATTATCTGCGAAAAAACGCTTCCGTTTGTTAGAAGTAGTTGAAGAAGCAGTAATTATTTAATTCGAATTTTCCCTATAAGAAAGATGAAAGTTTGAAAGGAGGATACACAAGTGATCCAACAAGAAAGTCGTATGAAAGTTGCTGATAACTCAGGTGCACGTGAAGTGTTAACTATCAAAGTACTTGGTGGAACTGGTCGTAAGACAGCCAACATCGGTGATGTTGTTGTTTGTACAGTTAAACAAGCTACACCAGGTGGAGTTGTCAAAAAAGGAGATATCGTTAAAGCGGTAATCGTCCGTACTAAATCAGGAGCTCGTCGTTCAGATGGCTCATATATCAAATTTGATGAAAATGCATGTGTGATTATTCGTGATGACAAGAGTCCACGTGGTACACGTATCTTTGGACCTGTTGCCCGTGAATTGCGTGACAGCAACTTTATGAAGATAGTCTCACTAGCACCAGAAGTGTTATAATACATACTTATGTTTAAAGGAGGTGCGAAACAAGATGTTCGTTAAAACAGGCGATAAAGTAAAAATTATCACAGGTAAAGACAAAGGAAAAGAAGGAATCGTTCTTACAGCTTTTCCAAAAAAAGACCGTGTCATCGTTGAAGGTGTTAACATGATGAAAAAACACCAAAAACCTAACGCGGCTGCTCCTCAAGGAGGAATTATCGAAACTGAAGCATCTATTCACGTTTCTAATGTCATGGTGATTGATTCAACTAACGGAGAACCAACACGTGTAGGATATAAAGAAGTAGATGGCAAAAAAGTACGCGTTTCAAAGAAAACTGGAGAAGTTTTAGATAAATAATCAAGAGGAAGGAGGATATATTTAGATGAACCGTCTAAAAGCAAAATATCTTAATGAAGTAACACCATCAATGGTGGAAAAATTTAACTACACATCAGTAATGCAAACACCAAAAGTTGAAAAGATCGTAATCAACATGGGTGTTGGTGATGCTGTATCAAATAGTAAAAACTTAGATAAAGCTGTAGAAGAATTAGCATTAATTTCTGGTCAAAAACCAATTATTACTAAAGCTAAGAAATCTATCGCTGGATTCCGTTTACGTGAAGGAATGCCAATCGGATGTAAAGTAACATTACGTGGAGAAAGAATGTACGAATTTTTAGATAAATTAGTATCTGTTTCTTTACCTCGTGTACGTGACTTCCATGGTATTAGTAAAAAATCATTTGACGGACGTGGAAACTACACGTTAGGTATTAAAGAACAATTAATCTTCCCTGAGGTTGACTACGATTTAGTAGACAAAGTTCGAGGAATGGATATTGTTGTTGTAACCACAGCTCAAACTGATGAAGAAGCTAGAGAGTTATTAACACAACTTGGAATGCCATTCCAAAAATAATAAAAGGAGGCGAACTACGTGGCTAAAAAATCAATGATCGCTAAGAATCAACGCCCTGCAAAATTCTCAACACAAGAATATACGCGTTGTGAACGATGTGGACGTCCACATTCAGTATACCGTAAATTCAAACTTTGCCGTATTTGCTTCCGTGAACTTGCCTATAAAGGACAAATTCCCGGCGTGAAGAAAGCAAGCTGGTAAAAAACTAAACCGCTAAAGGAGGTAAATGTTTCAATGGTTATGACAGATCCAATTGCAGATTTTCTAACTCGTATTCGTAATGCGAACATCGTAAGACACGAATCATTAGAATTACCTGCTTCAAAAATTAAGCTAGAAATCGCTAAAATCTTAGAACGTGAAGGTTTTGTTCGCGATGTAGAATTCATTGAAGATGACAAACAAGGCATCATGCGTGTTTTCTTAAAATATGGTAAAAACGACGAGCGCGTTATTACTAACTTAAAACGTATCTCAAAACCAGGTTTACGTGTCTATGTACAAGCAAACGAAGTGCCTAAAGTACTTAACGGTTTAGGTATTGCTATCATCTCAACTTCAGAAGGTGTCTTAACTGACAAAGAAGCTAGAGAGCGTAACATCGGTGGAGAAGTATTAGCATACGTTTGGTAAAAAAACAATTTAAACGAGGAGGTGTCCAAGAGTGAGTCGTATTGGAAACAAACCAGTTATCATTCCTGCAGGTGTGACAGTTTCACAAAGCGGAACGTCAGTAACTGTAAAAGGACCAAAAGGTGAATTAACACGCGAGTTTTCACCAAATATAACTTTAAATATCGAAGAAGGCGTTGTAACATTAACACGCCCTAACGATAACAAAGAAAACAAAGCATTACATGGTACTATGCGCGCTAACTTAAACAACATGGTTGTTGGTGTTAGTGAAGGGTTTGAAAAAGCTCTAGAATTAATCGGGGTTGGATACCGTGCTCAATTACAAGGAACAAAACTTGTATTGAACGTTGGTTATTCTCACCCAGTAGAATTCGCATCACCAGAAGGTATTACTATCGAAGTTCCTTCAAACACATCTATTATTGTTAAAGGATCTAACAAAGAAGTTGTTGGAGAATTAGCAGCTAATATTCGTGGAACACGTCCTCCAGAGCCTTACAAAGGTAAAGGAATTCGCTATGTTGGCGAACACGTAAGACGTAAAGAAGGTAAAACAGGTAAATAATCGTTAAAAAAATAAAAAGTCAGAGGTGACAAGTGTGATTACAAAACCAGATAAAAATAAAGTGCGCCAAAAGAGACATCAACGCGTACGTAACAAAATCTCTGGTACTTCAGAGTGCCCACGCTTGAACGTTTTTCGTTCTAACAAAAACATCTACGCTCAATTAATTGATGACGTAGCGGGTGTGACACTTGCAAGTGCCTCTACTGTGGATAAAGATATCACAGGAGAAAACAATACAGAAGCAGCTGCAGCTGTAGGTGCTTCAATTGCTAAAAAAGCAACAGAAAAAGGTATTAAAGAAGTAGTCTTTGACCGTGGTGGATACCTTTACCATGGCCGCGTGGCAGCATTAGCTGAAGCAGCACGTGAAAATGGATTAGAATTTTAAGAGAAGGAGGAACACCATTCATGGTTAATGTAGAAGCTCAACAATTCGAATTAGAAGACCGCGTTGTGGCTATCAACCGCGTATCTAAAGTTGTAAAAGGTGGACGTCGTTTACGTTTCTCAGCTTTAGTAGTAGTTGGTGACAGAAATGGTCATGTCGGATTTGGAACTGGTAAAGCGCAAGAAGTACCAGAAGCAATTCGTAAAGCAGTAGAAGATGCAAAGAAAAATGTCATCGCAGTACCGATGGTTGGTTCGACAATCCCTCATGAAGTTATTGGAACTTTCTGTGGCGGTCGTATCTTAATGAAACCAGCGGTAGCCGGTGCGGGAGTAGCAGCTGGTGGACCAGTTCGTGCCGTACTTGAGTTAGCGGGCGTTTCTGATATTACAAGTAAATCTTTAGGCTCTAACACACCAATTAATGTTGTTCGCGCAACAATTAAAGGGTTAAGCAGCTTGAAGACAGCAGAAGAAGTCGCTGAATTAAGAGGCGTATCTGTTGAGAAATTAATCGGATAGGAGGACCAAAAATGAGTGAATTAAAAATTACGTTAAAACGTAGTATCATTGGACGTCCTCAAAACCAATGTGATACAGTTAAAGCTTTAGGATTGAGAAAAATCAATTCTACAGTTGTTAAACCTAACAACGTTGCCATCAAAGGCATGGTTAATACTATATCTCATTTAGTGGACGTAGAAGAAATTTAACGAAACACATTTTCAGAAACTAGTTTAAGGAGGTGCCGAATTAATGAAACTTCATGAGTTACATCCGGCAGAAGGATCAAGACATGTACGTAATCGTGTAGGACGTGGACCATCATCTGGTAACGGTAAAACATCTGGTCGTGGACAAAAAGGTCAAAAATCACGTTCAGGTGGGGGCGTACGTTTAGGTTTTGAAGGTGGTCAAACACCATTATTCAGACGTTTGCCAAAACGCGGTTTTACAAACATTAACCGTAAAGAATACGCAATCGTAAACTTAGATGTATTAAATCGTTTTGAAGATGGTGCCGAAGTGACACCAACTACTTTAATCGAAGCAGGCATTATTAAAGATGCTAAAGCAGGAATCAAAGTTTTAGGTAACGGCGAGTTATCTAAAAAATTAACTGTTAAAGCTGCTAAATTCTCTAAATCCGCTCAATCAGCAATTGAAGCAGCTGGTGGATCAGTAGAGGTGATCTAATGTTTAAACTGTTGAAGGATTCGTTTAAGGAGAAGGGTATTCGTAACAAAATATTCTTTACACTTTTCATTCTCTTCGCGTTTAGGGTTGGAGCACATATAACTGTACCAGGCGTCAACGCTAAAGCACTCGTTGAATTAAACGAACTTGCTTTAGTGACGATGTTTAATACAGTAAGTGGTAATGCCATGGAAAATTTCTCGTTGTTCGCAATGGGAGTTTCTCCATATATTACTTCTTCTATTATCATTCAATTGTTACAGATGGATATTGTTCCTAAGTTCGTTGAATGGTCAAAACAGGGTGAAGTGGGACGACGTAAGTTGAACCAAGCTACACGTTACTTGACATTAGTATTAGGATTTATTCAATCCATCGCTATTACAGCAGGGTTTAACTTTTATTCTAATGCTGGTTTAGTTAAGTCTCCTAGTGTTTACACTTATGTGAGTATTGGGATTATCTTAACAGCAGGTACGATGTTTGTGACCTGGATGGGTGAACAGATCTCTGAACGAGGGATTGGTAATGGGGTTTCGATGATTATCTTTGCAGGTATCATTTCTAAATTCCCAAGTAATGTCAAAGAAATCTACCAAGCTTTCTTTGTCAATATTGATAAAGGTGAAACGCTTAAATCAGTGTTCTTTGTCTTAGCACTTGTGGTAGCCATTATACTAGTGGTAATCATGGTAACTTATGTACAACAAGCTGAACGGAAGATCCCAATTCAATATACAAAACGTGTTGCAGGTGCACCACAAAGTAGTTATTTACCATTAAAAGTAAATGCGGCTGGAGTTATTCCAGTAATCTTTGCTAGTTCATTTATCGCAACACCTCAAGCTATACTAACAGCATTCCAAACAACGCAAGGTAGTAAAACGTGGTTTGAAGTGCTATCAACAATATTTAATTATTCAACCATTCCTGGTGGAATAATTTATACGATTCTGATTATCGCTTTCACATTCTTCTATGCATTTGTTCAGGTTAATCCTGAAAAAGTAGCTGAGAATTTGCAAAAGCAAGGAAGCTATATTCCAAGTGTACGACCTGGGAAAGACACGGAGCAATTTATTTCAACTTTATTAATGAAGTTAAGTACAGTTGGTTCGTTATTCTTAGGAATCGTAGCAATCCTTCCAATTATCGCTCAAAATATTTGGAACCTACCTCCATCAATTGGTTTAGGTGGTACTAGTTTATTAATCGTCATTAGTGTGGCGTTAGATACTAACAAACAACTAGAAGGGTTACTGTTAAAACGCCAGTACACTGGTTTTATCAGAGAGTAAGAGGGTTGTGTTGAGGGTTACCTCAGCACCTTTCTCGAACTTAAGGAGGAACACATATGAATCTCATCTTAATGGGGTTACCCGGAGCAGGTAAAGGAACTCAAGCAGAACGAATTATTGATACATATGAAATCCCACATATTTCCACTGGAGATATGTTTCGTGATGCAATGAAGAATGAAACAGAATTAGGAATCAAAGCTAAATCATTTATTGATAATGGCGAATTAGTTCCTGATGATGTAACAAATGGCATTGTAAAAGATCGTTTGGCACAAGCTGACACGAACAAAGGATTTTTGTTAGACGGATTTCCTCGTACACTAGCTCAAGCAGAAGAATTAGATAAAATTTTAGAGGAATTAGGCAAGAAGATCGATTATGTTCTAAACATTCATGTTGAAGAAGACGTGTTAGTAGAACGTTTAGCTGGTCGTTTTATCTGTAAATCTTGTGGCGCGACCTATCATAAAGTAAACAATCCACCAAAAGTGGAAGGTACTTGTGATCGTTGTGGTGGTCATGATTTTTATCAAAGAGAAGACGACAAACCAGAAACAGTTAAGAACCGCTTAGCTGTAAACATTCAAAATACTAAACCAATCTTGGCTCATTACGAAAACTTAAACGTGTTACACACGGTTGATGGTAATCGTGCGATTCAAGAAGTTTTCCAAGATGTCAATGCGTTGATCAGTCCTAAAAACTAATCTAGCCAAAGCTAGTTATCGACATTCTTAACTTGCTCGTCTTGTTCGAAGATCAAATGATTTTTTTGCAGTGAAAAACTGCAGCCAGCTTCCATTATCAGCATTTTCATGCTATAATACGAAAGTTGGAAATGAATAAAGAATGAGTGTCAGTTTTATAAATTTGTCAGCATGTTGTCAGATGCAAAACAATGTATAAGGAGGTACTAGTTATGGCGAAAGAAGATATGATTGAGATCGAAGGAACAGTCGTCGAAACTTTGCCGAATGCAATGTTTAAAGTAGAATTGGAAAATGGCCATGTAATTTTAGCCCACGTATCTGGAAAAATCAGAATGCATTACATTCGTATTTTGCCAGGGGATAAAGTTACAGTTGAATTATCTCCGTATGATTTAACACGCGGTCGTATTACTTACCGCTTTAAATAATTGTACTCCGTAAAATTTAAGGAGGTATAATCATGAAAGTAAGACCATCAGTAAAACCCATTTGTGAAAAATGTAAAGTAATTCGACGCAAAGGTCGAGTTATGGTTATCTGTGAAAATCCAAAACATAAACAACGTCAAGGTTAAAGGGAGGTTTAAACGAAAATGGCTCGTATTGCAGGTGTAGATATCCCTCGTGATAAACGTGTTGTTATTTCTCTTACTTATATTTTTGGTATCGGAAAACAAACAGCTCAAGATATTTTAGCAGAAGCAGAAGTATCTGAAGATATTCGCGTGCGTGATTTAACTAACGAACAAACAGACAGAATTCGTGCTGCTGTAGATAAATTAAAAGTTGAAGGTGACTTACGTCGTGAAGTTAACTTAAACATTAAACGATTAATGGAAATCGGATCTTACAGAGGTATTCGTCACCGTCGTGGTTTACCAACACGTGGACAAAATACTAAAAACAATGCACGTACAAGAAAAGGACCAGCTCGTTCTATCGCTGGTAAGAAAAAATAATTAAAGTGAAGGAGGTTTAAAGCTTCATGGTAGCAAAAAAAGTTTCTAGAAAACGTCGAGTGAAAAAGAATATTGAAACTGGTGTGGCACATATCCATTCTACTTTCAATAATACAATTGTAATGCTTACAGATGTTCATGGTAATGCAATCGCATGGTCTTCAGCTGGTTCTTTAGGCTTTAGAGGTAGCAAGAAAGCTACGCCATTCGCAGCTCAAATGGCCGCTGAAGTTGCAGCAAAAGCAGCAATGGAACATGGCTTGAAATCTGTTGACGTAACTGTAAAAGGACCAGGTTCTGGTCGTGAAGCAGCAATTCGTTCATTACAAGCAACAGGATTAGAAGTGACAGCAATTCGTGACGTTACTCCAATTCCTCATAATGGATGTCGCCCTCCAAAACGCCGTCGTGTTTAGTGAGTAATTCATTGATAATGTGGAACATTAACGTCATTGAACAGGACACTTTTCGTTTTGAAAGGGGTATAGATGAGAATGATTGAATTTGAAAAACCAAGAATCACAAAGATTGATGAAGATAGAGATTATGGCAAGTTCGTCATCGAGCCACTTGAAAGAGGCTACGGAACAACCTTAGGGAATTCCCTACGCCGTATTTTATTGTCTTCTCTTCCAGGTGCTGCAATCACCAACCTTCAAATAGATGGTGTATTACATGAATTTTCAACAATCAAAGGTGTGCGTGAAGACGTTACCCAAATTATTCTGAATATCAAAGGTTTAGCGTTAAAGCTTTATGCTCAAACGGAGAAAAAACTTGAGATTGATATCACTGGTCCAGCTAACGTAACTGCTGGGGATATTATTACAGATAGCGATGTTGAAATTATGAATAAAGATCTATTTATTTGTAGTGTAGCTGAAGGAGCAACTTTCCGCGCAAGTTTAACTGTTAAACCTGGTCGTGGTTATGTTCAAGCAGATGAAAATAAAACGGAAGATATGCCAATTGGTGTATTACCGGTTGATTCTATCTACACTCCAGTTAAACGTGTAAACTACCAAGTAGAAAATACACGTGTAGGTCGTCGTGATGATTTTGACAAATTAACTTTAGATGTATGGACTGACGGTTCTATCGCACCTCAGGAAGCTATTAGCTTATCAGCTAAGATTCTTACTGAGCATTTAGATATTTTCGTTAACCTAACAGACGAAGCTAAAAATGCTGAAATTATGATCGAAAAAGAAGAAACACAAAAAGAAAAAATGTTGGAAACAACAATAGAAGAGCTAGATTTATCTGTTCGTTCATACAACTGTCTAAAACGTGCTGGTATCAACACGTTACAGGAATTAACAAATAAATCAGAAGCTGAAATGATTAAAGTTCGTAACTTAGGTCGTAAATCACTTGAAGAAGTAAAAGCTAAATTAGCTGATTTAGAACTTGAGTTAAGACAAGAAGATTAATCATTTAAATGAACTAGAGGAGGGAACACGACGTGAGTTATCGTAAATTAGGTCGCACAAGTAGCCAAAGAAAAGCAATGTTACGTGATTTAACAACTGATTTAATCATTAACGAACGCATTGAAACGACTGAAGCTCGTGCTAAAGAAATTCGTTCAACTACTGAAAAAATGATCACTTTAGGCAAACGCGGAGATCTTCATGCCCGTCGTCAAGCTGCTACTTTCGTGAGAAACGAAATGTTAGAAGCTCGTGTAGACGAATCAGGAGAAAACATCGTTCAAGAAACTGCTTTACAAAAGTTATTTGACGATTTAGGACCACGCTATGCTGATCGCCAAGGTGGATATACACGTATCCTTAAAAAAGGACAACGTCGCGGTGACGCTGCACCAATGGTAATCATTGAATTAGTTTAATATTTGTTATGCATCACTTTATAGATGATTCTTTTAGAGTGTTATGATGTTGGAGATTTATCTCCGAGTCTAGCTCGGTGCTGTCCCTTGATGTATGTCAAGGGGCATGCTCTCATCATATGAAGTGGTTTTTTTATACCGAAATTTAAGCGTTTTAAATTGTCAATCATTTTAATATCAGATAGGATGAAAGCAGTCGTACCTATCGTGAAAATGTTTCCTTGTATTTTTAATTATTTAAGAATAGAATGAAGCATTTTTTTGAAATTAAGGAAAGTATGGGGAAGAGACATAGAATGAAACCTTTAATTGAATTAAAAGATATTACATTTAAATACCATGGTGAAGAAGGGAAGCAAGCCCTAACAAATGTTTCTTTGGACATATATCCAGGGGAATGGGTTGCTCTTATCGGTCACAATGGTTCAGGTAAATCAACTTTAGCCAAAACGATTAACGGACTAATCTCTCCTAGTGCAGGTAGTATCTATGTTAAAGGCGAAAAGGTGTCTGAGGAAAACATTTGGGACATTCGTAAAATGATTGGAATGGTCTTTCAAAATCCTGATAATCAATTTGTTGGCTCAACAGTAGAGGATGATGTGGCCTTTGGTATGGAAAATCAAGGAATACCACGTGAGGAAATGGTGTTGAGAGTGGCTGACGCTTTAGAAAAGGTTCGAATGACGGACTTTGCTACAAAAGAACCTGCCCGTTTATCAGGTGGTCAAAAGCAGCGCGTGGCCATTGCAGGAGTTATTGCGTTAAGACCTGATGTGATTATATTAGATGAAGCAACATCTATGCTTGATCCACAAGGACGTAACGATGTAATCAATACGATTAAGCAATTAAAAGAAGAATCGAATCTAACGGTTATTTCCATAACTCATGACATAGATGAAGCAGCTTACGCGAATAGAGTACTTGTTATGCGCGAGGGTGAGCTGATTAGTGAGGGAACGCCTGAAGCGATTTTTTCTCAAGGGGAAAAATTAATTGAGTTAGGCTTAGATGTGCCCTTTCCAGAAAAATTAAAAGCAGCATTGAGTCAAGAGGGCGTAGACGTCCCTGACACCTATCTAACAGAAGAAGGGATGGTTGATTGGCTATGGACATCCGGTTTGAAGAAGTAGACTTTACCTATCAACCTAATAGCCCATTTGAACAAAGAGTGCTATTTGATATTAACTTGGATATTCCAAGTAATAGTTACACAGCGATTGTTGGGCACACAGGTAGTGGAAAATCTACCTTACTACAACATTTGAATGCGTTACTTAAGCCGACAAAAGGGAAAGTTGTTATTGGTGACCGGGTTATTGAGCCTAACACGGATAATAAAAATCTCAAACCTGTGAGAAAAAAAGTGGGCATTGTGTTCCAATTTCCTGAATCACAATTGTTTGATGAAACAGTGGGCCGAGACATTGCTTTTGGACCACGTAATTTTGGCGTATCAGAAGAAGAAAGCCTAGTATTAGCGAAAGACATGCTAGAATTAGTAGGACTAGATGAAAGCTATATGGAACGTTCTCCATTTGACCTCTCAGGAGGCCAAATGAGGCGTGTAGCCATTGCGGGTGTATTAGCCCTAGAACCAGAAGTAGTCATCTTAGACGAGCCAACAGCTGGCTTAGATCCAAAGGGACGCAAAGACATGATGGATATGTTCTATCGTTTGCATAAAGAAAAAGGCATTACGATTATTTTAGTGACCCATTTAATGGATGACGTGGCTGAATATGCCGATTATATGGTGGTACTTGAAAAGGGACGCATCCACACCAAAGGTCATCCAAGAGAGATATTTAAAGACATCGATTGGTTAAAAGAAAAGCAACTTGGTGTCCCAACAGCGACGCAATTTGCTTTTGACTTGATGGAAAAAGGGATGACCTTTGACAAATTACCGTTGACAGCCAAAGAGCTAGCCAGTGAGTTAGCAAAAGAAATCAATAGAAAAGAGAGTTAGGTGAATCGCTATGATGAATAAACTTATTTTAGGACGTTATATTCCTGGTGATTCATTTGTCCATCGTTTGGACCCTCGAGCGAAATTAATTGCCAGTTTTTATTTTATTGGAATTATCTTTATCTGTAACAATTTTTATTCTTTTGGCTTAATGTTTTTATTTACGTTACTAGCCATTCGATTATCACAAATTAATATGAGATTCTTCCTAAGAGGGGTGAAGCCCTTAATATGGTTAATTCTCTTTACAGTGAGTTTGCAAATTCTATTCACACAAGGAGATCATGTTTACTTTCAATGGGGATGGATTACTATCAGTGAGTTTGGGCTAAAAAACGGGGCGTATATTTTTATCCGTTTCGTTCTCATCATTTTCATGTCCACACTGTTAACCTTAACCACACCACCATTATCCTTATCAGATGCCATCGAGTACCTGTTACGGCCCTTAAAAGTGGTGAAATTCCCCGCTCATGAGGTATCACTGATGCTATCGATTGCCCTCCGTTTTGTGCCAACGTTAATGGACGAGACAGAAAAAATCATGAACGCACAACGAGCACGTGGGGTTGATTTTAGTGAAGGTAACTTGATGCAAAAAATGAAATCAATTGTGCCATTATTAATTCCTTTGTTTGTCAGCAGTTTTAACCGAGCAGAAGAATTAGCCACAGCCATGGAAGCCAGAGGTTACAATGGTGGAGATGGCCGTACAAAATACCGTATTTTACGCTGGGAGAAAGAAGATACGTTTGTCATGATCGCTTTTGGTCTTTTGACAGCGGCTCTGATCTTCTTACGTTCTTAATAAATAAGATAAAACAGTGCCTAAATCACTTAGGGGCTGTTTTTTTAAAGGAGTTATTTAGTGATGCCAAGATATAAAGCAGTGATAAGTTACGATGGAACACAATATGCCGGCTTTCAAGTTCAGCCAAATGCCAATACGGTGCAAGCAGAAATAGAAAAGACGCTTAAAAGATTCAACCGAGGAAAAAGCGTGGTCATTCATCCTTCAGGTCGAACGGATTCAGGGGTTCATGCCAAAGGGCAAGTCATTCACTTTGATTTTCCAGAAGATCGGCCCGAAGAAAAGCTACGTTTTGCTTTAGACACACAAACACCACCGGATATTCAAATCCAGTCCATTGAAAAAGTGTCCGATGCGTTTCATGCCCGCTATTTAGCCACAGAAAAGACGTATCATTATCACGTGGATTTAGGGAAGTCCAGAGACCCCTTTAAACGCCATTATGCGGCACATTATACATTTGATGTAGATTTGGACCGGATGAGACATGCGGCTCAGGATATCGTCGGAGAACACGATTTTAGCGTTTTCTGTGCAACTGGGAGTGCTGTAGAAGACAAAACACGTCACGTGTATGAAGTAACCATCGAAGAGGTGGGACCAGATGAACTTCTCTTTATTTTTCGTGGGAATGGCTTTCTTTATAAAATGGTTCGCATGTTAGTGGGGACGTTATTAAAAGTAGGTAATGGACAGTTGCCAGAAGACGCTATTCAACGCGCCCTAGCGCATCAAGACAAGAAAATGACAGGACCAACCGCACAACCTGAGGGGTTATTTTTAATGGAAGTCCGTTATGACGGCGAAAAAAAGTAAAAAAAACCCATTGATTTTTGTTGACATATCAATGAAATCAATATAATATGGTTAATGGTATTGTTTGCCACATGGTGAGCCCCGGAAACTTATTATGTATTGCCAAACAACAGAAGAAAAATTGGAGGAAAAACACCCATGCGTACAACATATATGGCCAAAGATGGCGAAATTAATCGTAAATGGTATGTAGTGGATGCAACAGATGTACCTTTAGGACGTCTATCTACTGTAGTAGCATCTATCTTACGTGGAAAAAATAAACCAACATTCACACCACATGTAGACACTGGTGACTATGTAATAGTAATCAATGCAGACAAAGTAAAATTAACTGGTAACAAAGCAAGTGACAAAATGTATTACCGTCACAGCCAATACCCAGGTGGTTTAAAATCAGTTTCTGCTGGTGAATTACGCGAGAAAAACTCTCGTCGTTTAGTTGAGACTTCTATCAAAGGTATGCTACCAAAAAATACTTTAGGTCGTAAACAATGGTCTAAATTATTCGTTTATGGTGAAGCAGAACACAAACATGCAGCTCAACAACCAGAAGTACTAGATATTACAAACCTAATTTAAGGAGGGAATTTCATTGGCTAAAGTACAATATATCGGCACAGGCCGTCGTAAAAAATCTGTAGCACGTGTACGCTTAGTACCAGGTACAGGTAAAGTTGTTATGAACAACAAAGATATCGAAGAATACATTCCACATGCTGACTTACGTGAAGTTATCATGCAACCATTAGTTTTAACAGAAACTAAAGGCGCATATGACGTATTCGTAAACGTTAACGGTGGAGGATATGCAGGACAATCAGGTGCAGCTCGCCATGGTATTTCTCGTGCATTATTAGAAGTAGATCCTGACTTCCGTGGACCATTAAAACGCGCTGGTTTATTAACTCGTGACGCTCGTATGGTTGAACGTAAAAAACCAGGTCTTAAAAAAGCTCGTAAAGCATCACAATTCTCAAAACGTTAATTCGTTTTATACAGAATATCAAAGGCACTTTCCATTTATTTGGAAGGTGTCTTTTTTTTATGACTTGATTACCTAACAGGATACCTATTAAATTTTATGATTCTTATTCTGTTAATAGATTGCATCAACTTATAAAAGAGGAAAGAGCGACAACGTTACAAGAAGCATTTAATTTATTAGAGAACGAACTAAATACAGAATACCAAATAACCTAGCTGAACGAAATTTGGCATCTGTATAAGTAACAGAAAGAAGTGCTATAGTTACGGCTGTAACTTCGACGATATCAGTATTTAACACATCAAAAAATAAGTTAAACATAGAGGCTGGAAAAACTATATTAGTTTTAATCCACTCTTTTATATATGGATAGGAATCTAAGTAGTGTAAGGATTATGAAAACAGTAAAAATAAGTATTTTATTAGCCATTGTTAGTTTGATAGTTCTATCGGGTTGTGGAAAGAAAAATTTATCAGGAGTTTACTATTATGAGTAAACTAAACCACTGACAACATCAAAAAATTCTAGTGAAGATATACAAGTAGATAAGTTGGAAATAGTTTCATCTAGTGACGATAAGAAAAAATATAAAGTAGCAGAATCAGCACAGTATAATCCTCCTACAAGTGAAGGAATACTAGAGATTGTTTATAAAAATTATCTAAATATGAAAATGTCTAAAAATTCCAATGAATTAAATTCTAGTGATATACTTGATGGAATTGATATTAGCGAGCTAGAAAAAGAGAAATTTTCTTTTAAAAAGGGTGTTATTGAAATAGGAGAAATCAAATTCTATGAAAGTGGTACAAAAGAAGGTAAGAAGTATGAAAATTTTTGGGCTGGAAGTGCGACTTTAAGGGAAGAGTTTGGAATATAAAACAGAAAAAATATATGGAAAAAATTATTAGTGGTATAATATATAAAAGTAAGAATATTAAAAAAAACTAATGAATTTGGGAGAAAAAATGAAATTAGAAAAATTATGCATAGAAAAATTACATGGTATTTATAATTATGATGTTGATTTTAATGAAGATATAACTTTTTTGTATGGAAGTAACGGATGTGGAAAAACTACAATACTAAATATAGTCACCAGTATTGTAACTGGAAAAATATATGAATTATTCGTTTATGACTTTAAAAATATTAAATTGAATTATTCCAGTAACAATAATAATGTTGATGCTATTGAAATAAAAAGAGATCCAGATGAAAAGAATAAATTAAAAATAACTTTTGAGGGTAGAGATGAACATATATTAAAATTAGATAATTTAAATTTTCGAGGTTCAAGAGAAAGAGCATTATTAAATGAGTATTTTCATGAAAATAATATATTAAATGAAATTTCTCGATTATTTAACTACGTTTATCTACCTTTAAGTAGATCAGCTGATATTGATCCAAGAAGACCAATCAGGAAAAAATATTGGATAGAGGAAGAGGCGATAGAAGAAGAGTTCTATGTAACAAAAGATGCCTCATTAACACGAGTTCAAGAACTCATTGTTAATAAAATTTTAACTATAAATAATAAAATTAACCGTTTAAATAATGAATTTAGAGATAAAATTTTAAAAACATCAATTAATATTTATTCAGACCAGCAAAATTTTGGATATATATTGAATGAAATAGAGAATTCAAATGAAGAAAAAATACTAGAAACACAAGAATCTTACTTAAATATAATGACCAATTTAAAGCTAATTAATGAAGGAGAAATAGAAAAATATAATAATTTCTTTTCTAGCTATATAGAAAAATATAATCAAATAATTGATGAGAGTGATAGGAAATCCAAATCATTTCCCATTGATTTAGTATTACAATATTCAGAGATATCTAAAATAAGAAAAGTTGTTGAACTAGCTGAAAAGATGGAAAAAGATAAAAAGCAAGCAGAAAAACCTTTGGAATTATTCTGTAGTACATTAAATAGTTTTTTAACCAGAACAGGTGATATTGATAGTAAAGAGATAATAATTGAAACTAGTGGTCAGCCTGGGGTTTATTTTAAGATACCAAATAATCAAAGTAAATTAAGTGTCCAAAAATTATCATCAGGAGAAAAACAATTAATTATCTTTTTTGCTAATTTAATATTCGGAGTTAATGATAGAAAAAATGGTATTTTTATAGTTGATGAGCCTGAATTATCACTACATCTAACTTGGCAAAAATTATTTATAGAGCAAACATTAAAAATCAATAATAATATTCAATTGATATTTGCAACACACTCACCAGAAATTGTAGGTAGACATAGAGATAAAATGTATAAGTTAGAAAAAGTGTTAGGAGAATAGTTTGTAAATGGAAGAATTAGTATATTCAAGTGAAGGTGCTATATCCAGATATATTTTCTTTGAAGGTGTAAATAAACTGGATATTTTTGTTGAAGATGTGGGGAAAGAATACGAGTATGAAACGATATTAAAAAAACTATTTGAAGAGAAATATGAAATATCGGAAATATTTCCTTTGGGCGGGAAAATCAATGTGATTAAAGCTATGGATGAATTTATTGAGAATGGAAAAATGGATAGTGAAATTCCTAAAATATTCATTGTAGATGGTGATTTCGATAAATATTTAAATAATATTGAAGTCAGACACCATCCTAATTTAGTTTATTTGGAACAATATAATATAGAAAATTATTATGTTGATAGAAAAGCTACAGTATCTTTTATGAAGGGTAAATTAGAAAAATTAGATAAAGAGGTAGAAGAAATAATTAAATTTGAAGAATGGTTAGAAGAGACAGTAAATGATTTAAAATCTATTTTTATCATGTATTGTATCATTCAAGAAAATGAATTAGGGATACCTAATGTAGGAGAATCAGAGTATAAAATTTTTGAAGATACAACAGGTAAAGTAGTATCGCAGGCTTATGAATCATTGAGGCTACAAGTTGAAAAAGAATTACCCAATATTTCAGATTTAGAACGAATAATGGAAGAAAAATATCTGAAAGAAAATGATGATTTTTTTGATTTAATATGTGGAAAACACTTATTATGTAGTTTATTTTTACATTTAAAACCCTATGGAAAGGGATTTAGGAGATCTGATTTAGAATGGCATTTAAAGGAAAATATTGATATTTCAAAACTAGAATTTTTAAAACAAAGAATAGAAAATGTAATTACATAAGCACATTTTTGATGAAAAAAGATATCTTCTTTCAAAGAAGGTATCTTTTATACTATAGTGAAGTAACTAAAAAATGAAAAATAAGAGCAACTTAACATTTCAATAATTCCTTTTTTATCATCAGTATGTGATGGGTGGTTAAATTTTTTCGAAGAACAGAATATGGATATGGAATTACCAATTCTTGAAAATATCCCATTTCAAGAATTGGTGAAATCGATACGAGTAAGTTATAAATTGTATTCAGATAAAAAAGTAAACAAAATTAATACGATATTGAAAAAAGAAGGTATAAGTAGATTAGAATTATTAACCAAAAATTATAATTTTATCCAAAGAAAATATATTCAAAAATTTGGACAAGAAGATTTAGGTGTATTCTTTTTTAATGGAGTTCCTTATGGTAACTCAAGTCAGATGAGTATATATTTAGAAAATTTATTAAGTATTAGATCAATAGAATCAATAAAAAATATAAATGATGAAACATTTATATTAGCAACAAAATATTTTGAGAATATAGCTAAGTTTATCAACTCGGTCGTTGTGAGCCCTTATGATAAAAATATAAGTCAAGATAAAAAATTAATTATAAGCTCTCGTAAATTAACTTATAAAGACTATTTTTTATGACGAAAAGAGAAATAATTTATTAAATGGGAATTTACCTAAAGAAACTCAATTATTTTTATTTAATATACTTTGTCAAAATAATTTTATCAATAATGTTTTACCGTCAGTATTTAATTTCAATGGATTGTTATACTATCGCTCAAAATTACAAACGTATTTGACGAGTACTTATATCTTATCGAAAGTAATAAAAAAATATTCATCTATCATTGATGACAAGCACATAATTGAGATTGAACAACTAATCAAGGAAAAAGAAACATTTTTCACTTTAAAAAATAAATTACGGAATAATATATTTCATTATGGAATAAAGGAAGTTCCTATTATAGTTTTTAATAATCCAAATTTATTTTTCAAAGAAATGGTAGAATATTCGGTTGATTTTGAGTTTAGTCTATTTATAGAAAAAATTGATAATTCATTTTTCTAAATTAATAGAATTATTAATGAACTGATTAAACTCAATTAATATGATCACTTTTTAGGAGGAGAACTATGGAACAAAATATTACTGAAGCATTAACTAGAGCAGGTATTGAGTTAACAAGTTTAGCAGTTAAAGGTACAGCTACAATGGTTAATAGTAAAATCCAATCAGTAAAAGAGGAAAAAAACGCTGATAAACTTAGAAATACTTATGATGAGATTATCAATGAATTACTAACGGAGCGGGATCAAGCGGTAAGAATAGCTCAATCATATAAAGAAGAATTTGAGAAGGTAACAATTAGTGATAGTGATATAGAATATCTTCATAATACCTTGAAACAAGTTATAACAATGTTGACTACTTTTTCCCCAACAAGTGCAGAACAGATTAAATCAATGAATGTTTTTATAGAACTTTTAAGCAAAGATACACTAAAGACAATGCAGTTACTTGGATTTAATTATCGAGAAGCAATTGGAGAACCATTAACAGAGGTTTGTGCAGAACTGATATATATAAAAATAGGTCAGAAGAGTGGAAGTAATAAAAACAAGAAAAACAAATAATTTAAAAATGACTACTCTTTGAACCAATTCGGTATAAAGAGTAGTCTAAAATTATAGTACTTATAACTATTTTTGAGATTTTTTTATAAAAGTGTAGCCCTTTTTTTCAATCTTTTCTATTCTTTGTTGAATTCTATTGAGAATGAATTTGTAATCTATAGTCTTATTAAGGTATTCAAAATCACGTTTATTTTCCCATAGAGTATACTGTTTGTTTTCAGGAATAAAATCAAAGTCATGGGATCTACCATTGTCTAGCACACCTTGAGATACCCAAAAAGCTAGATACTGTTCATCAGATAGATCTTCAAGTATAAGCCAAATACCTTCTGGCCAGTCTTTCATCTTAGCGTATAGATTTTTTGAAGAAAGATATGTACATAGTAATACGTCCTTTCGGTTAGCATCTTTAAAACTATTTTCAAAGATATCAATTTCTGAGAATAGCACACCCAATGCGTGAAAGTGTAACTCGGTATATTTTTCAAGTAGATATAATTCTTGAGAAAAATCGAAATCATGTTTGTTTAATATGTTATGCCACGAATTATATATTTCTTCGTGAATTTGCAGATTGCTTTTATTTACTCGCTCTTCAGGAATTCCCCATGCATTATCTCCAAGGTATTGTTTTCTAGGCATTATTTTCTCGTTCTTTTCAGTGATAATATAACGTATTAAAGGACTATATTTATATTTTATTACTAATTTTAAAGAAGCGATAAATATTTTATTTATTTTTTCTTTTTCAAAGTTACTATAATTAGTAACTATATAAGTGTAAAAATCTGAATTTATATCAGATAAGAGATTTTTTTCTAAAACAGCATCATCTTGTATGAACGAATCTAAAGTTTGTATAGTTTGATTTAAAGGCTGTTCATATAAAAAGTAACTTTTTCTATTTTTCATGAATGGATATGGATATCCATTAGGTTCATTTCGTTGCATTGCATATAGGAGATAGTGAAGATTATCTGTATTTTTGAATATAGAGTTATTGTCTTCTTGAGTTTTAAATTCTTCTGAAAATTCAAATTCAGAATCAGATAATAGAATATTATAGTAATCTGGATAAAATAAATAAACATATATGACTAATAATTGATGTGTAGGTTGTACATAGTTCAATTTTTTACGAGTAAAAAATTCGTTGTTAACATAATCATTAAATTGTTCTCGTTCTCGCAAGTTACGTTGATCATGGATAGCTATTTTTTCAAACACGTCAGGGATAGGAGAATGCAGTTTATTACTTAGTTCTTTAAAGTACTCACCCCAAATGTTTTGTGGCTGTAAAACAAAGGGAAGCTCTACTTTACGGTTGATTATTTTTTGAAGGAATTTCCCATTATTTTGTGATAATTTATTGTAATCACCAACAAAAATAATAGGTATATTACCTTCGAGAATGTTAAATAACGTATATATTTGCTTTTGTGTAAGAGGATCAATTCTATCGAAGTCATCTATAACTAGTACTTTATTTTTAAAAGAATAATTTTTTAATAGTTTAACATAAAATAAGTCGGATTTAATTTTAAAAAAACTCCACACTGCTACAAGTAAAGATAATACTCCAGCAACTTGAGCTATAAAGAGAGAATTTAGAAATTTAGAGAGTCCCAAATTTACAATATTTGTCATTAAAATTGAAATAACAACAGATAATACCATAATAGTCTTTAACCCCCAATAAGTTATGGGGCGAAGTTTTGAGGTAGCGATAGAAACTACTGAACGTTCATCAGTTATTCTCCAAAAATCTAAGGTAATAAATTTTTTTTCAGAGTAACTTTCAACTTCTTTTAGAAATTCTGTTTTCCCAGAACCCCATGCGCCATTAAGAAAATATGTCTTGTTATTTCTTAACAAATTTGAGAAATTACTTGCAGATATAGTAGTATCAATGTGAGTAGGTTCAATAACATCTTTTTGATAATTATCAGTGAGAGTGTGATGCAATTTAAAGGCTTCCTTTCTTTAATGGATTAAACAGCTTCTGTTTTTGTAAGTAATATTTTTATTTGAAATACTGTTGTTTTAAAACTCATAAGTACGTATCCAATTATACACAAAAAGTTGAAAGTAATGTGGAATTTAGTTAGGAAATGAATTTGTAGTTATTTACTATTATCATCTTAAAATAGTGGTGTGAACTTTGATAATTTCTAGCTCAAAATTATAGTTTTTAGTTAAAAGTTCACACCATTCAGATGAAATTGACTGAAATTAGATGAAATCATGGGTGTTTCATTTGATTGAAAAGATTGCTATTAAAGCTTTTTGAAACTTATGACAATAAAAGTTGTTAGAATCAGGTCTTAAAAAAGCTCGTAAAGCATCACAATTCTCAAAACGTTCATTCGTTTTTATACAGAATATCAAAGGCACTTTCCATTTAGTTGGAAGGTGTCTTTTTTTGTTGTCAGGCCTAAAAATAAGGTAATATCCCTGCTTTTTCTATGGTGTATTCCAAATGGTTATTCAAGTCATTTATCTATAACATTTTGTTATAGATAATATAATAGATGTTCTGTTATGGCGTTCTGATCACATACATAGCTCATTTAGCATAAAAAGGTTTATTAGTTGTTATCAAATGACATTTGGAATAAAAAAAGAATAATAAGTAATAGTTTGTGATTTTTTTATCCCACTATTATTAACGTGTGTTTTTATGTTCATTTTAAACATAGAATGAAAAACGAACGTCTTATCAACCAAATGTATGATAGTTATCTATTAATATGTAATGTTTTGAAATAATGGTTACAAAGGATAAAATATGTGATATATTATCTCAGGAATATTCATTCTTACTGAAATGAAAATAAGTTTTTTCACATATTTACAGAAAACAAAGCATTTATTTTGTGTTTGTTTCTGTGATTTTGTATGATATGTTTTCAATAAATAAACAAGTGTTATAAAAATAGAGGAAAGGGGAGAATAGTGTTGAAGAAAGGTAAGACGTTGCGTTACATGATAATAATGATAAGTCTTTTTTTATTGCTCGAAACCTTGTTTTCACCGGCGATTGTACTGGCTGAAACGACTATTTCTTCTCTTTCTGCTTCTAAAAAAATATTAAAGGATGATCATTTATCCGTTGAGTTACAAGACGGTGATGGGTTAGAAAAACGACTGACGTTAGTAGTTAGTGATGCTTCACTTCCTACTGAGGTGCAAGTGAAGGTAGCGGACACGGCGGTTATTCTGACAGATGAGGAAGGTAACGTATTAATTCCTAATGAAGAGGGATATGTGTCGCTTCTTGAGGGATCGACAGTGACAGAAGCCAAGCTGACTTTAGAGCAACCTAGCGAATTATTTGTTAGGTATCAATTACAGGATGCTGATTCATGGGAATACTTAACAGAAGAGAAGGGCTTCTCTTTATTGCCTAATGTGCCACAAACATCAGTTAATGAGGACCAGTTAAGCAAGGAAATGACAGAGACAAGCCAAGAAACGTCTCCTTCATCTAACGCAGTAGAAGAAAAACCATCAGAAACAAGTGAAGAAAAGACAGAAAGCTCTGCCTCTACACTGTTAACGGAATCAACGAAGGAGACAACCACCACTTCTTCTAAAGAAGCAGAAAAGCCTTTGGTGAGAGCCAAGCGTTCAGCTGTGTTCTCTAGTAGAACAAGTTTTGCGACAGGTACTGGAGCAAGTTCAATTCCTAAAGGTGCTATTACCTTAGATAGGTTGTTTGCTGGTTCTAATAATTCAGCTAGGGTGACATCTATAAGAGAATCTAGCAAAAATAACGGCTTACCCTATTCAGAAATTTCCCTGTCAGGGAGTAAGAACTGGACATCTATCTGGTCAACAAGAGCTTACCGTATGGATTTCTCCACCTCTTTTGAGGGAAGAAATTACGTTAACTTTGGAACAAGTCAAGCAGATGGGTTTGCTTTTGTGATGCATAACGATGGTAGAGGAACAAACGCGTTAACTCTTGCTAAGGATGCGACAGATGGTCAAAACTTAGGAGTGTATGGTAAAAATGGTTCCTATAGAAGTGGGTATGAGACGCCTGACATGGCAGCAGTACAACATTCTGTAGCTGTTGAGTTTGATTTATTCACGAATAAAAACACAGATAAGTCGAAACCCAACGCCTTTGATGTTGGGGTGATTGGTGAACCGCATATGGCGTACACATTCCCAGGTAGCTTAGATAAAGGCTATCAAGCCATGACGCCTGGTACCAGTGATGATGTGACGGGTTGGTTTACCGGTCTATTCAATAATGGTCAAAACGCAAGGGTCAAGCACAACAGTGTGATGCCTTTGAATGGTGCGATTAGCTCGAATATTCAAGATGGTACGTGGTATGAATTCCGTTATAGCTTTGACAGAGCAAGCCGAGAATTCAGCTACTACTTAAAAAATCCTGTGACACAAGCAACCACGCCACCAACGGTTATTCCTTGGCACGATTTGGAGGAAGAGCTTCAACTGAGAGCTAATGGGAATAGAGCGTATTGGGGATTCACAGCGGCCAATGGGGCGGCGAGTGGAGAAACAAAATTTGTGTTTACACAACCTCCTGTGGAACTAGATGCTAGTATCAAAACAGAGGTCGTTGATAAATATAACAAGGTTATCTCTCGGCCAAAGGAGAGCGACTTTTCAGAGTCAGTTATTAACGGAGAATCAGTCAAGGTAACTTCTGTGTTCACTGTTAATCGAGGGGAAGCACCGATGGAGATTGGCACGTGGCAAAGTAGCTTTGATGGGCAGATCATCGATGGAAACCGTATTAAAAATATTACAGCTGTTACCAACACAGGGCAACGATTTAAGGGACTGACCAAAGTGGATGCTAAAACAGGTCAGATAAAGACGACTTTTTCAGACTTAGTTCTAAATAAGGGAGAGTCAGTGACTTTAAGTTACGAGGCACAAACCATTGGAAATAAAAAAGATCGTGTGATAACAGAGGTTTCGAGTGCTGTTATTGGTTGGGAAAAAGGCACCAATAATGAGGCAACTTATCAGAGTGGGTCAGCCTATTTCGAAGTTAAGACACCGAACGCACCAACGAATCTATCGTTGACTGACACGAAATCAACGATGTCCCAATCAGTATCAGACTATAAAGATGCGGTTGGTAAAGAAGGCTATGCCGTCCCTTTTTATTGGCAGGAAGACGATAAGGACAATGATCTTGAGTTTAGGTTAGTCAAAAACAATCAACGTCTACAAACGTTGTCAACGGCTAAGACATCAGGTAGTAAAACCTTCAAGAAAGAGGTTTTTTATCTACAAGATAAGGATGCTTCTTATGGAGAAAATGACTTGCGGATTGAAGTCTATCGTAAAAATTCAGAAGGTACTCTCATTAAAGAACCTGCTGAGTTGACGTTTAAACTAACATTGAAGGGTCGTTTATCCTTTGAAGAAGCACCTGAAGACTTGCGATGGACGAAGCGTGGGGTGCGAGAGAGTAAGGGACTTTTAGCCCGAGATACGAATCAATCCATGTCGCTAAAGGTTATTGATAGCCGAGAGAACAATCAGAATTGGTGGATAGGCGCAACTTTAGTGTATCCAGAAAAGAACAAACCAACGTTCAATTTGGTTTGGAAAAATGGTCACCAAGAGACACTCCCTTTAGGAACAGATACAAGACGTGTTCTGAGTAAGAAGTTGTCTAACACGACAGGGGCTTATCACTATCAACAAGAGTGGAGCAATGACCAAGGAGTGTTGTTACAAAATGATACCTACTTACCCGTTGGGGATTATAGTAAACAAGTGAGTGTTCAGTGGAAATTGTATGACACGCCAGAGCCAGAGTAGGAGTGAGAGAATAGGAAGATGAAGACAATCATAATGAATGTTATCTTACTGATTTCTACAGTGGTCTTAGTATCACCCGTTTATGCGGATCAGCAAGTGACGGATACCAATGTACAAGATATCCATTTCACGTTAATTCATGAGGAAACAAAAGGCACCAATCATTCCACAGATAAACCAGGTAACAAGCCAGAAGATAAACCAGATACAAGCCATGACAATGGTAAAGATACCACTTATAACACGCCAGTTAAAGGGGACCATGGTTCCCAGCAACAGGGGAATCGCAAAGGCTGGTTACCTCAAACCAGTGATTGGTATAACGGGGTATTAACCTTTCTTGGTGTGTTGCTTATTGGTTCTGGGATACTGAGTTATTGGTACCGGAAGGGGAAGGTGTAAGATGCGTAAATGGATAATCCCTTTCCTACTATGCTTATTATGTCTATTACCCACTCAGGTGCTAGGCGCAAGTGCTCCTAGGCAAGAGAGTAATATTCACATAGAGATAGTGGACAACCCCTTAACATTAGAGGTGGTTTCTGTACCTAGGTTCAAAGAGCGTTCAGCAAAGGATGTAGGACAGGTCCTTCAGGCAGAGAATGATTTTGTGGTAGTGGTACAAGATAAAAGAAAACATAAGGCAACCCCGTGGCAATTAACCTATCAATTAACCGCATTTGATACACCAGATGCTACACCGATTACATTGCGACTGGATAAAGGCCAACTAGTGACACCAAAAGGGGCAGGGGATCTTTCTTACAAAGGAAGATCTGTTACCGTTGTCCCTAAAGAGAATCAGCAATTAGTTACAGCTTATTCTACAAAAGAAGAACGTTATGAATACCGAATACCCAAAGAAGGCATTCGTTTAGATATAGGGGCAGGTTTGCCAGCGGGAACATATACCGCCAAACAAACGGTCACATTAATCAATACACCAGAAGCGAATTAAAAAAATGAATGGTTCGCTTTCAATTAAATTGGAGGAAATAACAACATGAAAAAAGTAACATTAATGAGCGTAGCAGTATTAGGATTTATCGGATTACAAGCAGGCGTAGCCCAAGCAGCAGAAGTTCAAGGACAAGGTAAAGAAACACCAACAACTATCACTATTAAAGACGTTGACGATAAAGATGGTGGCGTAGATCCTTTAGACCCAACAGACAAAAATCAAAAACACTTAACATTAGAAAAAGTACCAGGAACATTTGATTTTACCTCAACACTACAAAATAATGTGTATCAATTAGATGGTGCTATTTCAAAAGGCAACACGATTGAAGTCTTTAATGATAGAAGTGCACGTGACTGGTCAGTTAAAGCAACTGTGAAAGAAAATGAAATTAAATCAGATAAACATACCTTTAAAGTAACTTCATTTAAAGTGGATGGTGAAGAAATTGCTGCAACAGGTTCAAAAGGGGTTGTCTTTAAATCAGCAACGGACAAAACAAACACCACCAACACAGGTTTACTGACAAAAGTGGTTAATGAAGTGGCTATCAACTTTACAGATACAGAGCGTGTTTTAAAAGCAGGGGATCAATTAAACGGTACGATTGAGTATCAATTATTTAATACACCAACAGCTGAGTAAACATAACATGAATAAAGCAAAGAGGGTGTGACGTGTTAGATGTTGCGCTCTTTTTCTAGGATGGGGTTAGAAGAATGAGACATGACAAAGGAAAACAATTGGCTGCTTTGTTTTTAGGTCTATTAATGATGGTGTCATTTGGGACACTCACTTTCGCAGAGACAGACAACAGTACAGTAGGGTACGACGTTCAAGCGGTACTACCTGATAATCAGATAACCAAAGAAAATACTTTTTTTGATTTAAGAATGAAGCCATCGGATAAACAAACGATTACCATTCAAGTGAATAATACGTCAGATGAGGAAGGGACCTATGAGTTATCGGTTAACCAAGCCTATACTAATGCTCAAGGGTTTATTGACTATGACCGTTCGATGTCAAAGGTCACAGACAAAGACTACGACATGACGAAAATAGCTAACATTCAAGACACTGTGACGATACCAAGCCATAGCAGTCAAGAAGTTCCGATTGAATTAACCATGCCAAAAGACGCTTATGATGGTCAGCTATTAGCAGGGATCCAGGTGACTAAAGCAGAAACGAACCAAGCAGAAGGTCAAATCGGCAACAGTTATGGCTATGTTATTGGCCTAAAATTAACGGAGACAGATACAGAAGTAACCCGTGATTTAATTTTAGAGAAAGTTGAACCTGCCGTGTCGTTTGGCCGTACGAGTGTGGTAGCATACTTAAAGAATCCAACAAGAGATGCTTACGGTCACTTGGTTTATAAAGGAACAGTCACAGATAAAGGCACAAACAAAGTCGTGAAAGAAGTGTCTTATGACAATGACATGCAGTTAGCACCGATGTCTAGCTATGGCTTTGCGATTGATTGGGAGAATGATCGATTAAAGGCTGGAGAATACGCCCTTCATTTAACCGTCTCAGATGCTAAAGATAACGAGTGGACATTTGATGAAACCTTCAAAATCACTGAAAAAGAAGCAAAAGAAATGAATGCTTTAACGGTTGATCAAGGGTCACATCAATCATTGCCTATGTGGGTATATATTGTGATTGGTGCCTTGTTAGCATTGGTATTGCTAGTAATTATCTGGTTCATCTTGTTGAAAAAGAAACAAAAAGAACAAGAAGATAAGAAAGCAAGCAAGACTAAAAAGAAAAGCAAGAAGAAAAAATAAACAGAGGATGAATGAGTCCTCATCACAAGACACTTTCCATTTAGTTGGCAGGTGTCTTTTTTTGAAAAAAAGGTTTGTATCGACAGCTGTATCAAGGTACAATGAAACCTGCAACAAGTGAAGGTGGTAGAGAAGATGAAAGATAAAGCAAAGATGTTAGAGCTAATTAAAAGCAAACAATCGGGTGGACGTTCTAAAAAAATGAGCGAACCGAAAAATTCGATAAAAAACATGCGTAAAGGTCCCAAAATTTTTAACTAATAAGAGATACAATGGCCACTTTCCTTTTTGGAAGGTGTTTTTTTTTTGCTTCAAAGCAAATGATTTACGTTCCTAGTATTTTGTATGTTATAGTCTACTTATCAAGTGATAAGTAGGAGGGAAAAGGATGTTTTTAGCCATTAATGAAATAAAATACGCTAAGTATCGGTATGTTTTAGTCACAGGAATGATTTTTTTAATTAGTTACTTGGTTTTCTTTTTAACAGGGCTAGCTTTTGGGTTAGCGCAAGATAATCGGACGGCCGTTGATAAATGGGATGCAGACAGCATCATCTTGATGAAGGATGCTAATAACAATCTGGGGATGTCTATGATTGATTATGAGGTGCTAGATCAGATAACCGCCGAGGATAAGGCTGTCGTGTCACAATTGCCTGGGGTTGTGTCTAAAAAAGGCACAGATGCATCATTAAATGCTATATTTTTCGGTATTGATGGGGAGCAATTTTTAGCCCCAGAGGTTTCGGAAGGAGAAATGTTCGCTGAGGACAAGGAAGTGGTGGCAGACCGGAGCCTGCAAAAAGAATACGACGTTCAGATTGGTGATCAGCTGAAGATATCAGGTAACGATAATGTGGTAAGGGTCGTTGGGTTTACAGAGAATGCTAAATTCAATGTATCTCCTGTATTGTATACGTCACTAGAAACGTATCAACAGCTACGTTATGGAGACCAAGGAACAAAGCAGCCTGTTAAAGTCAATGGGATTGTGACTAAAGGGAAAGTCAGTGATTTACCAAAAAATGTGGTGAACATTGACGTGTCGACCTTTATTCAAAAGCTTCCTGGATATAGTGCCCAAGTCCTAACGTTTGGTTTTATGATTGGGTTCTTGATTTTAATTGCATCGATTGTTGTTGGGATTTTTATGTACGTGTTAACCATGCAAAAAACGGATTTATTTGGTGTCATGAAAGCGCAAGGTATTTCTAGTCGCTACATCGGGACATCTGTGGTGATTCAAACGTTTTTATTAACCGTAACAGGGGTAGTGATTGGTTTGTTGGGTACCGTTGGAACAGCCTATGTCTTGCCTTCTAAAGTCCCTTTTGAAAGCAACCTGCTATTTTATGGAAGCATCAGTTTCTTGATGGTTGCTTTTGCTAGTTTAGGTGCGTTGTTTTCAGTGAAGGCGATTGTCAAAATTGATCCACTTAAAGCGATTGGATAAAAAGGAGAGAGCGGAATGAACGGAATAGTATTACAACAGGTGACCAAATCCTTTACGGATGGGGAAACGAACATATTGGCACTACAAGAAACAACCTTTAGTGTCAAACAGGGAGAATTTGTGGCGATTATTGGTCCGTCAGGTTCAGGTAAAAGTACTTTTTTGACCATCGCGGGAGGGCTACAACAGCCTACGTCAGGAACGGTTCTTATTAACGATCAGCCTTTTAGTGAGGAGTCAGAAAAAGTAAGAGCGAATATTCGCTTTGAACAGATTGGTTTTATTCTCCAATCGTCTAACCTGATTCCTTTCTTAACGGTGAAGAAACAATTAATGTTGGTCGACAAAATTAATAAGAAAAAATCAGATAAAGAGATACAGTTATTGAAGGAGTTGGGTATAGAGCATTTGGTGGATAAATACCCCGAGGAGTTGTCTGGTGGTGAGCGTCAAAGAGTCGCGATTGCTCGCGCTCTTTACCATGATCCTTCTATCATCTTGGCAGATGAACCAACAGCGAGTCTAGATACGGACAGGGCTTATGAAGTCATTCAGATACTGGCTAAAGAAACAAAAGAGAGAAACAAAGCGACCATCATGGTGACTCATGATATGCGAATGGTTGAGCAGTGTGACCGTGTCTTACGAATGGAGGACGGTGTTTTATCCCTCGTTCAGTAACAATGGCCCTAAATGTCCAGACTTATTCATCTGTTAACTATTCGGTGTCTTAATATGGTATTCTTTGATAGAGATTACTTTGAAAGCTAGGATGGATCGATATGTATGATAAAATTTTAGATGTGGCAGAAGAGTTATTTATGACTAGAGGCTATCAGGCCACCTCAACCAGACAAATAACTGAGATACTAGGTGTCACACAACCAACCATTTATTATCATTTTAAGAGCAAAGAAGAGATTTACTTTGAAGTGATGCGTAGGTTGTCTATGGAGAGTAAGGAACAGCTAGAAAAGATAGCTACATTGGATGAGTTATCTTTGGAAGATAAAATGATGCAAATGGTTGATAGTTTAAAGCACAGGCAACCGGTCAATTTGTTTGTGATGATACACGATATTCAACATAGTCTGTCACCTCACATATCTTCTGAACTGTATCAGATGTTCATGTCTTCGTATAAATTACCGTTTGTGAGGTTACTAGAGAATAATAAGGATAAGTTAAGGGATACTCTTGATGTCGAACTGGCAGTTAGTCAGTTATTTATCTTGATAGCTTCTTATCTTAATAATAGCAGTGAAGAAAAAGGGGAAACCTCCGACTTTTCTGCTAAATTTGATCTCTTTTTTTATGGTATACATAGGTAGTGACGTTTTTTACTTTGTTTCTATAATGGCTATCATTGTGCCAAAAAGCGCTTCAATGTTACAATAGAGGTATCAAATGATAAGGGGCGTTTATTTATGAGTAATGAAACAACGAAAGCAGTATTGAATCAAGCCGTAGCAGATTTAAGTCAATTTTCAGTCGTTATTCATCAAACACACTGGTACATGAGAGGTCAAGGTTTCTTGGAGCTTCATCCTAAGATGGATGAATTCATGGACGCTATTGATGGCCACTTAGACGTAGTAGCCGAGAGACTAATTACAATTGGTGGTAGTCCATTTTCAACCTTGAAAGAATTTGCTGAACACACTAAAATCAAAGACGAGGTAGGAAGCTTTGACGTTTCCATGACATCGCGATTAGAGAACTTACTGACAGGTTACCGCTATTTATGCGAGTTGTGTAGTGACGGGATTAAAGCAACAGAAGACGAACAAGACCATGTGTCTCAAGATATTTTTATTGGGATGAAGGGCGACTTAGAAAAAACGATTTGGATGCTTCAAGCGGAATTAGGCAAAGCACCCAACTAATAAGAAGATTAAATGGGGCACTTTCTATGAAAGAAAGTGCCTTTTTGTGTCTCTAAAGACACTTCTCTTTGATTCTTATAGGGATTCCTAGTATAATTACTAATGATTTGCGTCAAGAGATGACGCGTGGGAATGGGGATTATAGGATGACAACGAATTTTTGGACAGAGTTACCGAAGCCTTTTTTTGTATTAGCACCAATGGAAGACGTGACAGACGTTGTGTTTCGTCATGTGGTAAAAGAAGCAGGGGCACCAGACGTGTTCTTTACAGAATTTACGAATTCTGATAGTTACTGTCATCCGGATGGGATTGAGAGTGTCAGAGGACGTTTGGTCTTCACAGAAGATGAACAACCGATTGTGGCGCATATTTGGGGAGATAACCCAGATTTCTTTAGACAAATGAGTCTTGGTTTGGCAGAGATGGGCTTTAAGGGCATTGATATTAATATGGGATGTCCTGTGCCAAACGTGGCAGAACGTGGTAAGGGTAGTGGCTTGATTTTACGTCCTGATAGAGCAGCTGAGTTGATTGAAGCAGCCAAAGCGGGCGGATTACCTGTGAGTGTGAAGACGCGCTTAGGTTTTAAGGAGCTATCAGAGATGGAGGCGTGGGTGACGCATATTTTAAGCCAAGACATTGCGAATTTATCCATCCATCTACGTACTCGAGAAGAGATGAGTAAGGTAGAGGCACATTGGGACATGATACCAGAAGTCATGGCCATACGTGACCGTGTTGCACCAAATACGTTGATCACCATCAATGGGGATATTTTAGACCGTGAACATGGTTTAGCTTTAGCAGAACAATATGGGGTGGACGGTATCATGATTGGTCGAGGTATTTTTAAGAACCCTTATGCGTTTGAGAAGGAACCAAGAGAGCATTCTGCGAGTGAGTTATTAGGTTTATTACAACTTCAATTGGACTTACAAGACAAGTATGCGGAGTTGAATCAACGGTCGATTGTGGGCTTACACCGCTTCTTTAAGATTTATGTTAAAGGCTTTCCAGGAGCGAGTGATTTACGTGTCAGATTAATGAACACAAAATCAACAGATGAAGTACGGGCTATTTTGGCCGAGTTTCAACAATAAAGGCAAAAAAGGACGACACATGAAAACGTGTCGTCCTTTTTATTTATCTGTCGCAATAGCATGGAATAAGCCGTCGTGATACATGGAACGTAGCACTTCTACCATCTCTTTGACACTCATCTCACACTGGTCGCTGGACCAATATTTGAATGTATCAATCATAATAGAGGCTTGGTATTCTTTGATTAAGTGATTTCTTGGTGTTTCCTCAATCGTGAGTGTTTGATGATCAAAAAAACGTTTAGAAATTTGGCGTCGTAATTTAATTTCAAAATAAGGATCCCCGTTTTCTCCAAGTAACACATGGATAGCTTGCTTGTATTCTTGTAATGACTCAAGAAGGCTAGAGGTTTGGTGAATACTTAAACGCTGAGAGTCTTTTGCTTGTTGGCGTCTTTTTTCAGAGTAGCATTCAATGTGATGAATGATATCATCTTCAATTTGGTTAATGACGGCGTATTTATCTTCAAAGTAACGATAAAAACTACTGCGGCTAATAGTAGCTTCACGAGCCAATTCATCCACGGTGATATCTGTGAAATGGTGCTGACTAAGCAAGGCAATGAATGCAGTCATGATCGTCTGTCTTGTATGGTTCGTTTTGTTGATATAAGGCATGGTCATTCCTCCTATGAGCTTTCATCATACAAAATAAAACGAGATGTATCAAATAGGACATCTTGCTTTATTTTGTGTTAGGCAGAATGAGTGATTTCCAGTATAGTTTTAAAGTTGTAAAAAAGATATTGGAGGAAACAAATGACAGAAAGAAAATTAAACATAGATGTACATGGGAAAGAATTCAACAGAGTGAGCGTGCTCTTTTTGATTTTACTCTCAACGTTTGCTGGGGTATTGATGCAAACCTCTCTTGGAACAGCTTTACCCACGCTTATGACAGAGTTTGATATTGATATCAGTACCGCGCAACAAGCAACCACGTGGTTTTTACTTGCTAATGGTATTATGGTTCCTTTATCAGCTTACTTAGCAACACGTATTTCTACAAGGCGCTTACATTTAATTGCGTATGCTTTGTTATTATCAGGGTTGATAGTCACCGTCATGACACCAGCAGATGGTGATATGTGGTGGATGTTTATTATCGGCCGTGTCTTGGCGGCCGTCGCAGTAGGAATGATGATGCCTTTGATGCAAATTGTGATCTTGAGTATTTTCCCGAAAGAAAAACGAGCGGTGGCTATGGGACTTAGTGGTTTAGTTATCGGTATGGCACCAGCGATTGGGCCCACGCTTTCTGGCTGGATTTTAGACAAGCCTCATACTATTTTAGGTGTTTCTTTTTCTAATTCTTGGCGTAACCTATTTACCATTCCCATTGGTGTCTTGGTTGTAGCACTTATATTAACGCCCTTTTTAATGAAAGACATTATTCCAACCAAACGAGCTAAATTAGATGTGGTCTCTTTAGTCTTGTCGGTCTTTGGTTTTGGGTTATTTTTATATGGTTTCACGAAAGTAGCAACAAAGGGCTGGTTAGACGTGACGAATGTCATCTTGCCAAGCACCATTGGCGTCTTAATCTTAATTGTCTTTGTGTTACGTCAGTTGACATTAGAGGAGCCATTTCTTGATGTGAGTGTCTTTAAGATAAAAGAATTCACGATGGCAACGATTCTATTGATGCTTGTGACGATGGCCATGTTTGGTGTTGAAATGATGTTACCCACTTATTTACAAAATGTTAACGGCCATACGCCTCTTGAATCGGGGATGATTTTATTAGGGGGTGCTTTGATTTTAGGGATTATTTCACCGATTTCGGGGGTTCTTTATAATAAAATCGGCGTCAAAGCGCTGGCCTTAATTGGGTTTACGATCTTGATTATTGGTAGTGTGCCTTTTGTGTACTTGACACCGACCACGTCTCAAACCTTAATCGTGGTGATGTACACCGTCCGAATGGCTGGTGTGGGTTTAATTATGATGCCTGTGACAACGTTTGCTATGTCTGTGTTATCAGATGATCGAACCACACATGGCACAGCGGCCAATAACACCATTAGACAAATATCGTCTTCTATCGTGGTGGCTTTATTAACCTCTGTGACTCAAAATGTCATCAATAAAAACATGCCAAGTGCTGCGTTACAGACAAGTAATCCAGAGGCGTTTATGACACAAGTAAGAGAGGCATCTATGTCTGGTTTCAGGGTTTCTTTCACGATTGGTTTATCCTTTGCAGTATTAGGCTTAATTGTGACGTTCTTCCTCAAAGTACCGAAAGAAGAGGCATAAATTTTGGTGCTTGTTGTTTGGTCTTTGGTAGTCTTGACGGGGCTTAAAAGAGCATGATACATTTAGTGTCAGAGAAAAACAAGGCAAGATACGATTGGTGGCTCGCTCTTTTGAAGCGTCTTGACTTATAGTAAAAGGGAGAGGTGATGGCATGAATATTGGCGATAAAATTAAAGAACAACGACTCATAAAGGGCTGGACTCAAGAACAGGTTGCAACATTATTAAATGTGTCTCGTTCTGCGGTCTCAAGTTGGGAAGTGGGGCGTAATTATCCTGATTTAGAAACCATTGTCGCGATTAGCGACTTATTCAACATATCTCTCGACCGATTACTAAGGGAGGACAAAGAGATGACAAAAAATGTGACAAAGAAAATGAAAATGAACCGGTACTATAAAGGTGTTCTGATAATGATTAGCGTATTATGTGTGATGTATGTGGGGACCAATATCACCTTGCGTGTGAAGGAGAACCGGTACCGTACGAACCTTGAGGCGTATGGTTGGAAGGTCAATCAGGAAGGACAAGCTCAATGGGATAGTAATGGCTATGACTTATTAGAAGGTGAGATGAATTACTACACTTATATTCTACCAACAGGATTAACAGGGGTTCCTTTAAAAGAACAAAAAGTAAACATTATCACTAGAAAAGATAAATTGGTGATCGATGTGACAGATGAGAATCACATTGAGTTGGTGATGGCTAAATCCAATGATAAAGACGTGACACATTTTGCAAAAGTAACAGTGAATAAGAACCAAGAGCTGGTGACTAACAACACGGAATGGTCAGAATCTGAAAAGGAATTTATTACAGGGTATATGGAGAAGTATGAAGAGGAATATCAAGAGATGATCGATCACACATTAATGAAGCGCCAAGAGATTATCACAAGGCACAAAGGATGATACGTCTTAATTATTTCTTAGAATAACGTTCATAAAAACCAACAGTTTTGAACACACTTTCGTCATAATTTCAAACTATTATATAGGTATACCAACAAAACAACCCAAACAAACTTTTTCATTTTATTTACTCCTCCAAAGTAGATAAAACAACTCCTTTTTAGACCCTAGTCGGAAAACTAGGGTCTTTTTTTTGTTTATTAAAAGGAAGTCAAAAAGGTTATAAATCCTAAAATAACACCTGCGACATTGGGGATAATCAAAATAACATCTTTTTTTGGTTCTTTGGTTGCTCCGTATATGACCCAAATAAGACATGAAATAGAGGCAAAAAGTGGCTGCCAAGGCTGACTTTTAACGCCTTGTAAATTAGAAATGATTTGTGGAATATAAGCAATGAATACAAGGACACCGATGACTGCACCGATTGAGCCAACGAGCTGATTGATTCTTTTTTTCATGATACTCCCTCCTTAATACAGATATAAATAACTATTTATAATTACATTATACAACATATTGTTCATTTTTTATTGATTTAAACTGACTGAAATTTAAGAAGATTAACTGGTCTAAACAGAAAATAAGCTACTAGATGAAAACAATCTGATATAATAAGGATAGATGACATATGGAGGAGAGATTGATTATGATGACATCAATGGACCGAGTGAACCAATTCAGAGATGAGCGGAACTGGCGTCAGTTTCATAAGGAAAAAGATTTAGCTATTTCAATTTCTTTAGAGGCAAATGAATTGTTAGAGTTGTTTCAATGGCGTACGTCAGATGAAGCAAAAGAAACCCCAAAAGACCTGGAACGGTTGGAGGAAGAATTAGCGGATGTGCTGATTTATTCTTATATGATGGCCGATAATTTAGGATTTGATATTGATGACATCATTGAGAAAAAATTAATGAAGAACGCGGTGAAATATCCTATCAATGAATAAATGCTCATTAAGGGTATTTTAAATAGAAACTCCTATAAAAATCGTTTATACTAAGAGAGAGTTCAATCATATAATTTATTGGAGGGAAAAAGATGTTCCAACAACGAAAAGTCTATAAAAGTATGGAAAATCGTCAATTTACACCAGATAGTTTGAGAGCAGAATTAGAAGCCATGAAGCAGTTCGATTTTGATGATGTTTCTTATACGGGTATTAGTTTAAATATTGAGATGTTAATTACCCAATACATTCGTAATGACCAATTTGAATTGATTGAAGTGAAGGATGGTCTAGCTAAGAAAAATTATGATGCATGGCACCATGACCTAGATTTAGCGATTAATATATTTAATCATTTTGCTGATTATACCCGTGAGTACTTCAATTATTATTTAGAAGAAGCCAAAAAATACCAAGCTGAAACAGGTCACGAGAATACATCGCCTGAGTACAAAGCTTACTTTGAACAAGGGAACTCGATGTATTTCCATGATGTCTTACACATTGTGTTTGATTTATCTCGTAAAATTGATCTAAGTATTGAAGATTTTGAAGAGGCACTAGAAGCTGATAATATTGCTTCATCAACGTACCCATTAACTGAGAAAAAAGTATTTGAACGAAAAGCATAATAAAATGAGCACTCTACTAGAAAAAATCTAGCAGGGTGTTTTTTTATTTATTATTATTAAGTTGCCTTATATTATTTAAATGAAGTGTTTTATGTGATATTATATGCTCTGTTGTTTAAAAAGTTTCGTTATTTTATTGGAGGGTTTTATATGGAGAAGTTGATGGAGAAGTTGGCGTGGTTTAAAAAAACGGAAGGGATTATTGTTGCGTTGGTTGTTTTTTTTCCTTTAGGGTTGTATTTGATGTGGAGATATACAGAGTTTCATAAGATTGTTAAAGGAATTATTACGGTTAGTTTATGTATCTTCCACTTAGTGTTAGTTGCCTATATTTCAGGATATAATAACTTAGTGAGTGATGTTAACACATTGCATACAGAAAATAAGGATTTGGTAGTGGCTTATAATGAAAAAGAGGAGTCACTGGAAGAGTTGACTAGTGACTATGCTGAGTACAAAGCAAAAATGAAGCCTTACGAGTCATTATCAGAAGCAGATGCCAAAAAACGAATCTCAGATGCCAAAGCTGCGGAGAAAGTCACTAAAGAAATACAAGGATTACCAAGCAAATCAGATATTACGTTAAAAGAAGAAGATAAAGTGACAGCTGTAAAAAAATTATATGATGCTTTATCTAAAGAACAAAAAGAATTGGTTAATGTAGTTGAATTAACTGACTTAGAACATCGTATTTCTGAATTGAAAAAAGAGGCTAAAAAAGCAGAAGAAGAGAAGAAACAAAAAGAAAAAGAAGCAGAAGAAAAGCGTAAGAAAGATGAAGAAGAAGCACAACGTAAAAAAGAAGAGGAAGCTAGGGGTTATGATACAGGAATTACTTATGACCAATTAGCAAGAACACCGGATGATTATGAGTTTAAAAAGGTAAAATTTTCAGGGAAAGTAATCCAAGTGATGGAAGACGATGACAGCACACAAATTCGATTAGCCGTAGATGGTAATTATGATACGGTATTATACGCAGAGTATAGTAGCGATGCAGTCAGTTCTAGGATATTAGAAGATGATTATGTTACTATTTCAGGTATGTCGATGGGATTACTGACGTATAAATCAACCATGGGAGGAAGCATTACTATTCCTTCAGTCCTTGTAAAATCGATCGATCAGTAAAAGCTATAGTTATCAAAGAGGAAAGCAACGGACTCATTCGTTGAGAAAAAAGTAGTAGAACGAAAAGCATCATAAATGAAGCCCTAAACCTTTTATGGATTTAGGGCTTTTTTCTTGCTATCATTGGAAAAAAATCCTCCTGACTTAGTCAGAAGGATCGTTTTATTTTATTGGAGACAGTGCTCTAAATCTGCAATCAAGTCTTCGTGATCTTCAATACCACATGATAGACGAACTAAAGTCGGGGTAACACCCATTTTTAAGCGTTCTTCTTCTGGCATACAGGCATGAGACATGTTCCATGGGTAAGATAGAATCGATTCCACCCCACCTAAACTGACTGCTACAATGGGTACGGTGCATTCGTGGAATAGTTTAGCTACGAGTTCTTCAGAAGCTAATTCAAATGAGAGAACAGCCCCTCCATCTTTTGCTTGTTTCATATGTACGTCATGATTAGGATGAGAAGCAAGTCCTGGATAATAAACGGTTGTTACTTGTTCCTTGGTCTCTAAAAAGCGGGCGATTTCACCGGCATTTTTGATGGATTTTTCCATTCTTAGTCCCATGGTTTTAACTCCGCGAAGCAATAGCCATGCGTCTTCCACTCCTAAGACGCCCCCTAATGCTTTTTGGTGGATTTTTAATTGATCATGTAAAGCATCATCGTTTGTAGCAAGTAATCCTGCTACAATATCGCTGTGCCCGTTGATAAATTTAGTAGCACTGTGGATAGCAATGTCTATACCAAGAGCTAATGGTTGCTGTGATAAAGGAGTCATAAATGTATTGTCACAAGCTGTTAAGATATCATGTTGTTTGGCAATGCTTGCTACGGCTTCTAAATCAGTAATAGTTAGTAAAGGGTTAGAAGGTGATTCAAGATAGAACATTTTGGTGTTAGGTTGGATGGCGTTTTCCCATTCTTCAACCACTGATTCATCCACAAAAGTATGCTCCACACCAAAACGAGATAAGAACTCAGAAATGGTCTGGAAAGTTCCACCGTAAATGTTTTTACCTAAAACCAAATGATCGCCACTAGATAATAGGAACAATACGGCATTAATAGCCGCCATGCCTGAACCAAAAGCTAAGCCGTGTTTGGCTTCTTCTAACATAGCGATGCATTCCTCTGTAGCGTCAACAGTGGGGTTACCAAAACGTGTGTAGTTGTGTCCTGTGTGATTAAAAACGTCTGTCTGATGGAAAGTAGATGCTTGATACTTAGGGATAGATGATGCCCCTGTTGCTTTGTCTATTACTGAATAAGCGTGTAATAATTTAGTGTTTGTTTTCATAAGTAAAGCCTCCGTGGTATTTAGAATATTAATATAATTAATTATCATAAAAATAAAAACCTATCGTTTAGAACGTAACATGAATATGAAAGGGTTGTCAACTATATTATGATAAAAAATTATCATTTATTTTTAATGTAAATATAAAACAAGACGCAAACCTACAAATGACGTATTGATAATGTTTATTGAGTAAAAAACACAATAAAAAAAACATTGACTCCGTTTTTAAAATATGGTATTTTTTGACTGTAGATTGTTTTTGATAAAAAATTATCAATCTTGGTGCTATAAATGATTATTGAAAAAACAAATATTATAATAGGAGATGGATACATGAGTAAATTACCAGCAGCGATTGGACCTTATGCAACATACAGAGAAGCAGGGGGATTGATTTTTGTTTCGGGGCAATTACCAGTGAATGGTGAAACCGGTGAGATTGACGCTGTTGATTTTAAAGGTCAAATCACACAAGTCATGGAAAACATGGCCTTAGTATTAGAAGAAGTAGGGGCTTCTTTTAATCAAGTGGTTAAAACAACGTGTTTTTTAAGTGATTTAGCTAATTTTGGCGTGTTTAATGAAGTGTATGGCACTTACTTTAAAACGGAATTCCCAGCGCGTTCTGCTTTCCAAGTAGCAAGATTACCTAAAGATGCTTTAGTCGAAATTGAATTTATTATCCAAAAATAAACAGAGGAGGTTACGAAACGATGGAAATTGTTGTTATTGGAGGAATTGCTGCAGGCATGAGTGTTGCAGCTAAAGCGGCTCGTACAAACAAAGAAGCAACGGTGACAGTGATAGAAAAAGAAAATTATGTGTCATTTGGTGCATGTGGTTTACCTTACTATCTAGGGAATCAGTTCGAAGATGAGCAAGAGATGTTTGCTAGAACTCCCGAACAAATGAGTGCGTCAGGCATTAATCTAATGTTAGGACATGAAGTAACAAACATTGATTTTGAAACAAAAGAGATTACGATGACTCACTTAGAAGAAGACACGACAGTTACCAAAAGATACGATCGTTTGATGCTAGCGACTGGGGCAACACCTATTGTGCCACCGATTCCAGGCATTGATTCTGAGAATGTTTACACAGTGACTAAACCACAACGTGTAATGGAACTAAAAGCGGCTTTACCAGAGTATCAGAATGTGGTGGTTATTGGTGGCGGGTTTATCGGGATTGAAGTAGCGGATCAATTAGCTTTACAAGGTAAAACGGTGACCGTTATTGAAGCTGACCAAGTCATTATGGGTGGTCCTTTTGATCCTGAATTTTCAGATAAAATTACCGAAGCTGTACGTGAAGAAGGGGTTGCTATTAACCTATCAGAACGTGCGCAAGAGTTTGTGACAACGGATGGTAAAGTGACATCTGTTAAAACGGATAAGGGAGAATATGAAGCGGACGCAGTCATTGTCGCAGTTGGTTTTAGACCAAACACTGCCTTTTTAAATGGTCAGTTAGAGACGCTTAGAAATGGTGCCATTGTCATTGATGAGTATGGTTGTACATCGATGCCTGATGTCTTTGCTGCAGGAGATTGTGCCACAGTACCACATCGTTTAGCTGGGACAATGTACATTCCACTAGCAACGGTTGCGAACAAAATGGGCCGTATTATCGGGACAAACATTGCCGTTGCTCCAGAAAATAGAATGGCTTACGTTGGTGCTTTAGGAAGCAGTGCGATTAAAGCAGGGCAATACGAAGCAGCGAGTACAGGCCTAACAGAAAAACAAGCGAAAGCATTGGACATGAACGTTAAAACAACTTGTATTGAAACGAACAATCATTCAAATTACTATACAGTACAGGAAAAAATTACGATTAAATTAGTCTATGATGCAGAAACGTTTGTATTATATGGGGCTCAGTTATTTGGTAAAAATGAAACAGTGTTAAGAGCAACAGGACTGGCTACGGCAGTTCATGCAGGATTAACAACAACAGAGTTAGGGTTTGTGGATTATGCGTACGCACCACCTTTTGCTTCAACATGGGAAGCAATCAATGTGGCTGCTAATACAGCTAAATAAAAGGAGATGGAAAAATGATAGAATCACCATTTTTTGAACAGTTTTTAAAAGTAAGTAATTTTTACACTGTTATTGCTATTATGTTATTAGTTGCAGCTATTTTTGTTTTAAAATCATTAAAAGAAAAGAAAGTTAGTTTCTCTAAACGAATGATTATTGCCTTGGTTATTGGTTTGACTTTAGGTATTGGTATTGATTTAGTTGGTAGTCAGAGTGCCCTTTATGTGGATCATGCTCGTGGAGAAATCGCGGTATGGTATGACTTAGTTGGTTCTGGGTTCTTGAAGCTGGTTCAATTATTAGCAGTCCCTGTTGTGTTCTTATCAATTATTAAAGTCGTTGTGGATGTTCAAGGAGATAGAATTAAATCTCTAACAGGTAAAACCTTTGCGACATTACTAGGTACAACAGCGATTTCAGCATTTGTTGGGATCATGGTAGTTAAATTATACAACCTGAATGCAGTAGATTTTGCGGCTGATTTAGCCGATGCAAAAGTGGATCGTATGAGTGATATTGCCTCTCAAAGTTTCCCGGAATTCTTTGTTAATTTAGTGCCGAACAATATTATCCACGTGATGGGGGATAACGGAAGCATTGTCTCTGTTGTTATTGTTGCAGCATTATTCGCCAGCGCGATTCGTTTCTTGAAGGTGAAGAAACCAGATCAAGTCGCACCATTTGTGACACTACTTGATTCATTACGTGTGACAGTTAACTCTGTGTTAACAAACATTATCAAAATGATGCCTTACGGTGTGGTTGCTTTAGTGAGTAACACCATTATCTCTAATGGTGTGCAAGCAATCATGGGGATGCTAGGATTCATCGCAGCACTATATACAGGTGTTTTAATCATGTTACTTGTGTATGTGGTTATCCTAGTTATCCTAGGTGTTAACCCATTAACTTTCTACAAAAAAGCCTTTACGACATTATTATTCGCCTTCTCTTCTCGTTCAAGTGTTGGGACATTACCTTACACATTGAAAACATTAGAAGACGATATGGGTGTATCGGGTGAAACAGCTAACTTTGTTGGGACATTAGGAACATCTGTGGGTATGAACGGGTGTGCGGGAGTATTCCCAGCTATGCTAGGAACGTTAATCGCAGCAGCTTCAGGTGCTGAAATGACTTTCTCATTCTACGTATTAGTAGTTGTAGTGGTAACAGTTGGCTCTATCGGAATTGCTGGTGTTCCTGGAACAGCAACGGTTGCAGCAACTGTCACACTGAATGGTTTAGGCTATGGTCATACGATTTCAAGCATTGGTGCTATCTTCGGGATTGATCCAATCATCGATATGGGTCGTACGATGTTAAACGTAGCAGGCTCTATGGTATCAGCGATTGCAGTAGATAAATGGGAAGGGACTTTTGATAAGGAAGCCTTTAACAAACCATTAGTCGAAGCGAAAGAATAACTCCTTCTATTAGTAACTAATAGAAATAAAAAAATAAACATGCGATGAAACAGAGATGACTCCGGTTGTCTCTGTTTTTGTTTATAAAAATAGAGAAGCTAAGAGCTTCTCTGAGTTAGGTTTTTTAATTAACGATTTTAATGTACCTGTACACGCTAGGTTCTGAAATATTCAAAATATCCGCTACCCTTGCAACCGCACCTTTAATTTGGAATACGCCTTTTTCGTTCAATTGTCGAATGATGTCTAACTTCAATTCTTTACTCAAGATAATGTCTTTCTCCAATAGTTCAGGCGACACAATGGAGTGGATAATATCTTCAATGGATTCTTCCAGTATTTCAACAGAGTCTACTCTGTGAGCGTCGTCTTCTCTAAATTCAGAAGGGGAAGGCTGGGTTAATCCGACTAAAGAAAGGATTTCTCTAGATAATTCTTCGTAATGGCTAATGTCTTGATTGATACACAGCATTCCTTCTAAATCCCCATGTTCATCTTTTAAGAAGAAGGTAGAACCTCTCAATCGTTTACCATTAACGGTTTGAGCCTTATAGTTAACGATAAAATCTTTGGTTAAATGTTGTTGTGATTGGATAAGCTCGAGGGCGAAGCCTGTAATAGGTGATTGACAACTTCGTCCACTGATGTGGCTATTCTCGATTTCTGCGATATGAAAATTATCGGCGTCTAGGACGTGCAAAATAATTTCATAGTTTTCTCCAAGGGATTTTCCAAGAAAGTGAGTGAGGCTTTTGTAAAAAGCTAATTTTGTTTTTTCCATAATGTCTCCTAATAATTTATTATCATAGCAATAGAATATCATAAAGGAGGAGGAACGAGAAATAATATTTTTAAAACATAAAAAAATGAAGGGGATAAAAAAGAATAAGAGGTGAAAAAGAAGGAATAAAGCCCTAGTTGATAATGATTTTCATTACCTAAACAAATAAAAAAGAAGAGAATGGTGTTGTGAAACCCTTGATACGATTAGATATTTCAAACAAGTCTCTTGACCTACGTGTTTTTCTTTGTTAGACTAATAATGAATTTAGGTGAGCCTAAAAACCTGAGAGTTAAGGAGTGGTTGTATGGAAGCCATTGAAAAAATAAATTTAAGCATTCAAGAAGATAGCTTGTTGAATGTTCCTATACATGTTAAAGATTTAACGGTCTCTTACCAGGGGAAAGTTGCTTTAAAGGAAGCGAGTCTGGAAGTTGCACCAGGAGCCATCACAGGTATTATCGGTCCAAATGGGGCAGGTAAATCTACTCTATTAAAAGGAATGATGGGTCTAGTTAAAGCAGATAGTGGGACGAGTCTAGTAGGGGATATGCCAATTGACCAGGTACGTAAACAAATTGCTTATGTGGAACAACGAAGCGCGATCGATCTAACGTTTCCTATTACTGTGGAAGAAGTGGTGTTATTAGGAACCTATCCTAGGTTGGGATTATTCAAACGCCCTAGAAAAAAAGAGAAAGACAAAGTCAAAGAAAGTTTAGAAGCTGTACAAATGACTGCGTTCAGCAAACGACAAATTGGGGAGTTATCTGGTGGACAATTACAACGTGTCTTTATCGCGAGAGCCCTTGCTCAGGAAGCAGATATTATTTTACTTGATGAGCCATTTGTAGGAATTGATATGACGAGTGAAAAAGTCATTGTTGATTTACTTAAAGCTTTGAAAGAGATGGGAAAAACCATTATGATTGTTCATCATGACCTACACAAGGTAACAGAATATTTTGATGAGTTAATCATTGTCAATCATGGGATTGTAGCATATGGCCCTGTGAAAGATACCTTTACGACTAAAAACATGCAAGAAGCATTTGGTCAAACAATGGGGAATATCTTAGTAAGGGGAGTGGATGAAGGATGATTTCAAACTTTATCGAAGGATTAATGCAGTATGAATTTTTACAAAACGCGCTAATCACCAGTGTCATTGTTGGCTTGGTAGCGGGTGTTATCGGTAGCTTTATCGTATTAAGAGGGATGTCTCTCATGGGAGATGCCTTGTCTCATGCGGTGTTACCAGGTGTGGCAGTCTCTTATATGATGGGAACGAACTATATCATCGGAGCGTCAGTATTTGGTCTTGCTGCTGCCGCGCTAATTGGAGTGGTGCAACAAAAAAGCAAATTAAAAAGTGACACGTCGATTGGGATTGTGTTCAGTTCTTTCTTTGCTTTAGGGATTATTTTAATCAGTAAAGCTCAGTCTTCAACGGATTTGACTAGTATTCTGTTTGGTAACGTACTGGCTGTTCGTGAGAGTGACATTATTATGACCGCTATTGTAGCCATTGGCGTGTTGCTTTTTGTGGTTCTCTTTTACAAAGAATTACTTGTCAGCTCTTTTGATCCAACCATGGCGGAAGCTTATGGATTGAAGGTTAGACTCATTCATTATGGTTTGATGTTTGCTTTAACACTGGTAGCAGTGACGTCTTTACAAACCATTGGAACTATTTTAGTAGTAGCACTTTTAGTGACACCAGCTGCGACAGCCTATTTATTAACAAACAGATTTAAAACAATGATCATGCTAGCGTCATTAATTGGTATGGTCAGTGCTGTGATAGGCTTGATGTTTAGTTATAATTTTAACTACCCATCAGGAGCAACCATTGTTTTAACAGCCGCGTTTTTCTTTGTTTTAGCGTTTATCTTTGCACCAAAACAAGGGATAGTATTTAAAAAGAAAGAGGTTATGGTACATGAAGAAGGTTAAAGGAATTGTTTTTAGTTTATTAGCGATCAGTTTGATGGTTGTTTTAGGGGCTTGTGGAAGTAAAGCAAGCAATGAGACGGAAAAAGGAACAGAAGGAACAGACAAATTAGCTGTTGTTACCTCTTTTTCGATTATTCATGATATTGTGTTAGAACTAGGTGGGGACTTAGTTGATGTTCATAGTATGGTACCAATTGGAACGGATCCTCATGAGTATGAGCCTTTACCAGAAGATATCAAAAAAGCCACAGATGCTGACTTATTACTATACAGTGGGTTGAATTTAGAAGGTGGAGAAGCGGGATGGTTCTTCAAACTTATGACCACAGTGAAACAAAAAGATGAGAACATTCATGAGATTATGGGTGGGGTTAAACCGATGTATTTAACATCTGAAGATGGTAAAGAAGAAGAAGTGAACCCCCATGCCTTTTTATCACCTAAAGTAGGGATGATTATGGTGAAGAACGTGGAACAAGCGTTGATTGAAAAAGACCCAGAGAATAAAGCAACATACGAAGAAAATGCCAAAAAATTCTTAGCTGAATTAGAAGATATAGACAAAGAGTACGAAGAAAAAATCAATGATATTCCAGAAGCTAACCGCATTCTAGTGACAAGTGAGCATGCGTATCAATACATGGCAGCTGACTACGGGATTAAAGAAGGTTACTTATGGGAAATTGATACAGAAGAAAATGGTACGCCAGATCAAATCAAAGGATTGATTTCATTCATTGAGAAAAATGATGTGAAAGCATTATTTGTTGAATCTAATGTTGACAAACGCCCAATGGAAACTGTTTCTAAAGAAACAGGGATTCCAATCGTGGATACGATTTATTCAGATGAATTAGGAAAACCTGGTACTGAAGGGGAGACATATACAGGCTTCTTAAAATCAAACATTGAGAATATTCATGATGGTATTCTAAGTCAATTAAAATAAACACTAAACCACTCTTGAAGCATCACAAGAGTGGTTTTTTTATGATATGATACAATAAGTTAATAAAAACACAAAGGAGTGTTTGGAATGGAAAAAATTCAAATTATTGGGACAACTGATTTAGTAACAGGAGGGTGCAATGTTTGTCCTACTGTGCTTAATACAACGTACCATCTGACTATCAACGGGATAGACAGACCATTAGGTGATTTGGATGTGAGCTCGTTGGTTATGACTGTCGCTTTAGCTAAAGGCTTTCAGCTGAGCCAAGAATACGATGTCATGGAAGATTATGACATTTATCGCCATGGTACATTAGAAATTTCTGTCTTTGAACGCCAAGCAAAAAGAGTGTTTAAGCGTGGATTAGAGCAAAAAGAAGTCATGAATCAGCCAAAGGATCAGTTGGAAGTATTATCCATTACTAGCGCAATATTAGCTGAATACTTTGATTTAGAGGGAATAGTGTTTGAATTAGCGGAATAAAAGTTGCCTACTGGCTTAGAATATTTTACACTAGAAAAAAGGGGGCCGTCAAAATGAAAAAGTGTTGGTTAGGGATAATAGCAGTTGGAGTGTTATTAAGTCCAGTATTAGGGTACGCAGAAGAAACAGAAGTTCCAGTTGAAGGGGAAGATAGCGGCTATGAGAAGGTGGAGGTAGACGATACGACACCGGAAGTAGGTGTCATCATCTTCAATCAAGCTAAAGAAGAGACGTTACCTGATATAGAAGATGAACTTCATATAGGAAAGATACATACGTTAGCAACCATTGATGAGTGGTATAAATTATCTATTATTACTGATAAGGAATACCAAGACATTTCTCACAGCATTCAACAAGCATCATCTATTGGTGAGATGGATGACTTGTTTACACATTTTTACGATACAGTCATCGTTCCACCTGTTAGAGCGTTTGAGGAAGTTATATCTGATGCAGAAGATATTATTTTTGGATGGTATGATGCTGGACGTATGGATCAAGAGTTACTCTTTACGATTCTTGAGAATTTAATAGAGTGTGAAACAGAAGAAGAGGTTCAGGATTACCTGGCTCGCATGGATAGTTTTTTAACAGAATCAGAGGAAGTTGAAGAAGAAGTCGAAAAACTTAAAAAACCAGAAAAACCAGATAAGATAACGCCAGAAGAACAACCTATAATAGAAGAGACACCAACTTATCAAGAAGATGACAACATTAATGACACAGTGTATCAAGGGGGTAAGACAGAAGGAAAACCCGTAACAAAGATTAAACAAGTCGCACCTAATACAGTGAAAACACAACCGATTCACTTGCCTTTAACGGGAGAAGTGAAGCCGGGGCCTCGTTTTACAATGATTGGCCTGTTGTTGTTGGGGAATATCTTTACGTGGTATGTGGTGAAGAAACAGTAGATGTAAGGAAGAGATAACACATTGGAGGGGTGCTTATGTTTGGGACCTTCCAATGTGTGTTTTTTTACAACTGTGGTATAAGATAAATGAGGTAAGAGATGAAAGTGAGGGATTGGTCTGTGTTAACAAGAGAAGAGATACAACGATTTCCTAAAGTAGAACTCCATTGCCATTTGGATGGATCGATTAGACCAGAGACGTTACAACAAATAGCTAAAGCACAAGGGTTGCCGATTTCTGACAATTTAGATGAGGTAAAAGAGCAGATGAGAGCACCAAAAACCACCAAAAGTTTGGAGGACTACTTGTCGTGTTTTAATTATGTCTTACCCTATTTACAACAAGAGATAGCCCTTGAAATGGCAGGGTTTGATGTAGTAGAGCAAGCTGCTTTAGATGGTGTGAGCTATATTGAAATTCGTTTTGCACCAAGTTTGTGTACCAATGAAGGATTGAGCGTAAGAGATGTTCTGTTAGCAGTTTTAAGAGGCATTGCTAAAGGAGAGGAAACGTACCCTGTCACTGCTAATCTAATCGTCAGTGGTATGCGCCAAGACAACTTAGATAAGCTAAGCAAAGACCTCTTTGAAGTGACAAAGATGAAGCATGAAAAAATTGTTGGTTATGATTTAGCAGGACCAGAATTAGATGGTTTTGTACCAAATTATAAAAAAGTGCTATCGGCTGTCATTAATGACCAAGAAATACAGTTAACCTTGCATGCAGGTGAATGTGGGTGTGGTCGTAATGTGATGGATGCTGTCGCAGCTGGAGCTAAACGTATTGGTCACGGTATTGCTCTCAAAGGTAATCCAGAAAATCAGGCTTTATGTAAAACGCAAAATGTGTGTATTGAAGGTTGTCCGTCAAGCAATGTGCAGACACAAGTGATTGGTTCCATACAAGAGTATCCTTTAGAAGAATGGTTAGATTCAGGGTTACATTTTTGTATTAACACAGATAATCGTACAGTCTCACAGACTACTGTGACGAATGAGTATTATCTCCTATCAGAGGCATTTGGTCTAACCCTGCCGCAATTAAGAAGGTTAACCATTTATGGGATTGAGCATTCATTTGCAACGGAAGAAGTAAAACAGTATCTACGACACAAAGTACTAACATACAAAGATCAATAGTAAAAGAAAGAAGGGATAAAGATGAACACATTAGGAAATATCATTTGGTTAATATTCGGAGGACTTATTAGCGCGATTGGGTGGTTTTTAGCAGGGCTGATATGGTGCGTGTCAATTATAGGGATTCCTGTAGGGTTACAGTGTTTTAAATTAGCAGGTCTTAGTCTCTCTCCTTTTGGGAAAGACGTTATCTATGGTTCTGGAGGTGTTTCTTTTATTGTTAATATTATTTGGCTAATTATTAGTGGGCTCCCGTTGGCGGTGACTCATGCTGTTAGCGGGTTGGTACTATGTGTGACTATTATTGGTATTCCTTTTGGCTTACAGCATTTTAAACTCGCTAAGTTAGCTCTAATGCCTTTTGGGACACAAATTATCTCAGCTAACCATGTATATATGGATATTAGGTAATGAAAGAGGAATATTCCGTATGAAAATCCTACCTTAGTCCTATGCTTATTTTTGTATTCTTGTTATACTTAATGTAAGAAAAAAGTAAGGGGAGATATAAAAATGAAACGTAAAGTAATCATACCCGTTGTTTTTATTACAGCGATGGTAATGACAGGGTGCGGTAAGAATGATCCTAAACCAACACCTTCACAAGCCTCTGTTTCAACAGAGATGTCTACAACTTCAGTCGAAGAGGTCTCTTTTGTTTCACTGGATAAGTTAATATCTGCTTACAAAGAACAACAACCCAATACGGACATAACCTCAATAGAATTAGATAAGACATTAGGAAAAGATTTCTTTAAAGTTAAGGGTCGAGATGTAGAAACAGAATACGAAGTAAGTATTGATGCTGTAACAGGGATTGTTGAGAAACAAGAGAAAGAAACAGTGGACCGTGACGAACAAACAGAGGCTGATGTTGAACAAAACAAATTGGATTTAGAAGGATTATTATCTATTGACGATGTCATTAATAAAGCAAAAAAAGAAACAAAGATGACCGATATAGATGAGATGGAGTTATCCAAAGAAATGGGAACAACGTATTGGAAAGTGTCTCTAAAGGATGGTATAAAAGAGACTGAGATTAGTTTGGATGCCAAGAGCGGAGACGTATTACAAATAGAAGCAGACTAAGACAATCTATTGGATTGTCTTTTTTAGACGAGTCATAAAAGTGAGTGAAAATGAGTGCATAATCCCTCACTTTGTGGTATTTTTAACATCGTGCTACAGTCGAAGGCACAAGTATAAAATAAGGGAGATGTAACAATGAACGCACGTCGTTTAAAAGGATTCCTTGTAGCTGCATCAGCATTATTAGTATTCGCTGCATGTGGAACAAAGGAGACGAAGGACACATCAGCTAGCAAACCTGCTACTGAAGATAAAAAGGAAACAATGAGCTTAAGTTTTGGAGCTATGCCAGCTGTAGATAGCTTACCACTATACATTGCTGAAAAAGAAGGTTTCTTTACAGAAGAAGGTCTAGATTTAGATCTACAAGCATTCAAATCACCCAAAGACCGTGACGCAGCACTAACAAGTGGTCACTTAAATGGAGCTAATTCTGATTTGATTGCTGTTAGCACATACTATCAAGGAGAGTTACCTTTCAAAGTGACGAGTCAGTCCACTGGGACTTTTTCTATTTTGACAAATAACTCGGATATTAATACCTTGGCAGATTTGAAAGATAAGACAGCAGGCTATGCTAAAAATCAAGCACCTTATTATTTCTTAGATAAAGCCTTACAGACAGAAGGATTAAACGTTGCAGATGTTGGTTTCCAAGAGGTGCCCCAAATTCCGGTTCGTTTGGAATTGGTATCCAATGAAAAAATTGATGCGACAGTCTTGCCAGAACCATTCAGAACGATTGGTTTAGCTCACGGTCTAAAAGAATTAGGGAATAGCAATGATTTAGATATTCAATCAACGGTCTTTGGCTTCACACAAGACACGATAGACACTAATCGAGACGCAATAGACGCTTTCTACCGTGCTTATAACAAAGGGGTAGATTATCTAAATAGCCATGAAATAGATGATTATTATGACGTTTTAGTTGAGAAAATTGGATTCCCAGAAGAAATGAAAGAGCAAGTCACTTTACCAGAGTATAAACACGCTGAACAAGTGGCGTCTAAGCAATTAACAGATGCTTTTGAGTGGTCATCATCAGAAGGCATTCTTTCAAAAGAATGGAAAGAATCAGATATATTAAGCGACGTATTAAATAAATAAGAAAGAAGGGTGGAGCATGTTACAGTTAAAAGAAGTGAGTGCTTCTCATGGAGAGCAATGTGTGTTATCAGAGGTGAACCTCGAGATTCAACATGACGATATTGTGGCACTCATCGGTCCTAGCGGAACGGGAAAATCAACTTTATTGAATTGTATTACCTCACTCCATCCTGTAGACAAGGGGAGCATTATGTTAAATAATGCTCCTCTTTTGCCTAAAAAACAGACCATTGGATGGATGCCACAAAATTATGGGTTGCTTCCTTGGAAAAAGGTAAAAGACAATATTCTCATGGGGACTCATATAAAAAAACAGCCAAAAGATGTTGCTTTGGTTGAACGCATTATTAAAGAACTTGGGTTAAGTGAGTTATTAGGTAAATACCCAACGGAGTTAAGCGGGGGGCAGCAACAACGTGTCGCTTTAGCTCGGACATTAGTTATGACGCCAGATTTATTTTTACTAGATGAGCCTTTTTCAGCCTTAGATGCTTTGACACGTGAGAAAATGCAAGAACTATTCTTAACGCAATGGTACAAACAGCCTGCACCCACTATTATTATTACCCATGACGTGGAAGAAGCGGTTTTTTTAGGCAGTCGTATTTTGTTATTATCAGGTTCGCCAAGTCATATTGTTAGAGAGTTAGATAATCCTAGCTTTGAGATACCACTGTCAGATAAAAAAACCTCTGAAACTTATTATCACATGATTAAAGTAGTAAGGGAGGCATTAATTGATGAGAGTTAAGCATAAAATCTACCCAAGATGGTTGACCACATTGTGGGGATTACTAGTGATTCATGGTTTGTGGTGGCTAGCGAGTTATCGTCTGAACCAAAACATGTTGCCAAGTCCTGTATTAGTGTACCAACACTTAATAGAGATGGATAAAGGGGATTTATTTCTACATGTTTATAATAGCTTTATTCGTTTAGGATGGGGAATGCTAATAGCTGTAGTCATTGGTTTCGTTATAGGCCTTGTTATGGGCCGTTCTGAGCGAATCAATCAATGGTTAGACCCAATAGTCTATTTAACTTATCCTATCCCTAAAATCGCTTTATTACCTATAATTATGCTGCTTTTTGGATTAGGTAATGCGTCTAAAATTATTTTAATTACATTGATTGTTGTTTTTCAAGTGATTTTGTCTGTTAGAGATGGGGTAAAATCTATTTCTAGTAGTTACTATGATCATCTAAAAGTGTTAGGAGCAAGCGCGTTCCAGTTATTCTATGTGGTTACCTTGCCTGCAGCTTTAAGTGCGGTTCTCAGTGCTATTAGGGTTGCGTTAGGAACGGCGATTGCCATTCTTTTCTTTACAGAAGTGTACGGAACAGAGTATGGATTGGGTTACTTTATTATGGATGCTTGGGGCCGTTTAGATTATTTGGACATGTATGTCGGCATTATTGTGTTAAGTGGTGTTGCTTTCTTTTTATTTCAGATGATTGATAGCTTAGAAAAGCATTTACTTAAATGGAAAAAATAAAAGAAGACAACCTTCATAGGCTGCCTTCTTTTTTAGGTTCCAGTTGTCATTTAACTTGATATAATATCAGGTTAAATGACAAGGTATTTCAATCCATTGAAAGAGGATGATATGTTTGTGTAGTCTTGATAGACCGCACATTAAGAGGTATACGTCAGGAATAAAAAATAGTTGAAATATTCCCCTTTTTAAGGAGAAAAAGTCATAGATTATTCACAAATAACAGTTATTATATAAGTAGATTAATTTAACGATTACATTTAACTTTTTCCCGTTATATCTGACTTGTCACCAGGTATAATTATTTCTTATTTTATGTCTCTTAGCGAAAGCTAGGAGATTTTTTTTGGTCTAAAAATAAGTTAGGAAATAACTTCTTTTTTGTAAGCATATTATTTGTACTTACATAATGTAAGTTGATATACTAGCCTTGTTAAAAAAACAGCAGAGGTGGAAAACATATGTCAACATTTACAGAATTATTAAAACAACGTCGCTCAATCTATGCGTTAGGTTCAAGTGTTACTTTATCAGAGAACGAAATAGAAGAACTAATCAAAGACGTCGTGCGTGAATCGCCAACGGCTTTCAACTCACAAAGTCAACGTGTGGTTATTTTATTCGACGATGCACATAAAAAAGTATGGGGAATGGCCGAAGAAGGGTTACGACCATTGACGCCAGAAGCGAATTTCCCAGCAACACAAGAAAAATTAGCAAGTTTTGCGAAAGGTAAAGGAACTGTTTTATTCTTTGAAGATCAAGATGTGGTAACCAATCTGCAAGAGCAATTTGCTTTGTATGCAGATAACTTCCCAATCTGGTCAGAACAAGGAAGCGGAATTGCTCAAAATAATGTATGGTTAGCGTTAACTGAAAAAGGATTAGGGGCTAATTTACAACATTACAATCCAATCATTGATGAATCTGTAGCGAAAGAATGGGACATTCCAGCATCTTGGAAATTACGTGGTCAATTAGTCTTTGGTTCTATTGAGTCTCCAGCAACAAGTAAAGAATACATGGAAAACGATGCACGATTTAAAACATTTCGTTAATCACTAAATAAAAACAAGCACTAACAGACAGTGATGTCTACTAGTGCTTGTTTTTTTAGATGATGCCTTTGGTTAAGTTAACGACAATGGCATTAAATTCTTTTTGAAATTGGTTGACATGTCTACTTTGATTAACGACTAAGCTGATGAGTAGATTAGGTGGATTCTCAATAGGTATTTTAATTAAAGGAGCATTGGGAGGCACAATGATGTCGCTTAAAAAGGCAACCATATTGGTAGATGCCGCAACGGAGATGGCTGTTTGAATTTCTTTTGTATATAAAACTTGGGGTTTAGCCATTCGATTGTTGTCAATCCATTGCTGAAAAACACGTTCATGCAAATATCTTTTTTCTAGTGAGATACATGAAATCTCTGCGATATCACTGAAACGAAGGACTTTTTTCTTGGCTAAGGGATTAGTGACCGAAACCCAAGCTGACATTTCTTCTTGTTGTAAAGGGATTTGCATAATGTCTTCAGAATTAATGGGAACTAGATCTGTTGCGATAATCGCCAGAGGAACCTCTCCGGATTTAACCATATCTAGCATGACGTCAGAACTTTCTTCTTCAATCAGTTTGAGGGAGTCGGAGTATGCTTCAATATGTGGCAACAGTTGGGGCATAAAATGGCTACCGATCGTTGGTAGGTAACCCAAATAAACAATTTGATGGTTCAAATCATGAATTTCTTCTTCTGCTTCTTCAATGGCCAATAAAATTTGATGAGAATATTTGAGTAAGATTTGGCCAGTTTCAGTCAGTGATAATTTCTTATGGTTATTTTTCCGATTGATTAATGTGGTACTAAGTTCATCTTCTAGCCGTTTGATTGCCATGGAAATAGAAGGTTGAGAAATATAGAAATGTTGCGCCGTATCAGTAAAACTAAGAGTTTTTGCCAAATGATTGAAGTAAGTTAAATCCTTAATATTCATAAACGACTCCCCTGATTGTGAATTTATTCATAAGTTTAACTTATGAATTATCCGTTAGTATAAATTTTGCTTATGATAACATAATTAATCAATATTATCCAAAGATAGAATTGCGTGATATATTGTTCACGTTAAAACGTTTACAAGTGAGTCATACTCTAGAAAGAGAATGGAACGCTATTTGTTTTATAAAGGTAGTTTCCGATTGATTTAAAACAAAGTTGTCTTTTAAAACAGGCGGGATACTGTTAGTTATTACATAAATAGAAAAGGTGGTCATCAAAATGACAGAACAATTAACATATAATGCACCAACAATCGAACAAGAAATTGAAGTGGTTAGTACGTATCATTTAGAGGAAGCAGCGAGCCACGTTGTCCCTAAAGGCGGATTTGACTATATTGCAGGTGGATCAGGTAAAGAGTTCACATTGAAAAGAAATGACTCTGCTTGGGATAAAAAAGGTATCTTACCTCGCGTGTTAGCTAACGTAGAAAACCCAGACACATCAACAACTATTTTTGAACATGACTTAAAAGTACCGTTTATCATGGCTCCGATTGCTGCCCATGGTTTGGCACATGCAACGAAAGAAGCCGGAACAGCTCGTGGTATTTCTGAATTTGGCGGAAGCATCATGTCAATCAGTGCTTACTCTGGTGCGACGTTTGAAGAAATCGATGAAGGATTAAACGGTAATCCACGTTGGTTCCAAATCTACATGAGTAAAGACGAAGAGATGAATAAAAATATCTTGGATGAAGCAAAAAAAGACGGCGCAACAGCGATTATTTTAACAGCTGATGCAACCTTAAGTGGTAACCGCGAACGTGACATCACGAATAAATTTGTTTACCCATTCGGTATGCCAATCGTTTCTCGTTACTTAACAGGTTCTGGAGAAAACATGTCTCTAAACAACATCTACGCACAATCAAAACAAAAAATTGAACCGGCTGATGTTAAAATGATCGCAGACTACTCTGGTTTACCTGTCTTTGTTAAAGGTGTTCAAACAGCAGAAGATGCTTTATTAGCTATCGGTGCTGGTGCATCAGGTATCTGGGTATCTAACCATGGTGGCCGTCAATTAGACAATGCTCCAGGTTCATTTGAAACATTAGAAGAAATTTCTAAAGCTGTTGCAGGGCAAGTTCCTATCGTCTTTGATAGTGGCGTTCGTCGTGGCGAGCACATCTTCAAAGCTCTAGCAAGTGGTGCTGATATCATCGCTGTTGGCCGTCCGGTATTATTCGGATTAGCTTTAGGTGGATGGAAAGGCGTTAAATCTGTGTTTGAATACTTCGAAACAGACTTAAAACGTGTCATGCAATTAGCAGGAACGCAAACAGTTGAAGATGTAAAACAAGCGCGTTTGTTTGATATGACTAAATAATCATTGATTAAAATGATGGGAAGCTAGGCCAATTGGTCTAGCTTTTTTTATTGCTTCAATATCTGATATAATAGGATATGAAACTGATTTAAAATACAATGGTATATAGATTATATATAATGGAGGATACAACATGTCACAATTAAGTAAGTTACAAAATGGTTCAGATATAAGAGGCGTTGCTATTCAAACGGAGACGCATACTCCTAATCTGACACAAGAAACAGCCACAAAGATTGCTTTAGGGATTGTTACTTGGTTAAGAGACATCAAAGGGGTAGATAAGCCAGCTTTGACGGTGGCTATTGGTCATGATGGTCGACTAAGTGGAGAAGGATTACAAGAAGGTATGATAGAGGGATTTATCTCGACAGGTGCTCGCGTGTACAATACAGGTTTATCCACCACACCGGCAATGTTTATGGCTACCCAATTTGCTGAGATTCAAGCCGATGTAGGTATCATGATTACAGCCAGTCATTTGCCTTATTTTTATAACGGGATTAAAGTATTCACCAAAACAGGAGGAGCAGAGCATGAAGATATTGCCTTTATTTTAGAAAATAGTGGCAAAGAAGAGGGACCTTCTATAAAAAATGGTGTAGTAGAAAGAATCGATTTAATGACACTTTACGCTGCAGATATGGTAGCGAAAATAAGAGCCAATACAGGTGTTATGGAACCACTGAAGGGGAATCACATCGTATTAGATGCAGGAAATGGTGCCGGAGGGTTCTTTGCTCCCTTAGTGTTAGAACCTTTAGGCGCTGAGACTAGAGGAAGTCAATTTTTAGAATCAGACGGACACTTTCCAAATCACATGCCAAATCCAGACAATAAAGAAGCGATGGAGAGTATTCAAGAAGCTGTTTTAGAACACGGAGCGGACTTAGGGGTTATTTTTGATACCGATGTGGATAGAGCGGCAGTGGTTGATGGTTCCGGTATGGTTATTAACCGAAATAATTTGATTGCTGTTTTGGCGTCTATGGTACTTGAAGAACAACCAGGTAGTACGATTGTGACCAATTCACCAACGTCTAGCCATTTGAAAACATTTATAGAAGGACTTGGTGGAAAACAGTACCGCTATTTATGTGGATACCGAAATGTGATCAACCAGGCAATTGAGATGAATGAAGAGGGGATTGAAACTCCTTTAGCCATTGAAACCAGTGGACATGCTGCTTTCAAAGAGAATTATTTTTTAGACGACGGTGCCTATGTTATTGCTAAAATATTAATGCTCCTCCCTCGCTTGAAAAAAGAAAATAAAACCTTAACAGATGTTATTGGACAACTGAAGCAACCCATAGAAACCAAAGAATTACGCTTTAAAATTATGAGAGAAGATTATCAAACAGAAGGTTATCGTGTTATCTCAGAGCTTGAGCATTTTGCTGAAACCGTGGAGGGCTGGCAAGTGGATCAAGACAATTACGAAGGAGTAAGAATAAATGTGAGTGGTGAGTTTGGGTCTGGCTGGTTGTTGCTAAGGTTGAGTTTACATGAGCCTTTACTTGTTTTACAAATAGAGAATGATGTTGCAGGGAAAACAGAAGAGACCTTGACGGTGTTAGGATCATTTTTGATACCTTTAAAGACACTTGATACAACGTTACTATTAGCGTAGAAAAATTAGAAAAAAACACCTATTCTGAAAAATAGGTGTTTTTCTTTACTCAGATAATAAAGGCTTAGCTTCCACACAAATGTCTTCAAAGGTAAAGGGGTGTGTAAAGGCAAGTTCTTTGGCATGGAGTTGCAATCTCGGGCGTTTATACGCTCTTGGATGATACAAAGGATCGCCTAATATTGGCCATCCCATACTTGTTAGATGAACACGTATTTGATGCGTACGACCTGTATCTAATCGACATTCTACCCATGTGGAGTCTGATGTTTCCTTCATTTTTGTCATATGAGTAACGGCCGCTTGTCCTCGTTGTTCATCAATGACTCGTTTTCGGCGGTCGTGGCGATCTCGACCAATCGGTTTGGTCATAGTCAATTGGTCAGGAACTTTTTTACTATCAACCTCGGCTTCATAAACACGGCGGATTTCTTTGTACTCTAACATGCGTCCTAGAACGGGTAAGACAATTGGGTTTTTGGCAAAAAGAATGGCCCCGCTGGTTTCTTTGTCTAATCGATGCACCACGTAAGGAAATTCCCCTTTTGGAGCTAGGTAAGCGGCAACAAAGTTAATAAGTGTTCCTGTTTCTTCTGGTTGATTGTGATGTGTTTTGATACCCGCTGGTTTATTGACAACGATCAGTTGGTCGTCTTCCCATAAAACATTGACGGGTGAGTCTTCTAACACAATGGGTTGTGGTGTTGGGTAATCTGTTTCTTCAAAAGTCAAAGTTAACACGTCTCCTGGCGAGACGGTATGATGAAACATGGCGGTTTCCCCGTTGATAGCTACATTTTTACGTGTTCTTAAAAAGTGACGCACTTTTCTAGGGATTAACCATTGCTCCTCTAAAAGCTGACGGATATCTGTTGCTTCAAATTCGTTTGGTAAAGTGATCGTAAGTTTCATAGTTACTCCTCATGTCTTTTATTAAAAAGACTTTAACATTTTTTAAAGATTGTAACACATAATGTTAACAACTTCATGTTATGATAGCTCTGTTCTAAAAGTCGGACTTTGGACTCATCCTTGTTCGATAGGGATATGATACACTAAAAACAATCAAATAACCCGTTACAAAAGGAGTTACGATGGACTATAAAAAGATAATAGCAACGATAAAGGAAAAACTGAGCCAATTTTGGCAATGGTTTGTTCCACATTTTAAAACATTTAATCATAAGAGACAGCAAATTTGGAAAAAATACCATGTCAATAAAGTTATCCTTCTTAGCCTGTTGACTTTTGTGTTAGTGACAAGCATGTATTTGTTCTACTTAGCGAAGAATGAAAATGTGTCCACTTTTAAATCTGGATTGGAACAAGTGACGACCATTTACGACAAAGATGGGGATGAAGCTGGTACGTTATCCAATTTTGGAGAGAAAGGGAACTTTGTCAAAATTGATGATATTTCCCCGTTTATCAAAGATGCTGTCATATCGACAGAAGATAGACGTTTCTATCAACACAAAGGGTACGACGTTAAAGGGATCGCTAGAGCCATGGTCCGTAAAGTAGTACGCCGCAACAACAGTGGGGGTGGTGGTAGTACCATTACGCAACAGCTAGCAAAAAATGGGTTTCTAAGTCAGGAACAAACCATGACTCGTAAGGCGAGGGAGTTATTCTTGGCGATTGAAATCGAGAAAGAATATACCAAAGATGAAATTCTTGAAATGTACTTAAATAAATCTTATTTTGGTAATGGGGTTTGGGGCATTCAGGATGCCTCGCTGAAGTATTTCGGAAAGAATGCCAGTGAGGTGACTGTTGATGAGGCTGCTGTTCTTGTAGGAATGTTGAAAGGACCGAGTATTTATAATCCTATCGACAGCATGGACAATGCGTTGAATCGTCGTAATACGGTCTTATCAGTGATGGTAGACAATGGGAAGTTAGATAAGGAGACGGCAGAATATTGGTACGATAAGCCTTTAGAAATAGCCGATGCGTACCAACCAGATCATGATTCTTACCGTTACCCTTATTATTTTGACGCGGTAATTAATGAAGCAACGAGAAAAACAAAACTCTCAGACACAGATATCTCAAATGGAGGGTATAAGATTTATACGTCGTTGGATCAACTGTATCAACAAGGGATGGATACGACGTTTTCTAACAGTGGGTTATTTCCACCTAATGCGCCAGACGGAGAAATTGTTGAGGGGGCATCCATTGCGATTAATCCTAAAACAGGTGGCGTGATGGGGGTTGTTGGTGGACGAGGAGATTATGAGTTGCGTGGTTTTAACCGTGCGACCATGTCTCAACTATCACCAGGCTCAACGATGAAACCATTATCTGTTTATACAGCAGCGTTAGAGGCAGGTTATAAGCCAGATGATTTACTTAAAGATGAACCCTTATCTTATTACGATGTAAGTAACTACTCTCAAACTTACGGGGGTCAAGCAACGATGACAGACGCCTTAATTCACAGTTTGAATATTCCAGCTGTTTGGTTATTGAATGAAATCGGCATTGACCGAGGGTATAAAAAAGCAGAACAATTTGGGATTAAGTTAGATGAAAAAGACCGTTATCACGGACTTGCTTTAGGGGGGTTGACTAAGGGGACAACACCTTTAGCCATGGCCAGTGCTTACACAGTATTTGCTAATGAAGGGGTGCAAAAAGAAGCCCATTTCATTACAAAAATCGAAGATGCCACTGGGGCGATTATCTATGAAAACGAAAATGCAAAATCAAAACGGGTGACGACTCCAGAAGTCGCAGCTGATATGACTAGTATGTTACAAGGTGTCTTTAGTTCAGGAACAGGAATTGAGGCAAAACCAGCTGGGTATACCATGGCTGGTAAAACAGGAACTACTGAAAATATTAATGCGGATGGTATGTCTAAGGATCAATGGATCATAGGCTACACACCAGATGTGGTTGTGGCGACTTGGATGGGATTTGATAACAGTGGACCAGATCACTATCTAACAGGAAGTAGTGGTAGCAACTTAGCTAGTATTTTCAGAGATGAAACCCAACGTATTCTAGCGGCATCCCCTAATACACCTTTTTCAGTAGGAGATGTGACACAAGTAGAAGAGGAGAATACGACGGTTTCAGGAAACATTGGTGACACTATGAATGATTTAGGCAGTAAAGTAGATGAGATTGGTGGTAAGGTAAAAGAGGGAGCTAACACTTTAGGTGAAGGCATTAAAAGTGGCCTAGATACAGTGGGTGACATGTGGGACAGCTTTTGGGGGAAAGTCGCTCCTTAAACATAGGTTTTTCCTCTGAATCATGTTACAATATACAAGCAAATAACATTTTAAAGGAGCTTTTTAATATGTCAGTAAATATTTACGATAGTGCCAATCAAGTAGCATCAGATTTAAAAGAAATGTCAGAATTTAAAGCGTTAGAAGCCGCTTTTACAGCGATGAAAGAAGATTCAGCTGCTTTTGAATTATTCTCTAACTTCCAAAATCTACAAATGACATTACAACAAAAACAAATGCAAGGTCAAGAAATCACAGAAGAAGATGTTACAGAAGTTCAAACAATGGCTGAAGAAGTTCATGCTGTTCCAGTTATCCAAGCATTAATGGATCAAGAACAAGCATTCAGCAACATCATCAATGATTTAAACCGCATTATTATGAAACCAGTTCAAGATTTATACCAATTAGGTTAACAAAAAGGGTAGGTGGTTAGGGAGATTCCCTAACCACCTATGTTTTTATCATCATCATGCCAACAATGTAGGAAAGGAGTGACACCATGAAGTTTATACACACAGCTGACTTGCACATTGACCAACCTTTTTCAGGTATTGATACAAGAGAAGAGAGTCTTTTACGCCAGTTAAGAGATGGCAATGAACAGCTATTAACGACTATTATTGATACGTGTTTGGAGGAGGAAGTCGACTTTTTATTGATTGTCGGAGACACCTTCCATCAGAACAATCCTTCTATCCACACGCAACATCTCATCATGACTCAGTTAGAACGTCTTAATGAGGCGGGTATTCCTGTGATGTTGTCTTTTGGGAACCATGATTATTATACAAAAAATCGGTATTGGTTCGACTGGCCAACAAATGTCCATGTTTTTTTTGATCAGCAAGTAGAAACAAAAACACTCTCTTTAAACAATGGAGAAACAGTCGCTATTAGTGGTTTTTCTTATACTGAATCTTGGATCAAAGAAAGCAAATTACCTGAATTTCCGAGGAAAGACCAAGGAACAACGTATCATATTGGTTGCTATCATGGAGAGTTACAAGGAAAAGGAAACTATGCTCCTTTTAGTTTGACAGATTTGCCCTCAGGTTATGATTACTGGGCATTAGGCCACATTCATAAGAGTCAGATTATTTCTGAAAAGCCTTTTGTCGTTTATCCAGGGACACCCCAAGGTCACCATAAGAAAGAGCATCAAGTTCAAGGTGTTGCTATAGTCACGATGACTTCTGGTCAATCACAGGTTACATTCAAAGAAGTATCAACTATCAAGTGGCATCAAACAGAGTTGTCATTGGCTGATAAAATGACTAAACAGCAGTTATTAAAGGACATAGAAACAGACCTATTAAGTCTTACTTATTCACAACCACTAACGGTCGTAACCTTAACGTTAACGTTAAAAGATCCTGAGTTTACGAGTTATTTTTTAGAAAATAAGGGAACATTATTAACCTTTATTCAAAAACATATCTACACAACCTCTAAAGAACGTATTTGGTTAGCGGATATTAAAGTGACATTGGTATCATCAGAAGGTTTCCTTATGGGATTTGATGAAAGCTTAGTAGATGATCTGAGTCGAAAATACGAAGAAGTCGGTGAATTCCAACGTATTGCCAAAGAATTAACACAACAGCCTGGCATTGGCGCTCATTTAAGTTGGGACGCAGAAGATATTAAAGGACTGCTAGCAACTAGTAATCAGTTAATTAAAGATCAAGTTATTTTTAAGAAGGAGGATACCTATGAACATCCGTAGTATGCATATCAAAGGGTTTGGTCGATTTACAAACGAGACGTTCCATGTGGATCCTAATAACCAATTAATATACGGTAAAAATGAAACAGGCAAGTCTACCTTATATCATTTCATTCGTACAATGCTCTTTGGTTTTCCTTCAAAGCGCGAAATGGTTCGCGATTTTACTCCCGTGAACGGCGCTGTTTATGGTGGAGTGTTAGTGTTAGAACACCCAATGCATGGCCAAATTTCTATTGAGCGTTACAAGGAAACCAACAGAGGTCAAGCTAAGGTTGTGATGCCGGGTGGAGAAGTAGGGGATGATGTATTATTAGAACGCTTAATTCATCCGCTGACAAAGGAAGTATTTGATCACATTTTTACTTTTCAGCAAGAACAATTAACAGACTTATCCCAGTTAAATGAGGTTCGTCTACAGCACTTATTATTATCTGTTGGTCTAACCGGTAGTGAACGATTAACGGATTTGACAGATAGTTTATTAAAACGTCGACAAAAAATTTATAAACCAATGGGTAGAATTCCTGTGTTGAATCAAAAATTACAGCAATTAGACAAATTGGAGCGTAAGATAGTCGAATCAGAGCAGCAAGAAGCCTCATATCAAGGGAAATTAGCTCGTCAAAAAGAACTGTTAAGGATGTTGGATGAACTAACAGACGATAAGAAGCATCTGCAAGATCTAGAGAAGACCTTACTAGAACAACAAAAGCGTTTTCCTTTATACGTTGAATGGCAATCCTTGCAAAAAGAAGTGGGGCGTCTGCAAAAAGTATCGTCTTCTGTTGTTAATACCATTAAGGATAGTTTGCAAGAGTATCGTTACCTTGAGAAAAGGGAGAAAGACATACTTACTTCACAAGTGGGAGAAAACAAAAGTGATGCCCCAGGCTTTCAGTTTTATTTAGCCAACCAGTCGCTCTTCGATGATGTTTTAACGGAGCAGTTAGTGGTTGAAAAAATGGTGGAGCGCCGCAGGGTTCTGGAAGAGCAATTGAAGGATTATCAAGAAAGCAAAAAAGTATTATTGGAGAAATACCAATTAGAAAACATTCAACTAGGAAGAACGGTGTCAGAATTTGACCGTGAATCGATGAATCAACTGGCTTCAAAGGAAGAAGAACTTGTCAGAGAAAAAGTCCTATTAACCAATGAAAAAAGTCGATTAAGCATTCAAAGACGAGAATTAGACACAGATTTGACCTTGAAAGAACAAGAATTGAATCAAAACGACATCACGCAACCCATAGATTCTAAACAAAAGGAAACGCCAACAGGTATTGGTATGCTTAGTAGTGTTGGCATCGGATTAGGTGCCATTTTTATTGTGTTAGCCTTTGTTTTGGGTCAATATTGGCTGATGATACCTGGTATGTTGTTATTACTTATTGGTGGTGGCGTGAGATGGTGGAGTCAACAAGACCCTGCTGTCCAACAAGAAACAGAACAGGACAAAGAAGCCTATGTTTTACAGTTAACCTTATCTGATGAAGTTGAGGGAGAGTACCATGCGTTGATTGAAAAACTCGAGACCGTGACGGATTCTTTACAACGTATTATGGATCAAAAACAAGAATGGTCCGATTTATACGGGTTATCTATGAAGGATACGCTACAAACCTGGTTGATGAAGATGCCTGTGTTTGAACAATTAGGAACGATTCAAGAAAAAGAAACAGAGATGGCGCAAAACTTAGCTACCATCGATGCTGTATTGATCTCTTATTCAGAATCACTTCATTTTGCGAGTCAATGGATTCCTTTTGAGAACCAAACCATTTCTGAGAAATTTGAAGGGGTTCGTCAATTTGTTGAAGCCCAACAAGCTGGCCTGAAAGAGCAAATGTATCAAGATTCAGATTTACTCCAAACTCACAATCAATTGGAAGACATCAAAACGCAAAAAGAAGGACTTATTGCTAAAATGACAACGATTCTTGGATCGGAGTATGGCAGTCGCGTAGAAGATATTTCCATCTGGTTAAAAGAGCAAGAACAATGGCAAAGCAGTCAACAACGTTTATCAGAAGTAACATTGGCGGTGGAAGATTACTTTGATTTAACGAAGGATTATCAATTGCTTCAGATTAATCAGACCCTACTAAAAACAAAAGACCAACAAGATAGCGTGCAACAACGAGTTGAAGAGTTACAAGCAGAGTACCAAACAGTAAAATTTGAGAGTCAGCAAATGGAGAAAAACGGTACGTTAGCTAAGTTGTATCAAGAAAGAGAAAATGAGTTAACTTACATTCAAGCGTTGAGTGATGAATGGTTAGGGTACCGATTGGCAGAAGAAATGACACAAGATGTGTTGCAATTCTTATCAGACCAACAATTACCTGCTCTGTTAACCACCGTATCCAGTTATTTTAAATTATTGACCAAAGACCGATACCATAAAGTCTATTTAAAAGAAGGCCGATTAATGGTACGAGACATCACTCATCAGTGGCCAGTTGTTCAGTTATCTACTGGAACCAAAGATCAATTGTTTATGGCATTTCGTTTAGGATTTATTCACCTTCATTTAGAGGATTACCAATGCCCAGTAATGATTGATGATGGTTGGTTGAATTTAGATCAAGACCGTAAGACAACCCTGTTCAACTTACTAAAAGGGTTGAGCCAAAAAACACAGATTATCACATTGTCTTCAGATACTTTGCTACATAGTTTCTACCAAGAGAATGAGTTACCCGTGATTGAATTGGAAAGAAGGTAAAACAGTGAAAAAATTAAGAGAAGTTGTTGTAGACGAAACCTTTGAAATGTTTGTGTTGTTAAAACAAGCAGATGTCCGCGTGGCACGTAATGGTAAAAAATTTATTGCTTTTACATTTCAAGATACTTCAGGAACCATTGATGGTAAGTATTGGGGTGCCACTGATGATGAAATTGATAAATTTAAAGCAGGACAAGTGGTTATGTTAGGTGGGAAACGAGAGTTATACCAAAACATGCCACAAGTAAAAATTATGAGTCTGCGTCTTGCTCAACCTGGTGAACCTAATGACCCCAGTCAATTTATGGAAAAAGCACCTGTGCAAAAGGACGAGATGAAAGAAGAATTTCAACGTTATTTATTTGATATTACTAATGGGAAATGGCACCGAATAGTGCGTCATATTTTAGGGAAATATCAAACGGAATTCTTTGATCACCCAGCTGCTAAACGGAACCATCATGCGTTTTCAGGAGGGTTAGCGTATCACACGTTAACCATGTTACGCTTAGCTAAAGGCATCTGTGAACAGTACCCAGAATTGAATCCATCGCTGCTTTACGCTGGAATCATTCTTCATGATTTAGGTAAAGTAAATGAATTATCAGGTCCTGTGTCAACGGAATATACGTTAGAGGGGAACTTGATTGGGCATATTGTGATGGCGGATGAAGAAATCACGAAGGCTTGCCAAGAGTTAAATATTACGGAATCTGATGAAGAAGTGATTGTATTAAAACATGTTGTATTGGCACATCACGGATTATTGGAATACGGATCACCTGTTAGACCGAAAATTTTAGAAGCAGAAGTCTTACATCATATTGATAATTTAGATGCATCCATTCAAATGATGTTAGGCGCACTAAAACAAGTGGAGCCAGGAGAATACACGGAACGCATATTTGGGCTAGATAATCGTAATTTTTATCTTCCTAAACTATAAAAAAATAAGCTAAGAGAGACGATTTCAGTCTCACTTAGCTTATTTTAATACACATTATTTTGTTCTAGATTAAATGCATCTGACATGTCTTTGTTGGCATCATCAGATTTGGCTTTTTTAACAAGCTCTCCTTGAAGAATAAGACGGTTAGCTCCGGATACATCACAGGTCACTAAAGTCACTAAACGTTTGTCCTCTACATCGTCAATCACTTCAACACGTGTAGGTTCAACATATTCTTTCATTGTTACTTTGTACTCGTAGATATAATCTAAGTCTGTTAGGAAAATAGATGCGCCAAGCTCTACATTAACAAGTGGTGCAAATAAAAGAGTGGGGTCATACATGTAGTGACTTGCTAAAGCGTAGTTCCCATGTCCCATACGTTGTTCTTCTTTCATTGTCCCAGCACCAACTGAAATGACGTAATTAGATACACCCTTAAAGATAGGTAAGTTTAGTTCAACACTCGGAATAGCAATTCCACCAACTACGTTCATGCCAAAATCTTGTTGGCTCGCTTTGGCTACTAAATTAAGATCTAAGGATTCCACCGCTTCAAAATCAAACGTAGCTTCTCCTTCTTGTTCGTTTTTGACAATGTCTTCTCTAGATACATTTTCGACAGTGTATTTTTTTGTTGCGTCTTTAACTAAATAATTTTTTATTTGATTGTTAAATACTAAAGCCAATCCGACAATGAGTAGTAGTACCATAATAAGATTGAAGAAAGCATTACTAATCTTTTGACCAATGGTTTTTTTCGGTTTACTATGTTTGGCTGACCGTTGTTGCGGTTGCTTTTTTTTCTTTTTAGAAATCGAGAAAACCTCCCTTTGATTACTTTGCCTTTTTATCATATCATAAACCCTGTTTAAAGAGGATAAATCTGTTCTAATTTTTAAATATTACATAAGTGTTGCTAAAGCACCTACTTTTTTTGAATCCTGTAATATAAACTTAACGTAACTTAGGCGCAATAAGTGTCCATATCTGATAAATAAATGGTATAGTTATATTAATAGATGGTAGAGGAGGGAATGGTGTTGGAAGATTATTTGTACGTTCATTTAGATGGAATCAGCAATTCAATTTTATCTAAAGGATTAACACATCATGATTTTCATCGCTATACGTTAGAACGCCCTGAAAACCTCTTGTTACTAGACCCTTATGTATCAGAAGGAGAATACGAAAATCATAGTGGTTTTCGCGTCATTCGAGGAGAAGAAAATATCGATCATTATTTTGATTCACTCGTCTCTAATCCAAAGCAAAGAGGTATCAAGTGGTTAGACTTCAAAGAGTATGACGTATTGAAACAAATGACACCAAATGAAATCGCAGAGTTGTTGTATTTTGGCCATATGAAGAGCCAATTACGCTCGCCTTTTTTTTATAAATTGCAAAATAATTATGCTTTTTTTGATATGGGAAATCATTTGACAAAAATTTATTATCGTTACATTGAAGAATTTTACCAAACCTTGTCTCAAAAATTAACGCAAAAAGTGATTAATCAACTAAATGCTAATCGCTCATTTTTCTCAAAAAAATTGACTCATATTTCGGTCTTACCAGTGGAATTGGTGAGTCAGTTAAAACCGTCCATGCAAGAAGGGATTGTCTTTAATTTTTCTCAAGTTGGTTTAATAGATGGGCAGTATATTATCCCAATACATGTTATCGAAGATAATTTGAGAAAGATTGAAAATGGTGATTTTAAAAAAGCAGAAACCATTGGAAGACTTGTGTATGATGAGAAAAGTGCCAGTTGGGAGCTGTATAAAGAAGAATTTGACTCGCTTTTTATTTAAATAAGACAGACGTACCACTAACAATCGTATTTGACAAACGATGTTAGTGGTTTTATTATTATTAGAATAGTATCAGAAACAAACATGATTTTTAGATGAAAATAAAGTATAATAGGATAGTATTAAGCCTAGGAGGACGACTATGAAAATTGCTCTAATTTATGGAGGGAAAAGTGCTGAACATGATGTGTCAATTTTATCAGCCTTTTGTATATTACAAGCCATTTACTATAATTACTATGAAGTACAAACCATCTACATTACAAAGGATGGACAATGGTTAAGAGGGCCACTCTTTAAAGAAGCTCCAAAGGAAGAATCAGCATTACATTTGACCTTACAAAATGCTCAACCCATTTCACCAAGTGATGTGAAAGAAAAAGATACCATTATTTTTCCAGTCTTGCACGGACCTAATGGCGAAGATGGCACGATTCAAGGATTATTTGAAGTGCTTAACATGCCTTACGTTGGCGCTGGCGTTTTGGCGAGTTCATGTGCTATGGATAAGATTGTGGCGAAACAACTATTCCAACAAGCAGGGATTCCTCAATTACCTTCTGTGTCAGTATTAAAAAATGATTACATGACACGTTCTGAAGGGGTGTATGCTAAATTAGAAGGAACGTTACTGTATCCGATGTTTGTTAAACCAGCTAATATGGGCTCAAGTGTAGGAATCAATAAAGCAAATAACCGTGAAGAGTTAGAACAAGCGATAGAGATTGCTTTTAATTATGACCGTAGAGTTGTGGTAGAACAAGGGATCGAAGCGAGAGAGCTAGAAGTAGCTGTTTTAGGTAATGACGAAATTAGAACGACTGTAGCTGGTGAAATCGTGAAAGATGTCGCTTTTTACACTTATGAATCTAAATACTTAGATAATAAAGTAACGTTACAAATTCCAGCTGATATCTCAGATGACTTACAGGAAAAAATTCAAGACTACGCTCGCAAAGCCTATATTGCGCTAGATGGTAGTGGCTTAAGCCGTTGTGATTTCTTCTTGACGGCCAATAATGAATTGTTCTTAAACGAGGTAAACACTATGCCAGGATTTACACCGTTCAGTATGTACCCATTGTTATGGAAAGAAATGGGACTAAGTTATAGTGATTTATTGGAAGAGTTAATTCAATTAGCTAAATTAAGATTTGAGAAAAAACAATTAATTGACGGTAAACAATAACATCAAAAAGCTGAACGCTGTGTTCAGCTTTTTTGCATGAGAACGAGAGGAAGACGTAGGATGAGATTAACGATTCAGGAAATTGCTGCGGCAGTTTCTGCTAAAAACAAGACATGGACGCAACAAGATATTATCATTAACTCAGTTGAATTTGACACACGAAACGTAAAGCCGGGGAGTTTGTTTGTTCCTTTAAAAGGCGCCAGAGATGGTCACGATTTTATCGATCAGGCGTTTGAATCAGGAGCGGTTGTGACGTTTTCAGATAGGGAATTAGATGGAAGTCGTCCGTATTTATTAGTAGAAGATACGCTCAAAGCGATGCAACATCTAGCGGCGTATTATGTGAAAAAAATAGGCCCAAAAGTGATAGGTATTACGGGAAGTAACGGTAAAACAACAACAAAAGATATGACGAGTGCCGTGTTGAGTACAATGTACCAAACCTATAAAACACAAGGTAATTTCAATAATGAGATTGGTATGCCTTATACCATGTTAGCCATGCCAGAGAATACAGAGATGCTTGTTTTAGAGATGGGGATGGATCGTAAGGGGGACATAGAACTGTTATCTTCTTTAGCTCGACCAGACGTTGCGGCTATAACGATGATTGGTGAATCTCATATTGAATACTTAGGCTCAAGACAAGGCATTGCAGAAGCTAAGATGGAAATTATTTCTGGTTTATCACCGGAAGGGTTATTAGTGGTGCCTCATAGTGAACCGCTTATTCAGCCTTTTTTACCAAGAACAGGGGTAAGGATTAAGACCTTTGGTTTAGACTCAGGTTCGGATGTATTAGGAAAAGTCATAACAGAGGAGAAGAACAAAACAGTCTTTACAACGACCCTTTGTTCAGGTGTATCATTTGAAATACCTGTTTTAGGGGCGTATAATGTAAGTAATGCCCTCATAGCCTTAACGATTGGTAACCATTTTAATGTTCCCATGTCATCTATGACAGAGGCCTTGGCTCATTTTGATTTAACTAAAAATAGAACGGAGTGGCTAGAAACGCCAGACGGATTGTCTATTTTAAGTGATGTTTATAACGCTAACCCTACAGCTATGACACTGGTTTTAGACTCTTTTAGCCACCTTGAAACCAAGGGCCGGAAGATAGTCGTTTTAGGGGATATGTTAGAACTTGGAGAACAATCTGAGCAAATGCACACGTCGATTGCGCCTTATGTGAAAGAAACATTGATTCAAGATGTCTTTCTTTATGGTGAACGTATGTCAAAATTAGCGCCCATTTTAATAGAAACATTTGGGGAATCCCGGATACATGCTTTTAATAAAGAAGAACAAGAAGCCTTAATGACTGTCTTAACACAGACTATTAAGAGGGGGGATACTGTTTTTCTGAAAGGAAGTAATGGTATGGGTCTTCAAAGAATTGTTGATTTTTTATTAAAAAACTGTTAAACCATGCGGCGTTGTTGTTAATTAGTTAAGAATGTGATAGTATTACACGAATGCTCATTTTCATTTTCTTTTCATAAATGATAAAGTGAGCCAGATTTTAGGAGGATATCATTTGAAATTTAGTGAATTAAATTTAGAAAAAGAATTGTTAATGGCAGTAGAAAGTATTGGGTTTGAGGAAGCCACTCCAATCCAAGGAGCAACGATTCCTTTAGCATTAGAGGGACGCGACGTTATTGGTCAAGCACAAACAGGTACTGGTAAAACAGCAGCGTTTGGTCTACCAATGTTAAATAAAATTGATACAAGCAATCCAGTATTGCAAGGTTTAGTTATTGCACCAACTCGTGAATTAGCTATCCAAACGCAAGAAGAATTGTATCGCTTAGGTAAAGATAAAAAAATCAAAGTGCAAGCTGTATATGGTGGCGCGGACATTGGACGTCAAATTCGTTCATTAAAAAATAAACCACATATCGTAGTTGGTACACCTGGTCGTATGTTAGATCATATTAACCGTCGTACGTTAAAACTAGATACTGTTGAAACATTAGTATTAGATGAAGCTGATGAAATGTTAAACATGGGATTCTTAGAAGATATCGAAAGCATTATCTCTAAAGTACCATCAAGCAGACAAACATTATTATTCTCAGCAACAATGCCAGATAGCATTAAGCGTATCGGTGTTAAATTCATGAACAACCCAGAGCACGTAAAAATGAAAGCTCAAGAAATGACAGCTAATTTAATTGATCAATACTATGTACGCTGTAAAGAATTCGAAAAATTTGACGTTATGACTCGTCTATTTGACGTTCAAAACCCAGAATTAACGATTGTCTTTGGCCGTACAAAACGCCGTGTTGATGAATTAGCTCGTGGTTTAGAAATGCGTGGCTACAAAGCTGAGGGTATCCATGGTGATTTACCTCAACATAAACGTATGAGCATTTTAAAAGCCTTCAAAAATGAAGAATTAGATATTTTAGTAGCAACAGACGTAGCAGCACGTGGATTAGATATTTCAGGTGTTAGTCATGTTTATAACTACGATATTCCTCAAGATCCAGAGAGCTATGTTCACCGTATCGGTCGTACAGGTCGTGCTGGTAAAGAAGGTAAATCAATTACTTTTGTAACACCAAACGAAATGGGTTACTTACATGTTATTGAAGACTTAACGAAAAAACGTATGACTGTTTTAACACCTCCTTCTAAACAAGAAGCGATGGAAGGTCAAATTGGCATTGCGTTAGAAAAAATCAAAGAAGACCTAAGCAACAATGGGTTAGAAAAATATCAAACAGCTGCTAGCGATCTATTAGAAAGCTATTCAGCAGAAGATATTGCTGCATTATTAGTAAAACAAATCGCTAAAGATGATGCTGGAGCAGTTCCAGTTAATATCACTCCAGAGCGTCCATTACCTAACCGTGGTGGAAAAGGCGGCGGCGGACGTGGCGGTAATCGTGGCGGCGGACGTGGTGGAAACCGTGGCGGTGGACGCGGTGGCAACAGTCGTAGTGGTGGCCAAGGTGGACGCGGCGGCGACCGTCGTGGTAACGGCGGTGGCGAACGCAAAGGCAACGGTGGTGGAAACGCTACTGGTGGCGAGCGCAAAGGTAACGGCAACGGCGGTGGAAACCGTGATAACTGGCGTAAAAAAGACGAGTACAACAAGAAAAAACGTGGTACTGGTAACCAACAGCCAAAAGGTAACAGCCAAAAAAAAGATAGCGATCGCGGATTCGTGATTCGTACAACATCTAAATAAACATTAAAAAAGCTAATACTTCGGTATTAGCTTTTTTTAGGCTATCCTCTTTAGACACTTCGTTGTGATTGATAAATGTTTCTAAATTGTGTATTCTAAAAATGAAAAGATAGAGATAGAGTGAGAGAAGGTGAGTTATTGATAACTGGAATTGGCGTGGATATTGTTGAATTAGACAGAATGAAAGACATTATTGAGAATAATGAGGCATTTGTGAAGCGCGTCTTAACAGAAAATGAGTGGTTACTTTTTACTGAGTTGGGTAAAAAGAGACAAGTGGAGTTTTTAGGTGGTCGATTTGCTTGCAAAGAAGCTTTTTCCAAAGCTCTTGGGACAGGAATTGGAAAAGTAGGGCTGCAAGATATAGAGATATTAAAAGAGGACAGTGGTCGTCCGGTGGTGACACATTGTCCATTTGAAGGGAAGGTCCATGTATCGATATCTCATACGAAAGACATGGCTATTGGACAAATCGTGTTAGAAAAATAAAAAATAACGAAGCATGGCTTCGTTATTTACTTATTTGTGCCTGGCGATGAAACCCAGGATTTATGATAGATAATTTTTTGATGTATTTAGCTGAAATCATTCTGACTTGATTGGTTTTTTGTAATTTAATCATGAGAGAATCTGGATTGGCTTGGTGTTGGTAAACACGTCCAACAAGGGTCTCAAACTCGTCGTTAGATGGGGTTTGAAAAACGTCTCTATATTGAATCACTACCATGCTTTTTTGAGCAATGGCTTGATTAATAAGTTGTAAGATATGCTGTGTTTCTTTCTCTTTCTGTGATTCATCATCTAAAAAAGAGGATAAAAAATGCTTAGATGAACGGGAAATGAAATGAGTGAATTTTTTCACCGCATTATTTGTTTGAGGTTTTTCAGATTTTGAATTGTTCATCGACGACATCGCCTCCTTATTTTGCTAATTTCTATTATACGAATGGTATAGATGTTAGTCAAATAATTCGTAATATAAATGATAAAAATCTGAGTAAATACTAAGAAAATACCACACAGGAAAGGAGAAATGCTCATGTTTAAAAACCAGGTGTATTCAATGATTATGAAGGATTGGTCCATGATTCATCCACTTGTAGAATGGCTTCCTTTTCATCAATCGAAAGACAAAGCACTAAAAGAATTGATTGGTTTAAGTCGTAGTACGAAGGATGGGGATGTTGTAATCAGCACAGAGGATCATAAGAAACAACCCGTTTACCTGAGTGTAAAAAGAGAAGGAGATACCTTAAGGGTGGTCAATTTATTGGTGTCCTCTGTTACTTTTAATTGGCGAGACTTAGATGATATTATCACTCGGTTAGGAAAAACATATCGCGTGAATGAGGTTCAGTTATTAGTGCCTCGTCGGACTTATTTTCACGAATTCAAATTATTAGGACAAGGGTATCAACTTGAAGGCGATCTTTTTACAAAAAAAATGACTTACCGTACAGGGTTAGTGCTAGGGGGAGGTGGCGCACGAGGGTCTTATCAGATTGGTGTTTGGCGAGCCTTAGAAGAACTTGGTATATCATATGCCATGATTAGTGGCACGTCAGTGGGTGCGTTGAATGGCGCGTTATTGGTTCAGGGAAAACGAGACATTGCTGAGCAAATGTGGTCGAATGTGGACACAACACAGATTTTAGACGTGGCTTTACAAAGAGAAGATCGCACCTTTACAGCGAATCAGCTAATTGAAGACACCCAATTACTAACAAAAACAGCCTTAGCTAATAATGGGGTTAGTACGTTACCTTTATTAGAGATGATTTGTCGCATGATGGACAGTGATTTGATGTTTAAGGAAGACTATCCTTTTTTCGTGGTGACGACAGATGCCATGACTTTGACAGAGACGGTGGTTCCTTTATCTGATATGACAGCAGAGACTTTGCCTAAGTGGTTACTAGCATCTTCTTCCTTTTATCCCATGATGGCAGCATGCCAGATTGATAACCGTTATTACATTGATGGTGGTTACCGTAATAATATCCCAAAAGATGTCTTATTAAAAGAAGGAGCAACAGAGCTGATTGTGGTAAACGTTAAGGGACCTGGAATGACGAAGTTTACAAAAGTACCAAGAGATGTGGCGGAAACAGGGATTGTTTCTCAGTGGGGGTTAGGCAATGTTTTATTGTTTGATGGCAGTCGTGCTAGTTGGAACATGTCCTTAGGTTATTTAGAAACGCTAAAAGCATTCCACCAAGCAGAAGGCCAGTGGTATACGTTTCCAAAAACAGACTTTAAAAAGAATATCAGACATCTTAGTCAGGCGTTTATTCAATTTTGTAAGGAACAAGTAGTATTTACTGAATGGTTAGAAAAAAAGAAAGTGAATCAAGTAGAATGGCTATTAAGTCACGATCTCGTTCCTGAAACACTAGCGTTGACCTTGATGGAATCCGTCGCAAAAACATTAGATATTACCCCAGCAACCCTGTATACTATATCTGAGTTGACTGAAACAATCAGGCAACATGTTAGGTTAGAGCAGCAAGCCGACACAGATGAAGTAGCAGATCTAGAGATGATGCGGACGTTAGGAGAATGGTTAAACAGTCACTTTAACTTAACTTCTCCCTTATCAGATCGTCAGCTATTATTGAGTCATGTTCGTTATTTTAAAGAAGGAGAAAAAAGAAACTACGATTGGATTCCTTTTTTAACAGATACGTCTTGGAAAATTAGTTTAGAGGCGTGGTTTATTATCTTTTTAGAAAGAAGGCAGATATAATGGGAGAAGAATTTTCATACGATATTGTAGAAGAAATTGTTGTTTTATCAGAAAATCCTAAAGGATGGACGAAGGAGCTTAACTTAGTGAGTTGGAACGGGCGTCCACCAAAATTTGATTTAAGAGACTGGGCACCAAATCATGAAAAAATGGGCAAAGGCATTACATTAAGTAATGAAGAATTTAACATACTACGGGAAGCGATTAAAGGAATGTAGAGGACTGATAACACAATGAAAAGTATGACAGGGTACGGTAAAAGTCAGAAAGAAACGTCAGAGTACGGTATTACTATTGAAATGAAATCAGTGAACCATCGTTTTTTAGACATTCAAATGAGAATGCCAAAAGAATGGAATCATCTTGAATTGGCGATGAAAAAGATAGCTAAAGGTACTTTAACTCGCGGTCGTGTTGAGTGTTTTATCACAATGACCAAAGAAAAAGGCTCAACTAAGAGGGTTCAATTGGACTGGGAAATAATGGATCAATTAGTGAGGGCATTGAGTGAAGCAGAAACAACACGGTATGCTCCTGAGGTATTTAGTGCCAAAGAGTTCTTATCAGGTGGTATTATGCATCCAGAACTTGTCAGAATTGAAGAGACGACGTTAGACATGGACCAACTAGAATCAGATGTTTATCAGGTGTTTAACGAAGCATTGCTGGCGTTAGACGAGAGTCGATTGATTGAGGGAGAAGAAATAAAGCGATATTTATTGGGCTATGAAGAAGTTATTTCTAAAGAAGTAGCAAGGATTAAGACCTATGCTGATAGTTACGAAAGCGAGCATTTTGAGCGATTAGAAACGAAATTAAAAAGTGTTATTGGTGAAGGAATTGATGACACACGTCTGTTAACAGAAGTCGCTCTCCTTATTGAAAAAGGCGATATTAATGAGGAATTAGACCGTCTAGCGATTCATTTGACACGCTTCAACCAATTAGTTCTTTCTGAGGGTGCTAGAGGCAAAGAAATTGATTTTCTTATTCAGGAAATGAACCGTGAAGTCAATACGATTGGTTCAAAGTCTATGGTTATTGAGATTAAAGAATCCGTGGTCACGTTAAAAACCATGATTGAAAAAATCCGTGAACAAGTTCAAAACGTTGAGTAAGTAATGTTTGTATTAAATTACTGAAAACAAGCTTGCAAATTTCTTGAACAAGGTGCATTATAGTAAATAAAACTAAAAATTTGCAAGTGAAAGGAAGTCACCATGTCAGAAAGAGGGCTATTAATTGTATTATCTGGACCATCCGGTGTTGGTAAAGGGACAGTACGTAAAGCAATATTTGAAAGCGAAGACAATCAATTTGAATACTCTATCTCAATGACGACACGTCAAATGAGAACAGGAGAAGAAGAAGGCGTTGATTATTTCTTCCGAACAAGAGAGGAATTTGAAAATCTGATTGACACTGGCAAGATGCTAGAGCATGCCGAATACGTGGGTAATTATTATGGAACACCATTAGATTATGTTAATCAGACGCTAGATTCAGGGAAAGATGTCTTTTTAGAAATCGAAGTTCAAGGTGCAATGAAAGTGAAAGAAAAAGTGCCAGACGGTGTTTTTATCTTTTTAACCCCTCCTGATTTTGATGAATTAAAAAATAGAATTGTGGGTCGCGGTACAGATGATATGTCCGTGATTGACGAGCGCATGCGTGTGGCCAGAGAAGAAGTGGACATGATGCGTCATTATGATTATGCTGTAGTAAACGATCAAGTACCGCAAGCTGTTGATCGTATTAAAAAAATAATCGAAAGCGAGCATTACAGAGTTAATCGTGTGATTGGTCGTTACGAAAAAATGTTGAAGGAGTTTTAAAATTATGTTAAATCCATCTATAGACTCGTTATTAGAACAAGTTGATTCAAAATATTCATTGGTTATCTTATCAAGCAAGCGTGCTCATGAATTAGATTTAGGTGCTCAAACAATGATTGAAGAATCAGAATTGAAATCAGTTAAAAATGTAGGGCGTGCCTTAGAAGAAATCGCTAGTGGTGATGTGGTTGTAGACCCTAACCCAGAATTAAAGCGTGAATTATTACGTCGCGAAGAAGAAGAAAAACGCGCGTTAAAACGCCGTGAGCATCAAGAATTAGAAGCACGTATCCAATTGGATAACAAAAATTAAGAAAATGTTACGTTAGACCAAAGATCCTTATTTCTTTGGTCTTTTTTTATGTGTTCTTAGTCAAAAGTAAGACAAAGGGCGCTTTTTTTAGTACAATAGGACAGATGAGAAAGGACGTGGACCGATGAGATATGTTGCTGAAGTCATTGTAGATGTCCCAACGATGCAAACGGATCAAGGGTTTAGTTATGAGATTCCAGAAGACTTACTATCAATGATTCAAGTGGGAGTGCGGGTAGAGGTTCCTTTTGGTAATGGCAATCGTCATATCCAAGGGTTTGTAGAGAAAATCAGAGCATTAGAACCAGATGAAACAGGACTAAAACCAGTAGAAGATGTCTTAGATTTATCTCCAGTATTAAATGAGGAAATGTTTGCTCTGGCAGAAGAAATGCAAAAGACTACTTTTTCTTTCAAGGTGACGTGCTTACAGACCATGTTACCAAGTGTCATGAGGTCAACTTATAAAAAATGGGTGACTGTGACGGGAGATATCCCTAAAGAAATTGAAGAACAGGTCTTTTTAGGTCTTGGAGAAAGAGAATGGGAAGACATTAAGGATTCGGTCTATTTACCAGAGTTAGTGACGTTACGTAAACAAGGAAACATTGAGATTCGTTACGAAGTCAAAACAAAAAATAAAGTGAAAACTACAAAGGTGATAAAGCGTTTAGGTACCGATGAGATGCTTCAAGAGGCTCTCCTTGGGTTACGAAAAAATGCCCATAAAAAAATCAAACTGGTCCATTTTTTGTTATCCATTGATAGGGAACAAGAATTTAGTCTGAAAGAATTGATGGCGGATTTAGATTTTTCCCGTAGCGCAATTAATGACGGACGGGATGAAGGATGGTTAAGCATTGAAGACCGGGAAGTCTATCGAGATCCCTATGCCTATCATCATTTCGCTCCAGATGTCCCTCATGTATTAAACGAAGAACAACAAGAAGCTCTAAAGCAAATCATCAAGGGAATGGACGAAGAGACCCCGGAAACTTTTTTATTAGAAGGCGTAACTGGGAGCGGCAAGACAGAAGTGTATTTACAAGCCATTTCTCATGCCTTAGAGCAAGGGAAACAAGGGATGATGTTAGTCCCTGAAATTTCTTTGACACCTCAAACTGTCAGTCGATTTAAACGTCGATTTGGTAATGATGTTGCTGTTCTTCATAGTGGACTATCACAAGGCGAAAAATACGATGAATGGCGAAAGATAGAGCGAAAAGAAGCCAATGTTGTTGTGGGCGCAAGGTCTGCTATTTTTGCCCCTTTAGATAACATCGGGTTAATTGTGATTGATGAAGAACATGAGAGTAGCTATAAACAAGACGAATCGCCACGGTATCATGCTAGGGACTTGGCTATATGGCGCAGTCGATATCATGGATGTCCTGTGGTGCTGGGGAGTGCAACGCCTGTGTTAGAAACAAGAGCAAGAGCGCAAAAAGGTGTCTACACCTTGCTGAGACTATCAGAAAGAGCAGTGAGCAGTGCGACTCTTCCAGAAGTTAATGTGATTGATATGAGAGAAGCTAGCAAATACCAAATGACTACGACGTTTTCAGACGTTTTATTAACGAAACTAAAAGAACGTTTAGAGAGCGGTGAGCAGTCTGTTTTGATGTTAAATAGAAGAGGGTATTCTTCTTTTATTATGTGCCGAGATTGTGGGTATGTGCTACCTTGCCAAAATTGTGATATCTCCTTAACGCTTCATATGGATACTAAAACCATGAAATGTCACTATTGTGGGCATGAAGAACGTATTCCTTATCGTTGCCCAATTTGTGATGGTGACAAGATGAGGTATTACGGTACGGGGACTCAAAAAGTGGAAGAAGAGCTAAAAGAATTACTTCCAGAAGCGACTATTTTACGCATGGACGTGGATACAACCCGTAAAAAGGGAAGCCATGAAGCGTTGTTAAAAGCCTTTGAAGAAAAGCGAGGTCATATTTTGTTAGGGACTCAGATGATTGCCAAAGGCCTTGATTTTCCAAATGTGACGTTAGTAGGGGTGCTGAATGCGGACACAGCTTTGAATTTACCTGACTTTCGTTCTAGTGAAAGAACGTTTCAGTTATTAACTCAAGTTAGTGGTCGTGCGGGTCGTGGTGATAAACCCGGTGAAGTGATTGTGCAAACCTTTAATCCAGAGCATTATGCGATCCAGTTTGCTAAAGAACAAGACTACGAAGGGTTTTATGAAAAGGAAATGCAATTAAGACGACTAGGTAAGTACCCACCTTATTATTTTACGGTTCAATTAGTTGTGAGTCATGAAGAAGAATACCCAGCGGCTAAAAAAATGCATGAGATTGTGTCTTTTTTAAAAGGGTATCTATCTCCCAATGCCATTGTCCTAGGCCCAACGCCTAAAGCTGTGGCTCGTGTCAATAAAAGGTATTATTACCAAACCGTGGTAAAATACCGTTTCGAAGAGAATTTATCGCAGGGCCTTCAAAAAATATTAGAGGCATCTCAGAAAGAAATAAGAAAAGGGTTGCGAATAACCATTGATGTGGAACCCCAACATTTTATATAATAAAACAAAGTAACAAGAGGAAGGAAGAAATGAATGAGAAAAATAGTAACCTATCCTCATAAAGCATTGACGAAACCAACCAAGCCTGTCACTCGATTAAGTAAAGACGTGTTACGTTTATTGGATGAGATGCATGATGTGATGGTAGCAAGAGATGGCATTGGGCTTGCGGCGAATCAATTAGGTGTGAGCCAAAGCATTGCGATTGTGGAATTAGATGAAGAATCAGGCTTATTTGAAATGATTAATCCTAAGATTATAAGACATAGTAAAAAAACAGAGATTGATGTGGAAGGGTGTTTAAGTTTTCCAGATACGTATGGCACAGTCGAACGCTACACGGATATCACTGTACAATATGTGGACCGTGAAGGGTATGAAGTAGAAGTGGATGCTAGTGGCTACTTAGCAAGAGTATTCCAACATGAAATAGAACACTTGAGTGGTAAAATATTTACGGACCGTATTATTGAGCCTATTTTACCAGAAGATTTATCCGATTATATGGAGGGGAAATAGCATGACTAAATTAGTATTTATGGGGACACCAGGATTTTCGGTACCTATATTAGATGGCCTTGTAGCAGAAGGGTATGAGGTGTTAGCTGTTGTGACACAACCAGACCGTCCAGTAGGGCGTAAGCGTGTCATCACCCCAACACCTGTTAAAGAAGCCGCGTTACGACATGGTATAGAAGTGTTACAACCTGAGAAGATTACAGGTTCTAAAGAGATGGATAGAATCAAAGAATTAGAACCAGACTTAATCGTGACGGCTGCTTTTGGTCAGTTTTTACCAGAAGCATTGCTTCAAGTACCAAAGCATGGTGCAATCAATGTCCATGCCTCGTTACTACCTAAATATAGAGGTGGTGCTCCTGTTCATTACTCAATTATAAAAGGAGAACAAGAAACAGGTGTCACGATCATGGAAATGGTGAAAAAAATGGACGCTGGAGCAATCTATGCTCAAGAAGCCATGCCAATTACGAAGCAAGATGATGTTGGAAGTATGTTTGATAAATTAAGTGAACTAGGGAAAGAACTGTTACTTAAGACATTACCTCCCTTACTAAATGGAGAAATCATACCAAGAGAACAGGAAGAATCAGAAGTGACATATTCTCCTAATATCTCACGGGAAGAAGAGCAGATTGATTGGCATTTGCCGGCTGAAGCCATCGATTGCCAGATACGAGGCATGAGACCTTGGCCAGTGGCTTATACCACGTATCAAGGGGCTAGATGGAAGATGTGGGCAGCAACTCCTTTAGAAGAAGAGACAACAACAGAAGCACCAGGAACGATTATTCAAATAAATAAAAAGAATTTTTGGATAGCTTGCGGGGAAGGGACTGTTCTTCAAATAGATGCGCTACAACCCGCAGGAAAAGGTCAGTTAAAAGCAGTAGAATTCATTAATGGTGTAGGACGCACCGTTCAGGTAGGAGAAAACGTTGAATAAAAAGAAAAAGATTGCTAGAAAATTATATGAATCACCTCGTTTTGCCGCACTTAGTTTATTAGTGCAAGTAACAGAAAATCAAGCATACTCTAATTTATTAGTCAGTGATGCGATTAAAAACCATAAATTAGAAGGCAAAGATGCCGGTCTGATGACAGAAATAGTCTATGGGACAATTAGTCGTCAATTAACCTTGGAGTATTATTTAGCACCCTTCATTACTAGTACCAAGAAAATTGATAATTGGGTTCATCAATTACTTTTATTGTCTCTATATCAATTAGAGTATCTAGATAAAGTACCAGATCATGCCATTTTAAACGAGGCAGTAGAAATTGCCAAAGCGCAAGGTAACCCAGGTATCGGCAAATTTGTGAACGGTGTGTTACGTGCGATTCAACGAAAAGGTGTAGCGAGTGTTTCTGAAATTAAAGATGACATGGAACGTCTGTCTGTTGAAACAAGTATTCCTTTATGGTTAACAGAAAAATTAGTGGCGGATATGGGGTATGATGACGCTCGAGAGCTTGGTTTTTCATTGTTGGAACCAAGTAAAGCAAGCGCTAGAATTAATCGTATGAACCGGGATGATGTGATAGCAGCGCTTGAATATGAAGGGTTTGATATTCGGGCAAGTGAAGTAGCTGAAGATGGTGTCGTTGCGGATAAAGGCTTTTTAGCAGGTAGTGATTTATTCCAACAAGGCTTCTTAACTATTCAAGATGAGAGTTCTATGCTTGTTGCACCAAGTATGACGTTGGATCCTTTCCATCAAGTACTGGATGCATGTGCAGCACCAGGAGGTAAAACAACTCATATTGCGACCTATTTAACACCTGCTGAAGGTGGTAAAATTACAGCACTGGATATCCATCAGCATAAAATTCGTTTGATTAAGGAAAATGCTGAGCGTTTAGAGGTTGGAGAAGTCATTGAATCCATGGTATTAGATGCTAGAAAATCAGATGAGACGTTTGAAGACGAGCAATTTGATCGTATCTTAGTAGATGCGCCTTGTTCTGGATTGGGTCTTTTACGCCGTAAACCAGATATTAAATATACTAAAAGCCAAGAAGATTTTGCTCGTTTACAACGCATTCAATTAGCTATTTTAGAAAGTGTTTCGAAAAAAGTAAAGGTTTGCGGTATAATAACTTATAGCACATGTACTATTATTTCCGAAGAAAACAGAGATGTTATCACAGAATTTTTAGACATGCATGATAATTTTGAGCTAGTTCACATTGAAGCAGTAGAGCATTTGACGAAGAGCTACGCGGACAATATGTTACAAATTTATCCGCATCATTATCAAACGGATGGCTTCTTTATCAGTTGTTTAAGAAGAAAAGCATAGTTGACTTAGATAAGGGGTGTAAACATGCAAATTGAATATCAGACAAATGTAGGCCAGAAACGAAAAAATAATCAAGATACAGTAGGGGTTTATCATAACGAAAAAGGAATACCTTTAGCGATAGTTGCTGATGGTATGGGAGGTCACCAGGCTGGGGATACAGCCAGCCAATTAATGGTGACTGGTATAGGGTCGTCGTGGGAAAACTGTCAGTTGGATACGAAACTTGACATTGAAGAGTGGATAGTAAAGCATATTCAACAACAAAATGACGTTATTTTTCAAGAAGGACAAGCGCATCCTGAAAAATTTGGTATGGGAACAACCATTGTTGCAGCAGTTATATTAGAAAAGCAGTTACTAATGGCACATGTGGGAGACAGCCGTGGTTATTTTGCGAAAGCTGGTGTCCTGGAACAACTGACAGAGGATCATTCTTTAGTGAATGAGCTAGTAAAAACCGGAGAAATTACACCTGAAATGGCATTGAAACATCCAAAGCGTAACATTTTAATTCGTTCAGTGGGTGTAGAAGGTGCTATTGCAGTAGATTTAACGTGGGTAACCATTCAATCAGATAGCTATTTGTTACTTTGTTCCGATGGGTTAACAAATATGGTTACAGAGGAACTGATACGACAAATCATTGTTGGTCAAGGAACGCTACAAAATAAAGTAACAGAATTAATTAAAGAGGCTAATAATGCAGGTGGTGTTGATAATATCACTGCGTTACTTGTGTATTTTGAGACTTTGGGAAAGGAGGGCAATGAATGATACAAGTAGGAACCTTAATAGGCGAGCGATATGAAGTAATTGGTCATATCGGAAATGGTGGTATGGCAAATGTTTATTTAGCGAAAGACTTAATTTTAAACCGAGAAGTAGCTATCAAAGTATTACGTTTTGACTTTCAAAATGATAAAGATGCCATTCGACGTTTTCAACGAGAAGCGTTAGCTGCTACCGAGATGGTCCATCCAAACATTGTCAGTGTGTATGATGTAGGTGAAGAGCGCAGTATGCAATATATTGTGATGGAATATGTTAAAGGGATGGATTTAAAGCAGTACATCAAAGAACACTATCCCATTCCATTACCTGTTGTAGTAGATATGATGGGACAAATTTTATCTGCTATTTCACTAGCGCATCAACATCGTATTATTCATAGAGACATTAAACCGCAAAATGTTTTGGTAGATGAAGACGGGACAGTTAAGATAACGGATTTTGGTATTGCTATAGCATTATCTGAGACGTCTATTACTCAAACGAATACCTTGTTAGGCTCAGTCCATTACATGTCACCAGAGCAGGCGCGAGGCGGTATGGCTACAAGACAGTCTGATATTTACGCTTTAGGTATTATTCTTTATGAATTACTTATAGGAGTCGTTCCTTTTGGAGGAGAATCTGCCGTATCCATTGCATTGAAACATTTCCAAAACGATGTTCCTTCTGTTCGTGAGGTTAATCCTGAGATTCCACAAGCGCTAGAAAATGTTGTGTTACATGCAACAGCTAAGGAAGTAGCGGATCGCTATACTTCTGTTGATGAAATGTATGCTGATTTACGTACTGTATTGAGTCCCGATAGAGCGTATGAGGCAAAATTCGAACCCAGCGCGATGACCAATGACACGATTATGATAACACCTTTAGATGATACTCAAACGTCTTTAAATAAGACGGCTAGTAGAGTGGTTTCTACGGCTGATTTTGATAATGAGGACGATGAGGAAGAAGACATCCCACAGAAAAAATCGAAAAAATGGTTAGGTATTGTGATGGGGCTAATGATAGCTGCCATACTAGTCGGGGGAGGGCTCTTTGCTTTAGGTAGTCGGGGTGGTGAAGTTGTGATTCCTGATATTGAAGGACTCACAGAATCAGAAGCGATTGCTTTACTAGACGAAAAGAAATTATCCGTTAGTTCTAAAGTAGAAGAAGTTCCGGATGATGAGGTTGAGAAAGGGTTAGTCGTTAAAACAAATCCGCCTATTGGAACGAAGGTCAAAGAAAAAGCAGAGATTACATTGTATGTCAGTACGGGTAGTCAAAAAATAAAAATGAAAGATTACACGAACGAAGAGCTGACCGATGCGATGGACGATTTATTAAGCAAAGGTTTTAAAGAAGCAAACATAGATATTCAAAAAGAGTACTCTGATACCGTTGGTAATAATCGCGTGATTAAACAAACACCAAAAGGTAATCGCGCTGTGGCACCTGATGAAACAGGCGTGACCCTCTTTGTCAGCAAGGGAGCAGAGAGTTTCTCATTAGAAAATATGTATGGGTATTCCAAAAATCGTGCCACTAGCTACTTAGATAGTGTTGGTTTATCTATGTTAGAAAGTGGGGAGTACAGTGATGTTATTCCTCAAGGCCAAGTTATTTATACAGTGCCAAATTCTGGTAGCTCAGTGAGTAAAGGGGACACGATTACCGTGGTCTTCTCAAGCGGCGTTGATCCAGCAACCGTTGAAAGTTCAACCGTTGAAAGTACAGTAGTTGAAAGCACAGAATCTTCTAGTACGACTGATTCGAAAGAGTTAGAATCCGTGGAACAAAGTTCGTCTGAACCAACGACCAATTCAGCTGAAGATAAGAAAAGCTAAGGAAAGAGAATGTTGTATTCTCTTTCTTTTTTTTTTATGATTTATGATACAATAAGAGAGAAAATGAGATAAAAAGGAAGGGAGGCATTTCGTGCTTAAAGGACAAATACGAAAAGCATTAAGCGGTTTCTATTATGTGGAACATGCCGGCGAAATGTATCAAACAAGAGCAAGAGGCAATTTTAGGAATCGAAACATCAGTCCCTTAGTGGGGGATTGGGTAGAATTTGAAAGTACGAGTAAAACGGACGGGTATATCTTAGAAGTCTTACCTCGAACGAATGAAATGGTTCGTCCACAAGTAGCAAATATTGACCAAGGTGTGGTCATTACCAGTTGTGTCGAACCGAACTTTTCGGCGAATCTACTCGATCGTTTTTTAGTGACCTTAGAAGAATTGAAGATTCAACCGATTATCTATATTACTAAAATGGATATTGCGTCAGCTGATGTGCGGTCTGAGATGAGCGAGGTACGAAAAACCTACGAAGCGATTGGTTACCCCGTTATTTTTTCTCATAATGATGAAACGGATCGTCTGATTGCTTCTTTTAAAGGGAAGTTAACCGTATTTATGGGACAATCAGGTGCGGGGAAATCAACGTTACTTAATGAAATATCACCGGAGTTGGCCTTGAAAGTTGGCGAAATATCCGATGCTTTAGGGCGAGGACGTCATACGACGCGTCATGTAGAGCTTATGCCGATATATGGCGGACTTGTAGCAGATACCCCTGGTTTCAGTTCGATTGATTTTTTGGAAACAACAGTAGATGAGTTGCCTAAAACGTTTCCGGAGTTTGTAGAGGCTTCAGAACTCTGTAAGTTTAGAGAATGCAAACATCACCAAGAACCAAAGTGTGAAGTGAAGCGATTAGTGGAAACGGGAGATATCGCAGCGTCACGTTACAAGAACTATTTACAATTCTATGAAGAAATCACACAAAGAAAACCAATGTATAAAAAAAAGAATAAGTGAGGTTATGAGAAATGGTTAAAATAGCTCCCTCAATTTTAAGTGCAGACTTTGCAAACTTAGAAAGAGATATTAAACGCGTAGAAAAAGAAGGTGCGGATTACATTCATGTGGATGCGATGGACGGTCAATTTGTTCCTAACATCACGTTAGGTGCAAACATTGTCTCAGCCATTCGTCCTGTGACTCGGTTGCCTTTAGATGTTCATTTGATGATTGCAGAACCTGAGCGTTTTATTAGCGACTTTGCAAAAGCCGGAGCCGATATTATTACGGTTCATGTAGAAAGCACCCCTCATATTCACCGTGCTATGCAGTTAATCAAATCAGAAAAGGTGAAAGCAGGTATTGTGATTAATCCAGGGACCCCTGTCTCAGCCATTGAACCGGTCTTGCATTTAGCCGACCTTGTGTTAGTCATGACGGTCAATCCGGGATTTGGTGGACAAGCTTTTATCCCAGAATGCTTAGACAAAGTGAAGGAATTAGCTGCTATTAGAGACAATAAAGGCTACAATTACGAAATTGAAATTGATGGGGGTGTGGATGATGTCACCGCTCCTTTATGTGTGGAAGCTGGGGCTGACGTGTTAGTTGCTGGATCATATGTGTATAATTCAGAAGATGTGGGCGAACGTATGGCTAAATTGAAAGAAGTTAGTCGTTAGTGATGAAGCATGTTGTGGTTATTGGGGGCGGGTCACCAGCAGACTGGCCTGATTTATCAGACTATGTGACGGAAACAACGGCATGGATTGGTGTTGATAGAGGAACCTTATATGGGCTTGAAGCAGGTTTTCCTATTATGAGTGCTGTGGGAGATTTTGACTCCATGACAGAGGAGGAATATTCACGGCTTCTAGATAAAGTGCCAGATGTTAGTAGGTGTCAGACAGAAAAAGATGACACGGATACTCATCTAGGGTTATTAAAAGCTCATGAGCTATATCCTGAGGCTGAATACATCCTTATAGGGATGACTGGTGGCCGCTTAGATCATTTCCTGACGAACTTATGGATGCCACTTGAACCTCGGTTTACGCCCATTATGAGCCAAATAAAGCTACTTGACGATCAGAATAGTATTCATTATTTTGAACCGGGTAGTTACGTTATCGAAAAAGAGTTAGATAAAAAATATTTAGCGTTTGTGTGTTTGACAGGAGTAGAAAAACTAACGTTGAGCGATGTGAAATATCAATTAACCGAGAGGGATTTTATGCATCCTGTTTCTTTGTCTAGTAATGAATTTTTAGACAAGCCTGGGAAATTCTCGTTTAGCAGTGGCATCATGTGTGTGATTCAATCCAGAGATAAACGCAAATAAAAATAGCCATGTCCCTTAGAGACATGGCTATTTCTATAAAAACTACAGAAGCTGTAGTTTTTTATTATCTATTAAACGCGTTCTACTTTACCAGACTTCAAAGCACGAGCAGAAACCCAAACTTTTTTTGGCTTACCGTCAACTAAAATACGAACTTTTTGTAGATTGGCACCCCAAGTACGTTTAGATGCGTTCATTGCGTGAGAGCGGTTGTTACCTGATCTCGCTTTACGTCCTGTTACATAACATTCTTTTGCCATGATATTCCCTCCTTTGCTTTGAATATGGTTATTAATTTCCATTAATCATACTAAAATAATTTAACACATAACCGAAACGAATGCAATCAAAACTTTTATAAAATTCTCAAAAAGGGGCAAAAACCCTAGTAAAGTAGTTATTTTTCTTTAATAATCAACCGTATTATGTTAAACTTGAGAATAATAATGGATAAATACTGACTTTAAGGAGGTAAAAGGATGGCTGTAAAAATTAAAACACAAGCTGGAACCATTGAAATTTCTAATGATGTTATTGCAACAGTTGTTGGAGGTGCCGCAACAGATATCTACGGTATCGTTGGTATGGCAAGTAAAAATCAAATTAAAGATAATCTAAACGAAATTTTAGGTAAAGAAAATTATTCAAGAGGTGTCGTGGTACGTCAAGAAGAAAACGGCGTAGCAGTAGATGTCTATATAATGGTAAGTTATGGAACGAAAATTTCTGAAGTAAGTCGAAATGTACAGGAAAAAGTGAAGTACAATCTTGAAACAATGCTCGGGGTTGTTGCTAATTCTGTTAATGTTTTTGTTCAAGGTGTTCGAGTACAACCTGAATAAGGATTGGATTGCGTAAATTAAGTGTGTCGATGAATGAGGAGGACTTTTTAGTGGAAGTGAAAGCAATCAACGGAGGGCAATTTCAAGCGATGGTACAAGCCGGTGCAAATCGATTAAACCAAAATGCTGAATTTGTTAACTCTTTAAATGTTTTCCCAGTGCCGGATGGTGATACTGGGACGAATATGGATTTATCAATGACAAGTGGTGCCAAAGCAGTACGTGAAGCAACAACAGAACACGTAGGCGAATTAACAAGTATTTTGTCTAAAGGATTATTAATGGGAGCTCGTGGTAACTCAGGAGTTATTTTATCTCAAATCTTTAGAGGATTTTCTAAACAAATTGTTGAAGAAGAAACATTGTCAGCGCAAGGCTTAGCCGATGCATTGAAAAATGGGGTTGAAACGGCCTATAAGGCGGTTATGAAGCCAGTTGAAGGAACAATTTTAACCGTGTCTCGTGGAGCAGCAATTGCCGCTGAGAAAAAAGCCAAAGAAACAGATGACTGTGTGTTAGTAATGGAAGCAGCTCTTTCAGGAGCTAAAAAAACATTAGCTAAAACACCTGATATGTTACCTGTATTAAAAGAAGTAGGCGTAGTAGATAGTGGTGGACAAGGATTAGTCTTTGTTTACGAAGGATTCTACGAAGTCTTATCTGGTAAAGTGGTTGAAAGTGATATTCAAGAATTAACTCCAGCTCAAATGAGTGAGATGGTGAATGCAGAACATCACCGTGGCGTACAAAACCATATTGCGACAGAAGACATTAAATTTGGTTACTGTACAGAGATTATGGTACGTATTGGTGAAGGACCAACTGTGGACAGTGAGTTTGATTATGATACTTTCAGAAATTACTTAAATGAATTAGGTGATTCACTGTTAGTTGTTGCAGATGATGAAATCATTAAAGTTCATGTTCATACAGAACAACCAGGTGAGGTCATGAATTATGGTCAAAAATTTGGGTCGTTAGTAAAAATCAAAGTAGACAACATGCGTTTACAACATGAAACCTTGTTAGAAGCGCCAGTGAAAGATGCTAAACCTAAAGAGCGTGTGCCGTTTGGTATTATTGCTGTGGCTGCTGGTGAAGGGATTCATGAGTTATTCCGCAGTATGGGTGTTAACTACATCATTAGTGGTGGACAAACAATGAACCCAAGTACAGAAGATATTTTAAAAGCCATTGAAGCAGTTCATGCTGACAATGTTATTATCTTACCAAATAACAAAAACATCTTTATGGCAGCGGACCAAGCTGCAGAAGTAAGTGAAGTGCCAACCGTTGTTGTCCCTTCTAAAACAATTTCTCAAGGTATGACGGCGTTATTAGGGTTTAACGAACAAGTTTCTTTAACAGATAATCAAACAGCAATGGTTGATATGTTAGAGGAAGTTGTGAGTGGACAAATCACAACCGCTGTTAGAGATACATCGATTGATGGTGTAGAAATTCATAAAGATGACTTTATCGGAATGATTGAAGGTAAAATCGTTGTTTCTAAGGAAGACCGTGTAGACGCTTGTGTGGAAACATTGAAAGGTATGCTACAAGAGGATACTGAGATTGTTACCATCATCGTTGGTGAAGAAGGAACAACGGAAGAAGCAGAGCGTTTAGAAGCGTCTCTTGTGTTAATCAATGAAGAATTAGAAGTTGAGATTCATCAAGGCGATCAACCCGTTTATCCTTATCTTTTTGCAGCTGAATAGTAACATAAAAAAGCCAAACCACTTGTGTTTGGCTTTTTCTACATCATTCAAAGGAGGGATAATGTGAGTGGAAAGAGCGTCACGGACTCTGTGGCTAGCCTAAAAGGTGTTGGCCCAAAGCGTGTGGAAGTCCTAGAAAGTTTAGGTATCAGAACGGTTGAAGACATCTTAACCTATTATCCTTTTAGGTACGATGACATTCAAGAGAAGCCATTAGAAGAATTGCAAGACCAAGAAAAAGTGGTCTTGAAAGGGATTGTTATTGCAGAACCCGCAGTCAATTATTACGGGTTCAAAAAAAGCCGCTTAACTTTCCGTATTATGGTGGAACAAGGCGTGATACCTGTTACTTTCTTCAATCAACCTTTTTTAAAGAGTAAGATCAATGCGTCAGAAGAAATAGCCATTTACGGAAAATGGGACGGCAGGCGAAAAACATTAACTGGAATGAAAATCATGGGTAGTCAAGGCGATCAAGATGAATTCTCGCCGATATATCATGTGAATAAGAGTATCAGACAAACGACCTTAGTCAGTTTAATCAAACAAACGTGGGAAAGTCACGGTGATTTAATAGAAGAGAATTTGCCACAGTGGTTGTGTGAGAAATACAGATTAATGCCTAGAAAACAAGCTGCTTATGCCATGCATTTCCCTAATACAATAGAAGAAAATCGTCAAGGGAGGCGTCGCATTGTTTTTGAGGAGTTTTTCTTATTTCAAATGAAGATGATTCAAATGAAGCGCCAAGAGACGAGTAAAGCTAAAGGGCATGCCTTGCTTTATGATGTGGCTAAGTTAAAAGCATTTATCCAAAAACTTCCTTTTGAGCTGACTGGAGCACAAAAGAGAGTGGTCAATGATATTTGTGCTGATTTGAGAAGTCCCAATCATATGCATCGGTTGTTACAAGGAGATGTAGGGAGCGGAAAAACCATTGTTGCGGCGATTGTTTTGTATGCGGCTGTTACCGTAGGTTATCAAGGTGCTTTAATGGTACCCACAGAAATTTTAGCAGAGCAGCATTTGGAAAGTTTGACTGATCTTTTTGATCCAATAGGTGTTCCTGTGGCCTTATTGACAAGTTCAACAAAAACGGCCGCTAAGCGTGACATATTAGCTGGCTTGGCTGATGGGAGTATTCCCATTGTGGTAGGAACACATTCTTTAATTCAAGATGATGTCACGTTTCATCAATTGGGGTTAGTTATCACAGATGAACAACATCGATTTGGGGTGAATCAACGGAAGGTATTAAGAGAGAAGGGCGACAATCCAGATGTTCTTTTCATGACAGCAACACCTATTCCAAGAACTTTGGCCATTACCGCATACGGTGAGATGGACGTGTCTGTGATTGATGAATTGCCTGCTGGTCGTATTCCAATCGAAACGAGATGGATTAAACCAAAGCAAATGGATACCGTCTTAGAATGGCTTCGGGGGAAACTATTAAAAGGAGAACAAGCTTATGTCATTTGTCCTTTGATTGAAGAGTCCGAAAGCTTAGATGTCAAAAATGCTACGGAAATTTACGAGCACATGAGTCATTTTTATGAACCTGATTATCAAGTAGGATTGCTTCATGGTAAAATGAAAGCGCAAGATAAAGAGGAAATTATGACGCAATTCAAAGAAAATCAGATACAAGTGCTAGTCTCAACCACGGTTATAGAGGTAGGAGTAAACGTTCCTAATGCAACCACCATGATTATCATGGACGCTGACCGTTTCGGTTTAGCCCAACTTCATCAATTACGGGGTCGTGTTGGCCGTGGGCGTTTAGCCTCTCATTGTATATTAGTAGCTAACCCTAAAAGTGAACAAGGGAAAGAGCGAATGAGCATTATGACTGAAACCACGGATGGCTTTATTTTGAGTGAACGAGATTTGGAGATGCGGGGGCCTGGTGATTTCTTTGGGTCAAAACAGTCAGGCTTACCAGAGTTTAAAGTTGGTGATATGGTAGCAGATTATGTTATTTTAGAGACAGCTAGAAAGGAAGCCATCGTTTTATGGTCCCAGTCTGATTGGCAAAAAGACAAGAAAAATGAGCCATTGTTTCATGCTTTGAAGAAACGAGACCATCAAGGGTCATATTTGGATTAATAGATAGGAGAATGAAGGATGAGAATAGCTATTGACGCTATGGGCGGAGATAACGCACCAAAAGCCATTGTAGAAGGTGTGGTTTTAGCCCAAAAAGAATTTCCAGACATCGAATTTTTATTATTTGGTAAAGAGCGTGAGATTAAGAAGTATCTCATGGATGAAACGAACATTACGATTGTTCATACAGATGAAAAAATAGAGAGCGACGATGAACCGGTCAAAGCCATTCGTCGGAAAAAACAAGCATCCATGGTATTAGCTGCTCAAGCGGTGAAAAATGGTGAAGCTGATGCTATATTGTCAGCTGGAAATACAGGAGCTTTACTAGCAGCTGGCTTGTTTATTATCGGTCGTATCAAACAAGTAGAGCGACCAGGACTTATGACAACGATGCCGGTATTTACAGGTGAAGCTGGTGCTGGGTTTGATTTTATAGATATGGGAGCGAATGCGGACAACAAACCAGAACATCTCTTAACATATGGTATTTTAGCTTCATATTATGCTAAAAATGTTCGTCACATTGATAACCCAAGAGTAGGGCTATTAAATAATGGAACAGAGGCAACAAAAGGTAGTGAATTAACGAAAGCGGCTTATGAGTTACTTGCTAATGAACCAAGTTTGAATTTTATCGGAAATGTGGAAGCCAGAGATTTACTGCAAGGCGTGGCTGATGTGGTCGTTACAGACGGTTTTACAGGAAATGCTGTATTGAAATCTGTAGAAGGGACGGCTTTAGCCTTGATGACTTTACTTAAAGAGTCTGTTATGGAAGGCGGCGTGAAAGGTAAAATCGGTGGGTTAATGTTAAAAGATAGTCTAAAGGGAATGAAAGACTCTCTTGACTATTCTAGTCATGGCGGCGCTGTTCTTTTTGGAGTCAAAGCCCCAGTGATTAAGACGCATGGATCAACAGGACCAGAAGCTGTGCATCATACGATTCGTCAAATAAAAACAATGCTTGAAACAGATGTGGTTAATAATTTAAAGACATACTTTGAGGAATCGAGTAAAGAAGCTTAAAAGGATAGACAAATTAAGTAGAAACCAGTAAAATTGAACTATGAAATATAGAAGGTTATGATTGGAATGGAGGTGTTATACATTGACTCGTGAAGAAATATTAGGGAAAATCAAAGACATCGTACTAGAACATTTTGATGTAGAAGAGAATAGTGTCACAGAAGCTACAAGTATTAAAGATGATTTAGAGGCAGATTCAATTAGTATTATGGAATTTGTTTTAGAATTAGAAGATACCTTTGATGCAGAGATTTCTGATGATGATGCAGAAAAAATCGAAACAATTGGTGCCGCAGTAGATTATATCTTGTCTAATCAATAAAAAGCTATTGGAGAAATCCAGTAGTTTCTTTTTTTAAAAAAGAAATTATGAGATATTAAAAGAATTTAAATGAGAAAACACTCATTTAAATAAAAAAGAATATGCGTGTTATTTTTTTGTTCTATGTTCTAAAAAAAATAAAACATTAAGAACGATAAAAGTTGGTATTAAAAGCTTACAGGGGTGTGTAGTGACATTGCTTATTTGTGATTTTGCCTGATATACCCTTAGAAATAAAATGGTAATCTCTTGTATTATTAGAGATAGCACTTTTGTTTTTAATCGTACACTCATTTAATGAGGGTTAAGCCTATTGCTAATTAAAGCAATTTCTAATATAATTATAAGATATCTTAGAAAATTAAATTAAGATTCAAAAAAATGAACTGTTATTTTATGAAAATCAGTACGGGGAATAGAACAGAAAGGAGAATTCTATTGTTTGTTGACAACAAATTGCTAGAAGTGAGAAATCTTCATACAGGTTTCCGAATCAAAGACAACTATTATGATGCGGTTGATAACGTGTCAATCACACTAGATAAAAATGAAATATTGGCAATTGTTGGGGAGTCCGGTTGTGGTAAAAGTACATTAGCTATGACGATTATGGGATTACAAGACCCTAACAACACAAGAATTACCGGAGATATTATTTATAATGATTTAAATCTAGTGGGATTATCAGAGACTTTGTATAACAAAGTACGAGGAAATGATATTGGAATGATTTTCCAAGATCCATTATCAGCTCTTAACCCATTAATGAGGATTGGAGATCAAATCGCTGAAGCTTTGTTCTACCATACTGACATGACTGAAGAGCAACGTAAAGCACGCTCTGTTGATTTGTTAGACCAAGTAGGAATTGTTAATCCTAAGCGTGTAGCGAAACAATATCCGCATGAATTATCAGGAGGTATGAGACAACGTGTGATTATCGCTATTGCGATTGCATGTAAACCACCGATCATTATCGCAGATGAGCCAACCACAGCATTGGACGTAACCATTCAAGCGCAAATCTTAGATTTATTGAATGACTTACAAGAAGAGACAGAAGCAGGAATTATTTTGATCACCCATGATTTAGGGGTAGTAGCAGAAACAGCAGATCGTGTCGCTGTTATGTACGCGGGACAAATTGTAGAGGAAGCACCTGTTGACTTACTCTTCAAAAACCCACAACATCCTTATACTCGTTCGTTATTGAACTCAATTCCTCAAGAAGATGCTCATGGAACAGATTTGCATGTGATTGAAGGGATTGTACCAACTCTTAAAAAATTAGAACGCTCTGGCTGTCGTTTTGCTGAACGTATCCCTTGGATTCCAGCAGAAGCCCATGAAGAGCAACCAGAATTACATGAAGTGGAGCCTGGACACTTAGTTCGTTGTACATGCTATAAGCATTTCCACTTTAGAGAAGAGGGAGAAGCATAATGGGATTAATTGAAATTAAAGATTTAAAAGTACATTATCCTATTCGCGGCGGATTCTTCAATAAAGTAGTGGATCATGTTTATGCCGTGGATGGCGTTAATTTCGAAATTGAATCAGGAACAACTTACGGTTTAGTAGGGGAATCCGGTTCAGGAAAATCAACAATTGGTAAAGCGATTATTGGTTTAGAGAAAGTGACATCTGGTGAAATTCTTTTTGAAGGAACAGACGTCAAAACAAAAAGAGCTCGTAAAAAAATTGATTATAATAAAGATGTTCAAATGATTTTCCAAGACTCAATGTCTAGTTTGAACCCTAAAAAACGTGTGATTGATATTATTGCAGAGCCTATAAGAAACTTTGAACGTTTATCTGATCAAGAAGAAAAACAAAAAGTTCAAAAGCTTTTAGACATTGTTGGGATGCCAACGGATGCTTTGTATAAGTACCCACATGAATTCTCAGGAGGGCAAAGACAGCGTTTAGGTGTAGCACGTGCTGTCGCAACAAGTCCTAAATTAATCATTGCAGATGAACCTGTATCGGCACTAGATTTATCTGTTCAAGCTCAAGTACTAAACTTTATGAAACGTATTCAAGAGGAATATAACCTAAGTTACTTATTTATTTCTCATGACCTGGGTGTAGTAAAACATATGTGCGACAATATCGCTATTATGAACCACGGTCGTTTCGTAGAAATTGGAACAAGAGAAGACATTTACACTAATCCACAACATATTTATACTAAACGTTTATTGTCTGCCATTCCAAAAATTGATGTGGACAACCGCGAATTGCATAAAGAAGCGAGACGTCAAGTGGATAGAGAGTTCAAAGAGCTTTATAACCAATATTATGATGAAAATGGTCGTGTTTATGACCTTAAAACTATTAGTCCAACTCATAAGGCGGCAATCATTACGACCGAAGGAGGAGGGAAATAGTTATGTGGAAAACAATTGTTAGACGTGTTTTAATGATGATTCCTCAAATCATTATTTTAAGTTTATTTATTTTCTTACTAGCACAAGCGATGCCAGGAGATCCGTTTACGGGGTTAATTAATCCGAATACTGACCCAGCAACGATTGAACGTATGCGTGAAGCAGCAGGACTTAATGATCCTTGGTATACTCAATATTTCCGTTGGGTAGGAAATGCATTACAAGGTGATTTTGGACAAAGTTTCTTATTCAAATTACCAGTAACTGATATTATTGGACAACGTGTAATTAACACGATCCTATTATCATTATTAACGGTAATTATTACTTATGCGATTGCGTTACCTCTTGGGTTGTTCTCTGGTCGTTACCAAGATTCAATCTTTGATAAAACAGTAGTTGTTTACAACTTCGTGAGTTTCGCAGTACCTATTTTCATTTTTGCATTACTGATGCTATTTATTTTTGGTTACCGTCTCGAATGGTTCCCAACGACAGGATCAGTAGCTAGTGGGTTAACTGAAGGGACGATGGCGTATCGTTGGAGTCGCTTGTACCACATGTTATTACCAGCAATATCTCAAGCTTTGTTAGCAACAGCGGTGACGATTCAATACTTACGTAATGAAGTCATCGATGCAAAACAACTTGATTTTGTTCGTACTGCCCGTGCTAAAGGTGTACCAACAAATAAAGTCTTTACAAGACACATTTTCAGAAACGCTTCATTACCGATTGCAGCTCAATTAAGCTATGAAATCACAGCTTTAATTAGTGGGTCGGTTGTTATTGAACAAACCTTTGCTTATCCAGGGATTGGTAAATTATTCATTGATGCAATCAATGGTCGTGACTACTCAGTTATTACTTCCTTAGTATTAATACTTGGGATTGTAACGATTGTCGGAAACTTGATTTCTGATATCGTGATGAGTATCGTTGACCCACGTATTCGTATTCAATAGCCAACAAGTGAGATAAAGAAAGGAGAATAATAATGAGCGAAAAAAGTAAGCAATCAGAAGAAGTGGTAAGTGCACCACCAACTGGTTTTAAAATGATTGCCAGAGAGTTTAAAAAAGATAAATTAGCTTTATTTTCATTAGGGTTACTAGTAACACTATTATTAATTATATTTATTGGTTCGTTAGTTTTAGACCAATCAGCAGTAATGAAGGTTAGTATTTTAGATAAGTACAATCCTCCAGGTAATGGCTGGATTTTGGGATCTGATGAGGGGGGCCGTGATGTATTCGGTCAGTTAATCATTGGGGCTCGTAACTCAGTTGTTATTGGTTTCTCGATTACGATTATCACATCAATTATTGGTGTTGGTTTAGGAATCATGGCAGGATATTACGGAGGTATGATTGATAATGTTATCATGCGTGTTGTTGATTTCATTATGATTTTACCGATTACAATGGTTATTATTGTGTTTGTAACAATTATACCAAGTTATAACGTTACAACATTTATCTTAATTATGAGTACTTTTTATTGGGTAGCTAAAGCCCGTTTGTTCCGTGGTAAAACACTATCAGAAGTCAGACGTGACTACATTAGTGCTTCTAAAACGTCGGGAACAAGTGATTTCAAAATCATGTTTGGCGAGTTAATGCCTAACTTGAGTTCTTTGATTATCACCAACTTAACGATTAACTTTGCAGCCAATATTGGTATTGAAACAACCTTATCTTATTTAGGATTCGGATTACCACCAGCAACACCAAGTTTAGGAACTTTAATCGGTTATGCTTCAAATGGTGTTGTATTATCAGATATGTTATGGGTATGGGCACCAGCATCAATACTTATTTTAGTAATGATGTTAAGTATAAATTATGTTGGTCAAGCATTTAAGCGTTCAGCAGATGCTCGTCAACGCTTAGGATAATATTAAAGGGGGAAATGAAGGATGAAGTACAAAAAACTAGTTAGTGCAGTTGCATTAGGTGCAGCGGTAACAGTAGGTCTAGCGGCTTGCGGCGGGAACAAAGACGGTAAAAAATCAGGTGGAAAAGAAACAACAACAGAAGATGTTTCTAACTTCCCAATCAAAACATCGAATGAAGGCAAGGCAGAAGACGGTGGAATTCTTGAAGCTGCTGTTGTTATGGACACGCAATTCCAAGGGTTATTCTCAGAAACATTCTACGAAAATAACTTTGATATGCAATTCATGCAACCATCTCACGAATCTTTATTCTTAAGTGACTCTAACTTCGAAACAACAGAAGACGGTGTTGCTAAGAAAGATATTGATGTTAAGAAAAAAACAATTACATTAACATTAACAAAAGATGCTAAATGGTCTGACGGCGAACCAGTTATCGCAGAAGATATGATCCAACCCTATTTAATTATTGGTCATAAAGACTATGCGGGTGTACGTTACGGTAGTGATTTCCAAAATATCGTAGGTATGGATGAGTACCACGATGGTAAAGCAGACGACATTTCAGGTATTAAGAAAATTGATGATAAATCAATTGAAATTACTTACAAAGAAATGAACCCAGGTATGAAACAAACAAGTGAAACAGTTTGGGCTTCTGCAATGCCTTCACATATCTTTAAAGATATTCCGGTTAAAGGAATGGAATCAAGCGATGCTGTACGTAAAAACATCGTAACATTTGGTCCTTACAAAATGGCTAAAATTACACAAGGTGAATCTGTAGAATTTGTTCCTAACGAATTTTATTATGGAGAAAAACCAAAATTAGAAAAAATCGTTATGCGAGTAGCACCATCTAACTCAATTATCGAAGCTTTAAAATCTAAAAAATATGACATGGTCTTCAGTATGCCTACTGATAACTATCCAAACTACAAAGACGTAGAAGGATATGAATTATTAGGACGTCAAGACTTAGCTTATACTTACATTGGTTTCAAATTAGGTAAATGGGATGAAGAAAAAGGTGCCGTTGCTTACAACCCAGAAGCTAAAATGGCAGACAAATCATTGCGTCAAGCGATGGCTTACTCTGTAGATAACCAAGCAGTAGCTGACAAGTTCTACCATGGCTTACGCCAATCAGCTAACACATTAGTTCCACCAATTTTCTCTGACTTTAGTGATAAAGACCTACCAGGTTACGCTAAACAAGACGTTGAAAAAGCAAACAAATTACTAGATGACGCTGGATACGAATGGAAAGAAGGCGAAGATTTCCGTACAGATAAAGACGGAAATAAATTAGAAATTAAATTTGCTTCAATGGCAGGTGGAGAAACAGCTCAACCTCTAGCAGAATACTATGTAGATTGCTGGAAAGAAATTGGGTTAGATGTTAAATTAGCAACAGGTCGTTTAATTGAGTTCAACTCATTCTACGATAAACTTAAAAACGATGATCCAGAAGTTGATGTATACCAAGCAGCTTGGGGCGTAAGTTCTGACCCATCACAATCAGGTTTATATGGACCAGAAGCAATGTTTAACTACACTCGTTTCGAGTCAGAAGAACATACTAAGTTATTAAATGAAATCGATTCTGAAAAAGCATTCGATTCTAAATACCGTGCAGACAAATTTAAAGAATGGCAAGAATACGCAAGTGAAGAAGCTTTTGTCTTCCCAACATTGTTTAGAGATGCTGTATTACCAGTTAGCGACCGTGTATCAGACTTTGACTGGGGCTACGATGTAACATCAAACCCTTGGGCAACAGTTGGTTTAACGAAAGAAGCTAAATAATTATGAGACTATCAATTTAAGAGGGAACTCTTAAATTGATAGTTTTTGTTTTAAATACAGAAGAAACAACGTATAATAGAATAATATAGGTATGAAAGGTAGTGTATGAGTAGTGAAAGAAAAACTTATTAAATTAATTGAAAATGAGTATCACGTTGTGTTTAAAGATGTTAGTTTGCTTGAGCAGGCATTTACCCATTCATCCTATGTGAATGAGCATCGACACTTAGCGTTAACAGATAATGAGCGATTAGAATTTTTAGGTGATGCTGTGCTTGAATTGATTGTATCCGAATATTTATACAATCATTTTACAGACATGCCTGAAGGTAAATTAACGAAATTACGTGCGACGATTGTTAGAGAAGACAGTCTAGCTATGTTTGCTAAAGAGTGTCAATTTGATCAATTTGTTAGATTGGGTAAAGGAGAAGAAAACTCAAAAGGCCGAGAACGTTCTTCTTTATTATGTGATTTGTTTGAAGCATTTTTAGGTTCACTTTATATGGATCAAGGATTCAAACAAGCCGAAAAATTTATCTACCAAGTTGTGGTTCCAAAAATTGAGTCAGGTGCTTTTTCACATGAGATGGATCACAAAACAGCGTTACAAGAAGAGTTACAAAAAAATGGGGACATTGCCATTGAGTATCAATTAATAAGAGAAGAAGGACCAGCTCACGAACGTGTCTTCTTTGTTGAGGTATCAGGTGGGGGCGAACTTTTAGGAGAAGGCTTTGGGAAGTCTAAAAAAGTCGCTGAGCAAAAAGCAGCAGAAGTGGCTTTAAACAAATTACGCAGTAGCGGTAAGTAGTGGGAAGGAGTTGCAACTTCTTTGTTTTTAAAACGATTAGAAGTCTCAGGATTTAAATCATTCGCTGATAAAACAGTGATTGATTTTAATTCTGGTTTAACAGCCGTTGTCGGACCAAATGGTAGCGGTAAAAGTAATATAACGGAAGCAATCAGATGGGTACTAGGAGAGCAGTCAGCAAAAAGTTTACGTGGAGGCACCATGCCAGACGTCATTTTTGCTGGCTCTTCTTCACGTTCCCCTTTAAATATTGCAGAGGTCACCCTAGTTCTAGATAATGAGGACATGTTTTTACCTGTAGAGTACAGTGAAGTTAGTGTGACACGTCGATTAACACACAGTGGTGATAGTGATTTTTTCATTAACAAGCAAGCGTGTCGGTTAAAAGACATTATTAATTTATTTATGGATTCTGGGCTTGGTAGAGAGTCGTTTTCGATTATTTCCCAAGGGAAGGTTGAAGAGATTTTTAATAGTAAACCTGAAGCCCGACGAGGCATCTTTGAGGAAGCGGCTGGAGTATTAAAGTATAAGACGAGAAAAAAAGAAGCCGAAAAAAGGTTAAGTGAAACAGAAGACAATTTAAGTCGATTACAAGATATTATTTATGAACTGGAGAATCAATTAGAACCACTATCAAACCAGAGTCGTACGGCTAAAGAATATCTAGCTTTAAAAGAAGAACTAACAGAAGTAGACGTCTTAGTGACGATCTCTGATATGGAGCAACATAAAAAAGAATGGTTAACTAGTAAGGCAACTTACGAAGAGATAGCTCAAATAGTTGAAACCAATCAAAAAGAATACGAACAATTTGAGGAGCGTTTAAGAACAGGGAAACAAGAACGCAGGATATTGGATGAACAATTAGAAAAATATCAGCAAGAACTCTTATTATTGACACAAAAAAAAGAACAATTAGAAGGTCAAAAAAGAGTATTAGATGAAAGAAAACGTCACTCTCATGAGAATCAAGACAGTCATTCCGAGGCCATGAAAGAGTGTGCTGATAAAATTCAAGGGTGTCAGGCTGAAATTAGTAAGTTAGAGAATGCGATAGCCGATTTTAAAGGGCAAATAGCACAGCAACAAAAGGCCCAAAAAGTGCTAGAAAAAGACATCGCCCGATACAGTAAATCTGCTAAGATTCAATTAGAAGAGTTGCGCAGTGATTATGTGGAAGTCATGCAGCAACAAACGAATGTGAATAATGATTTAAAGCATTTAGAAAGACGTTACCAACAAGAGCAAGCAAGAAGTAATAAAGAGTTAACAGGATACGATGCTTTAACTTTAGAAAAAACAGAAGTCTCTCGTGAATTAGAGAAAGTGACAAAAGCGTGCGAGACTCAAGAGCGTTCGGTTAAAGAACTAGTGACAGAATACCAAGAACAAAGTAAGGCCAGTGAGAGTTTGAAACAACGTATTGGTGCGAATGAGATTCAAATGTACGAAGCATTAAAAATCTTACAACAAGCCCAAGCAAGACAAAAAAGTTTACAGGAATTACAAGATAATTATTCAGGCTATTACCGAGGGGTTAAGGCTGTTTTGAAAGAGAAAAACAAATTGCCTGGGATTGTGGGTGCGGTAGCAGAATTAATTACTGTCCCGAGTGACATGAATGTGGCGATTGAAACGGCTTTAGGAGCTGCCTCGCAACATATTATCGTGACCGATGAAAGCAGTGCTCGTTCTGGTATACAGTTTTTAAAACAACAGCGTGTGGGGCGTGCAACGTTCTTACCCTTAACAACGATTAAACCGAGAAAGTTAACCGCAGACACGATAAAGAAAGTGACTACTTTTGATGGTTTTGTGGGGATTGCGAGTGAGCTTGTGACTTACCCAGAAAATATCACTTCTGTTATCCAAAATATATTAGGTTTGACCATTGTGGCAAAAGATTTACAAACGGCTAACCGACTAGCGAAAGAGTTGCGTTATCAATATAGAATCGTTTCGTTAGAAGGAGATGTTATGAATCCTGGTGGTTCAATGACAGGTGGGGCAAGCAAACAAGGCCAAAGCAACCCGCTGTTTTCTCAAACGAAAGAGTTAAACCAGTTAGTGACACAAATTGGTCAAATGGAGGTATTATATAAAAGCAAAGAAGCTGAAGTGAGCGCATTGAAAGAAGCGCTACAAAAGCTAGAAGTAAGATTGATTGATTTACGTAAAAAAGGGGAAGAGTCACGACTCCATGAACAAACATTAAAAAATCAATCGGAACGTCTTGTTCAGCGTTTAGAACAATTAGAAAAAGAACTCAAAGCGTTTGAGTATGAAGCCAATGAATTGAAACGATTTATGGAAGACTACGAAGAAGAAAAAGAACAGCTCTTAGAAGCAGAAAAAGCATTGAAGCTCAAGCGTTCTAAGTTAGATGACTTGATGAGTCGAACAGACCAGCTTGAAGAAGAGAACGCGCAACGAAGAGAGCAACTTCAAACAGAATGGAACCAACGTCATTCTGATTTAGCGGTACTAGTTACCAAACTAGAACAAGGAACGCAACGTTTAGCTGAAAAGAAAGAGTTGTTAGAAGAGTTAGACATCACACGACAAGGCTTGATGGTGAGGCTGGATTCTGAATCCAGTCAGAGTTTAAGTCATCTTGAATCCGCGGAGTCGCTCTTAAAAGAAGTGACACGTGTGGATGATGAAAAAGCCAAGTTAGAAGAAAACATGGCAGAGAAACGCCAGAAAAAAGAAGCTCTGGCTCTTGTGTTATCTGACTTAGAAGCTCATGTGGCCGCACTGACTAAAGATATCCAAGAGCAGTTAGATCTTAGAACCAAAGCAGAAGTGGCGAAAAACAGAACGGAAATGGCTTTGGATGCGAGTCTGACCTACCTTCAAGAAGAGTATCGCTTAACTTATGAGGGAGCGAAAGCAACCTATGAAAGTCAAGTTGATTTGGTAGATGGTAAGAGACAGATTCAGGACTTGAAACAACGGATTCAGAACTTAGGAGCGATTAGTTTACAGTCCATTGAGCAGCATGATGAAGTGAGAGAACGCTATGACTTCTTAGCGGGACAACAGGAAGATTTAATTACAGCAAAAGAAGAGCTATTTGAAACCATGAATGACATGGACGAGTTGGTCATTAAAAAATTCCATGAAGTATTTTGTGATATTAGAGAAGAGTTTCGAGTGGTGTTTCCTAACATGTTTGGTGGCGGTCATGCGGACTTAGTTTTAACAGACCCAAGTGATTTGTTGCATACAGGGATTGATATCGTCGCACAACCCCCTGGTAAAAAATTACAAAATTTAAGTTTATTATCAGGTGGAGAACGGGCGTTGACTGCTATTGCATTACTGTTTGCGATTATTCAAGCGCGACCTGTTCCGTTTTGTATTCTAGATGAGGTAGAAGCGGCTTTAGATGATGCCAATGTGACTCGTTTTGGTCAGTACTTGCGTAACTTTGGTGATGACATTCAGTTTATTGTTATCACTCATAGAAAAGGCACCATGGAAGCAGCTAACGTGTTGTATGGCGTGACCATGCAAGAATCAGGAGTATCGAAAATAGTGAGTGTTCACTTAGAAGAAATAGAGAAGCAAGTGGCGATGACGCCAGATGTAGGAGGGGAAGTCAATGATTAAACTTGTAGCGATTGATTTAGATGGTACCTTATTGAAGGACGATAAAACAATTAGCGATCGCAATAAAGAGGTGCTGCAACAAGCCAAAGCAGAAGGGGTTAAAATAGTATTATGTACGGGACGTCCTTTAGTGGCTATCGAGTCTTATTTAGACCGACTCGAATTGAGAGATGCTGGAGATTATAGCATTACTTTCAATGGGAGTGCGGTTCAAAAAAATGATACTGGAGAAGAATTAGTGTCCCACTCATTTGGGTTACAGGATGTACAGCGTGTTGCATCTGTGATGGCACAACTGAATTTACCTCTAGATGTTATTTCGGTAGATACTTGTATTCATTTAACAACGGCACCAGAGTATCCATCCATCTATCAAAGCATTAATCCAGTATTGAAGTATGAGACGAAAAAGGTATCAGACTTAACCGACGATATTATTTTTAATAAGATGGTCGTTGCTATTGAACCAGCTTACTTAGATGAACAGTTGAAGCAATTACCTCAGGAATTACATGAATCATTTAATATCATGAAATCAAGAGATTGTTTACTTGAAATCATTCATCCAGAAGGAAGTAAAGCTAATGGTATCGCCTTATTAGGAGAACAGTTAGGCATTACAGCTGATGAGGTTATGGCCCTTGGGGATGAGGAAAATGATGTATCCATGATAGAATATGCAGGTATGGGAGTCGTTATGGAAAATGGCAATCCAAGTCTAAAAGAAATCGCACAGTATGTTACTAAGTCTAACGAAGAGGATGGGGTAGCCCATGCTGTTGAAAAATTTGTATTAAACAAGGAGGGATAACATGGGATTTTTTGATAAAATAAAAAAAGCCGTCTTAGGCGATAAGGCGGTTGAAAAAGAAGAACCCGTTGTAGCGTTACCAGAAGAGGAAACATCACAACCGGAGCTTGATGCATCCGCAAGTGAGATGCAAACGCCTGTTGAAGTAGAAGTTGAGAGAGAAGAAACCCTAGAAAAAGAAGAACCTAGAGTGGAACCTATGACAACAAGTAAAGAAGTAGAGATAGTACCTGAGGTTGAAAAGGAAGCCGTTGTGGACGTTGTACCAGAACCAGAACCAAAACCAGAACTAAAACCAGAACCAAAGGTAGAACTAAAACCAGAACCAAAGGTAGAAGTAGTTAAAGAAGAAACAACCTTAGAAAAATACGATAAAGGGCTAGCGAAATCTAGACGTACTTTTGGTCAATACATGAACGACTTGTTTACTAATTTCCGTATGGTAGATGATGAGTTTTTTGAAGAATTAGAGGAATCTTTGATTGCTGCAGATGTTGGTTTTGAGACGGCTATGCGTATTTCAGATGAGTTACAAGAAGAAGTAAAAACACGTAATGTGAAGCGTCAATCAGACGTCCAACAGGCGATTGTTGAAAAATTAGTTCAGATTTATGAAGAAGAAGGAATCGAAGAAAATAACGAGTTAAACGTTCAAACTGATGGACCAACCATTATGTTGTTTGTTGGGGTTAATGGTGTGGGTAAAACCACAAGTATCGGTAAACTGGCTCATACTTATAAACAGCAAGGGAAAAAAGTATTACTGGCAGCTGCAGATACGTTTAGAGCAGGAGCAATCGATCAATTGGTTGTTTGGGGAGAGCGTGCTGGAGTAGATGTGGTGAAACATAAACCCGGAAGTGATCCAGCAGCGGTTGTATTCGACGCAGTGGAAAAAACGAAAAAAGAAGGCTATGATATTTTACTGGTCGATACAGCGGGTCGTTTACAAAACAAAGTGAACTTAATGAAAGAATTAGAAAAAATGAAACGAGTGATTGAAAAAGAATACCCTTCAGCTCCCCATGAAGTACTACTTGTTGTGGACGCGACAACCGGTCAAAATGCGTTGAACCAAGCAAAACAATTCAAAGATACAACGAATGTGACAGGGATTATTTTGTCTAAATTAGACGGAACAGCCAAAGGTGGTATCGTGTTAGCTATTCGTAATGAGTTACACTTACCTGTGAAATTAGTCGGGCTAGGTGAACGTATCACTGATTTACAACCCTTTGATCCAAACCAATTTGTTTATGGTTTGTTCAAAGATGTGATTGAGATGTACGAAGATTAAAATCAACCAGGGATGAAAATCTCTGGTTTTTTTACGTGGTTTAAACGGTTTCTGATTGATTTTGACCGTTTATGATGTTAATATGGTGTTAGGAGAGGATAAGTATGTTAACTGAAGAAAGACAGCGCTTGATTATCGAGCGTATAAATGAACAAGATATCATCAAATCGAGAGACTTGATGGAACAGTTAGATGTCTCTGAATCTACGATAAGACGGGATTTAAAAGAGATGGAAGAGGCTGGGTTGTTGAAGAGGGTTCATGGTGGCGCTAAGCGGATAATGAAATTAGAAGTGGAAGCTACGATGATGGAGAAAACGTTCATAAACGTCCAAGAGAAAAAGAAAATAGCTGAATATGCGGCGTCTTTGGTGAAGGATGGGGATTTTATTTATCTTGATGCCGGGACGACAACTTATGAGATGTTATCATTTTTGAAGGGCAAAGAGATCCATGTTATTACTAATTCGGTATACCACGCATCAACGGCGATTGATTACGGTATTCCAGTGATTAGTATCGGGGGCACCATTAGGGATAAGACAAAAGCTGCTGTAGGACAGGTGAGTATTGAACAACTCAAACAACATTATTTTGACAAAGCCTTTATGGGAGTCAATGGCATACACTTAGCTTATGGTTATACCACAGCGAATACAGAAGAAGCGGCGACTAAAACCGTTGCTATGGAACAAGCGCAATCAGTCTTTATGTTAACAGACCATTCCAAGTTCAGTAAGATTAATTTTGCTAAGATAGCTGATATCTCAGCAGCAACGATTATTACGAATCGATTATCAGCAGATATTTTACAAAAAATAACAGAAGCGACAACAGTCAAGGAGGTTTATTAATATGATTTATACTGTGACACTTAATCCAGCCATTGATCACGTTATCCGAGTTCCTGAATTAGAACTTGGGGCATTGAACAAAATAAAAGAAGAGTACAAATTCCCTGGGGGAAAGGGAATTAATGTGTCTCGTATTCTTAAGAAACTAGACCAAGAAAGTATTAATTTAGGGTTCATTGGCGGACGTAATGGGGAGTTTATCAATGAGGTACTGACACAAGAAGGTCTAGGAACAGAATTTGTTGTGGTTTCTGAAGAAACAAGAACAAATATCAAATTGAAAAGTACCACAGAAACAGAAATTAATGGTTTAGGACCAGTCATTAAAGAGGAAGAGTTGGCTGCATTAAAAGAGCAGTTGAGCCAATTGACCAAAGAAGACTTAGTTGTTTTTTCAGGAAGCATCCCACAAGGTCTTGGGGAAGACATTTATGTGGCGTTAGTGACTTTGGTTCAAGAAGCAGACGTGCCTTTTATTATGGATATTAGTAGTGATACGCTATTGACTATCTTGCCATTAGGGCCAGAATTAATTAAGCCGAATCATCATGAGCTAGCAGATATTTTTGGTGTCACGTTTGATACCTTAGAAGACATGTTGCCTTATGGAAAGAAATTATTAGATAAAGGGGCTAAAAACGTGCTCGTTTCTATGGGGAAAGATGGCGCAGTATTGTTTACAGCCGACAAGACATACCATGCACCAGGGATTAAGGGTGAATTAATCAACTCTGTGGGAGCAGGAGATTCTATGGTAGGCGGTTTTGTCAGCCAATACGCACAAGACAAAGATATTGTCACAGCATTTAAATACGGGGTAGCATCTGGAAGTGCTACAGCCTTTAGTCAAGATTTAGCTACAAGAGAAGACATACTTGCTTTAGTTGATGCTGTTACTATTGTTGAATTATAAAAATCAGGAGGAATTATAATGAAAATTGTTGATTTATTATCACCAGAGTGTATGATTTTAGACCTAAAAGCGACTGAGAAAAAAGCAGCTATTTCAGAAATGGTGAATCAGTTAAAAGCATCGGGACGTATTAGCGACCAAGAAGTATTCGAATCTGGTATTTTAGCAAGAGAAGCACAAACGACAACTGGTTTAGGTGATGGGATCGCCATGCCTCATGCTAAAAACAGTGCAGTGCTACAACCAACCGTTTTATTTGCTAAAAGTAACGTAGGAGTTGACTATGAAGCGTTAGACGGTCAACCAACACAGTTGTTCTTTATGATTGCTGCTCCAGAAGGTGCCAATGATACTCATTTACAAGCTCTAGCAAGTTTATCACGTTTATTATTGAATCCTGATTTAATTCAAACGTTGAAACAAGCGACAACACCGGAAGAAGTCATGAGGTTATTTAAGGATGCAGAAGTCGCTTATGAAGCAAAAGAAGCTGCAGAAGCGAAAATGGAAGCCAATAAAGTAGAGGAGCAAGTGACGTCAACTCGTCCTTATGTGATTGCAGTGACGGCATGCCCAACTGGTATCGCTCATACATATATGGCAGAAGATGCACTAAAAAACAAAGCAGAAGAGATGGGTGTCGACATTAAGGTTGAAACCAATGGTTCTGATGGGGTTAAACATCGTTTGACAGCAGAAGACATTAGCCGCGCTGTCGGAGTCATTGTTGCAGCAGATAAAAATGTTGAGATGGCTCGTTTTGATGGGAAACATCTTGTGAACCGTCCGGTGAGTGATGGTATTAAAAAGACAGAAGAATTAATCCAATTAGCATTGGATCAAAAAGCACCTATCTATCACAGTAACGGTTCAAATGACACGGAGGATTCTGGGGAGTCTAGTACAGGTAGTGTAGGGTCTCAAATTTACAAACATTTAATGAATGGTGTTAGCCACATGTTGCCATTTGTTATTGGTGGCGGAATCATGATTGCTTTGGCCTTCATGATTGACCAAATGATAGGGGTTCCTCAAGATCAATTAGCTAGCTTAGGTTCATACAATCAGGTAGCAGCTTACTTTAAAGAAATCGGTGGCACAGCCTTTGGGTTCATGTTACCTATCTTAGCTGGTTTTATTGCTTCAAGTATTGCCGAAAGACCAGGATTGATTGTTGGTTTCGCCGCTGGTGCTATGGCCTCAACAGGTATCGCTTTAGGTAACTTAGATAATCCAGTGTCTTCAGGATTCTTAGGTGCTTTAGTAGGCGGTTTCTTAGCGGGTTATGTTATTGTCTTCTTGAAAAAAATCTTAAAAGGCCTACCAAAATCTTTAGATGGTATTAAAACCATTTTATTCTTGCCAGTATTTGGTTTACTTATCACAGGCTTTTTAATGTTATTAGTTAACATTCCAATGGCAGCGATTAATACAGGGTTAAATGATTTTCTGACGAATTTATCAGGAGGTAACGCAGCACTTTTAGGGGCGTTATTAGCAGGAATGATGGCTATCGATTTAGGTGGACCAATTAATAAAGCAGCTTATGTCTTTGGGACCGGAACACTAGCAAGTACCGTAGCAACTGGTGGTAGTCCAATGATGGCAGCTATCATGGCAGGTGGTATGGTTCCGCCATTAGCGATAGCTATTGCAACAATGTTATTTAAAGATAAGTTTTCCAAAAAAGAACAAGAATCTGGCTTAACTAACTTAATCATGGGATTCTCGTTTATTACGGAAGGTGCGATTCCTTTTGCTGCATCAGATCCACTAAGAATGATTCCAAGTTTTGTTGTCGGTTCGGCATTAACGGGAGCACTTGTCGGTGGAGCGGGCATTAAATTAATGGCGCCACATGGTGGTATTTTCGTTATCATGTTAGTATCTAAACCATTCCTTTACCTATTATTCATTTTGATTGGTTCAGTAGTAAGTGCCTTAGTCTTAGGTTTTTTAAAAACAACGAATAAATAATGTGTTACATAATAAAAGCACGCTAATCCTTTGGGTTGGCGTGCTTTTTAAAATCAAAAAAATAGGGCTTATGAGCTTTAAATGTTATAATAACCTCATAATTAAAGACAAGTAGAGGACAAAATAATATGAGAGAATGGCAAACAATATTACAAAACCAAGGGATTCCCCCTTTATTTAAAGAAATGAGAATTGGTTTAGAGAAGGAGAGTCAACGTGTCACACCTAGTGGAGAATTGGCTAATACTGATCATCCTAAAAGAGTGGCAAGTCGTGACACACATCCTTATATACAGACAGATTTTAGTGAGACGCAAGTAGAACTCATCACCCCCGTTTTTGATACGAATCAAGAAGTGTTACAATTTTTGGGTGCTCTTCATGAAGTAGCATTACGTTCAATGGATGCTGAGGAACGGTTGTGGCCACTGAGTATGCCTCCTGTTTTACCTGAAGATGATAGAGAGATTATGATTGCTAAATTAAGTGATCAAGGGGATGTTAACTATCGTCGTTATTTAGCAAAAGTATATGGTAAACGCAAGCAAATGGTAAGTGGGATTCATTATAATTTTGAATTTTCTAAAGAGATGATTGAGTCATTATTTAAGACCCAAGAAGAGCATGAGACCATTGAGAGCTTTAAAACAGACATGTACCTTAAAACGTCTCGTCATTATATGAGATATCGTTGGTTGATTACCTATTTATTTGGTGCTAGTCCCTATGCTGAAGCAGGTTACTTTACTGAAGATAGTACGCCAGAGATGCCTGTTAGAAGTATTAGAAACAGTCATTTTGGCTACACCAATAGACCTGAAATAGAAGTGTCTTATGATTCTCTAGAGCGTTATATCACAGACATTACAGATTTAGTAGACCATGGTGATTTAATTGAAGCCAAAGAATTTTATGCATCGGTTAGACTAAGAGGTGGCAAGAATTTTGAGGAACTTTGTCACAATGGTATTGGTTACATAGAACTTAGAAACATTGACCTTGATCCATTTGCTCCGTACGGTATTACTAGCCAAACGTTGGAATTCTTACATTTATTTGTGATGTTGATGTTATGGATAGATGAGACTGAAACGGCTAAGGAATTACTGGATAGAGGAACTGAGTCTAATGAAGTGGTATCATTAGAACATCCATTAAGCCAGACAAGTTTCGTGGAAGAAGGACGCTGGTTACTTGAGGAAATGTCACACATGTTGGACAGTATTCAAGGGAGCAAAGAGCAACGCGATTTAGTTATTTGGGCCAAAGAAGCATTAGAACACCCAGAGATGACACTCTCAGGAAGAATGTTGACAATATTTGATGACACCCCCACAAGCAATCACGATTTTGCTGTAGCTATGGGCCAAAACTTCTATGAAAAAGCACAGGAGAAACCTTATCAGTTAGAAGGTTACCGTCATATGGAATTATCGACTCAAATCTTGATGTTTGATGCCCTACAACAAGGTATTAAAGTAGAAGTATTAGACGAGTCAGATCAATTCCTTAAATTAAAAGGCTTTGGACGTACTGAGTATGTAAAAAATGCGAACATGACAAGTAAAGACAACTATGTGGTACCATTATTAATGGAAAATAAAACAGTCACTAAAAAAGTGTTAGCACAAGCAGGATTTGTCGTTCCTTTAGGAAAAGAGTTTGGTTCTGTAGAGGACGCAATGGCAAGTTATGAACGATTTGAAGGTAAAGGAATTGTAGTTAAACCCAAATCGACGAACTACGGCTTAGGTATTTCCATTTTTAAAGAAGGCGCAACAGCAGAGAATTACCAAGTAGCTGTTGAGATTGCCTTTAGAGAAGATGACCATATTTTAGTAGAAGAATTTTTACCTGGTACAGAGTACCGATTCTTTGTTTTAGATGGTAAAACGCGAGCAATTATGCAACGAACACCAGCTAATGTGGAAGGTACAGGACATCATAGCATTAAAGAGTTAGTAGCTGAAAAGAATAAAGACAGTCTAAGAGGAACACACCATAGGTCTCCTTTAGAACTAATTCAATTAGGGGATATTGAGCAGTTGATGTTAAAGGAACAAGGCTATACTATCGACTCGGTACCTAATAAAGGCGACATTGTGTATTTACGGGAAAATTCGAATGTTAGTACTGGTGGAGACTCAATTGATGTAACAGATGAAATGGATGACAGTTACAAGAAAATTGCTGAAGAGGCAGTGAAGGCAATGGGTGCCACGATTTGTGGGATTGATTTAATTATTCCAGATCGACAGGTCCCAGGAGACATGACGGATGGACAAACATATGGCATTATTGAAGGGAATTTTAACCCAGCAATGCACATGCATATTTACCCATATGCAGGAGCTAGCCGTAGATTAACCATGGATGTCTTGAGATTACTTTATCCAGAAATTAAATAATAAACGAAAAGTGCGACTGGTATTTGCCAGTCGCGCTTTTTTTATTTTATCCAAGCTTGGATTTGTTTCAGATGTCCTGTTTGACTTACTTTGTCAGTACCACCAGACCCATCGTCTTTATTTTCCCAGTCTATGTAATAACTCTTCTTCTTTTCTGTAGAAGAGACAATGGTTGCTGGTCCTAAATGATTGGAATGTGTTTCTATTACGATTGTTTCAGCTTCTTCTTTAGACACTTTTGTGCCTAAAAAACATCCTGTGAGCAGAAGAAGTAAAAGACAAGGTAAGAGATATTTTTTTATCATAGTGAGCACCTCTTAATTAAGAATAAGGGTTTGTTTAGTTGGTTCCTTCACTTTGAGACCTGTTTTATTTTCCCACCATTGGTTTAAATCATCGATGTAAACTGTCGGAAAGTTAGCTAGTTTAGCCATCATTGTATGATCATAGGGGTAGTGTAATTGCAGGTTATGCTTTAGCTCTGTTAGTAAATTATAATACTGGAAAGCGGCATAAAGAGTATCTTCGTCATCACTAGAAATTAACGCATCAGGTATTCGTTCCAACATGAACCCTAAATGACGAACAACGAAAGGAAGAGCGTCCGTCGTGTTAGCAGAGTCAATGTCCTTTAGCAACATGATATGAGTGTGTAAAGCGGCGGCCAACTCTTGTTTAATTGAAGAAATCTCCATCCTGTTCACTCCTATGAAAATAATTTTTTTAGGAAACTCATCTTATTATTAGTTTGAGGTGGGGTAGGTGTTTCTTTTTTTTGGGTATCATCAAGTACTCGCCCTGATGGTAGTGAAATATCGTCTAGATCAACAGCATAGTCTAATGCATAGACTAGGCCAATATCAGTGGTTGATGTGTCAGTTTCAACTAATCTGAACGAGACACCAGCCTTTTGTGCTAGTTGCATCATCTTGTTTTGTTGTTGGGGGGTTAAGTTTGCATTAAGCAACACTTGTCCTTTTGGAAACTCTTTGAATTTAGATAGACATCCTGAAGGATATGATGTTTTAGCGATATCATCCATCGTTAAGGCAAGAACCACACGTTCTCTGTAAGTACCTAGATACTTTCTTTTTTCGTCAGGCTTGATCTGAGGCGTGCCGTACATTCCTTTTTCTAAATAATCTTGTACATCTTTGGACACTGATATCCTCCTTTCTACATAAAATAAATAACTCATGTCCAGTATATCACATTCTGTTACAAGCCTCTTTAAAAAAGAGTTTGCAATTAAGGGAGTGATTAGGTAAACTGTAACTTGTAATGAAAATCATTCTCAATTAAGGAGGTTGATAGCATCACTAAGAAACAAGTTTTCCCTTTATTTTTATTGATTAGTGTTTCTTGTTTGTCTTTGTTTGTGGGGGTTAAAAGTATTCCTTTTAGCCATGCTTTTTCTCTTGATCAAACAGAGTCTCTTGTTCTATTCAGTACAAGAATCCCAAGGACAATCAGTTTAATTATAGCTGGAGCGATCAGTAGTGTGTGTGGGTTAATTATGCAACATTTGACGCAAAATAAATTTGTCTCACCTACGACTGCGGGAACGATGGATAGCGCCAGATTAGGTATGTTAGTGGCTATGTTGTTTTTTCCAAATAGTTCTATTTTAAGTCGGTCTTTAGTGGCTTTTATTTTTGCCTTCATAGGCACGTTGCTTTTTATTCAATTGATTCAGAGATTGCCTGCTAAAAATCAAGTACTGGTTCCTTTGGTAGGTGTGATGTTTGGTAATATTATTGGCTCTATTGTGACGTTCTTTGCGTATCAATTTCAATTGATTCAAAATATGACCTCATGGCTTCAAGGAAGCTTCTCAACCATTACACGTGGCGATTATGAGTTGATTTATGTGTCTGTCCCGGTGTTACTAATCTGTTATTTTTTTGCTTACCGGTTTACGATTGTTGGGATGGGTGAAGAGATGGCAACGAATATAGGGTTGAATTATAAACAAACACAAATGCTAGGACTATTATTAATTGCCATAGCAAGTAGTGTGGTTCTTGTCACAATTGGTGGCTTGCCTTTTTTAGGGGTTATTATTCCTAATATCGTGTCCCTCTTTTACGGAGATCAGATGAAGAGGACCCTGTGGCCAACTGCAATTTTTGGTAGTTTATTTTTAGTCATATGTGATATCTTAGCTCGGGTGATTAATCCTCCTTATGAAATACCTGTTAGTCTTATTGTTGGTGTTATCGGTAGTGTCATTTTTATTATTTTATTAGTTAGAGGTGGTAAAAAATGAGACAACATAAACTGACGACAACGGGCAAGATAATGCTGTTATTGATCATTGTATTATTAAGCATTGCATTGTTTTTAACGTATAAGACCTATGGTAATTGGGAATTTGCTTTAAATTTAAGAGGTAAGAAACTATTAGCTTTTGCTATTGTTGGTATTTTGACAAGTTTTTCAACAATTAGTTTTCAAACCTTATCACAAAACCAGTTTTTGACACCTAGTATTCTGGGTCTGGATTCCTTGTATGTTTTGATTCAAACAATTCTCTATTTTTTTTGGGGAACAAACAGTCATTTATTCAGTGAACATAAATATGTTATTTTTACATTAAATGTTGGCTTGATGGTAGGCTTGAGTGTTGGTTTATTTCAAGCATTATTGAAAAAGGAAAAACACGATTTGTTTCTATTATTAATGATAGGTATGATTCTAGGCACCTTATTTAAAAGCTTAAGCACCTTTTTACAAGTGTTGATGGACCCTAATGAATACGATAAATTACAAGGAAAACTCTTTGCTAGTTTTGGTAATGTGGATGTGTCATTACTGATATATGTCTTACCCATCGTTGGTCTCGTTTTGGTCCTATTTTGGTCCCAAGCTAAACGCCTAGACGTGCTGCATTTAGGAGAAGCTCAAGCAGTGAATTTAGGCATTGATGTCCGGAAATTACGTCTGTTTCTTCTAATTCTAATTAGTTTATCTGTCGCTATTTCTACGGCATTAATTGGCCCAATCACTTTTTTAGGATTCATCGTGGCCAATGTAACGTACCAGTGGTTGGACACTTATCAACACCGGTATTTATTTATAGGTGGAGCATTGTTAAGTGTGCTACTTTTAGTTTTAGGTCAATTTATGGTAGAACAAATTTTTCATATGAATACCACATTAAGTGTTGTGATTGAATTTAGTGGGGGCATTTATTTTGTGTGGAAAATCTTACAGAATAGAGGAGGAACAGCTTAATGGATATCAAACAAGTCTCAAAAAAATACGGCGCAAAAGTTGTCGTTGAAGAGGTGGATATAACGTTGCCGCAAAATGAATTAATGGCATTCATTGGTCCAAATGGGGCAGGTAAGAGTACGTTACTATCCATGATGAGCCGTTTGATTGATAAAGATACTGGTGGCATTTATCTTGATGGCCAAGAAGTAAAAGCTTGGAATCAGCATGAACTTGCTAAGCGCTTATCCATATTAAAGCAAACCAATTCTGTTCAATTAAAACTGACAGTAAGAGAATTAGTCGCTTTTGGCCGATTTCCTTACAGTCAAGGTCGCTTAACCAAAGCAGACCAAGATAAAATTGATGAATCTTTAGATTATTTGGGTTTAAATGATCTAGCGGAAGAAAGAATTGATACCCTTTCTGGGGGTCAATTACAACGGGCTTATATCGCTATGGTATTAGCCCAAGATACAGATTATATCTTTTTAGATGAACCACTTAACAATTTGGATATGAATCATGCCGTACAACTGATGCAAACCATGCGTCGTTTAGTAGATGAAGCAGGGAAAACGATTGTTATTGTGTTGCATGATATTAATTTTGCATCAAGCTATGCGGATAAGATTGTGGCCATGAAAAACGGTAGAGTCTTTAAATATGGTCCAACGGATGAGGTTATTACTAAAGAAGTGTTAGATGATTTGTATGATATGAGTATCCGAGTGTGCGAACTCGAAGGCAAACGATTCTGTTTGTATTTTAATTAAATGTGAAGGAGCAAAACAATAATGAAAAACATGGTGAAATTTTTAGGATTATTAATGATACCCGTTTTATTTTTAGTTGGATGTGGCAGTAACCAAACAACAGATACAAAGGAAACATCATCAAGCACATCAAAAGAAACAACGGTGTTAACAGTGACGAATGGTCGTGGAGAGAAAGTAGAAGTACCTAATAATCCGCAAAAAGTCGTTGTCTTTGATATGGGTTCTTTAGATACGATGAAGGAATTAGGAATGAGTGACCGTGTGATTGCGACGCCATTAAAAACACTTCCAGCCTATTTAGATGATTTTTCTGGTGTTGAGAATGCTGGTGGGATTAAAGAGCCAGATATGGAAAAAATTAATGCCTTACAACCAGACTTAATTATTATATCAGGACGCCAAGAAGATTTTGCAGCTGATTTAGAAAAAATCGCACCAACGCTTTACTTAGGTGTAGACAGCACTAAGCCTTGGGAATCAGCGAAACAAAACATGACGACCTTAGGGACTATTTTTGCTAAAGAAGAGGCAGCTAAAGACAGTATTGCTGGATTAGAAAAACAAATAGCTGATTTAAAAACAATGGCTCAAGAAAGTGGCAAAAAAGGTCTTGTTAGTTTAGTAAATGAAGGATCGTTATCGGCCTTTGGAGAAGGCTCTCGTTTTGGTATTGTGTATGATACATTTGGCGTGACACCTGTTGATCCTAATATTGAAGTGTCACCTCACGGAAAAGAAGTATCTTATGAGTATGTATTAGAACAAAATCCTGATATTTTGTTTGTGGTTGACCGTACGAAAGCGATTGGTGGAGACAACAGTAAAAATAACGTAGCAGAGAATGAATTAGTGAAACAAACAACAGCAGGTAAAGAAGGTAAAGTCGTTTCTTTAACACCAGATGTGTGGTATTTATCGGGTGGTGGTATCAAGTCTACTGAGTTAATGATTCAAGACGTAGCACAAGCGTTTAAATAAGCGAAAAGTAATATATAGTAATTATTTTATAAAAAAAAAGACTCCACAACTAATTGTGGAGTCTTTTTTTGTTTAGTTAGATTCAGATAAACCTTTTTCTTTTGCTAATTCATTATTGTCATAAATTTTAACGAATGGATAATAGCATATAACAGATACTAAAATCAAAATCAAGTTTAGAACTGCTGCTCGCCAGTCTCCACCAGTTGCAAGGTAAGCACCGATTGGCCCAGGTAATGTCCAAGGAGCGGTAACGATTACTGGATTTACCATACCGGCTTTTGTCACAAACCAAGCGATGGTAGCCATAATCATGGGTGTAAATACAAAAGGAATCATCATAATTGGGTTTAATACAATCGGAACACCAAAGATAACAGGTTCATTAATATTGAATAACGAAGGCGTAATAATTGCTTTACCTAATTTCGAACCATATTCTGACTTAGCTGTGAAAGCTAAAAGAATAGCGAGACCGATTGTTGCACCGGAACCACCAACCCATACAAACCATTGAAAGAAAGGCTCTGCAGCGATATGTGGCAGTGTTTCTCCTGCGGCTAAAGCTGTAGTGTTACCTTCTAATAATTGTAACCATACTGGGCGTGCTAACGAACCAACGATAGATACACCGTGTATACCAAATACCCAGAAGAACGTAATCATAAAGATTAGTAAAAGAACACTAGGAAGCGAATCTGCTGCGCTGATAAGTGGTGTAACTATCTTAGCTACTGCAGAATGCCAATCAAATCCAATAAAGTAAGTGATAGTAGCCATACCTAAGATAACAATTAAAGTAGGTGTTAATGCTTCAAATGAACGAGCAACGGCAGGTGGTACTTGTTCAGGCATAGTGATTTTAAATTTGGATTTATCTGTCATTCGGTATATTTCTACTGCGATGATAGATGTAATGATACCAACAAACATGCCACCGCCCCCAAGATTAGCCATTGGTAGAACGAATCCAGCAGTTCCAGCAGCATCTAATGCTTCAGCAGGGATATTTACAGGTACAAATGTTAATAGAAATGCAATAGTAGCTAGTATACCACCTGATACAGAATCTAAATCATATGTTCTAGCTAAACTAGCACCAATACCGAATGTTGCATAAAGGGACATAATATACATAGTCATACGATACGGTAATAGGATTGTTGCGGCATTAGAAGTTAAGAATTCAGTAATACCCCAGCTTGCTGGAAGTGGTGGGAAAGCAACAATAAGGAAAAATGAACCGATAATAATTAATGGTAATGTAGCGATAATACCATCACGAATAGCTCGTAGATGTCGTTGATTAGCAATTTTATCCATAGGACCCGCTAGCTTAGAATCAACAAAATTAGTAAATTTTTCTAACATATTTACAACTCCTTATTTCAATAGTAATTTCTTAGAAAATAAAACCTTTAAACAACCAAAAATATGATAGTGTCTCTAGAATGACAAAAGCGACAGTAGCTATTAACCAAAAACGTTTATTTAAACCATCATTAGTTTCTATAAAACATTGACCATAAGCCATTGATAAAGAGATGAGAGCTGGTAAAAACATCATAACAGCGATACGTGTATCCCAGTTCATTTCATAAAAGAAATAAGGGAAAACAATACCACCAAGAATACCGGCTAATAAAATTAAGAGTGAACTTTTGATTGAAAATTTAGGAATCGATTGATTTCTATTTTGTGTCGTCATTAAATTGAGCACCTCCTATTATAATAGTTGTTATCCTGAATGTGTCTGATTGCAATCATATACTGACATTCATAAGGCATGAGTGAATGTAATATTAATAAAGAAAGCACTCACATCTTTATTATAAGTATACACCATAAAAAGTTTTTTTCAACTTTTTATTTGTTATTGTGTAACAATATTTCAATAACGATTTCAATATTTCTTGAATTTTTAAAATAAATTGAAATATTATTTCAAAAATGATAATATTAAAGGGAAAGAAGTTGAAAGGTAGGTAATGATAATAATGAGTTATATATTATGGGGAGGTGCAACCTCTTCGAGTCAATATGAAGGTGGTTTTGATGGTGAAAAAGGTATGGATACACAAGATTGTCGTCCGTATTTACCGAGAACAAGTCAAGCAACAACTGAAACGCGTTTGCTAACGCAAAAAGTGATTGAACAAGCTAAGGCTGGCACGACCGATTTGTTCTATCCCTTTAGATCAGGAACAGCAGGTATCGATCATGTAGAAGAGGACATTGAATTGCTGTCAGAATTAGGCTTAGATGTGTATAGATTTTCTATTAGTTGGTCTCGATTATTTCCGAATGGAGACGAATTAGAACCTAATGCCAGAGGTGTTGCTTACTACGACGAGGTTATAAACCGATTACGAGAAAAGAGTATTCGTATTTTTGTGACGATGAATCATTACGCAGTACCATTAAATATCGTTGAGACTTATGACGGATGGAAGAATAAAGAAACGATAAAATTATATGAGAGATTTGCAAAGTTTGTTTTAACACGTTGGGGCAAGTTTGTTGACTATTGGTTGCCCTTTAATGAAATCAATGCTGGTTACTTTAGTCCATATAATGGTGTAGGGTTAGTTAAAAGTGATGTTGCGGATGCTTATGATTTCCAAGATGTATTTCAAAGCTTACATCATCAGTTTGTTGCAAGTGCTAAGGCAATAAAATATGGACGCTCAATAGGTGTTAAGGGCGTATTTGGTTCAATGATTTCATGTTTTTGTTATTATCCACTAACACCAAAACCAGAAGATAATTTGAAGATGGTGCAAGATGAGCAAGTAAATCAATGGTTTTGTATGGATGTCCTATCAAAAGGTTACTATCCTTATTATATGACACCATTTTTTGAAGAGCATGATGTTCAATTAGATGCAACCGAAGATGAATTATTATTATTAAAAGATTATACTTGTGATTTTGTTTCATTTTCTTATTATTCATCTAGTATTAGTACGGTAGATGAAGCAGAGCAACAAACAGCAGGTAATTTAGTAGTAACGACTAAAAATCCTTATTTAAAAGCTAGTGAATGGGGATGGCAAATTGATCCTATTGGCTTACGAACTACACTGCATAAAGTCTACGATCGCTATCAAAAACCTGTCGTTATTTCAGAAAATGGTTTAGGAGCCAAAGATACATTAGAAAAAGATGGCTCTATCCATGACCCTTATCGTATTTCTTACTTTGATCAGCATTTTAAAGAAATACTAAAAGCCGAGCAGGAAGGTGTAGATATTAGAGCTTATATTGCCTGGGGAATTATTGATATTGTTTCTGCAGGAAGTTGCGAAATGGAAAAACGTTATGGTGTGATCTATGTAGAGGCGGATAGTGAAGGGCATGGGACATACCAAAGATATAAAAAAGACAGCTTTGATTGGTATAAATGTTACATAGAAAAAGAAAAAAAGAATAGAGGGTGAAGGTGTGTTAGAACATTTAATGACAGAACAGCGTAATCAGGAAACAGCTAATTTAGATCAATTAAGTATTGCAGATACTGTAAAAAAAATGAATGAGGAAGATTATAAGGCTGTTGATGCTATTCATGCGAAAGCAGATCAAATCACATCTGTGATAGAACAAGTGGTAGTAAGTTTAAAAGAAGGAGGTCGGTTATTTTATTTTGGTGCTGGGACGAGTGGCCGCTTGGGGATTTTAGATGCAGCAGAGTGTGTTCCTACATTTAGTACAGAGCCTGAATTAGTACAAGGGATTATTGCAGGTGGTGAGTCAGCGATGACTGTTGCTGTTGAGGGGGCAGAAGATTCTTTAACGTTAGCAGAAAGAGATTTCAAAGAACGTCAATTAACCAATAAAGACATTGTTATCGGTATTAGTGCAAGTGGTAGAACGCCTTATGTTATTGGGGGCTTACAATATGCTAACAAAATAGGAGCTACTACAGCGTCGATTTCATGTAATGAGCAGGCAGAGATGAGTCAATATGCTACATTCCCTATTGAAGTGTCAGCAGGACCTGAAGTTTTAACGGGCTCGACTCGATTAAAGGCTGGTACGATGCAGAAATTAATTTTAAATATGATATCTACTATTAGTATGATTCATTTAGGAAAAGTTTATGGTAACTTAATGGTAGATGTCAAACCAACTAATGAAAAATTGGTAGAACGAGGAAAAAATATAATTATGGAAGCGACAGGAGTTACTAGAGAAGAAGCCAGTTTTTATTTTGAAGATTCGAATCAACATGTAAAATTAGCTATTTTAAGAATTCTAACAAATACTTCCAAAGAGGAAGGACAGATATTACTAGAGAATCACAAAGGCTTTATCCGTAACGCGGTACAAGACATGGAATGAAAGGATGTGAGCTGATGGAGTACATAATTGGTGTTGATTGTGGGGGAACTAAAACAGAAGCTGCAGCTTATGATACATTCGGTAATTTACTGGTCTCGAATACTGCAGGAGTGGGCAATGTGGTAGTAGATTATGATAAGGGACTACAAAATATTAAAAAAGCTATTTTTAGTGTTGTAAATCAGTTGAAGAGCGATACTTGTCTAAGGATGACGATAGGAATAGCAGGAATTGATAGTGGAGGCTTGAGGGAAAGTATCACCAGTGATTTATCAGATATAAAGTCCCCGATAACGTTATTAAATGATGGGCAACTAGCTCATTATTCTATCTTAAAAGGCTGTGAGGGTATGACATTAACTGCTGGAACAGGGTCCGTTGTACTAGGATTGCGAGAAAATCAATTTTATCGTGTTGGAGGTTGGGGACATTTGCTTGGTGATCAAGGTAGCGCTTTTGATATAGCTAAGCAAGGAATTCAACAGGTATTATTAGAAGAAGATTCTGGTTTGGAATATAGTAGTTTATCCGAAAGTATCTTAGCCTTTTTTGAAGTTCACAATGCTTTGATGTTAACAAAAAAAGTGTATCAATTAGATAAAGGGGAGATTGCTGCTGTCGCTGTCGTTATTGCTGAAAGAGCAGAGAAAGACCAGCTAGCAAAAGACATAATCAATCGAGTGGGTATTTCTTTAGGTTGTTTACTCGACAGAATGATTAACAGATTACCAAAAAATGAATCGGTACAGTTAATTGGATTGAACGGCAGTGTCGTGGAAAAAAATAATCAAATACTAAGTGTGATAACAAAGTATCTTGAAGAGAGAAAACATGTAGTCAAGCTGATAAAAAAAGAAGAATCTTGTACTAAAGGTGCATACTATTTATATAGAAGGGAACAACTATCATGAGAAAATTAGGAATATCTGTTTACCCAAACCATAGTTCTGTCAAAGAAATAAAGGCTTATATGGATTTAGCTGCGAAATATGGTTTCACAAGAGTATTTACTTGTTTGTTGTCTGTAGATAAAGAGGATATAGAAAAAATAGTAGCGGACTTTTCGGAAACTATTTTTTATGCTAAAGAATTAGGAATGGAAGTTATTGCGGATGTGAGTCCAAAAGTCTTTGGAGACTTATCTATTGGTTATAATGACTTATCTTTTTTTAAAAACATAGGAGCTGATGGGATTCGATTAGACATGGGTTTCACGGGCAATGAAGAATCAATGATGACTTTTAACCCACAGGATTTAGATATTGAACTAAATATTAGCTCAGGTACCCGCTATTTGGAAAATATTTTAAGTTATCAAGCCAACGATAGTAAGTTAATGGGATGCCACAATTTTTATCCTCATCGTTATACCGGGTTAAGTTATGATCATTTTATAAGAACAACTCAAATTTATAAGGACCATGGGATTAGAACGGCTGCTTTTGTCAATTCACCAACGGCGACAATTGGTCCATGGCCAGTAGAAGAAGGATTATGTACATTAGAGATGCATCGTAATTGGCCGATCACAACACAAGCGAAACACTTGTGGGCTACAGATTTAATTGATGATGTAATCATAGCTAATTCATTTGCTTCTGAAGAGGAGTTGAGAGATTTAAGTAATATTGATCCATACAAATTGACTTTAGATTGCACGCTCCGAGAAGATACGCCTGAGCTAGAAAGGAAAATTGTTTTAGAAGAGTTTCATTTTAATAGAGGAGACGTATCAGATTATGTAGTTAGATCAACCCAGAGTAGAGTCAAATATAAAGGCCATCATTTCAAACCGTTTAATATTGACAACATAAATAAAGGGGATATTATTATAGAAACATCCTTATACGCTCATTATGCAGGTGAACTACAGTTAGCGTTACTACCTATGGAGAACTCAGGTAAGACGAATGTTGTTGGATCAGTTACTAAAGAAGATCAAGTATTGTTACCTTATATCAAACCGTGGCAGAAATTTACCTTTAATGAGGTAGTAAAATAAGGGAGGTCAGTTAGATGGTATATGGGATTGGTATCATGTCAGGAACATCTCTAGATGGTATTGATGTCGCTATAGTGAAAATAAGCGATAGAGATTCTAATCAAGCAACTTATGAACTAGTCGATTTTGATAGCTATTCCTTTGAAGAAGATACAAAAAAAAGAATTATGGCTTCTTTAGCAGCTGAGACTTCAGACGTGGCACTCATTTGTAGTTTGAATATCGAATTAGGATATTTGTTTGGTGAGGCCGTGATTAAACTATGTCATAAAAATGACTTATTATCTCAGGATGTATGGTTTGTATCTTCTCATGGACAAACCATCTATCATAATCCTATTAAAACATCAGATATGTACGCTTCAACCCTACAAATAGGAGAATCAAGTGTTATTTCTGAAGTTGTTAAAACAAATGTTGTATCAGATTTTAGGTATAGAGATATGGCTGTTGGAGGTCAAGGAGCGCCCATTGTACCTTATTCGGAGTATGTGCTATATAGAGAAGAAAACAAACTTAGAATTCTACAAAATATCGGAGGGATTTCCAATGCAACGATTATCCCCAAACATGCAGAACTACATGATGTGTTAGCATTTGATACTGGTCCTGGTAATATGATAATTGATGAATTATGTCGTCATTTTTACAATCAAGAGTATGATGAGGATGGTCTGTACGCTAAGGCAGGTTGTGTCAATGAAACTATATTAAATCGTATGTTGATGCATCCGTTTATCAAAAAATCAAGACCGAAGAGCACAGGAAGAGAAGATTTTGGTAAACACTACGTTTTGGAATTACTTGAAAATTACCCTGATATAGCAGCAAATGATTGGATAAAAACTGCCACGGTATTTACAGCAAAAGCAATAGGTATATCATTGAATGAGTATAATCAGATAGGAACAGAGCTTATTGTTGGTGGAGGTGGAAGTTACAATTCTGAATTAGTAAGATTGATTAAGAATGAACTGCCATTAATGAAGGTGATGATTCAGGAAGATATAGGGCTGTCGTCAGACGCTAAAGAAGCGGTTGCTATGGTAGTTTTGGGCCATCGAACAATGAATCATTTACCAAGTAATGTCCCAAGTGCCACAGGAGCACAACGAGATGTTATAATGGGTAAAATAACTTATTATTAGAAGAAACAACAGGAGGTATATCATTATGAAGAGTAAACTTGTGCATCATCGAGTTAGTAGTATATTTGATGATTTAACTCGATCAGAACGAAAAATAGCACAGTTGGTCATGGACGAACCAGAAGCAGTGATTAAAATGACAGCTAGTGAATTAGCGAAAGCCTCGAATACTAGTCCTGCCTCAGTCATTCGCTTTTGTAAGTCCATTGGTATACCAAGCTTTCCAGAGTTAAAGTTGATGTTATCGGCTGAGAAAGATGCTCCGGTGGCTATGAACTATTCAGATATTTCACCAGATGAAAAATTAGGTGACGTTAAAACCAAGCTATTAGGTAATGCCTACCAATCTATGAGGGAAACGATTGAACTTGTAGATGATGACATGTTATCTAATATTATTGACCTGATTATTGATTCTCCTTTTATTTATGTTTATGGTATTGGCTCATCTTATTTGGTTGCAGAAAATATTGCTCAAAAATGGAATCGAATTGGTAAAGTGTGTATTTGTATAGCCGATGTTCATATTTTAATATCTAGTTTAACTTCTGCGCCTAAAAGCTCAGTATTTATAGGTATTTCTAATTCTGGAGAAACAGCTGAGGTATTAACATTGAATCAAATCGCTCAGGAACATGGGCTCGTAACGATAGGTATTACACAGTTTGGCTCTAATTCTTTAAGCAAAAAAGTAGATGTTTCACTCCAAACTGTTAAATCAAAAGAAGCGGAGCTACGTAGTGCAGCAACAAGTTCATTGATGGCTCAATTTATTTTAATTGATTTATTATTTCATGCCTATGTCTTACAAAGCTATGATGAGAACATGGAAAATATTTTAATATCTAGGAAGTCTGTAGACACGTATAAACGTAGAACGAGTTAAGGTTTATGCTTGTCTCTTTTTCTCTGTAGAATAGAACATAGAGGGTGTGAATAGATGACAAAAAATGAAGAGCAACAATTAAGAGCGATTCGACGCTATGCAGAAAATGTTCTAGGACAAGATACAACAGGGCATGACATGACTCATATTGAGCGTGTGGTTCGTAATGCAAAGAAATTACAAGAGAAAGAGGGAGGTAGCCTATTCTTAATAGAGAGTAGCGCCTATCTTCATGATGTTCTGGATGATAAACTGGTGTCTGATGTAGAAAAAGCGAAACAGGATTTAATTAGCTTTTTAGTTTTAATAGGTGTAGAGGAAAGAATTATTGAGACTATTTTATTTATTATAGATCACGTGTCCTTTAGTGCTCAATTAGAAAATGACCCTATTGAATTAACAGTGGAGGCCAAAATTGTTCAAGATGCAGACCGATTGGATGCTATAGGGGCAATCGGCATTGCTAGAACCTTTTATTATGGGGGAAATAAAGGGCATAAAATGTATGACCCAACAGTAGTGCCGAGAAAGGCGATGACTAAATCAGATTATCGTCAAAATGAAACGGTTCTCAATCATTTTGATGAAAAGCTGTTTAAGCTGAAAGAGTTATTTCAAACGGAGGCTGGAAAAAAAGAAGCTGACATAAGGCATCAAGTAATGGTAGATTTTGTGACGCAATTCAAAAAAGAATGGGAAGAATAGTAAAACAGTCAGAAGAATGCCATTCTTCTGACTGTTTTAATTTTTTAGTGGTAGCCAAATTTCTGTGATGTGATTAGCTGAGAAAGGATCCAAATCAAGGGGATAAGATTCAAAATCAGGTCCCTCGCTAGGTTCATAATGAGTGCTTTGGAAAAACACGCCGTAGATATCTTGGTAAGTTTGTCTAATAGCATCAGGGACGGGGCCACGAGCCTGGAAAACAGCCCATTTTGTTTTTGGTAAAGTAATCGTTTCAAGGTCTTTATTAGCTGTTTTTGTAGCAGTTTGTACACCAATGAAATAATCATAGGCTTGATTTAGGCCAGGTAAACAGATACCTAATACATGATTAGGACCAGAAGCATCTTTTTCAGCTACGACTTGGTGAAATAAATCATAGGCATTAAATCTATCCCAAAACGTTGGAATCTTACGTTGTCCTTCCTCTAAATTGAGATAAGATTCTCTCGTTCCTGTGACTAAAAAAGCTGGTTTTGTTACAATGTGATATTCCATAAGATCTCCTCCTTGTATGTCGACACGAATCCTTAATCGGGGATAGAGAGTTAATTGCTCTATTTCCTTTCGCGCATAAGAGGGTGACACATGAAAAAGTTGTTGAAAGGCTCGACTATAAGCTTCAGATGATTGATAGTTGTATTTGAAAGCGATATCAATAATTTTTGTTTTCGTTTCTTTCAAATCGTACCAAGAATGAGACAAACGTCTCTTTCTAATGTATTCTCCTAAACTGATACCAGATAGGATAGAAAAAACTTTTTGGAAATTAAAGATGGACATATTAGCGAGTGTCTCGATATGACGCATATCAATAGTATCTGACAAATGTTCCTCAATGTAGTCAATAATTATTGCTAGTTCTTTCATGATGTAACCTCCTCTTATCTCCAATATAAAATACTTCTTATCATGTTACTGGATAATCTTTGGCAAATTATATCATATTTTATAAAAAAAGAGAGAGCTATTCAGCTCTCTCGAAATCTTTTACTTCTGTTAACATGCCATCTTCCATACGGAATACACGGTCGCTCCAACCAATCATACGTTGGTCATGGGTTACCATAACGGTTGCTTTTTCTTTTTCGTGGGCTTCTTTTACAAGTAATTTAACCACGTTGTAAGCATGTTCCGTATCTAAACTAGCAGTCGGTTCATCGGCTAGAATTAAACTAGGATTGTTGAAGAGCGCTCGGCCAATAGCGACACGTTGGCGTTCTCCCCCAGAAATTTCATTTGGGTATTTATTTTTAAGCTCAAATATACCAAGAGATGTTAATAATTCATCTAATTTACTTTCATCCATTTTATCTTTAGTCACCTTGTTAACCAATCTAAACTGATCTTTGACAGTTAAGAAAGGAATTAAGTTAGAACTTTGTAAGATAAAACCAATTTCATCAAAACGTAGAGCGGCACGTTTTTTCTCAGGTAAATCAGAGAAATCATGCTGATTAATACTAATATCCCCAGAAGTGGGTGTTTGTAGGCCCCCAGCAATGGTTAGAAAAGTACTTTTTCCAGAACCAGAAGGACCGATAATGCTGACAAACTCTCCTTTTTTTACAGTAAAATCAACGCCTTTAAGGGCAGTTATTTCATTTTGACCTTTACCGAATTTTTTTACGATTTGTTTCATAACTAATATGTCTCTCATGATTTTATCCTCCTATGGCATTGATTGGGTCTACTTTAGTAACAGTGATGGTTGAGAATAACCCACCAATGATGGAAACGAAAATTAATGTGATACCATACAACAACCATTGTTGTGGGAAAATAGCGAATGGCATTGCTTTTGGTAACACAAAGCTAATAGCGTAGCTTAAAGCACCTGCTAAGCTTGCACCAATGACACCAACGACAAATGATTGAGCAATAATACTTGTTGAGATGAAAGAGGTGCGAATACCTTGGACTTTCATCACGCCGAAAATTGAAATTTTTTGTAGTGTAATAACATACATGAAAATCCCAATAACAGCCGCTGCAATAAAGAATAAGAAGTAAATCATGGCATTAAGGGTTAGATTTTGGGCAGAGAAACCAGGAAGGTGTTCAATGAAGTCTGTGGTTGTCATAGACTCTAAATCTTTGCTCTTAATGTCTGTGCTTTTTTTGTTTGTTAGAATGGCATTGATTGGGTAATCCTCTTCTGATTTAAAGGGTTGCCCACCGTATTTAACCTCTACGACAGTATCTAAAGTAGTATAGATAACAGGAGTGATAGTGTAGTATGTCGCCGGAAAAATCCCAACGACGCTTAATTTAGTGTCATCTTTACCAACTGTTAAGGTATCACCCACTTTAACACCATCATCTGCTAAGTTTTGTGAGATAATTGCTTCATTTTTCTTTGTAAAGGTAGCACCTTCTGTTGTATCTGGGATGAAGAAGGCATCTTGCTGTGTCCCAAACATGGATACATTGATTTTGTCTTTACCAACTGTGATAGCACTACTGTAAAGGTTGATTGATGCTTTGTCCTTTGATACAACGTTGTCCATTTCTTTTTGTGTCAGTTGTGAAGCACTAAGCATTTTATTTGATTCTTCCGATAGAACAATCTCTGTGGCATCCCAATCTTCCACCACTTGTTTAAATTGTGTTGCTAAGCCATTAGCAAGTCCTGATAACATAAACACAACAAAGCTAAGAAGAAGCATGATACCAATAATTAAACTGTAACGTAATTTTGAATATTTCATTTCTTTTAAGGCTAAAAACATATAAATATCTCCTTTCTGTGCCCTTTTAGTGACAAAGTGTCACCGTTTAGGCCTAAAACAAAGTGACAAATTGTCACTTTGAATACATTGTGTCTTATTTTATTTTTTGATCGCATTCAATAATGAATGGAAGAAGAAGCCTAATCCGATGGTAATCGCAATATGACCTAATCCAGCGATACCACTGATAGCTGCTGATGATTCTTTTCCTAAAACAGTTAGTGTTCCATGAATAGTCATCATGAGTAACGTGATACCTAATCCACTATTGTAAAAAATAGAGAATTTTTTGAAGTGTTTTTGTTCACTTAACTGGAACGCATTTTCTAATAGTAAAACAATTAAGAAAAAGAACATACCTAAAATCAATGTATGAGTATGTAGTACGCTTAGTTGAGTCGTTCCTTCAAAATCCATTATTTTAGTAAACTCTCGGTAAAAGACCCCAAAAATTAAACCAAAAATCATATAGAACATACTTGTTCTTGCAAGTTTTTTCAACGTGTTTTCCTCCTTTTATTATTGAAGACCTTGTTTTAACCAACGAATTCGATACTGATAATCAGTCATCAAATCTTCCAAAGACCAATCATTCACGACGAAATCAGACATAGCATTCATGACCACTTGCATAATGAAGTAAAGAAAACTAACAGCTTCTTCATCTGTTGTGATGTTTAGATTGTTAAGATCTAATAGATTATGCCACTCTAACATCATAGGAGAGTCATAATCAATATTGATCCGTTTGAATGTGTACTGAGGATCGGCTTTTGTCAGTAATTGGACGCTTTTCCAATAATCTTCTGTTTTGCTAAGTGATCCACACCAACGAAGGTATTCTTCAATACCAAAGAAAAAATCATTTCTATTTTCATTAATATAATCAAGAATATCTTGATGTATTTTAATGGCATATTTTGTAATGACATAACTATAAGCATCCTCTAAGTCCTTGAAATACTTGTAAAAAGCGCCTCGTGACATTTGCATTAAATCCACAATCTGAGAAACTTTGACTTGGCTCATGGGTTGTTCAGAGAAAACGTCGAGTAAAATATGGTCGATACTTTCCTTCTTAGATGAAGGTAAATTTAGAAATGTTTCTTTAGGCATAATAAGACCCCTCCTGGTGACAAAGTGTCACTGCTAATAGAATATAACATAGAATAAAACCCTTGTCATCTTTTTTGGCCACAGATAACATAGGAAATAAAGGTATGTAAATAAAACGAATAAAGAAATCGCTTTTATACTATCATACCATGAAATAAAAACGAAAAATAACAAAAAAAGACTGTCCTGAGACAGTCCTCGCCTAAAATATGATGCATGCACATCACAAGATAAAATTATAGTGTATAATAACCCATAAAACAACATGAATTTCATTAAAAAGAAGCAAAAAACAAGAATAAGGGGGATTTTCATGAAAGAAACCTTAGAAATAGGACTAATTCTAGCGAGAAATGAAAAAATGACAACAGAAAGACTAGAACTTAGACCGGTGCATCTATCAGATGCGAAGGACTTATATGAGTATGGATCGGATGAAGAAACGACTCGGTACGTGTTTCCTACCCACCAAACGATAGAAGAAACAGACACATCCATTGCTAATTATTTTATGGCAACGCCTCTTGGTAAGTGGGCAATAGTATGGAAGGAAACACAAAAAATGATAGGAACCATTGATTTAAGAGTGGATGCTTCTAATCGTGTGGGAGAGATTGGTTATATCTTGAACAAAGCTTATTGGGGACAAGGTATTGTTCCAGAAGGATGTAAAAAAATACTTAGACTGAGTTTTGTTGAGTTAGAATTACTTAGGGTGTGTGGGTATCATGACAGTCGTAATCCTAATTCAGGTAAGGTGATGAAAAAAATAGGTATGACGCATGAAGCGAGTATACCAAATCATAGTATCCACAAAGGTGTGAGTATTACGATGGAACAGTATGGTATCACAAATGAGAAATACCTTAGTATATTTTCAGAAAAAAGTTAATAAACTTTTCAATTAGAAAAAAATGGGGTATGATTCTAACATTGCTTCTCTTAAGGGAAGAGAAGAACTTGCGTTAATGGAAGGGGAACACAATGTTAATGAATCAATTATTAATAGTCGTTTTAGGTTTAGTTGCTTTAGTAGGGCTTGTTTATATCAGCTCAGCTATTGACAATAAACGAAACGCATAAACCAAACAGGATACGAGTGGAGGACGACAATGTTTACATCTGATAGTTTTGATGTGTTTACAATAGAAGGTTTGGATAATAGAATGGTAGCTATAAGAGAACAGATTCAACCTGTTTTTCAAGAATTAGATACTTATTTTGTAGAATGTTTATCTTCTGAAATAGGAGAAACACTGCCTATTCATATTGCACAACATAGAAGAAGGACAGCCAATGCACCAGACTTTACATGGAGTGCAATGGGTGGAGATAAGAGAGGCTATAAGAAGTACCCTCATTTTCAATTGGGAATTACAGGAGATTATGTGGTGATGTGGTTGTCTTTCATTGATAATCCAGAATTTGAAAAAGAGATGGCACGGTCGTTTTTAGCGCACCCAGAGTTATTTGAGGGATTACCTAAAGACATGATGATAAATCATGACCATACAGTGAATACCTATGAAGCTTTGACAGAGACGTCCCTTGTTAAAGTGTTAGAACGATTTGAAAAGGTTAAAAAAGGGGAGTTCCAAATAGGTCGTATAGTGACAAAAGAAGAGATCACTCACTTGTCAGGTACCGAAGCTAAAGAGTACATGCGAGATACTTATTTAGCCCTTTTACCTATTTATCAACACAGTATGGCTATTCGTCAGAACGCGTTGTCTGAGAAATAAAAGATAAGCAACAAAGATAAGCTATGCCGTGAATTTACGGGGTAGTTTATTTTTAGTTCATGGATAAAATTAGCTAAAAGATATGCTATAATGAAACGTGATTAACAAGTATGGGAAGAACTTATTCCAATAAAATTAGGAGGTTTACAAATGGAGGATAACAAAACATTTTATATAACAACCCCCATTTATTATCCAAGTGGAAAATTGCACATTGGTAGCTCATATACAACCATTGCATGTGACGCTATGGCAAGATATAAAAGATTGAAGGGGTTTGACGTCTTTTATCTAACAGGGTTAGATGAGCACGGTCAAAAAATTGAACAAAAAGCCAATGAAAAAGGAATTGATCCACAAGAATACGTGGATGATATGGCTGCAGATGTTAAAAAATTATGGAAATTATTAGACATTGATTACACCAAATTTATCCGTACCACAGATGCAGATCATAAAGAGGTTGTCCAACAAATATTCCAACAATTAGTCGATCAAGGGGATATTTACCTTGGTGATTATGAAGGGTGGTATTCTGTATCAGATGAAGAATACTTTACTGAGAATCAGTTAGCTGAAGTATTTAGAGATGAGACAGGTAAAGTCATCGGGGGTAAAGCACCGAGTGGTCATGAAGTAGAATTGGTGAAAGAAGAAAGTTATTTCTTCCGTATGAGTAAGTATGCCGATCGATTATTGGCACATTATGAAGACAATCCGGATTTTATTCAGCCAGCTTCCCGTAAAAATGAAATGATTAATAACTTCATTAAACCAGGCTTAGAAGATTTAGCTGTGAGTCGTACGTCATTTACATGGGGCGTTCCTGTTAAATCAGATCCGAAACACGTGGTTTATGTGTGGATTGATGCGTTATCTAACTATATTACTGCCTTAGGTTATGGTACAGATAATCCTGAGAATTTTGAAAAATATTGGCCAGCTGATGTTCATATGGTTGGGAAAGAGATTGTCCGTTTCCATACTATCTATTGGCCAATCATGTTAATGGCTCTTGATTTACCATTACCAAAACAAATTTTTGCGCATGGTTGGTTGGTCATGAACGATGGAAAAATGTCGAAATCAAAAGGAAACGTTGTTTATCCAGAAATGTTAGTTCGTCGTTATGGGCTAGATGCACTGCGTTATTATTTAATGCGTGCCATTCCATTTGGTTCAGACGGTGTCTTTACACCTGAAGACTTTGTCGCTCGTGTCAATTATGATTTAGCCAATGATTTAGGGAATTTATTAAATAGAACCATTGCCATGATTAATAAATACTGCGAGGGTGTTGTGCCTAAATATGCATCCCAAGTGACAGAATTTGATAGTGAATTATCGACAACTGCTGCAGATGTGATTGGTAAATATAATAAAGCCATGGAAAAAATGGAATTTAATATTGCTTTAAGTGAGATTTGGAAACTTATTTCGCGTGCCAATAAATACATTGACGAAACAGAACCTTGGGTATTAGCTAAAGATGACGAGCGTCAAGCTGAACTTGATAGCGTGATGGTGCATTTAGCTGAAACATTACGTATTACAGCCATTCTTTTACAACCTATGTTAACAGAGACGCCAAAAGAGATATTTAGACAGTTAGGCTTGCCACAAGAAACGGTTCGAATGATGGATATTCGTTTTGGTGAGTTTCCTGCAGGGACGAAAGTTATCAGTAAAGGAACACCTATCTTCCCTCGCTTAGACATGGAAGAAGAGGTTGCGTATATTAAAGATCAAATGGCCCAAACAGCTGGAGCTTCTAAAGAGGAAACAGCATGGGATCCAAAAGAGACAGAGTTAGTGTCTAGTAAAGATAAAGATGTGAAATACGAAGACTTTGATAAAGTTGAAATGAAAGTAGCAGAAGTGATTGATTGCCGTAAAGTCAAAGGCGCAGATAAATTACTACAATTTCGTTTAGACGCTGGAGATAAGGCGCATCGTCAAATTTTATCAGGTATTGCAGAGTTTTATCCTGAACCAACAGAATTAGTGGGTAAAAAAGTAATGATTGTCTCTAATCTAAAACCACGTAAGATACGTGGCGAAATTAGCCAAGGCATGATCTTATCAGCTGAATCTGATGGGAAATTATTTGTTGTTGAAGCACCAAAAGCCGCTAAAAACGGATCAATTATTGCTTAGTATAAAACGATTGAAAGAGAGAGGTTAGTCTTTCAATCGTTTTCTTTTAGGTTAAACAAAGAAAGCGTGAAGAAAATGATATTTGATACACACACACATTTAAATGTGGAACAATTTGCAGAAGATGCCCCAGAAGTCATTGAGAGAGCAAAAGAATTAGGCGTGACAGAAATGGCCGTCGTAGGGTTTGATACGCCAACGATTCAAAAAAGTTTGGCGTTAAGTAAAGAGTACGATGCGATTCATAGTATTATTGGCTGGCACCCAACAGAGGCCGGCAGTTACACTCCGGAAATAGAGAAACAGTTGCAATTAGACTTAGTGACGCCATCAGTGGTTGCCCTAGGTGAAATCGGCTTGGATTACCACTGGATGGAAGACCCAAAAGATGTCCAAGAAAAAGTGTTTCGTCGTCAAATAGCAATAGCGAGAGAAATGGGCTTACCTTTTAGTGTCCATACACGGGATGCTATGGAAGACACTTATCGTATTTTAAAATCAGAGAAAATTGATGCCATTGGTGGCATCATGCATAGTTTTAGTGGGGATGAAGAGTGGGCGAAAAAATTCTTAGATTTGGGCATGCATTTATCTTTTAGTGGCGTAGTGACGTTTAAAAAAGCGGTGGATGTGCAAGAGGCTGCTAAGATTGTGCCACTAGATAAACTGTTAGTGGAAACAGATGCCCCTTATTTAGCCCCTGTTCCTTATAGAGGGAAACGAAATGAGCCTGGTTATACGCGCTATGTGGTAGAGAAAATAGCTGAATTGCGTCAGGAAGAGATGGCTTTTATCGCTGAAACAACGATGAAAAATGCGCATCAATTATTTAGGTTGGTGTAAAAATGAAACCTAAAATAGAAGAAATTATTGTCGTTGAGGGAAGAGATGACACGAAACGTATTCAACAAGTCCTTGAAGCTGATACGATTGAAACAAATGGCTCTGCCTTAAGTGATGAGACCTTAGAAAAAATAGAACACGCACAACAGGTTAGAGGAGTTATCGTGTTTACGGATCCTGATTTCTCAGGTGAAAAAATCAGAAAACAAATCATGGAAGTAGTGCCTGATGCCAAGCATGCGTTTATTTCTCGTAAAGAGGGCGAACCAACGAAACGAGGGAACAGCCTAGGTGTGGAGCATGCTAGTGATGAGGTTATATTAGATGCCATCAAGCGTCTCTCTACGGCCAGTAATGAGACGTTTGAAAGCACGATTACAGGAGAGGACTTAATACACTTAGGTCTAGTAGCAGGCCCTAAGGCTAAGAAGCGTCGGGAAGCCTTAGGCGATAAATTAAAGATTGGTTACACAAATGGAAAACAGTTGAAAAAACGTTTAAGTATGTTTAAAATTACTGAAGAGATGTTTGCAGAAGCCATGAAAGAAATTCTAGAGGATGAAAAAAATGACGGAATATCGTGATATAGCAACACCAAGCCGTACCAAAGAGATTATGAAAGAACATGGTTTTTCATTTAAGAAAAGCTTAGGACAAAATTTTTTAACTGAACCAAATATATTAAGAAACATTGCAGGGACAGCAGAATTAACGAAAGAGGATTATGTGATTGAAATCGGACCAGGGATTGGTGCGTTGACTGAGCATTTAGCTCGTAATGCTGCTCACGTGTTAGCTTTTGAAATTGATCAACGCTTAATTAGCGTGTTGGATGATACGTTAAGTCCTTATGATAACGTCACAGTGATTAATGAAGACATTTTAAAAGCAGATGTTGAAACCATCGTTTCTAAAGTATTCCCAGAGAATGCGAGAATTAAAGTCGTTGCTAACTTACCTTACTACATTACAACACCGATTATGATGCATCTATTGATGTCTAAGCTTGATATTGAGATGATGGTTGTCATGATGCAAAAAGAAGTAGCAGACCGGATTACAGCTGTACCAAAAACGAAAGCATATGGGTCTTTATCTATTGCTGTTCAGTATTATATGGATGCAGAGTTGGCTTTTATTGTGCCTAAAACAGCATTCGTTCCACAACCTAATGTGGATTCAGCCATTATTAAATTGGTGAAACGTGAGATGCCAAGAGTAGAAGTAACGGATGAAGATTTCTTTTTCAGAGTATCTAAGTCAGGTTTTGCTCAGCGTCGAAAAACATTATGGAATAACCTAGTAAGCCATTTTGGTAAAGAAGAAGAAACGAAGAAATGGTTAGAACTAAGTTTAGAAGAAAGTGGTATTGATCCTAAGCGCCGGGGAGAGACGTTAAGTTTAGAAGAATTTGGTGCATTAGCTAATGCCTTATTAAAAACAAAAAAATAACACTTTTGGGACATTGTCTCTAAGTGTTATTTTTTTGTTTTTATTTAGCTTAACGAATCGCTTGTTCTGTTTCAGTATCAAAGAAGTGAGCTTTGTTTAAGTTAAACGCAAGATGAATGATTTCACCAGGCGTATAAGTTGAACGAGCATCTACTTTTGAAATAAATTCAGTATCACTTGTACGTGTGTAAAGCATAGTTTCCGCTCCTAATAATTCAGACACCACCACTTCAGATTCTACGACACTATGTGGTGCAGCTTCTTGAACAATCGGCTCACTGTGGATATCTTCAGGACGAATACCAAAGACTAATTGCTTACCAACGTAGCCTTGTTCTTTCAAGACTTTTAATTTTCCTTCAGGTAACTCTAGGTTTAATTGTTTGCCATCTGTAATGTAACCATTGTCGTTTAACGTAACGTTGAAAAAGTTCATCGCAGGAGAACCGATAAAACCGGCAACAAAGATGTTATTTGGTGTGTTATAGACTTCTTTTGGTGAACCGATTTGTTGGACAAAACCGTCTTTCATAATAACAATGCGGTCAGCCATCGTCATGGCTTCTGTTTGGTCATGGGTTACATAGATGGTCGTTGTTTCTAACCGTCTGTGTAATTTAGCGATTTCAGCACGCATAGCCACACGTAATTTAGCATCTAAGTTAGATAAAGGCTCATCCATTAAGAAGACTTTAGCATCACGAACAATCGCGCGTCCTAAAGCCACACGTTGTCTTTGTCCACCAGATAATGCGGCAGGTTTACGTTGTAAATAGTCTGTTAGCCCTAAAATATCAGCAGCATCTTCCACACGGCGTTTGATTTCAGCCTTATCGTATTTACGTAATTTAAGTCCAAAAGCCATATTATCATATACTGTCATGTGAGGGTATAAAGCATAGTTTTGGAATACCATGGCGATATCACGGTCTTTTGGTGCAACGTCATTCACCATACGGTCTCCAATCCACAACTCACCTTCACTGATATCTTCAAGTCCGGCTACCATTCTAAGTGTGGTTGATTTACCACATCCAGAAGGACCAACAAAGACGATAAATTCTTTGTCTTCGATGTTTAAGTTAAAGTCTGTTACTGAATAATTTGGGTTACCATCGTATTTTTTATGGATCCCTTTTAACGCGATTTCTACCATGTCTATTCCTACTTTCTTAGCACTCATTTATTAATTAAAGTATAGTATATAAACTAATACGCTTACAATGTCAGACTGCCCAAAAGTATTCGTCACATTGCCCAAAGAACAATATGGTTTATTTTTCGTCAAAAAAAAGTCATATTAACTGATAAGAATCTTTCAATATAACGATTCTTATTTATTTAACTAGCTTGTCTTATTTGTCGAAAAATAGACTGGGATACTCTTCATTGTGATTTCTGAAAAATATGATATAGTACATTTGTAGTAATAAAAAAACAGAGTAAGAAGTATAGCGTCAAGTGCCGAGGAGATGGGATGTTGCTCATCGGACGAAAAACACTAGTGGAGTGTTTGCGACCATATTTCTGCATTCGCTGCATATTGGATGTAGCAACTCTAAATTAAAGGAGATGCTAAAATGGAAAAGAAACAAATTACTGCACGATCAATCGCACTGATGGGGATTTTAATTGCAATGCAAGTTGTTTTGTCACGTTGGTTATCCATACCGACTCAGTTTGTCAAAATAAGTTTTGCTTTTATACCAGTTGTCTTTATGGCAATGACCTTTAGTCCACTGTTAGCTGGGGTTGGAAATGGATTTGCTGATTTTATAGGAGCTAGTCTATTTCCATCTGGGCCATTTTTCCCAGGATTTACCTTAACTGCTTTCTTAGCAGGTGTTATTTATAGTAGCTTTTACTATAAGAAAGAGATGACTCTAAAGAGAATCATTCTAGCCAACGTGACAGTGACAGTATTCATGAACTTGATACTTAACACACTGTGGTTATATATCATGTTTGGGTCAAGCGCCTTAGCGTTTATTCCAGCAAGATTAATCAGTTCGAGTATCATGTTAGTCGTGCAAGTGACGATTACTTATTCAATGTCAAATGTGAAAGTATTACAACAGCAATTAGTTAAATTTTAAGAATTACTTACTGACTTCCCTAACACATGTTGGGGAGTTTTTTTGTTATAAGTAAAAATGATGGCATCCTGTATTTAAAATATGTTATCGTTTGATAAGACTAATGGTAGAGGGGTTTTTTTTATGAAAGAATATAAACATTTAATTTTTGATATAGACAACACTATTTTAGATTTCACTGAGTCAGAAAGACACGCTCTACGAGCAGTATTTACTCAGTATGGTGTAATCTACAATGAAGAGAGTGTCGCAACTTATAGTAAAATTAATGGTGCATTGTGGGAACAACTAGAAGAAGGAACCATAAAAAAAGAAGTGTTATTATCGCAACGCTTTTCTACGTTTTTTCAAACACAAGGAATCAGCGTTGATGGCGCTGTGGCCGATGATGCGTTTAGAACAGGTTTAGAAAATCGGGTCGATTTAATTGAGGGAAGTAAGGAAGTATTAAAAACCTTAAAAGAACGAGGGTATCGTATTTACGCAGGAACAAATGGCGTGGGACGAACGCAAAGAAATCGATTGGAACGAGCGGGATTAATGCCTTATTTTGATGAGTTGTTTATTTCGGAAGAAGTTGGTTTTGAGAAACCAGACGTTCGCTTTTTTGATTTTGTTTTCAATCAACTACAACTGACAGACGTTCAGAATGCATTGATGATAGGGGATAGTTTGACCTCAGATATTAGAGGAGCTAATCGCTATGGCATTGATTCTGTCTGGTTAAATGAAAGAAATATGAGGGCAGATGATAACAAGCCTGTATATACAGTTAAAAAACTCACAGAATTGGTTGAAATGTTGGTGTAGATAGGTAAAAGATGCTATTATTAACTTGTATAGGGAAATATAAAGGGGTTTCTTGGAGGAGGAATCGCGTATGAGACAACTTTTTGTAAAGAATGATGATTTTAGTTTAGAAAAACCGTTTTCTTTTTTTAACCGTCCAGGAGATGCAGAGTATCATTTAGAGCAATATGAAGACGATGACACAGCTTATCTCGTACTGTTGAATGAAAAAAAGGAAATGATCGGTAAAGTGTCGAAGGAAAATACAAAAGGAGCAACTAAATATGTGGGAATGACTGGTGTTGGTGAAGAGTTATTTCTATTAAGACAAGAAAAAACGGATACATCCAATGGTTTTGTTTTTTCAAGTCCTGTATTTGAGCTGTGCGGTCAGTGGTGGGAGTTTAATTATGATGTGATGTATGGCTATCGCAAAGTTGCTAAAGTACGGAAAAGATGGGTTCATTGGGGGCCCTCTCATGAGATAACCTTATTCGAAGAGCAAAGCGAGTTGTTTACATTGTTACTTGTCGCTGCTTTCCTATATTTGGAAAATGAAAAAAATAATAATAGTGCATTGTATTTTATAGAAGAGAAAAAAGAGAGAGCTAATCTTTAAAGATTAGCTCTCTTTTTTATGTGTGAATTGAGCATTATAAAGCTGTTGATAGTAGCCCTCTTGTTTGGTGATAAGTGAGTCATGGTTTCCGATTTCAACAATGTTTCCTTGATGCATGACCAAAATAGTATCTGCTTCTTTTATTGTTGCCAACCGGTGAGCGATAATGAAGCTAGTTTTTCCTACCATGAGCTTAGCAAATACGTTCTGAATGGTTTTTTCAGTTAACGTGTCAATCGAACTTGTAGCCTCATCTAAAATCAGCATATTAGGTCGGCTAATAATGACACGGGCAATGGTCATTAACTGACTTTGTCCTTCTGACAAAGTCAGGCTTCCTTGTCCAATAATGGTATCAAAGCCCTTAGGAAGAGTGGTAATAAAGTGGTAGATTGCCGCTTCTTGACAAGCCAAAATAACGTCTTCTTTGGTTGCATCTGGTCGTCCAAAAGTGAGATTATCCCAAATGCTCCCCTTAAATAACCATGTCTCCTGAAGAACCATACCAAAGGATTGGCGTAGGTCTTTCCTAGACATTTCTTGGATGGGAATGCCATCAATGGTGATAAGTCCTTGGTCTACTTCATAAAAACGCATGAGTAAATTGACCAAGGTCGATTTACCTGCCCCTGTTTGCCCAACAATTGCCACGGTTTGTCCAGATGTGACCGTTAAATTAAACTGTTGAATAAGAGGTTCAGTCGGTAAATAGGAAAAAGATACATCTTGGAATGTAATGTTCCCTTTTAAGGGGGACAAGGTTTGTAGCTCCTGTTTTTCTTGTGATTCTGTCGGTTCTTGAGTCAATTGAAAGACTCTTTGGAGGCAAGCAAAGGCTGTTTGTATTTGCGTCAAAATACCAGATAGTTCTATAAAGGGCTTAGAAAATTGAGTAGAATAAATAATAAAACTAGAGATAACACCGATTGTCATGCCAGGTGTCTGGTTGATGACTAACCATCCACCTATGACACCAATGCTTAGATAACTCAAATGATCGACAAAGCGAGACAAGGGGTTTGTTAAGGAAGACGTAAATTGAGCTTTTTGTCCAACCTCTTGAAGTGTTTCATTGAGCTGCTTGAATCGATTAAGGCTTTCTTGCTCGCCTTGAACTCCTTTGATGATTTTTAGACCAGTCACATCTTCTTCTAGGAAACTAGAAATAGAGCCTAAAATAGCTTGTTGCTGTTGAAACGCTTGCTGGCTTTTTTTTGCGACAACCCAATTAACTAAGAAGATAAGAGCTGTAGACAGTAAGACAACGGTTGTTAACATAGGACTTAATAACAGCATGCTACCTAAAGAAATTAAAACAATGGTCACACCAGAAAAAACACTGTTAAAGACAGCCGTCGTAGCTTCTGCCACTTGATCCAAGTCGTTACTGAAACGACTGACCAAATCCCCATGTGGGGTTTGATCATAGAAGTTAATGGGTAGACGGTTAAGGTGATGAAAGGTATCCTTTCTAACCCTTGCAACAGCTGTATAGGCAACCTTGTTCCCCATGCGTTGAATGCTCCATTGGGCCAGACTATTAAGTAGAGTTAGGCTTCCAAATAGGACGAGTATCTTAAATAGCAGATCAAATTGGACCTTATCTTTACCAATCATAGTATCGATTCCTAGGCCAATAAGTCTTGTCATATATACTGCGATAACACCATTAGCAATACCTAATATGCTTGCTAGAAGGGCTTCTTTTTTAAATTGCTTTAGGTAAGTAAGATAGAAACGCAAAGGTGTTTGACCCATTAGTCCATCCCCCCTTCTACTAACCCTTGAGAGCGTGCTAAATCGTAATAGACAGGGCAGGTTGTGAGTAATTCTTGATGTATCCCTAAACCGACACACTTTCCTTCTTCTAAAACTAAGATCTCATCGGCGCCTTGGATAGAAGACAGGCGTTGGGAGATGATAATCAGAGTGGTATGGGTCAGATTTTCTTTTAAAGCCCCACGAATCGCTAAATCTGTTTTATAATCTAGGGCACTAAGAGAGTCATCTAGGATGAGTAAATCAGGTTGCATCATAAGTGCCCGAGCGATGGTTAGACGCTGTTTTTGTCCTCCTGAAAAATTATTCCCACCAGCGAGTACGGGCGTATCTAATTGCTTGGGAAGTTGTTGAACAAATTCTGTGCATTGAGCAATCTCAAGAGCAGTCCAATAGTCTGCATCACTGGGTGTATGTGTCATTCCTAGTGATAAGTTACTGCGAATGGTTCCGCTAAATAATTGACTTTTTTGAGGGACGATAGCTATTTTTTCACGTAATTCACTTGTAGACAAGGTTGTAATATCCGTCTCATTTACATATAGGTGCCCCTTAGAAGGTAGATAAAACTTAGGGATTAGCTGAATGAGCGTGCTTTTACCACTCCCGGTTGGTCCGGTGATACCTAGTGTGTGATGTTTCTTCAATAAAAAAGAAATGCGATCTAAGGCATAGCCACTTTCTTCAGTATATTTGAAAGAAACGTCAGAAAATTGTAATAGATTTTGTTGTTCCCAAAGTTTTTCCCCTTCCTGTGAATCTGTCAGAATACTAGGCTTTACATCCAAAATTTCTTGGACACGATCAGCTGAAACGGAAGCTTTGGTGAAAATAATGACAAGATTAGAGACCACAATCAAAGCCAATAACATTTGGGTCATGTAATTGATGAGTGCAAAGACATCCCCAGCTTGGAGTTCTCCAATAGTAACTTGTACCCCACCAAAGTAGAGAATTCCCATAATAGAAGCGTTCATAATAAGTAAGGTCAGCGGGTTTAATAAAGCGGACCACGAGGTAACATTGATATAGGTATGAGCTAAGTTATCACTGACTTCTGCTACTTCTTTTTCTTGTGATGTTTGTTTAGAAAAAGCTCTTATCACACGAACACCGCTTAAATTCTCTTGAATGGTTAGATTCAACTGATCAATTTGTTGTTGAACAGCTAAATAAATTGGGCTTGTCCGCGTCATAATAAAGTACAGAATAAATGAAAAGACAGGCAAAGTGAAGACGAAAATCAACGTCATCTTTGGTTGAATAAGGTAGGCCATGACTAAAGACCCAATGCTTAAGAAAGGAGCTCGGATGACTAAGCGGATGAACATAGCTAAAGCTAGCTGCAATTGACTCACATCATTTGTCACTCGAGTGATTAACGTAGCTGTCCCAAAAGCATCGATTTCTTTATGAGAGAAGGTATAAATTTTAGCCATTGTAGCTTTTCTAAGTTCTGTCCCAAAGCCTTGAGAGGCAATGGAAGCATAATATTGACAAATTAACACACATATCAGACCGACGACAGACATGCCAATCATTTTCCCGCCAATGACGAATAAGGCTTGTGTATCATTTCCTTGAATGCCTTGATTGATTAATCGAGCCATATATAAGGGTAGGAATAGCTCTAATACAGCTTCTAGTAACTTGAAAACTGGTCCTAAGATGAGTTCTTTTTTATAGTCTTTTGCGTAGGATAGTAAGGAAAACATGGTGAGGCATCGACACCCTTTCTGTAACGTAATTAGTGTTATTGTACGCTAAGTTATCCAATATTTAAAGAATGAGAGATTCAATTGTTTCAATTATGTAACAAAACACCTTCAAAAAATGAAGGTGTTTGTTTATTATAGGTAATTTTTTATTGTGTCTAACCAGACATCTTCGTCATTGAGGACTAAACCATTGAGTTTGATGAGGCCAATGGTATAAAGATTAGCATAAGGAAACTGTGATTCTGCAATATCATGAAGGGCGGCGATTTTTTTAGTGTTATTTGCTCCTTGCTGTCTACTATCTGTAAATAAGGCAAGGATAGGTATCCCCGCTTGATAGGCAACGCCAATCTCTGAAGCCACGCCAACATCAATAACTGGCCCATCGATAACAGCGAGCATTAATTTGCTTTCTAAGAGGGCATTGGTGTCATAAGTAGCAATCATTTTAGCATCTGCAAAGCTTTCTTTGTCGTTGATATCTCCTTGTTCTTGAGGAAGGTAGACGACTTGATCAGGGTAGCGTTCACGAATTTTTTTAACGAGATACTCATTATAAAAACGCTCCATATTTGAGAATAAAGGACTGGCAAAATAAAGTTGCTTTTCCATAAAAAAACTCCTATCTATAATGTATTACTTATAGATTAGACCAAAATGTAACAATTTGTAAAGGGTTTGTTACATAGAGTGATTGTTATTTTTGTATAATGGGTAGAGAAAGTAAGAACGGACGAAATAAGAAAGGTGTTGTCATTGTTGAAAGGGAAAAAGATAGTAAGCGCATTTTTATCATTGTTGATGTTAGTCCTATTTCCATTAAATGTCTTTGCAGCGGCAAAGGAAGAAACAGTTAAAAAGGAAAGCTCTGAGATTAGCGCAAAAATTGATAGTGCACTAGATTCAGTCAATGCAAAATATCAAGAATTAGAAACCATTAAATCTAATGTTACTAATACAGAAGAAACGATTAAAGAAACGTTAGTGAGTATTTCTGAGACAGAGAAAAACATCGAAAAAAGAACAGAAGCAATGGCAGGACGCATGCAAGATATTCAAGCAAATGGTTCTTCATTCAATCTAGTCGATGCAGTGATGACTGCAGAAAATATGTCTGATTTTGTTAACCGCGTGTATGCTGTCACTGTATTACAGGGGGCTGAAAAATCAAAAGTAGAGTCTTTAGCAGCGGATAAAGAGCAACTAGAAACACTGAAACATGATTTAGTAACGAATCAACAAGCATTAACGGAACAAAAAGAAGCCATGGAAGTTGAGACGATTAACTTGGAGCAAGAAGTGTCATCGTTAAAAACAGAACTAGCAGATAATGAAGAATTATTAACTAAATTAGCCAACGACCGTATCGCAAAAGAAGCGGTAGAAAAGAAAGCAGCAGCAGAGGCTGTGAAACAAGAAAAAGCAGCTAAGAAAACAGTGTCATCTGAGGCTAAAGCACCAGAAAAGAAAGTAGCATCAGAACCTGTTACTAACACAACAAGTGAAAAAGAAGCAACAGTGACACCTGAACCGACGCCAGAACCTACCCAAAACACACCATCAGAACCAAGTTCTAACGGTGGGGGTCAAACCTTAACAATGGAAGCAACAGGCTATTCATATACAGAACCAGGCCTCAGCTTTTATACATCAACAGGAATTGACTTACGTCAAAATTCACGTGTCATAGCTGTGGATCCAAGCGTTATTCCACTAGGCTCTCTAGTAGAAGTGTCTGGTTACGGCTTAGCTGTGGCTGGTGATATTGGTGGAGCAATTGTGGGTAACCGCATTGACTTACATTTCAATACAGTGGACGAATGTTTAAACTGGGGACGACGCACAGTTACTGTAACCATTAAATAATCGATAAAAACACCACGAAGGGTAATGTGACCCTTCGTGGTGTTTTTTTTGTGATTGATTTTTGTTGGATGAGGAGCTAATTGTTAGTTTTGTGTGGCTGGTCTAACAGTTTTGTATCTCCTCTGATGTGGCTTAGACTCAGAGATTTCTGTTGCATTGTGTCCCACGATATGGGCGACTAAAATAGCAATAGCGATAATCGTCATCATATTAACCACCTCCCTTTCCAATCAAATAAGAGCAGAAACCTATCATTAAATAAGACAGGTACCCACTCTTAGACATATTACGTTACTAACATGTTGAGCTTTAGCACTATACAACGTAAAGACCAGGTCTTAGCTATTTTGAGAAAAGCCTTCTTGACGACAATCCTTGTTCTACCCATTGGTGTCTCTCGACGTTTTTGGGCAATAGCCTGTGTTTGTATAGGAGCCTCACCTAACAAAATTCAATTATCGTAGTTAAATTTAACACGTTGTAGGAAGGATGTCAAACCTTAAGCTTGTATTCTCGAACAATGAGCCATGTAGTTACAGGTATTGTTAAGGTAATAGCTATTCCACTGGTTAAAATTCCCACCCATTCAGTTACCAGAAGATTTGTATTAAACAATTGATAAAAAGAATAATCCACATCTAAAAACCAAATAAAGACAGCGATTTGACTTCCTAAAGTTGCGAACAATAAGGTGTTGATAGTGGTATTAAGAACGTCAATGCCAATACGCTTACCAGATTGAAACATGGCTTGTTTTGTAATGGTTGGTTTTTGATAGTACAACTCGCCTAAAGCAGAAGCGATAGAGACGGTAATATCGTTAATAGCACCGATGGTAGCCATCGTTAAGACCGCCATGCTAATAGATAGGAAAGAGCGGTTAATTTGTAGGGAATACATATCCATCTCCATTAGTTCTTCTGTCGGAATACCTTGGAGATTAAGCATAGATGACACGGTAAAAATAACTAGAGTCATGCTGATTAAAATAAGCATACTACTAAGAAAGGCAGGTCTTGTCCATGTCGCTCCTTGGTTGATGTAATAGATATTTAACCAACTAATCATTAAGCAAGCAATCAACGTTAATAGGAACGGAGATAATCCCCAATGTATTCCAATCAAGAGCGTGAAGAGAATGAAGGTATTTAAAAAAAGAGAAAGTAAAATATGTCGTCTCTTATCGCCTGAAATCCAACTAATCAGTATGACTAAAACAATGAGTAAGACGGCATTAACTGACATATGGACGCTCCTTTCCTTTGTAAAAATAGGTAGTCATAAAAGTAGTGATAGGAATGGTTAGAACAATACCTATGCTACTTACTAATGCGCGGGCTAATTCTAAAGAAATAGATAAAGAAAAGGTGTAAGTAAGGGACATCTGATTACTCAAAAAAATAATCATTAAGGGAATCGAACCGCTCAAATAAGAAAAAAACATGATATTAATCATGGGTCCCATGACCTCTTGACCGATACGGGTAGCAGATTGTTTAAGCTCTAACGTTGTGACATCTGGTTTATTGGCTACGACTTCTGTCAAAGCAGTGCTGATGGTCATAGCGACATCCATAATAGCTCCAAGAGAGCCCATCAATAGACTTGTGAAGAAAATGATTGGACCAGGTCGTGTAATAAGATCCATGGATTCGTAGTGCAGTCCTTTGTGATCGAGTAATGTGATGACAATAGCGCCAATAAAGAAGGTACTATAGGTCGTAACAAGAGACGCTGTCATAGCAATCCTTGTTTTTACTGACCAACCACTGAATAACATAAGGCTTACTATGATGAACAAAGGTGTCAGTAATAAACTTGCAATAAGCAATAATTGGCTGTTAGCTTCTTTATACCACATTAGTAATCCTATCAGTAGACCCGCGTTGATACCAAAAACAAGAAATAATTTGATTCCGTGATGCTTGGCAACCACTAATATCAATAGCACCGTGAGAAGGATGAAAATAATCAAAGAGCTATCTCGTTTCGTTTCAATGATACTAGATTCAGCTAAATCTGTGTGATTGATATCCATAAATAGAACATCTCTTATGTGATAGCGTTGCGTGCTAATTTGAGATTGATCATAGTGATTGATGAGTGTAATCTGTTGGTCTTTATGCTCTCCTGATAATAAGAGAATAGAAAGACGTTGTGTGGTTAAAACATCTTGATTACCGTGTTGATCCATTGTATCTACCTGACTTATTGTCTCTGTGTCTGTCACTTTTCCAACACTTAAGGAGTAATTGGGGTATTGGAAAGATTGGTATAAGATGATAAGTAAGAAAGTGATGAGGCCAACACCTATAAATGAGTACACAGGTTTCATCGTTAAAAGGCTCCTCTCTAAGATTAAATCAAAGTTTAGCACAGATAAAAGGAAAGAATCAAATGAGGTAACGGTCATTTATTCTTCCGTATATTTAGGGATAAGTGTTACAATAAAAAGGAATAACTAAGAATATGGGAGGTTAAAAAATGTCGAAACATAAAAAAATAATCCGTGTCATACTATTAGGTGGCCTTATTGTAACCTTGAGTGGTTGTACGGATATGTTTAACTGGATGAAGGATTTTAAACAAGACTTTGCAGGATTAGAAATGGTTGTCCAAACGTATGATACTAATTCTCAGCTTATTGATAGTGTCAGTGGAAAATCTGTCAAAATTGAGCGAGACACCAAATTTGATAAGACAGGATCTGATGGTGAAGTTCGGAAGGATTCTAAAGTTATCGCATTGACAGTAGGCGGGAAATCAATGACTCATGTGGGTTCTTCTCTTATTGCCTACGAGCAAGGAATGGATAATATCTTTGAAGATTATGCTAAAAAGGTAGACATTGATAATCAAAATAAAGCGGTTCCTGTGATGAATAGTATGTACAATGAATTTCAAAATAAATTTACAGGAAAAGCGAAAACGATTTTAATTAGAAGTCAAGATGGTAACCCCTTGGCGACATTTAGTGGCGATAGCATTCGTATATCAGATACAGAAGTTCCCTCATCTACTAATTTTTTAGTAGATGGGAAACGATTATTTGTTTATCGGTGTGATTACACTGTTTATGACAATGATTTATTGAAATAAAGGTATTTAATAACAAATAAACGCGTTAATTTGACAGATATACCAATGAATGAGAGAATAATAGATAACTAAATACCGTTACCATCACAAAGGGGAGCTTCAGCTGAGATTGAATTCAGACATTCTAAACCCTAGAACCTGATTTTGTTAGTACATTCGTAGGAATTGTGATGGAGTAATCTCAAGGACATTACTCCCTTTTTGTGTGGTCGGCAAACATTAAAAGGGGGATTTTTTTATGTCACAACAGAAAAATAGAATTTGGTTAGAGGGAGCAATTGTCGCCGCTCTATCTATGGCACTTTCCTTTATACCGCTAAAGTTTGGTCCAGGTTTTTCGATTTCAATAGGTATGTTTCCTTTGATTGTTTATGCTTTTAGAAGGGGAACTAAGCCAGCTCTAATGTCAGGATTGATGTGGGGATTACTGCATTTTGTCATGGGGAAAGCCCATATTTTGACTGTATCACAAGCTTTAATTGAATATTTATTGGCCTACACCTTTATCGGAATGGCAGGTGTGTATTCTAACAAAATAAAAGAGGCAGTTAGGTCTAACAGTCGTTCTGTTTATCTCTATTTGGGCTTGGGGACAGTGGTAGGAATCATTAGCCGATATGTTTGGCATGTTGTTGCAGGTGTTATATTTTGGGGTAAATATGCAATGTGGGGCTTAAGTCCGCTGATGTATTCTCTCGTTATTAATGGAACAAGTGCTATACTAACAGGATTAGCTACATACGCACTGCTTATTTTAACCATGAAAAAAAATAAAAAGTTATTGTTACCATCATAAATAAAATAAAAAGAACCGATAGGGGGACTATCGGTTCTTTTTGTGTCGTTTGTTACTATCTTTTGTTTGTTATATTCAGCGATAAGGTTTCCTGTTTCTGTGACGTTGGACCATTTGGACCACCATTAAAAGGATAAGAATAGGAAAGAATAATTTAATGATGATGGCTAGAATACCACTTACCAATTGAAGAATTAGCCACAGACCAAAAATGAGAGCAATTATTGCTACAACATAGGTCCAATCTCTAGATTGTCTCATGTCACACCTCCTGTATCACTTGATGTCTCAATTATACCAAGTGAGAAGAGAAGATACGTCAACCTCTAGACTGATTTTTATAGTAGACCTTTAGTAGGACAAAAGCCACAGTACTAGTTGCAATCCCTGCCACGATGGCTTCTGGGATACCATTAATAAAGATGACACTTAGAACGGCTTTATATAAGCCACTCCCGACAGTGATTCCTTTAGCACTAGCATAAGCATCTTGGAATAAAAAGAAAATGAGATTCATCACTAGGATAGTATTCACTAAAGACCCTGTGACTCCTGCTGTAAATAAAGCGATTCTTTTCGATTCCTCTTTTTTAGGGTTAACGAGTCCTTTGTATACATAGTAAGGAACGACTCCTGTTAATATACGAGGAATCAAAGCGATAACAATGGCCCATAAGCTCCCTTGCGTTGTCCCTAGAACAGGGATAAAAGGAGAGAAGGCGAAAGACAAGATAGAAGGTGTAATCGTATTAATCAACATACTACTTAAACCAAAAACGAGTCCTAATAGGGCACCGATTTGAGGCCCTAAAATAATAGAACCGATAATCACTGGCACGTGCACCAAGGTTGCTTTGATAAAGCCTAAATTAATGAATCCAAGTGGTGTAAAAGAAAAAAGAATAATAATCGCTATAAAGATAGCGGTTAGGGTTAACTGTTTGGTTTTCATGTTACTTCTCCTTTAATTCTTGAAAATAAGCCACGATTTTTTCGACAATGATAGAAACATCCTCAAGGGCACCTTTGCCGTAATCCCCGCAAGCTAAAAGACTTTCTTTTGGTTCAATGATGTCGTAACCGTAGCGTGTTAGAGTGGCTAAATTATCCACCATGGCAGGGTTTTGATACATGTACGTATTCATAGCTGGTGCAATCCATTTTGGAATATCATGGACAGCCAGTGCTGTTGTAGACAACATGTCGTCTGCAATGCCGTTAGCAATTTTTCCAATAATATTGGCAGAAGCAGGAGCGATTAAAAATAAATCGGCTCTTTTGACCATATCGATGTGATTAATTTCTAAAGGGTTATGTTCTAACATGACATCTGTGTGTACTCTGTTTTTAGATAATACTTGCAAGGTAAGTTCAGGTATAATTTGTGTGCTATTTTTTGTCATAATAATTTCTACATTAATGTTGTGTTTTTTTAGTTGGCTCGTCAGATCGGCTGCTTTATAGGCAGAGATACTGGCCGATACGCCAAGTAAAACCGTTGGCATAATAATGTCACTCCTTACTATTTGATGATAAGTTGCTTGATTCCTTGAGCAATGTCTTTTTTCGTTGTGAAGCGTTGTCTCACACCTGATGTATCTACAAGTAGACCAAGGTGTTCTTCCTTTGTAATGTTTTCTAAGTCATTAGCTAGGATAAAATCGGCTTGATTTTTGATGATACTCTCCCTTGCCACTTGGACCAATTCTTCTTCTTTCACACCCACTAGTAGTTTGAAACCAATAAGAGTGGTATTAGGTTGCCATTTTTTGATGTGTTGAATGACTTTAGGTGCTTTATCTAAGATTAAGACAAGTTGTTCTCCTTTGGAACTGATTTTTTTAGCTGTTTGATCCGTGAATGTGTCCGGGTTATGTAGGATTTGTTGAATAGCAGTTACTAATTCATCCTCTGATAAGTCTGGCTGTTTTTTTAGATTTTTTGCTAATGTGCGAGCTAGCTCGTAATCACTTAAGGCTTGGTTGGCCTGGTAATCACTCACCGCCATACTGTGGATAACATAATCAACGGGCGTGGTTGTTAGTAACTTCTCCATCTGTGTGTATAACTCTTTGACAGAGTGAATGGGGATTAGCTCCACGTTATCTCCTGTTGGTAGTACCGCTTGAGGACCGTGAACGTAGTAGATGTGCACGTCTTCTTTTTTGAACGCATCAGCTATTTCTTTTCCTAGACGCCCTGTGGCTTGATTTGTTAGTACACGAACCTGATCAATTTTTTCAGACGTACCGCCCGCTGTGATGAGTATATTCATGTCGTAAGCTCCTTAATTATTATCGAATGTCAGAAACAAGCAACGAGGTTGGTTGTTCCATATGGTTGAGAATACATGGTACAAGTACCTTTAATGGTGTGGGATATACCTTATTGGCTTGTTTTTTTAAGAGAGGACAGTGAGTGAGTCCTTTAATGCCTACCCCTTGTAAATAAGTTATCGGTTGTCGCTTTGTCACCACAAGCCCCGATCTTATAATGATAGTGGTAGTTGTTAAAGTCATCGCTTCCTGCTCTGCTTGTTTTTTTGCTTTAACATAGCCAGAAGGTCCGCCTTTTGCTGATAGAAAAAGATAATTTTTTTTGTGTTTTTGTGCTTCTTGAGCAATGAGGTGGTTACTATGGACAATCATTTTGTCATAAGTAAGGCCCTTTTTTGGTTGTTCAAAAAGAATCCCAATTAAATTAATGCAACAACGGCAGTTTTTTACATAGTCACGCCATTCTGATTCCCGAAAGATATCCATTGTTACCCATGTTAAGAGAGGGTGTGTCATCCATAGATCATGTCCTTTGGGTTTACCGTGTTTTGAGATGCTAATAACTGGAATGTTTCGCTGGATAGCTTCTTTACAAAGTGCTTGACCAATAAAACCGCTACCACCGAAAATAAGGATAGGTTGTTTCATAGATAACGCCTCCTTTAGGTTGTTTGGATATCTTGTGTATCATTTTAACATAGAACGGTTAAAAATTGGGAAGCAAGATGCTGATAGGAATCGAGGCTAATTGGAGAGGTTTCCTTTTATTTGTCTCAAAATATTGATAGAATGTAGCAAGTAGTTAATTAGAAAAGAGGACAAAATATGCGTGTATTATTTGTAGGAGATGTTGTAGGGTCAATGGGAAGAGATGCCATTACGACCTACTTACCAAAATTAAAGAAAAAGTATCGTCCACAAGTGACAGTAGTGAATGGAGAGAATGCTGCTGCAGGTCGTGGGATTACTGAAAAAATATACAAAAAATTGTTACAGGACGGGGCAGATGTAGTGACCCTAGGGAACCATGCGTGGGACAATCATCAAATCATGGACTTTATAGATGATGCTAAAAAACTGGTACGACCAGCTAATTTCCCAGTGGCAACGACACCGGGACAAGGCATGGTCTTTATTAAGGTGAATCAATTGGAAATCGCTGTGATTAACTTACAGGCGAGAGTCTTTATGACAGCTATAGATGATCCTTTTACGGTGATTGATGAATTAATCGAAGAAGCGCGTGAGAGAACGAATCATATCTTTATTGATTTTCATGGAGAAGTAACCAGTGAAAAACAAGCCATGGGATGGTATGTGGATGGGCGAGTATCCGCGATTGTGGGCACACATACTCATGTGCAAACCAATGATGCTCGTATATTACCAGGAGGAACGGCTTATCTATCAGATGTAGGAATGACGGGTCCTTATGATGGTATTTTAGGGATGCAAAGACCCGCTGTGATTGACAAATTTATAACAGCCTTACCTCACCGCTTTGAAGTGGTGGAAGAGGGACGAGAGTTGTTGTCGTATTGTGTCATTGATATAGACGACACCACAGGTAAAGCTAAAAAAATAGAAGCGCATATGATTAATCCAGATCGACCATTTCGTGATTAAAAAGAAGAGGTGAAAAGAATGGAACGTCCTGATGTGTATACAAAAGCAGTACAAACGTCTCTTAACCAGTTTCTAGAATTATTGAATCAACATCCCGTTATTAAGGATTATCAAGCCATAGAAGCTCAAATCGGGTCTCATGAAGGACTAACAAAAATGGTAGAGGACATTAAACAACTGCAAAAAGATGCGGTTCAATTCGCTCATTACGATAAGCCAATTGCTGAGCAAGAGGCAGTAAAAGCGGCCAATGACTTGCAAAAAGAATTTGATGAACATCCTTTAGTAGTTACGTTTCGTGAGCGACTGATAGAAGCCAATGAATTGGTACAATATATGACAGGTAAGCTAGAAAAAAGTGTTAATGAGGATTTAGATAATAGGTTAGATAGATAAGGAGTGATACTGTGCCTCAAAAAACCAAACACACCCCGATGATGGAGCAATATCTAGGCATTAAGGCACAATACCCTGACGCCTTTTTGTTTTATCGTTTAGGTGATTTTTATGAAATGTTTTATGATGATGCTGAAAAAGCAGCTCAATTATTAGAATTAACATTGACTAGTCGCAATCGGAATGCGGATGACCCAATTCCTATGTGTGGTATTCCCCATCATGCGGCAAGAGGTTACATCGATAATCTCGTTGAGCGAGGGTACAAAGTTGCTATTTGTGAACAAGTGGAAGACCCTAAGACAACCAAAGGCATGGTTAAGCGAGAAGTTGTCCAGTTAGTGACCCCAGGAACCGTCATGGAAGGAAAAGAAGTCGAAGCCAAGACCAATAACTACCTAACAGGATTAGTGATTGAGGATGGGCAATATGGTTTTGCTTACGCTGATTTAAGCACAGGGGAATTGAAAACCAGTGTGTTATTCGATGAAGAAAGTGTTATGAATGAGTGTAGTAGCTTACAAACCAAAGAAATTGTTCTTGGAACACCTATTTCTGACACCTTAGCAGAGCAATTTGAGCAACAGGCTATTTTGATATCAGAGCAGTCTGACATACTCAATCATTCAGAGCTCAATTTCTTAGTAGAAGAGTTAGCAGAACCTTTATTAGTAAAAGGAACACTAACCTTGCTCTCTTATTTATCTGAGACTCAAAAAAGAAGCTTAGGTCACATGCAACAAGCAGAAGTATATGAACCCAAACATTTTTTGAAAATGGATTATTATTCTAAATACAATTTAGAATTGATTCAATCCATCCGTAGCAAAGACAAAAAAGGGACGCTTCTATGGTTATTGGATGAAACCCAAACTGCTATGGGGGGTAGGCTATTAAAACAATGGTTAGACCGTCCTTTAATTCAAATGAAACAAATTGAAGCCAGACAAAACATGATTGAAAGTTTACTAGGCGCTTATTTTGAACGGATGGACATCAAAGAGAATTTGAAAAGAGTGTACGATTTAGAGCGATTAGCCGCTAAAGTAGCATTTGGTAATGTGAATGGTCGCGACTTGCTACAACTAAAAGTATCCTTAGAACAAATACCTGGGATGAGACAGATTTTAATCGGGATAGATGAGGGACAGTGGCAAGATTTATTAGAAAACTTACTACCTATGGAAGAGTTAGTGGCCTTAATAGAATCTGCCATTAATGAAGAAGCCCCATTGAGTATTACAGAAGGTAACGTCATATCAGATGGTTACAACGACCAGTTGGACACGTACAGAGATGCTATGAAAAATGGGAAAAAATGGATTGCGGAACTAGAAAGTAAAGAACGAGAAGCCACAGGAATTAAAACACTTAAAATCAAATTTAACCGAGTATTTGGTTATTTCATCGAAGTGACAAAAAGTAATATAGGCTCTCTTCCAGAAGGTCGCTACGAAAGAAAACAAACGTTAGCAAACGCTGAACGCTATATTACGCCTGAGTTAAAAGAAATTGAAACCTTGATTTTAGAAGCAGAAGAAAAATCACAAGAACTAGAGTATCATTTGTTCTTAAAAATTAGAGAAGAAGTAAAGGCGTCAATTGAGCGATTACAACAATTGGCTAAAGCGATTGCTAGTCTGGATGTCCTGCAAAGTTTAGCGTTTGTGAGTGAAACGTATCATTACGTCCGCCCAACCTTAACACCCAACCGCCACACGTTACTTGTGGAAAATGGTCGGCACCCAGTGGTGGAAAAAGTATTAGGTCATCAAGAATACGTGCCAAATACAGTATCCTTAGAAGAAGAAACCATGATTATGCTTATCACAGGACCCAATATGTCGGGTAAGAGCACGTATATGCGTCAGTTAGCCTTAACGGTTATCATGGCTCAAATTGGTTGTTTTGTTCCGGCAGAGAAGGCCGTCTTGCCTATTTTTGACCAGATATTTACTCGTATCGGGGCCTCAGATGATTTGATTTCAGGTCAAAGTACCTTCATGGTTGAAATGATGGAAGCCAATCAGGCACTCCGTCATGCGACACCGAATAGTTTGATTTTATTTGATGAGATTGGTCGAGGAACCGCAACGTATGATGGTATGGCTTTGGCTCAGTCAATTATTGAGTACATACATGAAGAAGTGAAGGCCAAGACACTATTTTCCACGCATTATCATGAGCTGACACAACTCGATACAGAGCTTAGTGGGTTGAAAAATAATCATGTAGGAGCTGTGGAACAAGACGGGGAAGTGGTCTTTTTACATAAAATGATGGAAGGACCAGCAGATAAGAGTTATGGGGTTCATGTTGCCAAATTAGCTGGACTCCCAAGTTCTTTATTAGAAAGAGCGAGCGTTATTTTAGAAGCGTTAGAAAAAACGAGCCCTACTGCTACTCTGACCACGTTAGAAAAACCAAAAGCGACACCTACTCAACCTGTCAAAACACAAGTTGAAGAAGGTCAATTGTCTTTATTTAGTGGGTTAGAAGCACCAGAACAAGAAGTCATCGATGAATTAAAACAATTGAACTTACTAGATGTTACAGCGTTACAGGCTTTGACAATCTTAGTAGAATTACAAAAAAAATTATAACAAAAGGGGGAACAGGATGACATGGAACGTATTGAAGAGTTATCTCAAACATTAGCGAATCAGATTGCCGCAGGAGAAGTGGTGGAACGCCCTGCCTCAGTTGTGAAGGAACTCGTGGAAAATGCCATTGATGCCAATAGTACCCAAATAGATATTTTTATTGAAGAAGCCGGATTGAAAAAGATACAAGTGGTGGACAATGGTGATGGGATTGTCAATGAGGATGTACTTAACGCTTTTAAGCGCCATGCTACAAGTAAAATTCACACAAGAGATGATCTGTTCCGTATTCGTTCTTTAGGCTTTAGAGGCGAGGCGTTGCCAAGTATTGCGTCTGTATCTGAGCTGATTTTGGAGACGTCAACTGGAGAAGGAACAGGTACTTATTTGGAGTTATCTGGAGGAGAGGTCGTACATCATAGGCCTCATTCATTGCGAAAGGGAACGAGTATCACAGTATCCCACTTGTTCTTTAATACGCCGGCTCGCTTGAAATACGTTAAAACATTGCCTACAGAACTAGCTAAAATTGGGGATATTGTCAATCGACTGGCTATGAGCCACCCGAGTATTGCCTTTCGCTTAGTTCATGACGGGAATGCTATGATGACCACTATGGGTAAAGGGGAATTGAAACAAACCATTGCAGGCATTTATGGCGTCAGTACGGCAAAAAAAATGCTACCGGTCTCAGAAGAAGATTTAGACTTTAAGTTAGAAGGGTATATTTCCTTGCCAGAAGTAACTAGAGCTAGTCGAAATTATGTGTCCATCATCATCAACGGTAGATACATTAAGAATTACCTTCTAAACAAGGCCATTATTGCTGGTTATGGATCAAAGCTCATGGTAGGTAGATTCCCTCTAGTAGTTTTACAAATAGAGATGGATCCGCTTTTAGTGGATGTGAATGTTCACCCAACCAAGCAGGAAGTTCGCTTAAGTAAAGAAAAAGAATTAATGGAACTCATTGAAAGAGGGATAAAAGCGACACTAAGTAAAGAGTTACTTATCCCAAATGTTAAAGACACAGCCCCCTTTAAACGCCGGGTGTCACCTGAACCGAAAATGGAGCAAATTCAATTACCTATTGGAGAGCGAAAGGTGACACCCGCTCAAAGTATCAAAAGACCAACGAACACTAGTGGGTTGAACTATGACTCAAAAAGTGGTGAGTTTTATATGACGCCTAAGGATTCTGACACGGATCCGATAACGGATGTAAATGAAAAAGGGAAGCAACCCATGCCGATACTAGAGGACCAGGTAGCAAGTCACTCAGTCCCTATCGTGGAAGAACAAGTAGAACAAGAGGTTACGATAGAGGACCGTGTAGAAGACGTTTCGGAAGAATCATCGAAAGAGTCTTTTCCACAATTAGAGTATTTTGGTCAGATGCACGGAACGTATTTGTTTGCTCAAAGTGACGAAGGGCTCTATATTGTGGACCAACATGCGGCTCAAGAACGGATAAAGTACGAGTATTTCAGAGAACAGATTGGTCAAGTAACCGATGATTTACAAGATCTTCTTGTCCCTATTGTGTTAGAATATGACAAATCTGATGTTATGACGATCAATGAGCATTTGGACGGTTTAGCCATGATTGGTATTCATTTAGAAGAATTTGGAACCAATAGCTTTATTATTCGTTCACACCCAACGTGGTACCCTGTGGGTGAAGAAGAAGCCATTATGAGAGACATGATTGATATCTTTTTAGAAGAAGGTCAAGTGGATGTGGCAAAATTTAGAGAATCTAAGGCGATTATGATGAGTTGCAAACAATCCATCAAAGCCAATCATTATTTAGATGATAAACAAGCGAGGGCTTTACTTTTAGAACTACAAGAATGCGAGAATCCCTTTAATTGCCCTCATGGAAGACCGGTCTTGATTCATTTTACCAATCAAGACATGGAGAAATTATTTAAACGGATTCAAGATCCTCATTAAAAGGAGAATACAAATGGCCCTTATATTAGCGTCAGCCTCGCCGAGACGACAAGAATTGTTACAAAAAGTGACCGCAGACTTCTTAGTGAAGCCAGCCAATATTGATGAACGTGTGAGAGAGTCAGAAACGCCTGAAGCATACGTTGAGAGAATGGCTTTTGAGAAAGCCAACCATATTAGACAAGAGAGACAGGACGACGTAATTATTGGCTGTGATACGATTGTGGTAGATAAAGGACGTATTCTAGGGAAACCACTCACTGAAGTGGTTGCTATGGAAACGTTGCGTTCGTTAAGTGGTGGGACACACCTTGTGATGACAGGGATGTGTGTACTATTTTCCAACGAGCCACCCATTGTACAAACAGAAATAGTTGAAGTGACGATGTTTGATTTAACAGAGAAAGAGATCACAGAGTATGTAGCGACCAAAGAGCCTCTTGATAAAGCGGGATCTTACGGTATTCAAGGTCAAGGCGCTTTACTAGTAAAAAGGATTAAAGGCGATTATTATTCTGTTATGGGATTGCCCATAGGTCAGCTAAATCAATTATTGAAAGCGAGGGAATTAGGATGAAAAAAGATTTAAATAAATTGCGTCAAACACTCACCCCGACTCAGTATCAAGTAACACAAGAGAGCGGGACAGAAATGCCTTTTTCAAGTGAGTACGACCAACAATTTGAAGAAGGTATTTATGTGGATATCGTCGGTGGAGAAGCCTTGTTTAGCTCATTAGACAAGTATGATGCTGGATGTGGTTGGCCATCATTCACGAAACCTATTGCGACTCTTGAAGAGATTGAAGATACTAGCCTATCCCGAGTCAGGACAGAGGTAAGAAGTCAAGACGCAGATTCCCATTTAGGTCATGTGTTTCCTGACGGTCCAGTAGAAGCTGGTGGTTTAAGGTATTGTATCAATGGGGCTGCCTTAAAATTTATTCCAGTGTCAGAAATGGCAGAAGCGGGTTACGAAAAATACTTACCCTTGTTTGAATAATAAAGTGTATCTTCTGATACGCTTTATTTTTTTCTTTAGTGAAACAAAGTGATTTATGGTACAATTTTAGGGAACATGCGTGCGTGAAAGGAAGATGACAAAGTGTTTGAATATATAAAAGGAACGGTAACGTTTGTTAGTCCGTATTATATCGTAGTAGAAAATAATCAAATAGGGTACCAGATTAGTGTGGCTAATCCTTTCCGATTTTCAGCTTATTATAACGAGGAAGTGACGGTTTACTTACATCAAGTGATTCGTGATGATGCTCATTTATTATACGGCTTTTCTAATTTAGAAGAAAAACAACTCTTTTTAAAGCTTATTAGTGTGTCTGGTATTGGACCTAAAAGTGGGTTGGCTATTATGGCACTAGATGACCATGGTGGTTTGGTTCACGCCATCGAAACGGAAGACGCTAAATATTTAACAAAATTCCCAGGTGTCGGTAAGAAAACAGCTCAACAAATGGTCTTAGATTTGAAAGGCAAATTGGATGAATTAAGTATCACCCCTTCTGCCGTCGAAGCTATGGCAACACAAGATGACTTGTTTAATGTGGTGCCAACAACAGGTTTTGATGAGGCAATTGAAGCGCTAAGAGCTTTAGGTTATACGGAACGAGAAGTGAAAAAAATAACCAAAGAACTAGAACAAGCCACAGCCACAACGACGGATGAGTACTTACGATTTGGTTTGAAATTATTAATGAAAAAATAAGGAGGGACAGATATGGAAGAAGAGCGATTAGTCTCAGGTGCCTTTGTTTCTGAGGAAGAGATGTTAGAAAAATCACTTCGTCCCCAGTGGCTATCTCAATATATTGGGCAAGATAAAGTGAAAAAAGAATTGTCAATTTATATTAAAGCCGCAAAACAAAGGGAAGAAGCTCTCGATCATGTGCTCCTTTATGGCCCTCCAGGATTAGGTAAGACCACAATGGCAATGGTGATTGCCAATGAGATGGGAGTAGCGATTAAAACAACGAGTGGTCCAGCTATTGAAAAACCAGGAGACTTGGTAGCGATTCTTAACGAATTAGAGCCGGGAGATGTTTTGTTCATTGATGAGATTCACCGATTACCACGAGTAGCAGAAGAACTGCTTTATTCTGCTATGGAAGATTTTTATGTGGATATTATGGTAGGACAGGGGCCTAGTGCTCATCCTGTTCATTTCCCACTCCCACCTTTTACCTTAGTAGGGGCAACAACACGTGCCGGTATGTTATCGGCCCCTTTGAGAGATCGATTTGGTATTATTAGCCATATGGAATATTATCGGGATGAAGACTTAAAAGAAATTGTGCTTCGTTCTGCCGCGATTTTTGATACAGACATTCAAGAAAGTGGTGCCTTTGAGATTGCGAGACGTTCAAGAGGAACGCCTCGAATTGCTAACCGATTGTTGAAGCGTGTCAGGGACGTAGCCCAAGTTGAAGGAAATGGAGACATAGACGAAGCCATCGCAGACCAGGCCTTGAAAATGCTACAAGTAGATAATAAAGGTCTTGATTATGTGGATCAAAAATTATTAAAAACCATGATAGAGCTATATAGCGGTGGTCCAGTAGGGTTAACGACCATTGCTGTCAATATCAGCGAGGAAACAGAAACAGTAGAAGACATGTACGAACCATACTTGATTCAAAAAGGCTTCATCAAACGAACTCAGAGAGGTCGCGTGGCAACAGAACTTGCCTACGAGCACTTAGGTTATGTGTATATGGAAAAATAACGACAACTCTGATGTATGAAGGAGTTGTCTTTTTCATTTTTAATATAAAGTTAATTCATGCTTACGTGTTAATTAAATTGCATCAGTTATATTTACATAACAAACAAAGAGGGGGAGTTGTAGGATGATAATTAGTGGATTAGTATTTGGAGTCGTTTCATTGGTATTGGCTATCATGGGTAAAGTAAAAAGTAGCGACAAAGAAAGAAGGGTGAGTTTACTGGCATTAGGCCTCGCTTTGACGCTTCATATTACTTACATTGTGGGGTTAATCGATCATGAGAATCATGTGGCGTTGTATGATGTCGCCAAAACCTTACTTCAGGGGATGCTTGGATATAGTGTGTTAAGTTTAATTATAAATAGTCTAGGAAGATAGATTAAAATGAGAGACTCACTATAAAAGGAGGAGCAATGGTTTTTATTTTGGGGTAAAAATGATAGAATACAACAGAAAGACTTAAATAGAAAAGGTGACAATCATGACATTAAGTACCGCAGATTTTGATTTTGATTTACCAGAAGAGCTTATCGCACAAACGCCTTTAGCTAACCGCGTCGCATCACGACTTTTGGTATTAGATAAAACCACAGGCCAAATGGAAGACAAGGTGTTTAGTGATATACTAGATGAACTTCATCCAGGAGACGCCTTAGTAATGAACAACACCCGGGTATTACCCGCAAGGTTGCACGGTGAAAAACCAGACACAGGCGGGCATTTGGAAGTATTATTACTAACAAATACTGAGGGAGATCAATGGGAAACCTTGATTAAACCAGCAAAGCGTGCCAAACTGGGAACAGTGATTTCTTTTGGTGATGGTAGACTACAAGCCACTGTTATCAAGGAATTAGAGCATGGTGGCCGCATTGTTGAATTCTCTTATGATGGCGTATTTTTAGAAATATTAGAATCTCTAGGAGAAATGCCATTACCACCATACATTAAAGAAAAGTTAGAAGATAACGATAGATACCAAACCGTTTATGCTGAAGAAAATGGTTCAGCAGCAGCACCTACGGCAGGGTTACATTTCACGACTGATTTGTTAGAAAAAATCGAAGCCAAAGGGGTTAAACTTGTTTATTTAACCTTACATGTTGGGTTAGGAACGTTTAGACCCGTAAGTGTGGATGATTTAGATAACCATCAAATGCACAGTGAATTTTATCGTTTAACAGACGAAGCAGCAAAAGAACTAAGAGACATTAAAGCCAAAGGTGGTCGTATTGTTGCGGTTGGGACAACCTCAATTAGAACCTTAGAAACCATTGGCACCAAATTTGATGGGGATATCCAAGGAGACAGCGGTTGGACAGATATCTTTATCAAACCAGGGTATGATTTTAAAGTGGTCGATGCGTTTTCAACGAACTTCCATTTACCAAAATCAACCTTAATTATGCTAGTCAGTGCTTTTTCAGACCGAGAAACCGTTCTAAAAGCGTACGAGCATGCGGTAGAAGAAAAATATCGTTTCTTTAGTTTTGGAGACGCGATGTTTGTCAAATAAAGAAAGGTGGAGAAAAAGTGGGAGAACCAGCGATTAAATATCGATTAATAAAAAAAGAGAAACACACAGGGGCTCGTTTAGGTGAAATTATTACCCCTCACGGGACATTTCCGACGCCTATGTTTATGCCTGTTGGGACATTAGCGACAGTAAAAACAATGGCACCAGAAGAATTAAAGGACATGGGTGCAGGTATTATTTTGAGTAATACGTATCATTTATGGTTACGTCCAGGAGAGGACATTGTAGAAGAAGCCGGTGGTCTGCATAAATTTATGAACTGGGATCAAGGGATTTTAACGGATTCTGGTGGTTTCCAAGTATGGTCATTAGCAGACATGCGTCAGATTGAAGAGAAGGGTGTTCATTTTAGAAATCATTTAAATGGGTCTAAAATGTTCTTATCTCCAGAAAAAGCCATTCAAATTCAGAATAAATTAGGACCAGATATCATGATGAGTTTTGATGAGTGTCCACCTTTTGAACAAAGTCATGATTACGTGAAAAAATCAATTGAGAGAACATCACGTTGGGCGGAACGTGGGCTAGAAGCTCATGCTAACCCAGACCGTCAAGGGTTGTTTGGTATTATTCAAGGTGCTGGTTACCAAGACTTACGTGAACAAAGTGCGAGAGACTTAGTGAGCATGGATTTCCCAGGTTATTCTATTGGCGGGTTATCTGTTGGTGAAAGTAAAGAAGAAATGAACCGTGTATTGGAATACACAACACCGTTAATTCCAGAAAACAAACCACGTTACTTAATGGGAGTTGGTACGCCAGACTCATTAATTGATGGTGTGATTCGCGGGGTCGATATGTTTGATTGTGTCTTACCAACGCGTATTGCGCGTAATGGCACATGTATGACAAGTCAAGGTAGATTGGTTGTTAAGAACGCTCAATATGCCCGTGATTTCCGTCCTTTAGACGAAAAATGTGGCTGTTATACTTGTCGTCATTATAGCCGTGCTTACATTCGTCATTTAATTAAGAGTGATGAGACGTTTGGTATGAGATTAACGTCATATCATAACTTATACTTCTTATTAGACGTAATGAAAAAAGTAAGACAATCTATTATGGATGATAACTTATTAGAATTTAGGGAATCATTCTTTGAAGAATACGGTTTTAACGCGAAAAATGCGAAGAATTTCTAAAGTTAGTTAAATAAAACTAGTGAAACCGATTAAAATTTGATACAGTGTATAGTGACTTAAAATTAAAGTGAGGTGTAGATATGGGCGGAGCAGGATTAGGCGGTATGTTATTTCCATTGATTATGATTGGTGGTATGTTGTGGTTTATGACGCGTTCACAAAAAAAACAACAAAAACAACGCCAAGAATTATTAAGCAGTATTACAGCTGGTAGTGAAGTTATTACTATTGGTGGTTTATATGGTATTGTTCACGAATTAAATGAAGACAAAGGCACAGTGACATTAGACTGTGAAGGTATTTATTTAGAATTTGAACGTGCAGCAATTAAAACAGTGAATGCTACAGCAACACCAGCACCAGTCGTGGCAGAAGAAGTTGTTGAAGAAACGATAATAGAAGAAACTGTAAAAGAAGACTAATCGTCTTCTTTTTTTTTTTGCTTTTTCCTATAAAAAAGGGATATTTTGTAAAGAAAACGTATTCATTTGAAAAGTAGTGAAAAAAATCACAAAAGGTATTTACAAGCCTCTTAAAATGTTGTATATTTTAATTGTGAAATACATAACAAACTGTTCTTAGGAGGACTAACATGGCTAAAATAGAAGATAAAAAAGTAGAAATGAAAGAAACGGTATCAGTCGAAGCAGTCATTGATAACTTAGTCGTAAAAGGTAATCAAGCGTTGAAAGAGATGAAAACTTTTGATCAAGAAAAAGTGGATCACATTGTACATGAGATGGCAATGGCCGCACTTAATGAGCACATGCCCCTAGCAAAAATGGCAGTTGAGGAAACAGGTAGAGGAATATATGAAGACAAAGCAATAAAAAATATGTTTGCATCAGAAAGTATTTGGCATAACATTAAACATGATAAAACAGTAGGTGTGATTAGAGAAGATAAGCAAAATGGTATCATAGAAATTGCCGATCCTGTAGGAGTTGTATGTGGTGTGACACCGACAACTAACCCAACATCTACGACCATCTTTAAAGCGATGATTTCCATTAAAACACGTAACCCTATTGTATTTGCTTTTCACCCAAGTGCTCAAAAATGTTCAGCAGAAGCGGCACGTATTGTAAGAGATGCAGCAATCAAAGCCGGTGCACCTGAAGATTGTGTACAATGGGTAGAAGAGCCATCAATAGAAGCAACCAACGCTCTAATGAATCATGAAGGTATCGCCATTGTGTTAGCCACAGGTGGTTCAGGAATGGTAAAAGCAGCGTACTCAACAGGGAAACCAGCTCTAGGTGTTGGACCAGGTAATACCCCATCATACATTGAAAAAAGTGCTAAAATTAAACGCGCAGTGAATGACTTGATTGTATCAAAATCCTTTGATAATGGGATGATTTGTGCGTCAGAACAAGCAGTGATTGTCGATAAAGAAGTATATGCCTCAGTGAAAGCAGAGTTTGAAGCACATCAAGTCTACATTGTTAAACCAAGTGAGCTTGAACAGTTAGAAAATGCCGTGATGAATGAAGCAAAAACAGCAGTGAACCCTCGTATTGTTGGGCATTCAGCAGTATCTATTGCGAAAGACGCAGGGATAACCGTACCAGAAGGAACGAAAATCCTCATTGCTGAATTAGAAGGTGTGGGTGCGGATTACCCATTATCTAGAGAAAAATTATCTCCAGTATTAGCTATGCTAAAAGCAGAGAACACAGAGCATGGTTTAGAATTATGTGAGCAAATGTTACGTTTAAACGGTGAAGGGCATACCGCTGTTTTACACTCTGAAGACGAAGAGTTACAATTAGCCTTTGGTTTAAGAATGAACGCGTGCCGTATCTTGATCAACTCACCAGCTGCCCAAGGTGGGATTGGGGATATTTACAACGAAATGATTCCTTCTTTAACATTAGGTTGTGGCTCATATGGTAAAAATTCAGTGTCTAAAAACGTTACAGCACTTAACTTAATCAATACAAAAACAGTGACGAAACGGAGAAATAACATGCAATGGTTTAAACTTCCTGAGAAAATATTCTTTGAATTAAATTCATTACAGTACTTACAAAAAATGGAAGGGTTAGAACGTGTTTTCATCGTATGTGACCCAGGAATGGTTCAATTTGGTTACGCACAAAAAGTCATTGATGAATTAAACAAACGACCAAACCAAGTACAATTTGAGATGTTCTCGGATGTTGAACCTAACCCATCAACGAATACAGTGTATGCAGGAACTGACATGATTAAAAAATTCAAGCCAGACACAATCATTGCCATTGGTGGTGGTTCTGCGATTGATGCGGCTAAAGGCATGTGGTTATTCTATGAGCATCCAGAAACAGAGTTCTTTGGCGCAAAACAAAAATTCTTGGATATTCGTAAACGTACCTACAAAATGGAAGCAGCGAAGAAAGCCAAGATGGTATGTATTCCAACAACATCAGGTACAGGAGCCGAAGTGACACCATTTGCTGTTATTACTGATAGTGAGACGCATGTAAAATATCCGTTAGCTGATTATGCGTTGACACCAGATGTGGCAATTATCGATCCGCAATTTGTGATGAGTGTCCCAGCTTCAGTCACAGCAGATACAGGGATGGACGTATTGACTCATGCTTTAGAATCCTATGTATCGGTGATGGCTTCTGATTACACACGCGGTTTAAGTTTACAAGCGATTAAATTAGTTTTTGACTATTTAGAGGAATCAGTTAAGAACCCTAACTTAGAAAACAGAGAGAAAATGCACAACGCATCAACAATGGCGGGTATGGCTTTTGCCAATGCTTTCTTAGGTATTTGCCATTCTATTGCACATAAAATCGGTGGAGAATATGGGATTCCTCATGGTCGTACGAATGCCATTTTGTTACCACATATTATTAGATACAATGCTAAAGACCCTTCAAAACACGCTCTATTCCCTAAATATGATTATTTCAGAGCGGACGAAGACTACGCAGATGTGGCTCGTTTCTTAGGCCTAAAAGGCAATACAACAGCGGAGCTTGTGGATGCTTTAGCCACAGAAGTGGAAGAATTGGGAACGCGTGTCGGTATTGAGATGAACCTAAAAGCTCAAGGCGTAACCCAAGAAACCTTGGATAGTACAGTGGATCGTATGGCTGAATTAGCTTATGAAGACCAATGTACAACAGCTAACCCTAAAGAACCATTGATCAGTGAATTAAAACAAATCATCATTGATTCTTACAACAACTAATCATTGATTCCCCTTTGAAGGCGCCACAAACCAGTGGTGCCTTTTTTCATTGCCATTTATCAAAAAAACTGAGGGATGAATGATGGATAAACCCGTGTTTTGATGGTAGAATAAAGGCTGTGTATTTAAAATAGACTCTTTATAAGGTGGAAAAAAATGAAGAAATTTAAATCAAGTAGAAATATAATTATTGCCTTAATCGTGACAATCGTTGTGGTACTGTTAATAAGTTTTAGTGCGGCACAACGTGATGATAAAATGAAAAGTTTACCAGGTCAGTCAGAGGTGAATGGGGTTATTGGAAAAATTGATCGGGTATTGGCAGTTCCTTTTAAGGGGATTGAAGGAAGCGTGAGAGGGATAGGTAATTTGTTTAGCACTTATGCTGAAAACAATCGTTTGAAGAAACAGATTGATTACAACAAAGCCCTAGAAGCACAAGTTGCAAATTATAAAATAGAAAATGACAAGTTAAAAACACAGTTAGACTTAAATGAAACACTATCTAATTATGATGTCATTAACGCTAGTGTGATTAATCGTTCCCCAGATAGTTGGCAAGATGTTTTAACAATTGATAAGGGTTCTAAAGATGGTATTGAAGCTAATATGTCAGTGATGGGTGATAAAGGCTTAATTGGTCGTGTCATTATTGCAGACAAGAGCAGTTCAAAAATTGAGTTATTGACCACAGTGAATCAAAACACGAATCATTTTCCGGTAATGATGAAAGCCAAAGGTGAGAAAGAAGCGTATGGCTTGATGGAAAAATATAATAGTAAGACCCACACGTTAACTGTTAACCAACTGACAACCATCGAGGGAGTCGAAGTAGGCAACCAAGTAACGACGTCAGGATTGGGGAATAATTCACCTAAAGGCTTGTTGATTGGTGAAGTAAAAGAGATTAGAAAAAGTAAAACAGGTTTAGATGATGAAGTCCTATTGACGCCAGCAGCAGATATGTATGATGTAACCACAGTAACGGTTGTTAAACGATTAGCGGGGGCTGGTAGTGATGAATAATCAAAAAATATACCGTTATACGTTGCCCTTTGTGTTCTTTTTGATGATGCTAATTGATGGTCATATTAGTAGTGCGTTATTAGGTTATTTTTCAGTCCCAATGGATTTTACAAGCAATCTATTGTTAATTGTTTTGATGTTTTCTACATTTCAAATGGAAAAAAGTTATATGATTACTTGGTCAAGTATTATTGGTTTGTTGTATGATTCTTATTACTATAATATTTTGGGAGTTAATTTTGTTTTACTTCCGATTATGGTGATGTTAACGTATCTATTATTTGAACATGTTATTCCAAATACTTATACGATTATTTTGAGTGTTATTATTTTTGTCACTACCTTATCTATTGGCCGTGCTAGTATGTTAGTTCTTTTTAATTTAACAAACGGTACAGCATTAGACTTTTTTGTGAGAACCTTGGCGCCTACTCTAGGAATTAATATTCTACTTATTTTGTTACTAATCATTCCTTTAAAACGTTGGTTTAATGTCAAAAATTAACCCTATTACGACTTTGAAATAATCCTGTAACATAACGAACATAAGATTGACATCTATCTATGCTACAATATCAATGTCGTTGAAATTAAAAGTAACTATCTAAAAAGAGATTGAATATAAAAAAAAGAAAACTTGGGGGAATAACCAATTGAAGAAGAAGATTTTTTCAACATTACTAGTAAGTAGTATGGCATTATCGGCAACAGTATTGCCCTTAGTAGCTAGCGCAGAGACAGTGAATCAAAAGATCGAAAATCAAGATAAAAAAATTAGTGACTTACAATCCAAAGAAGCGTCTGCTCAAGCAGAATTAGCAGGGATTGAAGGGAATATTTCATCAATTCAAGAAGAAGCGTCTGCTTTACAAACAAAACAAGCAGAATTAGGAACAGAAATTAAAACATTAGCAGAAGAAATTGCTGAGTTAGAAGAACGTATTGAAAAACGTGACGCGTCTATTAAAGAACAAGCACGTTCAGTACAAGTAGACAGCAATAATTCTAATGTCGTAGAATTAGTATTAAATTCTGATTCTGTTTCAGATGCGGTGACAAAAGTCATGGCAGCAACTAAACTAGTTGGTGCAAACAGTGATATGATGAAACAACAACAAGAAGATAAAGAAGCCGTTGAAGATAAAAAAGAAGCAACGGAAGATAAAGCGACTGAAATTCAAGAAGCAGCTGTTGCTTTAGAAGCTAAAAAAGGCGAACTTGAAGATCAACAATTAGCACAAACAGCTCTAGTAAGTGGTATTGCTGCTGAAAAAGAAACAGAAGAAGGTAAAAAATCTGCATTCTTAGCACAAAAAGCATCTGCTGAAAAACAACGTGCTGCTCAAAAGAAAGCTGTTGAAGTAACGACAACACAAGCTAAAACAACAACAAAAGAGCAATCAGAAAAAGCAACAACGAATGAATCGACAACTGAAACAGTTGTTAACAACACAGATACTAATAACACAAATACTAATAACACAAATAGTAATAATACAAATAATAACAATGTACAACCGTCACAACCAGAAACGCCTGCAGAAACACCAAATACACCAGTTGAAACACCAGCAGAGCCTTCTCAACCTGAGACTCCTGTACAAGAACAACCAGCACCACCAGCTGAAACACCGGCACCACCCGCAGCAAACGGTAGCGCTGTTGTAGCAGAAGCTTACAAACATATTGGTAAACCTTATGTTTGGGCCGCTAGAGGACCAGAAGCGTTTGACTGTTCAGGATTAACGTCATACGTTTACCGTCAAGCAACTGGTAAAGAAATTGGTTCATGGACAGTACCACAAGAAAGTTCAGGAACACAAATTTCATTAAGCCAATTACAACCTGGAGATTTAGTATTCTGGGGTGCTAGAGGCTCAACTCACCACGTAGGTATCTATGTAGGTGGTGGACAATACATTCATGCTCCTCAACCAGGACAAAATGTAACAGTTCAAAGCATTGCTTATTGGTCACCAGACTTTGGTGTACGTGTTAACTAATAATCATAAGAACCAACACATGATGTGTTGGTTCTTTTTTTGTAATAAAAAAGCTTACCTCATATTATGGATGAGGTAAGCTTTTTGGTTATCATTAAATATATTTTTCTGTTAATGTCATGAATTCATTGATATCTTCTTTGATAATATCAATACCTTCTTGCCAGAAATCAGGTTGAGTCAAATCAACATTTAAATGTTTCATAGCTAGATCTTCTGTGGTCATAGATGCCGTATCTTGTAATAAAGCAATGTATTGATCTTCAAAAGAAGAGCCTTGTTTCTTAGCGTGTGCGTAGATACCCAAGCTAAATAAGTAGCCAAAGGTATATGGGAAGTTGTAGAATGGCACATCGTCAATAAAGAAGTGCAATTTACTTGCCCAGAAATGAGGATGGTATTCACCTAATGAATCTTGGTAAGATTCTTTTTGAGCTTCTACCATTAAGGCAGTTATCTCATCTTCTGTTAAGACATTCTCTTTACGGGCTTCATGGAATTTATTTTCAAAAATAAAACGAGCATGAATGTTCATGAACATGGCAATCGCATTTTGCATTTTGATATCAATCAAATTGATTTTTTCTTCTGTTGAAGCGGCTTGTTGTAGAGTAGCGTCAGCCACAATTAATTCAGCAAAGGTACTAGCTGTTTCTGCTACGTTCATAGCATAATCTTGTGACATTGAAGGTAAATCCCACATACAATGAGAATGGAAGGCATGACCTAGTTCATGAGCTAGTGTAGATACCTCGTTAATTGATTCGCCGTAAGTCATAAAGATACGAGATTCACGACTTTCAGGTAACCCAGTACAGTAACCACCAGGGCGTTTTCCAGGACGGTCTTCTGCTTCAATCCAGCTTTTTTCAAACGCCATTTGAGCAAATTCAGACATTTTAGGACTGAATTTATTAAAGTTATCAATAATAAATTCAGCAGCATCATCAAAGCTAAAGCGTTTTTCTTCAAAATCACCTAATAAGATAGGTGCATCTTGATCGTTCCAATCCATTCGTTCTTTGCCGAAAAGATTCGCTTTACGTGTTAAGAAATCAATAAATGGTTGTTTATTGTCAGAAATAGCGCCCCACATTGCATTGAGAGTCTCTTCTTTCATGCGATTGTATTCTAAAGGAATGGTTAGATGATTCGTAATACCGTGTAATTTGTTATTGTTTAAACGGAAACCATCTAAATGGTTTAGGGTATCAGCAGCTAAAGGTGCGACAGCTGACCATGCTTCCTCCCATTTTACAAATAAGTCGTCACGTACTTTTTTATCAGCATCGCCAGTCATACGGTTAAAGGCTTGTCCTGCAGATAATTGAACTTCTTCTCCTTCAGGCGTTGTAAAAGGAATACTTATTTGAGCGACAATTGTGTCGTAATGAGAACTCCATGCATTAAAACCATCTGTTGATAAGGTGTTAATAATGTTCTCTTCAGATTCGCTAAGTAAACGTTGACCTTGTTCTCTTAGTTCAGATAAATTAAAGGCAATGCCTTGTTTTTTTGCTGTTTCTGTTTCTAGTAAGGCTGACCATAAGTCTTCAGACATTGCTGTGATTTCTTTTGTGAATAATACGTTAGCATTTTTGAAATCAGTTGCTTTTGTGAATAGGCTAGCTAGCATGGCACCTGCTTTTTTATTGGCAACATCAGCTGATTGGATAGCATTAACAAAACTAATGGTTTGTCCAAAGCCTGCTTCTACTTTTTCTTGAACCGCTAAAATGTGATCAAAATGGTTAAAATGAGGTGCATCTTGAGCTACGTTCCATTCTTTAACCGATGTTTGATAATCAAGAATTTCTTGATCTAATTGTTCCAATCGTTGTTGTAGAGCGTTTGATTCAATGCCACCTTCAAAGAGTGACTCTAAGTCCCATTTAATTGCATATTTCATACTTTTAAAAACCCCTTTCATTATTACTCATTATTATACACTATTATTTTATTAAAAAAAGTTTGAAAATTGAGACTGACACAGGTAGGATTAGGAAGACAGGAGTGAGACAAATGCAAAAGCACATGAAAAATGGCAACTTTTATATTGGAGTAGCCGTCTTGATGATGGTTCTCTTATTTATTAGTTCTTCCCAAACCTATGAACAGCAATCCAGTGTTTCTTTTTTAAGTAAATGGTTAAAAAACGAGCCATTTAAAGCGTCTTTGAGTGGCATTTCTTTTAGTTATGCGGGGAGTATTATTAGTATTGAAACAAGTGGCTACATTAAATTTATTGAGTTTTTTGTTAGAAAAGGGGCCCATTTCTTTTCTTATTTTATAATGGGCGGTAGTTTATTTTTAGGTATATATCCTAAAATAAAAAACACAGTACTGGCCTTATTCTTAGCCTGGTTTAGTGCAACGGGCTATGCAGCGATGGATGAGTACCATCAAATGCTAACAGGTGGTAGAAGCCCTTTGTTTGAAGATGTGGCGTTAGATAGTTCTGGTGCACTTACTGCGTGCATTATTGCGGTGATTTCTTTCTTATGGGTATCGAACAAGAAAAAATAAGGGAATTTCCGTTACATTGGGTTTTATGATAAGATGCACATGTATGTGATTTTTATGAAAGAGGGGATTAGAATGGCAGGACATTCAAAGTGGAACAATATTAAAGGACGAAAAGGCGCGCAAGATGCTAAGCGTGGCAAAATATTTCAAAAATTATCTCGTGAAATTTATATGGCAGCTAAGAGTGGTGGACCTGATCCTTCGACCAATCCTTCCTTGAGATTAGTATTAGATAAAGCAAGGTCAGCGAATATGCCAAATGATAACATTCAGCGAGCGATTAAAAAAGCGAGTTCAGCTGGAGAAGGCGAAAATTATGATGAGGTAATCTATGAAGGGTACGGACCGGCCGGAGTGGCTATTTTAGTCCATGCCTTAACTGATAATCGTAATAGAACATCCACTAACGTGCGAGTGAGTTTTAACAAAAATGGTGGGTCTTTAGGAGAAACAGGATCAGTGGCGTATATGTTTGATCGTAAGGGCTATATAGCTATTGAAAGAGATGGTTTAGACGTGGATGAGGATACTATGATGATGAGCGTCTTAGAAGCCGGTGGGGATGAATTAGAAGCGTCAGATGAAGTGTTTGAAATTTACACAGAAGCCAGTGAATTTGCGACAGTGAGAGATGCGTTAGAAGCAGAAGGATATACTTTAGCACAATCAGAATTAACGATGGTTCCACAAGTTGTGACGGAACTAACAGAAGAGCAACAAGTAACATTAGAAACGATTGTTGACGCATTGGAAGAAGACGACGATGTCTCAGATGTGTACACGTCTGCAAATATATAATGAAAAAATCTCTTGATAGAGATTTTTTTTTCGTCTAAAACCAATTTTTTAGCGAATATTGATGAGTAAGAGAGGAAGTGGTGGGAAAATAAAAACAGAAGGGATAAAACTACTTAAGCAAGCCCACGATCTAAAAGTGAGTGATCTTTATTTGTTACCTAATGGTGATAGATATCAATTGTTATTTAGGAAGCATCATGATGTCATTTATAAGAAGCGATTAAAAACAGAAGAAGCAGAAAAATTATTACTTTATTATAAGTATCTCAGTGGCATGGATGTGTCCGAAAAAAGAAAAGTACAGCTGGGAAGTGCCACAGTAAGAAGTGGTAGTGACAACATCAGAATTAGGTTATCAAGCGTTGCGGACTTTATGAATAGAGAAACATTGGTCATACGTCTACTTTATACAAATGTGGGTCTAAAAGATGTGAGTTTCCTCTATCCAGATCAGTTACAGGAACTGAGTCACGCTATAAGAGGGACGGGAATGTATTTGTTTTCTGGCCCCACAGGATCAGGTAAATCAACCACCATGAATTTATTGGCTCAGCATGTTATTAAAGCTCAATCGTTGCAACATGTGATGACGATTGAAGACCCTGTGGAGTTAATTCATTCAGATTTCACGCAATTACAAGTCAATCAAAAAATAGGACTGACGTATCCTGAGCTAATCAAAGTATGTTTAAGACATCGTCCAGATGTCTTAATTATCGGTGAGATTAGAGACGAAGAAACCGCCCAAATGGCAATGAGAGCCGCATTAACGGGGCATCTGGTCTTTTCTACGATTCATGCGTTTAGTAAGGAAGGAATGAAGAGTCGATTGCTGGATTTAAATGTGAAAGAAAGCCAAATGGATGAATGTGTCAAAGGGTATATCTATCAAGAACTGTTGCCTATTAATCGAGCAGAGGAGTATGGTGTCTTGTTTGATTACTCTTTAAGCCATCATCACACCAAGTGGGAACACAATCTGAGAAGGGCACTAAATGAAAACATTATTAAAGAAACAACGTATCACCGGTTCAAGTAACACATCATTCACTAAAAAAGAACGGATTCGTTTTATGACGTTGTTAGCAGAGTTATTAGACAACGGGTTTCATTTGCAAGATGGGTTGAGTTTTTTGATGGTCACTATGCCTAAACAACAGCCCATAATTAAACAAATGAAACGCTCCTTGACTAAAGGGATGCCTTTGAGTCAAGTGTTAAAGCAAGTGGGGTTGACAGAATCTCAAATCGCTCAAATCAGTTTTTCTGATGTACATGGTCAGCTATCTGAGACCTTGCTTAGAATGGTTGAACAGATGACAGATACGGAAAGGAACAGACAGACCCTTATTAAGCTTGGGACATATCCTTGTTTATTATTGTTATTTCTTTTCGGGATGATAGGTGGCATGAAGCGTTATGTTTTACCTGAACTAAATGGTATCTATGAGACTGATACATCCCAGTCGTTTGGTGTGGTAGTGATTGAAAATGGCCCTTTGATTTTACTCAGTTTATTGCTAGTGGTAATAGCAGTGTTAGGTGTAATGAAATGGCTAAAACGCCACAACAATCCCTTAACGCTGATTAACAAATACAGTCGCTTACCAATTGCTGGACCATTAGTAAAAGGTTATTATACTTCTTTATTTGCGATTGAATGGGGGTATTTATTGAGTCAGGGATTGGAGATAAGAGATGTCATTTTAGTAATGAACCGGAAAGGATATAGTCCTCTAATGAAAGAGATGGCAAAAGATGTGGAGAGAGAGTTAGAGAAGGGGCACGAATTAGATGTAGCGTTAAAAGGCTGGGCATTCTTGTTGCCAGAGTTACGCATCATTATTAAACGAGGAGAAATCAAAGGGAATTTGGGAAAAGAGTTAGTTATCTATGGTAAAAAAGTATGGGAAGACTTTGTATTAGGGATGGAAAAGTACATCCGATGGTTACAGCCTATTTTGTTTTTGATTATTGCTATCTTAATTGTATCAGTGTATGCGGCGTTATTATTACCGATTTATGGAAATATGGGAGGTTTTGATTATTAATTACATCCAAAAGAAGAGAAAAAGAAGAAGAAGAAAAAATAATAATGGGTTTACGTTACTTGAAATGTTAATCGTGTTATTTGTTATCGCTGTTCTCATTATTTTATTTGTTCCCAATTTAGCCAAACAAACGGACAGTATTAACAAACAGGGTGATGCTGCTTTAGAAAAGGTGATAGAAACACAAACAGAGATGTATTACCTAGATAACAATGAAAAACCAGCTTCTTTAGACACTTTGTTTAAAGACGGCTATATCTCTAAAGACCAACACGATAAAGCGAAAAAATTAGAAATTGTTATTCCATAAGCAAAGAAATCAGGCTGGTTTTACCTTGTTAGAAATGATAATTGTGTTATTGATTGTGAGTATTTTTATGATGAGTCCGTTAATAATGATTAAGAATTGGCGAGAAAATAATAGCGTTCAATGGCAATTGACAGAGTTTGAACGCATAGTACAAAGAGCGCAACAAGGAGCAATTGTGGATAAATATGAGGGGCAAGTAACGTATGTTAAGGATTCGCAAAAAGTAGAAACGATTGTCCGGTATAAAGGAGAAATCATTAAGAGAAATCTAATGGTTACACCACCTTTAGAACTGAGAACAGATGGGACAATAAAGTTTGGTAGCGGCACAGGTAATATCTCTCAAATGGAATCCATTGTGTTTAGAGACACAAAAAATGAAGTGAAGTATACTTATAGAACACAAGTTGGTAGTGGAAAGTTGATCCGATATGAAGAATAATCAGGGTTTTATGTTGTTAGAAAGTATGTTAGCAGCAGTCGTATTATTAGGTAGTGTGTTGTTGTTACTCACGACATTGGGTTTTTTATTTGAACAAGAGCATGACAGCCGTGAGAGATTAGAAATGTGTGTTTTCCTACATGAATTGCAGCAAGTTGAAGAAAAGAAGGCTGATCCTGTGGTACAAAGAGAAGTCCAGATGAAGTTAGAGGCAAATGACTGGTTATTGTTGACATGGGAGGCGACAGCTATTGTGATTAGTAATGGGACAACTGAGGTGAGTGTGAGATCAATCGAATGACATTAGATAATAACAACCGAGGATTTACCTTACTAGAAAGTTTAATTAGTTTATTTATCTTGTCCTTACTGCTACTCTATATTACTCCTTTTATTAAAATGATGGTCAGTATGGATGAACGAGCTAAAAATGATACCTACGTGGAACTTCAAATCGGCAAGATTCAACTGGAGAGAGAGATGTCTGCCTTGGCGTTTGTTGAAGTGAAAAATAACAAATTGGTTTTTTTAGATGATTCAGGAGAACACCCAGAAAAATACAAATTTGAGCACTACAAAAACATGATTCGAAAAACACCAGGGCATCAACCCATTATTATGGGGGTACAAACAGTGAGATTTGCAGAAGTTGATCAGAACATCAGGATGTCGATAAAAATGACTGATGGGAGGCGTTACACGTATTATTTCAACGAAGAGATGAAGGAGGCATACTGATACCTGTTCTGAGTTTACTGGTTATGGTGAGTGTGATGACACTGTTCATTGTGAAAGAATATCAGTACAAACGAGAAATCACTCTGATCACAAGTGATTTTTATATGGCTCAAGTCATGAGTGATATGACCTTTGAACAGATTAAGAAAGAGGGCAAATTAGACAAACATTACGTGTTTGAGGAAGGGCAAGTTGTCACAGAATATGATGATAGACAAAAAGAACTACAACTAGAAGTTCTCTTAAAAAATAGCTATAAACGAACATTTTCATATAAAAATTACAAGAAAGAATGAGAAAACTTACCACTCATTCTTTTTTTCAGTTTCTTTATCTTGAAATATTCGGTTTCATTCGCTAAAATAAAACAAGTGAGGGACTTTATATGATGTGATGGAAGAGGTGAAGAGTTTGTCTCAAGCTGAAATTGAACAAGGCTTTCAATTATTACTTGAATCAGTGGAGCTATTACAACAAGCATTGAACACTTCTTTTTTTGATGCTTATATTGAGAATGCTGAGAATTTGTTAGATGCTCGTAAAGTAAGAGTCATCGAGGGAATTCCGTCTGCTGATACCTGTGCTAAGATTGAAGAAAAATATCATCAATTAGTAGCGCTAGATTTACCTTTGGAGGAGAAACGGAAGGTAAGCCAATTGGTGTTGTTGAAAGGGTTAATGAATGAACCATTACAAGCGAATCATCAGTTAACACCGGATGGTATCGGTTTTTTAATGACCTATTTTGTGGAAACCATGACCAGAGGGACTAAGACATTAACGTTGTCTGACATTACTCTAGGAACAGGGAACCTACTTTATACAGCGATGACTAATTTAACCTTAGCTGGCGTTTCTGTTAAAGGATATGGCGTGGAAGTAGATGATACGATTTTATCAGTTGCCGCAGTGAACCGTGATTTAATGGGATTAGATGTAGAGTTATTGCATCAAGACAGTTTAGGACCTATTTTATTGAATCCTGTGGATGTTACTATCGGTGATTTACCTATCGGTTATTACCCAGATGATGAACGAGCAAAAACGTTTATTATGGGAGTTGAGGAAGGGCATAGTTATGCTCATCATTTATTGATGGAACAGGCTATGACATACGTTAAAGAGGCTGGTTTAGGCGTCTTTTTAGTACCTTCTAACTTTTTAGAAACAGACCAAGCAGATCGTTTTAAAGAATGGATTGGCGAGAAGGTTTATTTACAAGCCATCTTAAAATTACCAAATACATTGTTTAGTAAGAGAAGTTTGGAAAAATCAATACTCATCCTTCAAAATAAGGGAGCAGAAGCATCGCAAGCATCTGAAGTTTTATTAGCAGAATTGCCATCACTAAAAGACAATCAAGCAATACGATCATTTATGGAAGAATTTCGTTCTTGGAGCGAAATTAATATAACTAAAAGGGAGAAATAATAACATGTCAAAAACAATTGCAATTAATGCAGGAAGCTCAAGTTTAAAATGGCAATTATACACTATGCCAGAAGAAGAAGTTATCGCTCAAGGAATCGTGGAACGTATTGGAATCAATGATTCAATTTTCACTATTAAATACGGTGAAGGTCAAAAATACGAAGTGGTTCAAGATATCGAAAACCATGAAATCGCAGTTAACATGTTATTAGAGCAATTAACAGCTTTAAAAATTATTGAATCATTTGAAGAAATTACAGGAGCTGGACACCGTATTGTTGCTGGTGGAGAGCACTTTAAAGAGTCTGTTATCATTGATGATGCAGCATTAAAATTAGTAGATGAGTTAGCAGAATTCGCACCATTACATAACCCTGCTGAAGCAACAGTTATCCGTGTTTTCCAAAAAGTTTTACCAAACACATTAAATGTTGGTGTTTTTGATACATCATTCCATACATCAATGCCAGCAGTAAACTATATGTACAGTATTCCAACTGAATACTATGACAAATTTGCAGCACGTAAATATGGCGCTCACGGAACAAGTCACCGTTATGTTTCTGAAAGAGCTGCTGAAATGTTAGGTAAACCAATTGAAGAAACTAAGATTGTTACTTGTCATTTAGGTAACGGCGCATCAATTACAGCCGTTGAAGGTGGTAAATCAGTAGATACTTCTATGGGATTCACACCATTAGCAGGTTTAACAATGGGAACTCGTTCTGGTGATATTGATCCATCATTATTACAATACTTAATGGGTAAATTAGGTTTAACAGACATTAAAGACATGATTAACATCTTAAACAAAGAATCAGGTTTATTAGGTTTATCAGGTGTGTCTAGTGATATGCGTGACTTAGAAAATTCTGAAGAAGAAAACGCTAAATTAGCATTAGAAATTTTTGCTGACCGCACACGTAAATACATTGCAAGCTACATTTCAGTAATGAACGGAGCAGATGCGATTGTCTTTACTGCTGGTATCGGTGAAAACGACATTAACATGAGAAAATCAATCATCAATGGTATGTCATGGTTTGGTTGTGAAATCGACGATGAGCAAAACGATGTTCGTGGTAAAGAACGCGTTATCTCTACACCAGATTCTAAAATCAAAGTATTATTAATTCCAACAGATGAAGAATTAATGATTGCTCGTGACGTTGAAGCATTAAAAAACAAATAAAGTAAAAAAATAAGACCACACGTCTCAATGTGTGGTCTTATTTTTTATTGATTAGGTTGGTTATCTGTTCTAACGATGAGAACGTCGCACTCTGCGTGTCGCGTCACATAAGTTGATACAGAGCCGATTAACATGCGTTCAACCGCGTTAAGTCCCGTTGCGCCAAGCATGATTAAATCAATGTTATGTTGTTTAGGTAATTCTTTTGTGATGATGGTTTTAGGTGTCCCAAATTCAATTAAACAATCCACATTAGTTACACCGTGTTTTTCAGCGTAAGCAACATAATTATCCAATGTTTCTTTGGCAATTTGGCCTGCTTCTTCTGCTAGTTTTTCGTTGAAGGATGAGACAGACTCAAAAGCGCGAATGTCAATAACGTGACCGATATACAAGTGGGCGTTATTTCTCTTAGCAACATGTACCGATTTTTTAAAGGCTTTTTCTGCTTCTTTGGACCCGTCAACGGCGATTAGAATATTTTGGTAGGGTTTGATCATTTATTTATCATCCTTTCTATTTATATCATGTCATTTGGTTAGCTATTTTAATGGTTAAGACAGCAGAAATAACTAAGACCAAACTAATGAAAGTAAGCAATAAGGTTAAGGTAGGTGTGAAGATACCGATAATGATTCCTATAATACCTAAAAGTATGAATGAGATAGCTAGTTGTTTTAAGGTGCTAAGATTATTTTTTGAAAAAAGGACAACCAGTTCGTTTCTTTTTTTTAGGAGGTAGCCACCAATACCTAGTAATACGAATGAAAACACTAATAATAATACCTGATTCAATTATATCATACTCCCGTCTGTTGTTTAAAAATAGAGGAAAAAAAAAGCAACTTGCCTATTAAGCAACTTGCATAAAAAAACGATATCCGTCGATGCCGTTTTGTGTCTTCGATGGTTGAACCCGCGGTATATGCAGGTGGGAATCACGGTCATTATATCAAGCTACCAAGTGAAAAGGCTTGCTTTCAATCATGAGGCGTTAACTCCCAAGGTATAATGATTTGTTCGGTCAACACTAAATAAAAACACGGCGTACATCACAGATATCTCATAAATTAATACTAACATAAGAAAATGAAATCGGCAATTGTTAGCTCCTTTTTAGTTTGTTTAAATTTTCTAAATAGTGCGCAATCACTTGTTCATATTTTCCAGTTGTTTTTGGTTGGTAGTAAATAGCTTTCTTTAATTTGTTTGGTAAATATTGCTGATTGACCCAACCACCAGGGTAATCATGAGGGTATTTATAATCAACCCCTCTATTCAATTCTTTGGCTCCTACATAATGAGAATCTTTGACATGGTCAGGAATGTCACCAATTTTACCCTGTTTAATATCGGATAGGGCAGCATCAATACCTAAATAGGCAGAGTTTGATTTAGGAGACAGACAAAGATCGATAACCGCATTAGCCAAAGGGATGCGGGCCTCAGGAAGTCCTAGTTTTTCTGCTGCTTGGACAGCTGCAACGGTTCTGGTACAAGCACTAGGATTAGCTAAGCCTATATCTTCATAGGCGATGACAAGTAACCGTCGGCAAGCAATCACCAGTTCACCTGCTTCCATTAATCTAGCTAAGTAGTGTAGAGCAGCGTGGACGTCACTTCCTCGAATCGATTTTTGGAAGGCTGATATCACATCGTAATGGGCGTCGCCATCTTTGTCGTGAGAGAAGGCTTTTTTTTGAATACATTCTTCCAAGATAGGTAACGTTAGCTCAATCATACCTTCAGAGTTAGGTTCCGTGGATTTAGCCGCCAGTTCTAATCCGTTCAAAGCACTTCTCAAATCGCCATTTGTCGCTCTAGCAAGATGGGTTAAAGCTAAGTTATCTAGATTTAAGGGAAGTTCTCCTAGCCCTTTTATTGGGTCATTTATAGCTCTATGTATTGCCTTTTCAATGTCAGATTCTGTTAAGGATGTAACTTCAAATATTTGCGCCCGACTTCTAATGGCAGGATTGATGGTAATGTAAGGATTTTCTGTGGTAGCGCCAATTAATATCACCCGTCCGTTTTCTAAGTGAGGTAAAAGGTAATCTTGCTTTGGTTTATCTAAACGATGAATCTCGTCTAAGAGGAGAATCACTGAGCCACTCATTTTAGCTTCTTCAACGACGACTTGTAAGTCTTTTTTTGTATCTGTGGCGGCATTTAATATTCTGAAAGCATATTGAGTCGAGCCTGCAATCGCACTTGCAATACTTGTTTTACCGGTTCCAGGTGGACCATATAGAATCATGGACGACAGCATTTTGGCTTCCACCATTCGCCTGATAATCTTTCCAGGTCCAACGAGATGTTGTTGCCCGACAATCTCATCAATGTGAGTAGGTCTCATCCTATAAGCTAAGGGTTTGTGCATCTGTCTCCCTCCTTTTTCTTCTTTGTATTAGTATAACATAGTAACATTAAAATAAATGTGAGTGGATGATTGCAAATCTGACTGAATTCTGTATGATAGAAACAGACAAATAAAAGGAAAATGGGTGACATAATGAAAAAAGAAAACATGTTAACAGTAATGGAATATGAGCTAGAAAAAGCATTAACTGATTTTGATTTCGCAATGGACTGGAACACGAAGAAACATACGATTGAACTATTTGTGGTAATCTTTGCTGAAAATAAAGAGTTATCAGAGATTGAAGATGACGAAGGTGTTGTGTCGGAAGAAGAAGTCATTGAGTTTGAAGATTCTATTTTGTTTTACGACATCACAGGTAGCTCGCCGGATTCAGAGGAGTACTTAGCAGTCATTCCTTTTGACCGTAAAAAAGGGATGTCTCGCGAATGGTTGAAAGCTTTTGCTAGTCATTTAAACGATGTATTAGTGGATGGACAAGACGATTTATTAACCTTCTTATCTAATGAAGAGGAAGAAGTCTTTGAATTAAATTGGTCACAAGAGGCATTTGAGCAACACATGGCATCCGTTGAAGACAAGACTATGATCGCGTATCCACGCTTTTAATGAGAGGAATAATAAGATGAAATGGAATCAAGTATCAGTTATAACATCAAGTGAAGCAGTCGAAGCAGTATCAAGTATTTTAATGTCCTTTGGGGCTAATGGTGTTGCGATTGAAGATGCCTTAGACGTGGCTAATTTTGAAAGTGATCCTTTTGGAGAAATTTTAGATAAGAGTACCTTTAAACATATTAAAGAAGGGGCAGAGGTGATTGCGTACTTCCCTGAAACAATCTTTTTACCAGAAGTATTACCAGACATTACAGCAAAAGTAGCTGAGTTAGAGAGCTTTGGTTTAGCCTTAGGTGAGAACGTCATCAGTATGTCTGAGGTAGAAGAGTCTGACTGGGCAACAGCATGGAAAAAATATTACCATCCAGTCATGATTAGTCGTTATTTAACCATCGTACCAGAATGGCAAGATTATACACCGCATCATGCAGATGAGCACATTATTAAGTTAGACCCAGGTATGGCTTTTGGGACTGGAACACATCCAACCACTCGTTTAACATTACAAGCGTTAGAAGTAGTACTACGTGGAGGAGAAACAGTGATAGATGTTGGAACAGGATCTGGTGTCTTGAGTATTGCCAGTAAGTATTTAGGAGCTGATACTGTCTATGCCTACGATTTAGATGATGTGGCTGTAGCTGCGGCAAAAGAAAACATGGCATTAAACCCTGTGGCAGAGGATGTTATTGTTGGAGCCAACAATTTATTAGTAGGTGTTGATAAAAAAGCAGATGTCATTGTCGCTAATATTTTAGCAGACATCATTATTGCACTGATTCCCGATGCTTATCGTTGTTTAACAGATGAAGGAACCTTTATTGTGTCAGGTATTATTGAAGACAAATTACCAAGTGTGATATCGGCTTTAGAGCAACAAGGGTTTGACGTCGATCAAACGTTCAAACAAAAAGATTGGTATGCTCTGATTATCAATAAACGAAACGAGGATTAAGACTTATGCAACGTTATTTTTTAGAAGGGACGTATGCCCAACAAGAGACATATGAACTAGAGGGCAATGACTTTCATCATGCGGCTCATGTGATGCGAATGACAACGGGACAAGCGTGTTATTTGTCTTTTTCTAATCAGGAGACGATTATTGCTGAGGTAACAGAAATAGCAGAGGACAAAGTCTTACTTAAAGAAGTAGGAAAAGAAGAAATGACCAAAGAGATGCCATATGATGTCACCATAGCTTGCGGCTATACCAAAGGGGATAAACTAGAATGGGTCGCTCAGAAGGCTACAGAACTAGGTATGGCAGGTCTAATTGGTTTTCCAGCCAAAGCCTCGGTGGTAAAATGGGACCACAAAAAATTAGATAAGAAGCAACCGAGATTAGAAAAAATTGTTAAAGAAGCTGCGGAACAATCTCATCGTCAATTAGTGCCTAGAGTTAGCCTGCTAACAGCGTTTAGCGAGTTAATCGAGGAGATAAATGGTTATGATATCGTTCTTGTTGCTTACGAGGAATCTGCTAAGGTTGGTGAACAGACGCAACTCGTTCAAACGCTACAGAGCATCACTCGCAACCAACGAGTTCTTGTTGTATTTGGGCCTGAAGGTGGTGTAATGCCAGAAGAAATTTTAGCATTAGAAGCCAAAGGGGCTAAGTTGTGTGCGCTTGGACCAAGAATCCTTAGAGCAGAGACTGCACCGTTGTACTTATTGTCAGCTATGAGTTACCAATGGGAGCTGTTACGTTAGATTAACAAATCGCAACCGCAATGATTGAAATCATCTTTTAAAGTGAGTATAATAAGACTAATAAACAAAACACGAAAAGTACTATTTTAGTACTTTTTTTTAATAACAAAGGAGGGATATCATGCCAAAAGAAAAAGTACTAAGTGAAGAAGAAGTCATCCAAATGGTGTCGAATTATATGAGTCCAGACCATGTGGCTTTTGTCCAAAAGGCGTGTGATTACGCAACAAATGCTCATAAAGAACAATTCAGACAATCTGGTGAACCTTATATTATTCATCCTATTCAGGTGGCTGGTATTTTGGCTGAGCTCAATATGGACCCTCATACTGTAGCCACAGGCTTTTTACATGATGTTGTGGAAGACACAGACGTAACGCTAAAAGATTTAGAAGAGGAATTTGGTTCTGATGTGGCAATGTTAGTGGATGGCGTCACAAAGCTTGGAAAGATTAAGTACAAATCTCATGAAGAACAGTTAGCTGAAAATCATCGTAAGATGTTGTTAGCAATGGCGCAAGATTTACGTGTTATTATGGTGAAATTAGCTGATAGAGTACATAACATGAGAACCTTGCACCATTTAAGAGAAGACAAACAACGTCGTATCGCAAAAGAAACCTTGGAAATCTATGCGCCATTAGCTCACAGATTAGGGATTAGTTTGATTAAGTGGGAATTGGAAGATCGTTCTTTGCGTTACCTTAACCCAAGACAGTATTACCGTATCGTGCATTTAATGAAGACCAAACGCGGTGAACGTGAAATGTACATTCAAGAAGCGGTGGATGATATTACAAAATCAACAGAAGAGTTAGGAATCTACGGGGACATTTATGGTCGACCAAAACACATCTATTCTATTTATTGTAAAATGTCTGATAAGAAAAAAGAGTTTGATGAAATTTATGATTTATTAGCCATTCGCGTGATTGTGGACTCGATTAAGGATTGTTATGCGGTTCTTGGTGCCATACATACGAAGTGGAAACCATTACCTGGCCGTTTTAAAGACTATATCGCGGTTCCAAAAACTAACATGTACCAATCTTTACATACAACGGTCATTGGTCCTAGTGGCAACCCCGTGGAAATTCAAATTAGAACCCATGAAATGCATCAAATTGCTGAATTCGGGGTGGCAGCTCACTGGGCGTATAAAGAAGGGAAAACCGAAGAACAAAAAGATTCCAATGCGAACCAAATTAGTTTGTTGCGAGAAATCATCGAGTTACAGGATGAAAGTTACGACGCCTCGGAATTTATGGAGAGTGTCAAAGGTGAAATCTTTAGTGATAAAGTCTATGTGTTCACACCTAAAGGAGACGTAACGGAATTACCGAAGGGATCTGGACCGTTAGATTTTGCTTATAACATTCATACAGAGGTCGGAAATAAAACAACGGGTAGCAAAGTGAATGGTAAAATGGTGCCACTCGATTATAAACTTAAAAATGGAGATATCATTGAGATATTAACATCAGCGAACTCATTTGGTCCTAGTCGAGACTGGGTTAAGATGGTGGCTACCAGCAAAGCACGAAATAAAATCAAACGTTTCTTTAAAACAAAAGACCGAGAAGAGAACGTGGATAAAGGCAAAAATCAATTAGATAAAATGTTATTAGAAAATGACTTTGCACCAAAAGAATTTTTAGGCAAAGAAAAAGTCGCTGATTTACTTGAACGGTTTAACTATCAAACCCTGGAAGATCTCTACGCAGCCATAGGTTTTGGAGAAGTAACGACTCAAGTTGTGTACAATCGTTTAACTGAAAAAGAACGTCATGAAAGAGGCGTAAAAAAACAACAAGAAGCAGCCGAAGAATTGATGAATCAACCGGTTCAAAAGAAAGACACTGAAAAAATGACCATCCGTCATGATGGGGGTGTCGTGATACAAGGAGCGGATAATTTATTGGTTCGCATCAGTCGTTGTTGTAATCCAGTACCGGGGGACAAAATTGTTGGGTATATCACAAAAGGTCGAGGGGTATCCATCCATCGCCAAGATTGTCCTAATATGACGCATTCCCCAGACATCCAAAATCGCCAAATTGAAGTGGAATGGGAAGACCATGCAGCGGTAAGCGAAAAAGAATACAATGCTGATTTAGAGATATATGGTTATAACCGTTCTGGTTTATTGAACGATATTTTACTTGTTGTCACGGCCAACAGTAGACGTTTAATAGGAGTAGAAGCCAAGCCAGCGAAGAATAAAATGGCAGTGATACACTTAACGTTGTCTATTCAGAACTTATCTCATTTGGAGAGTATTGTAGAGAAAATAAAAAATATCCCTGATGTTCATAGCGTGCGACGAACGAAAGGATAAATCAGGAGGCTCCTATGAAAGTTGTCTTACAAAAAGTAACAGAAGCAAGTGTTGCCATTGAAGGTAATACAAAAGCAAGCATTCAGCAGGGATACATGCTACTTGTTGGTGTCAAAGAAGGAGACACCACTCTTGAGGCAGATTATCTTGCTCGTAAAATAAGCAACCTGCGTGTCTTTGAAGATGAGGAAGGTAAGATGAATTTAGACGTTCATCAAGTGAAAGGGAGCATATTATCCATTTCTCAATTTACCTTACTGGCGGATACTAAAAAGGGCAATCGCCCAAGTTTTACGCAATCGGCAGAGCCGTCTCAAGCACTAGCGTTGTATGACTATTTGAATAACAAACTGCGTCAAGACGGACTCGAGGTTCTTGAAGGTGAGTTTGGTAGTCACATGGCTGTGTCACTTGTTAATGATGGTCCAGTTACTATTGTGTTTGATACAGATCATAAATAATCATAGGTTCTCAAAAAGATGCTATACTCTTTTTGAGAACTTTATTTGTTTAAGGAGAGGGTTTATAAGTGAAAATTATCATTGTTGGGGGCTCTTTTTCAGGCATCCATTGTGCACTAAAGGCACGCGAGTTATACCCTACTGCACGTATCACAGTTATAGAAAAACAATCAGAAATCGGCTATATCCCTAGTGGACTAACATTATATTTAAAGGATCTCATTTCTGATTTGGATGAAGCCCATTTTATTCAGGCTTCGTACTTAGAAAGTAAAGGCATTACGTTACGGTTATCAGAGGAGGTTGTAAGTTATCAATTTGACAACAAGCAAATAACCACGGACAAAGACTCTTTATTCTATGACCGGTTGGTATTAGCTACGGGGTCATCTCAATCTTCTTATAAATTGAGTATGGAACATGAGTGTTTATTAACGTATAAAACAAAAGCATCCGCACAACAAGTGCTACAAAGCATTAAAGACAAACATAAACTACTAATTGTTGGAGCAGGACAAGCAGGAATGGAGATGGCGAGTGCCTTATACCATCAAAAAAAAGAAGTAGAAATTATCGAAAGCATGTCTTATCCTTTATATAAATATTTTGATCAAGATTTCTTATCAGGGTTTCAAAGGTACTTGAATGGACTGACAGGCATAACGTTTACCTTCAATGAAACGGTTAGAGAATTTGAAGGGGAAGATGAGGTTATATTGAAAGGGAATGACATTATCAGACAAGGAGAGGCTGCTGTGTTGACAGTCAATGTGAGACCGGAATTTTCTCAATTTGACAAACAACTAAAAAGTAACCTTGATGGCACGATTTCAGTGTCACCATACCTAGAGACCTCAGAAAAAGACGTTTTTGCTATTGGAGACTTGATACAAGTGCCTGATAAAGTATCAGGGCATCCAGTTTATTTACCTTTAATAAGTAATGCCATTAAATCAGGGGTTGTCTGTGCTGAAAATTTAGAGAAAAAGACCGTTGCTTATACAGGGACATTACGTATTGTGGGGACCTTTTTATTTGATTACTACCTAGCTAGTTGTGGTTTAACAGAATCGGATAGTTTCTTATACCAAGGTGAGGTAGAGGTAGCTGAATTTGTCAAAACGGTCTCCACCCTAAATCAAGAAACCATTCATATTAAATACGTCTTTGATAAAGACACCCATCGATTATTAGGGGTGCAGCTATTATCAAAAGTTAACATATTAGAGCGTATTAATCGCTATGCTTTAGCCATTGAATCAAATCAGACCATTGAGGAGCTAGAACAGAATGGCATGTTTTATCATCCCTTCTTTGGTTCTCAAGTGGATGGATATAATTTAGCCATTAGTAAGGATGTTGATAAGGGTGAGATATGAGCAATTACTAGAGAAAAAGGAATTGAAACAGGTTGAACTCTTGAAATACCTGATGTTAACAGAAGGTGAAGGGAGTATTCAAGAAGTAGCGAAAGAATTGAGTATTTCTAAAACATCTATGGAGAGTTATCTAGAGGATTTAGTGATTTATTTAGAACCGTACCGACCAGATGTAACAATCAGATATGACGGCACAAGGATAACACTCGATATGTCCTATGATTTTTCTCTGACGCAAGTGGAGAGAAGCTTGTATATGGGGTCTATTAAGTATCGAATTCTTGATTATATTTTTCATCATCCTGACTTTTCTAGTGTGTCCTTGTGTTCAGAACTCATGATTAGTGATTCCACTTTGTATCGTAAAATTAAAGAACTAAATAAAATGTTAAAAGAATTTGATATTGAAATTAGGCACGGAAAAATAGCAGGGGAAGAAAGTCAGATCCGTTACTTTTATTTCCAATTTTACTGGTTTTTAAATCACACTTTTTATAACCACCAAGATCTAGAAAATCAATCTCTGATTAGAGTCATTGAGAAAGGGTTAGAAGTGACCTTTACTTTGGAAAGTCAACGACGCTTAAATTTGTGGTTACAGATTGCAAAAAAGCGGATTACGTTAAGGCATTTGACCTTTGATAAATTCAACCGTAAAATCAAAGCTTATGAGAAAGACCCACTGTACAATAAAGTGCGGACGCTTATGCTTCGATTGGTTGGGAATTATGCCATTGAAGTAGAAGAAGGGGAGGTTATGTTACAATTTTCCTTTCTAATTTCTATGTCTATGCTCTCAATGGATGATTTTTATGATTATTCCTTGATTCGGTCAAGGTTTACACCTACTGCTTGGGCAGATACAATGACGTTAGAAACCATCTTACTTTATTATCGACCTATACTTATTCCAAGAACGCTAGAAAAGCGAATTTATTATCTCTTAGCACAAGCTCACCCTCGCCTTTATTTTTTTACGGGAGATATTGAAATATACGATCAAGAGCACATTTGGCGACTTGAGAATGATTTCTCTAGTCACCCGATGCTTCCGTTGGTCACTCATTTAATGCAAATTTTAGAAGGTAAATTTGACCAGACCACTTTTTCTGAGAGTAATAGCTTGATTGCTCTGACAAAAATCAAATATCTGAGTATTCTTTCAATCATTGATTATGAGACAAACCGTGAAATTGAAGTAGGTGTGTCGTTAGAAATGGAAGACATATACCAAGAAGCTACCCTCAGAATGTTGATGACACAATTGAAAAGCTTGAACGGGGTAGTTTGTGAAGTATATAAACCTGGTAAAGAGTATGATTTAGTCATCACTAATAAAAATGGTTTGAAATGGTCAACGGAAGTTTATTTAATATCAGAGCTTGGTGCAGCTTACGACATGTTGCACATCAGAAAATTAATTCGTCTGATCTATAAGCGAAAAAACAACGTTAAGTTACAACCAATCTACCTATAAATTGTCCGATATCAGATTAATATTTTTGATAAAATGACTGGAATCTGTTGGTAATACTGGATTCCGTCATTTTTTTTGGAAATAAAAAAAAGATTGACTGTTTAAAACTGAAAAAAACGGTTACAATAAAGGTACAAAAAGAAAGCGCTAACTATCAAGGAGGAAAATTAACATGACAGAAAAACAATATATTATGGCAATTGATCAAGGAACAACGAGTTCACGAGCAATTATCTTTGACAAATCCGGTAAAAATATTGGGAGTTCACAAAAAGAGTTTACTCAAATTTTTCCAGAATCAGGATGGGTAGAACACAATGCCAATGAAATCTGGAACTCTGTACAGTCTGTAATTGCAGGTGCCTTGATTGAAACAGGCGTTAGACCAACTGAGATTAAAGGAATTGGTATTACAAACCAACGTGAAACGACTGTTATTTGGGATCGTAAAACAGGACAACCTATTTATAACGCAGTGGTATGGCAATCACGTCAATCAGCACCTTTAGCTGATCAATTAAAAGAAGATGGCCATTCACAAATGATTCATGAGAAAACAGGATTAGTTGTAGATGCTTACTTCTCAGCAACAAAAGTTCGCTGGATTTTAGATCATGTAGAAGGGGCACAAGAAAGAGCTGAGCGTGGAGAATTAGCCTTTGGTACTATTGATACGTGGTTATTATGGAAATTAACAGACGGTGAAGTTCACGTGACGGATTACTCTAATGCTGCGAGAACGATGATGTATAACATTCATGAATTACAATGGGATAAAGAAATTTTAGAGTTATTAAATATTCCAGCTGCTTTGTTACCAGAAGTGAAAAGTAACTCAGAAGTTTACGGACACACTCAAAACTTCCATTTCTACGGAGCAGAAGTACCGATTGCAGGGATGGCAGGAGACCAACAAGCAGCGCTATTTGGTCAATTAGCTTTTGAACCAGGTATGATTAAAAACACATACGGTACTGGAGCGTTCATCGTGATGAACACAGGTGAAAAACCTCAACTATCAAAAAATAACTTATTAACAACCATTGGTTATGGTATCAATGGTAAAGTTTACTACGCTTTAGAAGGTAGTATCTTCGTCGCAGGTTCAGCGATTCAATGGTTACGTGACGGCATGCGTATGATTGATTCAGCACCAGAATCAGAAGAATTAGCGAAAGCATCAACAGGAGATAACAGTGTTTACGTAGTACCTGCTTTTACTGGTCTAGGCGCACCTTACTGGAACTCTGATGCACGTGGGGCAGTCTTTGGTTTAACAAGAGCTACAACGAAAGAAGATTTTGTTAAAGCAACGTTACAAGCGATTGCTTACCAATCAAAAGATGTTATCGACACCATGCAACAAGATGCTGGCATTGACATTCCATTATTAAAAGTGGATGGTGGTGCGGCTAAGAATGACACATTAATGCAATTCCAAGCAGATATCTTAGATATTAAAGTACAACGTGCTCCTAACTTAGAGACAACAGCTTTAGGTGCTGCTTACTTAGCTGGTTTAGCAGTAGGCTTCTGGAAAGACTTAGATGAATTAAGAGAATTCCAAGGCAATGGCCGTATTTTTGAGCCAAACATGGCAGAAGAAGAACGTGAAGATTTATATGAAGGTTGGAAAGAAGCTGTCGCAGCAACGCAAGTATTCAAACGTATTGGAAAACGAAACTAAGGACTGATAGACATGAGTTTCTCATTAAAAGATAGAGAACAATCAAAAGCATTTGTAAAAGAGAATGAAGTAGATGTATTAATTATCGGTGGGGGGATTACTGGAGCAGGAGTAGCAATACAAGCTGCTGCTTCTGGTATGACCACGGCTCTTGTAGAGATGCAAGATTTTGCAGAAGGCACATCCTCTCGTTCAACCAAATTGGTGCATGGTGGGATTCGTTACTTGAAAAATTTCGATGTTGAAGTGGTGTCAGATACAGTGAGTGAGCGTGCAATTGTACAACAAATTGCCCCTCATATTCCCAAAGCAGACCCAATGTTATTACCTATTTATGATGAACCTGGCGCAACTTTTTCCATGTTTTCGGTGAAAGTAGCGATGGATTTATACGATCGATTAGCTGGCGTAACAGGAACGGCTTATGAGAACAAGGTATTAACAAAAGAAGAAGTTTTAGAAAGAGAACCCCAATTAAAAGAAGATAAATTACTTGGTGGTGGGGTGTACTTAGATTTTAGAAACAACGATGCACGTTTGGTAATCGAAAATATCAAGCAAGCACAACGTGATGGCGGCCATATGTTAAGCAGAACTAAGGTGATTGGTTTTACGTATCATGAGACAGGCAAAATATCGGGTGCGATTGTTGAAGATTTAGTCACAGGAGAAGAGTATACCATCAAAGCTCGCGTGGTTATTAACACAACAGGACCTTGGTCGGATACCATTCGACAATTAGCTCCAGGTTATGAGCATGTGTCACAAATGAGACCAACTAAAGGGGTCCATTTAGTCGTAGATAGAAGCAAGTTAAACGTGCCACAGCCAACCTATTTTGATACAGGTCGTGGTGATGGACGTATGGTCTTTGTGGTACCTCGTGAAGAGAAAACTTACTTTGGTACGACAGATACAGACTACGATGGGGACTTCAAACACCCAACGGTCACACAAGAAGATGTGGACTACTTAATCAGTATTGTGAACCATCGTTTCCCAGAAACGACTATCACATTAGAAGATGTAGAAGCAAGCTGGGCTGGACTAAGACCGCTCTTATCAGGAAATGGCGGTTCGGATTATAATGGTGGTAACAATGGTAGTCTAACAGAAGAAAGTTTAGACAACGTGGTACAGGCCGTTGAATCTTATGTTCATGAAGAAGGACAACGTGAAGATGTTGAAAAAGCGATTAAAAATGTAAAAAGTAAGTTAGTCGAAAGCGACGCCAACCCTTCAGCTGTCTCAAGAGGAAGTAGCTTAGAAGTAGATGATAATGGTCTATTAACCTTAGCCGGTGGAAAAATCACTGACTACCGTTTAATGGCAGAAGGTGCATTAGCTCTTATAACGGATATTTTGGCTTCTGACTATGATAAAGACTTTACTCCGATTGATTCTAAACAATACCAAGTATCTGGTGGCCGTTTTGATCATAGCCAAGTGGAAGAAAGCTTAGCAGGTTTTGCGAAAGAATTAGCTGTTTCTGAGATTACAGAAGAAGAAGCGTTATTCTTAGCCCATCTATATGGTTCGAACAGTTCAGAATTACTAAACTATCAAGACGTGTTACCTGGTTTAACAAAAGCACAAAGCATGAGTTTGAATTATGCTTTGCATCATGAAATGGTACTAACACCTGTGGATTATTTCTTACGCCGCACTAATTACTTATTATTCATGCGTGACCAGTTAGACCAGATTGATGAAGCAGTCGTTAATGCCATGTCAGCATTTTATGGTTGGAGCAAAGAAACAAAAGATAAGTACTGGGAAGAATTAAAAACCGTCATGGCTGAATCAAGCCTTGAACAATTAAAAAAAGGATGATGAAAAAATGGACTCGAATATGATTCAGATTTTTAGTGAATTTTTAGGAACAATGATTTTAGTATTACTTGGAGATGGCGTTGTTGCTGCAGTCAGCTTAAACAAGAGTAAAGCACAAGGTGCTGGTTGGGTTGCTATTACATTAGGTTGGGGAGCAGCAGTAACGATGGCTGTTTATATCGCAGGCTTTATGGGACCAGCTCATTTAAACCCAGCTGTAACATTAGGTATGGCAATGACAGGTAATGTTGAGTGGCGTTTAGTAGCACCATTTATTATCGCACAAGTATTAGGTGGTGTGGTTGGTGCAATCCTTGTATGGATTACTTACATGCCTCATTGGGAAGAAACAAAAGACGAAGCAGCTATCCTTGGAACATTTGCTACAGGACCAGCTATTCGTAATCGTTTTGCTAACACTGTAACAGAAGCTATTGGTACTTTTGTTTTAGTATTCGCTTTACTAGCATTCTCACAACATACGATTGCTGATGGTATGAACCCTGTTCTTGTAGGTGTGTTAATCCTTTCTCTTGGTTTATCATTAGGTGGACCAACAGGTTATGCTATTAACCCAGCTCGTGACTTAGGTCCTCGTATTGCTCACCAAATCTTACCAATTGCTAACAAAGGTGGTTCGGATTGGGGTTATGCATTAGTACCGATTGTTGGACCTATGATTGGTGGAGCCGTTGCTGCATTGTTATGGATGTTAATGCCACTTTAATTAAAATTAAACTAAAGATAAACAAAAAGAGCCGTGATGATCACGGCTCTTTTTTTGTTGTTAGTCTAGGCTAACATTTTTATAATAAGGACTACCTAAGGCACGGTGCACCAATCCTTTAACATTTGGTTTGATTAAGAAGCTTTCGCTAATTTGATAAAGAGGTGTGTAAGGTAATTCTTTCATCATTACTTTGTGGGCATCCACTAATGCGTCAAATCGTTTAATCGGATCATTAGCAAGAGTGGTTGACGCTTCTGTTAATAAATCAGCATATTCTTTGTTTTCCCATTTACCGTAGTTTTGTGGCGTGCCAATGTTCGCTAGTTGTAAGAAGTCATAAGGATCTGAGAAAGTAGCTGACCAACCAGCCAGTACCACATCGAAATCACCTTTAGACATCGCATCTAAACGGTTAGCAAAAGGAACGGTTGATACGTTGACTTTTAAGCCATCCAGTTCGCTCTCTAGCGTTCCTTGGATGTATTCAGCTAACTTCTTAGCAGAGTCTGTATCAGAGGTTAGGAGGCTGAATTCAAGCTTCGTTGAACCAAGTTCTGCTTTCGCTTCTTTCCAAGTTGCTTTGGCTTTGTCTTCGTCATAAGAGAATAAAGTACCAGATGTTTCAGCAAAGTCTGCTTTATCTGCAGGATTCACAATACCGGTCGGAACGAAACCTTTAATTTCTTTGGATCCATCAGCGACAATTTGTTCTGCTATCTGCTTAGAATCTAAGATATACGTAAAGGCTTCACGGACTTTCTGATTGGCTACTAACTCATTTTCAAAGTTGTATTGTAAATAATAGTTAGCTGGGAATTCTCTAATATGTAAATCCGGATTGCCTTGTTCTTGTTGAGCAAACTCACCTTTGATTTGTACCACGTCAGCTTCGTCAGTGTTGTAAAGATTTAGACTGGTACCATTTTCTTTCACCACCGCTACATCGACTTCGTCAATTGCAACTTTATCAGCGTCGTGGAAGTCTTCGTTTTTAGCGTAAGTCCAAGAAGTGTTTGTACCATCCCAGTTTTCTAGAGTGAAGGCCCCGTTATAAACTAAGCTATCACTATTTGTTGCATAAGCATCGCCCGTTTCTTTTACCAGTTTTTCATTTTGTGGATAAAAAGTAGGTTTTGCTAGTAAAGAGCTTAGATAAGGGATCGGATGGTCTAGTGTAATTTCAATCGTATAGTCATCCGTAGCGACTGCCCCTAACTCACTTGGGTCTTTTTTACCCGTTTTAATGTCTTCATAATTCTTGAATCCGTCAAATAAATGAGCGTACTCAGAACCTGTTTCTGGGTTAACTGAGCGTTGCCATGAGTAAATGAAATCATGAGCTGTCACAGGATCTCCGTTACTCCATTTGCCGTCATCTCGCATGTTAATCACGTATTTTTTACCGTCATCTGTTGGTTCTGCTACTTCTTTTGCAAGGGCTGGTTGACTAGTGCTGTCATCACTGAATTCATAAAGCCCTTCCATTACTTGGCTGATTGCTGAGAAACTTACCACGTCAGTGGCTAATGAAATATCCATTGTTGGTAATTCTGATGACTCAATAACGTGTAAGACTTGTTTTGTTTCCTTGTTATCTTCTTTTTTACCAGCGTCTTCTTTGGTATTTGCATTATTAGAGCAAGCTGCTAATAATAATACCGATGTTAAGACAACCCCATATTTACTAATTACTTTCATAAAACTCCTCCTAAAAAACTATATTAAAAAACAGTTAGTATTTTAATCACTTTATAATATAGTTGACTGTTATGTCAAGAATTATTTATTAATTGTTGATTTAATAGCTTTTTTATATGAGAAAACAAAGAGATTTGTTATTGATTTATTGGGTAGATAGGCTATAATAGTCATAAAATCAACGAGAAAAACAATTGGAGGAGAAACATGAATAAAGAAAAAGCAATTAACACCATTAAGGAATTATCATCATTAAATGGCGTGTCTGGTTTTGAAGAAGAGGTAGGGAAATACGTGGCTTCTGAATGGGCTAGTTTAGGCGATGTGAGTTCAGATGGCATAAAAAACGTGTATGTTTCTCATAAACATAACAAAAAAGAACAGCTAGTAGTACAATTAGACGCTCATAGTGATGAAGTTGGGTTCGTGGTTCAAGGGATTCAACCCAATGGACTATTACGCTTTTTACCTGTGGGAGGGTGGGTAGCAAGTAATGTAGCTGCTCAAAAAGTAAGAGTTAGAACCCGTTCTGGGAAGTATCGTATCGGGATTGTGACGAGCAAACCGCCCCATTTTATGAGCGAACAAGAACGACAACAAGGGGTATCTTTTGATAGTTTATCGATTGATATTGGAGCAACCTCTGCTAAAGAAGTGTCAGAGGTCTTTGATATTGGGATTGGCGCACCTGTGGTTCCTGATGTGGACTGTGTGTATGATGACGAAACAAGGCTATTTTTAGGTAAGGCTTTTGATTGTCGTATTGGTGTGGCATGCATGATGGATGTCTTAAGTGACATTGAGGACAAAGAGTATGATTTTAACGTGGTTGGAACTCTTACCTCTCAAGAAGAAGTAGGTTTAAGAGGCGCACAGGTGGCTGTCAGAAAAGTTAAACCAGACATTGCCATTGTATTTGAAGGCTGTCCAGCGGATGATTTTGCCCCAAACGACTATATGACCCAATCAGCTATTGGTAAAGGACCGATGTTACGTCATTTTGATGTATCCATGATTACGAACCCAGAATTTCAAGGGTTCGCTTTAGAAATGGGTAAAAAGTATGGCTTACCTGTGCAAGATTCTGTCAGAAAAGGTGGTGGAACGAACGGGGCGTCGATTAATCTGTACGAAGGGGCTCCGGCCATTGTTGTGGGGATTCCAGTAAGATACGCTCATACCCATCACTGTTATGTATCCTTTGAGGACTACGAAGCAGCGAAACAATTAGTAATCGCTATGTTGGATGAGTTAACGCCAGATAAGATAGAAGAATGGATCCATCCTTTCGCTTAAGAGAATATCCGACACAAAAAAAGGAACCCCGTAAAGGGTTCCTTTTTTATTCTGCCACAGTGTTATCTGTGCTACTGCTACTTTCTTCAAAGGTTTCTGGTGAATTTGTTTCAGCCGTGTCCACTTCTTCTGGATTAAAGTAAGTGAGTAGTCCTTCGTAGACGGCTTTTGCCACCCGTTCATGGTATTTAGGGTGTTGTGCGTATTGTGCGTCTAAATCGTTATTAATATACCCTAGTTCTAGTAAAATAGCAGGGCGTTTATTTTCACGTAAGACTTGGTAGTCTTGTGTTCCAAATCCTCTGTTATCAAGAGGTAAGAGGCTTGCTATTTTATCGTTGACCGCTTGAGCCAAAGGTTGATCTTCTTTGTGTAAATAGAAGGTCGTTGTTCCTGACCCCTCATTAGGATTAGGAGTGGAGTCATAGTGGAAGCTAATAAAGGCATCGGCATGGCTTTTGTTACTAATATCAGCAATTTTAGACAGTGGGACAAAGTCATCTTTGTCCCGAGTCATCATCACAGTAAACCCATTTTTTTCTAACACATGACGGACTTCTTTAGCAGTCGCTAAGGTCACATTTTTTTCTAAGGTTTCTCCATTATTTGATTCAGCCCCAGGATCGCTGCCTCCATGCCCAGGATCTAACATAATCCGGTATTCAGCCATGGGCGTCGCAGGTCTTTTATCTAGAGCTTCTGGTTTGTTACTTGTTACTTCAAAAGGATGAAGGTATCCCGTTTCCCCAGATTGCGTGGTGACTTTATACCAATGCTCTTGTTCTTCGTTAAAGGTTACTTGTTCACCGTACTCTAGAGTAATATCAGAAATAGCTTTCCCTGTTTTTTCCGTTTTTAGGCGAGCAGTGTCTGTTGCGATACGTAAGGTAGTATTTTCGTCGATTTTTCCGCGCTGTTTTTTTCTGATAGAAACAGTTTCAGAAGGAACAAAGCCATATTGATCGCCCACAAGGACACGGGCCCAGCCATTTTTTTCTAAGGTAACTGTGACTTTTTGCTTCCGTTTGAGGGTACTGAGTGTTTTACTTTTTTTACTGTCTTTTTGTTTCAAATCAACGCTTCTCTGATTAATGATGGCAGGTAGTTGTGTAAAGGGGCCAGAAGTCCCATCAAAAATCAACCAATCAGCTACCCAACCTTCCGTTTTATCAGGGGTGATAATTTGGTACCAGTCGCCTTTTTTGTCAGTGATTCTTACCTGATCTTCCTGATGAACTTGGGTTAGGATGTCACTTGTCACACTAGGAGATTCTCGAACGTTTAGGGCTAAGACTTTAACATCTACAATTTGACTATTCCCCTTCATAAAAATAAAGCCCACAATAACCAGGCTGATGATAAGGATATTAATAATAAAAAGTTTGATAGTATTTCTACTATTATCTGAATTTCTCACAACGTAATCTCCAATTTTTTTATAGTGCCCTTATTATAGCAAAAAAATGGATTTAAAAGTAGTTTTGATGATTTATCTTAGTAAATTCTATTGACTTTTTTTGCATTATCTAGTAATTTTAGTAGTAATATCAATGATAGAGAAACACCTTTAGGAATTACTTAAAGAGAAGGCTAGCATGGTGAAAGCAGCCCAGTAAAATAAAGGTCAGACACTCTGGAGATGAATGATTAAAGTCATTCCGTTAGCGAGCGTTAATCGTCTGAGTGGGAAGTTAAGAGTAACTTCCAATGATAGGTGGTACCGCGTGTGTGTAATCATTCGTCCTTGTGTGTTTAACAAGGGCTTTTTTTATTGTTTTTAAAGAAAAAAAGGGGCGATAATTATGACAAAAAGAACCAATTATTGTGGACAAGTTTCAGAAAAGGATTTAGGACAAGAAGTCGTTGTCAAAGGATGGGTACAAAAGCGCCGTGACTTAGGAAATCTTATTTTTATCGATGTAAGAGACCGTGAAGGTATTGTACAAGTTGTCTTTAATCCAGAGGAATCAAAAGAAGCATGGGAAATCGCGGATACGTGCCGTAGCGAATATGTTATCGGTGTGACAGGGACCGTTGTAGCACGTGGAGACTCAGCGATTAATCCTAATATGGCAACAGGTAAAATTGAGATCAGCGCAAGCTCTATTGAAGTGTACAACAAAGCTAAAACGCCACCGTTTACCATCGATGATGACCAAACAATCAGTGATGATGTTCGTATGGCTTACAGATACATGGATATCCGTCGTCCAAGCATGTTAAATAACTTAAAACTACGTCATCACACGAGCCAAGTGATTCGTGAGTATTTAAACGAGAATGACTTTATGGATGTTGAAACACCTTATTTAAACAAATCAACACCAGAAGGGGCTCGTGATTATTTGGTACCGTCTCGTGTTCATCCAGGTCACTTCTACGCGTTACCTCAATCACCACAAACAACGAAACAATTGTTGATGGGTGCAGGGATTGACCGTTATTACCAAATCGTTCGCTGTTTCCGTGATGAAGATTTACGTGGTGACCGCCAGCCAGAATTTACCCAAGTGGATATCGAAACAAGTTTTCTAACAGCGGAAGAGATTCAAGAATACACAGAAAACATGCTACAAAAAGTGATGAAAGATGTGATGGGCTTAGATATTCCATTACCTTTCCCTCGTATGCGTTACGATGATGCTATGGCCCGTTTTGGTAGTGACAAACCAGATACACGATTCGAGATGGAATTAATTGATGTGGCGGAAGCAGTAAAAGACGCCGGATTTAAAGTCTTTGATGCAGCGATTGAATCAGGTGGTGCAGTTAAAGCCTTGAACGCTAAAGGTGCAGCAGCTAATTATTCTCGTAAAGACATGGATCAATTAGGAGAATGGTTAAAACAATTTGGCGCTAAAGGATTAGCTTGGATGAAAGTAGAAGAAGAGGGACTAAAAGGTCCTATCGCCAAATTCTTTACAGAATCAAGCGATGCTCTTATTGCTGCAACCAATGCTGAAGTTGGAGACTTATTATTATTCTGTGCAGACACAAAAGATGTTGTCGCAGCCTCTCTTGGTGCTTTACGTAATCGTTTAGGGAAAGAATTGAACCTAATTAATGAAGATCAATTTAACTTCTTATGGATTGTTGATTGGCCATTATTTGAATACGATGAAGACGCAGGCCGTTACATGGCAGCGCACCATCCGTTCACGATGCCAAAAGAAAGTGATTTAGACTTATTAAAAACAGACCCAAGTAAAGTATATGCTCAGGCTTATGATGTTGTATTAAACGGTTATGAGTTAGGTGGAGGCTCACTACGTATCTTTAAACGTGACGTTCAAGAAGACATGTTTAAGGCACTAGGGTTCACAAAAGAATCAGCAGAATCACAATTTGGTTTCTTACTAGATGCTTTAGAATATGGCTTCCCACCACATGGAGGGATTGCTTTAGGATTAGACCGATTGGTTATGTTATTAGCTAAAAAAGATAACATTCGCGAAGTGATTGCGTTCCCTAAAAACAGTCGTGCTACCGACTTAATGACCCAAGCACCAAGTGTGGTTTCTACAGAACAACTCGGTGAATTAAGTCTGTCAATTGTTAAGGAAGAGAACAAGTAAGAGTTGAAAAACTAAGGAGTTATTACAACCATGTTGAAAGTTAACCATTGGAAAGATCAACTAATTGAAGATGGGTATATGGAAAAAATGTCCATCGCAGTAGTGAATGGGATACTACAAGCCGTTGCCTTGAATATGTTTTGGCGTCCTGGTCACATATACGCCAGCGGGATTACGGGATTAGGACAAATTATTGTGACACTGACAGAAACAGTTTCCAATATCAATCTACCAATGAGTGTGGTGTTATATTGTTTAAACATCCCCTTATTTATCCTAGCTTGGAAAAAAATAAGCAGGAAATTTACAGTATTTACGATGTTTTCAGTTTTTATGACATCTTTATTTATTCAAATTATCCCAGTGACTGAATTATCAAAAGATCCCATCATTTGTGCCATTTTTGGTGGGGCATTATGTGGGTTAGGAATTGGTTTAGCTTTACGACATGGTTTATCTTCTGGTGGTCTAGATATTGTGAGTATGACCATTCGCAAAATGACAGGCCGTAATGTAGGTGCCATGAATATCATTTTTAACACCTGTATTATTATGACTTCTGGCTTTTTATTTGGCTGGCCTTATGCCTTTTACAGTGCTTTCTCAATTTTCGTTAATGGAAAAGTAGTGGACATGGTATTTACCAAGCAGAAAAAAATGCAAGTAATGATTATTACATCTAAACCAGAGGCTGTAGTGGAAGAAGTTCAAAAAAGAATTCGCCGAGGCATCACGATTTTAAATGATGCTGAAGGTGCCTTTAGCCATGCGGAACAAAAAGTATTGATTACTATCATCACCCGTGATCAAATTCCTTTTTTAGAGCATGCGATGCGCCATTCAGACCCCAAAGCGTTTGTTAGTATCTCAGAAAACGTGACGGTTATGGGGAATTTTTACGAACAAGTGGATTAAAAAAAGAGACCTTAGGGTCTCTTTTTTTTGTCCAAGTAGCGTTCTTTTTGAGGTCTAGATAGTTGTTTGAAGGCATACTCCGCCTTCATCGCGGCACTTCGTGTGTCAAAGATTTCGTGATGAATCATTTTGGCTGGTCGTCGTTTGGCAAGTCTTGTGTATTTAGCGCCTTTACCAGAGTTATGCTCTTCTAATCGTCTGTCTAGATCAATGGTATACCCTCCATAAAAGGTGTTATCCTTACAGAGCAAAACGTAAAAGTAATGATTAGTTGTTGCCATGTAACATCTCACTTACTTCAGGTAGGTAGTTGTTTTCTTCATCGTAGACGACAAGGGGCGGTAAAATTTTCAGTCCGTCTAACTTGCCGTCTTTAATGCCTTCAATGAGTAAAATGTTTGCTTCCTTATGGGCTTTAGGGTAGACAAATTGTATCCGTTTTGGCGCTATTCGGTGTTGCTTCATACTATCCAAAATATCTAATAACCGGTCAGGTCGATGAACCATAGCGATTTTCCCGTTCATTTTCAACAATCTTGACGCATTGGAGAAAACATCGTCAAGACTGAGATGGATTTCGTGTCTTGCGATAGCTAAATGTGGGTTAGGATTTTTTTTGCTATTCGGTTGTGTCTTAAAGTAAGGGGGATTACATGTAATGAAATCAATGGAATCTGTAGGGATGAGAGACGTGATGTCTTTGATGTCCCATTGTTCCATGGTGACCTGTTCTTCTAAATGATTTAACTGAATGCTTCGAAGCCCCATATCAGCAAGACGATCTTGTAGTTCAATGCCTCGAATCAAGGCGTTGGTTCTAGGTTGCATAAAAAGAGCAACAGCCCCGTTACCAGAGCAAAAATCCACAATTGTCCCTCGTTTTGGAATAGAAGCAAAGTGGGCGAGTAAAACAGCATCTAAGGAAAAAGAAAAGACCTCAGGACTTTGAATAATTTGCATGTTTTGGGAAACAAGTTGGTCAATACGTTCTCCAGGTTTTAGTAAATCAGACATAAGAAACTCCTTTATTTTGTATTCCATTCATTATAACAAAGGACAGAAAGAAATACTTGCAAGTTAATTGAAATTTAGGCATACTTAGGAAGAATTCAAAGAAAAGGATGAGACAAATGTACCGATTTCTCTTACAAGTTGTACGAGTATTGACTTTTTTAATTAATACTAATGCGCACTATGAAGGCACTGAAAATTTACCAAAAGACGATAATTATGTTCTTGTTGGTCCTCACAGAACCTGGTTTGAACCCTTGTACTTTGCCATGGGTGCTTGGCCAAAGACCTTTAGCTTTATGGCGAAAAAAGAATTGTTTGATAATAAACTATTAGGGTACATCTTGACCAAGTGTCATGTTTTCCCTGTTGACCGTGACAATCCTGGCCCAAGTGCCATTAAAACACCAGTAAAAACGTTAAAAAATACGGATCGAAGCGTTATGGTTTTTCCAAGTGGTAGCAGATATTCTGATGACTTAAAAGGCGGCGCGGCTTTAATTAGTAAGCTAGGGAAAGTCAACATTGTCCCTGCGGTGTATCAAGGCCCACTGACTTTCGGAAAATTATTTAGTAAACGCCGTGTGACCATTAAATACGGTGAACCGATTGATATTTCAGATATTAAAAAAATGAATAAAGAGGGAATTGAAGAGGTAGAACGCCGAATGCAAGCGGCCTTTAGCCAATTAGATACGGAAATCAATCCTGATTTTGTGTATCGTGTTCCAACGAAAAAGAAATAAATGTTTTGTCCTTATGGGCAAGGCATTTTTTTATTTTAGAAATAACCCATCATAAATACTCGTTTAATGGGAAATTTGGTATAATGATAAGAAGGCCTTTTTTAGGAGGATGAAAATGAAATTTTTACATACAGCAGATTGGCACATCGGACGTAAGTTAAATGGGTATTCCTTATTGGAAGAGCAAGAAGATGTGTACAAACAAATGCTACAAATTGCCAAAGAACAGGAAGTCGATGCCATCATCGTCGCTGGAGATTTATATGACCGGTCGGTTCCATCTGTGGATGCGGTGGCATTACTTAACAAGATGATGATTGATATGAATTTAACCCATCGTTTTCCAGTGTTAGGGATTTCTGGTAACCATGACAGTGGGACACGTTTAGAGACCGGTGCGCCTTGGTTGAAGGCTTCGGGTTTTCATCTACATACGCGGTTAGAGCAAGCTTTTGAACCCGTGGAAATGAAGAATGTGCAATTCTTCTTATTGCCTTATTTTGAACCCTTCCATGCTCGAGAGTATTTTGGGGATGACAGCATTAGAGACATTCAAACAGCCATGCCTCTCGTGATTGAAGAGATGATGACGTCTTTTGATAGCACCAAAAAACAAGTACTCGTGGGGCACTTTTTTGCGACAGGGAGTAGCAAAGGAGAGTCTGAAACGCCTTTAGAAGTAGGGGGGTTAGATAATGTGCCTCTTAATGTTTTAGATGTGTTTGATTACGTTGCTTTAGGGCATTTACATAGTCCAAATGCCTTAACTCAAAGTGAGAAGATTAAATACAGTGGCTCATTACTTAAATATTCACTGTCTGAGGAGAACCAAACAAAAGGAGTTCGGCTTGTGGCGTTTACTGAGGAGGGGATGGATCAACAGTTTTACCCAGTAACCCCTTTAAGAGACGTGAAGCAACTAACCGCTTCCTTTGAGACCTTGGTATCTAAAGATTATTATGAAAGTATTAACAGAGAGAACTATTACGGCATCACGTTGACTGATAAAGTTGTTATTGTGGATGTGTTAAACCAATTGAGAGAAATTTACCCTAATATTATTAGTCTAGAGCGAGCTCATCTAAAGAAAGTTTCCCATCATTCTTTAGTATCAGATAGTGAATCTGAGGGCAGTTTAAAACCAGAAGAACTCATCAAGAGATACTATGAGGAAGTGGCGAGTGTCCCATTAACAGAGGGGCAAAAAGACTGGTTAGAACAGAGCATTATAGAGTACAAAAAAGAACGTTAGGAGGGATAAGCATGCAACCTATTCGCTTAAGTTTAGTTAATTTTGGTCCTTATGAGGAGACAACCATTGATTTTTCAGATTTTTATGCTCAGTCTTTATTTTTGATTACAGGTAAGACGGGGGCTGGGAAAACAACGATTTTTGATGGCATGTCTTATGCTTTATACGGTCAAACATCAGGAAGGCAAAGGCAAGGAAAAGAAATGCGGTCTAATTTCGCTGATCCTAAAATTAAAACCAAAGTAACTTTTGAATTTAAACAGAAAAACCAACGGTATATCATTGAAAGGGAGCCCGAACAGCGAGTGAAAAAACAACGCAGTGAGGGATTTACCAATCAGGCTTCTAAAGTCACACTGACAGTGTTTGATGAAGAAGGAGAAGAGGTTAACCAATTAACCAAACAAAGAGATGTTGGGATTTTTCTGGATGACTTACTAAAGTTAAATCAAGAACAGTTCACACAAATTGTGATGTTGCCTCAAGGTGAATTTAAGCAATTTTTAAGTGCTGATAGTAACGATAAAGAAAATGTTTTGCGTAAATTATTTAATACTTATTTTTACCGAGATATCGCTCAATCAATAAAAGAGCAGAAAAAAATCTGGGAGAAAGAGCTAGGTAGTAAGCAGCAAGAGCTTAGGATTGGTTTGAGTCATCTTGAATGGGACGAAACGTACCAAGAAAAAATAGCATTAGCTGTAACGGTTGAGGATATCTTATCTTTATATGAAGAACAACGTTTAGTATATGAAGAAGACTTAAACAAGGCCAAAGAAGAACAGGCAAAACGCGTGATAGAGACGCAAGCCTTAATTCAAAAAGAAAAAGAACAAGAGCAGCTCATAGACGCTTACAAAGAGTTGCAAAAAGTAGAAGAAGAGCTTGTCTTATTGGCAGCTACTAAAGACCAGATAGAGGAAGAAAAACAGACCTTATTCCAACTGAAAAACATTGAGAAAAGTGCCCCTGTATACTATCAACTGATGGAACAAAAACAAGATATCATGACAAATGAAGCCAGTCAGTTAGAAACAAAGGAACAGCTATCTGTTACAAATAAAGCGTTAGAGGCAGCAAGACAAACGCTTCAATCAGTGAATGAAAAAGCGAAAGAAAAAGCAGCATGGGAGCAAGAAATAAGAGAGTTGGAAAGAGTGCAACCTCTGTTTGAAAAAAAAGAACAGATGACGCTTAAAAAAAGACAACAAGAAGAAGCGTGGCAAAAAGAACAAACCATACGACAAGCTTTGGAGGAACAACTCACTCAGATTGAGACCCAAATGGTACGCTTGCAACAAGAAGAAGCTAAGCGTCCAGATTATTTATTAGAACAGCAAGAGCTGAAAGAGTTAGCGATTCACATCGGCAACGTTGATTTGTCTATGGAAGAACATAAACGATTAGAACAACAACATCTGGCATGTACTCGTGAGATAACTAAAAACATTGGTTTGACTGAAGAATTTCAACATAAATTGCAGGATGTTGAGACAAACAGGCAAGAAAAAAACAATGACTGGTTGAAAGCGCAAATTGCTGTACTGAGTGCTCAATTAGTGCAAGAAGAGCCGTGTCCTGTTTGTGGTTCTAAAGAACACCCTTCCCCAGCCTATGAACGAGTGTTGAGCAAAGAGGAATTGGCTATATTAGAACAAGAAGTTGCGGACTTAGAGACGCAAAGAGATAGTCTTAAAGAAAAGATAGCCTCACTCCAGCAAGAAATGTGCCATTTACTAGAACAACAAGAAGAATTAGAAGCAGCCAGAGAAGTATGTCACACACGATTATCCACTGAATTAGAAGGAATCGGGTTAACAGAAACGGACGCTTTAAAACAATTAAAAGAAAAACATAAAGAAACATCTGAAGCAAACAGTATGTCACTTCAGGTATTAGAGCAACAAGTAGAAGAGCTTAACGCCTTAAAAGAAGAGCATACTGCCTGTCAAAAAGACCTAGAAAAGACACAGGCAAACAGTCAAAGACTAGAAATGGAAAAAGCTGTGTTGGAACAACAGCTGGTTGATCTAAGGGCTCAACTACCAGAGGGATTTGACACCGTAGAGTCGTTGTTACATCAGATGACAGTAAGAGAGGCACAATTAGCAGAGTGGGAACATCAGCTAGAGACGGCAACTAAAGAAATAAAGGCGCTTGAAACAAGGCAAGGGAGCCTGCTTACATCGAGGGGCTATTTAACTGATTCTTACGAAGTGTTGTTAACCAAACAAACTGTGACACAAAGCAAACTAGAGGTTGTATTAAAAGAATTAGACTTAGATGTGTTAAACTATGAGTCTCTTTTAGAGTCGTTAGTAACGATACCCAAGCTTGAAGAAACTATCACGGCATATGAAGAAAAAACCCGGATTGTTGGTCATGACCGGGAACGCTTAAGAAGACAAATTGGTCAACAGGTATTGCCCGAGATAGAGTTAATCAAACAGGAATTGGTGGAACGACAAAAAGAAGAAGAAGTAGGACAACAAATTATTGTGACGCAACATTATAAACTAGAACAAAACAAGAAAGTTATGTCACAAGCTGTTAGAACCTTAGATGAGATGGGGAAAGAGCGCCAACAATTGGAAGAGCTGACCCTATTATCAGATGTGTTGAACGGTGACACTGCTAACAAATTGAGTATGGAGCGGTTTGTTCTACAAACCTATTTACGTCGTATATTACATGTGGCAAATGATAAATTATTAGTCTTAACCAATGGCCGTTACCGCTTTGAATTAAATGAAGAGCAAGGATCGTATAAGAGTCAAACCGGTCTTGAAATTAATATTTTTGATGATAATGTAGGGGCCTTAAGGAGTGTCAATACATTGTCAGGTGGGGAAAGCTTTATTGCCTCCCTGTCTTTGGCATTATCTTTAGCAGAAGTGATTCAACACGAAGCAGGAGGCATTCAAATCGATGCCATGTTCATTGATGAGGGCTTTGGCTCCTTAGATGAAGATGCGTTAGAGATGGCCATTCGTTCTTTAGAAATGATTCAAGGAGATGGCCGTTTAATCGGTATTATTTCCCATGTGAGTGAACTAAGGGAGCGAATACCGCAACAGTTACAAATAAAATCAAATACTAGAGGTCGAAGTGAGATTGCAACGACCTTAGAATTGTAGTTAGGGAGTGAGTCAATGAAGTGGTCAATTCCAGAAAAAGTAGTAGAAGAAGGTCGTGCCTACGCAAAAGAAGGCCGAGTTGTTTCAGTAAGTAAGAATGAGGAACAACAGGTATGGTACGCAGATGTCATTGGTTCAGAAGTGTTCCATATTGAACTAGACGGGACGGCGAGAGAGGAAGATGTGTGTCAATGTCAGTATTGGCACCAACACGGATTTTGTAAGCACACTGTCGCAGTTGAATTAGCCATGAGGGACAAAGGAATTAATCGTTATATTAAAAAGAAAGTTGTGGCTGAAAAAGCTTACCAACCCCCCTCTCATGCAGATATTTTTTCTAAAAGTTTTGAAAGATTACAGTCTATGGAAACGGAAAAAATGTTTGTTTCAAGTGATCCTTTAAAAGTAGAGTACTTTTTAGATGTGGTAGAAACCTTATCTTATCATCCAGAACAATCGGTGATTGGCATGAGCTTGAAGATTGGAGGCAGATACCCTGGTGCTAGAACTTACGTGGTAAAACACCTGGAAGAATTTTTGTCTGTGTATGAATCGAGTGGTGGATACAAAATCAATGATCATGAATTTGAACTGGGTACCACATCATTCTTACAAAAAGATCGTCAGTTATTGGACCGGTTAGTGACCATTAGTAATGACCAAGAGCTGCTCAATCAAACGGGTGTTCAACAAAAAGGGAAAATCAATCGTCGTTATCTCTTATTAGATAAGACGAACGCTCATTATTTTATTACTGCCTTACAAGAACGTGGCGAGTTGAATCTGAAAATGGAAGAAGATAAGAAACAGACCTTGACCTTTAAAGAAGGCTTACTGCCAATTGACTTGTCTATTTCACCAATCGGCTTGTCAGACTATAAAGTGGAGATAGACAATCGCGTCGAATTGTATTTAGAAAAGTATCAGTGGGCATTTGGGGCACATTCTGTGTACCAATTATCACATGATCAAGTGAAACGCTATGAATTGTTAATCCAGTTATTGAAGCGATTGGAAGAACCTGTTTTGCGATTTTCAAAAGATAATGTGGGTGATTTGTTCTCTTATATATTGCCAAATATGGAAGAGATTGCAACCATTCATGTCTCTGATATGCTTGTGTCTGAAATGATACGAGTGCCATTAACAACACGCCTTTATATTGAAAAAAAGGACGCTCATTTATCCGCGCGAGTGGACTTTATGTACGAAGATGTGACGTTCTCATCTGATGCCGCATTTGACACACATACCGGAAAAGAAAATCAGGTTATTCGTAATCAAGTCCAAGAAAAACGCATCGAAACATTACTTGGCCATTTTGGGTATGCTAAAAGACAAACATCATTTGAAAAATTGTTGCCATTGGAGCATGAACTGTATTCATTTATACGAGAAGAAGTCCCAACATTAAGACGCTATATGACCGTTGAATTGGCTGATAATGTGTCCGAAATGTTCTTAAACACAGGTAATCACCAACCAAAAGTACGTATTCAAGAAGATGGTTCTTGGTTAGATATCCAATTTGATATCTCTAATATTGAGGACTCAGAGGTGAATGACGTCTTAGTTAGTCTGATGAAACAACAAGATTTTCATCAATTAGCAAACGGACAAATGCTATTCCTGGACGATGAAGGCTTCCAACAAACCAGCCATGTCTTGCAACAATTAAGAGATGACGTGAAGGTTCGTAAAGGGAAATTAGAAATACCTAAGTACCGAAGCTTGATGATTAGCGACGTGTTATCTGAGGTAGAAGAGGTGGAAACAACTCTAGATTTCAATCAAATGGTGACGGATTTAACCACACCTGGAGACTTTGATGTGGCTTTACCTAAAGGCATCCAAGCAACCCTTAGAGATTATCAAGTGGCAGGGTTTAAGTGGTTGAAAATGTTGAGTCGCTATCAATTTGGTGGTATTTTAGCCGATGATATGGGGCTGGGTAAGACCTTACAAACCATCACTTACCTATTATCTGAAAAAGAGGATGGCCTTTTAACCAAGCCATCTCTAATCGTAGCCCCTGCGAGTTTGCTTTATAACTGGCAATTAGAAATTAAACGTTTTGCACCAGAGTTGTCATGCCAAATTATTACAGGTGCTAAAAATGAAAGAGCTGAATTATTAGACAAAATGACAGGGATAGACATTATCATCACGTCCTATTCTACTTTGCGTCAAGACAGCGAACTGTACCAAAGCATTGGTCTTCATAGCTTAATACTTGATGAAGCTCAAATGATAAAAAATGCGGCAACGAAAACGTTCCAAGCGATTGAAACCTTAAAAGCAGATCGTCATTTTGCTTTAAGTGGGACACCGATTGAGAATAAACTAGAGGAATTATGGTCGATATTCCGTATCTTAATGCCAGGATTTTTCCCCTCGTTACGTAAGTTTAAGCAATTACCAACAGAAAGTATTGCTTTAATGATTCAACCTTTCGTCTTAAGACGTGAGAAGAAGGAAGTATTAAAAGATTTACCAGACAAAGTAGAGACAGACTTGTACAGCAATTTAACGACAGAACAAAAAACAGTCTATGTAGCCTACTTAAAACAAATGCAAGATAGCGTGGCAGCAATGTCTCAAAGCGACATGCGAAAAAATCATGTGTCTATTCTGGCTGGACTGACTAGACTGCGCCAAATCTGTTGTCACCCAGGGTTATTCCTTGAGGATTATGAGGGAGATTCTGGTAAATTGAATCAAGCCTTAGACATTGTAGCGACAGCGAAAGAGAACGGTCGTCGGATTTTGTTATTCTCTCAATTTACAAGCATGTTAGATATCTTAGAAACAGAGTTATCTGAAATTGGGGCAGAAACATTTTACTTACGTGGCAGTACGCCTCTAGAAAAACGACAAGAGATGGTTGACCGATTTAATCGTGGTGAAAAAGACGTCTTCTTGATTTCACTTAAAGCAGGTGGAACTGGACTCAATTTAACAGGGGCAGATACGGTTATTTTATATGACTTGTGGTGGAATCCGGCAGTAGAAGATCAAGCAACTGGCCGAGCACATCGGATGGGTCAAAAAAATAAAGTAGAAGTCTTCCGTCTGATTTCAGAAGGAACGATTGAAGAAAAAATGAATCGCCTTCAAGAAGAGAAAAAAGAACTGTTTAAACAGGTATTGAACTCTGATGAAGTGAAAGATATCTCCCGCATGACCGTTGATGATATTAGAGACATATTAGATGTGGGACGAGACCAGGAGGTATAAGGAAAATGATGTCACGCAAAAATACGTTCTTTTTTGTGATGTACGGCTTAATCATGAGCTTATTTATTGGGATTGTTTCTTTTGTGTTCTTGCTTTTACAAGGTGGCTTAACAGAAATACTATGGGAAACCATACCTAATGAACTTGTGCTAAATCGTTGGTACTTTTTGGTCATGTGTTTGGTGGGTGGTTTGGCAGTAGGCCTTGTGAGAAAGAAATGGGGAAACCTACCTGTGACAGCTCACAGAACCATGACACAATTAAAACAACATCGGACATTGGACTATCGCTTAATTTGGCACAGCTTGGGTATTGCTTTGATTGTTTTAAGTTTTGGAGCAGGGGTTGGACCAGAGGCAGCCTTACTCAGTGGGATTATTTCTTTATCTGTTTGGCAATCAGACAAGTTAAGGTATTATTACTTTAATCAAAAACAATTGGCTCGATTAACCAAAAAAGAACGTCTACTGAGGATGATGAATCCAAGGGATTATTTACAGAAGTATGACCCGATTTTGGCACCAAATAAAGGGAAATTATTAGCAAAAAAACGCTTGTTTAATACGTTATTTATTATCAATGGGACCGCCGCGTTTAGTTTGTTAATGAAAGTGACGAGTCAGCCTTCTTTTGTAAGTAAAATGGGAGAATCGGCCTTTGAGTGGCAAAATGTGTGGTTAATTTTACCTTTATTATTAATAGGCATGTTCTTTAGCCGACTGTATGATAAGGCCTCCCACCAATTAGAGTATGGGTTGCATCGACTATTGCCCTCTGTGATTATCAGAGCTTTGTTTGGTTCGGTTGTGATTTTTGGTGTTAGCCAGTTGTATCCCAATCTTTTGTTTTCAGGTCAAACGAGTATGTCCTTACTAGCAAGTATTGGGCGAAAAGAAACCGTTGCGACTCTGTTACTCCTTGCCATGATTAAACTGTTATTTTTACAGATTTGTTTGCACACAGGATGGGTCGGGGGAGACATTTTTCCTGTTGTCTTTTCAAGTATGATTATCGGCTTTGCTGTTTCAGGACTATTACCTCAGTTTGATGCCCTTTTTATTGTCGCAGTAACAGGGGCGAGTGTTGCTATTAGCGTGTTAAAATCACCGATTCTGGTGGGACTATTTATGATGTTATTTTTCCCTCTTAATTTGGCCCCAGTGATTGGTTTAACGGCATTGTCTTATCTTGCAGTGGATAAAATAATCAAATAAAAAAACAGGTAGCAACAAGTCTAGTGACTTGATGTTACCTGTTTTTCGTTAGATTCAATGGTGTGTCTAATTCCTAGCATATCCTCTTCCAGTTGTTCGATTAAGTGAGAGGTAGCACCGAGACGTTTAGCCACATCTTCACCATGATCGTGGCTTTTATAACGTAAAGTGTGTTCCAAACTTGCCCAGTAATCCATTGCAATCGTTCTAAATTGAATTTCCACATTCAAATGCTCTGTTTTTTGTAAAAAGAAGACAGGAATTTGGACGATCGCATGAAGGCTCCTGTAGCCATTTGGTTTAGGGTGTTTAATGTAGTCTTTAATTTCTACAACAGTAACGTCGCTTTGTTGACTAAGAGCATCAAGAACAAGGTAAATATCGTCGACATAGGAACAAATCACTCGAACCCCTGCAATATCAAATAGTTGTGTCATGATGATGTCTTTTGAAAAATCTAACTGACGTCGTTCGAGTTTTTTGACTAAACTAGGCATGGTTTTAATCCGACTTTGAATGGTATGAATGGCATATTTGTGCTCCATAGCAGGTCGGTAATTGAGTTCTCTGTTAATAATATTAAGTTTAGTTTCCACTTCATCGGCAGCAGAACGGTATAATAAACGCATCTCCATATAGGTATCAAGAGCTGCTACGTAGGAGTTAGTTTGTGTTGCTTCTTGCTTTAAGATAGAGACTAGTTCTTTTGTGTCATACATGTGTATCGCCATCACTTTCTATGGAATAATATAAATAACTTAGCACACATTATGAATAATGAACACCCAAATAGGAAAATTCTCATGAAGGGTAAAAGCATGAAACTAAAAAAAATCATGTTTTATGGTATAGTGATATTTCTATAGTTAAAAAGGAGGAGAAGTATGTTTAAACGTTTTTTTAGTTATTATCGTCCTTATCGGGCGTTGTTCTTATTAGATTTTGGTTGTGCCACTTTGGCCGCCATTTTGGAATTAATCTTCCCTGTACTGGTTAACCGGGTGATTGATGATATTATGCCGAGTAAAAACATCCAATTAATCGTGGTTGTCTGTGCAGGATTGTTTGGGTTTTATGTTATCAATACCATCTTCCAATATATTGTGGTTTATTTTGGTCATAAATTAGGGGTGAACATCGAGACAGATATGAGAAACGAATTGTTTGCTCATCTGCAAAAACAACCCTTTGAATACTATGATAATCAAAAAACAGGAAAATTAATGACCCGACTAACCAGTGATTTGTTTGAAATATCAGAGTTGGCTCATCATGGTCCAGAAGATATTTTTATAACGATAATGACTTTAGTCGCGTCTTTTGCTTTAATGTTTAATATTCACCCACAATTAGCAATCATAACATCGATTATGGTGCCATTTATAACGATTGCCTTAGTATTCTTTAACAAGCGCATGACGAAAGTCAACACGCATATCTATGAGAATTTAGGTGAATTCAATGCGGGGATTGAAGCCAGTGTGAGTGGTATCAGGGTAACACAGGCTTTTGCTAATGAGGCTTATGAAAACAAAAAATTTCAAGGTCTGAATCAATTGTATCGCCAGTCTAAATTAGCTTTCTACAAAACCATGGCAATGAGTTCGTCATATAATTACTTATTGATTCGTTTGATTAGTTTATTTGCGTTACTATTTGGTGCTTTTTATACCATTCGAGGGGAAATCACAAACGGTAATTTTGTTGGTTTCATCTTACTGTCTAATGTATTTGCTCGCCCAATTGAGAAAATCAATGTCATGATTGAAAGTTATCCAAAAGGGTTCGCAGGATTCAAACGTTTTGCTGAGGAGTTGGATAGAGAGATTCCGTTTGGTGATAAGGAAGAGGCGATCGTTGTTAGCCATTTAGAAGGACATATTAAGTACGACAATGTTTCTTTTAGTTACAGTGATGGGACAGAAGTATTTGATCACTTGTCTCTAACCATCAAACCAGGTGAGACGGTCGCTTTTGTAGGTCCAAGTGGAGCAGGTAAATCGACCCTATGTCATTTGTTGCCAAGGTTTTATGACATTGATGGAGGAGCTATCACAGTAGACGACATCAATATTAAAGACATGACCATGAGTAGTCTTCGTCAAAACATTGGTATGGTTCAACAAGATGTGTTCCTATTCCCAGGAACGATTAGAGATAACGTAGCTTATGGGAAATTAGGGGCTTCAGAGGAAAAAATTAATGAAGCAATCCGTCTAGCTCACTTAGAAAAAGTGATTGATGGTTTACCAGAGGGCCTTGATACGGTCATTGGGGAACGTGGAGTGAAGTTATCTGGTGGACAGAAACAAAGAGTATCGATTGCAAGAATGTTCTTAAAGAATCCACCTATTTTAATACTTGACGAAGCGACATCGGCGTTAGATACAGAAACGGAAACGATTATTCAAGAATCGTTGTTATCATTATCAGAAGGTCGTACGACGTTGATTATTGCTCATCGATTGGCTACGATTAAACAAGCCACACGCATTATTGTCGTCAATGAAACAGGGATTGCCGAAGAGGGTAGCCACGAAGAATTAATGGCGCTAAACGGTGCATATAAAGCATTATATGATGCACAATTTAGAGCTTGATAAGGGATTATATCAAAAAGATGCTTCTTTGATGAGAAGTGTCTTTTTTTGCTTCCAATTGACATCTTCAAAGGAAGGATAGAAAATAGAAGAAGACAAAGAACAGAGGAGCGGAGAAAAATGGATAAGATAGGCACGGTTATTCAACAACAAAAAGCCTTTTTTTATAGCAATGGGACCAAATCATATGACTTTAGAATGGAACAATTACATAAGCTGAAAGAAAGTATTATTCACTATGAAGGCGCATTATATGATGCTTTTGAGCAAGATTTACATAAGAGTAAATTTGAAGTGTATGCCACTGAAATAGGTTATGTATTAGGGAGTATCGGTGATAGTATCAAGCAGTTAAGAAAATGGATGGCCCCAAAAAAGGTAAGGAATCCTATCTATTTACTTGGCTCAAAAAGTTATACCCTATCAGAACCTTACGGAGTCATGACGATCATTGGTCCTTTTAATTATCCTTTTCAATTAGTGATAGAGCCGTTAATTGGTGCCATTGCAGCAGGAAACACGGCAGTTATCAAAACGTCAGAGCTCACACCGAATGTGTCAAAAGTTATAAAAGAAATGATAGAATCAACGTTTGATTCGTCTTATATTGCAGTCGTTGAAGGTGGTATTGAGGAGACGACAGAGTTATTAACACAACCTGTGGATTATATTTTTTTCACAGGGAGCTCCAGAGTTGGAAAAATCGTGATGGAAGCGGCAGCAAAACAATTGATTCCTGTCACCCTAGAATTAGGCGGGAAAAGCCCGGCTATTATTACGGCATCTGCGAATTTAAAAAAAGCAGCACGAAAAATTGTGTGGGGAAAATACCTTAATAATGGTCAAACCTGTGTTGCGCCGGATTATGTGTTAGTGGATGACTCTGTGGAAAAAGTGTTTTTAAGTTATTTAAAAAAAGAAATTAGAGCCTTTTATGGGGAAAACCCTGTGGATAATCCTGATTATGCTAGGCTTGTCACGCAAGGTCATACGAAACGATTGGCATCTTTGCTTGAGGAAACAAAAGGGGAAGTGGTTATTGGTGGACACTACGATGTAAGCGAGAAATACATCAGTCCTACGGTGATTCATAAGATATCCACAGTGGATAAAGTGATGGAAGAGGAACTATTTGGCCCTATTTTACCCGTATTAACTTATAAGGCATCTGCGTTTGATCAAGAAGTAATAGATGTTATTAAAAGAGGGGATAAACCATTGGCTTTGTATTTATTTACGGAAGATAAGGCAATAAAAGAGCAGGTGCTTTCGGAACTATCATTTGGTGGTGGGACGATTAATGATACTATTTATCACCTTGTTAATAACCGCCTGCCTTTTGGAGGGGTGGGAGCTTCTGGTATGGGTCATTATCACGGAGAAACTAGTTATCAACAGTTTACTCACAAAAAAGCTATTGTGGAAAAAAATACTTGGTTGGATATGACCTTACTATACCCACCATACAATAAAAAGAAGTTGAGTGTGATTAAACGGGTGATGAAGTAAAGACAAAAAAAGCGGCAGGTATGACGACCTGCCGCTAAAAAGGATTGTCTTTATTTACTTTGGAGGAGTAAATAAAAAAGAAAAAATGTTATTAGGGTTGTTTGTTTGGTATGTCTTTATAATAGAGTCAAAATGTGACGAAATCATGTTCATTTATGTTTAAAAATGTGATTTTTTATTGATAGAATAAAGGGTATTTTTTTATATAAAGTCTAGGTTTATAGAATGCCTTACGGTATAATGTGTGAATAAGTTATCACGTGAAAGGTGGACAATATGAAAGAATTTAGAGAGAATTTAACGTTATTAGCAGTACTAACAGCGCTATGTGTGGCTATGGCAATGATGTTACCCATCCCTACGCCTACGGGATATTTAAATTTACTGGATGTTGGTATCTATACGGTGGCTTTTTTGATGGGGCCTGTATCTGCAGCTGTTGTGGGGGCTGCAAGCGGAGGGATGTTGGATTTATTATTAGGGTATCCCCAATGGATGTTTTATTCTTTGGTCATTCATGGTCTTCAAGGTTATTTAGCTGGTAAAGGCATAAAAAGTAAGAACAGAGGGATGATGGCTATTTATCTCGGCACATCTGTTGTGGTGATGGTGGTTGGTTACTATATTGCTGCGGCTTATTTATTATCTTACGGTGTGGGAGCTGTCGCTGATATTCCGGGAAATATCATTCAAAGTATGGCAGGTATTATTGGGGCATTGTTCTTATCAAAGCCACTCAAACGAACGCGTTATTTCCGTCAGTGAATCTAAAAAGCTTTTTTACGCAATCTGTGATAAAATAGTGAGTGAGTTATGTTGAGAAAAAAACAAAACAGATAATAAGAAAAAGAAACGGCATATTTTATTCTAACAGTTGAGAGTGTTATGAGAAACATATCGTCTTAATAACAGCCTCTAAGGTTAGATTATTAATGTGCCCTTTTATTTAATACACAACAAAAAAATAAAATAAAATGATAGCAAGGAAGACTTGCTAGATTAATGAGGTGGACATAAGTGAGTCAAATAAAAATCGTCCCATTGGGTGGCGTAAAAGAAACAGGTAAAAATTTATACGTAGCAGAAGTCGGAGAAAGTATTTTCGTCCTTGATTGCGGAATGAAGTATCCAGAAAACGAACAATTAGGTATTGATATTGTTATTCCTGATTTTTCTTATTTATTAGAAAACAAAGACAAAGTCGCAGGTATCTTTTTAAGTCACGGACATGCAGATGCTATTGGGGCTCTACCTTATCTGTTAGAGAACATATCTGTTCCAGTGTTTGGATCAGATTTAACCATTGAATTAGCAAAAATCAATGTTAAAAATTACCCACAAACAAAACAATTCAATGATTTTCATGTTATCAACGAATTCAGTGAAATTGATTTTGGGGATGCAGTGATGAGCTTCTTTAGAACAACACACACGATTCCAGATTCGTTAGGTGTTTCAATTAAAACGGATCAAGGTAGCATTGTTTATACTGGGGATTTCAAATTTGATCAAAGTGCTAGTCCGATGTACCAAACAGATTTTGCGAGATTGGCTGAAATCGGTAGAGAGGGTGTCTTTGCTTTATTAAGCAATTCAACGGATGCTGAAAGCGAGTTATTAACAGCTTCTGAAAACCAAGTAGCCGAAGAAATATTTGATACGGTTCGTTATTGGGATGGTCGAATTATCGTCGCAAGTGTCGCAAGCAATATTCAACGCATTCAACAAATTTTTAATGCGGCTCACAAGTGCCAACGTAAAGTTGTCTTAACGGGAGCAGATGCAGAGAAAATCGTGAAGATTGCGATTCGCTCAGAGCGCTTAACATTACCTGATGAAGAGCTATTGATCTCAGAAAAAGAAATGAAAAAAATGGATGCCTCACAAGTCTTGATTTTAGAGACGGGTCGTCGCGGTGAGCCACTAAATACATTACAACGTATGGCCAGTCACCGACACAAATCAATTAAAATCCAAGAAGGCGACTTAATTTATATTACAACAACACCATCCGTGTCTGTTGAAACAGTCGTAGCTAAAACAGAAGACATGATTTACCGTGCAGGTGGTACGGTTAAAACGATTTCTGATAATCTTCGTGTATCAGGTCATGGAAACCAAAATGATCTTAAATTAATGCTTAATCTAATGAAACCAAAATACTTTATTCCTGTCCAAGGTGAATACCGAGTATTAGCGGCTCATGCAGGTTTAGCCAATGAAGTAGGCATGAGCTACCAAGATATCTTTATCACAGGTAAAGGCGATATTTTAGAGCTTGAAAATGGCCGCTTAAGAATGACAGGCACAACGGATGCGGATAATATTCTCATTGACGGTCTAGGGGTTGGAGACATTGGTAACATTGTCTTACGTGACCGTAAAGTGTTATCAGAAGATGGCATCTTTATTGCAGCAGTGACGATTAATCGTCGTGCTAAAAAAATTATTTCAAAACCGCGCATTACATCTCGTGGATTTGTCTATGTTAAGACATCCACTGATTTGATGGAAGAAAGTGCTGCGATTGTTGAGAAAGTCGTCCTAGAGAATTTAGAAAAACAAGATTTTGATTGGGGCGTCTTGAAACAAGAAATTAGAGATCAATTAGGTCGTCATTTGTATGAGCAAACTAAGAGACGTCCAGTGATCTTACCGGTTATAATGGAATCAAGTCAAAAAAGAAAATAAGTGACGCATATCAAAACTATCGTTCGCTCTCACAAGGGACGATAGTTTTTTGTTTTGGAAGGGGAAAAAACATGAAAAATGAAGAAATGATTCATAAGTATCGTTGGCTAAGTCTGGTGTCAGTGGGGTTATTTACCTTTATGGCTACACTAGATGGAAGTATTGTTAATATAGCATTACCGACGATGTCAAAAGATTTAGGGATTGAAATGAACCAAGCCGAATGGGTTGTTTCCGTCTATTTAATGGCTATTTGTATCTTCTTGTTATTCTTTGGGAGATTGAGTGACAGTGTGGGGAAAGTCCGTATTTTTAAATTAGGTACCTTTGTCTTTATTATTGGTTCGTTGTTGTGTGGGATACCTGGGAGCTTGCCTTTACTATTATTTTCACGGGTGATTCAAGCTATCGGGGCAAGCATGACTATGTCTACAAGCAACGGAATCATTACCGAAGTATTCCCACCTCATGAACGTGGGAGAGCCTTAGGGTTAATTGGTTCTTTTGTTTCATTAGGAGCCATTGCAGGACCAGGGATCGGCGGGGTTATTTTAGCTGGTCTACATTGGTCATATATTTTTTGGATCAATGTACCGGTGGGGCTGATTACCATTGGGATTGGTTGGCGTTTCTTACCAAGACATGAAGAAAAGAAAAAAGCATCCGTTGATATTGTTGGCTTTGTTTTATTCTCATTGTTCATATCTACTGTATTTGGTGGTGTTTTCTTAGGACAAGAAATTGGTTTTGGTCACTGGCTCGTATGGTTACTATTTGTAGTAGGTATCACCTCTCTGGTTATCTTTTATCGCTATGAGAAAAAAATAGAGGAACCACTTGTTCAGCTGAGTTTATTTGAAAATAAAACCTTTAAAATTAGTTTAATTACGGCTACATTGATTTTTGTGACTAATTTCTTTTCAAACGTCATTTTACCTTTCTATTTGCAAGAAGTGAGAGGTATTCCAACGCATCAAGCAGGATTACTAATGATGATTTTCCCCTTAGTGATGGTCGTTGGAGCACCCATTAGTGGGTATCTAACAGATAAAAAAGGCCCTTATTTAATTACTTTAATGGGATTGACCATTGTGATGTTAGGGCAATTAGGCTATGTGTTCATGAAAGATAGTAGTCCTATTGCTTGGTTTATTATTGTAACAGCTATGGTTGGCGCAGGGAATGCCATGTTCACTGCACCTAATAACACCATCATTATGTCGAGTGTGGAAAAGAAACACTTAGGTATTGCAGGTAGTATGAATGCTCTTGCGCGAAACTTTGGAATGGTACTTGGTATTTCTTTATCAACAACAATCTTGTACCAACGTATGAGCCTTGAGTACGGAGAAAAGGTAACAGGTTATATTGTTGGGCGACCTGATATTTTTGTCAAAGGGATGCACGCGGCCTATCTAGCATCATTTGGTATTTGTGTCATTGGTCTTATCCTGACCTTGTCACGTTTTAAACAATCAAAAAAAGATTACTAGATAGTGTCACAGTTAAGAGGTAATTCTGTTACAATCAATCTCATTTATTTTTAGAACAAAAGATGATACTATTAAGGTTAATAGTCGATTATATGACATAAGATAGTGTATGATTATGACAAAATAGAATGTGGTGAAAAAAATGGCAATAACAAAACATGATCAAATATTAGAACATATTGAATCTCTTCCAGTAGGAGATAAGATTTCTGTTAGAGGAATTGCTAAAGTCCTCAATGTAAGTGAAGGGACAGCGTATAGAGCCATAAAAGAGGCAGAGAACCTTGGTTTGGTCTCAACGATTCAAAGGGTTGGTACCATCCGAATTGAAAAAAAAGTAAAAGAAAACATTGAAAAATTATCCTTTGGTGAAGTGGTTAAAGTTATTGAAGGGGATATTTTAGCTGGCCGAAAAGGGTTAGATAAGATTTTGAATAAGTTTATTATTGGTGCTATGACACCAGGTAACATGACACGCTACATTTCTCCAGGATCTTTGATGATTGTGGGAGATAGGGAGGAAGTTCAACGTTTGGCCCTTGAAAATGGTGCAGCGGTTCTGATTACAGGCGGATTTAATATCTCAGAAGATATTTTATCTTTGGCAGATACGCTAGAGTTACCCATTTTAAGAACAACCTATGACACCTTTACAGTAGCGACGATGATTAACAGAGCTATTAGTGACCAGTTGATTAAAAAAGATATTATGACAGTGGCTGACATCCGGACTAAAGTGGCAGATACTTGTTTCATGAACGTTAAAAGCACTGTTGCTGATTATCAAAAATTGACGGAGAGTACAGGATTTACGCGTTTCCCTGTCGTCAATAAATCCAACCGATTAGTAGGGATCATTACATCAAAAGATATTGTGAATAAACAGCCCTCTCAACTCATTGAAAAAGTCATGACAAAAGAGCCAAGACAAGCAAAAGAACACATGAGCGTCGCAAGTATTGGGCATCAAATGATTTGGGATGGGTTAGAAATTGTTCCAGTAGTAGAAGATGATTTGACGTTAATAGGCATTGTATCACGCCGAGATGTGATGAAGGCAATGCAGATGAGTCAACGACAACCACAAGTTGCTAATACGTTCGCTGATGTGGTTGCAGGGGATATATTTGAAAAGCCAAGTAATGGTGAAGATGAGTTGCCTAATTTTTCATTTGTGGTCACACCGCAAATGGTAGATAGTATGGGGACCATTTCTTTTGGTGTGTTAAATCAACTCGTTGCAGCAGTCACGCAAAGAGCGATGGTTTTATCTCATAAATATCATTCCGTAGTGGAACAATTAAGTTTGTATTATTTTAAATTAATTCCCATCGACAGTGAAATTGATATGCGTCCTAAGATAATTGAAATGGGGCGTCGTTCAGCCAAGGTGGATATTGAAATATTTATTGATAATGTAATGGTGGCAAAAGCAATTATGGTCTGTCAATTGATGGAGCAATCTTAGGAGGTAGGACACGTGAACATAACAAAGAAAGTACTAGCTGAAATCGAAGGGTATGATACGATTATTATCCATCGTCATCAAAGTCCAGATCCCGATGCACTGGGGTCTCAAGGGGGATTAACACAGATGCTTAGAGCATCATTCCCAGAAAAGAACATCCTTATGTCTGGTGGACCTGTGAACGATTTAGATTACCTTGTCACAATGGATGAGGTGTCAGATGATACCTATAAAGGCGCGCTAGTCATCGTGACAGATACAGCCAATGAACCACGTATTAGTGGGAAACAGTATAGTTTAGGTGATAAACTTGTTAAGATTGATCATCATCCGAATGACGAACCTTACAGTGATTTATCTTGGATCAATACAGAAGCAAGCAGCACGAGTGAAATGATTTATGATTTTTATGAAGCCCATTCAGATGTGTTAACTATGACATCTGAAGCCGCTCGATTACTTTATGCAGGCATCATAGGAGACACTGGTCGATTTTTATACCCAGCAACGACAAGTCATACCTTATGGGTAGCATCAAAACTAAGAGAGTACGATTTTGATGCCTCTCAATTAAGTCGTCACATGGACGAAGTAACGGAGAAAATTGCTCGTTTGTCTAGTTACGTAGCAGAAAATGTGATCATTGATGAGAATGGTGCTGCTATGGTGGTGTTGACTCAAGAGGTCTTGGATAACTATGGTGTAGTGGATTCTGAAACACCGGCCATTATTCCAATCCCAGGAAAAATTAAGGGAGTCATCGCGTGGGGCATTTTTGTGGCTCAACCAGAAGGTTTTTACCGTGTCCGTTTACGTTCTAAAGGACCTGTGATTAATACCATTGCGAAACGTCATCATGGCGGTGGCCATCCTTTAGCCAGTGGGGCTAATGCGAAAGATATGGATGAAGTTGCGGCTATTTATAAAGAAATTCAAGAAGCTGTTAGTAATAACTAATAGATAAAGCCGTGTATGATTTAATAAAAAGAGGAAGCCGTTATGGTCTTCCTCTTTTTCTATTGTTTTATAAGTGGTTATCTTTATATTCTGAAGGGGATTGCCCCATGTGTTGCTTAAAAAGTCGGCTAAAATAATGAGGATTACTATAGCCAACTTTTTCGCCAATTACTTGAATGGAATAGGGCAATGCGGGTTGTTGTAATAATTCTTTTGCTCTGGTTATACGTATCCCAGTTAAGTATTCATTAAAGGTTTTTCCTGTGTGTTTCTTTATCTGTTTGCTGAGATAGGAAGGGTCAACGAAAAGAGTATTAGCCACAGAATTCAGCGTTAATTCAGGGTTAGCATACTGTTCCTCTATGGTTGTAATGGCAGATAGACAAAGCTTAGGAATGTCTTTTGTTTTATTTGAGTGTGGTACAGGTCTTAATTCTTCTTCAATTTTTAGCAATAACTGGTTAATATCTGAGGGAGCCAAAGGTTTTAATAAGTAGTCAAATACCTGTAACTGAATGGCTTGTCTAGCATAGTTAAAATCATCATAACCACTAATCATAGTGATTAAAATAGCGGGATGCATGGCTTTTATTTTTTTTGCCAAATCAAGGCCGTTCATATCTGGTAAATTGATATCCACAAAAGCCACGTCTAAGCCTCTTTCCTGACTCGCAATAGCTAAAGCTTCTTTAGCAGTTCCTGCTTGAAAGATGCGCTGAATGAAAGGTTGATTGGTTTCAACGACGTTAGTTAGGCCACGTCTAAAAATAGGTTCATCATCAATGATTAATAGTTTCATCCGTGCTCTCCTTTTCTTCTTGGTGTAGCGGTACAGTGAGTGTGATTCGGCACATTTGTTGGTGAAGAGACATGCGAATAGAGGCCTGCTCTTTGTATGCATAAGTAAGCTGTGAATGGATACTGAATAACCCGAATCCAACAGCTTGTCTTTTGTCTTCGTCTCCGTCTAAAAAGGCGTTAATAGCATGAATGGTCTCCGCAGTTGGGAGATCACCCGTGTTATCTATGTGTATGATGATATGTTGCTCATCTTGATAAGCCGTGATGGTGATAGTATGTTGCTCTTCTTCATTTGGCCGAATACCGTAATAGAGGGCGTTTTCTACAATTGGTTGCAGTATAAAATGAGGAACAGGACAAGAAAGTAAGTCCTCTGGCACCCGTGTTATCATCAACACCCTGCGGTCATATCGTATGCCTTGTATCGCAAGATAGCTCTCCACATGACTGAGTTCATTTTCAAGACTCGACCAATCGTTGCCGTCATTTAGTCCGCGTCTAAAATAGTTACTGAGAGATTGAATCATTTGTTCTACTTTGTCCATGTCACCGGAAGCGGCTAACCATTGAATGGTATTTAATGTATTGTATAGAAAATGAGGCTTCACTTGCTCTTGTAAGAGACGAACATGATACTTTGCTTTCTCTTGTTCTGCTAGGGATAAGGAGTCTAACATAGTATTAAATTGATGGGACAACACTCCGATTTCGTCATTAGATGTCACAGGCACCCGTAACTCACTTTCCCCATCAGACACCCGAGTCATGGTCCGCGTCAGTGACTCAATTGGTTTAATTAAGATATCTAATTGAAAGAGAAAAAAGAAAAAAATAGCTAACATTAAGATAGATAATACCCAGTAAAGGAGCTTCTGTATGTGTAAACTGGTTCTCAGTAACCGGGCTTGGCTGACTTCATAGGTAATTTGCCATTCTGGGAGTAGAGGGATATCTCCTGTGAAGCGCAAGGTTTTATTAGGAACCCATCTAAAGGAAGGGAGTTCGGTCTGTTTGTGCTCATTCACTAAGGTCCCCACTCCGTCATACATATCTAATTCTTGTGTCATACGTTTCATTTGATTCACAGATACGGCAGCTGCGATGTACTGCATGTTATCTGTGGTTGGTTGATCCAATGTGTATAAAATGATAATGATATCTTGCTTCGCTTCTTTTGAATGCAGGGCATTACTAATACTATATTTCAAAGAGCCTTCTTGTGTTATTTTTTGGTAATAGGGCCTTTCAACAATTGAAAAGGGTGGTGTAATCCAGGAATGAGACATCCCGTCAGTATCTACTAATCGAATGGACTCATAAATATCATGGCGTCGCTGTTCAAGTGCTTTAGTCTCAATAAAAAAATCCGTTGTGTCTAGATCTCTCCGGGAGGCATAATCAGCGAGGGTTGCGACTTCACTGATCCGTTCACTGAACCAGTCATTTATTTCTTTGCTTTTGTTATCAACGACTTGTTGTGTTAATTCTGTGTTGATTGGCAATAAAGTCTGACGCATTTCGTAATGAATCACGAGATATAAAAATAAGAATAGAACAAGAAATAAGGTCAAAAGTCCAAGTAAGACTTTTTGTTTGATGGTTTTTAACATAGGTCACCTCAATAGTTAGTGAATAATGTAACAATAAACCGATATGTGCAAGAAAAAACGGGTTTGTGTACAGACAAAATCTTGTATTGTTATATAATTCACATTATAAGTAGTAGAAATAAATCTTACTACCAGTCAGTATATCATGTATGGGGGAGAAGAAAATGAAGAAATTTAGACGTAGTTTGGTTGGCTTGTTTGCAGTGGTATTGTTAGCATCTTGCGGTGCAGGTCAAGGGAAAAGTGAAAGTTTTGAAGGTGTTGGAACCGGGAAACATGGTGAAATTAAAGTATCAGTCACCCTGAAAGACAATCAAATAGAAGACATTAAGGTCTTGAATCATGATGAAAATAAAGTATTAGCAGAACCTGTTTACGAAGAATTACAAGCGGCTATAGTGACTGACAATACAACAGAAGTTGACAGTGTCACAGGCTCGACAGCAACAAGCGATGGGTATATTGAAGCCGTGAAAGATGCGATTAAAAAATCAGGTATCACACTTGCTGCTGCTAAAAAAGGAGACAAAAAAGAAACAGCTAAAGAAGAGGAAGACCAAACCTTTGATGTTGTTGTTGTAGGGTCTGGAGGCGCTGGATTTAGTGCAGCGATTGAAGCAAAAGAAGCCGGTAAATCAGTGGTTCTTTTAGAAAAAATGCCTGCTGTTGGGGGCAACACCTTAATCTCAGGTGCTGAAATGAACGTACCAAATAACTGGGTACAAGAAAAGTTAGAGATTAAAGGAGACTCGCCAGAAAAAATGGCAGAAGATACCATTAAAGGCGGAGACAAATTAGGGGATCCACATATGATTGAAGTCATGACTGAGAATGCACTGCCTGCAGCTGAATGGTTAAGAGATGATATCAAGGTTAAGTTTCTAGAAGATCAGTTATTCCAATTCGGAGGACACTCATATAAACGTGCCTTAATACCTGAAGGCCATACTGGACAAGAAGTCATTACTAAATTTAGAGCAAAAGCAGATGAACTAGAGATTCCAATCAAACTGAACACCACAGCTAAAGATTTGGTCAAAGAAGATGACCGTATTACAGGTGTGACAGCTGAGAATAAAGAGGGTCAAACCATTACGTATCATGCAAAAGATGGTGTTGTATTAACAACAGGTGGTTTTGGTTCGAATGTTGAGATGCGTAAAAAATACAACAAAAAGATGGATGAAAGTTATATGTCTACTGTGACAGAAGGTTCTACAGGAGATGGTATTGTGATGGCAGAAGCAGTGGGAGCTGACATTACAAACATGGAGAGTATCCAAACCTACCCAATCTGTAATCCGGAAACAGGAGTGATCTCATTATTAGCAGACACTCGTTTTGATGGTGCTATCTTGATTAATCAAGAAGGTAAACGATTTGTGGAAGAGTTAGAACGCCGTGATGTGATTTCTAATGCTATTTTAGAACAAACAGGTGGTTATACGTATCAACTATGGAACGATGCCATTAATGATATTTCAGGAACATTGGAAGTACATGAAGCAGAGTACAATGAATTACTAAAACAAAAATTGATTGTTAAAGCAGACACATTAGAAGAAGCAGCAGACTTTTTTGATATTGATGTGAAACAATTGGAAGAAACAGTCAAAAAAGTTAATCAATACGCGAAAGACGGTAAAGACAAAGACTTTAATCACCGTGGCAAATTAGTATCCCTTGAAAAAGGGCCATATTACATTGAAAAAGCAGCCCCTTCTGTTCATCATACAATGGGTGGTCTTGTTATTAATGATAAAACGGAAGTGCTAGACAAAGATGGAAAAGCTATCCCAGGCCTGTATGCTGCAGGAGAATTAACAGGTGTCATTCATGGTAGCAATCGTCTAGGAGGGAATGCTATCACAGATATTATTGTCTTTGGTCGTATCGCTGGTCAAGAAGTTGCTAAATAAGTGATTATTGTGAACAAGTAGTTAACTTATTTTACATAAGAATCATTCTTTGAAGAGGTTAGTGTAATAGCTAGCCTCTTTTTTTGTGTTGTCGTTATTCCAGAATAAGATAAGAGACTTTTTAAGTAAAATTGAAAAGAAGGGGGAAAGAGACTACAATGGCAATAAGAGATATTTAGGAGGCGCGACACATGGATTTTTACTCGTATCAATATTTTATTAATCAATCAGAACATAGTAACCTATTAAAGTTTGGTTTACTTAGTGGTTTACTAGTATTGTTGCTTGTTCTTATTTTAAAACAATACAATAGCCGAGAGAAACGCAAATACAGGGATTTGGTGATTCTTATTTCTTTGGTTATTTTATTTCAAGTAGGGATGCAAATAAATAAATTTGAAGTGGGAAAAACCAATCAAGACAATTCCTCTCAAATGGTGGTATTTTTAGATAATATGGCAAGAAGTCAAGATGTATCACCACGTGACTTGATGGTGAACGCTAAAGTAGTTAAAGACGAGATGCTCATTAAAATCAAAGAGGATTATTATCAAGTCAATTTGAACAGTGATTTTAGTTCTTATAAATTAGAAGAGACGTTCTTAATCAATGACACGATTAATGAAATAAAGGAGTAGGACGAGATGAATGATTACTTACAAGTGGCGCTGAAATTAGCTGTTGGTATTATGGCTTTGATCATGCAAATGAATTTATTAGGAAAAGCAAACCTAGCACCAAGTTCTTCTTTAGACCAACTCCAAAATTTTGTTCTTGGGGGAATTATTGGAGGGGTTATTTATAATAATCAAATCAGTGTGTTGCAATTTATCTTAGTCTTAATTATCTGGACTTTCTGGGTGACTTTGTTTAAATATTTGAAAGAGAATGTGGGCTTTGTTAAGAGATTAATAGATGGACAGCCCACGACTTTGATTAAGAATGGGGAAGTCTTAGTGGATGAATGTGCTAAAAAAGGCATCTCTGCGAGTGATTTGATGTTCAAGTTAAGGTCGGCTAATATCTATGATACTAGACAGGTGAAGAGGGCTATTCAAGAACAAAACGGACAATTAACCATTATTCAATACGGGGAAGAGAGTGCCCGTTTTCCTTTAATTACGAATGGGTTCGTTAATACGGATATTTTAGATATGTTAGATAAGGATACAGCATGGTTAGAAGATGAGATAAAGAAACAAAAAGAAGTCATATCAAATGTGTATCTAGGTGAATTCATTAACGGAAATCTGGTCCTTAGTGTGTATGAAAAGAGTACTAATGGTGAGGTGTAGGGTATCAGTTGACAGAAAAAGTGAAAAATAGTACCTTTTTAAAAAGAGGTGATTCGTTGAAGTGTAAGAAACAAGCATGGCTTGTATTAGTAGTGAGTAGTGTGTTGATGGTGGTTGTGACCTTCTTTTTTATGACTGTCGTGGGACATACTAATGAAGTGGAAATCGAGTTAGAGGCTTCTCCTTATTTTTCAAAGGAAGAAATGACGGATGCTGTGAGCACTGTGCTTAAGACCTTCAAAAAGGACTGGAAAGGCGCCAATTTAACGCAACTCTGTTTTGATGAGACCTTCTATGAAGAAGAAGTGACCCGTCGGTATAATACTGAGAGTGACGACAAAGAGTTTGTGCAAAACAATGTCATTATTTTTGAGAGCACGTTTAAAACAGGTCCGTTTGACCAAACGAGTTTAGGTAAAGGGAATACAGTAAAAAATTGGCAATTCGTCTTATCAAGAGAGAACGCTAGCAGTCCGTGGCGAGTGGTGGATCAAGGGATTTAACAGATATTAGTGAAGAGCTGTTTGTTGTCTTAAGTTTTAGTTATCATAATCTTCATAAAAAGGCATCAAGTGAATCACAAAACCTTCACAATTTGTGGTTATTATATAGGTATACCAACAAAACAACCCAAACAAACTTTTTCATTTTATTTACTCCTCCAAAGTAAATAAAACAACTCCTTTTTAGGTCCTAGCAGAGGCTAGGGCCTTTTTTTATATAGAAAAAAGACCATCAGATTGTTAGAGCCTTTCTGATGGTCTTTTTGCTTAGCTTAATGTTTTTGTTAACATGTTGTCTGTTGCAACGTAATCATGCTTATCCCAGAAGACAAGAGAAGCTTTGTCCATTGGTTGTTTGGCTACTTGGATTGTTGTGATACCTGTTTCCATGGCTGTTTTTTCTAAAGCATCGTACAGTAAGTTGGCTAACCCAACGTAACGGTATTGTGCATCTAAAATAAAATGTTTGATGGTTGCTAGTTCTTTTTCATCTTCTTCTAACCAGTTAATAATACCCACTAATTGGTTATCGTTCCAAATACCATAGAAGTATTGTTTATTAGTTGTTTCGAATAATGACGTACTAGGATCAAAACTCGTAGTTAATTCAGTTAAACTATCAATAGATTCTTGTTGTAAAAAAGTGTCAAGGTCTGCTTTATTGGCAGCTTCATTTAATAATTTAATTGTAATCTCTAAAAATTTAGGGTGTGAAAAATGGTTCATAATGGGTTGGTCCTTTCTGTATGTATCCTCATAGTCTAATCACTATTAGAATAACGTAAAACGGATAAGAATGAAAGTCAAAATAAAAAAAGCCAATGATTAATTGGCTTTTCGACGTGTCATAGGAGCTTCTTCTAGGCTTTTGATTGGTTCAGAGTGCTTGACACGTAGTTGGATATCATAAGGCTCTTTGTAAACAATGCCATCTTTTTGATACGCACCACCTAGAACGAAGACACCTAAAGGAATTAACTCTTCTTCGTGTTCAGGTAAATCCAGTGTGGCCACAGAAGACATGTGTCGTAGATCGTATCCTATAAAGAGCTCTTGATGTCTTATTTTGTAATAAGGAATCAACGTGAATTTTTCCACTTGATAGACATCATCGGCTAAGATGTTTACTGGAATGCTATTGTTTTTTATTAGGTGCTCCATGGTTTCTTCAATGATAATATCACTGTCTTCATTGAAAACAAGAGGCACATTAAGGCCAATCAACTCACCTGTTTTTTTACCAGTTGTGGCATCTATCGCTTGGAAGGTTAAATCTTCAGGCACAATGTCTTCAATGAAGTTTGTCACATCCCATTTAACTTTCTTTTCTCTAAAGTAATAAAAGAAATTAAGGATAATGAAATACACCAGAACGATGAAAATCATTAAATATATGACTCCACGGACATAGTTGTCATTACGGAAGTACCCGCGTACAATCCGTAAAATATAAAGAGTGGGAAACACACTAACAACGGTAAAAATTTTGTTTTGGATTCTAATATTAATGTTTAAGTAGCTTAAGAATTTAGAAATATTGTTTAGTACTAAGTCTAATAAGGTCGACATTATTTATCCCCTCCTGTTGCTAAATCAGCATCTTTTTGAGGAGCTGCATCATTTATGTCTGGACTTTTACTCTCTTCTGTCGGTTGTTCCTCAACAGGTGCTTCAGAATTGACGTCACCAGAGGGCTGTTTGTCTGTGTCTTTCGCTGGTGGAGTCACGTTTTGATTCGGACGATTGTTATCTTCTTTTTCTTGCTCCGTGTCTTTTGTTTTATCTAGAGCGTTCTCTTCAGGTTCACTAGAGCGTTCTGTTTTATTTTTTGAAGGCATTTCCTCATCACTAGTAGGGGGTGTTTCTTTCTGGATTACGCTACTTTCAGTGGTGATAGTCTCTTCTGTCTTAGGTTCTTTCGGTGCTTTAAAATTCTTACTATCCACAACAGCCGTTGTTGCAGAAATACTCAGTGCAATACCCAAAATAGCAGCTGGTTTTAAGAAAGGTGCAACAATTTTTTTCTTCGGCATTTTCTCGTCTCCTTTTATATGGTCTCTATTAGTAACCATATCATAGATAAGTGAAAAAAAAGAGAAAGATAACATGAATTTTTTGTGAAAGAGCTCTTAGCATTTTCTTAAGTTAAAAAAAGAAGCTGGAAAGGAAGATAAAAAGGCTTTATGATAAAGGTAAATAAAAAAGAAGAGGTGCGCTATGTTTAAGAAAATAACATGGTATGTCTACGCATTAATTAGTGGGTATTTATTACTGCGTTTATTTACAGGGGTTAGTAGGTATGATCTAGCAGGGTTTGGTACGGGGATTTATTTTCTTTGTTTGATTGGTTTTGTATTATACACCAAATGGCTATCACAAAAAGAAGAAAGAAGTTGGTTTGTCTACCCATCCATCTTTTTAGGTGTCATAGTTCTTATCTTCCTTATTTTTTTCATTGCTTTAAATAATAGTTACAAGTAAAAATAACCTAATCATCGTATTTAGGTTATTTTTTTTTAACAGGGAACTTTTTTCATGATTTATTCCTCTAATTAGTATATAGAGAAGGGGGTCACACTTAGTGGTATCAAACAAACGATTGGTCAAGCGTGCTCAAAAGGGTGACAATGAAGCTTTTGTTCGCCTGATTAAAGAATACGAAAACGTCCTGTACGGTACAGCGTATAATATTCTGAAAAACGATGATGATGTGGCAGATGTGTTACAGAACACGATTCTTATTGCTTATGAAAAGCTAGGAACATTGAAGGAGCCCAGTTATTTTAATACTTGGATTTGCCGAATTATGATTCACGAATGTTATAGCTGGATTAATCAGGCAGAAAAAAATGTATTAGAAACACGGGAGAGTCACGATTGTCAGAATGATTTGGCATACATTGAGTTTCTAGATTTAATTCATGCCCTAGATGAAAAGCATCAAGTTACACTGATTTTATTTTATTATTCTCGTTTTAAGATTAAAGAAATTAGTGAGATACTAGGCATATCAGAAGGAACAGTTAAATCTAGGTTATCAAGAGCCAAAGAACAATTGAAGCACTATTTAATAGAGGAGACAGGAGGCGTATATCGTGAAACAAGCCATTGATAAAGAAATAGAAAAAAGACTAAAGCATACACCGGACATGTCAAAGGAAACCAGGATAACGTTGGATAAGACCTACCAAAGTATGTTGAAGGAACCCCTGGTAGAAAGACCCATCAAGAAAATGAAGAGATGGTCATTACCTACAGCGTTGGTGGTTATCCCATTATTGTTTGTCATTTTCACGAATAAACAAGTGTTGGGAGCCATTAATGAAATGTTAGGCTTTACATCTAGTTGGCGTCAAGATGTTTCTACTGATTTATGGAAAGGCAATGATTCAAGTGTCACAGCAAATGATGTCACCGTCACTGTGACGAAAGTATTAAGCACGAGACAATCCTTTGCCTTTGATTATGAAATAATGTTTCAAGAGGGAACAAAGGTTGATAAAGTAGACTTTATGAATATGTCATTCAGAGTGAAAAATGGAGACGGGACTTATGTTTTTGAATCACTCAATGACTTATCAGACTATGTTAATTATCCCACACAATTAGGGTTTGAAAAGATGGATACAAGCTTTGAGAAGAGTGAAGAGAGTCATACATTAAAGGGAAATCAAACGTTTATTGGAGCGACTGAATACACGTGGGGAGATGAGGGACTTCTTAATGCAAAAACAGGACAATTTCCTCAATTAAAAGGCGCCATCATCGAGATTGATGAACTGTATGTTGGGAGAGGAGATGGCAAAGAAGCAAAAACAATAAAAGGCCCTTGGCATATCCCAGTAGAGAGCGTTCAAAAAGAAGACGAGGTCATACAAATGGTGGGGACAAACGAAACAGGGGATATCAGGTTGAATGAGTCCTTTTTAACCTCAACCTACTTATATGTTTCGTTTGATGTCCCATCCTTAATGAATGAAGAATTAGAACTGATTCATTTTTATGTTCTTGATAATAAAGGACGGACCTATCGTACGGATAGCTTTCATCTAGACAACCAGACAATCAGAGGGTATTTACCTATTACAACGAACGGTCATGACGTATCTGATTTAAAATTAGTTGTGACACAAGGTAAGGATGAAGCGGTTATTGGAGAGGTGAGGTTAAAGGACGTAGAAAAATAAAGACAATGCAGGCGACGGGTAATTAGTTCTTACTCATCGCTTGCTTTTTTTCTTAGATAGAGACCGTTGGCAGTCACAATTCTTTCTAACAAATGGAGAAACGCTTGATTATTGGTGTGGACATTTAAATGGCACGCACCACAAAAAAGAAAGGTCTCTTGCTTAGGTAAAAGAATCAGTGAGCTGTAAAATTCATGTAGACTACCTAGTAACACTTCGTCTAGGACGTGAATATCTTCTAGTGTGTTATTTATCTTTAAAATATGAGGGGATTCTAAATCAGTGTAAGAGGAAGAATCAATATACACCTCTGTCTGGTACCCTAAAAGAGTCATAATGGTACGTCGAAACTGTTCAGTATAGCGTTCACGGTTTTGACGCCATTTAATATTTGTTGCACTATGATCGTGGTCAAATTCATAAAAATAAATCTCGCTGAACGTCATGGGTTCAGGTAAGTAATCAATAATGTATTCAGTGAGGGTACAGGTGATCTCTTCTTCTGTGTAATGGGTTAAAAAATAGTCTTCTTTGTAAAGTAAATCAGCGATATCTGGCGTTGTTTTACCATTTAAAAAACCATAGGCAAGCTGGTAATCGTTCATAATGGTTCCTCCTTAATTCGTCCATTGATAGGCGTAACGTTCGCCGTTAGCTATAGGTAATTGTATGACACCTTTGAATAAAAAATCATTTGCTAATATGACACGTTGCATGCTGTGATTCACAGGATGCGTATCAATTCTAATATCCTTATAGCCTTGTCGTTTACCGATTTGAAGCAGAAGGGTTAAAAAGAGTTTAGCGTAGCCTTTCCCATTTTCTTCTGGGGCGATAGCAAATCTGTGAATCGAAAGATAAGGTATTTCTTTTTTCTCCCAGGCTCCGAACGTGATGGTATCATAGGCAGTTTCAGGTATATCCGTCATTACTGCTGTTCCTAACAAGGTGTCTTCTATCAAGAAGACGTAAAGACGCTGGTTTAAGATATGAGTCCGTATTTCTTCTTCTTGTGGACCATCTTTTCCAGACCATTGGGGTGATCCGGATAGAGTAAGTTGTTGCTGACTTTGTTTTAACAGTGCCATCACCGCAGTTATATCCTCTAAGGTGCCTTTTCTAACGTTAAGTGTCATATGACGTCTCCTTTGCTATAATAGTTAGTATAAGTTAATGACAGTTTATCATGTTCAAAGAGGAAATACTTGATAAAAAGAAGAAAGGGCTGGACTGGATGTACGATAAACTAGTGGATATTATGACGATGTACTATCAAGGATTAAATTTGTTTCCTTATTGGACTGATGAGAGTGTATCGCAATGGGAGAAGGACTGTTTTCGTCTGTTTCACAGTGTGACAGAAGATACGAGTGAGATTGATTTTTTTAAAGGATTAATGAAAGTGAGTGGGACGTTAAACGATGGTCATACCTTAATTTTTTTACCGAGAAATAAGCAAAATAGGCTGCATCCACCCTGTTCTTTTAGAGTTATCCAGGATGAATTAGTCATGGAACATTCTTTAGACATGTATCATTCTTATTGCTTTAAAGGGATTAAAACCATTAACGGTGAAGCTAGTGGATTATTTATCCAAAAAATCAGCGAACATTATTGGAAAAATAGCATTAATCTCTCTCTCCATTATTATCAGCAAGACAGTTGTTTTTGGACGCCAGAATTGAGCTATAGAATTGTCTTAAACACGGGGGAAACAGTGGTGCTACCTTTCACCACGGAGACGATTAACCAAACTGGGACGCCAATAATTGGTGACGTGTGGTGTGAGGAAGAGGGAATCACTCTTCAAAAAATTGGAAATAAAGCACTCGTCACGTTGCCCCATTTTATGTCTGATAGAATCGTAGATAATTTTTACGCTTATGTGAACGATTTATCACGATGTGAAGAGATTATATTCGATGTTCGTGGAAATGTAGGTGGCAATTCTGATTATGCGAATCAATTAACGCAATCTTTATACAACGGGGCTTACGACATTGAAAAAGTATACCAACAAGTGAGTGACGGTGAAACGTACGCCTCTGCAACCATGCTGTTTTATACATCTGGATCTAAGTCAATATCTTAGACACATTTTTGTAGAGACAATTAAGCCATTCTAATTTTTTCTTGTATTTCAAATTCATGTGGTGTTAAATAGTTAATCGAACTATGGATTCGATTACGGTTATAAAACCCTTCAATATAACTAAATAAGGCTTGATTCGCTTCTTCAAAATCTAAATAGCTTGTTGTGTAAACTTCTTCTTTCTTCAATGAAGCATGAAATGATTCAATCCCTGCGTTATCATAAGGCGTTCCTTTACGACTATAGGAATGTCTTATTTTATTTGTTGTTAACCATTCTTCATATTCTGAGGAGGTATATTGGCTGCCTAAATCAGTATGTAGAATCATTCCTTCTGGAATGTCATAACGCTGTTTAGCTTGATTTAAAGTCTTTAAAACACAATCTACTGTCATACGTTTTGAAAAAGTATAGCTAATAATTTTTTGGTATGTAAATCCATAATCGAAGATAGGTAACACCAACCATTTTTCTTTGTTGGAATGTAGGTGATATCAGCTACCACTTTTCACAGATATTTTTAGTAGAGAAGTTTTGATTTAAAATATTTTCTTTTGAAATAATTTGTTTATTAGATAATTGAGGTCTATATTTCTTGACAACAATTGATTTTAAACTTAATTGTTTCATTAATTTTTGGACATGTTTAAGCGATACTGAAATTCCTTCTTTTAACATCATTTGATGTATTTTAGTTGCGCCATAACGCTGTTTACTATCAAAAAAGATGGTTGAAATTTTCTTTTTTAATTTGTTATTTCTAATTTCTGTAGCTGTCAGAGATTTATTTTTATAAAAATAATAGACGCTTCTAGGGATTTCTAATAAACGGCACAACAAAGAAACAGTGTGTTTGGTACACCATCTTTCAATAAATTGAACAATTGACTTTAGATTTTTCGAGAGAATATGGCAGCGGCTTTTTTTAAGATTTCTAATTCCTCCTTTAAACGGGTATTTTCTTTCCTTAATTCCGCTGTTTCTTTTCCAGTCAATCCCGTGGATTGATTTGGTACATATAAATTTTTCGATTTATAAATAGTTGCTTCAGATATGCCATATTCTTTCGCTAAACCACGAACTGAACGTCCAGTTTGATTAAGTTCTACAATCATTCGTTTAAAATCTTCTTCGTATCGGGTCATAAAAAATCATCCTCTCGTAGATAAGTTTAATATATTTCTGTCTCTACGAAAAGTTGTCTAGGATTTGATACTAACACCAAATTGGAGATACGAAAGAATAGTTCCAATATTAGAAAATATGACTAAACAAAGAAATAAATTTCATGCCCATAATGATTCTAAATATTTTAATAACCCTGATTTGATTTCAGAAGACTATCCAATTACCTATAAAGATATGGAAAAAAGTTTCTGTAAGTAATCTTGATGACTGGGAAAATACACTTGAAATAGTTAGGAAAGGTAATAATTACAATAGTTTAAGAGTTGATATTGCTAAAATAGTATTCAAAAATCAAGAAACTCTAGGAAAAATAATTGAAGAGATTAAGAAAGAACCTAGTCATAAAATGCTAGTTGAAGAAATTGAGAGTACCCTGAATAAACATGGTTTTGATTCATATCGAACACTTAGACTGTAAAGTTTAACATCACATTACATATCAAAAAAACCACATGAAACGAAAAATCTCATGTGGTTTAAACATTTAAACTATAAAGGTATTTTAAAAGTTATCATGATGCTAAGTAAAACTATAGGTAAAGCATTATTAACAAAGTGAGCTAATATAGGGATTTCCAGCTTATTTGTTTTTTTGTAAACCAATGCATAAATGATAGCAGGTATAAAATATTGTAAAAAGAAAGCTAAATGAAATGTACCACCTAAAATATCAGGTAGTATGTGTGGTAAAGAGAATAAAAAAGCTTGAATAAGTAGTCCTATAATATTTTTATTGAATATTTTTTGATAAATTATTCCCCTAAAAATTATTTCTTCGAATAATGGGGCTGTCAAAAGAACCAAACTTACAGGTATAAATCCTTTTGAAATATCTGATAGAATAGCTTCTTGATTTTGTGAATTATCAGTTATATTAAATAAAGCCTTTGTAACAACGTTGATAACAAAAATAGCAATAGGTGTCATAAATACATACTTAATATCTGATTTTGTTAAATTACTTTTCAAATTTAATTTAGTTGATATGAATAAGAAACAACTGATTAAAAAAATGAAAAATAAAGCAAGTAATGAAGTGTTTAATATGTTTGGAGATAGCTCTATTGTTATGTACGCTGATAATAGAGTTCCTGATTGGCTCATTACAAAAAGAAAAATAGCTAAAAGAAACAACTTGATTTTATTCATATAAACCTCCTTTAGAAAATCATTATACCATACTAAATTAAGTGAATTTACATCACAACCCACATCAAAAAACCACATGAGAACAAAACTCTCATGTGGTTCCTTTTATATCAACGTAAGTCTTTTAAAGAATTTACATCATACCGCCCATCATTGATGGGTCCATGCCTGGCATAGGAGGCATATCTGGAGCAGGTCGGTCAGCAATAACACCTTCTGTTGTAAGAAGTAGAGCTGCGACACTCGCTGCATTTTGTAGAGCTGAACGGGTTACTTTAGTTGGATCCACGATACCAGCTTCAATCATGTTTACCCATTGGTTTGATTTAGCATCGTAACCAATGCCTGCGTCTGCTTGTTTTAATTTGTCAACAATGACAGACCCTTCCATGCCAGCATTTTCTGAGATTTGACGAACAGGTTCTTCTAAAGCACGTAGGACAATGCTAACACCTGTTGCTTCATCGCCTTCAGCTTCAATGCTTTTTAGTGAATCTAAGACATTAACAAAGGCAGTACCACCACCAGGGACAATCCCTTCTTCAACGGCAGCACGTGTTGCATTTAAAGCATCTTCAATGCGTAATTTTAATTCTTTTAATTCTGTTTCAGTTGCTGCTCCGACTTTAACAACTGCCACACCACCAGCTAATTTAGCTAGACGTTCTTGTAATTTTTCGCGGTCAAAATCAGACGTTGTTTCGCTGATTTGAGAACGGATTAGACCGATACGGTTGTCAATGGCTTCTTTGTTTCCGCCACCTTCAACAATGACTGTATTGTCTTTATCGATAACCACTTTGCTAGCTGTACCTAAGGCTTCGATGGTTGTATCTTTTAAATCTAGTCCAAGTTCTTCAGTAATCACTGTTGCACCCGTTAAGGTTGCGATATCTTGTAACATTTCTTTACGACGGTCACCAAAGCCAGGAGCTTTAACAGCGGCCACGTTGAATGTTCCGCGGATTTTATTTAATACAAGAGTTGGTAGAGCTTCGCCATCTACATCATCAGCAATGATTAATAATGGGCGACCTTGTTGTAGAATTTGTTCTAATAACGGTAAAATATCTTGAATGTTAGAGATTTTTTTATCCGTAATTAATAAGTAGGGGCTCTCTAAAACGGCTTCCATTTTATCGTTGTCAGTTACCATGTATTGAGATAAATAACCACGATCAAATTGCATTCCTTCAACCACATCTAATTCTGTTTCAATCCCTTTAGATTCTTCGATTGTAATAACGCCGTCGTTTCCGACTTTATCCATAGCCTCAGAAATTAACTCACCAATCGTATCACTACCAGATGATACAGCAGCAACTTGTGCAATGGCTTCTTTAGAGTTAACTGGTTGAGATAATTCGTGTAACGCTTCAACTGCTTGTTTTGTCGCTAATTCAATCCCACGACGAATCCCAATTGGGTTGGCACCAGCAGTGACGTTTTTAAGGCCTTCACGAACGATGGCTTGCGTTAAAACAGTCGCTGTGGTTGTTCCATCTCCTGCGATGTCGTTTGTCTTAGAGGCTACTTCAGCAACTAATTGAGCACCCATGTTTTCAAAACGATCTTCAAGTTCCACTTCTTTAGCAATAGTAACCCCGTCATTGGTAATTAAAGGAGAACCAAATGATTTGTCTAAAACAACATTACGTCCTTTTGGTCCTAATGTTACTTTTACAATATCAGCTAATGTATCCACACCACGCATCATAGAGGCGCGTGCGTCTTCAGAAAATTTAATATCTTTTGCCATTATGTCATTCCACCCTTTTTATTTTATTGAACGATTGCGATAATATCTTTTTCATGTACGATTAAATAATCTTTTCCGTTGTAAGTGACTTCTTGTCCTGCATATTTTTCAAACATGACTGTCTGCCCAACTTCAACAGCAACAGGTAGTGTTGTCCCGTTTTCAAGGGTACGTCCATCACCAGTAGCGATAACTTCACCTGTTTGAGATTTTTCTTTAGAAGCAGCAGTTAGAATAAGTCCACCAACTGATGTTTCCTCAACTTCTTTAACGTCAATAATGACACGATCTCCTAATGGTTTTAACAATGAATATCCCTCCATAATATAATTAATTTTTTAGCACTCAACATTATCAAGTGCTAACTCACTCTTATATAATAACGAGTTTCGTTTGTTTATGCAAGAAAAATGATAGAGCTTCTTCTTTTTGTCAAGATGTGGGTGTGTTACTCTATAGAAAGAAAGAAAGAAAGGAAGGATCACGATGACTCTTAAGAAGAATACAGTGTACACCCTCTTTTTTTATTTATGCACTTTAATGAGCCGTTCCTTTTTTATGTTGGTTGGTTTAAGTACTAAAGGGGGATTGAATCTAGCGGCACTGAGTTACTTAGTCGGAGCGATTCTTTTATTGAAGGTGTACCAAATAACAGAAAAAGAAGACGCACCATTAACAGACAAGAAGGACTGGATAAGAGTGGGTGGATATGGCATAAGTGGGATTGTTTTAGCACTATTGTTGCAACTGGTGTTACTTAAATTAGAACAAATGATAGGGTACTCAAATAGTACGTCACCCAATACTGAAGCCATTGTCCTTTTAGTTAAGACGTCCCCTTGGTTCATCTTAGCAGTAACTGTCGCAGGACCTATTATGGAAGAATTAGTCTTTCGGTTTAGCTTGCTTCACCTGTTTCAACAAAAATTGCCTTGGCTAATGAGTGCGTTACTAAGTTCTGTTATGTTTGCGCTGCTTCATCAGGATGGCCATTACTTCCTCTATACAGGTTTAGGCTTTTTCTTTTGTTGGTTGTACCGACAAACCCAAACCATCGCAACATCGATGATTGTTCATATCGGCATGAATAGCATTGTGATGTTAATTCAATTGTCACACATATAAAAAAGCACAGACTAACAAAGTCTGTGCTCGTTTTTATTCACCTTTATAATGATTTAAGAAATAAATCAGTGTTTGCATCTCATTAGTTAAATCAACGTTTTGAATTTGAACAGATTCTGGTACGTTTAAGCGAACCGGAGTAAAGTTCATAATGCCTTTAACCCCTGCTTCAACTAAAAGTTCAGCGTTTTCTTGTGCTACGGCAGTTGGTACTGTTAAAATCGCCACTTCGATGTGTTGTTCTCTAACTTGATCTACCATATCATTGGCAGAATAGACAGGAACGCCTTCTAAGATATGTCCCACGATATCTTGATTGACATCGAAGGCAGCACTAATACGAATGCTGTCACTTTGGTGGAATTTGTAGTTTAGTAAAGCATGTCCTAAGTTACCGACACCAATTAGAGCAACGTTGGTTAATTTGTCTTCGTTTAATGTTTTTGCAAAGAAATTCATTAAGCTTTCTACATCATAACCGTAGCCACGTTTGCCTAGTTCTCCAAAATAAGAGAAATCTCGTCTAATAGTTGCACTGTCAACTTTCACTGCTTCACTTAATTCAGTAGACGATACTTTCGTTTTACCTGAATCAAATAAAAATTTTAAATATCTATAATAAAGCGGTAGCCTTTTTGCTGTCGCTTTAGGAATAGTCGCCTCTTTCATTTATAAAATCCCCTTTACTTATTTAACTAAATAACCCTTAACAAGTTATAAACTTCACTTTAATAGAATACCGTTAGTACCTGATAAAAGCAATTTATACGCCTAGCTTGAACAAAGAGTCACGTTACTTTTTTCTATTTATTACCGAAATGTGATAAACTGTTTTCAGAATATAAAAGGTGGACATCAAAATGATATTACTACAAGCAAATCACGTGGCCAGATTATTTGGTGACGAGGTGTTATTTGATAACATACAATTGGAAGTACAAGATAACAGTCGCATCGCTTTGGTTGGGCGTAATGGTGTTGGTAAATCAACGCTATTAAAGATGCTAGCTGGAGTTGAAGAACCAGATAAAGGAACCATTACAAAAACAAAAGAGTTAACATTAGGTTATTTAGAACAACACACAGGGTTAGAGTCGTCAAAAACCATTTGGGATGAAATGATGACAGTCTATGCTCCTTTAAAAAAAATGGAGAAACGTATTGAAGAATTAACCGTTCTTATTTCAGAAGAAACGATTCAACAAGATAAGGAAAGGTACGAACAAGTCTTAAATGAATACGATAGCCTGCAACACACATTTGGTGACATGAATGGTTATGGTTACGAGTCAGAACTGAAATCAGTGTTACATGGTTTTCGATTCACAGATGAGTTTTATGACCGAGAAATTAGTACACTTTCTGGGGGACAAAAGACACGTTTAGCTTTAGCTAAATTACTGTTAGAAAAACCAGATTTACTTATTTTGGATGAGCCCACGAACCATTTGGACATTGATACATTAGACTGGTTAGAAGGGTATCTTCAAGGATACCGTGGGGCCTTATTGATGGTATCCCATGACCGTTATTTCTTGGACAAGATTGTCAAAGAAGTGTATGAGATTAGTCATCACAAATCTTACCGTTATAAAGGAAATTATAGTAAGTATTTGGCGTTGAAAGAAGAGCGTTTAGAACAAGAGTGGAAAGAGTTTGAGAAACAACAAGTTGAGATTAATAAATTAGAGGATTTCGTGGCTCGAAATATTGTGAGAGCCTCAACAACGAAAAGAGCTCAAAGTAGACGGAAACAATTGGATAAAATGACGCGCATTGAGCGCCCACAAGGAGATGAAAAATCTGCTCATTTCTTATTTGGTGTGGAGCGACCATCAGGGAAAGATGTGTTAGAGATTACGAATGGGGCCATTGGTTATGATGATACAGTGTTGTGTGAACCTGTTACGTTTTCAATGAAGCGACAAGAAGCAATCGCATTAGTCGGACCAAACGGAGTAGGTAAATCAACCTTATTGAAATCTATTATTGGAGATATCCCATTTGTTAAGGGAGAGTCTCAATTAGGGCATCACGTAGAGGTGGGGTATTACGATCAAGAACAAGCCCAATTGCATTCTACAAGAACGGTGTTAGAGGAATTATGGAACGAACACCGTACGGTACCAGAAAAGGAAATTAGAACCGTATTAGGCAGTTTTTTATTTTCAGGTGAAGATGTCCAAAAAACCATTCCATTGCTGAGTGGGGGAGAAAAAGCACGGGTGGCACTGGCTAAATTGTCCATGAAGCAAGATAACTTCTTGATACTAGATGAGCCGACCAACCATTTGGATATTGACAGTAAAGAAGTTCTAGAAAATGCCTTAATTGATTATGAAGGGACTATTTTGTTTGTGTCCCATGATAGGTACTTTATCAACCGAATTGCCACAAGCGTTGTGGAATTATCAGAAGCAGGTAGCAAATTGTATCATGGTAATTATGATTATTACCTAGAAAAAAAATTCGAAGAAGAACAAGTCAAAGCGTTGACCGAGCAAGCAGAACAACAGATAGATAGTTCTGTCACAGATACTAAAAGACATTTTGAAATGGATAAGAAACGTCAGAGAGAGCTACGAAGCTTGGAGCGACAAGTGGAGAGTCTAGAGGAAGCACTAAGTGTGATCGAGGTAACCATTAACGACATTCAACGGGACATGGAGCAGCCGAAGAACTTAGAGGATCATGTGATCTTACAACAATTAAACGATACATTAAACGAGGCTTACGATAAACAAGAACAGTTGTATGAAGAATGGGAAACGGCCTCTTTAATGATAGAAGAATTTTAAAAAAAACGCCTGGATTGCGTCATAGCAATTCAGGCGTTTTTGTGAGATTATTTTTGTTTTTTTTCATAACGGGTAAATAAAATCAAAGCAAGCGTTGAAAACAGGACAGGACCTGCCGCTTGCCAAAGAGTTTCGCTCCATACAGCCCCCTCAGGTCTAAACAAGGGTTCTACTAGGGTAAATAGAATAGCAAAACCAGTCACACCAACCACTATAATGGTTGCTGTAAGATACTGTGCTTTGTTTTTGTATAAGGTAAAAGAATGATCAATGTCTTGTTTGCGTCGAAAGGCAGGAAAAGCACTCGCCATAAAGACATAAGGAATTGCCGTAGCAATATTTGACATCAAGGTTAAAATGTTATAAAAATTCTGAGCCCCACGACCACCAAAGGCCACAATGAAAATAATGAAGACAACCAAACCACATTGAACCCACATAGCGAACTCAGGCATATCGTTGTGATTTTTCTTAACAAAACGCTCAGGCCATAAACCTTTTGGTGTTCCTTCGATAATGGCTTTAAGTGGTGAATAGATTAAGGTGAAAAAAGCACCTAGATAGGCTAGAAACATGCTTAACCCTGTAAAACGAGCAAACCAATGTCCCACAGTAATCGCTGTAGCTTCAGATAAATTAATAGCTTTACCAAATTCAAACCCTAAATTATTCATCAACACGTAAGTAATATTACCTAAGTTAACAGAATCCCCACCTAAGACAGATTGCCAGTTAGTTGAGATTCCCCAAAGAAAAATTGTCACAGCATAACCAACAGAAATGATTAAAGCAGAGAGGATGATAGCTCTAGGAAATGTTTTTTCTGCGTTTTCCGTTTTATCTACTAATCCCCCAACGGCTTCAAGCCCGCCATAAGCGAAGACAGCAAAAACCAAGAAAGAAACCACTGATAGTGGGGTGTTAAACATAGGACTTGGCGATTTAATAAAGGATGCTGCTCCTTCGATGGGTTGTGCTAATTGCCCGCCATTCCCGATTAAAATAACCGCACTGGCAATAAGTAGAATAACATTTAGGGACATAACAGCCACACCACCAACTGTGGTAATTTTGGTTATTTGGTCCAAACCTTTGGCGGCAAAGAAAGTTACCACTAACATAAATAGAATGGCTAACATACTAACAGTTTGGGTGGAGTTCAACTGTAAGAACGACCAAGTTCCAGTGTTGTCATACCCTGAGAACGTTGTTGACAAGGTAATGAATACTTTGTTAGCAATCGTTACCATCCAAATAATATAAGAGGTATACCACATGAAGGTACCAACAAAAGCATATTTGGCACCAATGGATTTTTCCATCCATGTGTACATGCCTCCTGTTTCATGTTTGAAGGCTGAGCCATACTCTGCCATCATTAATGCAAAGGGAATAAAGAATAAAAGAGCCGCAAGGACGTACCAAATAATAGCACCATACCCCATGCGGTAGAATGCAACAGGAGCATTCCCAAAACCAAAAACAGATGTAAAAATCATTAATACTAAACTAAACAGACTTAGCTTTTTAGTTTGCTTGGACATACAATTCCTCCTAAAGGATGTTTTATTTATAATATCTTATTAATGGTATCAAAGAACTGGCCAAAACTAGCAAAAAAACAGTAAAATGAGATATTTTTTACTGTTTTCTAGCTGTTTGTTTATTAAACTGTTAGGTAGTTATGGCTGTAGTCTTAATTAGCCCGTAATACTCTCATGAAAGGCGTTAGTTAAAGTGATCAATCGCTTCTGTAAATTCAAGAAGGGTTTCTTCTTCGGTTTCTTTTTCACGTTGTTCTTCTAAGAATTTTTTTACTTCCAAATTATGAGGATTAATCATACTAAGAGCCCACGCGGCGGTACCACGAATCATTGGACGTGGATCGTGTTCCACGCATTGAAGTAGATTGGGTACAGATGATTTATCTCGAGCATTAGCTAGGGCGATAATAGCGTTTCGTTGTATCGGTTTTTTCCCACGCCATGAACCAGCGAGGTAACCAAACTGTTCTTTGAATGCTTTGTTAGAAATAGTCAAAAGAGGTTTCAGTAAAGGTTGTACGACTTCTGGGTCTGGTTCCATTTCTTCATGGAAGTGAGAATCTTTTCCTTTATTGAACGGGCATACTTCCTGACAGATATCGCACCCGTAAATAATGGTTCTGATTTTGGGGCGGTATTCTTTTGGCATGTAGCCTTTGGTCTGAGTTTGATAAGAGAGGCAACGCTGAGCATTCATCCGACCATCGCCTAGTAGAGCTGAGGTGGGACAAAAATCGATACATTTCGTACATTCTCCGCATTGATTCTCCATGGGTGTATCAGGTTCAAAAGGGATATTGGTGATAATCTCCCCTAAATAAACATAAGAACCAAATTCTTCTGTAATTAGTAAGCCATTTTTCCCGATGAAACCTAGGCCCGCTCGTTGGGCAACAGCAACATCAATTAATTCTCCTGTATCTACCATAGGTTTAAAGGTGATGGTGTCGTCGGATTCACAAGTTTCCTCTATGTAGGTAATAAGTTTTTCCAGTCTATCTCTCAAGATATTATGATAATCAATCCCCCAAGAGGCTCTCGCAAAGCGTCCTCTTTTTTCTCCTCGAATGGATTTAGCTCGAGTAGACATACGAGAAGGGTAAGCTAGAGCAATTGAAATAATCGATTTGGGTTGATCAAAAATTAAGTCAGGATATAACCGTTCATCAATAACAGGATGTTCGAATCCAGTTGTATGACCTTTTTCTTTTTGTTCTTCTAGACTATCCTTTAAGTGATCAAACGGCTCAGCAGAAGCAAAGCCGATTTTATCAATGCCTATTTCTTTACTTGCTGTAATAATTTGTTGTTTCAGTTCCGTGTACATAGGTAACCTCCTAAATAAAGAGTGATGGTTTTCAAGTATTTTCTCTCCTTTAACGAATATTATAAAAAAGGAGTTGAAGATGATGTTGATGGCACATAATAGTGACAAGCAATGGGAAGACTTAAGTCGTTTAACTAAATCAGAGATAGAAGGGCTGAAAAAAGAACAATGGTATTGTCCAACGTGTCAGTCGAAAGTGGTCATCAAAAATGGCCCCCATCAAATGAGCCACTTTTCTCATTGGTCAAAGGACGTGTGTGAGGCTTTTTCTGACAATGAATCACAGGCTCACTTACTAGGTAAGGAAAAAATTATGTCTAACGCTGTACGATTCGGTTACGAGGCGCAATTAGAAGCCTATTTACCTGAATTAAAGCAGCGGCCAGATGTATTAATTTCTCCTAACTTAGCCATAGAAGTACAATGTAGCGCCTTGAATGAAGCTCGTCTGAAAGAAAGAACGAGTCACTATCAGACTCACGGCTATCAGGTCATCTGGTTGCTAGGCCCCACGCTACATCTCAAGCATAGGATGAGGGATCTACATAAGCAGGTCGCTCAGACTACGTTGAACCTAGGTTGCCATTTGTATGAATATCATATTGACGCTTCAGAAATTCATTTACTATATGGTATCACAGAACATGATTCGAGATTGTATTTTAAGCGAAAAATTTGGTCGCTCACTGAGAGTTCCTTGCTTGAGATAGTCACAGCGAAGGTCAAAAAGAAAACAGTGGCCTACAAGAGCCCGATTTTAGAGGATTATGAAGAACAGTCTGTAGTAAAGTGTCAAAAGAAACTCAGGCACCAACAAAAAGAGATGATGACGTTGCAATCCTTTTTATATGAGCATCACTTGAATGTGTTGTCATTACCTAGGATGTTATTATATCCCACCATGTATCACCCGACTTTAGGCTGTCATGAGATAATCCTTCGTTATTATGTTTGTGCTTATTTTAGTGAGCATGACACCGGGACTATCAAGGATATTTTGTTTTATATCAAGGAACAGTCCACATTAGATGGTGTCGTTTTGGATGACTATGGTCACACCCAGGACTGCATGACGTATAGCGTTATTGTCTATGTCTCTTGTTTATTGGAACATCACAGATTAGCGAGTAGGTTGTCCGATATGGGAGAGAAGGTCTTTTTTTTAGTAAAAACACCGATTGACCAGACAAAAATTGAGCGAGAAATCCTCTGGTTACCATTAAAATATGATATGATAATTAAGTAGAAGATTAGAAGGGGGTTATTAGATTATGAGTGAAACAAAACAATTACCAAATCGCTCGGATTTACCAGAAGAACTGACATGGGACTTAAGTCCACTGTTTAAAGATGATGCAGCCTTTGATACGGCTTTTGAGGCGTTAAAAGAGGAGTTATCATTAGCGACAAATTATGTAGGAACATTGAAGGATGGGGCGTCAGCTTTCTTAAAAGCCATTGAATACACATTATCAGTGTATCGCCAAATTGAAAGTTTATATGTCTACGCTCATTTGAAGAATGACCAAGACACTGGTAACACAACTTATCAAGGCTTGTACGCTCGTGCTAGCTCATTAGCAGCACAAGCAGGAGAAGCGGTTGCTTTCTTCCAACCTGAGTTGTTAACCTTAACAGATGAGGACATTGAGGCTTATTTTGAAGAAGAAGAAGCATTAGCTGTGTACCGTTATTTTATTAAACAAATGACAGATAACCGCAAACATGTTTTATCTGCAAAAGAAGAAGCTTTATTAGCTGGAGCAGCTGAGATTTTTGATGCATCAAGCAATACGTTCTCTGTGTTAAATAATGCTGACTTAGTGTTTCCAACTGTTAAAGACGACAATGGAGATAAAGTAGAACTATCAAGTGGTGTGTATGGTCAATTAATTGAAAGTACGAACCGCGAAGTGCGTGAGGAAGCATTTAAGGGATTATACAGTGTGTACGAACAATTTAGAAACACCTTTGCAAGCACCTTAACATCTCATGTCAAAAAACATAATTATCAAGCGAAGATTAGAAATTATTCATCGGCACGAGAAGCGTCACTAAGCAACAACCATATTCCAGAATCAGTGTATGACACGTTGTTAGATGTTGTAGATACTCATCTGCCTTTATTACATCGTTATGTGGCATTACGTAAAAAATTATTGGCTGTGGATACGTTACACATGTATGACATGTATACACCTATTTTAGGGGATGCTCCAATTCGTTATTCTTACGACGAAGCCAAAGAAAAATCATTAGAAGGCTTAGCACCTTTAGGTGAAGAGTACTTAGCAATTGTTAAAGAAGCATACGCAGATAGATGGATTGATGTTGTAGAAAATAAAGGCAAACGAAGTGGTGCTTATTCTTCAGGAAGCTATGACTCAAAACCTTATATTTTATTAAACTGGCACGAAAGCCTAAACCATTTATATACTTTAGTACATGAAATGGGACACAGTGTTCACAGTTACTATACTCGTAAAACACAACCTTACGTTTATGGAGATTATTCAATCTTCTTAGCTGAGATTGCCTCAACAACAAATGAAAACTTGTTAACAGAGTACCTATTAGAAACTGAAAAAGATCCTCACGTGCGTGCGTTTATTTTAAATCATTATTTAGATGGCGTAAAAGGAACCATCTTCCGTCAAACACAATTTGCTGAATTCGAGCATTTTATTCACACAGAAGATGCTAAAGGCGTGCCGTTAACAAGTGATTACTTAAGTGATTACTATGGTAATTTAAATGCGAAATATTACGGAGACTCTGTTGAGAGAGACCCTGAAATTGCTTTTGAGTGGAGCCGTATCCCTCATTTTTATTACAACTATTATGTATACCAATATGCTACTGGCTTCTCAGCAGCGTCGGCGTTATCACAAAAAATATTAAACAATGAGCCAAATGCCTTAGAAAATTATATTAATTTCCTAAAAGCTGGAAGCAGTGATTACCCAATAGAAGTGATTAAAAAAGCGGGCGTAGATATGACGCAACCGACTTATATTGAGGATACAATGGTACTATTTGAAGAGCGCCTTAATGAATTAGAAGCGTTAATCGAAAAATTATAAAGAAAAATGCCAAGCTGATTAGCTTGGCATTTTTTAATTATGTAATTGGTTTTTAAAGTTAAAACGATTTACTTTATGTTTGTAATCTGTTTTTAGTAACGCTTGAATGTCACCTTGGGAAATGTTATCAGTCACAAGGACACCAAAGTCTCTATCAGAATGATAATTAAAAATAACAGCATCTGAAAACCGTTCGATATTCATTTCATGTGACATTTGTTGATCGAGTTTAAAGAAATCTACGACTAATTTTGTCTGGCGATCAGCTTTAAAATCCTCTACATTAGCACCGATATCTGATAGGATATCTAGGACTAAATCGTTTGAATAGGTTTTACCTAGATTGCCAACTTGTTGTTGTAAGGACAAAATAAATTTACGGCTTAAATGCCTACCCTGTAATTGTACGGTCTTAACATCTAAGCAAGCGGAATAAATCGCATTGTTTAAATCGTTACGATAATCCAAGTCTTTCTGTGGAAGATGGTGTTGAACGATATAATGTTGAAGTACTTTTGGATTCAAAATAGGAATCAATCGAAAATGCACCTTCTCTTTTTCATTAGATATTAATGTTAAAAATTTCTTTTCAGTCTCTAGACAATATTTACCTAATGGATTGACAAAAAGATAAATTTCAGTCAAACTTCTCGCCTCCTTCAATACCACCTAATCTGTCGTTCATTTATAATTTAACAGATATACCATTAATTATAAAGTAATAGGCTTGTGAAAATAAACGTGTTAGTTATTTTTTTGAGCCATCATCCGAGCAATCTTTTTTGCTGTAGGCACACGTTTCAAGTGATGTGTGGTTAAAAATGTGTCAAAATACTCTTTACCAATAGAGGCATCTGCTACTTCCATTTCTAATTCATAATCTGTTTTACCAAAATAATGGCTTTCATCTAAAACCATCAAAATATCATCACGCAATTGATATTCTTGTCGATAGGTAGTCAAAGCACCGATGTTCATGAGTTGATCTATTGGAATGTGTTCCTCTTTTAATTTTTTTTCAACCAGGCTATCTTTTGGAAAGGACAGAGTCAAAGTAGGTGTTATTTCGGGATCCATAGAAGGCAATACATCTGTATATTCCAGATAAGCATCTTCATTCTCTGTGGGCCATTTTAAGGTTAATTCTGTTTTGTCTTTCAACAAACGTAAGCGTAATCCGGCTTTTTTAAGTTTCAAATCCTGTGTATGCGTATCAAAATAGACGTTTGTTTGGTTGATACACCGCGTTAAGTTATCTTTAAAAAGATGGGTTAAGTGATCGTATTCTGACGCTTTTAATAAATTTTTGTATTCTATTTCTAATTCAGTTGTCATTATTGCACCTCTATTAGACATTCTAAAAAAAATGTCTAGTAAAGTCAATTTTTATAATTGTTGGTGCGACTAACTTTTTAAAGTCAGTTATGATAAAATGTAAACTGATGTTGAAAGATAAGGCGGCGATGAATGATGACAGATAGAAATTGGGATCTTTTTTTAGCACCATACGAACAAGCAGTAGCTGAGCTTAAAGTTAAATTAAGAAGTATTCGACAACAGTATAAAGAGCAAGATTTACATGCTCCTGTTGAGTTTGTGACAGGTCGAGTAAAACCGAAAGAAAGCATTATCACCAAATCAAAGATCCGAGGAATGGATATGAACCATTTGGAGTCTGAAATGCATGACATTGCCGGTTTAAGAATCATGTGCCAGTTCGTTGAAGATATTTATGAGGTAGTTGAATTATTAAGGAAACGAACAGATTTTAAAATTATTGAGGAAAGAGATTACATTTCTCATAAAAAGGACAGTGGTTATCGGTCGTATCATATTGCCATAGAATATCCGGTCCAATTGATTTCTGGGGAAAAACGTATTTTTGTTGAAATCCAAATTAGAACCTTATCCATGAACTTTTGGGCGACGATCGAACACTCTTTGAATTACAAGTATCAAGGAGAGTTTCCTGAAGAAATTAATAAGCGATTAGAACTGACAGCTGAGGCTGCTTACTTACTTGATGAAGAGATGTCTAAAATTAGAAATGAAATCCAAGAAGCGCAACACATGTTTTCATATAGAAGACCTCGGCCTGATACCCCTAATAGGAAAGAAGGACGAGAGGCAAAGGAGAGGAAGGGTGAGTTGTGAGAATAGCAGTAATTACAAATGACGTGGTAAAATCTAAAAAAGTAGCCACAGAATTAATAACAAAACTTGAGGCCGCTAATTTTATTGTCACAGCAGAAGACCCTAATTTAGTCATTACAGTGGGTGGAGATGGTACTCTGCTAAATGGCTTTCACGCATACGAAGACGCTTTAGATAAGGTGATTTTTATCGGTGTCCATACGGGACATTTAGGTTTTTATACAGATTGGCGAGATTATGAAATAGAGTCATTGGTTGATAGCTTGAAAAATGAACCCTTGCAGAGTGTCTCATACCCGCTATTAGACGTCTGCATGAGTCAGCATGGTAAACATGACAAAACGAAATTTCTAGCACTGAACGAATCGACGATTAAGAACATTCACCGGACGATGGTGGCAGATGTTTATATTAAAGAGGATTGTTTTGAGAAATTCCGTGGAGATGGCTTATCGGTTTCCACACCAACAGGCTCTACGGCGTACAGTAAAAGTTTAGGTGGGGCGGTAATTCATCCAAGAGTTAATGCTTTACAATTAAACGAGGTAGCCTCCATTAATAACCGGGTTTACCGGTCCTTAGGCTCACCTGTTATTATTGCGCCAGATGAATGGATTCGAATCGCAGTGAAAAGTGGGGAAGACTACCAATTACACGTGGATAATCAAGTCCATAATTTTGATGATTTAAAAGATGTTACTTATAAAATTTCTGAGAAACGCATCCATTTTGCTTACTACCGCCATACTCATTTTTGGCACAGAGTGAATGACGCCTTTATTGGTGGATGGGGTAGAGAGGATTAACAGTATATGGAATTTATATGGTCTGTGACCGAGGAAAAAACCTTGTTACGTACTTTTTTAAAAGAGCAAGGGATGTCAAAAAAGTTATTAGCTAAAGTAAAGTTTCATGGAGGTCAACTATTAGTTAATGGTGAAGAACAAACCGTGCGCCAATTTGTGGTGGCTGGTGATGAGGTAACGGTTATTATTCCTGATGAAGGGGAACATGAGACGTTAATACCTTATAAAAGTGATATCGATATTGTCTTTGAGGATGACCATTTACTTGTGGTGAATAAACCAAGTGGTGTGGCGTCTATTCCGTCTCAGTATCACAAAGAGGATACTATGGCTCATAGGGTGAAGTATTACTACAACCAACAAGGCTACGCGAACCGAGTCATTCATGTGGTGACCCGGTTAGATCGAGACACGACAGGGTTGATGTTATTTGCTAAGCATGGTTTTTCTCATGCTATGATGGATCGTCAATTACGAAGTAAGGAATTAAAAAAATTCTATGTGGCTCTTGTTTCAGGTGATATTTCCTCATTACCAAAAGAAGACGTTATACGATTACCTATTGGTCGAGACGTGACGTCCCTTGTAAAGAGACAAGTCATTGAAACCGGTCAAATGGGAATCACTGAATACACCATTAAAAATAGCCACGATGATATTGCTAGTGTAGGTATCCAGCTACATACTGGTCGCACACATCAAATTAGAGTTCATTTTTCAGCGATAGGTTACCCTTTACTTGGGGATAGCATGTACGGGGGAGAGATGGACCGGGGGATTGAGCGTCAAGCGCTCCACTGTGAGCGATTAGAATTGCGTCATCCTTTTACAAATGAACCATTAGAATTAAGGCAAGAAATACCAAACGATATGAAGCGATTGGTAGTGCCAATAGATTAGGGGGAGTCTTATTGAGTGACATCATAGATATGGATAGACAGATGGATTTGTTGAGACAGCTTCTTGAAGACGAGAAGATGTCTCAATTTAGAACACTATGGTTGGATTGGCATTTATACGATCAAGGCCAATTTTATCTAACTTTAGATAAAGAGTTGAGAGATAGATTATATACGTATCTTTCACCAAAAGAAATGGCAGATATGTTAGATGTGGTGGAAGAAGACCATCAAGACATCAAAGAATACATTGCCGAAATGCATCCAGAATACGTGGCGAGCATTCTGACGGAGATGTTTACCGATAATGCCGTGGATATATTAAGTCAATTAGAGAAAAAAGATATCCGTAAGTACTTAAGTTTGATGGATGTTGATACTGCAAGAGAACTAAAAGAGTTGCTGCATTATGAAGATAAAACAGCAGGGTCTATCATGGCTACTGAATATGTGTCGATTTACGCCAATCAGACGGTGCAATCTGCACTAGCTATTTTGAAAGAAGAAGCCAAAGAAGCTGAAATTATTTATTACGTGTATGTGGTAAGTAAAGACAATAAATTGGTTGGGGTTCTGTCTTTAAGGGATTTGATTGTGAGTGATTACGATGAAATGATCTCAGACGTGATGAGTGAACGTATTATGTTTGTGGACGTAGATGACGATCAACAAGATGTGGCTCAGGTCTTTAGAGATTATGATTTACTAGCTATTCCCGTGACAGATTATAATCAACAACTCGTTGGTATTATCACAGTCGATGATATCATTGATGTGATTGATGATGAAGCGACAAGTGATTATTCTGGATTAGCTGGGGTTGATGTGGATGATATGACAGAGTCTCCAATCAAAGCGGCAAGCAAACGTCTTCCGTGGTTGATTACGTTACTATTTTTAGGGATGTCAACGGCGACGTTAATTAGTAATTATGAAGAGTTAATTAGTGAAGCAAGCATATTAGCTGTATTTATTTCCTTAATTACAGGAACGGCTGGTAATGCTGGGACGCAATCTCTAGCCGTAGCGGTTAGGCGACTAGCTGTGACAGATGAAGAGAACATCAATATTAGCCGCTTAGTGTTAACGGAAGTTCTAACGGGTCTGTTAACTGGTTTTGTCACAGGGGTCGTTATCTTCTTAGTTGTTGGTGTCTGGAAGCAGAACTTTATTTTAGGTTTTGTGATTGGGGTAGCCATGATGTGTGCGATTACGGTAGCTAATTTGGCGGGAAGTATCATCCCGATGTTGATGGAAAAACTAGGGTTTGATCCGGCTGTTGCGAGTGGTCCATTCATTACAACACTTAGTGATTTAACCAGTGTGCTTATTTATTTTAATATCGCTAAATTGTTCCTATCATTCTTTACAGGGACGCAATAAGACACAGGACTATTTATGGTCTTGTGTTTTATTGTATAATGAATAAGATGAGTAAATTGACAGAAGAGGTGACTGACATGCTAATAGAACGAAAAATTAATCCCGATTTGATTTGGGTTGACACCATGCACTTAACAGAAGCTGAAAAGAACACATTATTAACGGATTATGACTTGCCTCTTGAAAGCTTAGACTATGTAACGGATATCTACGAGCAAAGTAATTACATTGTTGATAAGGACACAGATATCCAGCTAATGATCTTGCATATTCCAAGTAAATTATCCGGTCAGAATAAGTATTTGACTCGGCCGATTAGTTTTCTAGTGAAGGAGAGATATGTTTTTACTTTTTATGAGGGAGAACCTTTTGTTGAAACAGATGGTCTGGATAGACTTTTAGATGAGGGGAAAATAGTGACACCTCTGGATTTTTTATTAGAAGGAATGAACTATTATTTGGCAGGTTTTTTCCCGGTGTTGAGAGAAGTCACAAAAGAGCGACACAAACTAGATGATTTACTAACACAGCGATTAACCAACAAAGATTTGGTACAATTGGCTTCTTTACAACAGACGTTAACGTTCTTTTTAAGTGCAACGGAAACTAATTTAGAAGCGTTATTATCTTTAGAACAATCCAAATTTGGTAAGCAATTTTCAGAGGATGAGAGGGAACGATTGAGTGACGTTATCATTGAGGCACAACAGTTATCCCATATGACAGATTTAGAAGTCAAAATCGTGAACAAAATTTCTCAAATTTTTGATAGTATTATGAATAACAATCTAAATGACACTATGCGTTTTTTGACGGTGTGGTCTTTGGCGCTAGCCATACCAACCCTTATCACAGGTTTTTTTGGAATGAACATTAATTTACCTGTAGTTGATCATAAGTATGGGTGGATATACTTAATTATTTTATCTGTTATTTTAATTGTTTGGATGTTTGTTGCTTTAAAGAGACGTCGGAAAATGTAAAAAAAAGCCATTCTTTTCATAAAGGAATGGCTTCTTCTTTATTTAATAAAATTTAAATCAACAATGCGAGTGCCGTGTACTTCTTTTGCTTTTAAGAACGACGCCACTGAATCTAAATTTTCGTAAGATACACCGCCACCAGGTAACAGGGTGATACGGTTATTTGCATAGGAAATCAAATCGTTGATGTATTCTAAATGATGCTCAATCGGTGTGTGTGTTGGACCACCATGAGTAAGAATGCGTTCGACACCATGATCAGATAACCAGTCGATGGCTCTAAATTGATCGTCACGAGACATCATATCAAAAGCCATATGGAAAGTCACTTGTAGACCTTGGGCAGCTTCTAGTAAAATAAGCATGGCTTCTTCGTCAATCCAATCACTTTCATTTAAACAGCCGATGACAATCCCATCAGCACCTAGTTGCTTGGCTTCATAAATGTCTGTTTCCATCATTTTTACTTCTGTATCATTGTAGATGAAGTTACCACCACGAGGGCGAATAATCGTCATCACGGGTACTTGCTTTTCATTACAATAAGCTAAGGTTTCAACCATAACCCCTTTACTCACTGTTGTCCCACCCACTGTTAGGTTATCACATAGTTCAATTCTATTAGCACCAGCAGCAATTGCTTTGGGTATTTGGGTAAAGTTTTCAGCACAAAATTCTTTGATAATCACGAGGTATCCTCCATTTAAACCATTTTTTTATTTTAGTATAGCACAAAGCACAGACAGAACGAGAGTATTTATGATATGATAATTTTAATATTTTGTATTGAGGAGCTTCAATAAGATGAAAAAAAAGAAGATAGACTATGCGAAGCAATTTTTAAAAGAAGAAGGATCGATGTTTCGTTGCCCAACGTGTTTAAGTGGTTTTAAAGGCTTAGATGAGACCTCGTTATTGTGTCCTAAGGGTCATAGATATAATATATCGAAAAAAGGAACCATCCATTTTCCGGATCATCCAATGACCACAGACTACGATCTAGCCATGTTGACTCATCGACGTCAGATGATTATGAATGGGTTGTATCACCCGGTGTTAGAGGCTATGATTGACCTGTTACCTGAACTGGGAGAAGACAGTGTGATGATAGATTTAGGCTGTGGAGAAGGTAGTTTTTTGAAACAATTAACGGATATAGGTCACTTACCGGGTAAGAAAATGGGCTTTGACTTATCAAAAGATGGGGTACAGTTAGCCAGTGATTACAGTGACATGGCCTTTTGGTTTTTAGGAGATGTTACAAGTGTGCCTGTGTTAGATGAGCGTGTCGATGTTTTATTTAATATTTTTTCACCCGTACAATACAGCGAAGTGAAGCGTTTATTAAAACAAGACGGTATGATTGTTAAAGTTATCCCCAACGAACACTACTTAAAGGAATTACGAGAGTTGTTCTACCGCGATAATGTGGACAAACAACATTATTCTAATGAAAAAGTCTATGAAAAATTTAAAAAAGAATTAGTACTTGTGGAAGAGAGAGATATCACGTACCGCTACCCAATCTCGCGAGAAAATTATGAGCATGTTTTAAAAATGTCCCCTGTTCACTGGGGCGCAAGTGAAGAGTCACGGGAATACGCTGCCTCCCATTATTTTGATGCTTTAACCATTGATGTGAAAATTCTAATCGGAAAGACCTCCGGAGACTAGAAAATCTGGTTGCTCTTTTCACAGTTAGATGCTACAATGAATAAAAGTCATTTTCAACGGTTTTTATCAGATTCCTGTTCTGATAAAAGTTGGTGAGGTGACGCTCATCAACGTAACGACTCGCAGTGAATTGACACCGAGGCGGTACGTTTTTTTTTATGCCAAAAAATAACCTATTTAAAGACAGAAAGAAGTTAATTATAATGAATCATATTGTTTTATACGAACCACAAATTCCTGCCAATACGGGAAATATTGCCCGTACCTGTGCAGCAACGAATACACCCTTACATTTAATCGAACCCTTAGGCTTTTCAACGGATGATAAACAACTAAAAAGAGCAGGGTTAGATTATTGGCATGATGTCAATATTACTTATCACGCAGATTTAGACTCATTTTTAGAAACAGTTGAAGGGAAACAACTTCACCTGATTACTAAATTTGCGAGACAAACGTACAGCGACGTTAATTTTGCTGATGGTGAAGACCACTACTTCATGTTTGGGAAAGAAACCACTGGCTTACCAGAAGAATTGATGAGAGAACGAGAAGAAAGTTGTCTTAGAATACCTATGAATGATGAGCATGTCCGCTCGTTAAACCTATCAAATACAGCCGCTTTAATTATTTATGAAGCGTTAAGACAACAAGATTTTGTGGGCTTAGAAAAGAGTCACATTTACGACAACGATAAATTAAGCTAGAAGGGTTGGTAATCATGAAACTATACTTTACAAGACATGGTAAAACAGAATGGAACAATGATATGAGATTGCAAGGAATGAATGGGGACTCTCCATTACTTCCTCAAAGTTTTAAAGAAATTGAAGCATTGGGAAAACATTTATCAGAGATTGCTTTTGAAAGAGTGTATGTTAGTCCCATGAAACGTACGAGATTAACGGCAGAAGGTATAGTAAAAGAATTGGTTCATCAACCAGAGATTGAATACAAAGACGCGTTAAAAGAGTTAGGGTTAGGAGAATTAGAAGGGCAAAAAATCATGTGGACACGAGAAAAGTACCCAGAAGAGATGCATGCTTTGAGATTTGAACCTGACAAATATGATCCAAGTCCATTTGGTGGGGAAACCTATGAAGAAATGCTTGAACGGAGCATGTCAGTTGTGACCCAAGCTGTGTCAGAAAATACAGAAGGGCCATTACTCTTTGTTAGTCACGGTGCTACATTAACAGGTTGTATTCAACGACTAGCGGGTGCACCTTTGGCTGAAATCAGAGCTCAAGGTGGTCTGGACAATAATAGTTTAAGTATTATTGATGTGACAGATGGTATTTATACCTTAGAACGATGGAATGATGTTAGTTTTTTAGATAAATAACCAAGAGTTGGAGGTGAGGAAATGTTACCAGATGACACAACACCAGAGTTGTACATGGTTGGTCAGATAGAAACCATTTTTTTTGAGAGTGCTACCAATTTTTACAAGGTGATGCTCATCAATATAACAGAGACAAACACTGATTTTCCAGACACACAAATTGTGGTGACGGGAACATTCGGACAAATCAGGGAAGAAGAAAGTTACCGGTTTGTTGGTAATATTATCCAGCATCCCAAGTACGGGGAACAATTTCAAGTTACCCATTATCAACAAGATAAACCTTCATCAAGTTCAGGACTGATTCATTATTTGTCTAGTGATCAATTTCCAGGTATTGGGCCAAAAACAGCTAAAGGAATTATTGATGAGCTTGGTTTAGAGGCTATTGATTTGATCATAGAGGACGCGACGATTCTAGAAAGAGTCCCTGGTTTAAATGCTAAGAAGCGCCAAACCTTAGTGGATACATTAAAGAAAAACTATGGGATGGAACAAGTGGTTATTCGTCTTAATGAGATGGGATTTGGTAACCAACTAGCTTTTAGTATCTATCAGTTCTATAAGGAAAAAACATTAGAAATTATTGAAGAAAACCCTTATCAATTGGTAGAGGATATCGACGGGGTAGGCTTTAAAAAAGCGGATAATTTAGCAGAGAAAATTGGGATTGAAGCCGACTCGCCACGACGAATTAGGGCAGCTATTATACATGAATTATTTCAGGATTGTTTGGCGTCAGGTAATACTTACATGGAGGCCAAGCAACTTCTTGGGGTGACTTTAACGACATTAGAAAGTAGTCGTGCAGTAGAGATAAACCCTGAAGCCATTGCAGATGAGATAATTAGACTTGGTGAAGAAGAGGTTATCGTTCAAGAGGGAACACGTCTTTATGAAAAGTCTCTGTATTTTTCGGAAATAGGCATGACGACCTCGATTCGACATATGCTAAAACGCAAGAAGAAGATTGTCTACAAAGAAAAAGACATCGATGCGACTATTGCCATGGTGGAGAAACAGTCCGGGATGACCTATGGAGAATCTCAGAGATTGGCTTTAAAAGAGGCCATTCGTTCGCCTTTCTTTATTTTAACGGGAGGTCCAGGTACGGGTAAAACCACTGTGATTAATGGGATTGTTAATCTATTTGCTGAATTAAATGGCTTATCTCTTGATATAACTGATTATACACAAGAGGTATTTCCCATTCTCTTAGCCGCACCAACAGGTCGTGCAGCGAAACGGATGAATGACATGACTGGTTTACCAGCAAGTACGATTCACCGTTTATTGGGTCTAACAGGCCAAGAAAAAGATCCGTTGATGGATGGTAAGGAGCTTGAAGGTGGCTTATTGATTGTGGATGAAATGTCCATGGTGGATACATGGCTAGCTAATACGTTATTAAAAGCGATACCTACTAACATGCAAGTGATTTTTGTGGGGGATAAAGACCAACTACCATCTGTTGGTCCAGGGCAAGTACTAACGGATTTATTAGGCGTCCCAGATATTCCCAAAAGAGAACTTGTGGATATTTATAGACAAGAGGATGGTTCTACTATCATTTCTTTGGCTCATGAGATGAAAGAAGGCCGATTACCTGCAGATTTTATGAAAAATCAAAAAGATCGTTCTTTTATCCCGTGTCGTGTGGATCAAATTGAGTCTGTCGTCGGTCAAGTGGTTGAACGGGCAAAAGTGAAGAAATTTGAAGCCCAAGATATTCAAGTCTTGGCACCTATGTACCGAGGCAAAGCAGGGATTGACCAACTGAATATCATGATGCAAGGTATTTTGAATAATAATGATTCAGGTAAGCGTAAAGAAGTAACGTGGATGGATAAGACTTATCGCATCGGTGATAAAGTCTTGCACCTCGTTAATAGTCCTGAATCTAATGTATTTAATGGAGACATTGGTGTCATTACAGGGATTACTTATGGTAAGGAAACCGAAGATAAGATAGATGAAATGACCTTGTTATTTGATGACATTGAAGTGGTTTATAAGAGGAACGAATGGCATAAATTTACACTAGCTTATGCCTGTTCCATTCATAAGTCTCAAGGAAGTGAATTTAGCATGGTTATTTTACCTCTAGTCAAGCAATACGGACGTATGCTTCAACGAAAATTAGTTTACACGGCTGTGACAAGGAGTAAAGATTTTCTTATTTTAGTAGGTGAAGTTGAAGCATTTCAGCAAGCCATTGAAAGTGAAACACTGCCACGTCAAACCACGTTAAAGTTACGTCTAACCAATGGCGATGGCCAGTTGTTAAGCTACGAGAAAGAACTTGAGAATGAAGTGAAACAAAGGGTAGAAGAAACACGGCAAGAAATGACAGTAGAAACAAAGCCCCAAGAAGAACCTGTACAGGAATTATCTTTGTTCCAACAAGATGAGGTTGAGGAAAACAGTGGAACGTTTATACTGACACCAGAGATGATTAGGCGTGGAATGGTAGACCCGATGATTGGTATGACAGGTTGCTCGCCTTATGAGTATAATTAAAAAAGACACGACTAGTTTTACTAGTCGTGTTTTTTTAAATCCACATAAGTCGTTCTTTTAATTCGAATTGCAAGTGATAACTGCGTTGTCCCAAGGCTTCTCCATCTACTTGTCCATGTTCTGGCGCTATAGAGGAGATGTTGAGGGATTTACCTTTAAAGTGATGAACGTGTTTGGAGCCGAGATGTTTTTTGTTAAGCAATTGCATAGCTAAAAAAATAATTTTAAAGAGGTTAATCTTTTCCACAATGACAAGGCTGAATTCATCGTCCAACAAGCTTGCTGTAGGGTCTAGGGCAATTCCCCCTCCAAAATAAGGATGGTTTGTCGTAGTACAAAGATAAGCTTTGTCAAAAGAGATGGTTTCTTTATTATCTAAAGTAAAGGCAATAGGAAAACTTTTCTGTTGAAACAAGACTTTGATTGCAGCAAAGAGATAGGAAAGGGAACCAAGTCCATATTGATTAAGTCGTTTTTTAGCTGCCGATTGATTCGCGGTTGAAACAATAAAAGCATCTAAGCCAATGCCCACATTATTAAGAACAGATAAAGTTTTATTATCTTCATCCATTGCTTGTAAGAGATTAATGGATTTGGGTATATCTAGCTGGATGATATTATCAATCGCTTGCTTTGTATTCAAAGGAATACCAGCTCCCCGAGCAAAGTCGTTACCAGAGCCCCCTGGGATATAAGCAATGGGAATATTAGGATAATCTTGAATGGCATTTAAGACTTGATGGAGTGTTCCATCCCCTCCAATAACTGTTAATAGAGGAAAAGTGTCAGCTTGATGCTCCCAATCAGTTAGAGCTTCTTTAACAAGAGTCTTAACTAATTCTTTCTCGTGCCCAGCATAGTGCGTTTCATATATATGAAAAGGGACGTTTTGTTGTGTTAAATAATTCTTGGTCGTCGTGAGAGTTTTGTGACCATTGCCAGATCCTGAAAAGGGGTTGGCGATAATATGTAAGTTCATTGTTCCCATGAAAGTGCTCCTTTTATTCTTCATATTAAACATAATACCAAAAATCCCGAACTTTTGCTTAGAGAGAGGAATAAAAAAGAAAAAGAGGCCTTTTTTGATTAGGCGGAGTAGAAATAAAGAGGGAAAATAAAGGACATTAATGTTAACCCTCTTTTTTTGAAGGATTCATTTATTAGTACAAATAATATAATATGTGTAATTTAACATGTAACCAGAACTATTAATGCTACTACAATAACGTTTTAATGCTTTTTAATGGCTTTTTTATGAGTAAAATTATATTTTAATGAGAAATAAAAATGAGCAGATGTTTAAAATAACAATCTTAATTGAACGATTTTTCAAGTTAAACAGCCAATATTGTTTTTTATTTTGGAAAAACGTCTTATTTTTATTGGGTTTGTATCAAAAACTACTGATTAAATAAATCACATTCTTTTGTTTATATAACGTATATAAAAAGGCGTTTTCTGAAAATTTTTCATATCTTACATAAGCTATTGTAATAAATGACAGGGTCTTTTTTTCACAATTTTGGTATAAATAAATAGTCAGAAAAAAGGACTAATTTTAAAAATGAACATGACAAAAAAAGGAGGGGTTTTGGTGCTTTGTAAACAAAATAAGAGAAGTCAAGTCGTATTTATCATTGTGACGCTCGTAATGATAATGAGTAGTTTAATGATTGAGTTGCCGATGGCGTTTGCAGCAAATTATCAAGACCCTTTCAGATATGTGAATGACAGTAATAGGAAAGGAATTTATCCTGAAAATAACACCACTCTTTATCAAGGAAATAACCGGTCTGAAGCGATTAGAAATTATAAGTACGAGACAGAACCAGGGAGAATTCCTTACTGGGAAAGAGGATTTGATGGGGGATATCATCAATATCAAGTAGAACAAGGTGATGTTTATACGAAGAAAATAGTCAAGCCAACAGATGATCCCACGGTGTTTGATGTTCAGTTAGATGTGTTAGGTGGTTATAAAAAGTCAGAAGAAAAGAAACAAGTAGACATTGTCTTTGTCGTAGATAAATCAACTAGTATGAAAGAATGGATTTACGACCAGTACGGTAGAGGTAAGACTAGGTGGAGAGCGTTAACTGAGTCGGTACAACGCTTTACTAACAATATTTCTAGCAGTCCTTATATCGATGCCCAATATGGCTTAGTTGGTTTTGGCTCCCTTGGAGAGACGCCTATCACAGATGTTGCTAAATTTAGCAGTGGACGGGCACCAACCATGTTTACTTCTGATGTAAATCAGTTGAATCAACACGAAATATTAAGTGGAGGGTATCTTAATAACTCAGGGACACCGACTGTTTTAGGCGTGTCCGAAGGGTTTAGTTTACTGAATGACAGGAACAAAGGGTCAAGACCAACGGCTGAAAAAGTCCTCATTATTTTAACGGATGGTGAACCAACGTTTAGTTATTATAGGATAGCTAATTATCTATCGAATGACTATTACAGTCAGTACCGCTATAGGTATTATAATTACTATGATTCAGGTGATTATCGATACAGTTCATTGTATGGAGATGGTACGAACCGATACGATGCGAGTAAATTAAGTCAAATGACCATTGATGCGACGAATCAGTATTACAAGATGAACACAGGTATAGCTAAGTATAGTATTGGATTAGGGCTCAATCGTCATTCTAATAAAAATATTGATAATGTATTAAATAGCCTTGGTCCTAATGGTAGCTTTACAACCATGGATACTGAAGGGATGGACAGCATTCTAAAAAATATCGAAAATGATATCAACCATAATGATTTTTTAAAAGAGATGACTTTAACGGATCCAATGAGCACGTATGTGACCATGAGACCTGACACGCTTAAGAGATCTAAAATAGAGGTGACAGCGAATACTAATCCTAAAATAACACCCTCTGAACGGTTGGCACAAAGTGATTATACGAATCAATTAGTGATTGATAGTAATGAATCTGGTATGACATTGTCTCATCTGACATTAGATGGTAATGTATCGGAACGATGGTTTAACGGACTTAGGTTGACCTATCAAGTGCAGTTGAAAGAGGCGTATCAGGATGGTAAGTTATACCCAGCGAATGGCGGGACCTATGTCACCAGTCCTAAAGCCTTAGACTTCGGCTTTGCAGTTCCTTCTGTATCAGCCAAACGGCCATTGCTTACTTTAACTTTTAGTAAACAAAGCAAGGATGATGGTGCCTTATTAGCTGGTGCGGCATTTAGGTTATCTAAAGAAAATAGATATGGCGGTTATGACGAAATAAAGCAGGTCACGAGTGATAACGATGGACAACTTACCTTTGATCAATTGTCCGAAGGGCTGTACGTTCTAGATGAGGTGACAGCACCTAAAGGGTATGTGAAAATGACAGAACCTATTTATTTTGAAGTGGAAAAAAGTACTGAAGGGTTTAAGCTTGAGGCAAGAGGCTTACCTAAGAATAATGTCATCTACAACGATGAAAAGACCACGGATCTGTTATTACAAAAAGTAGCAGACGATAATAAGACCCTTTTGCAGGGGGCGGAATTTACGCTATACCGTACAACAAATAATAAGCGAGACAAAGTAGGGAACGTCACCAGTACTGATAATGGGTTCATTCATTTTACTCATTTGCGTCAAGGGACGTATGAACTAGAAGAAACGAAAGCACCAAGAGGTTACGATAAATTGAAAAAACCTTTAACCTTTACGATTAAATATGAAGAAAGCACTAATAATTTAGTGACGTATGGGTTGCCACGAGATTTTAAAATTAAGAATCAATCCACCCGGTATGCTGTAAGAGTATTAAAAACAGATTTAGATAATAAGGGATTGGGCAAGGCGTCTTTTGATTTGTTCAAGGAACAAGGCAATCAATCTGAAGAGTTAACGACAGATAGCCAAGGTTGGTTACTGTTTGAGAATTTAACTAGAGGACGGTACCGTCTAATAGAAACGAAAGCACCAGAAGGATATGACGGTATCAAAGACCCGATTTATTTTGAAGTAGATATAGACGGAAAAGTGAGTTTACTAGATACCTCGAATGACCGTATCACAGTACACGCTAAAGAAGACCAGTTTTATATTCAAGTGAAAAATGAAGAGACAAAACGGGGCATGTTACCTTCCACAGGCGGTGATGGTTACACTAAATATCTTATTGTAGCAGGAACCATGTTTGTGATAGGGCTACTTTTAGCAGGCTACTACTTGTACCAAAAGAGAAAGGGGCGATGGTAGTATGTTTAAAAGAATTAATAAAGCCTTAGTTATGATTGTGTTTGTCTTATTATTTCCAGTACAGAGTATGGCTGATGGGAACCATCCAAACGAGGTTTTGGTGACAATCCGCCATGAACTCAAGGGATCAGAACCCAGTCGTTTCACCTTGTATCAGCTAACAGATAAACAATACGATGAGTTAGTGAACGAGGCCTTTGTTTTGAGCTTTGAAGAGGCTAGACGAGTGGTGATTGAAGAAGATTTACCTGTGTATGGCACCTATGATATGACAGGGGGAGAAGTGAACTTATCCCTAGACAGGTATGGGATTGATGGTAAGGAGAGCGTTAACTATCTCATGTTACAGGATCAATCGGAGCTCACTGAAAACAAACAAGAATACGTGGTATTACCCATACTAATATCAGCCTCTCTCTTGTCAGAAACAGACCCAATAATAGAAACAAAAGCCGTGTCTAAAGAAGGCTATGTTTATTTTTATAAATTCGGACGAGACCTTCAAGATAGAGAGAAGCGAAGCTTGTCTGGGGCGGTCTTTGTTTTCTATCGTTACAATCAGCAAAAAGAAAAAGAGTACTTGGTGACAACAGAGCCAGTAATGTTTCGAAAAGCTTTGCCAACAAAAGACAAGGTATTAGAAATTACTTCTGATGAAGAAGGGCTCGTAAAACTATCAACCCAAAACATTGAACCAGGGACTTACTATTTTGAAGAGATTAAAGCACCAACGGGATACCGAATAACAGAAGAATCGAAAAAAATTGAGGTCATCATCTCTAGCAGAGACAACGGGCGAATGATTACACCGATTAGAGTTAAAAATGAGCCGTTATACGAAGTGCTAGCAGGTCAGCTACCTAGTAGTGTGACAGAAGAAAAGCGTCCGCGTATTTGGAATAAAGAAATACCTCATTCTAAAGTAGATGGCGACAAACATAAAAAGCCACCGAAAACAAATGAGCCAAACCAACATGGCGAATCTAATACGCCAATAAAACAAACAGGGAACCATAGAACAGGTTATTTACCACAGACAGGAGAAGCTATTGTCGCTATTTCAGGATTGGGCTTTGTCTTGATGGGGATCGCTGTTGTTCTATTAAGAAAGGGAGAAAAAAATGACTAAGAAATTAGGAGTACTTGTATCATTTATCGTTTTATTATTACCAATGTTAGCAGGAGTATCAGTTACAGCAAATGCGGCAGCAACGGAAGAGCCAACAGCTAAGACTGTGACTGTTAATTTGCACAAGCGTGTGTTTGAAGAAGGACAAATGCCAGAAGTAATGGCCAATACAGGGGAAGAGATGACATTTGAAGGAACAGCCTTAAAAGATGTTACCTTTAAAGCCTATGATGTGACAGCGCAATACAACAGCTTAGTTAAAGCAACAGATTCTAAAGAAGCCATCAACACGATTGTAAAAGACACAGAAAATGCGACAACTGAGACCGATTATGTTCCTGCTTACGCAACGCAAATTGGAGATAAAAAAGTAACAGATGAAGAAGGTCTAGCACCGTTTACTAATCTGCCGATTAAAAAGGACGGAACGTTTGCGACTTATTTATTTGTTGAAACAGACTCACCAACTAATATTGGCCAAAAAGCAACACCGATTGTTTTAACCATGCCTATCTACAAAGGTGAAACAGATGAATTGAATACAAACATTCATATCTATCCAAAAAATGAGCGTCAAACAATGTTAAAGAAAGACTTAACAGACGACGCTAAAAAAGCATTAAAAGCAACGGTTAATGGCACAGAGATTTACAATGCAGAAATTGGGAAACCCTTTGGCTACACTATCTCTGCTTTATTACCATGGAACTTAGCAGATAAATCACATTTTGATATTGTGGATACACCAGATGCTGGTATGGCTGTAGATACAACGACGATTAAAGTAGCAGGGTTAAAACAAGACACAGATTATCAAGTAGAAAAAGAAGCAACAGGTCGTGGTTATAAATTAGTATTAAACATGGCTTCTGAAGCAGTGAAAGAATTAGCAGGTCATCGTATGACTATTACTTATGACGCGGCGTTAACAAAAGATGCAGTCATTGATACAGGGATCAACAATGAAGCTAAAGTTGAAACAGGAACAACAACGACACCTAATGAACAAGTGGACCCTCCAGTACAAGGACCAGAGATTTTTACAGGTGGTAAGTCATTTGTGAAAAAAGATGAAAAAAGTGGTAAAGCCTTACAAGGTGCAGCATTTAAATTAGCGAAAGTAACAAAAGAAACAGGAACGATTATTGCTTATGCTACTTTAGATAATGGTAACTATTCATGGTCAGACAGCGACAAAACAGGAACTATTTTTACATCAAATGATAAAGGTGAATTTGCAGTTACAGGTTTAGAGTATTCTGATAAATTAAGTTCAGAAGAATCTTATGCGATGGTGGAAGTAAAAGCACCGAAAAATTATGTGAAGTTAACCAAACCGTTTATGTTTGACGTTGTAAAAGATGAAAAAGAGGCAGTTAAAAAAGTGGATGAGATTACTAATATCTTAAAAGGTATTTTACCATCAACAGGTGGTAATGGTATTTATCTCTTCTTAGCGGTGGGTACAATTCTTATGGCAGGTGCTTTAGTATGGTACCGTCGGACAAAAGTAGAAGCTGAAATTTAGATAACAAAAGACGAGTAACGGAGAGAGTAGGAACCGATGCTACTCGTCTTTTTTTAGAAAAGGGGAGAAGAAGATGAGAGAACAACAGACAGCTATGTGGTTAAAAGTAGTGATAACACTTATGTTTGTCACAGGTGCTTTGATTTTCTTATACCCTTTTGTGTCTAATGTTATCAATCAACAAGTCGACCAATACCGTATTACTAAGTATCAGGAAATGACAGATAAGGAAAAGAAAGAACAACTGGTTCGTAAGGCTGCTTTAGAAAAAGAAGCAGAAAAGCGACATCAATTAGGGTTGGATTTAACAGACGATTTATTTGATGAGGTACCATCTAGTCATACTGTGAGTCAAAAAGAGATGAAAGAGCATTTAATCGGAGCTATCAGTATCCCTAAAATTGATGTTTCTTTACCTATATTTGATGTGACAACCTCCGACTATTTACAGGTAGGTGCCACGTTATTACCTGGGGCTTCTTATCCGACGGGAGGTAAAAGCACACACTCTGTTATCACCGGTCACACCGGCCTAGCAGAAAAAAAACTCTTTACGGATGTAAGGGACTTAAAAAAAGGGGATCATTTCTATGTGACCGTGTTGGACGAGCCATTAGCTTATGAAGTGGATCAAATTAAAACCGTCTTACCTGATCATTTGGATGATTTAAATGTGGTACAAGATAAAGATTATATGACCCTTGTAACGTGTACTCCTTATATGGTTAATACTCATAGATTGTTAGTGAGAGGTCATCGTATTCCTTTAGATAAAGAAAAAATATCTGTTGAAACAAAGAAAGTAAAAGAGCACCAACGCCGATTGTTAGGAGGATATTTACTTCTTATACTAGGTTTAGTTAGTTTGTTACTCGCAGTGATTTACCGACAAGTGACACTTTACTTAGGGCTTAAAAGGAAGCATCATGTGGCTTTTCGAGTATTACGTAAAGGGAGACCTGTGCAAGGAATCGCTTTTCAGTTAGTAAATCCTAAGACAAAAAAAGCAGTGAAAAGGAACAGAAAACCAATAGTTGCACAGAGTAACCGCAAGGGAATCGTTACGTTTAATAATGTCACAGGTTATCATTATGAGATTATGCCAGTGAAGGACTCTTCCTTAGCTCGTTTACGTCTCACAACAGGATTACCATTAGTACGCAAATTTAATCTTAAGATAAGAGTGTTAGGGAAATCTGATAAATGGTCAATAGAAAAAATAAAGGGAGGAAACCATCGTGTCAAAAAAAATAAGTCGTAAAATTGTGTTACTTGTCTTATTGGCAATTGGAGCCATGATTTTTCTATACCCTTTTTACATCAATAGTTTGAACTATTTTATTGACCAACAACGGATGAAACAACATGAAGTACTAAGTGCCAAAGAACAAAAAGCAAAGAAAACAGAGCTGGAGACTCGTAATAACCAGATTAAAGTGGATGGATTAATTATTGAGCATGATCCATTTGACGCTAATCAAGGGGTGAAAGAGTCAGTTGAGTTAAAGGAGCATTTGATTGGCTCCATAACCATACCAAGTATTGATGCCAAAGTTCCTATTTATGATACGGTCACGAACCAAGTCTTAGAAAATGGCGCTGGCGTGTTGCCTGGGACTTCTTTACCAGTAGGAGGGGAAGGCACTCATTCTGTATTATCTGCTCACAGAGGCTTAGCCGAACGTATTCTATTTAGAAATTTGGACAAGGTTACAAGGGGAGATTATTTTTTACTAGATGTTTTAGGAGATACTTTGGCCTATGAAGTCATCGGGATTGAAACAGTATCCCCAGAAGATACCGAGGTTATTGCTCTGGATAAGAACAAGGATTTGGTGTCACTCCTAACATGTACGCCTTATATGGTAAATAGTCACCGGCTGATTGTAACAGGGAAACGTGTCCCTTTAACGAAAGAAATGACACAGGTAGCAAAGACAAGCGAGAAAACACTAAAGCTCAAAGAGTGGGGTGTTTTTTTAGGGACAGGTATGTTACTTCTGCTAGTGGGTTACCTTTTCTTTCGATGGGTGAGGCAGTGGCTACTAGCAAAACGTCAATATGATTTGGTTTTTTATGTTAAAGATAGTAGAAAAAAACCGTTAGAGCATCAAGTATTCGTTTTGTATTCAAAATACGGAAAAAAACCTCTTAAACGTCAAGGGAAAATTTTAGTGGGAGAAAGTCGTTCCAATGGAAAGGTAGTCTTCAAAGGGTTACCAGGTGGGGAGTATCGATTAGGATTACACAAGAAAAAAAACATACTTGCCAAAGTGGGTGTCACTCAATTAAAGGCTAAGAAACTGACTGTATTGAAAGAATTCTTGCCAAAAGTAAGGTTTAAAGAAGGGCAGGGGAAGGTCACATTAACCTTACCTCGTCGCTATCAACAAAAATAAATAACATGTATGTGACGCGTCACATCTTCTGCCAAAAAGAGGATGTGACGCTTTTTTAGTCAAAATAGTGTCTTTTTAGAATAATATATGTTATTTTGGTAGTGTATTTTTATAAAGTTGATGATTATTATTGAAAGCGTTTTTACATATAATTAATAGAAACTAATTATACGTAGAAAGAAGGAAGAAAAAATGAAGAACATTACTGAATTAGTGGGTGTAGAATACCCAATTTTCCAAGGAGCCATGGCTAAAATTTCCACACATGAATTAGCAGGAGCCGTATCAGAAGCAGGTGGATTAGGAATCATTGCTTCAGGTGGTATGACTGTGGACGAACTACGTTCAGAAATCAAAGCGGTTAAAGCAATGACTAATAAACCATTTGCTGTTAATTTAATGTTAATGATGCCTAATTGTGGTGATTTGATGGATGTTGTGATTGAAGAGGGCGTTAAGATTGTTACCACTGGGGCAGGTAGTCCCAAAGCCTTTATGCCTAAATTAAAAGAAGCTGGGATTATTGTTATCCCTGTTGTTCCAACTGTTGAGATTGCTAAAAAGATGGAAGCCATTGGAGCAGATGCTATTGTTGCTGAGGGAACGGAAGCTGGTGGGCATATTGGTGAGATTTCAACTTTCCCACTGGTTGCTGCGGTAACCAAAGCGGTTAACATTCCAGTGATTGCTGCGGGGGGTATTTCTGACGCCCGTGGAATGATGGCAGCTTTTGCGTTAGGCGCAAAAGGGATTCAAATGGGGACAGCTTTTCTTGCAAGTGAAGAATGCCCAATTGCAGAAGCTTACAAAGAACGTATTTTGAGCTCTAATGAGACGTCAACCGTTGTCACAGGTCGTAAATTCAGAGCCCCTGTTCGTACCATTCGTAACCAAATGACCGATGTGTATTTGAAAATGGAAGAGCAAGATATGGAGCGAGATGAGCTTGAAAAATTAACGATTGGCTCCCTTCGTAAAGCAGTAATTGAAGGAGACGTTGATAACGGATCAATGATGGCTGGACAAATTATTGGTAATATTCATGAAATCAAATCAGTCAAACAAATGTGTGATGAGATTATTGATGAAGTGAAAAACACAAAATTAGTTATTTTATAAGCCATAAAGGACGCTTACTTCGAACTAAGAGATAAGCGTCTTTTCTTTGTTAACAGGGAAAAACATGTTAGATTGGAAGGGTATTTTTATAAGAAAGAACCTTCCTGTGATGACGATAAGTGAGAGTATCAAAAGATAAGAAGGAGTAACATCATGAAAAACATAACAGAATTAGTAGGCATTGAGTACCCAATTTTCCAAGGGGCTATGGCTAAAATATCAACGCACCAACTGGTTATCGCAGTATCAGAAGCTGGAGGTCTAGGAACGATTGCTTCCGGAGGCATGACGACTAAAAAATTAAGAGAAGAAATCAGAGCAGTTAAAGCAGGGACAAATAAGCCTTTTGCTGTAAATATTGTTCTTTTGATGGATAATTGTGATGAATTAGTCGACGTTGTGATTGAGGAAGACGTTAGCATCGTTACAACGAGTGCTGGAAGTCCAAAACGATTTATGTCTAAATTAAAAGACGCTGGGATCATTGTTATACCAGTAGTCCCTAATGTTGCGATTGCTAAAAAAATGCAAGACTTAGGGGCAGATGCAGTCATTACTGAGGGAACAGAAGCAGGTGGGCATATTGGTGAAGTCTCAACGTTGCCTTTAGTATCAAGTGCTGTAAGAGCTCTAGATATTCCAGTCATTGCGGCAGGAGGCATTTCTGATGCCCGTTCCATTACTGCAGTTTTCGCTTTAGGCGCAAAAGGGGCACAAATGGGCACGGCCTATTTAGTCACAGAAGAATGCCCTATTTCTATGGCATATAAAGAAAAAGTTATGGCTTCTGCTGAAACAGATACTGTCGTAACGGGGCGCAAATTTGGTGCACCAGTCAGAGCCATTAGTAATGAGATGACCGATATTTATCGAAAAATGGAAGACGGGGACGTGGACCGTCAAGAATTAGAAAAATTAACATTGGGTTCTTTAGATAGAGCTGTTATTGAAGGGGATATCACAACAGGATCTGTCATGGCAGGTCAAATTGCAGGTAACCTAGATAAAATCCAAACGGTTCAAACGTTTCATGACACGGTGATTAAAGAATTGAAAGAGTTAGAAATTACTGTATTGAACTAAATAAAAAAATCACTACAGGCTGATAAAGCTGTAGTGATTTTTTTTGTTATAGCATTGGTTTTCGATTAGCAAAGCAGGTTAGAATAGCACCCTTTATATAACGTTCAATACTAGTATATGACTCTTTGACTGGACGACATAAGACGACATCAAACGGAATGGGATCCGCAAAAGGAAGCATTTTTGTCTGGTCATCTGTATACCACTTAATAGAGGTTGGTAGGAGTGCAATGGCATTGGATTCCGTTGTTACTTCGATTAAAAAATCCCACGAAGAGGAGGTAAATGCCATATCTGTTGAATTTTGCTCTTTTTTCAGTTGGTTTTTAATCAGGTCATAACTTAAAAAGGAGTCGTTGAAAGAAGCGACAGGATAAGATTCAATGTCATCCCATTCCAAGGAGTCATGTTCATGTTGGATTAAAGGGTGCTCGATGTTTAAAAAAGCACCAAATTGGTCTTGGATTAAGGGGTAAGATTCAAACTTATCTTTACTTAAAAAAGTAGGTTCTATTAATACGGCTAAATCAAGTTCACCTTTAACTAAATATTGTAGGAGTTCTTTTGAGCCACCTTCGACAATTTCAATTTTGACATCTGTATTTTTAACAATAAACTTTGTGAAAAAACTAGTGAAATATAACCTTAAAATTAAAGAGGGAATGCCGATACGTACTTCCCCTTTTTTCTTCATAGAAGCCCGTCGGATCATTTCATTCATGTCTGAGTGGAGTTTGGTAATTTGCAAAGCATAGTGATAAAAATCTTTTCCACAAGGGGTCAACTCGGATAAACGGCCCTTTTCTCTATAAAAGAGCTCAACGCCTTCTTCTTTTTCAAAGTTAGAAATCATTTGGCTTAAGGCAGATTGTGAAATATTAATTTTTTTTGAAGCGAGAGTCAAGCTACCCCCAGATTCTACCACAGTGATAAAATAATCTAATTGATAAATATCCATATGTCTATCATCCTTTTTGTGTATGTTATCCTCTCCATTATACCTCTATTTCCAAACAGTTTGTCTGAAAAGTCTGACAAGTTCTTCTTTTTTACAATAAACACACCATTAAATCAAATTAATTCACAAATGTACGGATGTAACCGTTGTTATATAAAGACTATTAGTGAAAGTTAATGACTTGATAACTTTTCTTAAATTGTAAACCCTTACATTTAGAGGTAAATTTATAAGTGAAGTTTGCGCAAACAAATTTGAATACTATTATTCGAAAGTAGAAGGTGACTAAACGGATGAAAGAAGTAGTAATTGTATCAGCATTAAGAACACCCATTGGATCATATGGAGGTGCTTTCAAAAATTATTCTGCAGTAGATTTAGGGGTTGATGTGATTAAAGAATCCTTGAAACAATTAAATTTAGCTCCAGAACAAGTGGATGAAGTGATTTTAGGTAATATCTTAAACGCAGGCATGGGACAAAACGTCGCACGTCAAGTATCCATGAATGCCGGGATTCCAAAAGAAGTACCAGCTATGACAATCAATCAAGTCTGTGGCTCAGGATTAAGAACAGTGATGCTAGCGGCTCAATCGATTGTTAGTGGTGACAATGATGTGGTCATTGCAGGGGGAACTGAGAACATGAGTCAAGCGCCTTATGTGATTGATAACCAACGTTGGGGTCAACGCATGGGAAATGGTCAAGTCATCGATACGATGATTAAAGATGGTTTGTCTGATGCTTTTGACGGGATTCACATGGGAATTACCGCAGAAAATATTGCTGAAAAGTATGGTTTCACTCGTGAAGAACAAGACGCATTAGCGACGGCTAGTCAAAATAAAGCAGAAGAAGCCATCAAAACAGGTCGTTTCAAAGAAGAAATCGTTCCAATCACTATGCCACAGCGTCGTGGAGATGACATTGTGATGGATACTGATGAATACCCTCGTTTTGGTAGTACCAAAGAAAATTTCGCTAAATTACGTCCAGCTTTCAAAAAAGACGGAACAGTGACTGCAGGTAATGCTTCAGGGATTAATGATGGAGCGGCTATTCTGGTAGTGATGAGTAAAGATAAAGCAGATGAATTAGGCTTAACACCATTAGCAACCATTAAGTCTTACGCAACATCAGGAGTCGATCCAAAAATCATGGGAACAGGTCCAATCCCTTCCACTAAAAAAGCGTTAGAAAAAGCGGGGATGACCGTGTCAGACCTAGAATTAATTGAAGCGAACGAAGCCTTCGCAGCACAAGCGCTTAGCGTTATCAAAGAGTTAGAATTAAACACAGACATCGTTAACGTTAACGGTGGAGCCATTGCTTTAGGTCACCCAATTGGAGCAAGTGGGGCGAGAGTGTTAGTTACCTTACTACATGAAATGCAAAAACGTGAGGCGAAAACAGGTCTAGCGACGCTATGTATCGGTGGCGGCCAAGGTGTATCGCTGATTGTTGAAAGATAAATCGATTAATAAAATTTAGGAGAGTGTCATATGTCAATCAAAACAGTTATGGTTGTTGGTTCAGGTCAAATGGGAAGCGGGATTGCCCAAGTCTTTGCTAAAGCAGGGATGAAAGTTTATTTAAATGATATCTCAGAAGAAATCGTAGCAAAAAACTTTGCCATGATTGATAAGCAATTATCATCACTTGTCAAAAAAGAACGCATGACAGAAGAGAAAAAAGCAGAGGTATTAGGAAACATTGAAACGTGTTCGACTTATGAACCTGTTAAAGAAGTTGACTTAGTAGTAGAAGCTGCGACTGAGAGAAAAGACATCAAATTAAACATTTTCAAACAATTAGATGAGTTAGCAGCAGAGCACACTATCTTAGCAACAAATACGTCATCTCTTTCTATTACAGAAATTGCTTTAGCGACGAAACGTCCTGATAAAGTGATTGGTATGCATTTCTTTAATCCAGCACCAATCATGAAATTAGTAGAAGTTATTTCTGGTTTAACCACATCAGAAGAAACACAAGCAATGATTAAAGAAACCGTTGATGTTATTGGGAAAACAGGGGTAGAAGTGAAAGATTCTTACGGCTTTGTGGTGAACCGTATCTTAATTCCAATGATTAATGAAGCAGCTTTTGTATTAAGTGAATCAGTAGCAACAGCAGAAGAAATTGATTCAGCTATGAAACTTGGCGCAAATCATCCGATTGGGCCACTAGCATTGGCTGACTTAATTGGACTAGATGTGGTGTTAGCTATTATGAACGTTTTATATGACGGATTTAAAGATCCTAAATACCGCGTGGCACCAATTATTCAAAAATACGTGGAAGCTGGTTGGTTAGGCCGTAAGTCAGGCAAAGGATTCTTTGATTATAAATAGGGAGGACAAGATAATATGAGTACAATGTCATGTGTGGATTACAAGAGAGAAGAAGCCGTAGGGATTTTAACGATTAATCGCCCTAAAGCTTTAAATGCGTTAAACACAGAAGTTTTAGATGCTTTAGATATCTTATTAGATAAGATTGAAGACGACGGCATTAAAGCACTTGTTATTACAGGTAGCGGTGAAAAAGCGTTTGTTGCTGGTGCTGATATCTCAGAAATGTCAGATATGGGAACATTAGAAGCTCGTGCTTTCTCTCAAAAAGGGAACCGTGTCTTCTCGAAATTAGAAAACTTCCGAGTGCCAGTTATTGCGGCTGTTAACGGCTTTGCCTTAGGTGGTGGGTGTGAATTAGCTTTATCTGCAGATATACGTTATGCGTCAGAAAATGCGAAGTTTGGACAACCAGAAGTTGGACTAGGTATTATTCCAGGATTTGGTGGAACACAACGTTTGTCTAGAACCGTAGGAATGGCTAAAGCGAAAGAATTAATTTTCTCTGGTAACATCATTGATGCCAATGAAGCAGAAAAAATTGGTTTAGTAAACAAAGTAGTTCCTCAAGAAGAATTATTAGAAACAGCCATGACATATGCTAATAAAGTAGCTAAACAAGCACCATTAGCTGTTGAGTTTGGTAAAAAAGTGATGAATGATGGCATTAATTTAGATTTACGTCACGCACTCGACTATGAAGCAGAATCATTTGGTTCTTTATTCTCTACAGAAGATCAAAAAGAAGGTATGTATGCCTTCATGGAAAAACGTAAAGCTAAATTTGAGAGCAGATAGGAGATTATCATGAATAAAATTAAAACAGTTGATGAAGCTATTGATTTAATCAAACCAGATTCAAGTCTTATGATTTCAGGATTCTTAGGAGTTAGTTCTCCTATTCGTTTAATCGAACAATTAGCAACAAAAAAAGAAATTAATGGCTTAACATTAATTATGTCAGTGGCATCTTATCCAGGAAAAGCGCATGACATTGAAGAATTGTTCTTAAATAAACAAGTGAAAAAATACATCGGTGCTCACGTAGGAACATCTCGTGAATTGAGCCGTCAATATTTAAACAATGAAACAGAAGTTGAATTTTGTCCAATGGGAACGTTAGCAGAGCGTATCCATGCAGGTGGTGCTGGTTTAGGAGCAGTTGTTACGCCTGTTGGTGTCGGAACACAACAAGAAGAAGACCATGAATTAATGGAAATCGACGGTAAAAAATTCCTAGTTTATACACCTCTTAAAGCAGATTATGCCTTAATTAGAGGGTTCAAAGCAGACAAAGAAGGAAACATCCAATCAAGAGGTACCTCAAAATCTGCAGTTCTTCAAATGGCTTTAGCTGGAAAAACAGTCATTGCTGAGGTAAATGAAATTGTTGAAGTTGGAGAGATTGCTCCGGATGATGTGGAAGTACCAGGACCATTAGTGGACTATATCGTTCAAGGTGACACATTATTAGAATCAAAAGAATACTTTAACGAATTATGGTCAAGTACGAACCAATTAAAAGTGGAGGTAGAGTAATGAAGCCAAAAGAAATAATTTCAAGACGTATTGCACAAGAATTTACAAATAACTCAGTGGTGAACTTGGGATTTGGTATTCCAAACGATGCTGCTAACTATATTCCTGAAGGCGTTAATGTTTTCTTACAAGCAGAAAACGGTGCTCTAAGTTTTGGTGCAACACCAACAGCTGAAACCTCAGATCCTGATTTAGGTAACTCAGGTGGCGCACCTATTACTCTTTTACCAGGGGCATCAACATTTGATATGTTAACATCTTTTGCTATCATCCGTGGGGGTCACGTTGATATGACCGTACTAGGTGCACTTGAAGTGGCAGAAAATGGAGACATTGCTAACTGGTTAATCCCAGGTGTTTTAGCACCAGGGATGGGTGGCGCAATGGATTTATTAGTAGGAGCTAAAAAAGTAGTGGCTTCGTTACAACACACTGATAAAAAAGGCAATTCAAAAATATTGAAGAGCTGTTCACTACCATTGTCAGCAGCAGGTGTGGTTAATTTAATCATCACTAATATGGCTGTGTTTGAAGTGGTTGAAGGTGGGTTATTGTTAACAGAAACAGCACCTGGTGTGACTGTGGATGAGGTGTTAGAAAAAACAGAAGCAACAGTGATTGTTTCTGAAGATGTGAAAGAAATGACTATCTAAGGAATCACCTGACAAGGGGGTGATTCCCCCTTGTTTATTATATTGAAAAGGGAGAAGGTTATGGATAATTATACAATGAAAAAAAAGATCAGTAATCCACTACTAAGTGGTATTATCTCATTTATTCTTATTTTGGTTATTGCATCAGTAGGATGGATTATTTGGTCAAATGTGTGGAAGTTTATCATTCTAGCCATTGGTGGTAGTGCTGTTTCTAGTTTGAGTCCAGAAGTTCAAGGGCATTTCTTAAAAGAGGCAGTGGAAGGAACATTCTTCTGGATTGTTATTTCTACTTGGGTTTGGTTTACATTAAACATGGGCAACTATGGGAAGTATGCTAAAACAACACAACAACCTCAAGCAGGCACACGTTATACATTGTGGGCTTTTCTATCAGGGATTGCAGGTTTTGCTTTCTTTGTTACCTTTTTAGGTTTATGGTGGGAACCATTTAGTTGGCAAGTCTTGTTTAGACCAGGAAGTGAAGCCCAAGCCTTGTTAGCTATTAAAGGCTGGTCAGCGATTAACTTCTTTGCACTATCTGTTATCTTAGCGCAAATTCCATTGGTTAGTGTGTTTGGGAAGTACCCATTTAGTAAATACAGTAAAGAGCCATGGACTGTGGCGATTGGTACGCTAACATTAGGGTTACTTTTAGCCTTGTTTAATTGGATTGTGTTTATCGTTCCAAGTTTTATGACCTTACAAATTGACGGCGTTGCTATTACATCTGCCCCATTTGGTGGGTGGCCAACAGCTCTTGCATGGTGTCAGTTATTTATCTTCTTCTTCTTAATCCCAGCAGAGGGTGGAGAAGGATACCCACAAAAATTAGTAACAACGAAACAACCATGGGGAGGATTTATAGGATTAGGTATTGCTGTTGCAGGCGCGTTTATTTTCTTACCTATCTTGCGATCTATTCTAACGCCATTAGCTAATTCAGTGGATATTGCACCTGACTTAGCGGTAGCATCCTTTACGTTAACGATTATTAACGTGTTGTTAACTTGGCATCATCATTTTGATGATTATCCTAACAAAGACATGATACCTTCAGCTTTCCCAAGAATCATGGCTCAGCTGGCTATTGTTATTGTAGTTGGTTCTATTTTAGGAGTTATCTGGATAAAAACGGTTCAATTATGGCCGTTTGGTGGTAATGATCTAGGCATGGGACACCCAATGTTAGGTATTATGGGTGGACAATTTGTTTATATGATGCCAATGTTATTTATGAATACTTTCTTTGACAAATGGCCAATGGCTAAGAGTGTTAAAGGATAACTTAGGGATGACATGAGCTAGAGAGTTTCTGCTCTAGCTCTTTAATAGTAATAACTAAAAAGAAATGAGGAGAACAAAATGACCAAAATAACAGAACTTTTAAACATTGACTACCCGATATTTCAAGGAGCTATGGCGCAAATCTCAACATCGTCTTTAGTTGGAGCGGTGTCAGAGGCTGGTGGGTTAGGAATTATTGCCTCAGGTGGAATGACGGCAGAGCAGTTAACGGAAGAAATTAGAAAAACAAGGGCTATCACCAATAAGCCATTTGCAGTGAATATCATGTTAATGATGGATAATTGTGACGAGATAGTCAATGTTATTTTAGATAATCATGTGAATATAATCACAACTGGAGCAGGAACACCTAAAAAATATATGCCTCGATTGAAAGAGGCTGGAGTGATTGTTATCCCTGTTGTACCCAGTGCTAAGTTAGCGAAAAAAATGGAGGATATTGGTGCTGATGCGGTTGTAGCAGAAGGGACGGAAGCCGGTGGTCATATTGGAGAAGTAGCAACAATGCCTTTGATAACAGCTGTAACTAATGCTGTCTCTATTCCTGTCATTGCAGCTGGAGGAATATCAGATGGTAGAGGATTAGCTGCTGCGGTTGCTCTAGGGGCAGAAGGCGTTCAGATGGGAACCGTTTATCTAGCTTCAAAAGAATGTCCTATTCCTAAGAGTTTTAAAGAGAAAGTGATAGAATCTATCGAAACATCTACAGTGGTGACTGGACGTAAGAATGGCGCTCCTGTACGTACTATAAAAAATGATATGACCCAGCATTATTTAGAATTAGAAAATAAAGATGTACCTAGAGAAGAATTAGAAAAATTAACGATGGGCTCTTTAAGAAAAGCGGTTGTAGAAGGTGATGTTGATAACGGTTCTCTAATGGCGGGTCAAATATTAGGGAATATTTCAGAAATTAGAAGCGTTGAAGAGATACATCAAGAGATATTAAGAGTGTATCGACGCATTGATTTACCTAAATTGTAGATAAGACACTCTCGTGAAGGGAGTGTTTTTTTGTTTCTATTATTTTTGGTAATAGATACTCTTAATTTTATTAATTTGTAATCGCTTTCCCTTCAGGTTAGATTTAAGGTGTCCTTTGCGCAAGGAGAACAATGAAGGCTATGATAAATAGTCAGAACATTAAGAATAAAATGACCATCAATCGACAGAATGCGATTGATACAAAGGAGACGATCATGGAGACATTTGTAATGGAGAAGAGAATAAAACAGCCTGTACTCAGTGGGTTAGTAACAGTAGGGGTATTGCTTGTTATTGTTTCTTTATTTTGGGTAGTTTGGTCTAATGTATGGCAAGGAATCATTTTACTTATTGGAGGTAGTGCGGTAAGTGGGTTAAATCCAGAAGTGAAAGCTCACTTTTTGAAAGAATCCGTTGAAGGAAGCTTTTTCTGGATGGTTATTTCTACGTGGGTATGGTTTACCTTAAGCTTAGGTAACTATGGAAAAGATAAACCAGGACTAAAGCAACCGATGGCAGGGTTGAGATATACAGGAATGGCATTAGCCACAGGTTTGATTGGTTTTATTATTTTTAGTTCATTACTAGGATTGTGGTGGGAACCATTTAGTTTTAATGCTCTGTTTAGACCCGTAGATGAGACACAAGCTTTATTAGGTATCAAAGGATGGGCAGCCATTAATTTCTTTGCTTTGGCTGTCATATTAGCTCAAATACCATTAACGAGCTTATTTGGGAAATATCCTTTTAATAGAAAAAATAGTGATGGGTTTAGTACTGGTTTTGGCACGCTGTTCTTAGGATTATTCCTTGCAACGGTTGTCTGGATCTTCTTCATCGTCCCAAGTTTCTTCACTTTACAGATAGACGGAGTCCAAGTGACACAGCAACCTTTTGGGGATTGGAGTACAGCCTTGGCATGGTGTCAGCTATTTATCTTCTTTTTCTTACTACCTGCAGAAGGCGGAGAGGGGTACCCACAAAAACTTGTAACAAGTAAACAACCTTGGTCTGGTTTGGTTGGTTTGGTTATCGCTTTGTTAGGCGCCTTTTTATGTTTACCATTGTTAAGAGCTTTGTTGACACCTTTAGCAGATTCTGTAGCCATTGCACCAGATTTGGCTGTGGCGTCCTTCACTTTAACGATTATTAATGTCTTACTAACATGGCACCATCATTTTGATGATTACCCGAATAAAGAAGTGATGCCTTCTACTCTAGGACGCATATTAGCTCAGTTAGCGATTGTTTTAGTTATAGGAAGTGTATTAGGTGTTATTTGGATCAAGACGGTTCATTTATGGCCATTTGGAGGGAATGACTTAGGTCTAGGTCATCCGATGCTTGGTATTATGGGTGGACAGTTCGTTTATATGATGCCAATGTTATTTATGAATACTTTCTTTGATAAATGGCCAATGGCTGTAAGTCGGAAAAAATAAAAACACCCCATTTGTGTGAGCTGTTCACGCAAATGGGGTGTTTTTTATAAAGTCATGGACAATCGAACCATGTCTTTGAGGACCAAGTTGTTTTCTATAATTGGTTCTGAATAATGGATTAAAAAGAAGTCACGGTCAATATGAGTCAGTCTAAAACCTACTTTTTGATAGAGGTAAAGCTGCATGAAACTCGTGCTACCAGTACCAATTTCTAAGGTGTCAAAAGAATGGGATTTGGCATAATCCATCGCAAATTGTAATAGCTTTTGACCTAATTTTTTATTTTGGTAGTCCGGGTGTACGGCTATATTAACAATTTCTAAGGTTTTAGGACGTGTGGCTAGTAAGACTAAAACGCCTACTAATTGCTGATTGTGTTTTTTTTCGTAAATAATACCGCGCTTTAAATAATCTTCTAGGGCTAATCTACTAGGGTCGGCCTCTAGCAACAAGTCATAATGTGCCGCTGTGGCCTCTTCTTTGGTTATTTGTCTCATCGTCATGAATGAATCACCTCGTTATTTATTATAAAAGCTTTAATACCCTTTGACAACCAGATAAGAAAGGAGTAGGATAATAAACGTTGTACACAACACGCAGTTCGTTGATACCATCCTGCGATATCAAAACTAGGAGGAGGAAGAAAAATGGAAAAAAGAGAAGTACAAACGCGAAATAATACGCAAGTACTCATTATGAACGGGTTAATTGCGGCATTGTATGTCGTATTAACTGTAGCTGTAGCACCGATCGCACAAGGACCTATCCAATTCAGATTATCAGAAAGTTTGAATCACATAGTTGTTTTTAACAAAAAACTACTGTGGGGTGTTGTAACAGGTGTTGTTATGTTTAATTTATTCTTTTCTACAGGAGGGATGCTAGATGTATTCTTTGGTGGGGGTCAAACATTGATTGCCTTACTAATTACAGCAGCATCTGCTAAATGGATTAAGAGTGATATTAAGCGCATGATTCTGAATGTTATTGTGTTTTCAGTAAGTATGGTGCTCATTGCTATTATGATTTGTTTATTGGGTGACATTACTCTTGGCTCAGGTGCTTTTTGGTCAATTTATGGCTCATTATTCTTGAGTGAAGCAATTATTATGAGTATTTCTGCCCCAGTTATTTATTATATAAATAAAACCGTTAAATTTGATCGATTTTAAAAAAATAAAAGGATGACATTTGTCATCCTTTTTTGTTATTTTTGTAAGTCTTCTACTGTGGCAACGTAGAAATCTTTGCGTTCTAATGCTTTCACGATAAGATCGCAGGTTTCTTTTTGTGTATCAGCTGGAAGTGTAATAATTGTCCGACGAATGTACTCGTCTTTACCCACATCTAAGGTAATGCAACTAGCAATATCAGAGTACTTAGAAATGACTTTTGTCATTGCCGCTAGATCACCTTGTTTACCAGTGGAAGCAATGGTTAATGCGAAGCGTCCTTCTTTAACATTCCAAGATTGCGATAAAATCCCTAATAAGCCACTGTGAGTTAAAATACCGTAAAAATGATTGTTACTGTCAAGGACAGCGATGTACGGTAATTCTTTAATGGTGAAGAATATTTTGAAAAATGAAGAATCCAAAGGTATAAATTTGGTTGAATTTTTCAATAGGTGTGTTACGGGTAATTGCATGTCGCCGCCTTCTGATTTATGGCGATAAATATGCATTTTGTAAATGTTCCCTCTAAAAATCTTTCCAGACTCATCTAATATAGGAACACATCTGAAACCTGATTCTTCTAAGATTTTTAAAGCATCTTCTAAAGAACAAGATTCGTTGACGGTGGTTAACTGTCTTTTTGGAATACAAACTGATTCAATTAACATGGTAACAATCTCCCTTCATTTTTGGTTATACTTAATAATACCATAACTAAAGTAAGAAGCATATTAGGTTATGTGAAAAAAATACAACAAAAGATAGGTTAGAGGTGTTTGACAAGGTGGTCATTTGATGATACATTTAAAGGGTTATTAATAGAGTGGGAGGATACTATTTTGGCCCCAAGAAAATCAGCATTAGCTTGTTCAGTCTGCGGATCTAGAAACTATTCTAAAGCAGTCAATGATGCTCATCGTACAGAGCGATTAGAAGTTAAGAAATTTTGTAAATACTGTAAAAAACATACGCTGCATAGAGAAACGAAATAAAGGAGTTGACATCATGAAATTTTTAAAAAGTGTTAAAGATGAAATGAAAATTGTTACTTGGCCTTCAAGTCAAAAACTAACAAAAGACGTAATCACAGTTATTCAATCAACCTTATTGTTTGCTGCGTTTTTCGCTGTTGTTGATTTTGGTTTAGGCGAATTACTTAAATTCTTTATTTAAGCATTAATCACTAGCCAGAACCTTGGTGTAGTGCTATAATTATGTGGATAGGAAAAACTTCGGATATCTGAGGTTTTTTTATTTTATCATGAAAAGGAAGGTTAATCTAAATGGAATCTTTTGAAAGACACTGGTATGTGTTACATACTTACTCAGGTTATGAAAACAAAGTAAAACAAAACATCGAATCACGTGCACAAAGCATGGGCATGGAAGATTTTATTTTCCGTGTAGTTGTTCCTGAAGAAGAAGAACGTGAAATTAAAAACGGCAAAGAAAAAGTAACAGCTAAAAAAACATTTCCTGGTTATGTCTTAGTTGAAATGACCATGACAGATGATTCTTGGTACATTGTACGAAATACACCAGGTGTAACAGGGTTTGTCGGCTCTCACGGAGCGGGTAGTAAACCAGCACCTTTATTAGATGAAGAAATCGCTCATATCTTAAATAAACTAGGTATTAGTAGACGTCATGCTGATCTAGATGTTGAATTAGGCGAAAGTATTACGATTGTTGACGGAGCATTCTCAGGTTTAACTGGTTTAATCACTGAAATTGATACGGAAAAACAAAAACTTAAAGTTAATATTGACATGTTTGGTAGAGAAACAAGTACTGAACTTGATTTTGATCAAATTGACAAACTGTAAAAAACCGATAATTTATCGGTTTTTTTATTTTTATAATGAGGGTGTGAGAGAATGAAAAAAGTAAGACTTAGTGTGTTATTGATGCTATTGCTTGTTGTAACAGGGTGTGGAAATGTCTTTAAAGTGACCCAGAAAGAACCGAAAAATAAGGAAGTAGTTGTTAAAAAAACAGAAATGCCTACGTTATTTATTCATGGTTACAGAGGGTCGTCTTATTCTCTAGGCGGAATGATGACACGTTTGGAAAAACAAGGGGTTGCTGATAAAGAAATGACGATTCGAGTGACGCCTGAGGGGCAGGTTGAAAAAGAGGGAGAATTGACACAGGAAGCGACGAATCCGATGATTCAAGTGCTGTTTGAAGACAATGAAAAAGATGAATGGACACAAAGTTTATGGCTCCAACGAATACTTGTTACTTTGGCACAAGAAGAGCAAGTAACGTCAGTCAATGTGGTGGGACATTCTATGGGAGGAGTCTCAACACTGCGTTATTTAATGAGTGGTGACATTGAAGGGGCAGCAAAGGTGAATCAACTGATTGCGATTGGTTCTCCTTTCAATGAATTTGTAGAAACGAGAAGCATGGAACAATTAAAAACAGAAATGCTTGAAGGGCCAGAAGAGTTATCTGATCGTATGGAAGACATTGAGGCATCGGTGAAGGACATACCATCCACTGTTCGAATGGCTTTGATTGGTGGACAATTATCTGATACCGACCTGAGTGATGGAACTGTTCCAGTAGGAAGTGCTGTTGCAATTAATGCAGGATTAAAAAAGAATGGAAACAAAGTAAGTAGTTATATTTTAACGGGTGAAAACGTTGATCACAGTGGGTTACATGAAAATAAACAAGTAGATGAAATAGTCATAAATGAATTGTGGAAATAAAAAGAGTTGACATTTAGTCATAAAGTAGATAGGATAGTCATTAAGTTTTAAGCTTATTAGCCCAGTAGAAAATAAGAGCCAGTCATTAGAAAGTCGATGGGTACTGAAAATCGACCTGACTTATTTTTGAATTACACTAATTAAGTACATGCAAATATGAGAACGTTAGAGATAAAAGCAAGGAATAGTGTGCTTTTAATTAAGGTGGTACCGTGAATTCAAATTCGCCCTTATCAATAAGATAAGGGCGGATTTTTTTTATTTTTATTTTAGATTTAGGAGGGGAAAGTATGATGAGCTGTGGCGGAGTGATTCGATATTGTCGTTTTGTTGTATTTTGAGTAACTAAAACAACAATATGAGGAGTTTGAGAGATGAAAAAGACAAATGAGATTAATTTATTAGAGGCAAGTTTGGTATTATTAGTGATTATATTAAGTATATCGGTGAGTGTGATTGGGTTTAAACTATCCCCAAACATTGCCATACTCGGCGCGATTAGCATTACCATGTTATATGTTGTGATTAAAAGGTTACCCTTGATGTTGATTAACGAAGGGATTGTCAAAGGATTAAAGCCAGGGATTATTCCTATTTTTATTTTTTTACTGGTAGGGGCTTTAATTGCGGTATGGATTCAAGCTGGTATTATCCCTACTTTGATGGTCATTGGCTTCAAGTTAATTAGTGTCCGTTGGTTTGTTCCGTCAGTGTTTATTGTATGTGCAATCGTGGGAAGTGCTGTAGGTAGTGCCTTTACCGTTATGTCCACTATCGGTATTGCCTTTTTCGGTATTGGAACAACGCTTGGTTTAAATCCAGCTTTAGTAGTTGGAGCAATTGCTTCTGGATCCATTTTTGGTGATAAAATGTCTCCTTTATCTGAATCTACTAACTTAGCTTCAGCTATCGCAGGTTCTGATTTGTTTGACCATATTAAACACATGGGTTGGTCAACGTACCCAGCATTTCTGGTTTCTTTAATTTTGTACACTGTATTAGGATTTAATAGCAGTAGTGCTGATTTGAGTGATATTGCGGTTGTCATTAGCACACTAGAATCACACTTTACGATTTCAGCTTGGTCTTTATTGCCTATTGTGGTGATGTTATTATGTGCCTGGAGAAAAATTCCGGCAATTGTGACCATTCTGTTGAATGTGGGTGTTGCTGTATTAATGATTATTTTTCAAGGAAGAGGCGTGTCTCTACCAGAATTAGCAGGTGTCATTGAAAACGGGTTTGTTTCAGTTACAGGCAACGAACAAATTGATTTATTGTTATCTCGGGGAGGTATCAATAGTATGATGCCAACGGTCCTATTAATTATTCTAACATTATCATTAGGTGGTATTTTGATGGAAGTTGGTTTAGTGAGTACGGTGATTGAAGCGTTAGCACGTAAATTGAGCGGACCAAAACAGCTTATTATTGTCACATTGTTATCAAGCATTGGGGTTAATATCTTTATTGGGGAACAATTCCTGTCAGTTATTTTGCCAGGGAATGCTTTTAAAGATGTTTACGGTAAAATGAAATTGGATCCTGTTGTCTTAAGTCGAACACTAGAGGATGGAGGGACGGTGATTAACTACCTAATACCGTGGGGAATTGCTGGAAGTTTTGTGGCCAATACCTTTGGCGTACCAACGATGACTTACCTTCCTTTTGTTTTCTTCAGTTTATTATCACCAGTATTTTCTATGCTAAGTGCTGTGACTGGTATTGGTGTGAAATACCAAGAAAATTAAGTCAGTTTAGAACACTCTATTTTTTAGAGTGTTCTTTTTCATTAAAATAAGATTAGTATATTTTAATTTATTTTTAATAAAAGGATTGACTTTGATAATATCAAGGCTTACCATAGAGAACAATTAAGAAAACAAATGTTACTTAACTGTAAACATAAGGAGGAAATCGTTTCTATGATGTATGATTTAAGTTATTTAAGTGTGCCACTGCCTGAAGATGTGGAAAAAATGAAACATTATGGTGATTATGAGGGAGCTAAAGAGTTGATTCATTTTCTATTAGACAAAGAAGCCACACCAAAAGCTTTAAAAAAACGTCTGGAAATAGAATTAGAGACGCTGACTGTCATGGGGATGAATGAATACCCGTATTCTTTTGAAGAGGCTGTAGCACTAATGGAAGAATCGGTTCAGGACTTTGAAGCAGTTGAGTTAGAAGGATTAAAGGCAACAGGAAAAGTTGATTGGATGTATGTAAACGGAGAGCCTGCTTTTCAACGTCGATTCTTAGCTAATTTAGTGAAAACGCAAAAAGAGTATGCAGAGCGTTATCGTCATGTGGAAGAAAATAACATAGAATCACTGCGCCAAGTTGAATTAGATGAAAATGTCATAAAGATGAAAGAACAAGGGGAGCGAGAAGTCTCCATTCATCTCCAAGCGAGTATCAAAGTGAAAAAAGAATACGAAAAAGTGGGGGAGAAAGTAAAGGTATATCTCCCTATTCCAAAAGAGTGTCAGCAACTATCGGATATCGAGATTATTCAAACTAATCCAGAAGCTATTTTTGTAGCACCTGAAACAGAAGAGCAACGAACGGTTTGTTTTGAGGCAGTTTTAGAGGAAGATCAGATTTTTTCTGTGTCATACCGTTACACGAACCATGTTAAGTACACCACATTGGATCCTGAGTTATCTGAAGCTTGTGATATTACAACGGATCTATCAGAAGAGTTGCCACATATGGCGTTTACCCCTTATTTAAGATGGTTATTGGAGGAGATATTAGAGGGAGAGGACAACCCGATAAAACAATCTCGACTTATTTTTGATTTTGTGACAACTAAAGTCAATTATTCTTTTATGAGAGAGTATGTGACTATCCCTAATATCTCTGAATACGCAGCCGTTAATCTTAAAGGGGATTGCGGGGTTCAAGCAATTCTTTTTATCACCTTATGTCGCATGGCTGGAATTCCAGCTAAATGGCAATCTGGATTATATGTATCTAGTTATTATACAGGGTGTCATGATTGGGCTCAATTTTACGTAGCACCTTATGGTTGGGTTTTTGCTGATTTATCTTTTGCTGGTGGGGCTTATCGGAATGGCAATTTGCAGAGATGGGATTATTATTATGGTAATCTAGATGTTTTTAGAATGGTGGCTAACAGCAGCATTCAACAAGATTTTAACCCAAGCAAACAAGGATTCAGAGCAGATCCAATCGACAATCAACGAGGTGAATTTGAGTATGAAGGTTTAGGGTTACTTTATTCTCAATTAGAGGTAACGCAAGAATTGATTGAAATGAAGGAAATTAGATAGAAAGAGGAGGAATGAAACAATGAAAGGGAGAGTATGGAAGAGTAGTATGGCCTTGTTGAGTGTCTTAGTGTTGTTTGGTTGTTCTCAGACGGATAATGAAACAAAAAAGGCAGATAAGAAAGGGAATATGGGTCAGGTAATTAATTTGATGGAACAAACTGAAGTAGGTTCGCTAGATACTATCTTTACTCAAGATGAAGCGAGTATTAATGTACAGACTAATGTCTTTGAAGGACTATATCAATTAGATGGTGAAGATAACGTGTTACCTGGAGTGGCAAAAGATTTACCTGAGATATCTGAAGATGGAAAAACATATACGATTGCACTTAGAGAAGATAGTAAATGGACAAATGGAGATCCTGTTACAGCTCATGACTTTGTATTTGCTTGGCATAAATTAGTCAATCCTGAGAATCAAGCTAACTATTTCTTTTTATTAGAGGGAACCATAGAGAATGGTACAGATATTATTAATGGTAAAAAAGAGGTTTCTGAATTAGGTGTGAAAGCATTAGATGATTATACGTTGGAAATAAAATTAGAAAAACCAGTAGCCTATTTTACCTCACTGCTAACTTTCTCACCTTTCTTTCCACAAAATGAATCCTTTGTAACAGAACAAGGGAAAGATTATGGTTCATCTAGTGAGAATATTGTGTCTAATGGCCCATTCGTCATTAAAAATTGGAATCAAGCATCTATGAACTGGGATTTAGAAAAAAATAATGAGTATCATACTCCTGATGAAGTGAAAGCTGATAAATTACATTTTGAAGTGATCAAGGAAGGGAATACTGCCTATAATTTATATGAATCAGGGGAGTTGGATGTGGCTATTTTAAGTGGTGATTTAGCGACAAATAATAAAGATAATCCAGATTTTAATGCCATACAAGGTTCTAAGATTTATTACTTAAAATTGAATCAAGTTAGAAATGATGAGGACTCTATTTTTGCGAATGAAAATGTAAGAAAAGCTATTGCATATGGTTTAGATAAACAAAGTCTAGCAGAATTGATTGTAGCGGATGGTTCAAAAGAAGTCTACGGTTTTGTACCAAATCAATTTGTTTCGAATCCTGAGACAGGAGTAGATTTTAGAACAGATGCTGGTGATTTAGCTGTTACTAATGCTGAAAAAGCGCAAGAATACATTGAAAAAGCTAAAAAAGAGTTAGACGGTAAAATAGAAATCGAATTACTAGCAAAAGATGGAGACAAGGACAAACGCATTGCAGAATTTATTCAAGGGCAATTAGAAGAAACTCTACCAGGCCTAACAATTACTATTAAAACAGTGCCTCTTCAAAATTCTATTGAATTAACCAAAAAAGGGGACTATGAATTAGCTGTTGGGACATGGGGACCAGATTACCAAGACCCTACGACGTTTTTAAATAATCTGAGAACAGGTAATAACAGTGGCTATTCTAATGGTACATATGATGCTTTATTAGAAGATGCAGCAAATAAATACGCGAATGATTTAGAAAAGCGTTGGGATACTCTTGTGAAGGCAGAAAAAATAATGGTAGAAGAAGATGCGGCGATTGTACCTTTATTTCAAGAAGCACGTGTTCAATTAAGACGACAAGGATTAGTTGGTATTGACTATCATGGGTTTGGTGCGACAGCAACGTTAAAACACGCTGAATTAACAGAATAAAAAAACAAGTTTCTTCTATATATTATATAGAAGAAACTTGTTTTTTTTATTTAATTGGAACCTTTCGAGTATAGGCGTTCCATAATTTCTTTTCCTGTCTTTGAAGCAGCTAGGCCACCCTCAGCTGTTTCTTTGAAGATGCTTGGCATTTGCATTCCGACGCGGTGCATTGTTTCTACCACTTCGTCTGGTGGGATAACACTAGTAATACCTGCTAAAGCCATATCGGCAGAGATAAACGCTTGAGACGCGCCTAAAGCGTTACGTTTAACACAAGGAACTTCTACAAGACCAGCTACAGGATCGCAAATTAAGCCGAGCATGTTTTTAATCGTAATCGCTGCTGCTTGAGCAGATTGTTCGGGAGTCCCACCACAAACTTCAACAAGGGCCGCACTTGCCATGGCACTTGCTGAACCAATCTCAGCTTGACAACCGCCAGCTGCACCACTAATAGAAGCTTTGTTAGCAATGATAAGACCGAAAGCTCCTGCAGTGAAAAGGAAATTAAGTTGTTGTTCTAATGTTAGGTGACGTTCGTCATTTAATGCAGAAAGCACACCAGCTGCCACACCAGCACTGCCCGCGGTTGGGGTCGCACAGATTAGGCCCATTTCAGCATTCACTTCATTAACGGCAATCGCATTTTGAGCTGCGGTTAAGATGGTTTTGCCGCTTAAAAAATCACCTTTATCAATGTAATCTTTCATACGTGTTGCATCGCCACCTGTCAAACCGGTAACAGAGGTAACGCCTTTGACACCTTTTTCAATGGAAGCCATCATAACGGTTAAATTACGCTCCATGTGCTCAATGATGACTTCCCTAGAGCGTTGTGATACTTCCATTTCAGTTGTAATCATGACTTCTGAAATCGAGCCATGTTCATGGGCTAATGCTACTAATTCTTCAATTGTTTCAAACATATTATTCTCTCCTTATCCAAAGAAACTCACTTCGTGGACATCTGTCACCTCTTTTAACACCTCTGTTAGTCCTTCTACGCGTTCATCGACTTCGATAATCATGATAGCGTGCTCACCTTTTGATTCTCTGGTCACGGTCATGGTGCTAATGTTGATACCTTGTTCTGATAAGATGCGAGTGACATTTGCTACGACACCAGGTTTATCTTGGTGAACCGTTAAATACGTCGGCGTAGATAAATCTAAATTAATTTTAAAACCGTTCAATTCAGAGATTTGAATAGCGCCACCACCAATGGAAATCCCTGTACAACTTAGGGTTCTACCATTTCCTTTAACGATTAGCTTAACAGAGTTAGGGTGGTCTGCCTTTTCGTTCTTAGGAACAAAACAAACTTCCATCCCTGCTTCATAAGCAATTTTTAAAGAATCAGCTAATCGCTCATCGTCTGGTTCCATATCTAGTAACCCACCGACTAAGGCAATGTCTGTCCCGTGTCCGCGGTACGTTTTTGCGAATGATTCATATAGGTAAATATCGACTTGCTCAGGTTGTTGGCCGAAAATACGTCTAACGACTTTTCCGATTCTAGCAGCACCGGCTGTGTGTGAACTACTAGGACCAATCATGACAGGCCCGATAATATCAAAAACACTTTTATACTGTCCCATTTTTTATAACCCCTCTCAGATTAAACATACAGTACGCTTATTTTACCATAGGTTGGGGCATTTTTATTCTATGTGAGGCTCAAAAAAAGAGAAGAACGGAATATTTTATGAACTCTCTTTAACTATGCTAAAATAATAAGAAGGAAATAGCGTATATTGACAATGAGGAGAGTAAAGATGAAAGCTGAAATGATTACTGTAGGTACTGAAATTTTATTAGGTCAAATAGTAAACACTAATGCAACATATATCGCCCAATACTTGGCTGATATTGGTTATGATGTGTTCTATCAAACCACAGTTGGTGATAATGAACACCGGTTACTAGATGAACTTGAAAGGGCGCATAAACGAAGTGATTTAGTGATATTGTGTGGTGGCCTTGGACCGACGAAGGATGATTTAACCAAAGAAGTTGTGGCTCGTCATGTCTCCTCTTCTTTAGAATACGATGAATATGGCTTACAACATGTGCTTGATTTCTTTGAAGGCAGTCAAAGACCGATGACAGAGAACAATAAAAAACAAGGGTTAACGATAAAAGGGGGGATAACGCTCCAAAATCCAGCAGGACTCGCTTGTGGTGTACTGTATGATTTTGAAGAAACGTGTTATGTGTTATTACCTGGTCCGCCGAGGGAATTAAAAGCCATGATGGAAAGTGAGTTAAAAGAAATTCTAATCAATCGGTTGCCGGAAGAAACGCATCTTGTTTCCAGATATCTCAGATTTATGGGGATTGGAGAATCTCAAATTGCTAAAGATTTGGAAGATTTAATGGATAAACAGACGAACCCTACTATTGCACCTTATGCTAATTCTAATGAAGTGATGCTTCGTTTAACTGCTAAACATGCGTCGATAAAGACAGCCAATGAGTGGTTAGATGAGGTGGAAGCAAAAATACAAGCGCGTGTAGGGAGTTATTTTTATGGTTACGGGGAACACAATAGCATAGAGAATGTCGTGTTGAAAAAATTGGCTCAGAAAGGTAAAACAATCTCTATTGTAGAGGGAATGACAGGTGGTGCTTGTTTAGAACGTCTATCACGTGTACCTGGTTATGAAGAGGTGTGTGTAGGTGGTGTAGTACTGAGTTCAAATGCCAGTAAAAAGGGATTCTTGCATACTGATAACGGTGATGTTACGAAAGAGTCTACAATGCAGATGGCTGAACGTAGCCGGGAGCTTGTGGGGGCTGATTATGGCTTAGGCGTGGATGCTATCATAGATCGAACAGATGGGTCTCAGCCTGTAGGTACAATCATTGTTGCTGTATCAAGTGAGTCAGGAATTGATGTTGAGGAATATCTGATTAACCGAGAACGAGATTATATTGTAGATGGTGCAGTAAAACGAAGTTTGAATCAATTAAGACAATTAATTTAAAAAAGGCGAACAAATATTCGCTTTCTTCTTGATTTTTGTTAATAAAAAAAGTATGATATATAAGTAAGAGACAAAGCGAAGGAGGCACACGGATGTCTGATAATAGAAAAGCGGCATTAGATGCAGCACTTAAGAAAATAGAAAAAGATTTTGGTAAAGGTTCCGTTATGAAACTGGGTGAAAAAATTGATACACAAATATCAACCATTTCCAGTGGTTCACTTGCCTTAGACTCAGCATTGGGTGTAGGTGGTTATCCAAGAGGGAGAATCATAGAAGTTTACGGACCAGAGAGTTCAGGTAAAACAACAGTGGCACTTCACGCTATTGCCTCTGTACAAAAAGAAGGCGGAACAGCAGCGTTTATCGATGCTGAGCATGCGTTAGATCCAAAATATGCAGCAGCCTTAGGTGTTAATATTGATGAATTATTACTTTCTCAACCTGATACAGGTGAGCAAGGGTTGAATATTGCGGAAGCATTGGTATCAAGTGGTGCCATTGACATTGTTGTTGTCGATTCAGTAGCTGCTTTAGTACCAAGAGCAGAAATTGACGGCGAGATGGGCGACTCTCACGTTGGGTTACAAGCAAGGTTAATGTCGCAAGCTTTACGTAAATTATCTGGAACTATCAATAAAACAAAAACCATTGCTATTTTCATTAACCAAATTCGTGAAAAAGTTGGGGTTATGTTTGGTAACCCGGAAATTACACCAGGTGGACGTGCTCTTAAATTTTACGCTACTGTCCGTTTAGAGGTACGTCGTGCAGAGCAGTTGAAATCAGGGACGGATATCATTGGAAATAGAACGAAGATTAAAGTAGTTAAAAATAAAGTTGCACCGCCTTTCAAAATAGCCGAAGTGGATATCATGTATGGAGAAGGTATCTCTCAAGAAGGTGAATTGATTGATATGGCTTCAGATAAAGACATTGTCAATAAAAGTGGCGCATGGTATTCATATCATGATGAGCGTATTGGACAAGGGCGAGAAAATGCGAAAAATTTCTTAAAAGAGCATCCAGAGATGATGGAAGAAATTTATCAACAAGTACGTATTGCGTACAATATTGATGACGCACCCGTTGAAGAAACAGTAGAAGTTGATGCTGAGAAGTTAAACATTGACGAAGAATAAATAAAATAAAAACGTGAAGGTGGGTGAAGCAGCTCCTTTCACGTTTTTTTAACGCCAAAGTTCTCTTTTTTTAAGTTGACACTCCTTTTAACAAAGATTAGAATAAAGGTTGTATAGTTTTAATATATATACTCGTGCCTGTAGAGCACGATTTAGTAATATTTTTTACTTTTAATCTACATATAAAAATAAATGGAGATAGTCCGGAGGTGTTTTTTTATGGTATTGGTACTCCTCACTATCATCGGATTGATTGTAGGTCTAACAGTCGGTTATTTTGTTGCAAAATCTCAACATGAGAAATCAATGGACGGGGCTAGAAATACAGCCGCAGGAATCATTGAGCATGCTAAAAAAGAAGCTGAAACTCTGAAAAAAGAGTTGTTGTTAGAAGCGAAAGAACAGAATCAGCATTACCGTGCAGAAATCGAAAGTGAGCTGAAGGAAGAAAGAGCAGAACTAAAACATCAAGAAAATAGACTATTGCAAAAAGAAGCTAATCTTGATCGTAAGAGTGACTCTTTAGAAAATCGTGAACGCTCGTTGGAAGACAAAGAGGCTAAAATTGATTCTAAGAAACAATTAATTGATGAGCGAGAAAAAGAAGTGTCAGCACTGATTGACATGCAGCAAGTAGAGTTAGAAAAAATTGCTACTTTGAGTAAAGAAGAAGCGAAAAACATTATCATGCAAGAAACAGAAGAAGAGTTAACGCATGAAAGAGCAATGATTGTTAAAGATAGCGAACAAAAAGCAAAAGAAGAAGCAGACCGTAAAGCGAAGAATTTATTGTCCTTAGCGATTCAACGCTGTGCAGCGGATCAGGTATCAGAATTAACCGTAACAGTGGTTAATTTACCTAATGATGACATGAAAGGTCGAGTTATCGGTCGTGAAGGTCGAAATATCAGAACATTAGAAACATTAACTGGTATTGATTTAATTATTGATGACACACCTGAGGCAGTCGTGTTATCTGGTTTTGACCCAGTGAGACGAGAAGTTGCTCGTATGGCATTAGAAAAACTAATCCAAGACGGACGCATTCATCCAGCTAGGATTGAAGAACAAGTTGAAAAAGCACGTAAAGACATGGATGAACGTATTCGTGAATATGGCGAGAACGCTGCCTTTGAAGTAGGGGTCCATTCATTACATCCAGATTTAATTAAGATTTTAGGACGTTTGAGATTTAGAACAAGTTATGGACAAAATGTACTGAATCACTCGATAGAAGTTGCTAAATTAGCTGGGGTACTTGCCGAAGAGTTAGGTGAAGATCCAGTGTTAGCAAGAAGAGCTGGTTTGTTACATGATATCGGTAAAGCATTGGATCACGAAGTAGATGGTTCGCATGTAGAGATTGGGACAGAGCTTGTAAGTAAATACAAAGAAAATTCAGTTGTTATTAATTCAGTGGCTTCCCATCACGGGGATGTAGAAGCAACTTCTGTTATTTCCGTATTGGTTGCAGCAGCAGATGCTTTATCAGCCGCTAGACCAGGAGCTAGAAGTGAATCCTTAGAAAATTACATTAAACGCTTAGAGAAATTAGAAGGCATTGCCAATGATTTCCCAGGAGTTGAAAGTAGTTTTGCTATCCAAGCAGGACGTGAGATTCGTGTCATGGTTAAGCCTGAAGAAGTGACAGATGATGAAGCTATTTTACTAGTAAGAGATGTTAGAAAACGCATTGAAAGTGAATTAGAGTATCCAGGTCATATTAAAGTGACTGTTGTCAGAGAAGTTCGCGCTGTGGATTATGCTAAGTAAACGTTCAAATATGAGGAAATACATCTTAAAACATTGTTAAATCAATAAAAAAGTGATAATGTATGAAGTGACATTTTATTTTTAAACTACATAGATAGTATGCATACTATCTAAAGGAGACGGTGTTTGACAGACATCGTCTTTTTTTATACCAAAAAGGATACCTCTTTAAAAAAAGAGGTATCCTTTTGTTTATTTAGGTAATGGTTTTAATAAACGTAGACCATTTAGTAGAACAATTAATGTACTGCCTTCGTGAGCGATAATACCAAGTGGTAAATTAAGGTTACCGAAGATATTTAGCAACACTAACAGTAGGACGATTAACATGGAAAAAATAATATTTTGTGTGACGACTTTGTCTAGTTTTTTAGAGACTTTATGGGCATAACTCAGTTTCGTTAAATCATTTTTCATCAATACAACGTCAGCTACATCAATCGCTACATCTGTCCCTTCCCCCATAGCAATACCAATGTTGGCTTTCACTAACGCTGGGGCATCGTTAACGCCATCGCCAATCATAGCTGTTTGGCCATATGTATCTTGCAGTTTGCTCACAATATCTGATTTGTTTTCAGGTAAGACATTTCCTACCACTTCATCCATATGTAACTGATTTGCTACAGCGATACCTGTTGATTCTGCATCTCCTGTAATCATTGTTGTATGGATACCTTGTTCTTTTAAGTAGGCGATCACAGGTTTAGCATGTTCATTAGGTAGGTCCATCATAGCAATCAAGCCAACAACAGTATTGTTTTCTGCAATATATACAACGGTTTTACCTTCAGTCATTAAGGTAGAAGTAGTGGATTTGATGGCTTCAGGCACTTGGCTAAACTGTGAAGGTTTACCAATGTTATAAAGATTTCCGTTGTAATGCGTCACTAATCCTGATCCAATCTGATTGTCTATCTCTAAGTCAATGTTTTCAGTTTCTTCTAACGCGTTTAAAATAGCATCTGCTAGAGGATGATTGGATAGTTTCTCCATAGCAATCACAATGTTTGTGTAGTGTTGTTGCTTAACTTGATCTGTTGTATGGAAAAGGACATCAGTTACTTCTGGTTTCCCTTCTGTTAGAGTGCCTGTTTTATCAAAGGCAATCGCTTTAATATCAGATAAGTTTGAAAGGAAGGAACCGCCTTTGAAAAGAACCCCTTCTTTAGCTAAGTTCGAGATGCCTGATAGAGTAGCTGGTATATCACTAGCAGCTAAGGCACAAGGAGAAGCGACGGTTAGAAACACCATTCCTTTGTAAAAACTAGTATGCCAAGAATAACCAAGTATAAAAGGAGTTAGAATGATGTAAAGAGTCACTAAGACGAGTACTAAAGTCACATACTTAGGTTCAAAACGTTTAATTTTAGTCGCTGTTTTTGATAAGTTGCTTTGGGAATCGCTGACGAGAGCCATGATTTTAGCGAAGACGGTGTCTTTGCTCTCTTTTGACACTTCCATGGTAATGGTACCAGTTCCATTGATGGTACTACCGTATATAGCGTCACCGATGACTTTATCTGCAGGCATACTTTCGCCATTGATAGAAGATTCATCAATCGTGGTAAATCCAGAAGTAATAATACCATCCGTTGGTACTTGATCCCCGTTTAATACCTGAACCAAATCACCCACTCTTAACTCAGCCACATCGACAATGGTAGTCGAACCATCTTCGTTGAATCGTCTTGCTTCTGTGGGATTCATTTTGAGCAGATTTGTAATTTCTCGTTTACTTTTTCCTTCAACGTAATCTTCTAAGAAATGAGCACCGGCAAAGATTAAAATAAGAAGCGCACCTTCTCGGAAGTCACCAATTAAAGCGGCACCGAATGCTGCTAGAGCCATGAGTACATGGACGTTCGGCGTGAATTTTTTATTGATGCTTGTTTGGATATAAGTGTCTTCAAAACCTTCAAAAATCACATGGTAGCCAGAAAGGAAAATAGTTAGGGTAGAAAAAATATTTTGCCAAAAACCGGTTGGGACGAAAAAACTAATGATAAATGTAGCAAGCCCCATGAAGAATAGGTAAACTGGTAACGCGCCATGTGAATGTTCATCAGTGTGATTATGTGGGTGTGTGTGTTCATGTTGGTGAGTCATAGTAATCCCTCCTAATAATTATATATGAATATATATTCATATGTTCATATATAATTATAAACGGGTTTAAAGACAATTGCAAGAATATATAGCAAAAAAAGAGGGACATCTTTAAGATGTCCCTCTTTTTTATCGAATCTATTCTTTTAAGTTAGATGACTTCTTTTTGTAAGTGGTCATAACGATGATTAGCAATATCAATTTCCCCGACTTTTTCTAGTCCGTTGTTAATATAAACTTTACGCGCACCATCGTTTCCTTGGTCACAATTTAAGCCTAATTTGGTTAAGTTATGTTTTTTTGCTTGTGTAGGAAGAGCATCAAGTAATTCAGTTGCTACTCCTTGCCCTCGGAATTTTTGAGAAGTTACTAGGGTGTCCAAATACCATTCTCCTTCAAACACTTCTGCTTCAGTAAACAAACGGTGATCACGAGACAACCCATTCTTTTCTAATAATTGAATGAAAGGTTCATCAATAACTTCTTCCCAGTGGTCTGGATAGCCAAATGCGACACCTGCTACTTCACCGTTAATCTCTTTTATCAGAGCATTATTGTAACCATAACGATAGTCTGGTTCTGTTTCAAAAGCTTCTACTAATAGGTCAATTACCCGTTCTTCTGGCAATTTGTTAAAAATATCTAATTCCATATCTCTTAAGACAATCATAACGAGTTCAATGGCTTCTCGTCCGTCACTTGGTTTTGCAAAACGAATCATAATCCTTATTCCTCCTAAAAATATCTGTCCTCACTCTAGCATGATGTTCTTTTGAGTGTCAAATAAGGACCATTCAGAATATAGAGAAAGTTATAGAAAAAGTGGGTTTGTGCTTGCAATTATAATTTAATATGAGTATAATGTGTTGGTACGTCAATTATTGACTTGTACTGTTTCAGAATGTGGGAGGAGAAATTTCCATCTCCATTAAACCACATCACGGACTTAAGGAGGTATGTCTCGTGGCAAAAAAAGTAGAAAAATTAGTTAAGTTACAAATTCCTGCGGGGAAAGCAACACCAGCACCACCAGTAGGACCAGCATTAGGTCAAGCGGGAGTTAACATCATGGGATTCACTAAAGAATTCAATGCTCGTACAGCAGACCAAGCAGGTTTAATTATTCCAGTTGTAATCTCAGTATATGAAGACCGTTCATTTACTTTCATTACAAAAACTCCACCAGCGGCTGTATTACTTAAAAAAGCGGCTAAAATTGATAAAGGTTCAGGTGAACCAAACTCTAAGAAAGTTGCAACAGTAACTAAAGACCAAGTGAAAGAAATAGCTGAAACTAAAATGCCAGATTTAAACGCAGCAGACGTTGAAGCAGCAATGCGCATGGTAGAAGGTACTGCAAGAAGCATGGGTATCACAGTAGAATAATTTACTGTCAATCCAGAACTTAGAGGAGACGTCTCATTCTTATCTATATTGCAAGATATAGAAGCATGGGAGGTTCATCCATCATAACCACAATCAAGGAGGAAATTCAAAAATGGCTAAAAAAAGCAAAAAAATGCAAGATGCATTAAAAAAAGTAGAAGTAATGAAAGAATATTCAGTAGCAGAAGCTGTCGCTTTAGCGAAAGATACTAACATTGCAAAATTTGACGCAACTGTAGAGGTTGCTTATAGATTAAACGTAGATCCTAAAAAAGCAGACCAACAAATCCGTGGAGCAGTAGTACTTCCAAACGGAACTGGTAAAACACAATCAGTTTTAGTGTTTGCTAAAGGCGAAAAAGCAAAAGAAGCAGAAGCTGCTGGCGCTGACTACGTAGGTGAAGATGACTTAGTAGCTAAAATTAAAGGTGGCTGGTTCGACTTTGACGTTGTAGTAGCAACACCTGACATGATGGCACAAGTTGGACAATTAGGACGCGTATTAGGACCTAAAGGTTTAATGCCTAACCCTAAAACTGGAACAGTAACAATGGACGTTACAAAAGCTATCGAAGAAGTTAAAGCTGGTAAAGTAACTTACCGCGTTGACAAACAAGGTAACATCCACGTTCCAATCGGAAAAGTTTCATTTGACGATGCTAAATTAATCGAAAACTTTGAAACAATCCACGATGTAATCTTAAAAGCTAAACCAGCTGCAGCTAAAGGTAACTACATCGAAAACTTAACAGTTACAACAACATTTGGACCTGGAGTTAAAGTAGACAAAGCTTCTTTCTAATTTAATCTATTTTAACTTGACTTAGACAATTGTACATGGTACAGTTGTCTAGGTTATAATAAATGTGCCGAAGACAGTAGGTGACGCAAGTCTTAATTTCCTGCCGAGGACCGTATTGAGTATTCAATAGTCCCTCTATGTCAACGGTGGCATGGAGTTTTTTTATGCAAAAAAACTCCACCATCTAACAATCCAGGAGGTGAAAATACATGAGTGAAGCATCAATCGCTAAAAAATCTCAAGAAGTTGACGTTGTTGCTGCAAAATTGAAAGAAGCTGCATCAGTAGTCGTTGTCGATTACCGTGGTTTAACAGTAGATCAAGCAACAAGTTTACGTAAACAATTACGTGAAGCCAACGTTGAGATGAAAGTTATCAAAAATGGTATCTTACGCCGTGCTGCTGAAAAAGCTGGCTTGGAAGGAATGGAAGACGTATTCGTTGGACCTACAGCCGTAGCATTCAGTAATGATGATGTGATTGCCCCTGCTAAAATCATGAATGATTTTTCAAAAGAGGCAGAAGCATTAGAAATCAAAGGTGGGGTAGTAGAAGGTAACGTTTCTTCAATTGAAGAAATTCTTGCACTTGCAAAATTACCAAACCGCGACGGTTTACTATCTATGTTACTATCAGTACTACAAGCGCCTGTACGCAATGTTGCATACGCAGTCAAAGCTGTTGCAGACGACAAAGAAGAAGAAGTAGCTTAATCCAATTAGCTGCTTAACTAAAAAAACTATCGTAAGATAAAATAACGGAGGAAATTACAATGGCATTAAATATTGAACAAATTGTTGCTGATTTAAAAGAATCAACAATCTTAGAATTAAACGACTTAGTTAAAGCAATCGAAGAAGAGTTTGGCGTTTCAGCTGCTGCTCCTGTAGCTGCTGCTGCTGAAGGTGGCGCTGCTGCTGCTGAACAAACTGAATTCACTGTAGAATTAACTGCAGCTGGAGACCAAAAAGTTAAAGTTATCAAAGCAGTTCGCGAAGCAACTGGTTTAGGACTTAAAGAAGCTAAAGCTGTAGTTGATGGAGCTCCATCAGCAGTTAAAGAAGGCATCTCTAAAGAAGAAGCAGAAGCATTAAAAGCTTCATTAGAAGAAGTTGGCGCTTCAATTACATTAAAATAATAATGTTTAAAAAGAAGGTATTTATACCTTCTTTTTTTTTATTTTCAAATAAATGATGGACTTTGTTATACTAAGGTAAGAGTGAATGGTTGAAACGAGGGACTTGTATGAGTTTATATTTAGAATTTCCAGAATGGGATTTGCCTTTTTCTTTTAGAACCTTTGAAAATGTAGGAGAAACAATTGTTTCTCCTCATTGGCACAAAGAAATTGAAATGATTTATGTTACTAAGGGATCAGTAAATATCGGTCACGATGATCAATTGATACAAGTGCATGAAGGAGAAGTGTTTATTTTTGGTAGTGGGGAACCACACTATTTTTTAGCTTCTCCCGGAAGTGTTAGGATTGTTTATCAATTTGATTTGGGTCTTTTTAGAGATGTTTTTATTAAAGAAACAGAACAAAAAGAACTATTAAAAACCTTTGAGAGGATTCATAATCATAGTAAACATTGGCCTAGTTCTGTGGTGTCATGTATAGTGCAACACCTAGAGATTTTATATGAAGAAGCACATTATCAGCCAAAGGGATTTGAGTATGCTATTTTTGGAGAATTATATCAACTGGTAGCTTGTTTCTACCGAGAGGTTCCAAAGAAGGAAGGAACGGTGATGAATAAGGATTTTGTTGCTGCGATTAAAAACAATGAGACGTTAGAGCGGTTGAACGCTATTTTTATTTTTATCGAAGAGAACTACAATGAAGGCATCACGTTAGATAGTGTCGCTCGATTTAGTGGTTTCAGTCCTTATTATTTTTCTCGTTTTTTCAAAAAAAATACAGGTCAAACTTTTATGCAATTTTTAACAGAATATCGAATCAATCAAGCGAAATACATATTAGCCCATGAAAGCTTACCAATGATAGAGGTAGCTGAAAAATCTGGCTTCAATAGTGTGAAAACATTTCACCATGTCTTTAAAGAGTATGTTGGAATGTCTCCTTTAAAGTATCAGAAGACAAAATTCGGGAATAATTAGCCATAAATTAGGGAAGAAAACCTTATCAATGTTTTGTATGCTAGAGATAGCAAAAAAACAATGATGGAGGTTTTTTTATTATGACATTGAAAATTGGGATTATTGGGTGTGGAGGTATTGCTAATGGGAAGCATATGCCTGCGTTAAGTAAAATAGAAAAAGTTGAAATGGCGGCTTTTTGTGATACGGACATTGAAAGAGCTGAACAAGCTAGAAATGATTACGGAGGTCCTAACAGTAGGGTTTACACCGATTATAGTGAGCTTTTAAAGGATGACAGCATTGATATTATTCATGTGTGTACACCGAATAATTCTCATAGTACTATTTCTATCGCTGGGATGAAAGCTAATAAACATGTCATGTGTGAAAAACCTATGGCAAAGACGAGTGAAGAAGCCAGAGCTATGTTAGAAGCATCTAGAGAAACAGGGAAGAAATTAACTATTGGTTACCAAAATAGGTTTAGAAAAGATGCGACTTATCTTCAAAGGGTTTGTTCAGAGGGTGAGTTAGGGGATATTTATTTAGGGAAGTCCCATGCGATTCGTCGTCGTGCAGTTCCGACTTGGGGGGTATTTTTAGATGAAGAAGCACAAGGGGGAGGCCCGTTGATTGATATTGGTACCCACGCATTGGACCTTACCTTGTGGATGATGAATAATTATAAACCAAAATATGTCGTAGGTAATACGTACCACGAATTATCAAAAACTAAAAACGCTGCGAATGCTTGGGGATCTTGGGATCCTGAGAAATTTACAGTAGAAGATTCCGCTTTTGGTTTTATTACTATGGAAAATGGTGCGAGTATTATCTTAGAATCGAGCTGGGCACTTAACAGTTTAGATGTGGATGAGGCGAAGACCAGTCTTTCTGGAACACAAGGTGGTGCTGATATGAAAGATGGCTTAACTTTGAATGGAGAGCATCACGGGTTGTTGTATCAGCAAAAGATAGAATTACAAACAGGAGGGGTGGCTTTTTACGATGGGGCAGAAGATGATCCTGCTTTACTAGAAGCCAAGTCTTGGATTGATGCGATAGTGAATGACACAGAGCCTGTGGTTAAGCCTGAAGAAGCTCTAGTAGTGACAGAAATTTTAGAGGCAATGTATCTATCTGCTGAACGAGGAGAGCCCGTATTTTTAAATAAATAAAGAAGGTGACGTAGGTTGATTAATGTAACGGTATGGAATGAGTTTAGGCATGAAAAAAGCGATAGTAAAGTCAAAGAGATTTACCCAAATGGGATTCATGAGCAGCTTCGCACTTTTCTAGAGGAAGATTTTGTCGTAAGAACAGCAACATTAGACGATGATGAACATGGTCTGACGGAAGAGGTGTTAAATGAAACAGATGTATTGATTTGGTGGGGGCATATCGCTCATGACGAAGTACAAGATGTGATTGTCAACAGAGTACATCAACGCGTCTTGGAAGGCATGGGGTTGATTGTTTTACATTCGGGCCATATGTCAAAATTATTTATTAAATTAATGGGAACAAGCTGTGACTTAAAATGGCGGGAAGCGGAAGAGCATTGTCGTATTTGGAATGTTAACCCAAGTCATCCCATTGTAGAAGGAATTGGGGAATACATTGAACTTGAAAAAGAGGAAATGTATGGCGAACATTTTGATATACCTACACCAGAGGACTTAATTTTTATTAATTGGTACCCAGGAGGAGAGGTTTTTCGAGGAGGATGTACGTATCGAAGAGGGAATGGGAAGATTTTTTATTTCCAGCCAGGACATGAGACCTATCCTTCTTATTATCATCCCAAGGTACAGCGAGTCATTCTGAATGCGGTTAATTGGTGTGCACCGATGGATAATTATTATCCCAATTATGGCAATCATCAACCTCTAGAAACACTATAAACGACTAAGAAAGGATGTTTACTATGAAATTAGGTGTATTTACACCATTATTTAATCATTTAGGATTTGAGGAAATGATTGATAAAGTAGCAGAGCAAGGTTTACAAATGGTTGAAATCGGGACAGGGGGGTCACCTGGTAAGGCTCATTGTGATGTAGATGCTTTATTGGCTAGCAGTGATGCAAGAAAAGAATACACCGCTAAATTGGCAGATAAAGGGTTAGGTATTAGTGCCTTTAGTGCACATCATAACCCTATTTCTCCTAAACTAAAAGAAGCACAAGAAGCAGATAGTCTTTTAAGAAAAACCATTAAATTAGCTTCATTAATGAATGTACCTGTGGTCAATGGGTTTTCTGGTGTGGCAGGAGGCAACGCGACAGATACCAGTGTTAACTGGCCTGTGTTACCTTGGCCAACAGACTACACGGACATCTATCATTATCAGTGGGAAGAAAAGTTAATCCCATACTGGAAAGGAATTAATGAAGAGTGTCATGCGGCGGGTGTAAAGATTGGGATTGAACTTCATGGCGGTTTTCTAGCGCACACACCGTATACTATGTTGAAACTACGAGATGCAGCTGGAGATAACATCGGTTGTAATTTGGATCCTTCTCATTTATGGTGGCAAGGAATAGACCCCGTTGGAGCTATCAAGATATTAGGTAAGGAAAACGCCATTCATCATTTTCATGCGAAGGATACTTACTTAGATCAAGAGAATATTAATATGTATGGCTTAACAGATATGCAATCGTATGGGAATGTACAAACGAGGGCTTGGACGTTCCGTTCTGTTGGGTGTGGTCATAGTATGCAAGAGTGGTCAGATATTGTGAGTGCATTGAGATTATATGGTTATGATTATGTTCTAAGTATCGAGCATGAAGACCCGTTGATGTCGATTGATGAAGGGTTTGCACGTGCGGTGAGGAATCTACAATCCATTATGATAAAAGATAACCCAACCGATATGTGGTGGGCCTAGATGAGGAGAGAAAGAGATGGAAACAATTAAGTTAGTGATTGTCGGTTACGGCGGTATGGGGAGTTATCATGCTCGTGAACTGATTAAAGAATCTGAGGGAATCCTTGTTCATGGGATATATGACGTAGACGATGTTCGTTTAGGTATGGGACAAGAGGCAGGGTTTAAGGTGTATTCTTCTTTGGAAGAGGTATTGTCAGATGAGGAAGTAGAAGCTGTTTTGATTGCGACACCTAATGATACGCACTGTGATATTGCTATCAAAGCGTTGGAAGCGGGAAAACACGTTGTTTGTGAAAAACCTGTAATGATGAGTACAGAGGAATTAGATGCTGTCTTATTAGTAGCCAAGGACACTGGAAAGGTATTTATGGTACATCAAAACCGTCGTTGGGATGCTGACTTTTTAATGATTGCCTCGTTGTATGAAACCCAACCAATAGGGGAGGTATTCCAACTAGAATCTCGAGTGCACGGTGCTAATGGTATCCCTGGCGATTGGCGTCATATGAAACAACACGGTGGTGGAATGCTTTTGGATTGGGGCGTTCACTTGTTAGATCAATTGTTATATTTTATTGATAGCCCTGTGAAGAAAGTCGCTGCTGATTTAAGTTTTATTCTAGGAGATGATGTAGATGATGGGTTCATTAGTTATTTAACCTTTGAGAACGGTGTCAAAGCGGTCGTTGAAGTGGGAACAACTAATTTTGTTACATTACCTCGTTGGTATATTAAGGGACTAGAAGGTTCAGGTGTTATTTATGATTGGGATCTATCAGGCCACATTGTTAAGCAGACAGGTGCTATTGACCACCATAATCTTATCCCGATAAAAGCTGGACAAGGTCTGACTAAAACAATGGCGCCACCGTCAGAAGAGGCAACGACACGCTTTGACTTACCTGAAGGAAAAGTAATGACCACAACGTTTTATCAAAATTTCCATGATGTCATCAGGAAAAATGCGGAACCTGTAGTGAAAAACACGGAGGTTCGCCGAGTGTTAGCGTTAATTGAGACAATATTTGAGGCTCATAATACGGGACAAGTGATGCCTTTTGAATAGGAAAGAAAGAGGGAGCTCAAAAGAGCTGCCTCTTTTTATCTAGACCAATACGCAAAAGGTCAACTTTGTGATAAAATCAAAGGTGTTAGAGGGGTGTTTTGTATGAAAGCAACAATGAAAGATGTAGCAGCTTTAGCTGGCGTTGGGGTGGGGACGGTGTCTCGTGTTATTAACGGGGTTAAGGTAAAAGAAGCCACGAAAGAAAAGGTAGAAGCTGCAATTAAAGAGTTAAATTACGAACCTAATGAATACGCTAGAGGGTTAAAAATGAACAAAACGCAAACCATTGCATTAATTATTCCAACGATATGGCATCCTTTTTTTGCAGAATTTGCCTATCATGTGGAACAATATTTAGCTAAAGAACATTATAAGGTATTGTTATGTAATGCAGATGGTGATCCTAAAAAAGAGGCAGAGTATGTGCAAATGGTTAAGCAAAATAAAGTGGATGGTATTATTGGCATTACTTATTCAGATATTGATAAATATGTATCTAGTAACATCCCATTTGTCAGTATTGACCGTCATTTCTCAGAAGACATTAATTATGTCACTTGTGATAATGAAGCAGGGGGACGTCTTGCTGCGAAGCATTTACTAGACTGTGGTGTGACATGTCCAGCTTATATTGGAAGCTATTCAACGTTTAAAAATGAAACGACTCATAGAAAAGAAGGGTTTACGAGTTATTTGAAAGAGCAAGGTGTTTCTTATCGGTTGCTTCATATGTCCGAACCTGTGCTGGATTTAGAGCAAACGATTCTGGCTTTTTTTGAGGAGTATCCTGAAATAGATGGCTTTCTCGGAGTAAACGACGTAATGGCGATGAATGTTATGTCTATTTTGACAACAAAGCTAGGCAAACGGGTACCAGAAGATGTCCAAGTGATGGGATTTGATGGAGTGAGGATGTACATGGAGCATCAACCTTATCTCAGTACGATTGTCCAACCTATCCAAGAGATGGCAAAAAAATCTGTGGATATATTGTTATCTAACGTGGCTTATAAGTCTACTTCTAAGAGAGTTGTTTTACCTATACAGTTATTTGAAGGAACAACTACGAAAAAAATAGGATAAAAATAGTTGACATCATTATTAAATGATGTTAACTTTATAACAGAAACGGAAACGTTTCCAAATTGATGGAGACGAAAGTAAAGGCAATGTTTTATCGAATTGTTTTTATTTTTAGTAAATAATTTGAACGTTCCAAAAAAGAAAGAGGGATATCAATGAAAAAAGTGTGGAAAATTAGTGCGTTAATGTTGGCCAGTGTAACATTGTTAGCTGCTTGTGGCGGCAACAAAGAAAAAGCTAAAAAAAATGACAATCCTGGAGATATTTCTGTATGGGTACAATTCTCAGATGAAACACCTGAAGGAGAAGCGTGGAAAGAGATTGTCGACAACTTCAATGAAGAAAACAAAGGAAAATACACGGTCACTACAGAGTATATCCCTCGTAGTGGAAGCGGTGGGGGTTATGAAGATAAGGTAAACGCAGCTGTGACGACTAAAACGTTACCAGACGTTATTACGTTAGACGGACCTAATACAGCAGCATATGCTCACTCAGGAGTGATTTCCCCGCTAGATGATTATCTAAAAGATGCTGATATGGATGATGTGTTAGAGAGTATTAAAACACAAGGAACTTATGACGGAAAAATGTATGCCTTTGGTTTCTCTGAATCAAATGTGGGAATCTATTACAATAAAACAATGTTCAAAGAAGCTGGTATCAAGGAATCTGAGTTACCAACTTTAGAAAAACCTTGGACTTGGTCAGAGTTTGAAAAAACAGCAGAAACATTACAAAAGACATTTGATGGACCAGTATTCGATATGCAAATTGCGAATAAAGATGAAATGTTGACATATGGCTACACGCCTTTTGTTTGGTCAAATGGTGGTAATTTAGTTAATGAAGATGGAACGCAAGCAGAAGGTGTTTTTAATTCTAAAGAAACAGTTGAGTCTTTAGAATTTATTCAAGGGTTGATTAAAAAGGATATCGTAGCGGTGACGCCAATTGAAAAAGGTTTCGAAACAGGGAAATACCCATTATATCTAAGTGGTTCATGGACAATGGCTGATTTAGAGGCTAACTACCAATCCCTTGATTACGGTATTCTACCTTATCCAGTCTCTGATACAACGAAAGAATTAGTCTCACCAACTGGTAGTTGGGAATTAGCAATGACAACTAGTACTGAGAAACAAGAAGCAGCTGCAGCCTTTATCGTTCATGCGACAAGTACTGAATCAAGTAAAATCCTGAGTTTAGGTAACAGTGTTTTACCAATTAGACATTCAACCATTGAATTAATCAAAGAGGACGTACCTGAAGGAATGAAATTCTTGATGGAACAAAACCAACAATCAGGACATGCTAGACCTGTTGTTGTTGCTTATCCTCAAGTATCAAGAGCGTTCCAACAAACGATTCAAGACATTACTTATTATGATCAAAACCCAGACGTTAAAAAAGTAGCGGATGAGCGTGCGAAAGAGATGCAACAAGCGATTGATAATTCGTTGAAAAAATAAGGAGATAAGAGGTGCTTACTTCGTTGAGTGAAGTAAGCATCCTTCTCTTAAAAGGAGGAACATCATGAACAAGAAACCAACACTAAAAGAAAATCTGATTGGTTATAGTTTTTTAGCACCGGCTCTTATTTTACTTAGTATTTTTCTATTAATTCCAATTGGTATGGTTTTCTATTATGCGTTTACAGACTATTACTTACTGACACCTGATGCCAGACAATTTGTAGGATTAGACAATTTCAAACGACTTGTTCAAGATCCTATCTTTATAAAAAGTGTCCTGAATACAGGGAAATTTGTCATATGGATTATCCCTGTCCAATTAGGAGCAGCTTTAGGTATGGCTTTGTTAATCAACAAGCAACGTAAAGGGAACATGTTTTTCAAAGTCGCATTTTTTGCTCCCGTTGTCATGTCCTTAGTTGTTATTTCTATTTTGTGGTTGTATTTGCTTAATCCAAACGATGGGCTGATCAATGCCTTATTGAATAAAGTAGGCATCTCTTCTCAACCGTTCTTAACAAGTCCGAATCAAGCCATGTATACCATTGTGTTTGTGTCTGCTTGGCAAGGAGCTGGTTATCAAATGTTATTATTATTAGGAGGCATGCAAAACATTCCACAAGACGTGTATGAAGCAGCTGAAATTGATGGTTTTTCTAAATTTCAACAATTTAGATACATCACATTACCTTTGTTGAAACCAACGGCTATTTTTGTTCTATTAACGACATTGATTTCTGCTTTCAAACTGATTGTACAACCAATGGTTATGACACAAGGAGGACCGATGAATTCAACGATGACAATGGTTTATTACATCTATCAAACTGGATTTACAGATCGTTTAGTAGGGTACTCAAGTTCTATTGCTCTTGTCTTTACAACCATGATTGGACTGATCACCATTGCCCAACGTAAATTGATTAAGGAGGATGACAACGGATGAAAAAGAGACTAACACCATGGAAAATGGTAGAGTATGTGTTACTATTTTTGCTCGCAGCCTTATTTATTTTTCCGATGCTTTGGATGGTTGTTTCATCCATGAAACCAGAAGCAGATGTGTTTAACAATTTAACCTCCTTTAAAGCTTTTTTACCAAGTTTGAATCCGGCCAATTGGTTTATAACTTATTCAGAGGTTATTTCACGATTTAGTGTAGGCACTTACTTGTTTAATAGTATTTTTTATGGGATTACTTTTGCTGCAGGTTCGATTTTTGTTAACTCTCTTGCAGGTTTTGCTTTTGCTAAATTGAATTTTACAGGAAAAAAATTCATTTTTGGATTATTGCTAGCTTTACTAATTATTCCAATGGAAACGATTTTGATTTCACAATTTACCGTCGTTAATGCACTAGGGTTAGTCAATACGAGATTAGCAGTGATACTACCAGCGATGGCTAGTGCTTTTAATATTTACCTTTTTAGAAACTTCTTTATCGCGATACCAGATGAAATTATCGAGTCAGCACAAATTGATGGTGCGACTATTTTTACTATTTTCTTTAAAATAATGTTGCCTATGTCAAAACCTGCGATTGCAACGGTGGGAGTTCTATCCTTCATAGGTAGCTGGAATGATTATATTTGGCCATTGATGGTTTTAACGGACAAGAGTAAGTTTTCAATGCAAGTGGCTATTACCACGATAAATACGACGCAACCAGTATACATTAACCAAGTTATGGCTGTGTTGACGATATCAACGATTCCGTTAATTGTGATTTATGTGATTGCTCAAAAATACATATTACAAGGTCTGGGTGGATCAGGCACGGGTATTAAATAAATATAGGAGGTTATTGTCATATGATGACTATAGAAAAAGCGAATGACTATATTCGGAAAAAAAAGGCGGATGTTAATCCGGAGTACCGACAAGGCATTCATTTAGCCGCTCCTGTTGGGTGGATGAATGATCCTAATGGTTTTGTCTATTATGAAGGTTATTATCATTTATTTTATCAATTTTATCCTTATGATAGTGTGTGGGGGCCGATGCATTGGGGGCATGCTAAGTCGAAGGATTTAATACACTGGGAAGAGTTACCTGTCGCTTTAGCACCAACAGAAGACTATGAGTTAGATGGTTGTTTTTCAGGGAGTGCTATAGTGAAAGATGGCGTATTATGCCTACTTTATACTGGTCATTATGACCGTGAAGGTGTTAGACGAGAAGTGCAATGTCTAGCAACTTCGACAGATGGCATTCATTTTGATAAGCATCCTAATAATCCTGTCATTGATGAAAGACAGCTAGGAAGTTATGGAGATAGTCAAGATTTTAGAGACCCTAAAGTATTAGAACGTGACGGGGCATACTATACGGTTTTAGCGACGAAAACGCCGAATGAATTAGGTCGTATCTTAATGTTCAAGTCAGAAGATTTACTCACTTGGACGTTTTATTCTGTGGTTTTAGAGGGGGAAGCGCATCAGGGAATTATGTGGGAGTGCCCTGATTTATTTCATCTAGATGGAAAAGACGTTCTTATTATGTCGCCTATTGAAATGAAGCAAGAAGGACACGCTTATGCTAACCTAAGTTCTACAGTAGCATTTATTGGGGAAATGAACTGGGAAACGGGGAAACTAAGGGTTGATAACTATCATGAAATAGACGGAGGATTGGATTTTTATGCTCCTCAAACCTGTGAGAACGAGGAGGGCGAGCGGATAATGGTTGCTTGGATGCAAATGTGGCAACGTAATTTTCCAACGCATGATTTAGGTCATGGCTGGGCGGGATGTATGACTCTTCCACGCCGATTACGCGTGGTTGATAACTATCTATGCCAAGAACCTATTAAAGAGTTAGAGACCTCTCTAACGCCAATAGTTCATGAAGACAATGCTACCTTTGGAGTAAGTGAAAGTAAAACATATCAAGATGTTCTTTCAAATCAAAGTGTCGTGGAAATTGAAGCAGTATTAACTGAAAAGGGACACGTTGAATTATCTTTATTAGAGACCGATAATGAAGCGTTTATAATTACATTGGACGGCAAGAATAATACTTTGGTTGCTAGTAGAAAAGATGTGGGACATTCTATTAAGGGTTTAGAAAAAGTCCATCTAACAGAGCGTCAAATAACACTACCATCTGATCAACGACAGCTAACTTTAAAAATAGTCATTGATACTTCTTCAATAGAAGTGTTTGTGAATCAACAACACAGCTTATCCTTTACCGTATTTCCAAAAGAAAGAGGGAAGGATCTAACTATCATGTCTAAAGGGATGGTAACTTTCGAGAGGATTCTGATTTCTGACGTTAATTAAGAAACGAAAGGAGTAGCTAATGCTAGCTCCTTTTTTTGTTTGGTGATTATAAAGGCCGAAAGAGGGAAGAAAAGATGACATAAAACACAATCTTATCAGACATTTTAGGTAAAAAAGGCTTTAATTAAGGAATAACGGTCTAGAAGAGTTGAGAAAAATGTGTGAAAGTCGTAAAATAGAGAGTAAATATAATCTTTTATTAGGAATTGGAGAATCTTATGAAACCAAATTACGTAGATGATAGTTTAGCTTTACATACGGATTTATATCAATTGAATATGATGAAAACTTATTGGGAACTTGGAAGAGCAGATCGTAATGCTGTGTTTGAGTGTTACTTTAGACAAATGCCATTTGACCATGGCTATGCTATCTACGCAGGATTAGAAAGAACCATACAGTATTTAGATAATTTAACGTTCTCAGAGTCAGACATTGATTATTTAAGAAGTGTGACAGAATATCCAGAAGCCTTTTTAACGTATTTAAAAGACTTTGAATTTAAGTGTACGGTACGTTCTGCTGTAGAAGGAGAAATGGTGTTTAATGATGAACCTATTTTTCAAGTAGAAGGGCCTTTAGCGCAATGTCAGTTGGTCGAAACGGCGATACTTAACATTATTAATTATCAGACACTTATTGCGACAAAAGCTGCAAGGATCAGAGCTGTATCTGGGGATGATCTATTGATGGAATTTGGCACAAGACGAGCGCAAGAATTGGATGCTGCTTTTTGGGGAACGAGAGCGGCTTATATTGGTGGGTTTGATGCAACCAGTAATGTTAGAGCGGGTAAAATGTTTGGCATCCCTGCATCGGGAACGCATGCTCACAGTTTGATTCAGTCTTATTTAGATGACTACGAAGGCTTTAAAGCCTACGCTCAAACACATAAAGACTGTGTCTTTTTAGTGGATACTTATGATACCCTACGTTCAGGTGTGCCTAACGCTATCAAAGTAGCTAATGAGATGGGTGACAAAATTAATTTCTTAGGGGTTAGAATTGATAGTGGTGACATGGCCTATATCTCTAAGAAAGTCAGAGAGCAATTGGATGATGCTGGTTATACAGAAGCTAAAATTTATGCGTCTAATGATTTGGATGAGTCAACGATTCTGAATCTAAAAATGCAAAAAGCAAAAATTGATGTGTGGGGTGTGGGAACAAAATTAATCACAGCTTACGATCAACCAGCCTTAGGAGCTGTGTATAAATTAGTTTCAATTGAAAACGACGAAGGTATTATGATTGATACCTTGAAGCTATCAAGCAATGCGGAGAAAGTAACCACACCAGGTAAAAAACAAGTATGGCGCATTACTAGAAGAGCCGATCACAAGTCAGAGGGAGATTATGTTACGTTATGGCATGAAGACCCAAGGAAAGAAAAAGAACTGTACATGTTTCATCCCTTACATACTTATATTAATAAAACGGTCACAGATTTTGATGCCCGTCCATTGTTAAGAGACATTTATGTGAAGGGTGAAAGGGTATACGATGTACCAGATTTAAAAGAAGTGAAAGACTATGCTAAAGGGAATTTGGATTCTCTTTGGGAAGAATACAAACGTAATCTGAATCCTCAAAAATACCCGGTAGATTTATCGTTAGAATGTTGGAACCATAAAATGTCTTCTATTGCAGATATTCGAAAAATGACACACAATCAATAAAAAAATAACCTGTCTTTCTCTTAAGGAAGACAGGTTATTTTTTATGGCCATTGTTTCTTTAAATAGTCTAAAGTAAGGAAACGTGTATTGGGAACTACAGGGATAGTATCCCCGAGATCTTCTTGTCTACCGACCCCAATAGGTAATGCACCGCTAGATGTGATAGCTGTTATTCCTGCGATGGAATCTTCTATCCCTATGCAGTGTTCAATTGGTACATCGAGAGCCTCCGCAGCGGCAAGGAAAATATCCGGTGCAGGTTTTCCTTTTGCGACAGAACTTGGATCGACAATAGCATCGAAATAAGAAGTGATACCCATTCTATCTAGAAGCAACGGCCCGTTCTTGCTGGCTGACGCTAAGGCGATTTTAATCTGGTTCTCTAGCAGTTCATCCAATAATTCTTTGATACCTGGAAAGACATCTTTTTCAGTGACATCTTCAATCATAGCTACGTACGTTTTGTTTTTAGTAAGTGCTAAGTCGTCAAACATTTCTTGTGATACAGTATCTGCTATTCCCCCATGTTCTAAGATTAAGCGAAGGGATTCTTCTCGACTAATGCCTTTTAAACCTTCGTTAAAATGTCTGTCAAAGGAGATATCAAGGGAGTCACCTAATTTTTTCCATGCGCTATAATGATAGTTTGCTGTGTCAATAATGACACCATCTAAATCAAATAAAACAGCCTCGAACATGTTATCACTCTTTCCGTGGTTATTTTTTCAAGTTAATATAACGTAGTAAATCTTCTAAATCATCAATCTCTTCTTGTATTTTCTGACCAACGGTTGTATCTTTTACCATTTTACGTTTAAGTGGTTTATCCACTACTTTTTTGATAGACAAAATATCGTCATGTTCAGCTACTACATGCTCGATAGAAGAGAAGGGTTTATGGGAAACGAGCTGCATACCAAATGAGTTATAAAGAAGGGTATATCCAGCCAACCCAGTTGTTTGTTGGTAAGGTTTAGAAAAACCGCCATCAATAACAATCATTTTGCCGTTTGCTTTGACAGGACTTTCTCCTTTAATGGCTTTAATAGGTGTGTGTCCATTGATAAGGTGACTGTCTTCGCTAGATAAGCCGAATTCATGTAATATCATATCGATGGTTTCTTCTTTTTCTCTTAAACTATAGTAAGGGTTTTTGATTTCTTCGTGAGTGCTTTTGTCAGAGATGAAGTATCTCTCAAAAGTTGTCATTTCTTTTTTACCAAACAGAGAAGAGTATTCGCCAGACCATAAGTACCATAAGATGTCTGTGGATAAGTCATCAGGTGTGTGTGGGTCTTTATACGCTGTTCTTAAAGCGTTTTCGAATAAATCCATCAACTCTTTTCCCTTGTAGGATTGATTGTTTAACGTGAAACTTTGGAAGTCGCCGTCTTTAGTGAGAGGAACGCATCCATGAATAAGTAAATTATCATTATAAACCAAATACATGCTTCCTTTTTCGAATAGGAAATCGGTATGGCGTTTTAATTTATCTGAGTGTATCGTGTTACTCACAATGCGCTGAATCACTTCTTCTTCTTCCTCTGATAATTTATTAGGGTTATCAGGTTGAATCGTGGCGAAACAGGTATTGGTTAAAGGATAGTGAGTTCCTTTAATAAAGGTTTCTAAGGTATCATAGTTTGTTTCGGTTAAAAGTAGTCGGTGAGACATGTTGAAATCTGGTCGACGATTGACTAATTGAGCTTCTAATTTGAATTGTAAAATAGCTGCGGCTTGGTGAATTTTAGTGATTTCTAAGGATTCTTCTGCACTTAATTCTTCACCATGAGGCAGTTTTGGCCTAAAGGCAGGGTTGTCATCGTAATATTTTTCAGCAAAAGTTAATAAGGGCCTCAAGTTAATCCCATAACGTTCTTCAATAATATCTAGATTGTTATAGCGAGCGGATATCCTGATAATGGTAAGTAAACAAATAGGCGAACCTGCGGCGGCTCCCATCCATAAAATGTCATGATTGCCCCATTGGATATCAACGGAATGGTAGTCCATCAATGTATCGATAATCTCGTCAGGTTTTGGACCACGGTCGTAGATATCTCCAACAACGTGCAGATGATCAACAACTAATCGTTGAATGGTAAAACTTAAACCGATAATTAAAGGTTCTGCTAAATCAAGTTCCATTACGTTACTGATGATTTGCTCATAGTAGTCATCTTTGTCATTTTGATCTGGTATTTGATAAAGTAATTCTTCAATAATATAGGCTAAATTAGTAGGTAGGGCTTTTCTTAATTTAGAGCGACTGTATTTTGAAGAAGAGAATTTGACTAATTTAATTAATTGCTTAATGGTTTTTTGATACCATAGATACGTTGTAGAATCTCTTAAAAAGATTAACCGTTCTTCAGGGTAATAAATCAGAGTGGCTAATTCTTTTTGCTCTGATGGGCTTAACTCGTCTTTAAATAAGACCCTTATTTTTTCTTTGATATTACCTGAACCGTTTCTTAAGATGTGCTGGAAGGCGTTAAATTCCCCATGGATATCGCTTACAAAATGTTCTGTACCTTTTGGTAAGTTTTGAATGGCTTTGAGGTTGATGATTTCACTCAGTATTTCTTCTCTGTTGTTAAAACGGGATTTTAGTAAATTGAAATATCTTTCTTGATTCATAATAGTTAACTATACCTGTTCCTTTTTTACTCCAATTATAAATTAAAAAAAACATAAGTCAAATCTATACCAATTTAATAAGAAGGAAGGAATGATGTTGTATTCTAATGAGATAATTTGTATAATTTACAAGAAATAGATTGAGGGGGAGAAGCATGAGAAATGAAATGATGCACAGACCAGTCGTAAACCAAGAAATATTAGATTTAATGAGAGTTCGTCAGCCACGTGTTGGAGGAGCTGTAGGTGAGATTCAAAATGAGGCGGAAACAAATGGCGTTCCAGTGATTCCGAACGAAACAGCCTCTTTTTTACGTTTCTTTTTAAAACAAATAAAAGCGAAAAAAGTATTGGAAATAGGTACAGCTGTTGGTTTTTCTGCAAGCTTGATGCTAGAAGCAATGGGTGAGTCTGCTCATGTGACAACGGTGGACCGTTTTGATGTAATGATACGTAAAGCCAAAGCCACGTTTGAAACATTAGGTGTAACGGATCAGATTACGTTGCTTGAAGGAGATGCGAAAGACATTCTTCCGGAACTAGAAGGACCATTTGATTTTGTTTTCATGGACAGTGCTAAGTCGAAATACATTGAGTTCTTACCAGAGTGTTTGCGAGTATTAAAAAAAGATGGCGTGATTATGATTGATGATGTGTTCCAAGCGGGAACGGTCATGTGGGACATTAAAGACATACCTAGAAGTCAGCGGACAATCTATCGTAAATTAAATCTATTATACGATACGGTATTAAATCATCCTGACTTAACAGTAACGATTCTACCTTTAGGTGATGGGGTACTGATGATTTCTAAGGACAAAGAAGAAGTTATCTTGGATATTGACTTAAAAAGTTAATTAATAACAAAAAAAGCAACTACCTAGGTAGTTGCTTTTCTTTATGTGAATGTTATGACGTCGCAGGAGGGATTCGAACCCCCGACCGTTCGCTTAGAAGGCGAATGCTCTATCCGGCTGAGCTACTGCGACATTTTGTTGTTTTGTCGTTTTTCAACAACATCTATATAATATAATTTTTTGAAGCATTAGTCAACAGTAATTTGAAAATAAAAATTAATTTATTTTTCATTAAAAAACAAGACTAAACTCATGAAAGATGAAAGATGTGAATATTTAATAATGTTTGAGGATTAATACTAGACAAAACTCGATTGATTGATATATAATGTTATAAGTATCGAACTGGTTTTGGGAGACCGATTCGGACGTAAAAATATCAATTAATAAGGGGAATGTAATATTATGGGGAAAATTGATCCAAGAGTTATAAAAACTCGTAAAAAGTTGAGACAGGCTTTTCTAGAACTGTTGAAAACACGCCGATTAAACGAGATGAACATTAAAGATTTAACCAATCAAGCAGGTGTAACACGTGGGACGTTTTATTTACACTATCGTGACAAAGATACCTTTGTAGAAACAATCATGGAAGAAATCATTGAAGATTTCTATGAAAAAGTGATTGAATACACACCGTTTGAAGAAGACCAAGAGAAAATGATTCCACACATGACACTTGTTAATGTGTTTGAATACATTGGAGAGTCACCTGAATTCTTCGTTACGTTATTAAAAGAAAATGACGCTGAAGTTTACCGTAATCTATTTAGTGATAAAATTTATGATTTTATTTTACAACATGTGAATTACAGTAATTCAATTCCAGTAAGAAAAGTACCAAAAGAGATTTTAACTAACTTTTTAGTGTACGCTTTATTAGGAATTGCTGATGCATGGGTAGTAGAAGGTCAAATTTACGCGAATCATTATATGGCAACAAATGTTACTAAATTATTCCGTTCAGAATTATTTGATGAGATTGGTTTATCAGAATTCTTTGTGGCTGAAATTGAAGCTCAATAAAAAAAGATATGAAAGTAAGGTCGAATTAACTTGACCTTGCTTTTTTTATTTGGTACAATTCTAATGTTGTAATTGTGTGCACCACAACTACAACCGCACAAATTAAGTACAAGAACACGAAAGTGTCGCTTATGCTGGCGAGTCTAAGTAAAGAGAAGGAGGTGCGAAACAAACATGTATGCTATTGTAAAAACTGGTGGAAAACAAGTTAAAGTTGAAGTAGGTCAAGCAATTTACGTTGAAAAATTAAACGTAGAAGCTGGCGAAAAAGTTGTGTTTGATGAGGTCGTTTTAGTAGGTGGCGAAACAACAAAAATTGGTACGCCAATCGTTGAAGGTGCAACTGTTGAAGGAACTGTTGAAAAACAAGGAAAACAAAAGAAAGTTGTAACTTACAAGTACAAACCTAAAAAAGATTCTCACCGTAAGCAAGGACATCGTCAACCTTACACTAAAGTGATGATCAACGCGATTAATGCCTAATTTTTAGAAAGTAGGTATCATTGTGATCCAAGCTGAATTTAAAAAAAACAGTCAAAATGACTATATATCTTTCGAAATGAAGGGCCATGCAGATGCGGGACCTTATGGGTATGATATTGTGTGTGCAGCATGTTCTGCTTTGTCTGTTAATGCAGTTAATAGTTTAGAACAGTTAGCCAACTATCAACCTATTGTTGAAGTGTCTGATGGGTACTTGTATTTTGAAGTGATTTCCGAATTGTCTTCAGAACAACAGAGTATTACTAATCTTTTAATTGAAAGTTTAGTTATTGGCTTGCAGTCAATTGAAGATGACAATCAAAAATTTATCAAAGTAATAACTACTATCTAAGGAGGTGCGCTCATGTTGAAAATGAATTTACAATTATTCGCCCATAAAAAAGGTGGAGGTTCTACTACCAACGGTCGTGATTCACAATCAAAACGTTTAGGAGCTAAACGTGCTGATGGACAAACTGTTTCAGGTGGTTCAATTCTTTATCGTCAACGTGGAACTAAGATTTATCCTGGTACTAACGTTGGTCGTGGTGGCGACGATACATTATACGCTAAAGTTGAAGGCGTTGTCCGTTTTGAAAGAAAAGGACGCGACAAAACTCAAGTTTCTGTGTATCCAGTAGCTAAATAATGAAGTAATGACGGATGATATCCATGGATATCATCCGTTTTTTTGTATTTGTTTTTAAAAGAGTCTGATGTTTGTTATAATGGAATGACAGCTAATGATGGGAGTTCTTATATATAATGGAAGAAAGAATAAAGAATTTAAGAAAAAGAATGAAGGAAGAAGAAGTAGCTAGTTACTTGGTTACAGATCCTTTTAATTTAAGGTACTTAACAGGGTTCACTGGCACGACAGGTGTTGGGTTAATTACGTTAGACGACGCTTTTTTTATTACAGATTTTAGATACACTGAGCAAGCAGCTACACAATGTGTGGGCTATACAATAGTAGAAAATAAAACACCGATTTTTGATGTGGTTGCGGATCTATTAGAAAGTAGAAATGTAGAAACCTTAGCTTTTGAGGAAAATCATATAACGTTCCAACAGTATGTTCAGTTAGAAATGCTGTTAGAATCAGAACTGATTCCTGTTTCTGGATGGGTAGAGAATTTAAGAGAAATCAAAGATGAAACAGAAGTTAACATCATCAAACAGGCGTGTCAAATTGCTGATAACGCGTTTCAACATATTTTAACGTATATTGAAGCTGGAATGACAGAAATTCAGGTAGCAAATGAGCTTGATTTCTTTATGCGTAGTCAAGGAGCGACAGGCGTTTCCTTTACAACCATTGTGGCTAGTGGACTTCGCTCTGCTTTACCTCATGGTGTTGCTAGTGATAAAGTGATTGAACAAGGGGATTTGATAACCTTGGATTTTGGTTGCTACTACGAAGGGTATGTGTCCGACATGACTCGAACCATCTCTTTAGGAGAGCCTTCAGAAAAATTAAAAGAAATGTATCATGTGGTCTTAGAAGCACAAGAAAGAGTGCTTGCTGAAGCTAAGCCTGGGATGACTGGAAGAGAGTTAGATGAGGTAGCGCGAGGGTACATTGCTGAAAAAGGATACGGAGATGCCTTTGGACATTCTACGGGTCATGGGATTGGGCTTGATATTCATGAAGGGCCAAATGTCTCTAAAATGTCAGAGAAGCGTTTCGTCCCGGGGAATGTCATAACGAATGAACCGGGGATTTATTTGCCTGGAATTGGCGGCGTTCGTATTGAAGATGACATGTTAGTCACAGAAACTGGTGTGGAGAGATTGACACAATCACCAAAAGAGCTTATTATTTTATAGATAGAGATAGATAAATTAGGAGGCCGAAATATGATTTCTGTAAATGACTTAAAAACAGGCTTAACCATTGAAGTTGATGGGAACATCTACCGAGTAATTGAGTTCCAACATGTGAAACCTGGTAAGGGTGCCGCATTTGTTAGAACGAAGTTAAAGAATCTGAGGAATGGCAACACGGCTGAAAAAACGTTTCGAGGCGGAGAAAAAGTAGGGAAAGCACAAATTAATAATAATAAGATGCAATACCTCTATGAATCTGCTGGTAATCACATTTTTATGGATATGACGACTTATGAACAGCTAGAACTTCCAGAGGAACAACTGACAGAAGAATTACAATACTTGTTAGAAAATAGCGAATGTAATATAGTGATGTACGGAACTGAAATATTAGGCGTGGATTTACCTAATACTGTAGAATTAGAAGTAGCGGCGACGGAACCAGGGATTCGTGGAGATACATCATCAGGAGGCTCTAAGCCTGCAACGATGGAAACAGGACTGACAGTACAAGTCCCATTCTTTATTAACGAAGGCGACCATTTGGTTATTAATACAAATGATGGTTCCTATGTTTCTCGTGCTTAAAAACTGAAGGAGGAAGACAAAGATGACTGAGAATAAGAATTTGGTATTAAATAATGATGATCAAGATTTTGGTGGAGAAATTGTTATAGCTCCTGAAGTGTTAGAAATTATTGTAGGGATTGCAGCATCTAAGGTAGACGGTGTTTATGGGATGCGAGGCAACCTAGCTTCTAATGTGACAGAATTATTTGGTGGCTCTGTTCATGATAAAGGAGTCTCTTTAACAAATGAAGAGGGTAACATCAAGATTAATCTATACTGCTATTTAGACTACGGCGTATCAGTGCCTAAAGTGGCCATTGATATGCAAGAAAAAGTGAAACAGCAAGTTCTTTATATGACAGATTTAGAAATTTCTGAAGTGAACGTACATGTTGTAGGTATCGTTCCAGAAAAAACGAAAATGCCAAATTTAGATGAGCTGTTTGATACTGAAGATGAGGAAGACTAGAGTGGAATTTACGAGACATCAATTAAGAGAAATGGCTTTTCAAGCCCTATTTTCAATGTTGTACAAAACAGACGTTACCGCTGATCAAGCCATTGATCACGTGTTGGATTACAATGTGAACATGGAATTGGAAGAAGCTATCGAACAACCTATGTATTTACGTGTTTCTGTTGAAGGGGTAACAACCAATCAAACAGAGATTGATGCGTTGATCCAAACGCATTTAAAGGGCTGGAAAATCAACCGTATTTCTAAAGCTGATTTAATTATTTTAAGATTAGCGATATTTGAAATGTTATATCTATCGGATATACCAAGCAAAGTATCTTTAAACGAAGCATTAGAATTAGCGAAAGAATTTAGTGATGACGAATCACGCCGTTTTATCAATGGTGTATTATCATCAGTTATGGCAGACTTAGACTCGAACAAATAATATTTGTTCGGGTTTTTTATTAGTTTTAAAGGCTTCTTATTTTATGCTAGAATAGGACTAAGTATCACTTACGAGGAGGCGTCAACATGGGGAAGATAATTGATGGAAAAAAAGTATCGTTGCAATTGCAAGATGAGTTGAAACAAGAAGTTGCACGTTGGCGTGAGATGGGACAACGTGTTCCTAAATTAGAGGTGATTTTAATTGGCGATGACTCTGCTAGTCACGTGTATGTTAAAAATAAAGAAGCGGCAGCTGCGAGGATTGGGATTGAATCAAGAGTTGAGCGATTGCCAGAGACAACAACAGAATCTGCGTTGTTAGAAAGAATTGCAGCGTATAATCAAGATGAGTCCGTTGATGGTATATTAGTGCAATTACCATTGCCGAAACATATTAATGAAGAAAAGGTTCTATTAGCGATTTCTCACGAGAAAGACGTAGATGGGTTTCATCCTTTGAATATGGGACATTTGTTTGTTGGGAATCCAGACAAGATTCCGTGTACACCGTATGGCATTATGACGCTGTTATCAGCCTACGACATTGATCCTAAAGGGAAAGATGTGGTTGTGGTAGGACGAAGTAATATTGTGGGCAAACCAATGGCTCAATTACTACTTAATGCAGGTGGGACAGTGACCATTACTCATTCTCAAACAAGAGAGTTAAAAGAAGTGACCAAGCGGGCAGATATATTAATCGTGGCTATCGGTGTGGGGGAATTTATAACAGGCGAGCATGTTAAAGAAGGCGCTGTGGTAGTAGACGTTGGGATGAATAGAAATGCTGAAGGGAAGCTTGTTGGAGATGTGCTGTTTTCAGAAGTAGAACCTTTGGCAAGTTATATTACACCCGTTCCTGGCGGTGTGGGTCCAATGACGATTGCTATGTTAATGGAACAAACAGTGAGTAACGTAAGAAAAATTCATGATGGGAATGTTTAATATGACGGCGGAAAATTATTTATCTGTCACAGCTCTGACAAAATATTTGAAAGCAAAATTTGATAAAGATCCTTACTTAGATAGAGTGTATCTTACAGGAGAAATATCTAATTTTCGTAAGCGTCCCAATGCCCATCAATATTTTAGTTTGAAAGACGACAAAGCTAAGATATCAGCGGTTATGTTTAAGGGTGCCTTTGGTCAATTGAAATTTCAACCAGAAGAAGGGATGAAAGTTCTTGTTGTTGGACGTATTTCCCTTTACGAGGCGAGTGGAAATTATCAAATGTATGTGGAACATATGGAACCTGATGGTGTAGGTGCTCTGTATAAGGCTTTGGAACAAAGAAAAATAGCCCTTCAAAGTGAAGGGTTATTTAAAGAAATTCACAAGCAACCCTTGCCCATGTATCCTAAACGAATTGCGGTGATAACTAGTCCGAGTGGTGCTGTTATCAAGGATATTATGACAACGGTGAAACGCCGGTACCCGATTGCGCAATTAGTCGTTTTTCCAACCTTGGTACAAGGAGATAAAGCCGCCGGGGATATTGTAAAACGGATTAAGCAAATGGATGAGCTTGGGGATTTTGATACGGCAATTGTGGCACGCGGTGGCGGTTCTATTGAAGATTTGTGGCCGTTTAATGAAGAGGCCGTAGCGAGAGCTATTTTCGAAGCAAGAACACCTATTATTTCTTCTGTCGGGCATGAAACGGATGTGACGATTGCTGATTTGGTCGCTGATGTTAGAGCGGCAACACCTACCGCTGCGGCTGAATTATCTGTTCCTGTTTTGACAGAGGAGATAATGAAGGTGTCAGATAGGGAAAAACGATTGTACCAAGCATTAAACAATCAGTTGAAAATGAAGCAACAACAATTAGATTATATTAAAGACACCCCAGTATTTAAACAACCTCAACGACTGTATGATGCATTTTCAGTGCAAGTCGATCAATTGACAGTGGCGTTAGAACATAGTTTAGAATCATTGGTCGCAAAACAAGAAAAAGAATGGCAAGGGTTAACGCAACGATTAATGTTAGTCCATCCAGAACGCAGTGTGACGTACCATCAACAGGCGCTTCTCAATTTACAGGAACGTTTGGAATATGGAATGAAGCAGCAGTTAAAAGGAAACAGTCACAAATTAGGACAACTAGTTGGGAAATTAGACACTCTAAGCCCACTGAAGACAATGTCTAGAGGCTACAGTTATGTGTCAGTCGAAAATCATATTGTAACGAGTGTGTCTGAATTGTCTGTTGGTCAAGGAGTCGAAATAGAAATGCATGATGGTGTGCTATATGGCACAATCAATGACATAAAACAAGAAGAGAAGGAATGAGACGATGGCTGAAAAAAAAGAGTTAACATTCGAAGAGTCGATGAGAGAGCTAGAACTTATTGTTAAGGGATTAGAAACAGGAGATGTCCCCTTAGAACAAGCGTTAGAACAATTTAAAAAAGGGATAGAACTGAGTCGATCATGTCAAGAAACCCTAGTAAAAGCAGAAGAGACGTTAACCCATATGATGTCTGAAAATGGTAAAGAAGTTGTCTTTGAAGGCGAAGGAGAATAGAGATGACAGATAGCTATAAATTATTTGCTAAAGAGCAGATCCCTTTAGTGGAACATGCTATGGTTCAGTTCATCGAAGAGGTAGGGAGTTCAGAGTTACTATTAGAATCCATGACCTATTCTGTGACAGCTGGAGGGAAAAAATTTAGAGCGTTGTTACTATTAGCCACATTGGATTTTTTCAACGTATCTTTTGATAAGAATCATTACGGTGTGGCAGCGGCCCTAGAAATGATTCATACGTATTCTTTAATTCATGATGATTTACCTGCCATGGATGATGATGACTTAAGAAGAGGGAAGCCGACCAATCATAAGGTGTTTGGTGAAGGCATAGCTATTTTAGCCGGGGATGCGTTATTAACAGAGGCGTTTTGTCTTATTGCGAATCTAAGGATAGACAGTTCGATCCGGACAGAGTTGATTAGAGCTTTGGCTAAAGCTTCAGGGAGTCAAGGCATGATTGCGGGACAAGTAATGGATATCTCTGGTGAAAACAAAAAGATCTCGTTGAAAGAACTACAAGAGATGCATGCTAAAAAAACCGGGGCGCTGATTCGATTTGCTGTTGAAGGTGGTTTGATTCTTTCAGGAGCAACTCATGACGTGCGTAAATGGTTATTAGCCTATGCTGATAATATCGGTATTGCTTTTCAAGTGAGAGATGACTTGTTAGATGTGGTCGGAGATGAGGCGTCTTTAGGTAAACGAGTGGGTGCAGATGCAGAACACCAAAAAAATACCTATGTCTCATTATTAGGCTTATCAGGAGCTGAAAAAGCGTTTGCCAATCATTGTGATTTAGCGGAACGTTCCCTAATGAAGGCAAAAGAAGAACTAAATAAAACAGAAGCAACCTTATTGGAAGCTATCTTAGAAGAATTGCGGGTAATATAATGGGAGAAAAAATAGGCAAAGAACGCATTGATGTCTTGTTGGTGCAACAAGGCTTATGTGAAACAAGAGAAAAAGCGAAACGTACAGTGATGGCAGGTTTAGTCTGTGATGAAAAAAATCAAAGGTATGACAAACCTGGAGAAAAAGTGCCTCAAACAACAGTCCTCAGATTAAAGGGCCAAGTGTTAAAATATGTTTCACGTGGCGGTTTGAAATTAGAAAAAGCGATTGACGTCTTTGGTATTGATTTTCAGGACAAAATCTTGTTAGATATCGGTTCGTCTACAGGAGGCTTTACTGATGCAGCTCTACAAAACGGGGCGACCCTAAGTTACGCATTAGATGTGGGGTCTAATCAATTGGCATGGAAACTGAGACAAGATGAGCGAGTAGAAGTCATGGAAAAAACCAATTTCCGTTATGTTACTCCTGATAATTTTCAAAAAGGGCAGCCGACAGTTGCGACCATCGATGTCTCGTTTATTTCTTTGCGACTTATTTTACCCGTATTGAAAGAGATATTGTCAAAAGAGGGTGAAGTGGTTGCTTTGATCAAACCGCAATTTGAAGCTGGTAAAGATCAAGTAGGTAAAAAAGGGGTTATTCGTGATAGCAAAGTACATTTATCCGTTCTTGAAGGGGTTCTTCAGTTTGTGACGGCCTTTGGGTACAATGTGGTTGCGTTGGATTATTCTCCGATTACAGGTGGGGATGGGAATATTGAATTCTTAGCTCACTTGAAGCCAGTGGAAGGTGAAGGGGATTATATGGTGTCTCGGACACCAGAAGAGGTTGTTAAATCAGCACATGGACAACTAAGAGGGTAATTAGTAGAGATTATATTATGTGAAAAGAAGGTGTCACGAGTGATACAAGAATTATCAGTTCAAGATTTTGCGATTATTTCGAATTTAAATATTACTTTCAAAGATGGCATGACCACGTTAACAGGAGAAACCGGTGCGGGTAAATCGATTATTATTGACGCGATGGGTTTGCTTGTTGGGGGTCGAGGTTCAGCAGATTTTGTAAGAAAAGGCGCTGAAAAATGCCGCATCGAAGGGTCTTTCTTTGTCGAGCATCAGGAAGAATTAGAACGTAAATTAAATGACATAGGCATTGAAATGGACGATAATGTTGTGTTTTTACAACGTGAAATTTTTCGAAGTGGTCGTAATAATTGCCGAATCAACGGCCAGTTAGTGAATACAAAAACGTTAAGAGATGTGGGGCGATGGTTAGTGGATATTCACGGCCAAAATGAGCATCAGGAACTAATGCAAGCTCACGCTCACTTATCGCTATTAGATAGCTTTTCTACAACACGTATTCCTCGGATCCTATTAACATACAAAGAAGTGTTCCATCGGTACGATAATCTGCGTAAGGAAATAGATCATTACTTAAAAAATGAGAAAGAATACGCTCAGCGAATGGATATGTTGTCGTTTCAATACGAAGAAATTGAAGGAGCGGCGTTGGTCGAGCAAGAAGAAGACCGGTTAATTGAGACTCGAAATAAGCTAATGAATTTTCAAAAAATAGCTGACTCATTAAAAATTGCTTATTCAGCTGTTGAAGGTGAAGGCGATAGAGCCCTTGATATGGCAGGGACAGCGATGAATGCTATTAATAGTATTGAAGAATTAGACTCGGAATATGTTGAAGTAGGGGAATTACTTAGAACGAGTTATTATTCGTTACAAGAAGCCGCTACTACGTTGTCTTCATTAATGGATAACTTAGAAATGGATGAAGAGAAATTATTAGAAATAGACACGCGACTAGACTTGATTAGACAACTGAAACGAAAATATGGTAATTCAGTCGCGGATATTTTAGACTATTTTGAAACAATTAAAGAGGAGCTTGGGTTGGATTCTGAACTTAACTTTAATATTGAGGCGAGACAAGAAGAACTGAGCGCTCTTGAAGAACAGCTGGATAGTTTGTCTAAAGAACTAACAGAAGAAAGACGTGTGGTGGCTAGGAAGTTAGAGAAGGATGTCATGATTCAGTTGAAAGAGTTGTACATGGAAAATACGACTTTTGAAGTCATGTTTTATCCCTTAGATCACTACGTTGAAACAGGGTTAGACCGAGTGGAATTTTATATTTCAACTAATATTGGAGAAGAATTAAAACCGTTAGTAAAAGTGGCTTCTGGTGGAGAGCTGTCTCGGATTATGTTGGCATTGAAAACAATTTTTTCTCAGTCTAATGAAATTACAAGTATTGTCTTTGATGAGGTAGATACTGGAGTTAGTGGGCGCGTGGCCCAAGCTATCGCAGAAAAGATACACCAAGTGGGGCGTAATTCTCAAGTGTTGTGTATTACTCACTTACCTCAGGTCGCAGCTGTTTCAGATATGCAATACTTTATTGAAAAGCGAGTGATTGACGAACGAACAGAAACACGTATTCGAGAGTTAACAGAAGAAGAGCGGGTGCGAGAAATTGCTAGAATGCTATCTGGTAGTGAAATTACGCCACTTACTTTAGAACACGCTAATGAACTACTGGAATTAGCTAAGAATAAATAAAAACAGGGATGGAGGTTCTCCATTCCTGTTTTTTAGATGACACCTAGACTTGCTAAGGCTGCGATAAGTGAACCGCCAACCATTGTGATAAGCATGACCCAAATGACAACTTTAGTAATTTTGGCAAAACGGCTCGTTGGTTTTTTATCCATTAATAGACACTTCCTTTGAATTATTCTTCCCATAGTTTACAACGTATCGGTTTGAAATAGCAAGGTTTTTAGACAATAGGACTTAAAATAAAAGAGAAACTAAAAAAATTTGAATGGGCTTATGATATAGCATATAATGTTGTAAGTAACTATAATAACAAGAGTATCAGGTGATATCCTGGACGAAGCGATTGAGTCTAATAAATCAGACAGTAACAATGGCAGAGGAGACGAGTATGATAACTTTTAATTTAACGACGTTCTTTTGGTACCTATTTCCAATAGTGGTGTTTGTCGTTTGTTCGTGGATAGTAAAGAAAACCATGTTGAATGACAAATATGGTATTAAAGCACCAGACATTGCGACGCCTTTTTTACTTGTGGGCATTCACTATATTTCAAAAGCGACATTTGATGAAAGCTTTTTACCTTATGTCTTATTGATGATTTTGTTGATTGGTATGCTAGTAGTTGTTTTTCAAGCGTATCAATTTCATGAAATTAAGTATAAGCGTTATTTTAAGATGCTTTGGCGCATTGTCTTTTTAGTAACATTATTGATTTATATCTTGTTGGTAATTGTTAGTATTATCACTTTTTTAACTATCGCATAATGGAGACAATATCTAGTTTATTACTAGAATTGTCTTTTTTTGTACATTTAATACAGTTAGATAACAATTGTTAATTTTTTTTATAAGAATGTGGTAGAAAGTGGGTGGATGTGGTAGACTAGTCCTAGTAAGTGGCAAGATGAGGTGACAGCTAATGTTTATGGGAGAATTTCAACATAACATTGATTCAAAAGGACGTCTCATTGTTCCTTCAAAATTGCGAGAAGACTTGGGTGACACGTTTATCGTAACGCGAGGGATGGATGGGTGTCTATTTGGCTATCCTCTAGAAGAATGGCGTGTCTTAGAAGATAAGATGAAAGAGATGCCATTGTCTAAGAAAGAAGCAAGAACCTTCGTTCGATTCTTTTACTCTGCCGCTACAGAATGTGAAATTGATAAACAAGGTCGTATTAATGTTCCGTCCAATCTAAGAACTTATGCTCAATTGGAAAAGGCATGTGTGATTATTGGCGTCTCTAACCGAATTGAAATTTGGAGTGAGGAACGTTGGTCTGAATTTACAATAGAAGCAGAAGAGAATTTTGACGAAATCGCAGAAAATATGATTGATTTCGGATTTTAAATAAACAGTTGGAGTTAAAAATTATGACGGAAACATTTTCACATATCACTGTACTATTAAAAGAAACAGTAGACGGACTTAATATCAAACCAAATGGTATCTATGTAGACTGCACACTTGGTGGTGCTGGACACAGTGAGTATTTGTTGTCTCAATTAACTGATGGTGGTCATTTATACGCCTTTGATCAAGATGAAACAGCGATTAACCATGCTAACAAAAAATTAGAAACATACGTTGCATCGGGACAAGTAACGTTTATTCAAAATAACTTTAGACACTTAAAAGCCTCTTTGGCTGATCATGGTGTAACAAAAATTGATGGTATTCTTTATGATTTAGGTGTATCTTCACCGCAATTAGATGAAGCAGAGCGTGGTTTTAGTTATCATCAAGACGCACCTCTAGACATGAGAATGGACCAAAGTGCGTCATTAACGGCTTATGATGTTGTGAATGACTACCCGTATGAAAAGCTAGTTAAGATCTTTTTTAGATACGGAGAAGAGAAGTTTTCCAAACAAATTGCTCGCGTGATTGAAAGAGAGCGAGAAGTAAAACCCATTGAAACAACAGGAGAGCTTGTAGACTTAATTAAAGAAGCTATTCCCGCTCCAGCGAGACGCAAGGGTGGACATCCCGCTAAACGTGTCTTCCAAGCCATTCGAATTGAAGTTAACAGTGAACTAGACGTTATTGGCGAGTCAATGGAACAAGCCATCGATTTATTAAAAAAAGAGGGACGCATTAGTGTTATTACTTTCCATTCTTTAGAAGATAAAATCGTTAAAAACTTATACAAAGAATACAGTCAACCACAGGATTTACCACCAGGATTACCTGTTGTTCCAGTGGAATATCAACCTGTATTAAAACTAGTTAATCGTAAACCAATCGTTGCTTCGGATGAAGAATTAGAGATGAACAACCGATCGAGAAGCGCTAAGTTAAGAATTGCTGAAAAAGTAAAAGATTGAAAGGATGGGTGAGGATGTCTCTGCCTGAAAAACAAAGTTATCACGAAACAGAATATGAGCACTCACAACCATCGGAACAACCAAGACAGTTATTAGAAGCTGTCCCACCAATGGTTCCTCAAAGTAGGTTGAAAAAAGTGAGTAAATTAGAAAAAATAATTTTTGCTGCTTTCATTGTGACTCTATTGTTTCTATCGATTGCAACAATTAAGATAACCACAGCGATTAATAAAGAAGAACAGTTAATAACAAGTGTGAAATCTGACATGGATGACAACATAAGAACAATTGAAAAATTGGAGCAAGAAAAAAATGAATTGTTGAGAGCAGAACGAGTGAAAACCATCGCAGGAAATGCTGGTATCGAACTACACGAAGACAATATAAGGAAAATAAAGTAATGAAGAATTTTTTAAAGAAGTTAAATCAAAAAATACAAAGTAAAAGTTTAAGCCCTACTGAAAATAGAAAACGAGTAGGATTTGTCCTGTTAGGAACAACTCTACTCGTTTTTTCTATTTTTGCGCTTAGATTTACCTATATTATTAGTGTAGGTAAAGTAGGTAAGAATAGTTTAGATGAAAAAAGACAAGCATTATATCAAGGAAGTAGCGTTATCAAAGCAAAACGGGGGACCATCTATGATAGAAATGGTCAAGCAATTGCTGAAGATGCTACTTCCTATTCGTTATACGCTGAGTTAAGTAAGGACTACATTGGTATTAAAGGTGTTGAGTTGTTTGTTCATGAGAAAGACCATGAAAAAATAGCAGAGATTCTTTACAAGCACGCAGGTGTTGAGAAAAGCTTAACGATGGATCAATTGCAACCTAAGAAAAACAAAGATGGCAAAGTCATTAGCTATGTTGAATTTGGTTCAAAAGGCAAGAATTTAAGTCTACAAACCAAAAAAAGCATCGAAGAAGAACTTGAAAAAAATAAAATTACAGGGATTTATTTTACTGAACACCCTGCACGTATGTATCAGAACGGTGCTTTTGCTTCTTATCTGATTGGGTATGCCCAAGTAGAAGATAACGATCAAAAAGATACCGTCATCAGTGGTGAAAAGGGCATGGGCATTGAGAAAGCCTATGATGATATTCTAAAAGGAAAAGATGGCAAGAAATTTTTCCAAAAAGACAGTCGTGGTAATGAGTTACCAGGCTCAGTCATCATTGACAAAGAAGCTCAAGATGGACAAGATATTTATACAACCTTAGACAGTAATTTACAGGTGCGCTTAGAGGATGCAATGAATGAAGTTATGGATAAATCAGCACCAAAAGACATTACAGCCATGTTAATGGATGCTAAGACGGGAGAAATCCTCGCTGCATCACAACGTCCGACCTTTGATCCTCAAACAAAAGAAGGATTGTCTGAAGAAGAAGGAAAACCAAAGCCTGTTTGGGAAAACCTATTAATGGAATCTCCCTTTGAACCAGGTTCTACAATGAAAGTCTTTACAATCGCTGCGGCGATGGACACTAATAAACTAGATGAGAATGAAAGTTTTAATTCCGGAAGTATCCAAATTGGGGATGTGAAAATCAATGATTGGAAACCAGAAGGAAAAGGTATTCTAAATTATAGACAAGCCTTTTCTTGGTCTAGTAACGTGGGGATGGTCTTATTAGAAGATAAGATGGGACCGATATGGCAAGATTATATGCAACGTTTTGGTTTTGCTCAAACAACGAAATCAGGCCTACCAAATGAAAAACCGGGATACATACAAGATAAGTATCCTGTAGACAGAGCCATGACCTCCTTTGGACAAGCTGTGGCAGTAACGGACTTCCAAATGATGCAAGGTTTTACAGCGATTGCGAATAAAGGAACCATGTTACAACCACAGTACATCAAAAAGATTACTAAAGAAGATAAGACAGAAGAAGTCTTTGGGCCAAAAGAAGTTGGGAAACCGATTAAACCAGAAACAGCGACACGTGTGTTAGATTACATGACAAGCGTTGTGGAGGACCCGGATTACGGGACAGGCTATGATATTTATAACATCCCAGGTATGAATGTCTCAGCTAAAACAGGGACAGCTCAGATTTCTGAGAATGGTCAGTATTTAAATGGTGCGTACGACTATGTCTATTCAGTTGTACAAATTGCACCAACAGAAGATCCGCAATATATTATGTATGTCACACTACGCCAACCGAACATTACGGCTGAAACAGGCATACCACAGCAACTAGTAGCAGAAATTTCAAACAGTACGTTGAAGCACGCTTTCCAAGTGGATGCCTCAGCTGTAGATAATCAAAAGGAAAGTGATGAGTAAATGATGAATACAGAATTATTAATCCCTATATCGTTAGGGTTTGCCTTTGTTTTAATGGTAATGCCTCTTTTTATCGGATTTTTCAAAGCAAAAAAAATGGGGCAAGCAATTAGAGAAGCAGGTCCTAAAGGGCATCAAGTGAAATCAGGAACACCGACTATGGGCGGGATGGTTTTTCTTTTTAGTATTGTTTTAACGTCGATTATTATGGGGATTTGGAAAGACCAATTAACCACAGGCTTATGGATGGTGTTATTCATCTTAGCGTTATATGGAGGCTTAGGTTTTATTGATGACTTCATTAAGGTTTTCAAAAAACGGAACCTTGGCTTGAATTCTAAACAAAAATTAATCGGTCAAATCATTGGCGGTATTGTTTTGTACATGGCATTAAAACCAATGGGATTGTCAAACGAATTGTATGTTCCATTTATCGGAGACGTTAATTTTGGTATCTTATATGCCTTCTTCCTTGTTTTTTGGCTGGTAGGTTTCTCTAATGCTGTGAATTTAACAGATGGTATTGATGGTCTTGTAGCAGGATTAGGAACGATTTCTTTTGGGACGTATGCTATTATTGCAACAAAACAAGAGCAAATCGATGTGTTGATCATTTGTCTAGCGGCGATGGGCGCTTTGTTAGGTTTCCTTGTGTACAATAAAAAACCTGCTAAGATTTTTATGGGAGATGTTGGGTCATTAGCTCTAGGAGGTATGCTAGCAACGATTTCTATCTTGCTACACCAAGAGTGGACATTGTTACTCATCGGATTAGTTTATGTCTTAGAAACCTTAAGTGTCATGATTCAAGTCACATCGTTTAAATTAACAGGCAAACGTGTTTTCAAAATGTCACCCATTCATCATCACTTTGAGTTAAGTGGTTGGTCAGAATGGAAAATTGATATTGTTTTTTGGATAGTAGGATTAGTCATGTCAGGAATAACATTAGCTATATTATATGTGTAAGGAGATTGAAATCGGATGAAAGCAACAACGAAGTATGAGAATAAAAAAGTACTTGTTTTAGGGTTAGCTAGGAGTGGTGTTGCTGCTGCAAAATTGTTAAATCATTTAGGCGCATTTGTAACAGTAAACGATGCTAAAAGTATTGAAGGCAACGAAGAGGCAAATGAGTTGCTAGAAAATGGGGTGACAATTATTGCAGGAAGTCATCCGGTAGATCTTCTTGATGAAGGGTTTAGTCTAATTGTTAAAAATCCAGGGATTCCTTATACGAATCCTATTCTCGAACAAGCAATAGAACGCAAGATACCAATTATGACAGAGGTTGAACTGGCTTACCAAGTAAGTGAAGCGCCAATTGTTGGCATTACAGGAACCAATGGTAAAACAACTACTACGACAATGATTGGTAAAATATTAGAACAAAGCAACTTATACCATAAGGTGAGTCTTGCTGGAAACATTGGGTTCCCAGCAAGCGAAGTTGTGACAGAGGCAATAGATACAGATATTTTAATTACAGAATTATCTAGCTTCCAACTAATGGGAGTCGAACAGTTTAAGCCGGAGATTGCTGTTATAACGAATTTATTTGAAGCCCATCTAGATTACCATGGTAGCCGGAAAGAATACGTTAAAGCCAAATGGAACATTCAAAATAATATGACAGCGTCTGATTGTTTAGTGTTTAATGCTAATCAAGAAGAACTCATTGAGTTAGCGCGTACAACCGAAGCGAAACTTGTGCCATTTTCTAGCGAAAGAAAAGTTACGACAGGCGCCTATTTAGAAGAAGGTAAATTGTACTATCAAGAAGAGTACATTATGGACGGGAAAGACTTAGGTGTACCAGGTATTCATAATATTGAAAATGCGCTGGCGGCGATATGTGTTGCTAAGCTACTGGATACGCCTAATGCAGTGATTAAAGAAAGCTTAATGTGTTTTTCTGGCGTGCCTCATAGAACAGAGTATTTAGGAACCTTTGAAGGTCGCAAAGTGTATAATGATTCAAAAGCAACAAACATCTTAGCTACACAAAGAGCGTTAAGTGGGTTTGATAATCAAGAGGTTGTTCTCATAGCAGGTGGTTTAGACCGAGGTAACGACTTCGTAGAACTTGAACCAGATTTGATTGGTTTAAAAGGCATGGTTGTTATGGGGGAGACCGCTGATAAACTAGCAGAGTCTGCCAAACATGTTGGGATTAAACACATAGAAAAAGCCCAAAATATGACAGAAGCTGTGAGTAAAGCATTTGAGCTGAGTGAGGCAGAAAGTGTTATACTATTATCACCCTCTTGTGCAAGCTGGGATCAATACAAAAATTTTGAAATAAGAGGCGACGCATTTGCCTCAGCTATTAAACAAAGACATAGCTAGAATTAGGAGAAGATATGAAAGTTTTATTATCAGGTGGCGGTACAGGTGGACACATTTATCCGGCTTTAGCCCTTATAGATTATATTAAAGAACAACATCCAGAAACAGAATTTTTGTATGTTGGAACTAAAAAAGGCTTAGAAAGCAAGATTGTACCAGATAAGGATATTCCGTTTGAAACTATTGAGATTCAAGGGTTTAGACGTACTTTATCAATGGATAATGTGAAAACAGTAACCTTATTTATTAAAGGAATTAAGGAATCAAAGAAAATTATTAAAGAATTCAAACCAGATATCGTCATTGGGACAGGTGGGTATGTGTGTGCACCGATTGTGTATGCTGCTCATAAATTAAAAATTCCTACGCTGATACATGAACAAAACAGTGTCGCTGGAATGACTAATAAGTTCTTATCACGATACGTCGATAAGATTGGTATTTGTTTTCCAGATGTCGCAACGGATTTTCCAAAAGAGAAAGTAGTTTTAGTAGGGAACCCTCGCGCACAAGAGGTTGCCAATGTAGGTAAAAGTGATGTGTTAATGGAGTATGGCCTAGAACCATCTAAAAAGACAGTTGTCATTTTTGGTGGTAGTCGAGGTGCGTTAACCATTAATAACGGCATGAAAGAAGCCTTGCCCTTATTTGAAAAAGAAGGGTATCAAACACTCTATGCCTCAGGTAATTTGTATTACGATGAAGTGAGTCAATTAGCAGAAAACATGACATGTTCACACGTTAAAGTGGTTCCTTATATTAAGAACATGGAGCATGTTTTAGCAAACGTTGATTTGGTTGTTGGACGAGCAGGGGCTACTTCTTTAGCAGAAATTACAGCTTTAGGTCTCCCTTCTATTTTGATACCAAGTCCTAATGTAACAAATGATCATCAAACAAAAAATGCTAATAGCTTGGTACAGGTAAATGCTGCTAAGATGATACGAGATAGTGAACTAACAGGAGCTGTATTGGTCAAAGAAGTCAATGGTATCATGAACAACGATGACGTAAGACAAGAGATGGCAAAAGCCTCTAAAGAACAAGGAATTCCTGATGCAAGTCAACGGATTTACCAATTGATAGAAAGTCTTACCTCTTAGGAAGGAGCTTGTGACATTGTCAGAACACAGTGATGAGAATACAACAGACAAACCTGCCAATCCTTCAGAAAAAAATGAAGTAATGGTGAATCATGAGAAACATGAGCAGGAACAAACAGACAAGATGTCCGATGTTAATAAAAATAAAATAAAAACTAATAAAAATGGCTTGAAATTGAGTGCGATTCGCTTTAAATCGAAGCAACAAGATCAAGAATTGTTTAAACGGTTAACCTTTATATTGTGTCTATTAACTGTTTCTACATTAATTACCTTGTACTTTATCTCTCCATTTAGTAAAGTAGATAAAGTTATATTAGCAGGTACTACTCATTCTAATCCTGAAAAGATTGCTAAGTCGTCAACAATCCAAGTGGGAAAGAGTGTATGGCCTCAATTTTTTCACAAAAATGAGATGATTCAATCCATCAAAAAAGAAAACAAACGGATTGAGGATGCTAAAATTAACTTGATCAAAGGAAATCAATTTAGGATTACAGTTAAAGAGTATCCCACAATAGGTTATGTGAAAGACAAAAAGAACACCCATGAGGTTTTAAGTAATGGTGTGATACTGAGTGAAGAAAACAGTGATCATCCTGATAAAAGTCTGCCCATCCTTATTCATTTTAAAGAAGGGGACAATTTGGATGAATTTCTAAAAGCTTATACTAAATTTAATGACGATACGAAAAATAATATCGAAACCATCGAATCTGTATCGACAAAAACGAATCCTTTCAGAATTAAGCTTAAAATGCGTGATGGTAACGAAGTAATTGCTCTATCAACGACAGTAGCCGATAAAATGGTGTTTTATAATAAAATTGTTGCTGAGATGAAACATCAAGGAGTCATTGATATGGAAGCGGGAACTTCAGGTGTCTTTTCTTACCCCTTTGAACCAGAAGAAAGCTCAGAGATGATGGAAGAAAATGGCTCAGATAGTCAAATGGTTACAGAGTAACAAAAAAAAACTAACAATTATAGTATTCTTCTTTATTTACTACCCTTAATTATGATAGAATAATGTGAGGTATCATGCAATTAAAGAGGATAACTCTGTTAGAAAATAGGAGGGAATACCTTTCATGGCTAAAACAGGTATATATGTCAGTCTTGACATTGGAACGACATCGATTAAGGTTGTCGTAGCTGAATACATAGAAAATCAAATTAACATTATTGGTGTTGGAAATGCAAAAGCAAATGGTTTAGACCGAGGAATTATTATCGACATCGATAAAGCTGTACAGTCTATTCAACGTGCAATTAAACAAGCAGAAGAAAAATCAGGAGTACAAATCCGTAGCGTAAGCGTTGGTATACCAGCAAACTTACTAGAAGTTGAAAAATGTGAAGGCATGATTGCAGTGAATACTGAGTCAAAAGAAATCACATCAACAGACGTGAAAAATGTAGCGTCAGCGGCAGTTGTTAGGTCAACACCTCCAGAGCGTCAAGTCATCACACTTATTCCTCAAGAATTTAAAGTGGATGGTTTTGAAGGCATTAAAGATCCAAGAGGCATGATTGGTGTTAGACTTGATATGAAGGGCTTAATTTTTACTGGACCAAAAACAGTGGTTCACAACATTCGTAAGTGTGTTGAAAAAGCTGGATTATCAATTGATGAAATGGTGATTACACCTCTAGCATTAGCAGAATCTATTTTATCAGATGGTGAAAAAGATTTTGGTACAACGATTATTGATATGGGTGGCGGACAAACAACGACTTCTGTTATGTACGAAAGAGATTTAAAATTCTCTCACGTAGAACAAGAAGGTGGCGAGTTTGTTACAAAAGATGTATCGGTTGTTTTAAATACATCCTTAACAAACGCTGAAGCTTTAAAGATCAATTATGGCTATGCTTATCCAGAACGCACGTCTTCAAATGAAGAGTTTCCAGTTGATGTTATTGGTAAAAATGAACCAGTTAGAATTGATGAACGTTACTTATCAGAAATTATTGAAGCACGTGTTGAACAAATTTTTAATAAATCTAAGTCAGTCTTAGATAGCATTGATGCATTAGATTTACCAGGTGGCGTTATTTTAACAGGTGGAGCAGCAAGTTTACCAGGAGTGGTAGAATTAGCAGCAGATATCTTTGGTACAAATGTTAAACTGTATGTGCCAAACCACATGGGACTTAGAAACCCAGTATTTGCTAACGCGATTGCTATCGTGGAATATGTAGCAAAACTAGATGAAGTGTATCATGTAACGAAATTAGCTGTTAAACATGAGACACCGAAAGTACAAACATCTAACAAAGAAGTCAGAGTAGAAAAAGCTCAAGTTGAAGCGAAAGTAGCGCAACCTAAAGCTCCTGTTACTGAAATGAAAGTAGATGAACCGGAAAAAGAGGGTATTGGCGGTAAGTTAAAAGGCTTCTTGTCTAATATCTTTGACTAATATCCCATAGGAGGAAACGAACAATGGAATTTTCTTTAGATAACACAGTTAACACTGGAGCAGTTATTAAAGTTATTGGTGTTGGTGGTGCTGGTGGAAATGCTGTTAACCGTATGATCGATGAAGGCGTTAAAGGCGTGGAATTCATCGTGGCGAACACAGACGTTCAAGCATTACAACATTCTAAAGCTGAAACAGTGATTCAATTAGGACCTAAATTTACTAAAGGTTTAGGAGCAGGTTCTTTACCAGAAGTTGGTCAAAAAGCCGCAGATGAAAGTGAAGAATTTTTAGCAGAAGCATTAAAAGGTGCTGACTTAGTCTTTATTACAGCTGGAATGGGTGGAGGTACCGGTACAGGTGCTGCACCAGTTGTTGCAGGTATTGCTAAAGCACAAGGTGCTTTAACAGTAGGTGTTGTAACACGTCCATTCAGTTTTGAAGGACCAAAACGTAGCCGTTTTGCAGCAGAAGGTATTTCTAACTTAAAAGAAAATGTGGATACATTAGTGATTATTTCTAATAACCGATTATTAGAAATCGTTGATAAACGTACGCCAATGATGGAAGCATTCAGAGAAGCTGACAATGTGTTACGTCAAGGCGTTCAAGGTATCTCAGATTTAATTACATCACCAGGATATGTCAACTTAGACTTCGCTGATGTTAAGACAGTGATGGAAGACCAAGGTACTGCTTTAATGGGTATCGGTGTGGCTAATGGCGAAGATCGAGTAATCGAAGCAACGCGTAAAGCGATTGCCTCACCATTACTTGAAACATCTATTGAAGGTGCTGAACAAGTATTGTTAAACATTACTGGTGGCTTAGATATGACATTATTTGAAGCACAAGATGCTTCAGAAATCGTTGCAAGTGCAACAGGTGGCGATGTGAATATCATCTTAGGTACATCTGTTAATGATCAACTAGGCGACGAAATTATTGTAACGGTTATTGCAACAGGAATTGATCCAGGTAAAAGAGAACGTCCTGCAAGAGGAACATCTTCTACTCAAGGAATGGTACAACGACAAGCAAGACCACAAGCACCAACAAGAGAAGTGGTTGAGCCAGAAGTAGCACCATCATCAAATCAACAAACAGCTAATAGCGCGTTTGGCGACTGGGATATCCGACGTGAGCCAAATACAAGAAACGTTGTTGAAACAAATGATTTTGACGCGACTGAAAAGAAAGACTTTGATGCATTTAACCATGACGTAGATACGTCATCAGATGATGAAGATGAGTTAAGTACACCACCTTTCTTCAGAAGAAAAAAATAAGAGGTGTAAACAGACATGCTTAAATCGACCCTTGAGCAGAATATAAAACTAATTGAAAAAAACATTCAGACAGCTTGTGACCAAAGTCAACGGTCACGAGCTGATGTGCAATTAATCTGCGTCAGTAAATCAGTAGATGTAGAGACAACACAACAAGTGGTTGATTTAGGTATATTACATCTTGCTGAAAATCGTATGGAGCCATTCTTACATAAAAAAGAAGCATTAGGTCACAATCCGAATATTACTTGGCATTACATTGGCCACCTACAGCGTCGAAAAGTAAAATCTGTTATTAATGAGATTGATTATTTTCACGCTTTAGATACGCTGTCTTTAGCTGAAGAAATTCACAAAAGAGCAACCAAGAAAATCAAGTGTTTTGTCCAAGTGAACGTGTCAGGAGAAGAGAGCAAACAAGGAGTACATCCAGATGAATTAGATCAATTCATATTGCAATTAGAACCATTGACGAATATTGAGGTTGTAGGCTTAATGACAATGGCACCCTATGATGCCCATGAAAAAGAACTGAGCGCCTATTTTTGTCACTTGAAAAAGTTACAAAGAGAAATAGCTAGTACAGACTATTCTTACGCACCTTGTACTGAATTAAGTATGGGAATGAGTGGGGATTATCAGCTAGCCATTCAATCTGGAGCAACGTTCATTAGAGTGGGGTCACGTTTTTTTAATCAATAAAATAAAGAAAGAGGTGGGTATGGGCATGAATTTATTCAAAGTAAAAAGTTTTTTTGGTTTGGATGAAACAAATGATACAGAGTATCATTTTGATGAGCCGGTTGATAATTTTGAGCCTTCTATAACGGAAGAAAAAATCACGACAAATCAATATGAATCGCATCCTCCTGTTAACGAAAGTAGTAATACTAATGTTAGCAATGTCGACACTCAAAAAGAACCTGCTCAACCATCTTTTAATCAGTACACAAATAAAAAAGTGGTGGATATGAATCAATATCAAACAACCACAGATAAAAATAATTTTAAACAAGTTGAAAATAGACGAGTTCATAGAAAAATAACTGTGTTCGAACCTAGAGAATACACAGATTGTAAATTGATTGCTCAAGGGCTATTCCGTAAAGAAATCGTGATTATTACTTTTTCAGCTATGGAAGAGTTACAAGCAAGACGTGTCGTTGATTTTGTAACAGGCGCAGTTTACGCTGTAGATGGAGATATTCAACGTATTGGTGAAGAAATTTTTATTTGTACACCTGCGAATGTGGATATTGATTCAGGCGTTGCGCAAAGTTTGATTGCAACTCATTTGGCGGATTATTAAGGACGTGAGCTATTTTGTTAATCTTGTTAATTAATTTAATTTATAAGCTAGTCGATATTTATACATTTGTACTAGTAATATACGCGTTAATGTCCTGGTTTCCAGGTGCTTATGATAGTAAGGTAGGTCAGTTTATAGTGAAGATTAGTGAACCTTATTTAGGGATTTTTGATCGACTGAACTTAAACATTGGACCGATTAATTTTACTGTCATTGCAGCCATCTTTTTCTTGCAATTATCAAGTCAAGGATTGGTATTAATTCTAAGTAAATTAATGTTTATGAACATATAAAAGAAAGGGTGTGAGTTTTTTGCAGGCTAATGTGTATCAACATTTTCGCAAGGACGAGCATCCTTTTATTGATATAGTTTTAAATTGGCTGGACCAAGTTGAAACGATGTATGCCCCTGTAGTGACGGAATTTTTAAATCCTCGTGAAGCATTTATCCTATCTACATTGATTGGAAAACGAGACGATATTAAATACGCACACTTTGGTGGGTTTAAGGATGCTGAAAGAACATGTGCTATTATTTATCCAGATTATTATGAAGTGAAGGAAGAGGATTATGAAGTGGATCTTTATGAGATTCATTACCCTACCAAATTTGCTAATTTGAGTCATGGACAAATATTAGGAACGTTAATGAGTACTGGTTTAAAAAGAGAGTTTATTGGGGACATTATTACTGATGGCGAACGTTGGCAAGTATTGTTAAAGCGTTCCATATCTAATTATGCTACGAGTCAGATAGATAAGATTAGCTCTTTTGGTGTGAGATTTGAAAAGAAAGCACTGCAAGATTTACTGGTGCCAATTGAAGAATGGGTAACAGAATCAACGACGGTGAGTTCCTTAAGAATTGATAATATCATTAGTACGGTATATAATATCTCTAGACAGAGAGCAAAAGTAATAGTAGAATCTAAGAAAGTTAAAATAAACTGGACGGAAACAGAACGTCCTGATTTTGTTTTAGAATACTTAGATATTATGTCAGTTAGAGGTTTGGGTCGGGTCCAAATATTGGACATGGAAGGCAAAACTAAAAAAGATAAAATCCGATTAAATTACCGGATTTTAAGAAAGTAACGTAAGAGGTGCAAGAATGTCAATTAAACCAATAGATATTACAAACAAAAGTTTTAATACAAAATTTAAAGGATACGATCGGGATGAAGTAGATGATTTCTTAGATCAAATCGCTTTAGAACTTGAAAAACAAGTTCAAGAAAATCGTGAACTAGATAAAAAAGTAAAATACGCTAATGAAAAATTAAGCTACTTTAATGAGTTAAAAGACTCATTAAACCAATCAATTATTGTTGCCCAAGATACGGCTGATAAATTGAAAGAAAACGCATCAAAAGAATCTGATTTAACGATTCAACAAGCACAAGCCCAATCTGAAGATATTTTAGCTCATGCTAACAAAATGTCAGAAGAATTAATCACAGGAGCAACAACTAAAGCGAACCAAATTTTAGTTGAAGCAAGTGAACGCGCTCGTGAATTGGCTGTTGAAACAGACGATTTGAAGAAAAAAACACGTGTGTTCCACAGAAACTTATCTGTCTTATTAGAATCACAATTACAAATTGTGAAAAGCGAAGAATGGGATGATTTATTAAAACCATTTGGAGCTTATGTTGATAGCAGCCATACAGCTTTTAAAGAAGTATTAGAAGCGGTAGAAGCAGCTAATGGTGGAGCTAAAGAAGAGCAAACAAGCGTTGCTGTAAACACTCAACCAGAATTCAACCAAACAAGAGAAGTGGTTATTCCGGATGTTAAAGTTGAGGTCACTCAAGGACAAACACCAGAAGCCAAACAAGCAGACACATCGAAAAAAGCACGTCCAGAACGTCAAAATCGTAATAGAGTAAAATAATAAACAAAACAGAAAAATCCGATGAATTCTTTTAGTGAGCTAGGGAGAGTGAGAACCTAGTAGACCCTTAATCGTGATTAGATCCTTTGTTTTAATGAATAGCTGAACGACAAGTAGGCTATTCCGGTAGAGTTACCGTTATCAAAAGAGAGAAAAATCACACTAGTATGATGTGGTTTAAATTTGGGTGGTAACACGAAAGCTTCGTCCCTTTTATAGGGAGGGGCTTTTTTTATTTATATAAATTATGTCTAAGGAAGGGATATTAGATGAAAACAAAAGAAACGTTACATTTAGGTAAAACAGGTTTTCCAATGAGAGGAAACTTACCAGTTAGAGAAGTTGAATGGCAAAAAGACTGGGAAGAACAAAAAATTTATGAGAAACGTCAAGAATTAAATGAAGGTAAACCAACCTTTATTTTACACGATGGCCCTCCTTATGCTAACGGAAATATCCATTTAGGCCATGCGTTAAATAAAATTAGTAAAGACATTATCGTTCGTTCGAAATCAATGTCAGGATTTAGATCACCTTATGTTCCTGGTTGGGATACTCACGGTTTACCAATCGAGCAAGTGTTAACTAAAAAAGGGGTAAAACGTAAAGAAATGCCACGTGCAGAGTACCTACAACAATGTGAAGACTATGCAATGAGTCAAGTCAACACACAACGTGAAGACTTTAAACGTTTAGGTGTCGCTGGAGATTGGGAAAATCCTTATATTACCTTGACTCCTGATTACGAAGCAGCTCAAATCCGTGTGTTTGGTAAAATGGCTGAAAAAGGCTACATTTACAAAGGGTTAAAACCAATCTACTGGTCTCCATCAAGTGAATCATCACTAGCTGAAGCAGAGATTGAATATCAAGATGTTAAATCACCTTCTATTTACGTATCATTTGATGTGAAAGAAGGCAAAGGTCTATTAGAGTCAGACATGAAATTTGTTATTTGGACAACAACGCCTTGGACATTGCCAGCAAACTTAGCAATTACAGTTAATGCTGATTACACTTATGTTGTAGTGGAAACAAACAATGAAAAATACGTTGTAGCTAAAGACTTACTTGAAACAGTCTCAACAGCGATTGGTTGGGAAGATGTGACAGTTATCAAAGAATTAAAAGGTTCTGACATGGAAGGCATGATTGCACAACATCCATTCTACGACCGTGATTCACAATTAATTTTAGGAGATCATGTGACATTAGATGCTGGTACAGGACTTGTTCATACAGCACCTGGACATGGTGAGGATGACTATTTTGTTTGTCGTAAGTATGGCATTGATGTTATTTCACCTGTGGATGGACGCGGTATTTATACAGAAGAAGCACCTGGATTTGAAGGGATTTTCTACGATAAAGCAAACCCAATGATCACAGATTTATTAACAGAGAAGGGTCATTTATTAAAATTAGAATTCTTTACACATAGTTACCCACATGACTGGAGAACTAAAAAACCAGTTATTTACCGTGCAACACCACAATGGTTTGCGTCAATCGATAAATTCAGAGATAACATTTTAGAAGAAATTAAAAAAGTAGATTGGGTGATTCCATGGGGCGAAACACGTCTTTATAACATGGTAAGAGACCGTGGAGATTGGGTAATCTCACGTCAACGTGCTTGGGGTGTACCATTGCCTATTTTCTACGGTGAAAACGGTGAACCAATCATTACACCAGAAACGATTGAACATACAGCTAATTTATTTGCTGAACATGGTTCTAAAGTATGGTTTGAGCGTGAAGCGAAAGAGTTATTACCAGAAGGCTTTACTCATGAAAGCAGTCCAAATGGGGAATTTACAAAAGAAAATGACATCATGGATGTTTGGTTTGATTCAGGATCATCTCATGAAGCGGTGTTAAAACAACGTGATGATTTATCCTTCCCGGCTGATTTATACTTAGAAGGCTCTGATCAATACCGTGGTTGGTTTAATTCAAGTATTACAACAAGTGTGGCTATCAACGGAGTGGCTCCTTATAAATCAGTCTTATCTCAAGGCTTTACTTTAGATCCACAAGGTCGTAAACAAAGTAAATCATTAGGTAATACGATTGAACCTGGTAAAGTCATTAACCAAATGGGTGCTGATATTTTACGTTTATGGGTAGCCAGTGTGGATTATGAATCAGATGTTCGTGTTGACATGAATACTCTGACTCAAATCTCAGAAATTTATCGTAAAATTAGAAACACTATGCGTTTCCTATTAGCCAATACGTCAGACTTTAAGGCAACAGAAGATAAGGTTGCTTACGAAGACTTACGTTCAGTTGATAAATACATGATGGTTCGTTTGAATCAAGAAATTAAAACAATTCGTGAAAAAGGTTATGATAAATACTCATTCTCAACAGTGTATAAGAGTTTAGTTAACTTTTGTACGAATGATTTATCAGCGTTTTATTTGGATTTTGCTAAAGATGTGGTATACATTGAGGCAGAAGACAATCACGATCGTCGTTGTATGCAAACAGTGTTCTACGAGATATTAGTGAACTTAACTAAATTAATGACACCAGTATTACCTCATACAGCAGAAGAAATTTGGTCACACTTACAAGAAGAAGAGGAATACGTTCAACTTGCTGAGTTACCTGGTTATACAGTATACCCAGACCAAGAAGAGATTTTAGACTTATGGGCTAACTTCATGGACTTTAGAGATAAAGTACTAAAAGCGTTAGAAGAAGCACGTAATGCTAAATTAATTGGTAAATCATTTGAAGCCAGCGTGACTGTCTACCCATCAGATGTGGTTCGTACATTATTGATTGGTTTAAATGCTAACCTGGCACAAATTTTAATCGTGTCAGACTTTAAAGTGGCTACAAAAACGGATGAAGTGTCAGCAGACGCTGTGACTTTTGATGATGTGGCAATTCTTATTGAGCAAGCGTCAGGCGAAACATGTCAAAGATGTCGTGCGATTAAAGAAGATGTTGGTAGCCATAAAGGATTAGATACGCTATGTGACCGTTGTGCAACGATTGTGGAAGAAAACTTCCCAGAAGCGTTGACAGAAGGACTAGAATAAACCAATGAAAGCAGACGATAATTCGTCTGCTTTTTCTTCTTACTTTCAGTAAGTGTAAAAAGCTACAAGCAAAATAATGGTGAGAACCTAAAAAAGAGACTACACTCAGGGTGAGAAAAATGAATGGAGTGAGCTAGTTGAAAACAAGAGCAGTCGTGATTAATGCCTATGGTGGCAAAGAGAATTTAGAAGAAGCGATGGTGGAGTTACCTGAGTTAGGAGACAATCAATTATTAGTACGAGTAAAAGCAACCTCGATTAATCCGATAGATTGGAAAGTCAGAGAAGGTTACTTACAACAAATGATGCCATGGACCTTCCCAATCACATTAGGATGGGATGTTGCAGGAGTGGTAGAGGAGATTGGAAGCAAGGTTCAAGGGTTTAAAGTAGGGGATCGGATTGTATCAAGACCTGCTACAACACGATTTGGTACTTATGCAGATGTAACCATCGTAGATGCGTCTTTAGCAACGTTTAAACCAGAGAAGATTAGCTACTCAGACGCCGCTGCGTTACCTCTAGCAGGTTTAACTGCTTATCAGGGACTATTTGACCATGGTAAACTTGAAGAAGGTCAGAAGGTCTTAATTCATGCAGGAGCTGGCGGTGTGGGCATGTATGCTATCCAATTGGCTAAAGCAAAAAATGCTTATGTTTACACCACTGCGAGTGAAAAAAATCATGAATTATTAAAAGAATTAGGTGCAGATGAGGTGATTGATTATCATCAGGTGGCTTTTGATGAGGTCGTTACAAATGTGGATGTTGTCCTAGATACTATGGGAGGAGAAGTCCAATTAAATAGCATTAAAACCTTAAAACCAGGAGGACGTTTAGTAAGTATTGTAGGATTAGCTGATGAAGAAACCATAGCAGAGGCTGACATAGAAGCGAGTGCGATTTGGTTACAACCAAATGGTGAGCAATTAAAAGAGTTAATTGATTTAATGGAAGCAGGTTCATTAAGAAGTATTATAGGAGCGACATTCCCATTGACTCAAGAAGGTATTTATAACGCGCATGCTTTAAGTGAAACCCATCATGCTGTAGGAAAAATTGTTGTGGTAAATGATTAAAAAAATACCTTAAGCTCTTTTAGAGAGCTTAAGGTATTTTTGTTTATCCATTAAGTAATCCTTGTTCTTTGTACCAGTCATCAGGTGACCAAACCCATTGACGACCATCATTACTTAGAAGGTCGAAGGCTTCTTTTGGTCCCATTGTCCCGGCTGAATATTGAGGAACGGGCTTATCAGCATCTTTGTCCCATTTTTTACGAACAACATCCACAATTTTCCAAGAATTTGCGACTTCATCCCAGTGTGTAAAGTTTGTCGCATCTCCGTTTAAACAGTCAAGAATAAGTTTTTCATAGGCTTCTGGACTGTTGTCAATATGATCGGCTGAATGACGATAGTCTAATTTTACTGGATCAATATGGAAACCACTTCCCATTTCTTTTCCATTTAGTGTTAATGAAAAGCCTTCTGTAGGCTGGATATAAATAGTTAGAATGTTTTCAGGTAGGGCTTCTTGTGCTTCAGCTTCAACCATGATATTACGGAAAACATTGATAGGAGTTGATTTGAAGACGATGTGAATACGCGTCCCTTTTTCTGTCATACGTTTCCCAGTTCTTACATAGAAAGGGACACCTGCCCATCTAAAGTTATCAATCATGAATTTACCTGCTACGAAGGTTTCCGTTGAAGATTCAGGACTGACACCTGGTTCTTCTTTATAGCCAACCATGTTGCGATTACCTAAAGAACCATGAGTGTATTGTCCACGAACAAAGGAAGCATCGATTTCCTGTTCTTTATATAAACGAATGGACTTAAGTGCATTGATTTTTTCCGCACGAATCGATTCTTCAGAAAAGACAGTAGGGGGTTCCATTGCTAGTAAAGCGACTACTTGTAAGATATGGTTTTGGACCATGTCTTTCAACGCACCACTCTCATCGTAATAGCCTCCACGTTCTTCAACACCTAGGTCTTCTGATAAAGAAATTTGAATGTTATCGATGTACTTATGATTCCACAGTGACTCAAAAATATTATTACCAAAACGAACAGCTGAAATGTTTTGAATCATTTCTTTCCCAAGATAGTGGTCAATACGGAAAATTTGATTTTCATCAAAGACACTTGCAATAGAATCATTTAATTCTTTTGCAGTATGATAATCTGTTCCAAAGGGTTTTTCGATGATTAAGCGATTAAACCCATTATCAGTCAAAATGTTTTCTGATTGGATGTGATGTGCGATCGTACCAAAGAAATTAGGAGCCATCGCTAGGTAGAAGAGACGATTACCATTTAATTGATACGTCTCATCTAATTGGTCTGCCAACTTCCCTAATAGCTGGTATTCTTCCGTATTGTTAACATTGTGAGCTTGATAATAAAAGTGACTAGTAAAGGTTTCTAGCTCCTTAATAGTTGGTTGAAGAGATGCGATAGACTCTCCAACAACTTCACGGTAATAGTCATCTGACCACTCACGTCTAGCTGTTCCAATCACCGCAAAATGCTCTTGGAGGTTTCCTTTTCTAAAAAGTCTAAATAGAGAAGGGTATAGTTTTCGTTTTGCTAAATCTCCCGTTCCTCCAAATATGATAAACAAAGCTTTTGTTTCAGTTGTCATGAAATTGCCTACTTTCTGTCCCGAAAAATTAATAAGAATGATTATACTTATTTTACTGATAAAGAGGAAACAAAGCAATCATTTAAATTGAGAGGAAAGGATACTTCAATCACTAGGCAAAATGTTAACTTGTGCTATAATCGATAAGGAACGAAGGAGTGAACACGTATGGCAAAAAAACACACAGAATTATTTCAAATAGCGCGTTATGATTGTGATGTGGTAGGAAATCAAACATTACCAAGTATGGTACGAATGATGATCAAAGTATCCGGTGACCAAAGTCGTGCTTTGGGAGTAACGGATGACAAGATTCATTCATTAGGCTTAGGATGGATTATTACGCAACATGACATGTATATTAACCGGTTACCAAAAGCAGGTGAAGAGGTTCAAATTACAACAGAAGCGGTGAGTTACAATAAGTACTTCTGTTACCGCCATTTCTGGATTCATGATGTATCGGGAGATGAATGTGTCCATATGAAGTCGACTTTCGCTTTGATGGATATGAAAGAGAGAAAAATGGGGCATGTCGCGGACGAAGTTGTCGCACCTTTTGAGTCAGAAAAAATCAAGCGAATTATTCGTTCTGAAAAAATAGCGAGTCTAGAAACTCCTGAGTTAGAGGGAGAATATAAAGTGCGTTATTTAGACATAGATGACAATCAGCATGTCAATAATTCTGTTTATTTAGGATGGATGATGGATGTATTGGGGTATGACTATTTAAGTACTCATGAACCCGAACAAGTGAGTATCAAATTTAACAAAGAAGTACGATACGGAGAGAGCGTTCATAGTCTAGTAGAGAGAGACAATCGTGTATCTAGACATCAAATAAAAGTGAACGAAGATATTTGTGCAGAAGCTAATATTACATGGAGAGAATAAAGGGATGATACCGTCCTTTTATTCTTTTTTTATTTGGATTATTTGCAAAAAAAGGAGATATCGTGCATGATTAAATAGTAAACTTTTGAAGAGGAGATGACAAAATGATAGAATTTCAAAATGTAACAAAAGTCTACAAAGGCAATAAAAAAGCAGTATCAGATATGACTGTTAAGTTTGAAGCCGGTGAATTTATTTGTTTTATTGGAACCAGTGGGAGTGGTAAAACCACTGCCATGAGGATGATTAATCGCATGATTGAACCAACTTCAGGAAAAATACTCATTAATGGTAAAAGTAATCAAGACATGAACCCTGTAGAGTTAAGACGAAGCATTGGTTATGTTATTCAAAATATTGGGTTATTGCCTCACATGACGATTAGAGAGAATATCTCTTTGGTACCTAAGTTAATGAAGTGGCCAGAAAATGAACGAGCAGAAATTGCAGAGCGCATGATTAAATTGGTTGAACTTCCAGAAGATATGCTAGACCGTTACCCAAGTGAATTATCAGGAGGGCAACAGCAACGAATTGGTGTTGTCAGAGCTTTAGCAGCAGATCAAGACATTATTTTAATGGATGAGCCTTTTGGAGCTCTAGATCCGATTACAAGAGATGCCTTACAAGATTTTGTCAAAGAATTGCAAGAGAAAATGGGGAAAACAATCGTGTTTGTTACCCATGATATGGATGAGGCTCTTAAATTAGCCACAAAAATTGTGGTCATGAGTCATGGAAAAGTCGTGCAATGTGACACACCAGAAAATATTCTAAAAGCCCCAGCAAACGATTTTGTTAAAGAGTTGATAGGAGAGGACCGTTTAATTCATAGTCAACAAGATTATATTACCGTTGCGGAAGTAGCGACACTTAAAGCCATCTCTATTACACCAGAGAAATCGTTGTCAGAAGCGATTCGTTTGATGAGAGAAAAACGAGTGGATACACTGTTAGTTGTTGATGGACGTGGTATCTTAAAAGGATACATTGATGTTGAAATCATCAATGACAAGCGAGGTATTGCAACAAGTGTTGGGGATGTATTGAACCCAGAAGTGTTCTTTGTTAGAAAAACTTCTCTGTTACGAGATGCTATCCAAAAAATCTTAAAACGTGGACTGAAATATGTTCCTGTTGTGGATGAGCAAAAACGCTTAGAAGGGATTATCACACGGTCATCTCTTGTAGACATGGTCTATGAAACAATCTGGGGAGAAGAAGATGGTATGTTAGCCGTAACCAGTGATGCTGGTTCTGACTCACCTGAAAAAGAACAGGAGGGGGCGTAATGAATCAATTCTTGCAAGAACATGGCAATGAACTCGTAACGAAAACAGTAGAACATTTGTATATATCGTCTATTGCTTTAATATTAGGCATCATTGTAGCTGTTCCCTTAGGTATTGCTTTAACGAGAACAAAAAAGACGGCAAGTTTTGTGATTGGACTGGCAAGTTTACTACAAACCATTCCATCTCTGGCCTTACTGACGATGTTTATCCCTCTTTTTGGTGTTGGTAAAAAGACAGCTGTTGTGGCACTTTTTATCTATTCCTTATTACCGATTCTTAGAAACACCTATTTAGGGGTTAAAAATGTGGATAAGAACTTAGTAGATGCGGCGAAAGGGATGGGGATGACCAGTTTTGAGCAGGTTAAAATGGTAGAATTTCCATTGGCAATCCCTACCATTATGCGTGGGATTCGTTTAGCTGCGGTGTATGTCATTGCTTGGGCAACACTTGCTTCTTATATTGGTGGGGGTGGTTTAGGTGACATGATTTTTGGTGGTCTAAACCTATACAAACCTGAATTAATTATCGGAGGCACCTTACCTGTTATCGCCTTAGCTTTATTAAGTGATTTTTTACTTGGTCTGTTAGAGAAGAAACTATCACCGATTAAGAAGGGGGAGTTGTCTTCATGAAACACATTAAAAAATTAACCGTTATCGCCTTAACCAGTGTGTTCCTGCTAAGTGGGTGTAGTTTCCCAGGCTTAGGAGGCACAAGCAAGGGAGAAGAAACCATTTCAATTGGCTCTATGTCAACCAGTGAGAATCAAATCCTGGCTAACATGGTCAAAGGAATGATTGAGCATTACACAGATGAGCAGGTTGTCATGATCAATAATCTAGGAACCAGTACGGTGGCTCATAACGCCATGGTGAATAAAGACATTAACATATCTGCCGGACGTTACACAGGAACTGACTTAAGCGGCACGTTAAATTTACCACCTGAGAAGGAACCTGACAAAGCATTCGAGATTGTATCAAAAGAATTTAAAGAACGATTTAACCAAGAGTGGTTACCCTCTTATGGTTTTGCTAATACCTATGCATTTATGGTCTCAAAAGAAACAGCAGAGACTTATGATTTAAAAAAAATCAGTGATTTGAAAAAAGTCCCAGGGGAATTAACAGCGGGAGTGGATACTTCTTGGATGAACCGGGATGGAGATGGCTACAAAGCATTTTCTGATACGTATAATGTGGACTTCAAGAAAGTCTATCCTATGCAGATTGGTTTAGTATATGATGCTGTTGCAGCGAATAAAATGGATGTGGTATTAGGTTATTCAACAGATGGTCGAATTTCCAGTTATGATTTGGTCATTTTAGAAGACGATCTTCAATTTTTCCCACCTTATGATGCAAGCATTGTGATGAGTGATCAACTGATAGAAGCTAAGCCAGAATTAAAACCCATTCTAGAAAAACTATCTGGAAAAATTGATACAGACACGATGCAACAATTAAATTATCAAGCAGATAATAACTTACTGGAGCCAGAAAACGTGGCGAAACAATTTTTAAGAGATCATAATTTTTTTGAAGGAGATGACAATTAATGGAAAATTTAAACGTGCTCGAACAAATGATGTATTATTTACAACACAATAGTGGCTACGTCTTAAATCAATTCATTCGTCATTTCTTGATTTCAGCGTATGGTGTACTATTTGCGGCAATTGTTGGTATTCCTATTGGTATTTTGATTGCCAAACACCGCCATTTATCTGGATGGGTGATTGGGGCGGCCAATGTGATTCAAACGATTCCTTCTTTAGCAATGGTTTCTATTTTAATGCTAGGGTTAGGTTTAGGGGTCAATACCGTGATATTCACTGTCTTTTTATATTCATTACTGCCGATTATTTCTAATACTTATACAGGAATGATTCAGGTTGACAATACCGTCCTTGATGCTGGAAAAGGCATGGGGATGACAAAAGGACAACGCTTATGGATGATTGAACTTCCTTTATCGGTTTCTGTTATCATGGCGGGAATTAGAAATGCGTTAGTCGTAGCAATAGGTATTACAGCGATCGGTTCCTTTGTTGGAGCGGGTGGTCTGGGAGATATCATTATCAGGGGTACCAATGCCACAGATGGCACGGCGATTATCTTAGTAGGTGCCTTGCCTACAGCGTTAATGGCGATTATTACGGACTGGTTACTGGGGATTGTCGAACGAAGACTTGATCCTAGTTCTAAGATGTCAAAAGTAGCAAACTCATCAAGTAACTAAAGCTTAAATATTGTCTACAAATACATAAATATCTTGCATTTCATGCTTAAAAGGTGTACTTTTAAAAAATGAAATGCAAGTTTTTTTATGGAAATTGAGGAGGTCACACCATGAGATATTTTAAAAAATCCAGTAAATTAGATTATGTAAGCTATGATGTACGAGGTCCTGTGTTAGAAGAAGCAGATAAGATGGCAGCAAGAGGCATTGATATTTTGAAGCTAAATACAGGGAATCCTGCATCTTTTGGGTTTAAAGCCCCCAATGAAATTATTCATGATTTAATTACGAATGCCAGAGATTCTGAAGGATATTCTGATTCTAAGGGGATTTTTTCAGCCCGTAAAGCCATTCAACAGTATTGTCAGTTAAAGGGCTTTCCAAATGTTGGGGTAGAGGATATTTATACAGGAAATGGTGTCAGTGAATTAATTACTATGTCTATGCAAGGCTTAATAGATGATGGGGACGAAGTGTTGGTTCCAATGCCAGATTATCCTTTGTGGACAGCGGCGGTGACTCTGTCTGGCGGACGTGCGGTTCATTATATTTGTGATGAAGAAGCAGAATGGTACCCAGATATTGCAGACATTAGAAATAAAATTACTCCTAGAACGAAGGGGATTGTGGTGATTAACCCAAATAATCCCACGGGAGCATTGTATCCGAAAGAATTACTAGAAGAAATCGTTGAGGTTGCGAGAGAGCATCAGTTAATCATTTATGCTGATGAAATTTACGATCGTTTAGTTATGGATGGCTTAGAGCACATATCACTGGCTTCTTTAGCACCGGATGTTTGTGTCATTACATTTAACGGTTTATCTAAATCCCATCGTGTGGCTGGTTTCCGTTGCGGTTGGATGATTATTAGTGGTGAAAAAAAATACGTCCAAGATTACATAGAAGGCTTGAACATGTTAGCTTCTATGCGTTTATGTTCCAATGTATTATCCCAACAAATTATTCAAACAGCACTAGGAGGTCATCAAAGTGTGGATGAATTATTATTACCTGGTGGTCGGATTTATGAGCAACGTGAATTCATCACGAATGCCCTAAATGATATTCCTGGGATTAGCGTGAAAAAACCAAAAGCGGCCTTTTATATTTTCCCTAAAATTGATGTGGCACGGTTCAATATCACCGATGATGAACAATTTGTCTTAGACTTTTTACATGAACATCATGTATTACTTGTTCATGGTAAAGGGTTTAACATGAATACGCCAGATCATTTTAGAGTGGTTTATTTACCTGAAGTGAAGGAACTACAAACCATGACGACAAGTTTAGAACAATTTTTAAGGACATACAAACAAAAATAAAAAATGAGTCGACGTCTTTAACAGGCGTCGGCTCATTTTTTATGACACAAGAGCAGTGCATTGTTTTTTACTTACAACCACTCTGCCTAGATACTTATCTGCTAATTCATCGCTAGGGTTGTTAACTACAATTAATACAGCGTTTTCATATACTTTTTCGATGATTCCTTCAAACGGTTGTTCGTTCCATATAAATGTGACCCGATTCATTTCGTCCATATCAAAAACACTCCTATTTTTGTACAATTTGTGATAGTTATTTATCAAAAAAATACCTTGGGATGATTATAGCATGAAATGTTGTCAGATGGTATATAAAAATGTGTTTTATCCTATTTTATAACCACTATTATTAAAAGAGTTCTATAATATTCTGGATAGATGTATAGTCCAATTCTTGACTAAAAGGGAAAACAGTGATAATTTTAACATAAATCTTATACAGAAAGAAGTTATGACAATGAAAACATTTGTTTACGCAGATAAGTTCTTTTTACATTCAGGTGTCGCACAAGCTGGTTATTTAGATATTACTAACGGTGTCTTTGGTAACGTGCAAAGAAGTCGCCCAACAGGAGAGGTAACCATTATTGATCATACAGGCAAATGGATAGCGCCAGGTTTAGTGGACACACACATTCATGGCTTTATGAATCATGATGTGATGGATAATGATGCTGAAGGAATAAAAGCGATGTCAGAAGGGTTGTTATCTTGTGGTGTGACGTCTTTTTTACCGACGACTTTAACCTCAAGTAGAGAACAGCTAACAAAAGTGGCAACCACTATTGGAAAAGTTAAGGATGATGTAAAAGGGGCTAAAATTCAAGGCATTTACTTTGAAGGACCGTTCTTTACAGAAGAATACAAAGGGGCTCAAAATCCAGGGTATTTCTCAGATCCAAGCCTAGAGGTTTTCAACGAGTGGCAAGAAGCGTCTGGTAACAACATCAAAAAAATTGCTATGGCGCCTGAGAGAGAAGGTTCTCGAGACTTTATTAAAGAAGTCACGAACCAAGGTGTGGTTGTCGCTCTAGGACATAGCAACGGTACTCTTGAAGAAGCGACGGCAGCTGTAGAATCAGGAGCAAGCGTCTTTGTTCATACGTTCAATGGTATGCGTGGGCTTAATCACCGGGAACCTGGGATGGTTGGAGCGGCAATGACACTTCAAAATGTTTTCTCTGAGCTGATTTGTGATGGGCACCATGTTCATCCAAAAGCCGCTAGCGTATTAATGGAAAAAACAGGACATGACCATGTGGCATTGATTACGGATTGTATGATGGCTGGAGGAATGCCTGATGGTGAGTACATGTTAGGCGAATTCCCAGTTGTTGTAAAAGACGGGACAGCGCGGATGATGGAAGGTAACTTAGCAGGAAGTATCTTGAAATTAAAAGAAGCCATTAAAAATGTAGTGGATTGGGATATTGCTACACCAGAAGAAGCGATTATGATGGCAACCTTAGTTCCTGCTGTTAGTTGTAAAATAGATGACGTGTGCGGTAGCATTAAAGACGGCCGTGCTGCAGACTTTATTGTCTTATCAAAAGATTTAGATTTAGAAGCAACATACCTAGACGGAGAATGTCGTTATCAAGTACAATAGAATAAATACACAAAAAGAAGAGTTTTCCTCTTCTTTTTTTATTAGGAGGTAGTAAGTATGTATGAAAAACGTGTGAATCGAGTGGTAGAAGAAATGGTAAAACGTCAGCAAGGCCAGTTATTGGTATCTGATCCGGCGACTATTTTTTATTTAACAGGGAAAATGATTGAGCCAGGTGAGAGGTTAGTCACGTTGGTACTAAAAGAAGATGGCAATCATGTTGCTGTGATTAATCGTCTGTTTCCTGTCAAAGAAGAAGAAGTGGGTATGCCAATTGTTTCTGTTGATGACACTGATGAGGGAATGGGAATGGGTATTTTAGTAGAACAACTTGATCCAACCGTAACCATTGGCGTGGATAAACACTGGGCAGCGCATTTCTTACTAGATTTAATGAACCGTGTAAAACAACCTTTGTCACATTTTAATATAGGGTCAAAAATTACAGATGAATTAAGAGCAGTTAAAAATGCGGATGAAATAGCTAAGATGAAAGAGGTGTCCTTAGACAACGATACAGTAATGGGACATATTGCTGCTAAAGTTGTTGAGGAACTAACAGAAGAAGAGATGACAAAAGAATTAGCTAAACTCTATCATGAGCAAGGTAATTCAGGCTTTTCCTTTGATCCAATCGTAGCTTATGGAGCTAATGGGGCAGACCCGCATCATGAGAATGACGATTCTACAGTTAAAGTAGGAGACAGTATCATTGTTGATATTGGTGGCGTGAAAAATGGCTACTGTTCAGATATGACACGTACCTTTTTCTATAAAGAAGTCTCTGACAAGAGCCGTGACGTATATGAAACGGTCTTAGAAGCCAATTTACGTGCGATTGCCATGGTAAAACCAGGGGTTAAATTAAGCGCAATTGATGCAGCTGCACGTGATTACATCACTGAAAAAGGATACGGTGATTATTTTACTCACCGTACGGGTCACTTTATTGGTATTGAGTGCCATGAAGCAGGAGATGTGTCAGGTATTAACCATGATACCGTAGAGCCAGGAATGATTTTTTCTATTGAACCAGGCATTTATTTACCAGGAGAAGTTGGCGTGAGGATTGAAGACTTAGTACTTGTGACGGAAGAGGGTTGTGATGTATTGAATCACTATCCAAAAGAATTGACATTACTAGGTTAAAAAAGATTAAGAGGATACTGTCAGAGTGTCCTCTATTTTTATAAGGAGTGATAAAATGGCACGACCAAAGACAAAGCAAGAGATACTAACGCAAAGTAATGAGGACTTTGATGCTTTGCTTACGCTGATTGAGGGGTTATCTCCATTGGAAGAAGAGACGCCCTTTGATTTTACAGATCAACCTAATAAAAAAGAAGCACACTGGCAGAGAGACAAAAACACACGAGATGTTCTTGCTCATGTATTAGAATGGCAACGCCTCTTAATCCGGTGGCTAGAGGATAACCAACAGGGAAAGTCTCGTCCTTTCTTACCCGCTCCCTATACTTGGAAAAATTACGCAGAGATGAATCAATGCCTCTGGGAAGAGTGCCAAGGGGTCTCTTTTGAAGAAATCAAAGAACAGTTAGAATGGACGCATCGACGAACGATGGCGTTAATTGATGGTTTTGAAGAAGAAGCCTTAGTAACTAAAGCGTATTTTACATGGACTGGAACGACTAGCGTGGCAAGTTATTGTACGTCATCAACTACCAGTCACTATCAGTGGGCCATGAAAAAAATAAAGGCTCATAAAAGGAGTGTAAAAAAAGCAAATGATTCTGTATAAAGAAAATATTAGCATTGCCTCGGATCAAATCGAAGGACTGTACAATAGCGTGGGATGGGTAACGTACACTAATGATATGGCAACGTTATGTCGAGGTATCAGTCGGTCTCTCTATGTCTTAACGGCATGGGATGACGAACGGTTGATTGGATTAATCAGAGTCATTGGTGACGGGGAAACGATTATTTATATTCAGGACCTTTTAGTCAATCCAACGTACCAACAGCAAGGTGTTGGAGAGAGATTGATGACTAAAACATTAGCGGTTTACAAGGGCATCAGACAAAAAGTACTCTTAACAGAGGATGCCCCATTGGTGAGACATTTCTATGAAAAAAATGGGTTTGTCTCTTGTGATCAAGGTGGTATTGTATCGTTTTATAGAGAGTACTAAAAGGAAATAGCCAGATAAAAATGATTTGTTATCTTACTTATTTACTTATGATTCGTTAAATGGTATTGTCAATTTATGTAAAGGTACTGGATAACAAGAGGAGGAGACTAAGGATGGATAAAAATCAAAGGCATGCCATTATCAAACGAATAATTGATGAAAATCAAATAACCAAACAAAGTGATTTGATTGAGTTATTGATTAATGAAGGAGTTCTTGTGACACAAGCGACGATTTCTAGAGATATTAGAGAATTAAATATCGTAAAAAGTCCTAATAGTGACGGTCAAGTATGCTATAGAATACTGGCGCAAGGTAGTCGACCAACAAAAATTCGTTCGGATGAAGAACGACTAAAACATGCTTTGGAAGATTCCGCTGTTTCTTTGACTCAAATTGAGTTTATCAATTTGTTAAATGTTTTACCAGGAAATGGTCAAGTAATAGGGGTATTGATTGATAATATCCGAGAAGACGTGACGGAAATTGTTGGCTGTTTGGCTGGAGACGATACGGTTCTCATTTTATCTAAGACAAAAGAAGATGCGACACATATTAATGACTACTTAACACAATTTTTAGTTCATGGGTAAAAAGGAAGGAAAGACATAAGTCCGTCTTTTTTAACTAGAATTACAAAGTGAGATTTGTTATAATACGGTGAATAGATTAAGTACTTGTTGGTGACACCATTGAGAGAAGCGAACCTGGGATAGTGAAAGCCAGGACAATGACTAAAAGGAAACGCCTCTATTTTCAGACATATAGATATAGGTAAAGTGGTTGAGGTTATCAACAACAAGAGTGGTACCGCGGATTAATTATTAAATTCGTCTCTTATGATTATTCATAAGAGGCTTTTTGTATTCATTTTTAAACATTGAGAGGGGAAACAACATGGATAACAAACAACAAATCGTTGCAGATTTACAAAGCGTTGTCGGAGAACATTTAAACGCAGAAGATATCTATCAAGCATTAGAAGTACCAAAAGTAAGTTCACACGGAGACTTTGCTTTTCCAACATTTTCATTAGCTAAAGTATTCAGAAAAGCACCAAAAATGATTGCTGAGGAGTTAATAACACAGCTTCCAACGGATCATTATGAAAACTTAGTCGCAGTGAATGGTTATATTAACTTCTTCTTGAAAAAAGAAGACATCAGCAATAGTGTCTTAACAACAATTGTGACAGAAAAAGAACATTACGGAGACGCAGACTTAGGCCAAGGTGGAAACATTCCTATCGATTTATCATCACCAAACATTGCTAAACCAATGTCAATGGGACATTTACGTTCAACAGTTATTGGTAACTCATTAGCTGAAATCGTTGAAAAAATTGGTTACAACCCAATTCGTATCAATCACGTAGGTGATTGGGGCACGCAGTTTGGTAAGTTAATTGTTGCTTATAAAAAATGGGGTTCTGAAGAAAAAGTCCAAGCTGAACCGATTCAAGAATTATTAAAATTATACGTTCGTTTCCATACAGAAGCAGAAGAAACACCTGAGTTAGAAGACGAAGGTCGTGCTTGGTTCAAGAAATTAGAAGACGGGGACGAAGAAGCCACAGAATTATGGACATGGTTCAAAGACGAATCATTACAAGAATTCAAAAAAATCTATAAAATGTTGGGCATTGAGTTTGATTCTTATAACGGGGAAGCCTTCTATAACGATAAAATGGATGAAGTTATCCAATTATTAGAAGAAAAAGACTTACTTGTATCGGATCAAGGAGCTGACATTGTTAGTTTAGAAAAATATGACCTAAATCCAGCATTAATTCGTAAATCAGATGGGGCAACGTTATATATCACGCGTGACCTAGCCGCTGCTATTTACAGAATTAATAATTATGACTTTAAAGAAGCGTTATATGTTGTAGGGAACGAGCAATCGATTCACTTTAAACAATTAAAAGCGGTTCTAAAAGAAATGGGTTATGATTGGTCAGATAACATTCATCACATTCCTTTTGGTTTAATCACATCAGGTGGTAAGAAATTATCAACTCGTAAAGGAAATGTTATTTTACTTGAAGAGGTATTAAACGAGGCAATCAACGCGACCAAAGAACAAATCACAGCTAAAAACCCAACCTTAGAAAACAAAGACGAGGTAGCTCATCAAGTAGGTGTTGGTGCTGTTGTGTTCCACGATTTGAAAAATGATCGTATGAATAGTTTTGATTTTAACTTAGATGAAATCATCCAATTTGAAGGAGAAACAGGTCCTTACGTTCAATACACTCGTTCTCGTTGTGAAAGTATTTTAAGAAAAGCAGAATGGACGGTTCCTTCTGACTTACCTACTCTTGCTTTAAACGATGAAGATTCATGGGAAATTATTAAAGTGTTAAACATCTTCCCAGAAAAAATTGTGGAAGCGTCACGTAAATATGAACCATCAGTTATTGCTAAATATTTAATTGATTTAGCTCAAAAATTCAACAAATACTATTCTAAACATAAGATTTTAGCTGAAGACGAGCAAAGAGAAGCACGCCTTGCTCTTGTTTACTCTGTATCAGTTGTTATCAAAGAAGGTTTACGTTTACTCGGCGTAGAATCACCAGATATGATGTAATTAAAAAAGGATAACCCCAAGTTGGGTTATCCTTTTTTTGTGTTTAGTAATACTTCATAAAGTGGGGAGTGAGACCAGTCTGAGGCAGTCTCAGTAAAGTAGAGAGTTTGCCAGTTCTGAGTCTTTTGAGCAGAAGGATTTAAGTCTGTTACCCAGGAAGGATAAACCCGCATGCCCATCTTTCCTTTTTGTGAGTCTGTTTGAAGAATGCCTTGCTGTCGTAATACCTCTTTTGGAAAAGTAAATACCCCTTCTAATTCACCATCTATAACAAAGACCAACAAGCTATCAGGGCTATTTTGATAAGAAAAGGCTTGATTAGTGTTTGATTCATCTTTTTCCCAAAAGACAACAAAATAGCCTTTTTTAGTGGGTGTTTTTTTTGCCAAACGACTTCTAAAGGAATGTTGCTGAAGTTGAAAGCTCACTCCTTCGTATTCAGCATTTTGGTCTTCATGTTGCACCTCTTTGATTGGTGGGAGTTGGCATGTTTCTAAATAAGAAGCTAAAAGAGTGAGGCTTTTGTTGGTCATCATATGTCCTCCTTTTCAATGAAAAAAGCTATCCTGTGACAGATAGCTTTTTTATTAAGAATGCCAAGTCATTAAATACTCGGCTTCACCTGTTGCCTCATCCACGCTTTCTTCAGCTATAATAAAGCCTTTAGAAAGATAGAAGGCAAGAGCTTGTTTATTTTGTTTGTAGACATGGAGAGATAATGTCGTAGCCTCTTGCTGAGCGACGTCAAGCAATTGTGTTCCAATCCCATCCCCTTGCCTCTTTGGATGGACAAAAATACCTGCAATATAAGTCTCTATTAGTCCGATAAAGGCAATAAGAGAGCCTTCTTCATAGTACCCATAAATCTGAGCTTGAGGGAATAAGCCCTTAACAAGCTCGTAATTATGTTGCCAGTAGGTGGCGGGGATAAAATCATGTGCTTGTTTATTGGTATCAAGCCATAGGTCACAAAGTTGTGTTAATTCCGGTTCTTTTAATGGTGTTACTTTTTTTATCATGAGGGTATCATCCTTTCAGTGGTGTTCTAGTGAGTCTGAAAAGAGTCCTATCTAGGCATTAAGCCACCTCCTAAAATATTAAGAATTATCTGCTAAGATGTTTGAAGCCAGAGAGCCTTCTAAATACTGCTCGAAAAAAGGGATAATGGTTACTTCATAGGTCTCTGAGTCGTCACGATATAAATGGGAGGGAATCACCATAACGTGATTGTTAGAAGCTAGAATATAGTCATTATCAATGGATTGTGCGACAAGTTGATAGTCGGTTAATTCTTCCGCGGTCCACACATCCTCTTCTGCCAAAAAGGCTAAATTCTGTAGAAATAGAGCCTGTTTTTCTGATGTTCCAAAGAGAAGATACTCATGAAAAGAGTTAATTTGAGCTTTAGACAAAGCATCTAAAAAGCCATCAGTCGTTGTGGTCGCTGGTAACGAGTGTAAACATTCTTCAAACGTCATGTTTCTTCCTTCTTTCTTTATTTTTTATTTTCGATGGTGACATTAAAGTTGACTGTGTCAGACCCTAAACTTTTTCCTTGCATATCAACAGCTATTGGCATGGGTTCGTCTTTGTCATAAACAGGCGTGACTTGATAGCGAATCGTCTCTCCGTTGTCCGCTGCTTTACGAACCATGTTTTCATATTTGGTCATAAAAGGCGTATTTACTGGGTTTTGATAGAGAGTTACTAGGTTTTTAGGATCGTCTCCACTTCCTCCCATTTGTCGTCCGATTAAATGACCTCTAGAATGATTATGAGGATCTAATCCAGAGATAAAGCCTGGTGGTTTAATCTCTTGTCTTGCGCTCGTACCAGTATTGATCATATCAGGTTTAATCAAGGCATTGGCTTGAGTTGGTCGGCCATATTTGTCGTAATCACCATAAGTAATCCAGCCTTTTTTACTATCTTTTAATTCCTTGTTAGAAAACTGGGCAGATCCATGTTCAATCGGTCCAGGGTTATCTCCTGATTGTGACCCTTTTGAAGGGGATGTCTTAGGTGCTTCTGTCTGAGAGTGTGATTGCCAGTCGAAGAGATTCATGACTTCATTTGGCATCTGAATCCCAATATAACCTAATACAACCACAACAAGGGTTAAGATGAAGCTACCTCTTGTGCTTAGTTTGATTTTGTTCTTGTTTTGTTTCTTTTTTTGAGCCATAGTGACCTCCTTAAGTATGTTCATATTATACGAGATGTTGAGAGAAAGAACAAGCGTTCGTTTTTTTCGTTTTTGTGGCAGATAAGACTTAAAATGAAGATTTTGCTATAATAAGGTATGTTAAAAAGGAAAGGGAGGATATATCATGAGTTACGTAGAAGTAAATAATGTGTATAAACGATATCATATGGGGGATAATGTCATAGTAGCGAATAATGGTGTCTCGTTTTCCATTAATGAAGGTGAATTTGTGGTGATTTTGGGTCCCAGTGGGGCGGGAAAATCGACCGTATTAAATATTTTAGGAGGCATGGATAGCTGTGATGAAGGTGAAATCATTGTAGATGGAACAGATATCGCTAAATTTAATGCCAAACAATTAACAGGGTATCGCCGGGTTGATGTGGGGTTTGTTTTTCAATTTTATAACTTAGTTCCTAACTTAACCGCAAGAGAAAACGTGGAACTAGCCTCTCAAGTCGCGCCAAATGCTTTAAATGTGGATGATGTGCTACAACGAGTGGGATTAGATCACAGAAAACAGAATTTCCCAGCCCAATTATCAGGGGGAGAACAGCAACGTGTGGCTATTGCTCGTGCTTTAGCTAAAAACCCTAAATTATTGTTATGTGATGAGCCTACGGGAGCCTTGGATTTTGAGACAGGAAAGCAAATTCTAGGGATATTAGAAGACACGTGCCGAGAACAAAAGACAACAGTGATTGTTATTACACATAACTCAGAAATTGCAAAAATGGCAGACAGAGTCATTCGCATTAATGATGCCAAGGTAAGAAGCGTGGAGATGAATGAGACGCCATTACCAGTGGCAGAGATAGAATGGTAGGTGGAAAAGGAATGAAGAAAAAAGCCTTAAGAAAATCAACCATGAGAGAAATCTTCGCATCAAAAGCCCGCTTTTTTTCTATTCTATTAATTATATTATTAGGCGTTTGTTTTTATGCAGGGATAAAAGCAACAGGACCAGACATGGTCAATACAGCAGATACGTACTATAAGGAACAACAACTAATGGAGACAAAAGTGGTATCACCTCTTGGTATCACAGAGGATGATATTAAAGCAGCCCGTCAAAGTAAAGGGATAGATATCGTTGAACCAAGTTATTCATTGGATGTGACACAATCTAATAGTCAACGTGTTGTAAAGCTTATGTCTTATAATCAAGAAAACAAAGAATCCTTGAATCAACCGGTTGTTATCGAAGGACATCTTCCTGAAAAAGAAGGTGAGATTGCGATGGACTACCGAAGCAAGGAACTAAATGACGTGAAGATTGGGGAGACGTTGACTTTCGATGTGGATACGGATGAGGAAGTTTCTCGTGCTTCTTACAAGGTAGTGGGCTTTGTTAACAGTCCATTGTTTATTGACCGCGTTTCCCGGGGGAATACCATGGTTGGAAAAGGGACCGTTGATTATTTTGGTTTAATTCCTGAAACAAACTTTTTATTGGACCGATTCACCGAACTCTATGTGACGTACGCGTCAATGACCGAGCAAGTAGCTTATGGCCCGTCCTATGAAAAAGCATACACTGAATATGAAAAAAACTTAAAGGAGCAGTTGAAAGATCGGCCAGAAGAAGAAATCGCTAAGATAAAAAAAGAAGGGGAAAAAGAGATTGATAAAGGCCGACAAGAGCTTAATAAAAGTAGCAATCAGTTGAAAGAAGGCGAAGCTGAGTTGCGTCTTGCTCGTCAGCATCTTGATGACCAAAAGAATCAGTTAGAACAGGGAAAAGCGTTAGGTATGCCAGTGTCTAAAGAGCAAGAACAGATAGTAGAAGAGGCAGAGAATACCCTGTTAACAGAAGAAAAAAAACTAGAAGATAGCAAAGAGGCGTTAGAAAAAGCTGAAACAGAGTTACAGGACAAAGAAAGAGAACTCTCAGAGTTGAGTGCTCCTGAGTATTTGTATTTTAGTCGGCATGATAATCCGTCATTCTCTGAATTTGAAGACAATGCAGACCGTATTTCTTCGATAGCCACTGTATTTCCAGTCTTCTTTTTTCTTATTGCGGCATTAATTTGTTTAACAACTATGACGCGTATGGTAGATGAGAAGAGGGGCGAAATCGGCACGCTTAAAGCATTAGGTTACACGAACTGGGAAGTGGCTCAAAAATTTATTGTCTATTCTACTTTGGCCAGTGTTATAGGGACAGGGCTAGGATTAGTCATTGGGTTTAACTTATTCCCAACAGTTATTTTTGATGCTTACCGTAACTTATATAATTTACCTCCTGTGATTGTCACTTATTATGCAAGTTACACCATTCAGTCCATTGTGGTTGCTTTGTTATGTACCTTATTGTCCTCATTGATTGTCTTAAGGGTTGACTTGTTGAGTACCCCTGCTGTTTTAATGAGACCCAAAGCGCCAAAACCAGGAAAACGCATCTTTTTAGAGCGACTACCTAAAGTATGGTCGCGCTTTAATTTTAATCAAAAAGTGACAGCTAGAAACCTGTTTAGATACAAACAACGCATGCTTATGACGATTCTAGGGATTGCTGGTTGTATGGCAATGATTTTAACAGGATTTGGCTTAAAGGATTCTATTGGGGACATTGTTACGAAACAATTTTCAGATATTTGGCATTACGATGCTTCTGTTTATCTAGACAGAGATGATATGGAACAAAGCATAGAAACCTACGAAGCAAAACGGGACGGCATACCGGAAGTGTCAGAGCATTTAATGATGTCTCAAAAAACTGTAGATGTGGTTAAAAAAGGCATGACGAGTCAAGAAGTGATTATTGATATACCCAAAGAATCAAAAGAATTAACTAAGTTCATCACATTTAAAGACCGGGTATCAGGAGAAGGGTATGAACTAGATGACACAGGTGTTATTATTAATGAAAAGTTAAGCCGCTTATTAGAAATTAAGGTGGGGGACACGCTAAGTATTAAAGATGCAGACAATCAAGAGCATCAGGTGAGAGTGTCACAGATTGTGGAGAATTATGCCATGCATTTTATGTACATGACACCAACTTATTATGAAACAATTTTTAAAGAATCCCCAGTGTTCAATGTGGATTACCTCTTGTTTAATAAAGAGTTATCTAACAAAGAAGAAGAGCAACTGTCGAAGAAACTAATGGAAGAAGAAGAAGTGATGACGGTTTCTTATACAAGCAAAATCGGTGAAGCCATGGATGATACGATGGAGAGTTTAAATATTGTTGTGTGGGTTTTAATTGTTTCTGCAGCGATGCTAGCTTTTGTGGTGTTATACAATTTAACGAATATCAACATATCTGAACGTATTAGAGAGTTGTCAACGATTAAAGTACTAGGTTTCTACGATAAAGAAGTCACCATGTATGTTTACCGAGAAAATAATATTCTAACGGTGCTAGGCATTCTGTTAGGTTTTGTTCTTGGAAGGCTCCTTCATGGCTTTGTCTTAACCACAGCAGAAGTTGATATGATGATGTTTCCAAAAGACATACATTTAGTGAGTTACCTCTATTCGACTTTACTAACGGTCTTGTTTTCTACGATTGTGATGCTAGTGATGCACCGTAAATTACGAAAAGTAGACATGATTGAAGCATTAAAATCAACGGAATAATTAGAAAAAATGAGTAAAGATGTTCCTTCATATAAGGAGCATCTTTTTGATTGATTTAAAAAACGTATGTCTTGAAAATCGACGAGAAAGCCTATTTTTTTATCGTTTTTACTGGTAAAATGAAAATAGGTTAACAGAAAGAAAGGGGTGAGGATAGTGTTAAACGGTGTACCGTTAGATACTATTTATTTTTATACATTAATCACCTGTGCCGCTATTTCAGTCGTATTGTTTCTCTTTGGAGACATTTTTGATTTTGATGGGCCAGTGGATCCAATGTTGATTGTCCCTTGGATAGCTTTTACATCATTGTTTGGTTATCTAGGAGAAAAAGCCTTTGATGTTAATAGTTGGGTTATCCTATTCATTGGGATTGGACTAGCCACACTGCTCGTATTTTTACTGAATTTTTATATCTTAGTACCAATACGAAACTCAGAAGCCACTATTTCTATGTCAGAAAAAGACATGGAAGGGTTGAAAGGGATTGTTATAACACCTATCCCAATTAAAGGAATGGGTGAAATAAAAATTTCTAGTGTCACGGGAAGTATGAGTCGACCAGCTGCTTTTTATGAAGAACAAGAGCAAGGAGTCGCTCAAGGAAAAGAAGTGCTAATTATAGAAATAAGAGACCGTGTGTGTTATGTGGTTCCTTATAAAGACAATTTTATGTAGGAGGAAGTTAGATGGGATTTGTATTATTACCGATAGGCCTTGTGGTGTTTATTTTGTTGATGTTATTGATAGTGTTTGTGTCAAAATACCAAACAGCTAAACCAGATGAGGCACTAATTATTAGTGGTAGTTATTTAGGGACTAAAAATGTGCATCAAGATGATACTGGCAACAAAGTAAAAATTGTTCGTGGTGGAGGAGCTTTTGTCTTACCCGTCTTCCAACGTTCGAACCGATTAAGTTTATTATCAAGTAAATTGGACGTATCCACACCAGAAGTCTACACAGAACAGGGTGTACCAGTGATGGCTGATGGCACGTCGATTATTAAGATAGGATCATCTGTGGAAGAAATTGCCACAGCTGCAGAACAATTTTTAGGTAAAACAAGAGAAGAATTGGAAAATGAAGCACGAGAAGTGTTGGAAGGTCATTTACGCTCGATTCTAGGCTCAATGACTGTAGAAGAAATTTATCAAAACAGAGACAAGTTTAGTCAAAGCGTTCAAGAAGTAGCCAGCGTGGATTTAGCTAAAATGGGTCTGATTATTGTTTCTTTCACTATTAAAGAAGTGAGAGACAAAAACGGTTACTTGGATTCTTTAGGTAAACCAAGAATTGCTCAAGTAAAAAGAGATGCTGAGATTGCAGAAGCCGAAGCAAACAAAGAAACACGTATCAAAAAAGCACAAGCAGAAAAAGAATCTCAAGAAGCAGAATTAATGCGTGAATCAGAAATTGCAGAAGCAACGAAAGGCAAAGAATTACGCTTAGCTGCCTACAAACAAGAACAAGACGTGGCTAAAGCAAGAGCTGATCAAGCGTATAATTTGGAAAAAGCCAAAGCACAGCAACAAGTTATCGAGCAAGAGATGGAAGTTAAAGTCATCGAGCGTCAAAAACAAATCGAATTAGAAGAAAAAGAAATTCTACGTCGTGAGAAACAATACGACTCAGAAGTGAAGAAAAAAGCAGACGCAGATCGTTATGCTAAAGAACAAGAAGCCTTAGCTTTTAAAGCCCAAGAAGTAGCGGAAGCGGAAGCTGAGAAGTTTAGAGTGGAAGCTATGGCTGAAGCGAATGCCTCTCAAGTCCGTATGGAAGGGGACGCTTTAGCGGCATCGATTTTAGCCCAAGGTCGCGCTGAAGCGGAAGCAAAAGAAAAAATTGCAGAAGCTTTCAAAGAATACGGAGAAGCTGCTGTGTTAAGTATGGTTCTAGAAATATTACCTAACTTAGTGAGAGAAGCAGCTCAACCATTAGGCAACATTGAGAAAATATCAGTGGTAGATACGGGACAAGGTGGTGAAGGAAGTGGTGCGAATCGTGTCACGAATTACGCAACCAATCTTCTAGCAAGTTCACAAGAAACACTGAAAGAAACAACAGGTCTAGATGTGAAAGATTTATTAGAAACCTTTGTATCTAGAGGGCCTAAAACAAAGATTGTACCAATGGATAAAGAAGACTAAATAAAAAACGACTAACTGTTCACTGTGAGCAGTTAGTCGTTTTTTAATGTGAAGGCTATCTCATCTATTTCTCTTTGAAGCGCGTCAATGTCGCGCTGTTTTTGTTGAATCAAGGCTTCTTTGGCTTCAATACTGTGCTCTTCAGGACTATCAACAGGAATAGGCGGCTTAATAAGCAGATTCCAGAACAAGGCGAAGAAAGCACCAATAAAGGTGTCAATCACACGACTTATAGCGTACATAATTGACTGTTCTTGAGGAATGGAGAAGCAGATGAATAATAAAGTAGCAATGCTACCAATCAAGCCTTTTTTATTTCCCATACGAATGGAGACGGTGATGGTTACACCGACAAGTAAAGGGATAAGAAAGGTTTCAGCTAGGTTTTTATTAGAAAAAAACTGATAAAAGAACGTGTAGATAACAGCATTAAGCCCACCTACTGTATTCCCAATAATACGAGCTTTACCAAAATCTAGGGTGTTAGTTAAATCTTCTCTTAAAATAAAAACAGTGGCCAAAGTAGCTACAACAGGCGTTCCCCGGTGTGTAAGATGAAAATAGATGATGCATGACATGACAGCTAAACAGGTTTTAACTGTTCTAAGGCCAATATGGTATTTACCAATAAACATAGCAAACCTCCTTATTTAGCAGGGACTTGTGCAGTGTCTTGGAAGTGCTTGATTAAGCTTAAAGTATAGTTGATGTTTGTAATACTTTCTTCAGAAGCCATCATAACTGAGCCATAAGTGCGTTCAATCAATGAGGTCTGGGCACTTAGATTATCCACAGGTAACTGATTGTATAAGTCTTCTTCTTGAGAAGTGCCTGTTTCGATGTAAGTTTGGTTCGCATCGAAGTTATTTTTGATGATATCTAAACTACTGGTAATGAGTTCTAGTTGCTCGTTATCCACATCTACGGCTTCTTTAGATATAATTCGTTGCAACTCTTTTTTTAATTTAGCCATCTCTTTTTGCTCAGCAGTCATTGTTTCAAGTAATTCTTGACGCTTAGTGAAGTTGCGGTATAAATCGCCCTCAGATTCTTTAAATAACCCTTCAGGATCCCCTTTTTTCAAGTCACGTTCAAAAGCATCCGGTATCTCATCCACTCGCTTTTTGAATAATTTAATGTTTTCTTTGTAATCCTCAAGAGTGGTATTAAGTTCAGTTGTTGTTGTGATCGCTTGATCCAGCTCTTGAGTAATGCCACATCCTTGTAAGGTTAAAATTAGGATGAAAGAAAACAATAGTGTTATCTTTTTAGTCATAGTGTATCCTCCTAGTGTATATGACTATAATAAACGATTATGTTTGTTTCGGCTAGTATTTGACGTGAAAGAAAATATGTTTTTTAATAGAGAGAAGAGACAGGAGCGAAAGAAATGAAAATAGGACTACGAACAATAAAAACGGTCATTACGGCCACAGTAGGAATAATGTTAGCCAGTTATTTAGGGCTACAATTCCCAGCAACAGCAGGAATTATTGCTATACTGAGTGTTACTAACAGTAAAAAATCATCCTTTAGAGTAGGTATTGGAAGAATTATCGCCTTGTTGGTTGCTTTTGTGATTGCCTATGGCTGTTATTCTCTTTTAGGATATACCCCTTTGGCTTTTGGTATGTATTTATTAATCTATATTCCACTAGCAGCTAGGTGCAAAATGAGTGAAGCCATCCCTGTGAATTCAGTGTTGATTACTCATTTTTTAAATGCGAAAAGCATGGATCTTGGCTTGGTATTAAATGCCTTGAGTTTGTTATTGATCGGTGTAGGTTTGGCATTATTAGCTAATTTATATATGCCAAATGTGGAAGAAGATATCAAAAAACACAAAGATTTGATGGATGAGCATATTCGTTTCTTACTAAAAAACATGTCGGAACTATTAAACGGTTCTGCTACTCCAAAAGAATGTCACGTCTTGATAGAGGGTGCGGCTAAGAGTATCAAGCAAGGGGAACAGTACGCCAAAAATCATAGGGAGAATCAATTACGGACACAAGATGATTATGAATTACTGTATTTTCAGATGAGACGCATGCAATTAACGGTGTTAGAAAACATGGTGAGATTGATGACGTCTATTCAAGTCGAGTCAGATGTAGCAGAAGGGGTATCGAATCTAGTTGGGCGTATCTATGATTTATATTCTGAAGATAACGATGGACGGTTACTCAGCCAACATGTCCAAGAAGTATATGAAGAATACGAAGGCAGAGAGTTGCCAAAAACACGGGAAGAATTTGAAAATAGAGCGAGGTTGTACCAGTTATTAACAGAGATTCAAACCTTTATTGACATTAAAGTGGCTTTTGCTGATACTAACAAAGACTAAAAGTTTCTAAATATTGTTAACGAAGTTGGAACAAACGTGCATTTTTCCTTCTGAAAGAGTAAAATGAAGGTATGTGATATTAAAATGAAACGGGAGTGTGATGAGCAAATGCATCAATCAATCGTATATATTATTGTTGACCGAGTGAAGGAACAATTTATCACGGAAAAGGTATTTTGTCAGGAGTATTTAGACATCAGTGAGACAGAATGGGCTAACTGGAAAACAGGGGCAGCCGCTATACCTGGAGATAAAATGCAAAAAATTAAAAGCATGTTTTCGGATTATGAATGGATGTTGATTCAAAAAATAGCGAGACAAACGATCCTCTTCCCAGAAAAAAGACATTATGTTGTCTCAGAATACAAACGCTTAAAATCAATTATTGCCACCAACTGGTTAAAAACAGGTGTAGCACAGGTTGAATTAATAACGCAGCAACAACGTGTGACGCTACCTATCAATGACAAACGACAAGACAATGTGATTCTACGAATTGTAGCGAGCTATGGTGAGTGGGGGTATGACGATATATTAGAGTTTGCCATGCCAGCTATGATTCAACAACAAATAGCAGAATCAAAAGTAGATTTATTGGAATGGGTAGATGAAAACTTAGTAGAAGCGTACACGGAAAAAAGAGAAAGAGAGACTAATAACAAATAAGTAATGGCAAAAAAATTATTAATATGTATGGTTTGTTTATTTATTGGCGTGTCAGTTATTTTTTTAGTACAAAAAGATAAAGCCAGCGTTGTCGTAAATAAAGCAGACGGTAACAAGGCAGAAATAACAGAAACATCAAAAGAAAAGGAGCCATTACCTGGAAAGTACGAGGATTGGAATTTAGTCTTGGTGAATGAAAATCATCCGATTATTGAAGAGCCAAAGAATCTTGTTGATATAGGGGATGGCAAGTTAATTGACGAGCGTGTCTTACCCCATTATAATGATTTAGCAAAGGCTGCAGAGGAAGCAAATATCGAGTTAGTAGTGGTCTCTTCTTTTCGCTCAGTAAGTGAACAAGAAGCCATTGTCGAACGAGATACTAATCAATACATCAATCAAGGGTATGCTGAAGATGAGGCAAGAAAAGAGGCCATGGGTTATTTGACAGAGCCTGGATTAAGCGAGCATCATACAGGCATGGCTCTTGACGTACTTGAAGCGAATTGGTATAACGACGGTAATATGTTGGAACAAGAATTTGGAGAAACAAAGGCTGGTAAATGGTTAGAAGAAAACGTCTGCCATTATGGTTTTGTGATACGATACGAGCGAGGAAAAGAACAGTTAACAGGAATTAACTATGAACCATGGCATATTCGATACGTAGGGAAAGAGAATGCAGAGTACATGATTGCGAATGATCTAAGCCTAGAAGAATATGTCGAACAACTGAAAAGTAGGTAAACGATGGCAAAACGAAAAAGAAAAACGTACGCGTCACCGGTAGTAAAAAAAATGCCTCTTACATTAAGTGTGTTTGTGTTATTAATTGGAGCAATTGTTTTTGTATTTAGCTTGCGAGGTTTAACACAGCGTCTTCCAGAGGCTCCAAGAATTCAAGAGGAAAGCATTCAGAAAAATGATTTCATCAATGATTTATTACCCGTTGCGAAACAGTTACAAAGTGAGTACGGTATTTTACCAAGTATTATTATGGGGCAAGCAATACTAGAATCTGACTGGGGAAAAAGCGAGTTAAGTGCCAAGTACAATAACTTGTTTGGGATTAAGTCCTTCTATCCAGGAGATGATTCTGTTAAGTTATCCACTAAGGAATACAAAGATGGTAAGTGGATTGATATTAGTGCTAATTTTAAAGTGTATGCAAGTTGGGATGATTGTATGAGAGATCACACTTTATTATTTGTCAACGGTGTGGATTGGGATCCATACCTATATCAAGGTGTTTTGTTAGCAGATAATTATGATACAGCAGCCAAAGCGCTTCAAGTATCAGGTTATGCAACAGACCCGGATTATGCCGACAAAGTGATAGATGTGATTGAATCCAACCAATTGTCACAATATGATTGATAAAAAGTGGAATTAACAGAAATGTTATTCGGCTTTTTTTATGAAGGAGAAAGACATGAAAAAGGAAAAAGGGAACATCCCTGAAATTATGACAGATTTAAGAAAAGACATTATTCAAGTACCAAATGTCATTAGAAATTGTTCAGGGATAAAAATTTTTGGTAAACGCATTAAATCAATTTGTTATTCAACAGACATTGCTATTATTCGAAACATCGATGCAGATGCAGTGATTGCAGTCTACCCATTCACCCCACACCCATCTATTACAAAATGTATTGTAGAAAGTGCGGATGTCCCTGTATTTTCAGGTGTTGGAGGAGGGTTGACCCAAGGGAATCGCTCTGTCAATATGAGCATGTTTGCAGAAGCTAACGGCTCTTTAGGTGTTGTGGTCAATGCACCCACACCGAAAGAAACCATTGAAGACATTTATCAAGTGATTGATATTCCAATTATTGGCACAATTACTTCAGAATACACAGATGTGAAAGAAAAAATAGATGCTGGTGTTAAAATACTAAATATTAGTGGGGGAAAAAACACAGCAAGTATTGTGAGACAAATCAGACAAGATTTTCCTGATATCCCAATTATTGCTACAGGCGGTCCTACAGACGAGATGATTATGGAAACCATCGAGGCTGGAGCGAATGCGATAACGTATACACCACCAAGCAATGGGAAACTATTTAGTAGTAAGATGGAAAAGTACCGTCAAATTGAAAAAGAAGAGTTTGATCAGTAATATCTAAGGAGGTGTAAACAATGAATCATGACCAAGTACCTGATAAAACGGAACAGGATGAAACATTGGAACAACATCACCTCTTACCAGATACAACCCCCTTGAGGTTAGAACTAGATGAGTTACGCGAGACGATTGAAAATAAAGCAAGTTTCCACAAGGTATTAGAGGAAAAGAAACAGGTAAAAAGAACACGTAAGAGAAGGAAACGCTTGTTTATAGGTTTCCTTCTCTGTGTATCTATGGTTTCTTTGCTAACCATTTTTTATGTGTTAACTAAATTAAACAGAGATGATATTAGCACAAGTAGTATGTCGGGTCATTTGAATTTAGGAGATAAAGTATTGGTTAATCCGGATTTAGCTATTCGTCGTTTTAACATTGTTCAAGTGGAAAAAAATGGTAAAAGGGATTATTTGAGAGTCATTGGAACACCTGGTGATAAAGTGAACATGGCAGATGATATTTTATTTATTAATAATGCGGAATTTAATGAACCGTATTTGAAAGAAAATTTTTTGGATTTTAAGTATGAGTTAGATAACCCAGAAACACTATTTACAAAGAATTTTGATTTGAGAAACATTGAAGGGACGACGGAGGATATTGAGGTTGTTCCAAGTCTTAAATATTTATTACTAGCAGATAACCGACAAGAGGGAGACGATAGCCGGAAGTTAGGGTTGTATGATCGTAGCGAGATTAAGGGAGTTGTCTTAATCAAGTATTGGCCCTTATCACAACTTGGAGCTGTTCAGTAAGGAAGAGAGAAGCCAATGATAAAACTTTTAACCATAGCAGGTTCTGATACGCTTAGTGGTGGTGGCCTTCAAGCGGATCTTAGAACATTTAGAGAGTATGGAATAACTGGTGACAATGTGTTGACTTGTATTGTAACAATGGTGAGAGAGACAGAAGAGATTAGTATCGAAGAGTTACCTATTTCTGTTATTACTGATCAGTTGAAAGAGGCTGAAAAACAATTAGATACCTATCAAGGCATCAAGGTAGGGATGTTAGCTAATCTAGAAACAGCCCAAGGGGTGGCCTCTTTTTTAGAAAAAGTTCACACTGTTCCCATTGTTTTAGATCCTGTACTCGCGTTAAAAGAGTCAGGATTAACAACAAGCCAAGATATTGTCACGTATTTTATTGAAAGACTATTGCCTTTAGCAACCATTACGACACCTAATTTGCATGAAGCGGAGTTATTATCTGGAATTGAACCCATTGATACTGTAGAAAAAATGATACTGGCAGGTAAGAAAATTCAGTCTTATGGTGTCCCTTATGTTGTAGTGAAAGGTGGACTGAGAATGCCAGGGACAGAAGCCATTGATGTGTTAGTGACACCAGAAACGGAGCACGTCTACAGAAACCCTAAACTGCATTCAGGCTGTAATAATGGAGCCGGTTGTACGTTTGCTTCTTCTATAGCTGCTGAAAGAGTAAACAATGATAATATGCGTGAAGTAATCCAGTCTTCCAAAGATTTTGTCTACCGAAGCATTGAGAATGGCGTTGATTTTATGGACGGATTAGGCAATGTGTGGCAAAAAGGAAAGTGCTAAAAGATATTTATTTTATCCTATGAATAATGTACAATAGAAGTAAGACTTTTAAAGCAAAAAATCGAAGTGTTAGAAAGAGGTCGTAACATGGAATTAAAAAGACAAAAAGAGTTCGTTCAAGCATTTTATTATGAGGCATTACCTCAAGATAATACGGATGAAACAAGAATCGACGTAAGCATGAATCCTTTTGAAATAACAGAAGAGATGAAGTTAGATCCAGCAAACAATTCAGTGTTGGGATTAAGAATAGAATTTCAAATCATTTTAGATAAAGCGAAAGTGTCTGGAGATGTGGCACAATTTGTTCAAATCCTTAATCGTAAAGTGGATAAAGTTGAAGATCTGACAACGGATGAAGTGAATGAATTAGTTAGACCCTTGTTTTCAATCATCGAGAGAATGGCCTATGAAGTAACTGAAATAGCTTTGGACCAACCCGGAGTAAAACTTAATTTTTCACAAGAATAGTCAAGTGTTGCCCTAAGAGCAACGCTTTTTTCTTATGAAGGCATCTTTATAAAGAAAGACAGGCTGGGCATAAATTAAGTAGAGAGTGCAGTGAGTGACACTAGCCGGTTGTTTCATGCACGCCCTTTTGAATCACGTTTTTAAAGAAGAGGAAATAAGGAGAAAACACATGAGTGAGAGAGATTACGAAATAAATGGTCGTATTTTCAAACGAGAACGTTACAAACCATCTACTAATGATATTGTTCTAGTATCAAATACGACAGGGGACACGACTAAAAATCAAGTGACATTAAGTTGGGCATCTAGAGGGTTAGAAAAAGAGTATCAACTTGTTGCGTGTAAAGTGATGTTGAATGATTGGGCACAATGCTTACCAAACTACCCGGTACTCAGAGCGTTTGTAAAAGCACAGGATAGTTCAGATAATATAGAATTATTTATTACTTTTGAAGTGGCAGAACATTTAGAAAGTAGTGAGATTCGTCTTGTGATGACCCATGCTACGGTAAGCATGGGTAACTGTTTGAATAAGGTGACAGAAAGAACAATCACAGAAACTAACTCATTCACGCTTCTAGACGAGGAACAAAGAGAACCTGTTGAGGTAAATTTATTAAAGGATAAGTTGTTATCACAAAGTTTAATCATTGATAAATTAAACAAAGAAACAGAACGGAAAGACCAGATGCTTGAAAACGCATTGAAACAAAAGAAAGCGAATGACACGATTCGACCTACAACCAGTATGACAGAACAACTGGAATACTTAGAAGCAGAAATAAAAAATAAGAACGCACAGATAGAACTAATGAAGGACAAGGCACTTTCTTATGCCACAACGAATGATAAATTAGTTGCGGGGCAAAGACAGTGGGAAATGACGTTAGAAAATGTTCAAAAAGAGTATCATGGGAAACTCACTGAATTAGAGCAGTTGTTAAGAAAACAAGAAGCTTACCAAGAGATGTTGATAAGACAACGAGATGGTTTTGAACAACAATTATTGAAAAGTGAAGCCTTAAATAGGGAACTAGACAAGGCCAATGTACTATTGACCACTAGAGTCAGTGAGTTACAAGTCGATCATCAGCGATTAGAAAAAGTAGCCGAATTGGAACGTGAAACGAGTAGTCTAAAAGAACGGCTATCTGAAGAGTTAGGGAACAAAAAAAGAGTAGAGATGGCCAATAAAGCATTGGAAGAGGCACTAGAACGATTAGAAGTTAAGCAACATCATTTGGTGGAAAAAGTTCAATCTGACTATAACACCTTAGAAAACACTTTAAAAGAATCTGAGAAAAAAGCCTTGTTAGAAGCCACAAATAAACATCAAGCACGGCATGAAAAGCAAGAAATAGAAAACAGATATGAAAAAGAGAAAGAGAAACGAGTCAGTTTAGAGGCAGACAGAGATTATTTAGAGATTCAACTACAAGAAAAAGAAATGATACTCTCTCAGTCCGATGAACAGAAGTCATTCTTGGAGCGACTAGTGACTACCTTAGAAGATGAGTTAGAAAAACTAAGGGAAGAACAAGCAATGATGAGTTACCATATGTCAGAAGTTGCAGCGAGTGCCCAAGAAGAAGAAAACAAGCAAAATGCAGAATACCTTCAACTGGATGAAACCATTAGGCAATTAACACAAGCAAATAAAGTAGCAGAACAAAGAATAGAGAGTTTGCTGACTCAAATGCCAGAACAAGAAGTGAGCACAGAGTTAATAGCATCAACTACTTTTGATTCAGAGAGGCAGGAGAATGAGCACACCGAAACATGGGCACTTTCACACGATAAAGAAGAGGCTATCTATGAATCAGATCCTTTTAAAACAGAAGTTGAGATTGAGGAATTGACTCAATCCATCTTGGACACTCGAAAAGAAGAAGAAGATGACATTATTCATTTGTTCGATATAGCTGAAACGGCAGGATTTAAACAAGTTCGATTAACGACAAAACAATTCAAAGAATGTGTCTCTGAACTGAGATTCTTAAACTTCAGATGGAACCAAATTTATGAGTTGGACAGTATTGATCATAAACAAGGCTTTTTAAAATTGTGCTTGCCTTATATTGAAGATGTGGAAAACTTTCAAGAGATTCTAGACGAAGATGTAAAAGCTTCCCTATTTAGCCGTAAATCAGTTACAATGGGTGAGGACACGCTGTTATTATTAGAAGCGTACAGCGCCTTATCTGTGTACCTAGATACCTATTATTTAAAAGTATCATCATACATCGACAAGTATTTTATAAATGAGGAGAATCAGTAAAATTATGCAAGAAACCGCGCCATTTAAATTATTAGAAAAAGAATTAACAAGTTATAGAAAAGAGCAGTTACTCACTGTCCTAACCCTTTTAAGCGAAGGGAATACGGTTCCTTTTGTGGCGAGATACCGTAAAGAAATGACAGGAAGTCTAGATGAGGTTCAAATTCGTGAAATTGAAGAACGTTATCAATATCTAGAAGGATTAGTCAAACGAAAAGAAGAAGTTTTAAGGTTAATTGCTGAACAAGATAAGTTAACAGAAGACTTAGAAAAAGCCATTAAAAAAGCGACAAAAATGCAACAAGTGGAAGATTTATACCGTCCCTACAAACAAAAAAGAAGAACCAAAGCCACGATTGCGAAAGAAAACGGTTTAGAACCCTTTGCGGAATGGTTACTTCGTCTTGAAACAACGCCTTCAGTAGAGGAAGAAGCCTCAAAATATATTAACGAAGCCAATGAGATAACGACTGTTACTGACGTGATGGATGGCGCACATGAAATCATTGCTGAAAAAATTGGAGATGACCCAGAGTTTAGAAAATGGATCCGTTTATATACTTGGAATAATGCTGTCATCAAAGCAAGTGAAAAAGACGCAAGCAAAGATGAAAAAGGCGTATTTGAAATGTATTATGACTATTCAGAACCGATTAAACGTGTGGTAGCTCATAGAATATTAGCGATGAATCGTGGTGAAAAAGAAGGCGTGATTAAAGTCGCTTTTGCTCTAGATGAATCACGTATTTTAGGTTATTTAGAAAAACAGCTGATTACAAAAGACGGCAGTGGCGCAGAAGAATGTGTTAAACGAGGCATAGAAGACAGTTATAAGCGTTTCATAGGACCTTCTATTGAGCGGGAATTACGTGGTGAATTAACAGAAAAAGCAGACCAACAAGCCATTGATATTTTTGGTGAGAACTTGCGTAACTTGCTATTGCAATCGCCATTAAAAGGGAAAGTGGTCTTAGGATTTGACCCAGCTTATCGAACAGGTTGTAAACTAGGGGTTGTGGATGAAACAGGGAAATTATTAGCTGTGACGGTTATTTATCCACATAAACCAGCAGCACAACAAAAACGTGCAGATGCTATCACCCAATTTAAAACATTTGTAGAAGAATACAAAGTAGACATGGTTGCTATTGGGAATGGTACGGCAAGTCGTGAATCAGAGCAATTTGTATCAGAACATCTAAAAGAGTTAAACAGAGAGGTCTTTTATGTGATGGTTAACGAAGCAGGAGCTTCTGTTTATTCAGCAAGTGCTGTGGCGCGTGAAGAATTCCCTGATTTACAAGTGGAAGAACGTAGCGCGATTAGTATTGCTAGACGACTACAAGATCCTTTAGCAGAACTTGTTAAAATTGAACCAAAAGCCGTGGGTGTTGGCCAATACCAACACGATGTTTCTCAAAAACGCTTAACAGAGCAATTAGACTTTGTGGTGGAAACAGCAGTTAACCAAGTGGGTGTCGACGTTAATACGGCGAGCCAGCAGTTACTACAACATATTTCTGGTTTGAATAAAACAACGGCTAAAAACATTGTTGTCTACAGAGACGAAAATGGCGAATTTTCAAACCGTAAAGAACTAAAAAAAGTACCAAGATTAGGGCCTAAGGCGTTTGAACAGGCAGTTGGTTTCTTGAGAATACCAAGTGGGGATAACATTTTAGATAACACAGGGATTCATCCTGAAAGTTATAAAATGGTCAATCGTTTACTGGATATTTTAGGATTAGACGTGACAAGCTTAGGGACAGAAGAAGCACGCAACGCATTAGTAGGTGTGAATACCACAAGCATGAGTGACGAGCTTGAGGTAGGTAAAGCAACCCTTGAAGATGCAATTGCTGCGTTAATCCAACCAGGAAGAGACATGCGAGATGACATGTCAGGGCCACTGCTTAGACAAGATGTGTTATCCATGGAAGATTTGAAAGTCGGTATGGAATTACAAGGAACGGTTAGAAACGTGGTAGATTTTGGCGCCTTTGTAGATATCGGAGTCAAACAAGATGGTATGGTTCACATATCCAAATTGAGCCAACAATTTGTTAAACACCCAACAGACGTTGTTGCGGTGGGGGATGTTGTGACAGTATGGATTGAAGAAGTTGATCTGAAAAAACAACGAATTGCCTTAACCATGTTAGGTAAACCGCAAGATTAGTATGAGGAACGAGTCATTACAAGAGCTAGTTGAAAAAGTGTCTTTGACTTACTTTAATAAGCCCTTTGAACATAAAGCAATCTATAATTCACGATTAAAAACCACTGGTGGTCGCTATCATTTAGCTGACCACCATTTGGATTTTAATCCGAAAATTATGGAAAAGTACGGTGAAGAAGAGCTTGTTAAGGTCATTATTCATGAGTTGTGTCATTACCATTTGCACCTTGAAGGAAAAGGCTACAAGCATCAAGACAAAGCGTTCAAACAGTTACTAAAGATCACAGGTGGGAGCAGATACGCACCACCATTAAAAGAAGCGACATGGTTATATTATTCTTGCTTAAGTTGTCAGAAGGAATTTAAGCGGCAACGGCAAGTCAACGTTACTAAGTATGGCTGTCCTTGTGGTGGTAGACTGAAACGTATTGACAAGTGAGTCGTTAAACGTTATAGTTTTAGTGTTATTATCACTAGCGAGAATGGCGGAACTGGCAGACGCGCAAGGTTGAGGGCCTTGTAGAAGGATTCTTCTGTGAGGGTTCGAATCCCTTTTCTCGCATACAGAAAGTTACTCTATCTAGAGTAACTTTTTTTGTTATGTCATGTTATCTCTATGTTTTTTATATAAGTAATAAATACCTATAACAAAAGGTATTTATTACTTATATTTTTTTGTAAATTTTTTTTTGTGTTATTTAATTTTTGTAAAAAAGCAGAGTGCATCCTTAGGTGGGACAAAATAAGGAGAATGGGGCAAAAATTTGGCCTATACTGAATCATTCGGAAAAATGAGAAAAAAAGGAAGGATTAGACGAACTATTTATTTTTATATCGTGATTGGTAAAAAATACTTTAATTAATGAGAGTAGCATTGAATAATTGGTATAGATGAGCATGTGTTAAGGGGTTGAAAAGAAGGCATACAAGATATAGTAAGAACAAAATAAGAACAAATACTATATGTTGTGGATAACTCTGTTGATATGTGCATAACTCGCTTTTAAATGAGAGAGTTAAAAGATAAAAGTTATTTCAACACGTTCGGGGTTATTAAAGTTTAAAATACCTTTAATACCGTGTTTTTATAAGGGAAATACAAGGAAAATAGCTTTGACAAGAAAAAATAATTTTGCTAGGATGTGGTTGATTGAACGTTCGGTTTTTAAAGAAAAGCGAATGAGAGAAGAAAAATCAAACACAACTATTCATATACTGGAGGATTATAAGGAAAATGATTTATGATTTAGCTATTGTAGGTGGGGGAGCTGCGGCTTTATCAGCAGGCGTTTATGCTGGTAGAAGTTTGTTAAACACAATTATCATTGAAAAAGATTCATTCGGAGGTCAAACAAGTACCACATCTTTGATTGTGAACTATCCAGGTATCAAAGAAGCAAGTGGACCAGCATTAATTAGAGAAATGCGAGAACAAGCATTGGATTTTGGTTGTGTGTTCCAAACAGGAACAATCATTAAAACAGATTTTTCGAGAGACGTTAAAGTACTAACAGATTCAAAAGGCAATGAAATTAAAGCGTATGCTGTTTTAATTGCAACAGGTACCACACAGAGAACACTAGGTTTTCCAGGAGAAAAAGAATACACTGGAAACGGGATTACTTACTGTGCCACATGTGACGGTGCTTCTTGTGCTGAAATGGAAATTTTTATTATTGGTGGTGGCTATGCTGCTGCTGAAGAGTCTGTTTATTTATCTCAATTTGCTAAAAAAGTGAACGTGATGATACGTGATGAGGACTTTAGTTGTGCCAAAGCCACAGCTAATTTAGCCAAAGATCACGACAAAGTGAATGTTTATTATCATACTGAAATCAAAGAAGTGGCTGGGGACGAAGGCATGGACAAGTTGGTCTTTGTTAACCGTCAAACAGGAGAAGAACTTATTTTTGATAAAAGCCATAAAAAGAACCCTTACGGCATGTTTATTTTTGCAGGGAGTTATCCGAATACCAGTTTTGTCTCAGATCATATCGACTGCAACAGTCGTGGGTACATTGTCACCAATGACAAAATGGAAACAAACATTCCAGGTGTGTATGCAGCGGGAGACTTAAGAGAAAAGGAACTGCGCCAAGTCGTAACAGCTGTCGCAGATGGAGCAATTGCTGCAACAGTCGCAGGAGGCTATATTAGTAACATCAAGAAGAAAACAGAAATTAAAACCATTATTGAAATCAAAAACAAAGAAACGAATCATAAAAAATAGAGACTGTCTCTTAGACAGTCTTTATTTTTTTAACTCTCTTTTAGGAATGGTATAATAAAAGTTAATTCAAGAAAAAAGGATGGATTGCATGATAAAGATAGGATTAACTACATTCAAAGAGCATGGGAGCTTGTTAAATAAAGACGAACTGACGTTGAGTGAATATGCCTCCTTTTATCCTATCATTGAGCTGAACACGTCCTTCTATGGCATTCCAAGAACAAGCACGAGTGAAAAATGGGTCAATGAAACCCAAGACGGCTTTCAATTTATTGTGAAAGCTTATAAAGGGATGACCAAACACGCTGACTGGCAAGAGGCCTATGAAAGTGAAAAAGAGATGTATCGCATTTTTTCCTCTTTTTTAGCCCCCTTAAGAGACAATCAGCGTTTAGGTGCTATTCTTTTTCAATTTCCTAGTTATTTCAATTGTACACGAGAGAATGTTCAGTATTTGCGAAAAATACGCGCGTTTCTTCCACATGATATGATAGCCATAGAGTTACGGAATGACAGTTGGTATAAAGAAGACTTTAGAGAGGATTTATTTCATTTTATGAGAGAAATGGCTTTTTCTCTTGTTATTGTGGACCAACCCCAAGTACCGATTCATTCGGTTCCTTTTGTGCCGGTCATTACCAATGAGTCTTTTGTTTATCTCAGGTTGCATGGTAGGAATAAAGGGAATTGGCGAGATAAGTCAGGAGACTGGCGACGCAAACGCAATCTCTACTGTTATTCAGAAACAGAACTGACAGAGTTTGCTACGATTTTGAACGATTTTCCTGTAAAGGATCCTGTGATTATTTTTAATAATAATTCAGATGGAGACGCAGCACCCAATAGCCAAACATTGAAACAATTATTAGGGATTGATTATACAGGATTGAACCCGAACCAATTAACTTTATTTTGAGAGGAGTTAGACAATGATAAAAGCTGTATTTTTTGACATAGATGGCACCTTTTTAGATAGCCGAGGGGAAATATTAGCTTCTACTTTACGAGGGGTTGAAGCGTTGCATCAGCAAGGAATTAAGTGCTTTATTTCCTCAGGTCGAGGACCAAGTAGTGCAGAGGACTTATTGAAAGGCACACCCTTTGATGGGTATGTTTTATACAATGGTCAGTTATGTTTTTCTCATGAGACAGGGATTTATGAGCATTATTTTTCCGTTGAAACCTTAGAAGCTTTAGGTCGTTATACAGAAAAAGAACAACGACACATTATTTTTGGTGGACGAGAACGGTATTATGGCAGTAAATCCTTACAGTGGGGACAAGTTAAATGGCTCAAAAAAGTGCATAACCTGTTACCGCTAAAAGTGACAGTTCCTAAGTTAGAAGCAAATTTACAAAAGATACGACGAATCATTCGTCCTAAAGAAGAACAGGTGAAGACGCCAAGAGAAATTTTTTCAGAACCTATGTATCAATGTGTCTTACTCAGCTCGCCTTCTGAACAGGGAGCATTAGAGACGCAATTTCCGGACTGCAAGTTTACCCGTTCCAACCCCTATGCTGTAGATATTATTCCTAAGGGTGGCTCAAAGTTAGTGGGAATTACCAAGGTACTTGATCATTACGGTCTTTCTTTATCAGAAGCCATGGCCTTTGGTGATAGTTGGAATGACCTTGAGATGCTTGAAGGTGTTGGGATAGGTGTGGCTATGGGAAATGGGGAAGAAGATGTGAAGCGCATAGCTGATTACGTCGCAGAGTCCAATGATGATGATGGGATTTATAAAGCATTGCAGCATTTTGAGTTAGTTAGGTGATAGGGAGAGGTAACTATGAAAAAAGCTTACGAACAAGTGGCAGAGTTTCACCGAGTGTTTGATCCTGTGGAACAAAAGACAATCGCCGCATTACCTGTTGAAACAGCTGAATACAGAGCAGGGTTTAAATTAGAAGAAATTCTTGAGTTATTATATGCAGCCAGTGAAGGGGATCACCACCGGTTCGATCAAAGTGTGACGTACCTTCAAAAGGTACTTGAGACAGAATCTAACAAGCTTAAAGAAAAGCAGTCCCCTGTAGACACATTAACGGACGAAGTGGATGCTTTGATTGACTTGTTGTACTTCACGTATGGTTCTTTTGTTATGATGGGGATTCATCCAGAACCTATTTTTGACATTGTACACCAGGCGAATATGGGAAAAGTATTTCCTGATGGGGAAGCTCATTATCATCCAGAAACAGGAAAAGTGTTAAAACCAAAAAACTGGGAAAAAGACTTTGCACCTGAAAGCAAAATTAAAGCAGAAATCAAAGGACAGATGGAGAAACAAAAACAATAATGTTTTTTGTTATATGGTAATTAAATGAATAATAACTTGTGAAAAACACGATTATTAAAGGGTTTTAGCTAATTAAGAGAAAAGAGTGAGCAACTGTTGAAAGACAGAAAAGCACTCTTTTTTTGCTATTTTAGGGTGTTATTCATTACTATGGTTCTGTCGACAAAAGAAATGGAGGAGTCCGCGTGTTATTTCACATAATGAAAAGTCGTGATATTCGTAAGAACTTGGCCACTGAATATTACTTGATGAATGAAAAAGATTATAATCAACCAGTCCTCTTGTTTTATATCCAAGAGCCATGCGTCATACTGGGACGAAATCAAAGTGTGTATGAAGAAGTGAATATAAATAAATTAAAAGAGAAAAATATCGTATTAAGTAGACGGATGTCTGGCGGTGGTGCAGTTTATGATGATTTAGGTAACCTTAGTTTTAGTTATATCTTGGATAAAGAAGCCAAAACGTTTGGCCACTATGCATCTATCTTAGAGCCAATCGTTAAAGCTATTAAGAAGTTAGGTGTTTCAGATATTAGGGTAGAGGGTCGGAACGATATGGTGATTGGTCAAAAAAAAATATCGGGCAATGCAATGTATACCAAGGGGACAAAAATGTTTTCCCATGGGACCTTATTGTTTGATGTGGATTTAGACGTGTTGCCAGACTTATTAACCGTCTCTGAGGAAAAATTAGCTTCTAAAGGAGTTAAATCTGTTAAGTCCAGAGTAACCAATATAAAACCTTATTTAGAGAGTCAATATCAAGAAATGACCACTGAGATGTTTAGAGATTACTTGGTGACCGAATTAATGGGGACAACAGATAAACAACGCTTATCTCGCCAGGAAATTCATCTAACAGCTGAAGATGAGCTGTGCATAGAGGCTTTAATGGAGAGGACTTACAGTAATGACGCTTGGATTTATGGTGCTTCCCCAGAGTTTACATTGAAAAGACGACGCTATTTCGATGGTGTTGGAACAATACATGCCGAATGGTCTGTTGTGGAAGGTAAACTCAGTGCTATATCTTTAAGAGGCGATTTTTTTGGCCAAAAACCTGTAAGTGAATTGGAAGAAAAATTACAAGGATTCTCTCTTTATTCAAAGGATAGTGTGGCTGAATTAGACGCCTTGAATCTTTCCCTGTATGTGTCAGGACTACAACCAGAGCAGTTGTTGGAAGTATTGACAGAATCGAGGGAGACAGAATGATTCGATGTGAGCATGTATTAAAGAAATACCAGAGTGAGTCTTTTGCTATTCAGGACGTTACTTTTGAAGTGTTACCAGGTGAGATAGTTGGAATTGTTGGTGAAAGTGGTTCAGGTAAATCAACGTTACTTAAGTTATTAAATGGAATGTTAGTACCAGACAGTGGGATAGTAGAGTTATTTGGGATTAATACCAAATCAGCCACCAAGAGTCAACGTCAATTAATAAAAAATCAAACGGGAATGATTTTTCAGCATTACAATTTACTGCATAATCTAACGGTGTTAGATAATGTATTGTTACCCTTGACGTTACTAAAAAGGAAAGACAAAGAGAAAGCCATAGAGTTATTAGAAATGGTCGGTCTAAAGGATAAATTGCACGATTATCCAAGCCAATTAAGTGGGGGGCAAAAGCAACGTGTTGCCATTGCTAGAGCATTAATCCGCGAACCAAAGGTATTGCTTCTAGATGAAGCCACAAGTGCATTAGATGAAGGAACAACGTATGAATTGTTGGATCAATTGAAACGGATTCATGCCCAATTGAAACCAACGATTATTTTTGTGAGTCATGAGTTAGAAAGTGTGAAATACTTATGTGACCGAAGTCTAGTGTTGGACAAAGGGCAACTTATTGCTGATGTAGCTATCTCTCAAGTGTCTTCAGAACAACGAGAGATGAGCTACAAAGAAAAAGCAGTAAGGAGTTTAACCTCATGACAGAGAACATCGAAATGATTAAGTATTACACACCAGAGTTGTTAAAATCATTAAAAGAAACAGGGCAAATGATAGGCATTAGTATGTTGGTTGGAAGTTTGATAGGACTCCTTATAGGGACTCTGTTGTTTTTACTCCGAAAAGACGGTGTCTATGAAAATATTTGGTTACAAAGAGGGCTGAATGTTTTTGTGAATGTCATTCGCTCCTTTCCGTTTTTATTACTGGTTGTCGCTTTAATTCCACTAACACGGATAGTGTTTGGGACAGCCTTTGGTCCGATTGCGGCTTCTTTTTCACTGAGCATTGTGGCCATTGCTATCTATGCCCGTCTAGTGGAACAAGTGTTACTTGATATCCCAGAAGAAACCTTGGAATTAGCAGATTCTTTAGGGACAACCCTCCCCCAGCTTGTTTACCATTTTTTGTGGTTAGAAGCTCGAAGTGGTTTGGTTTTAGCTGTCACGTCCATGTTAATTAGTTTGGTTTCTTATTCTACCATTATGGGCGTTGTTGGTGGTGGTGGCATTGGAGACTTTGCGATTAGATACGGTTATCAGCGGTATGAATATGGTGTGATGTATTTTGCAATTGTGGTAATGATAGTTATTGTAGGTAGTATTCAAATGATTGGAACGAATATAGCAACACGATTAGATAAAAGGAAAGTAGGAAAATAACATGAAAAAAAGTATTAAAGCATTAGGTTTATTAGGATTAATGATTGGTCTTGGGGCTTGTGGAAACCAAGAAAAAACAGCGACAACGGAAACAACAAGTAAAGAAGATAAAGTAATCAAAGTAGCGTCTCAAGCAACACCTATGACTGACGTTGTTGAAGTAGCAGCGAAAGTAGCTGAAAAAGATGGCTGGAAAGTTGAATTAGTTCAAGTTAACGACAACATCCAATACAATGAATTATTGAAAAATGAAGAAGTTGATGCGAACTTCGCTCAACATGAACCTTATATGATGAAATTTAATCAAGAAAAAGACGCTAAATTAGTAGCAATCCAAAAAATTTACAATGCTAAAGTTGGGTTCTATTCTAAAGAATTCACAGATGTAAAAGATATCCCAGAAAAAGCAAAAGTAGCTATCCCAAGTGACGTGTCAAATGAGGGCCGTGCTTTAGCGATGTTAGCCGATCAAGGATTAATTACAATGAAAGATGGCGTTGGTTTCCAAGGAACGTTGAAAGATATTGAAGAAAATCCTAAAGACTTAGAATTTTTATCGATTGATTTATTAAACTTAGCAGAGGCTTACGATGAAAAAGATGTGGCTTTAGTTTATAACTACCCAACTTATATTGCTAAAATTGGTTTGAAACCAACAGATGCTTTATTCTTAGAGAAAAACATTGACGAGCGTTTTGCCATTCAATTAGTAGCAAGAGAAGACAACAAAGATTCAGAAAAAATCAAAGCTCTTAAAAAAGCAATGACAAGTAAAGAAGTAAAAGACTTCTTAGAAAAAGATCACAGTGACACATTAACACCAGCATTCTAATGAGGATAAACAAGCCGATGAATAATCTATTCATCGGCTTTTGTTTTATAAAGGATCAGCGCTTAGAGAAAGTGTCGGTACAGGTCGTCCGGGGTCATAAGAAGTAGGCTCTTCCTCTTTTGGCACAGTTATGCTAACGGTAACCGGACCTACCTTAGAATAGAAGCCAATAGCCTCATAGGTCATGTCTGTGAGATGAGCTGTAGCAGTTAGTCGCTGTGTGCGTGTGGCATCATCTAAGAAAATAACCCGCTCTTCCTTGTTGTCGATTTTTTTTACTTGATCTTGGATAGAAAAAAAGTAGTAATAATCGTTTTGGCCTAAATAGGTAGTATCTTGTTGGACCGTTTCTGTTAACTCATAAAAAGGTAAATGATCCGTTTTGATGAGGGAATCATAGGTTAGATTAGCATGCTTAGCAGAAGAGGTATCTTCCGCTGTTAAAAATTTAGCTCGGCGGTTGCGGTTATTAACAGATTGATAAGAAACATAATCGGTATAAGTCGTGACATAATAGTTGCCTATGCCAATGAGTAAGATACCGAGTGTGAGTAAAGTCAAAGAAACGATAGTCACTATTTTTTTGCTTTTAGTACTGTAGAATAAGGTTAAAATAAAACCAAACACAATAAATAACAGAACTAAAACTAATAAAGGGAACCACGTGTGAATCATGGTTTCAGAAAGGGTCCAGTAGTCACTGGAAAGGGATGGATTCATCTATAGCGCTCCTTGTTGTATCGATTTTATTTATCGTACGTAAGCTTAGACTAAAAGTCAATAAGAAAACGATAGTTATAGATTGGTTGATTGTCGTATATTTTAAGTTAAAGTGTTTTTTTAATAATTATTTAGTGATACAAAGGTATGAATGTGATATAATCTTTCTTAGATGTAAATTTTCTAAATAAACAGATTAATTGCGCGAATAACAGGTTTTCACTATATTCCAATAGGACGTGTTGAAAACTGTTTTTTTCTGGTGAAATGAAAGGGTAGTGGTCACAACATTATTTTTTATATGGAGGAAATTTCATGAATACTAAACTTTGGTTATGGATGTTATTAATCGTAATCATCATAGCAGCTGGATTATATCTGGTGGCGTTTTATATGAGACGAAAAAATCAAGGTCAACTGGAGGAATTAGAAGAACGTAAACTTGCGTTATTCGATCAACCAGTATTAGAAGAAGTTGATGACGTTAAAAAGATGCACTTAGTGGGCCAAAGTCAAAACACATTTAGAGAATGGAACCAAAAGTGGATTGACATTTCTACTATCTCTTTCGCTGAATTAGAAAGCCTAATATTTGAAATTGAAAATTTAAACGAAACGTTTCGTTTAATGAAAGTGAAAGAAGCAATTGAAAACGCAGACGATACATTAAAAGGAATGGAATCAGAAGTTAAAGACATTCGACAAGGCTTAAAAGACCTTAGAGACAGTGAAAAACGTAACTCTGAAGCCGTACAAAAAGCCTTAGACGCGTACGAAGCTATCAGTCAGACGGTAACATCAGATGCTGACAAATATGGCGTTGCTTATAAAGAACTTGAAAAACAAATTCAAAATATTGAACGAGATTTTACACAATTTGTTGCTCTAAACACAGCTGGCGACCCAATGGAAGCTAGAACAGTGTTAGAGAAAGCAGAAAAGAGAACTTATGACATTCAAAAGGTCATTGACACAGTACCACCATTATTTGAGACCTTAGATAAGGTATTCCCAAGACAACTAAAAGAAATCAAAGATGGTTATGAAGCGTTGATTAAAGACAACTATGTCTTTGAGAACGATGTCGTGAACACAAACGTTGAAAAACTAGAAAATAAAGTTCATTCAACTCTTTTAAACTTAGAAAAACTAGAAGTTGAAAATGTTGAAAAATTAAACGTGGAAATTGCTAAAGAAATCGATCAACTGTACGATGTGATGGAAAAGGAAATTAGCGCACGTGCTTATGTGACAGAACATAAAGCTAAAGTCGTGAGTTTCTTAGCACACGTGGAAGAAAACAATAACCGTTTAATGATTGAACTAGACCATGTGTCACAAAGTTATATTCTGAACAACAACGAATTAGGTATGGTTCGTGGCTTCCAAGCTCAGATGGAAGAAATGCAAAAAGCATTCGATGCAACAGATGACAAACTATCAAATAAAGAAGCAGTCTTTTCACAAGTCGCTGCCTTCTATCGCGAAAGTCTAGCACAATTAGAGGACATTGAAGAAGAACAAATGGAAGCAAACCGTTCAATCAAAAAATTAGCACCAAGAGAACGCGAAGCTATTACCAAAATTGATGACTATGAACTAGAGTTGCGTATGTTAAAAAGACATATTGAAAAGCAACGCTTACCTGGAATACCAAGTAGTTACTTAGAATTCTTCTTTGTAACTGGTGAAAGAATTGAGGAGTTAAGTAGAGAACTTAACAAGATTAGAATAGATATGAATCAAATCGATCGTTTAGTGACACTGTGTGAGGAAGATGTGTTAACATTAACTAACAAAACAGAAGGACTAATTGATAGTGCCGCTTTAACAGAGCAAATGATTCAGTACGCTAACCGCTTCCGTTTCTCTCATCCAGAAATCAAAAATGCGATTGATCGAAGTTTAAGTTTATTCTCTCGAGAGTATCAATACGATGAGTCTTTAGATGTTATTTCTGAAGCCATTGAAAGAATTGAGCCTGGAGCGACTGAACGCATTAGAAAATATTATTTTAATAATAAAGAGAACATGATCTAAACAGTAGCTCGTCTACTGTTTTTTTCATTCTTTTTTTGTGTTAAATTGGAATCAGTTGAAGTTAAAGAAAGCAAACGTGTTATAATGAAACATGAATTTTTGAAGAAAGAGTGAATCACATGATTTATTTTGATAATAGTGCAACGACTAGTATGCATCCTATGGTACTAGATACGTATGTAAAAACAAGCCAACGATTTATTGGTAACCCTTCTAGTTTGCATCGGTTGGGTGAGCAGTCTCATGTCTTACTAGAAAAAGCGCGGGAACAGATTGCTAATCAATTAGGTGTATCGCCTAAAGAAATTTATTTTACAAGTGGTGGAACAGAAGGAAACAACTGGGTATTAAAGGGCAGTGCCATGGTCAAACAAACCTTTGGTAAACATATCATTATTTCAGCTGTAGAGCACCCATCGGTATCAGAGACAGCTAAGCAATTGGAAAGTTTAGGATTTGAGGTGTCTATTGCGCCTGTTTCCTCAGAAGGTGTGGTACTAGTTGATGCCCTAGAATCCCTTATCACCTCCGAAACGATTGTCATTTCAACAGTTGTGGTGAACAGTGAAGTGGGGAGTTTACAACCTATTAAAGCAATCAGTGAGATGTTAGAAGGTTATCCGAACATTCATTACCATGTGGATGCGGTTCAAGCGGTAGGGAAAATACCCACAGAAAAATGGTTAACCCCCCGTGTTGATTTTGCTACTTTCTCATCCCACAAGTTTCATGGACCAAGAGGAACAGGGTTTATTTATTGGAAAGAAGGCCGTAAGTTAGCCCCTTTATTAGCAGGTGGAGGACAAGAAGGTAATTACCGCAGTGGGACAGAGAATTTACCAGCCATTGTAAGTAGTGCTAGAGCGTGTCGCTTGCTGTTTGAGGACATGGAGTTGAAAGTCACACAAATGGAACGTTTGAAGACCTACTTAATTGATTCGTTGAATGGTTATGAAAAAGTAACCGTGTTTTCAACGGAAGGCGATCATTCAGCTCCTCATATCATTTGTTTTGGCATCAGAGACATTCGAGGAGAAGTGTTGGTCCATGCCTTTGAGAATAAAGAAATCTTTATCTCAACAACCAGTGCCTGTTCAAGTCGTAAAAAAAGCTCAAGTAGTACGCTAAGTCGTATGGGTGTACCTGGTAAAAAAGCAGAAACAGCCGTAAGAGTTAGCTTAGATGAAAAAAACACCATGATGGAGATGGAGCAATTCCTCATTATTTTCAAACAATTATACGATAAATTTTCTAAAATAACAGAGTAAAGGATGATACCATGCAACACACAGAAATCATGATTCGCTACGGTGAATTATCGACAAAAGGTAAGAACAGACGTTTATTTATTAATCAATTAGCTTATAACGTGAAGCAAGTGCTACATGAATACCCAGACGTAAAAATTCGCGGAGACCGTGACCGCATGCATCTAATTCTGAATGGCTCAGACAGCCGTGGGGTGATGGGGCAATTAACAGAAGTCTTTGGTATCCAAAGTTTCTCACCAGTTATTCGCATTGAAAAAGACACAGACTTAATTTGCCAAACAGCCATTGAAATGGTTAAAGAATTATACGTCCCTGGCAAAACCTTTAAAGTTCAAAGTCGCCGATCGGATAAATTGTTTACATGGGACAGCAATGAGATGAACCGTGAAGTTGGGGGAGCTATTTTTAATAGCATTGAGGGCATTCAAGTTAAAATGATTCAACCAGACATTCGCATGGAAGTAGAAGTGAGACAAGAAGCTGCTTATTTATCTTGTGAGACGATTTATGGACCAGGCGGTTTACCAGTGGGCTCTAGTGGCAAGGGCATGCTGATGCTATCAGGAGGGATTGATTCACCTGTTGCAGGTTACCTTAGCATGAAGCGTGGTGTGGAAATCGAGGCAGTCCATTTCTATAGTCCTCCTTACACATCAGAACAATCACTGCAAAAAGCCAAGGACTTAACAGTGAAGTTAACACCTTACGTTGGTAGCATTCAATTTATCACTGTTCCTTTCACAGAAATTCAAGAATCCATCAAGAAAAACGTTCCTTCTAGTTACTGGATGACAGTGACCCGTCGTTTTATGTTACGTTTGACAGATCTTATCAGAGAGCAACGTGACGGCTTGGCGATCATTAATGGGGAATCATTGGGTCAAGTAGCATCACAAACCATGCACAGCATGTTAGCGATCAATGAGGTCACAACAACGCCTATTATTCGCCCGGTGATCACAATGGACAAAAATGAAATTATTAAAATTGCTGAGGACATTGATACCTTTGAATTAGCAATTCAACCTTTTGAAGATTGTTGTACTGTCTTTGCGCCACCAGAACCAAAAACAAAACCTAAATTAGAAAAAGTTGTTAAATACGAAGCGTTCTTAGACGTTGAAGGATTAGTTCAACGTGCTTTTGAAGGAATTACAGTAGAAGAAATTAAAGTGAATGATTCCTATCTTCATCAAGGAACCAAAGACATTGATGATTTATTATAAAAAGGGAAACTGTCAAAGAAATTTGACAGTTTTTTTATGTTCATTATGTATCATAGTTGTATAAAGTCTGGAATAAAGACAAGAACGAATAGAATGATAAAAGCCTAACAAAATAATAAAAGAACATACATTTTTTCACAAACCAATTGATATTGGCTAAAATCCGTGATACACTAAAATGTGAAAACTGTCACAAGAGGAGGAGTATAACATGGAATCAAAACCTAAAGGAAAAGCCATTCCAAAAGCAACAGCAAAACGAATCCCGCTATACTTTAGATATTTAAAAACATTGAATCACAATGGTGTAAAACGCATTAAATCTCAAGAATTTAGTAAAATGATTCAAATCCCATCGGCGACTATTCGTCGAGATTTTTCACATTTTGGTGAGCTAGGACGAAGTGGTTATGGGTATGATGTCCCTTACTTAATCGAAGTATTTAGCGAGATTCTAAACACAGACATTGAAAAGAGAATTGCTTTAATTGGTGTTGGTAATCTAGGACGTGCCTTAGTCAAAAATAATTTTAGAAGAAATGATAACTTGAATATTGTGGTTGGATTTGATACAAACGAAGATCTAATAGGAACAGAAATCAATCGAGTGAAGATTGAGCATGTTTCAGAAATGGGACGTATGGTAGAAGAAGAAAAAATAACCACAGCGATTATGACTGTGCCGAGTGAACGTGCCCAACAAATTGCTGATGAGTTGGTGGAAGCAGGCGTTACCGCTATTTTGAACTTTGCGCCTAAGAGAATTAAAGTGCCTCATCATGTGCAAGTACAGTACATTGATTTGACCACAGAACTACAAACCCTTATTTACTATGATGAAAATTACAATAGTCCTAATTTAGAGATATTATAAGTCATCTTTTTTGTTATTTTACCCAGCATTCATTATACTGTTAGGTAGAAAGACAAGAAGGAGTGTTGGATATGAAAGTATTATTACAAGGTAATCCAGTAGAATTAGAAGGCGTACAACCAGAAGTAGGACAAGTAGCCCCAAACTTTGCTTTATTAGATTTAGAGGATAACAAAGTAGAGCTAAACACATTAGTGGCTGACAAACCAGTCATCGTGAGTGTCGTTCCAGATATTGATACAGCTATTTGTGCCTTACAAACAAAACGTTTCAACCAAGAAGCGAGTAAAATTGATGGGGTTCATTTTGTGACAATCTCTAATAATACTAAAGAAGAACAATCTAGCTGGTGTGGTGCTGAAGGCGTAACGATGACAATGTTACGTGATTCAGATTTAGATTTTGCTAAAAGCTACGGCCTATTAATTCCAGCAATTAACCGCTTAGCACGCTCGATTTTTGTTATCGATACCAAAGGTAATGTGGTCCATGCTGATATTTCTAATGAAGTAGCAGAAGAACCAAATTACGAAGCGGCATTAGAAAAAGCAAAATCATTGATTTAGGTTTGACCTGGTCCGTGAAACATTGTAAAATAAATGCACATAACAAATGCTTAGATTAAGAGGAGTAACATCTCGATTGGTTCTAGAAAGAAAACCCTTGGCTGTAAGGTTTTCCCATTGACAGATGCGAAGGTTGCTTAGGAGCAGAGACATCCGATTAGTGATCGTTATCTCACTTCAAAGTGACAATGCGTGTGAGGCGCATTGTAATCTAGGTGGTACCGCGAAACATTCGTCCTAAAAATAGAAATATTTTTAGGGCTTTTTTTATTATCTCAGAAAGGAAATGGTGTAATTTATGACAGAAGAATTAAACAACTTGGCGCCAAAATTCGATCCAAAAGAAGTAGAGAAGGGGCGCTATGAGAAGTGGTTAGAAACAGATGTGTTCAAGCCAAGTGGCGATAAAAGCGCACCTGCGTACTCGATTGTTATCCCACCACCAAATGTGACAGGAAGACTTCATTTAGGTCATGCTTGGGATACAACGTTACAAGACATGATTATCAGACAAAAAAGAATGCAAGGCTTTGACACTCTATGGTTACCAGGAATGGACCATGCAGGGATTGCCACACAAGCCAAAGTAGAAGAGAAACTACGCGGTGAAGGAGTGACTAGATACGATTTAGGTCGTGAAAAATTCCTAGAAACAACGAATGAATGGAAAGAAGAATACGCAGGACATATCCGTGAACAATGGGGAAAAATGGGTCTATCTGTGGATTACTCTCGTGAACGTTTCACTTTAGATGATGGTTTATCTGAGGCCGTTAAAAAAGTCTTTGTTAAGTTATATCAAAAAGAGCTTATCTACCGTGGTGAGTACATCATTAACTGGGACCCTCAAGCAAAAACAGCCTTATCAGACATTGAGGTTATCCACAAAGACATCGAGGGTGCTTTTTATCATATGTATTACCCATTAGCAGATGGTAGTGGGAAGTTAGAAATCGCAACGACACGCCCTGAAACCATGCTAGGGGATACAGCCGTAGCCGTTCACCCTGAAGATGACAGATACAAAGACTTAATTGGTAAAAAAGTGATTCTACCATTAGTTAACAAAGAAATTCCAATCATCGCAGATGAGTACGTTGAAATGGACTTTGGAACTGGGGTTGTTAAAATCACACCAGCCCATGACCCTAATGACTTTGAGGTAGGTAATCGTCATAATCTACCACGCGTTAACGTAATGGATGCTAGTGCTGTCATGAATGAAACAGCTGGTAAATACGCTGGAATGGACCGCTTCGAAGCACGTAAAGCAGTCATCAAAGATTTAGACGAGTTAGGTCTATTAAAAGAAATTGAAAAACATGTTCATAGTGTGGGACATTCTGAACGAACAGGGGTTGTAGTTGAACCACGTCTATCGACACAATGGTTTGTTAAAATGAAGCCTCTAGCTGAAATGGCTATCAAAAACCAAGAAACAGAAGATAAAGTGACCTTCTATCCACCAAGATTTGATCAAACCTTCTTAACTTGGATGGAAAACGTTCATGATTGGGTTATCTCACGTCAATTATGGTGGGGACACCAAATCCCAGCTTGGTATCACAACGAAACAGGCGAAATGTATGTAGGGGAAGAAGCACCTTCAGACATTGAGAACTGGACACAAGATGAAGACGTTTTAGATACATGGTTCTCAAGTGCCCTATGGCCATTTTCAACAATGGGTTGGCCAGATGAGGAGAACGAAGATTTCAAACGTTACTTCCCAACAAGCACATTAGTAACAGGGTATGATATTATTTTCTTCTGGGTAAGTCGTATGATTTTCCAAAGTTTAGAATTTACAGGACAACGCCCATTTGAGAACGTGTTAATGCATGGGTTAATTCGTGCAGAAGACGGACGTAAAATGAGTAAGTCTTTAGGTAATGGGATTGACCCAATGGATGTGATTGAGAAGTACGGAGCAGATGCGCTACGCTGGTTCTTATCAAACGGCTCAACGCCAGGTCAAGACATGCGTTTTAGTTATGAAAAAATGGATGCTTCTTGGAACTTCATTAATAAAATTTGGAATGCCTCACGTTTTGTTATGATGAACTTAGAAGGTTTTGGTTACGAAGACATTCAATTAGAAGGTCATAAAACAGTAGCTGATCGTTGGATCTTAACTCGCTTAAACGAAACGATTGAACGTGTGACTCACTTCTTTGACCGTTTTGAGTTTGGTGAAGCAGGCCGTCACTTATACAACTTTATCTGGGATGATTTCTGTGACTGGTACATTGAAATGAGTAAAGAAGTTCTTTACGGAGAAGACGAAGAACAAAAGAATATGACACGTAGTATCTTAACGTATACTTTAGATAAAATCTTGAAATTATTACACCCAATTATGCCATTTGTCACAGAAGAGATTTGGGAAAAATTACCTCATGAAGGAGAGTCTTTAGTTGTTGCTCCTTACCCAGTAGTGGTTGAATCATTAAGTGATGCAGAGGCTGCTAAGGGAATGGAAGTACTAAAAGAGATGATTCGTTCTGTACGTAATATTCGTGCTGAGGTGAACACACCACTATCTAAACCAATCACGTTATTGATTAAAGCAACAGATAGCACAGTGAAAGGCTTCTTAGAAGAGAACACGAATTACATCGAACGTTTCTGTAATCCTGAAGAGTTAGTGATATCAGATACGATTGACGCACCAGAAACAGCCATGAGTGCCGTGATTACTGGGGCAGAAATTTACCTACCTCTAGAAGGATTAATCAATATTGAAGAAGAAATTACTCGTTTAGAAAAAGAATTAGATAAATGGGACAAAGAAGTAGAACGAGTACAGAAAAAATTAGCTAACGAACGCTTTGTAGCTAGTGCACCAGAAGCAGTTGTTGCTGGTGAAAGAGCCAAAGAAACAGATTATTTAGAAAAACGTTCAGCCGTGATGGATAGAATTAATACATTAAAACATAGCTAGCAGGAGGATTGGGCAGTATGACTTATGAAGAAACATTAGCTTGGATTCATAGTCGAACAAAGTTTGGTATTCGACCTGGTTTAACACGAATTAATCACCTATTAGAGTTACTTGATAACCCACAACACAAAGTTAGAACGGTTCATATTGGGGGAACGAATGGTAAAGGCTCTACGACAACCCTATTACGTTGTCTTTTAGAACAACAAGGGTTAAGAGTGGGGACATTTACCTCACCTTATATTGAACGCTTCAATGAGCGTATAGCCATCAATGGCAAACAAATTTCAGACGATGAATTAATGGCTCTTGTTGCTAAAGTGAAACCCTTCGTTGACGAGATGGATCAAGAAGAAGCGTTAAAAAACACCGTAGAATTTGAAATTTTAACTGCCATGATGTTCCAATACTTTGTAGAGACAGAAGTAGATATTGTGTTAGTAGAAGTCGGTCTTGGCGGTAGATACGACTGTACCAATGTGATTACACCCATCGTATCAGGAATTACTACGATTGGCTTAGATCATGTGGACATCTTGGGCGATACCATTGAGGCCATTGCCCATCAAAAAGCGGGGATTATTAAAGAAAATAGACCCGTTGTTTTAGGTAGGGTAGAGGACGCTGCGTTAGAGGTATTTACAAAAGAAGCCAGTCTACTCAATAGTCCCGTCTATCAATACGGCGTGGACTTTAGCAGCACGTACTTAAAACCTGATGCGTCATGGGGCGAGGTCTTTAACTATCAGTCTTCTGACTTAAAAATAGAAGAAGGCCTCATCACATTACTTGGCAAACACCAAGTAGATAATGCCAGTGTGGCGATTCAATTATATGAGATTATCTGTAAAGAATTAGGATTACCAGTCACAAGTAAAGAGGTCAAAAAGGGATTGAAACAAGCTTTTTGGCCTGGTAGAATGGAAAAAATCTCAGAGGAACCATTGATTGTCTTGGATGGGGCTCATAACGAGCATGCCATGGAAGTTCTTGTGGACAACTTGAAGCAAGAGTTTAAGGGCATGAGCATTCACGTTATTTTTGGTGCCTTATCCACAAAAGATGTAGCAGGGATGATTACGGACTTAAAAACAGTGCCGAACTCAAGCTTAAAAGTCACCTCTTTTGATTACCCTAAAGCTTTTACAAAGGATGAATATGAAAGCATGGGACTCTCTGCCTATGACACGTGGCAACAAGCTCTAGCAGAAGTCTTGAAGGAATTAACAGGGGATGATTTAATTTTAATTACCGGCTCCCTTTATTTTATTTCTCAAGTGAGAGAAACCTTATTAGGAGGAAACTAACGTGAAAAATGTGACAGGTGTCATTTTAGATATGGATGGCCTAATCTTTGATACAGAAGCCATTTATAGTGTGACGAATGTAGCAACAGCCCAAGAATTGGGAATGGTTGATTACGATATGGCTTATTACTATACTGAAATTGGTGTGGGTGAAGAAGAAGCCTATGCTAATTATTTTAAAGATTTTCCAGAGGTGCCTAAAGAGACCATTGCCACTTTTTTCAAAGAAAGTCGCCTTCGGTCAATGACTAGGTTTCAAGAGGAAGGTGCCCCTTTAAAAAAAGGTGCATTGGAGTTATTGATGTACCTAAAAGAAGCCGGTATTCCTAGAGTGATTGCATCAAGTAATACGAAAGAAGCCATTTCTACTTTGATTGATAAAGCAGGTATTGCTCATTTATTTGATGATATTGTCTCAGGAGATGACGTGACGCGTGCCAAACCTGATCCTGAAATTGTGTTAAAAGGGTTAGAAAAATTAGGGACCAAAGCAGAAGAAACCTTGATGCTAGAAGACTCAATCAATGGTATCAGAGCCTCTCATTCTGCCAATGTACCAGTTATTATGGTACCTGATTTAATCCAACCAACAGAAGAAGCCTTAGAAAAATCTTATGCCGTTAAACAAGATTTACTTGAGGTTATCACATTTATTAAAGAAAAATAACAAGAAGCCTCTCTTTTGCGTATCTTACTTACGTGAAGGGGAGGCTTATTTAATGGTATCAATAAAAAATAGTTGCATGGATTGTCAACCGAGAGAACGATTAAGAGAAATCGGGGCAGAGTCGTTATCCACTTCGGAGTTATTAGCGATTATGTTAAGAACAGGAACGAAAGACAAGAACGTTTTAACGCTCGCAACAGAGATACTAAGTAGCTTTTCGAGTTTGTCAGAGTTTAAACATGCTACCTTAGAAGAATTAATGGCTCTAGAGGGAATTGGTCCTGTGAAGGCAATAGAACTACATGCTAGCCTAGAACTTGGAAAGCGGTGCTATCAGACTGAACCTATTAAGCATGGTCAGATATTATCAAGTCAAGACATTGGTGAGAGATTAACAGAAGAATTAAAAGAGTTATCGCAAGAAAGATTTTTAGTGCTGTGCTTAAATTCAAAAAATGAAATTATTAAAAAGAAAGTCATCTTTATTGGTTCTCTCAATCGATCATTGGCTCACCCAAGAGAAATCTTTAAGGTGGCTGTGGCTTGCTCTGCGGCGAGTATCATAGTCGCTCATAATCATCCTTCTGGTAATCCAACACCTTCCAAGGCGGATCATGAGATAACGGAGCGTTTTGCTGAATGTGGTGATCTCATGGGCATTCAGTTAGTTGATCATATTGTGGTTGGCTCAAAGGGGTATGTCTCCTTTAAAGAAATGGGTAAATTATGATACAGTGTCTCTTAAGAGAAGTAACTGGATACTTGCAATAAAATTTTAGGTGATGTATGATTATAGTGTAATTTGTTCTTGGTACTTAGATGTTGTTCTAATGGTTTACAGTAGCACCTCTATCGACCGAAACAAGGTTACAAAATTATTAGGTGCTTTGATATGGCACGAGGAGGAAATGAAGATGGCTCAAGGAACAGTAAAATGGTTTAACGCTGAAAAAGGATTTGGATTCATTCAAGAAGAAGAAGGTAACGACGTATTCGTACACTTCTCAGCAATTGAAGGTGAAGGATTCAAAACACTAGAAGAAGGTCAAGCAGTTTCTTTTGAAATTGAAGACACTGATCGTGGACCTCAAGCAGCTAACGTTGTTAAAGCGTAATTTAAATATAACAAAACAAAAAGTGTAAGTAGTTTAACTACTTACACTTTTTTTATTATACTTCTAAGACCATTGGAAGGATCATTGGTTGACGTTCTGTTTTTTCGTATAAGAAAGGTTGAACCGTATTAATAATCACTTCGTTAACCATTGCTTCTGTACAGTTAGGATCTTTTAATGCGCGACGAATCGCGTTAAATAAAAGACGTTGTGTTTCTTGAATCAGTTCACCTGATTCACGCATGTAGATAAAGCCACGTGATAAGATATCTGGACCGGCTACAATAGTGCCTGTTTTGTAATTCACTGTAGCAACAGCTAATACAAGTCCTTCTTCAGAAAGAATGCGACGGTCTTTAAGGACGATATTACCAATATCTCCAATACCATTACCATCCACATACACATCGTCAGCGTGGAAATGTCCCGCATGACGAGCTGAATCTTCTGTTAAGGCTAACACATCACCATTCTCTATAATAAAGCAATTTTCTTTAGGAACACCTGTTGCTTGTGCTGATTTAGAATGGACATTTAACATACGATACTCCCCATGAACAGGAATAAAGTATTTTGGTTTAAGTAATCGTAGTAATAATTTTTGTTCTTGTTGACCACCGTGACCTGATGTATGGATGTTGTTTACTTTTCCATGAATGACACGAGCTCCTGCTTCTGATAATAAGTTAATTAAGCGGTTAACACTGTTAGTATTACCTGGAATTGGAGAACTTGAGAAAATAACCGTATCATCTGGTTGGATAGAAATCTGGCGGTGAGTCCCGTTAGCGATACGACTTAAGGCAGCCATAGGTTCACCTTGAGAACCCGTACATAGAATCATGATTTCTCCAGCTGGATAGCTGTTAATGTCACGACTATCAATAAACGTATCGTCTGGTGCTTTGATGTAGCCAAGTGCACGACCATTAATCATGGCGTTTTCCATACTACGGCCAAAGACAGCTACTTTACGGCCTGTTTTAATTGCTGCTTCTACTGTTTGCTGTAATCTAAAGATATTAGAAGCAAAAGTAGCAAAGATGACACGACCTGGTACTTTTTCGATAATACGTAAAATAGATTCACCAATATCTTTTTCAGATTTAGTGAAATCTGGAATTTCTGCGTTGGTACTATCAGATAGTAAACACAACACGCCTTCTTCACCTAAGCGAGCCATTTTATGTAAATCGGCTGGTTCACCTACTGGCGTAAAGTCAAACTTGAAGTCACCAGAATAGACAATGTTACCGGATGGTGTTTTAACAATGACACCATTCGCTTCTGGAATACTATGAGTCGTACGATAAAAACTAATAGATGTTTTACGGAACTTGATGACAGAGTCTTCATTGACTTCATGAAGCTCAGCATCGCGGAGTAACCCGTGTTCGTCTAACTTGTTTCTGATTAAAGCCATAGCTAACGGTCCAGCATAGACTGGAATGTTGGCTTGTTTTAATAAGAACGGAACGCCACCGATGTGGTCCTCATGACCATGTGTAATAACTAAGGCTTTGACTTTGTTTAGATTTTTTAAGATGTATTGATAGTCAGGAATAACGTAGTCAATACCTAAAAGGTCGTCTTCTGGAAACTTAATCCCAGCATCGATAATGATGATTTCATCTTGGAATTGGACCCCGTACATGTTTTTACCAATTTCACCAAGACCACCAATACCGAAAACACCTGTCTCGTTATTTTTTATTTGGACTTTCATTCTTACTCAAACTCCACTAAAGAGAAGTCAGCATTTTCTTTCTCATATTCTAAATGATTGCCTTCTAGTAGTTGAATCAATTCAATGTTGTAAGGGGTATTCGTTTCAAGGGTTTTACGTGCAATAATTGGTGAGTCCGCTTCAATGTAAAGAGATAATGTTTTTTCTCTTTGTGGGCTACGTGATTTGTCCTCTTGGTAATATACTTTATAGATCATATTTATTTCTCCTTTAATCATTCATTCATTTTTTTATTTTTAAACACAACAAATTTAGGTGCCAGTTTCACCTTGGGTCGCCTATGAGCATTAAAAAACGAGTTTTTAATGCGATGAAACCTCGTGTTTGTTTCACCATTTAATTTGTTCATTCACCGTCATATTAGGGAGTTGTGTTCTCCAACAATTAGGTTCATTCTATCATAATTGGTTAAAATTGTATAGAAACATTCACCCGCCATAAAGAAGTTCTGATTTCAGTTATTTTATGTTTTTTGAAAGGGAATGCTTTCATTTTGAGAACATATTTGTTAGACTTTGATAGATAAACATCTCATTTAATTGATTTTTTTATAAATATGAAAGAAAAGTGGAAGGTGATTGATTGAAAACAATGTGGCATTACGCGATGAAGCAAAAAGGATTACTATTTTTAAACTTTTTATGCGTCTTCGGTTTCATTGGGATTGAGTTAGGTTTGCCAACCTTGTTAGCAAAAATGCTAGATGTAGGGATTGTGAACCAAGATTATGATTACATTAAAAAAATGGGAGTATGGATGATTCTGTTAACCGCTGTTGGCGTGGTGCTGAATTTATGCTTGTCTGTAGTAGGGGCAAGGCTTAATACCCGGTTAATTAAAGAGATGAGAAATGACATGATGACGAACATTCAGACATACTCTCATCAAGAATACGAAACCATCGGGATTTCTTCATTAATTACAAGAACGACGAACGATGCGTTTCAAGTGATGACCTTTATGGGAATGATTCTAAGAATGGGGTTTATTACCCCTCTGATGTTTATTGCTAGTATTTATATGATTGTTAGAACCAGTCCATCATTATCAGTGTTTATATACGGGGCGTTGCCGGTTCTGTTGGTAGGTATTTTTATCATTGCCAAAAAATCCAAACCCTTATCTGAAAAACAACAAAGCAGTCTAGATAAGATCAACATGATTTTAAGGGAGAATTTAACAGGACTTAGAGTGATTCGTGCTTTCGTCAATGAGCGATTCGAAGAAGGACGTTTCAAGAAGGAAAATGAGGGGTATGCAGATAATTCTAAACGATTGTTTAAATTAATGGCTTCTGCTCAACCGGGTTTTTTCTTCTTGTTTAATATTATTACTGTGTTAGTTATTTGGTTTGGTAGCGTTCAAATTGACGCTGGGAATTTAGAAGTGGGAAATTTAATTGCGTTTATTGAATACATTTTCCATGCCCTCTTTTCATTTATGCTCTTTTCAGTGGTCTTTATGATGTACCCAAGAGCTGCAGTATCTGCAGGGCGTGTACAAGAGGTTCTAGATCTTAAAGCAGAGATAGAGTCTCCTAAAAATGGGGTCACAGAAACAAGGACACAAGGGGTCATTCGTTTTGAGGATGTTTCCTTTGCTTATCCTGGTCAAACAGAGAGTCCGGTGATTCGTAATGTGTCTTTTGAAGCCCATCCTGGTCAAACGATAGCTTTTATTGGAAGTACAGGTAGTGGGAAATCCACGTTGATTCAATTGATACCTAGATTCTACGATGTGACAAAAGGGTCTGTGTTAATTGACGGAGTAGATGTTCGTGAGTACGATCTCAAAACATTGCGTCAAAAAATTGGTTATATTCCACAAAAAGCCTTATTATTCTCAGGAACGATTCGAGATAATTTGCGCTACGGTAAACCAGATGCCACAGAAGAAGAGATGTTAGAAGCCATTGATATAGCCCAAGGCTCAGAATTCATTAGTCAAAAAGAATTAGGCTTGGATGAACCTGTGTCAGAAGGGGGTTCTAACTTTTCAGGTGGTCAAAAGCAGCGGTTAGCCATAGCCAGAGCCATCATTAGAAAACCAAACATCTATATTTTTGATGACAGTTTTTCGGCCTTGGATTACAAAACAGATGCGGCACTGCGCCATCGATTGAAACAAGAAACAACGGAATCGACTGTCTTAATTGTTGCCCAACGTGTGAGTAGCATTATGACGGCGGATCAAATTGTGGTCTTAAACGAAGGAAACGTGGTCGGTATAGGGACCCATCAAGAATTATTAAAAAATTGTCAGGTGTATTATGACATTGCATCGAGTCAATTAACAGAGGAGGAATTAGAATGAAAGAGGGATTAAGCTCATTAAAACGCCTGTATTCATATATTTCTCCTTATAAAGTAGCCTTTTTCGGGGCTTTGTTTATGGCCGTCACATCGATTGCGATGAACGGATTACTGCCCTTTGTCACAGGCCTGCCAACCACCCGCATTATTAAGAATTTAGCGAAGGGTGAAGGGGTAGATTTTAACTACATTAGTAAAGTGCTGATCGTTGTGCTAATCATTGGTTCTATTTATAGTTTAGCCAGTTATGCGTCTCAGTATCTGATGACAAACGTGGTGCAACATGCTATGAGAGATTTGAGAAAAGACATCACAGAAAAGATTAACCGATTGCCTGTGTCTTATTTTGATACGAATCAATTTGGGGATGTGTTATCTCGAGTAACCAACGATGTGGATGCCGTGGGGAACGCGATGCAGCAAAGCTTCATCGCTATCGTTAATGCGGTATTAGGGATTATCATTGCGGTTGTTGCCATGCTATTAATCAATGTGAAGTTAGCATTGATTGTTATGACGATTATTCCTTTGTCATTGCTTGTCTCTAAATTAGTAGTGACATTGTCCCAAAAATATTTTAAAGAACAACAAAAGTCATTAGGAAATCTGAACGGTTTCGTTCAAGAAAACTTAACAGGCTTTCAAATTTTAAAATTATTCGGGCGTGAAGAGCAAACCATTGAGGACTTTAAGTCGGTTAATAGCCAGTTAGCAGAAAATGGCTTTAAAGCAGCCGCTATCTCAGGCATGTTGATGCCATTGGTCAATTTGACGGCATACAGTGCTTATATTGGCGTGGCTGTTACGGGGTCGTTTATGGTCATTGGGGGAACGTTACTTGTTGGTAACCTTCAAGCGTTCATTCAATATGTTTGGCAAGTGAACCAACCTATGGGTCAAATCAGTCAGCTGTCTTCCGTTTTACAAAGTGCGTCAGCTGCAACGAAACGTGTCTTTGAGATACTGGATGAAGCAGAAGATGACGTCAACGAAACAGACGTACCTCTCCCTACAGAGATTAGAGGCGATGTCACCTTTGAACAGGTGTCTTTCAGCTATGACCCAAACAAACCTCTGATAAAAGATCTAAACGTCACAGTAAAAAGTGGACAAACCGTAGCGATTGTTGGTCCGACTGGTGCTGGTAAAACAACCTTAATTAACTTATTGATGCGTTTTTACGATGTGACAGAAGGAGCCATCAAGATTGATGGCATTGACACAAAAGAGATGAACCGAAGCGATGTTCGTTCGTTATTCGGCATGGTCTTACAAGATGCTTGGCTTTATAACGGCACCATTGCTGATAACATTCGCTTTGGTAAGTTAGATGCTGAGGAATACGAAGTAGTGGATGCAGCCAAAACAGCGAACGTGGATCATTTCATTCGCACCATGCCTGGTGGATATGAAATGGTGATTAATGAAGAAGGGGACAACATTTCTTTAGGTCAAAAACAATTGTTGACGATCGCCAGAGCTGTTATCTCAGATCCTAAAATTCTTATTCTAGATGAAGCCACCAGTTCAGTGGATACCAGGTTAGAAAAATTAATTCAAACAGCCATGGAGAAAGTCATGGAAGGGCGCACCAGTTTTGTGATTGCTCATAGACTATCCACCATTAAAAATGCGGACTTAATTCTTGTGATGGACCAAGGCCAAATTATCGAGCAAGGAACTCATGACGAATTAATCGCAGCACAGGGCTTTTACGAAACCTTGTACAACAGTCAATTCTCAGAAGAAGCAGAATAATAGTCAAAAGAGGCTGAACCGCATATAGGGGTCAGCCTCTTTTGTGTTATTTCGTTGCTTCAAAGGTAATCAATTGATTACTGTTGACAGGCGGCATTTCGTAATCATAATCCGCACTGATAATGATGTTGTTGAAGCCTACTTTTTCAAGCATTAATTTGAATTCATTTAAGCCATACCAACGGAGTAAAAAGCGTTGTAACTCGGTTTCTACTAATTGCCCCTCTTGCCATTTCTCGTACTTCAAATAGCTAATAATGTGTTGGTCTAACCAGTCAATATCAATCACTTTACGCTCTAAGGTAATACCTTCAGTCTTAGATATTGGGTGGGTTGAGGTAATAATTTCGTCCACTTCTGGATAAAAGGGAATGTCCAAGTCGATAATCACTCGTCCGCCAACGTTTAAATGACGGTAGAAATTAGCCAATGTTTCCCATGCTTTTTCTTCTGTCTCGATGAGACAAAAGGTAGCCGTTGGCATAATAATCGCATCGTAAAGAGTGCCCTTAATGTCAAAAGAGGCTAAATCACCAGTGTATAAGGGTGTCTCTAGACCACTAGCTCTAAGATGTGTTTGACATTGCGCTAGCATGTCTTTTGATTGATCCAATCCCTCCACATCAAAGCCCGAGGTAAGAAGAGGTAATAAGACACGACCTGTCCCAACACCTGCTTCTAGTATTTTTCCTTTGACCCCGCAAAGGCGTTCTGTGTAGTAAGCGATATCCCCGTTTAAATCAGAACCCACAGGTTTGGTTAATTCATAAACTTCTGTTGCTAAAGGACCATAATTTTTAAACATATTAAACCTCCTTCATTGTTGTTTCTATTATTGATGAGATATCATAAAAAGGCAAGGAGCTTTCATTTTTTTTAGGCACAATGAATGTTATAATTTAAGTAGAAATAGGGGGAGAGAGGCGTGGCGATATACGAAGCAGTCGAAATTATGACATTTAAAGAAAGACACAATAGATTTGTTGCGACATGTACGACGCCTTCTGGAGAAGATGTCACCGTTCATGTCAAGAACACTGGAAGATGTAAAGAATTATTGATTCCAGGCGTGTGTGTGGCTGTTAATTATCAAGATAAGCCCACGCGTAAAACAAAGTACGATTTGGTTGCCGTAAAAAAAGAGGCAGCGTGGTTTAATATAGACAGTCAAATACCAAATGAGTTGGTAGAAGAAGGAATTGAGCAAAAAAGGATAAAATTTGATATACTAAAGGGCAATATCCTCCATGTCAGACGTGAGTATACGTATCAAGACTCTCGTTTTGATTTTTTTATTGAAACAGACCAAAAGGAAAAGCTGTTAGTGGAAGTCAAAGGAATGACATTGGAACATCAAAAGATCGGCTCATTCCCTGATGCACCCTCTCTTAGAGGGCTTAAACACGTGGAGACCCTCATAGAAGCGCAAAAGGACGGCTTTTTAGTCGGTGTGATTTTTGTGGCTCAGTTTGAGGATATTCTATATGGAACGATTAACGGAGAGATGCAACAGGCGTTAGAAGATGCTTTTAGAAAAGGGATAGAAACAGGCTTGTCCGTCCAGGTCTATAACTGTGATGTGACACCATCTGTCATCAGTATTAAGAATAAGAAACCATTTAAATTAAGATAAGCACAATCAGAGAAAGGAATGGCATGTGATATGTTAAAGTTAGGAATCATTGGAACAAACTGGATTACGCATCAATTTGTGGAGGCAGCAATTGAAAGCGGTGAGTATACGCTGGCTTCAGTCTACTCAAGACGAGCAGACAACGCAGAGCAATTTGCAGAAAAATACGATAACGCAAAAGAGGTTAGTATTGAAACGGACTTTAAAGCGTTTGTCTCATCACCGAATGTTGATGTGATTTACATAGCGTCACCGAATAGTCTGCATTTTAGTCAAGCCAAAGCAGCAATACTGGCAGGGAAACATGTGATTGTGGAAAAACCATTAGTGTCAACTTATGCGGAATTATCAGAATTGATTGAGCTATCAGAAGAAAAAGAAGTCTTTTTATTTGAAGCGGCTCGTCACATTCATGAAGAAAACTTTAAATATGTATCGAATTACATTAAAGGAAAAGACAAGGTACTAGGTGCTAACTTAAGCTTTATGAAGTACTCTTCTCGCTACAATGCCTTATTAAAAGGGGAAGAACCCAACATCTTTTCTGCCAAATATTCAGGTGGGGCCTTAATGGATTTAGGGGTTTACTTATTATATGCAGCAGTGGATTGGTTCGGCAAACCAAAAGACGTGTATTATTTTGCGCAGAAATTACCCACAGGTGTGGATGGATTAGGTACAATGATTTTACGTTACGACGGCCATGATGTGACGTTATCCACAGGTAAAAATGCGAATAGTTTCTTACCATCAGAAATTTATTTTGAGGACGAAACATTAATATTAGATGCAATCAACTGGATTGAATCTATTACGGTTCAACCATTAAAAGAAGCAACAGAGCCCTTAGAAAATAGAGCAAAAAAAGCCTCAGAGAATCCAATGATTGATGAAGCTTTAGCCTTTGCAGATGTCATTCATCACCCAAACAGTATTCAACAACAAAAAGATTACCAAGACTGGATTCAACTAGCCAGAGACGTACATAGTACGATGGAAAAATTAAGAAAACATGCTGAGATTGTATTCGAAGCAGACAAATAAGAAAGTAGATGTGACAAACATGACAACCGAGAATCAATTACCAGAAGTATGGCAACAGAGATGGGAAAAGGAAGGCTTTACTCAACCAACGTTAATCCAAACAAGAATGGCTGAATTAATCAAAGAAGACAAGAGTGTCTTAGGGATTTCTCCTACAGGATCAGGGAAAACCTTGGCTTATTTATTACCAGCTTTACAACGAGTGACACAAGGAGAAGGGAACCAGTTACTTATTTTGTTACCCTCTCAAGAACTAGCGAGTCAAGTGGCTCAAGTGGCAAGAGATTGGGGCAAAGACCTATCTTTAAATGTTCAAACCTTACTCGGCGGTGCTAATATCAAACGCCAATTAGAACGCTTGAAAAAACGCCCAGAAGTATTAGTTGGGACACCAGGACGTGTGCTTGAATTAATCAAAGCTAAAAAAATCAAAGCTCATTTGATTAATACCCTTGTCTTAGATGAGATTGACGATTTAGTGAAAGACCGTGAATACAATGCCACAAAATCAATCATTAAATCAGTCATGGGAGAAACCCAAATTATTGGCGTTTCTGCAACAGGAGAAGCGGTCATCCCACAATTAGCTTCTATTTTTAAAGTAGAACCTGAGATTGTGGACGTTACGAAAGAAGACGATACAAAGGGTGTGATTCATCACCAATACATTGTGACCCCTGTGCGTAAACGTTCTGAAGTGTTGCGTCGTTTGGCTCATATTGAAGGATTTAGAGGCCTTGTTTTCTTTAATCAATTAAGTGAACTTGGTGCGGCTTCCGAACGGTTAGATTTTTTAGGCATTAGACATCAAACCTTAGCGTCTGATCAACATCAATCAGAACGTAAAAAAGCCATTCAAGACTTTTCTGACGGACGTGTTTCCTTATTACTAACCACAGATATTGGTGCTAGAGGATTAGATTTTTCAGACCTTTATTATGTGGTTCAATACGACATGGTTCAAGACAGTGATACTTATATTCACCGTTCTGGCCGTATCGGACGTATGGGCAAAGATGGTGCGGTAATTAGTTTAGTCAATGACCGTGAATTACGAGAATTCAAAAAAATGTTAACAAGTATTGGTCGTAGCGGGGAAGAAGTATTTGCCAGTCACGGACAATTATACATCGAGCGACCAGAGTCAGAAGAAGTAGAAGAAACAGTGGTCAAAGAAAAGAAAGTTAAAAAAGACTATGTACCAAAAGAGAACAAAGAGAGCAAAGAAAGCACACGACCTGCTCCACAACCTAAGAAGAAAAAGAAAAAGAACCGTGTGAACAAAAACAAAGGGGCTAGCTGGAAAAAAGATTAATTAGGAAAGGAGGATGAGGAATGAACCGCAAAGAAGAGATTTATCATGTGTTAAGTCAATCAAGCAAACCCTTGAGTGCGAGTAACGTGGCTGATTATCTTTCTTTAGACCGGAGTAACGTGAGTCGGTATCTCTTTGAACTACACGAAGACGGAGACATTCACCGGATTGAAGGACGTCCTGTTTTGTACCAAGTTCAGGGCAAACTACCGAAGAATCGCCTCGTCTCCTTTGATTATTTAGTCGGGTTAGAGGACTCGTTAAAGGTTCCCATACAACAAGGGAAAGCGGCCATGTTGTATCCTCCAAATGGCTTACACACCATTATTTTTGGTGAGAGCGGGACAGGTAAGTCCTTGTTCGCAGAATGTATGTATGAATTTGGCCTTGCTTCCAATATGTTGGAAGACAAGGCTCCTTTCATCTCTTTTAACTGTGCTGATTATGCGAGTAATCCACAACTGCTATTTAGTCATATCTTCGGTGTGAAAAAAGGAGCATTTACAGGAGCTGAAGAGGATAAGTCAGGATTAATTAGCCAAGCCGATGGTGGTATTTTATTTTTAGATGAAATTCACCGTTTACCACCAGAAGGTCAAGAGATGTTATTTACGTTTATTGATAAAGGGGAATACCGTCCTCTTGGTGAAAGTTCAGACGTTCATCAGGCGAGAGTACAAATCATTGGTGCCACAACGGAATCTTCAGACATATTTCTAACGACATTTAAGCGCCGAATTCCTATGAGTATTATATTACCTCCCTTATCGGAACGACGATTAGAAGAGAGAGTCAATATCATTACTTTATTTTTAAAACAAGAAGCCACACGATTGAACCAGACCATTGTCATGGATCGTAATGCCTTATTAGGGTTTATTTTATACAATGCAGAAGGGAACATTGGCCAAATTAAACGGGACTTGAAGTTAGTTTGTGCCAAGGCATTCTTGAATTATCGCACCAAGGAAGAGGAACAATTAGTCATTCAAGTGACAGATCTTCCCTTGTTCGTTCAAAAGGGATTGTTAAAACGAAAAGAAAAGGCCGAAGCGCTGAACCGGTTATTAGAGGGCTATCACAGTGATGTTTATTTTGAGCCTGGCACAACAGATAAAGTTTGGTCTCAAGATGTCACACAAAACATGGATGTGTACTCAAATATTGATGAAGATGTCTTATCACTTGGAGAATTTGAACCGGGAAATGTGGATTTAGAAGCTTTGATGGATAAGAACATTCACCAGTATTTTGAAGTCTATGTGGATGAGTTGTCACGGAACGATATCCACAAAGAATTGATTGAAGAAGATATTTGGACTCTGATGGATACCTTGTATGATGTAGCAGAAGAGCGACTAGATAGATGTTTTAATCAGAAGACACGTTTTACCTTTGCCCTACATTTACAGAGTAGTGTGGAGCGGATTAAGCAGAACCGAGGGATTGTTCACCCCAATCTCAATGAGGTACGAAAAAAATACCTAACAGAATTTCAAGTCGCGATTGAATTGTCAGGTATGATTGAAACGGCGTTAGATATCGAGATTCCTTTCGATGAGATTGGCTTTATAACCATGTTTTTGACCCTGGACTTAAGCGATGAACAACAAAGTGATGACAAACAAGTGGCAGTGTTCTTATTGATGCATGGTCAATCAACGGCAACGAGTATGCTAGAAGCAGTGCAAGAATTATTGGGGACAACAGCTGGTGTCGCCTTTAATATGCCGCTAGATATGGAAGTCACGGGCATGTACAATGACGTGAAACACTATGTCTTAGATAACAAAGAAGCCTTGTCAAAAGGGGTGCTTTTACTCACTGATATGGGTTCTTTGAATTCCTTTGGTCATATGTTAATGGAAGAAACAGGGGTGGTGATTAAGTCCATCTCTATGGTGACCACTTTGGTGGTTTTAGAAGCGGTTCGACTAGCCAGCAGTGGTAGGGGACTGAAGGATATTTATAACAACATTCAGCTATCCTTTGAATCGGCGGTTCATGCCCAATTCAAGTTGACAGAAAATCGTCCAAAAGCGGTTGTAGTGGCTTGTTTTACAGGAGAAGGGGTAGCTAAAAAATTGTATGAACACATTGAACCTAGCTTGAAAGAGAAAGACGTTCACTTGATTCGGATGCAGTTTTTAGAGAAAAAGACCTTCATGGACCGAATAGACGAACTCCTTGAAACCTATGATATCAAAGCGATTGTTGGAACCGTTGATGTCAGGTATCATCATATTCCGTTTTTCTCTGCCTATGATGTGTTTCAGGAGAAGGGGTTAGCTCAGCTAAATGAATTATTTAGCGAAGAGTTGTCTGTTGAAGCCATAGCCTCCTCATTGGAGGGGGTATTTAAGAAAATTGATACCCCTGTTGAATTAATGAGAGACGTGAAAAAAAGCGTCATAAAAATAGAAAAAGAATTAAGCCTTACCTTAACGCCAGGCGTTTTAACTGGGATGATGTTACATGTAGCTATCCTTATTGATAACTTATTGTCGGGTGATCATATGCGATTGTTTCATAATTTTACAGAATTTAAGAAGCAATATCGTTATGATATGGATATTGTCACCATGGGGGTTTCTCTATTGGAACATCAATACGGGGTGTCCTTACCAGAAGATGAGATAGCGTATTTAACAGAGATGTACGTCAAAAATGCAGTATAAGAAAGAGAGGATTCATCTTAAAAGCACACACTAATTTAGTGTGTGCTTTTTTTGTGTCTTAGTGTGTAACTAGAAAGCTTGATTTGATACTGTTTGTTATGGAATAAGTTGGCACGGTAATTGCTTTATATAAAGTGTTGCAGGATTTAAGTAAGTGAAACAACGGATAGCAAAATAAAAACGAGGAGTGACGATTATGTCAGAAAAAACAATTATGTTAGTGTGTTCAGCAGGAATGAGTACTAGTTTATTAGTAACAAAAATGCAAAAAGCAGCCACAGAAAAAGGGATTGAAGCAAATATTTTTGCCGTATCCGCATCAGAAGCAGACAAAATTATTAAAGATAAAAAAGTAGATGTGATGTTATTAGGACCACAAGTTCGTTTCATGAAAGCACAATTCGAGAAAAAATTAGAAGGAAAAGACATTCCATTAGAAGTCATTAACATGAGTGACTACGGTTTGATGAATGGCGAAAACGTATTAAATCAAGCATTAACATTAATGGGTGAGTAGATCGCTCCAAAAAGGTAAGGGGAAATCAAGATGGATGAACAAAATTTAGAAGCAATCATGGGACTAATTATGAATTCTGGGAATGCAAAAAGCGATGCAATGGAAGCCCTTCAAGCAGCGAAAAAAGGCAACTTTGAAGAAGCGGATGAGAAAATGGCAAGTGCCGATGAGTCATTAATCAAAGCGCATCAATCTCAAACGGGCTTGTTAACAAAAGAAGCGCAAGGAGACAATATGGCGATTACGTTATTGACGGTACACAGTCAAGATCACCTTATGACATCTATTACTTTTAAAGAATTAGCGCAAGAAATCATAGAGGTGTATCGTAAACTGGATGAGAAGTAAGGGCCTGCGTTTTAGGCTCTTTTTTTTGTGGACAAATGTGTCATTTAATGAGAAAATAAGTCTATTGATTTTTGCGCTCGTAGCTCAGTAGGATAGAGCAATCGCCTCCTAAGCGATAGGTCGTACGTTCGATTCGTATCGGGCGCGTAAAAAAGCCAACCCATCTGACTTGGGTTGGCTTTTCTTTGGTTAAGATGTGCTTTGTTTGTTGTCGACTACGAGTAAACTTAGCATCACATAAGGCAGGAATGCTTTTCGGGAATAGGCAGTATAACGGGGATGCCAAGAAGAAGCGTATTTTTCTTTATAGGCTCTAAGTCCTTTAAAAGAGTAAAAATGATTCCCAAATCGGTAAATCATGTAGGCCATACGTTCTTGTTTGAAGCTATGGCGAGACGTTCCAACGTTTGAAAAGGGAGCCATCCCTAAGTTAAAGGTCTCGTAGGCTTCTTGTTGAAGGTCTTGAAACAGTGAGAGGAATAGAAAATCCATTACCCCACTTGGAGCTGACTTAGCGTAGCGCATTAAGTCGATGGAAATCATCTCTTTGGTGTACGTTGGCATCACATTAGAGAAGGCGATAATCTGTGAGTCCTTGTCACGAACCACCGCAATTGGCGCAAGTTGTAAGTAGTCTTCTGAGAAAAAGCCTAAAGAAAACCCTTTTTCTCCACGACCATTGAGCCAGTCTGAAGAGATGCTCTCTAAGTGTTGAAGCATTTCTTTAGAAAACGGTGGGTGAATCATATCAAAGGTGTATCCGTCTTTTGTAAAATGGTTGATCACGTTACGTTCTGATTTGTGTTTTTTCCCCGTTAAAGAAAAAGCAGTTAAATCCACATGGGCTTCTTCCCCCATCTTGATAAAATCAAATCCCGCATCATGAACCATCATAACCATCTCTTGAGAAATCTCGTAGAATACAGGAGAGTACCCATAGAGATCACACTCTTCAATAAAATGGGCCAAAAGAGAGCCAAAGTCTTCTTGGTTCCCATTAGGATCTCCCATCACAAGGCACTTATTGTTGTGTGTGGTAAATTGTAAAAAGGCAGTCGCTTCATTCTCTGAATTGTGATAATAATACACTTGTTTATCACCAAGAAAAACCAATTGACTGTCCACATTTCCCCCATAAGTTGTCAAAACAGACATGGCTTTCTCTTTGTCCAACTCTTCTCCTAATCGGTAGGTATCATGACTGAAATACTTAATCGCAAGAACCATCATGCACGCGATAATAAGTAAGGCCATTAGCCCAACTAACCAGAGCATTTCAGAAGGGAAGATAAAGAAAGAAGGCAAGGGCCGTTTGTGATGAATAGTAGGTAAATTAATCACCCCAACAGCTAAGTAAAGCAACCCAAGACCTAAAAAGACAGCGCCATCTTTGGACATCATTTCAAAAGAATACACCAGTTGATGACGATAAAGTTCTTCTTTTGACAAAAAGACCACAGTTATTAAAACAAGTAAAAAGAGAATCACGAGCCAATTAGCACTCTTATAAAAAGCGTAGGCCAATGTCACCCCAAGTAACCCCAAGGTAGGGACGTAAGCCCGTTTGACTTTGGCTGCTAATCCGCGTCCCATGATAAGGAGTGAGAACCCTAATAAAAGAGTGAAAAAGTTGGACAAGAAAGGCAAATACAAAGGATCCAGAGAAGCCAACCAAGAATGCTTAGCAAAAGCTTCTGGAATCGTTGCAGACAAGACCACGATAATTCCCACAAAGTACATCAAAAAGACAATGATTTTGTGAGAAATTTCGCTCGTCAATTGGAAAGGAACTCCTTCAAACCGCTTGTTTAACTTAGCACCCGTGGTTTTGCCAAAGATAATCAGGCCGATAATAAAAGGCACAAGATAATAGAACAAACGGTACACAAGTAACCAAGCGACTACTTGTTCTCGTTGTAAGCCTAAGGCACTTAATCCAATAATCATCATCAAATCAAAGGACCCTAATTCACCTGGAATCATGGAAACAATGCCGATGACGGTAGCGGCGATAAATAAAGGCAAGACGTGAAGGGGATCAAAAGAGATGCCCATTAAGTAACCGATAAGTAAAAAGCTACCAACAACCCCTGACCATTCAAAGAAAGAGGTCAAGATAAGTAAGCTGCGTGTCTTTTGAGACAAGCCACCAACAAAGCCTGTTTTACGAACCAGAGATACCAATAAAACAATTGGAAAATACAAACTCCCTCCAACAAGCCATAACCAGTATTGCTGTAAGTAAGGGGTGTGTGGCGGAAGTAACAACAAGAGAAGCCCAAAGAAACTATAGATGGACAACCCTGACATAAGCAGTAACAGAATGTTAGACAAGGCTTTTGCCACATCTTTTCCGTCCTTTTCTTTGCCGTAAATTTCAGAGCGCAAGCCCATGCTCACTAAGCCTCCGAAACCAACGATGTTATTCATGGTATTGATCATCCAGCTTGACTCTAACAAGGTCCGCCTATCAATGTCACTATCAATCATCTTAACGAGAATGATGTCGTAACCAAGCATAGGTGTGACCGCAATAAGTCCGGTTAAAGCAATCAACACAATCTTTAGAGGTGGGATGTTGACTAAGATACCATTCAGCTCGGCAAAAGAAATAGATTTGCCAATAGTAAAAAGTTCATAGACTACTAAAATAACAACAGATATAACAAACAGTGTTTTAAGATAAGGGGCATATTTTTTCCCCCAGTGTTTTAACGTGTCCATAATAACCTCCTAAGTAAGATACATTCATCATACTGTATTTAGCCAGAAAGAAAAAGGAAGACACCACTCAATTTAGAGGGTGTCTTCCTTTGTTAGTATTATGCCCATTCTCCGTTACGGAAGATAGGAACGATGGTACCGTCCGCTTTGATGCCGTCGATGTTCATTTCTTTTGAACCAATCATAAAATCAACATGTGTTTGGCTACGGTTTAAGCCAACTTCAGCTAATTCTTCTTCAGTCATCTCTGTTCCACCTTTAACATTAAACGCATAAGCCGAACCTAAAGCTAAATGATTCGATGCATTTTCGTCAAATAACGTGTTGTAGAAAGTAATCCCTGATTGTGAAATAGGCGAGCTGTCTGGAACTAAGGCAACTTCACCTAGGCTTTTAGCCCCTTCATCTGTTTCGATTAATTTTTTAAGAACGTCTTCGCCTTTTTCAGCAGATACCGCTACTACGCGACCTTTTTCAAAAGTGAAGCTCATGCCTTCAATGGTTGTCCCAGCATAACTTAATGGTTTTGTACTTGCTACAACCCCATCAATCCGGCGGTTATCAGGTGCAGTGAAGACTTCTTCTGTTGGCATGTTTGCCATAAAACGCTCACCACGAACGTTTAAGCTACCAGCACCTTCCCAGTGATGTCCCACAGGTAACCCAATAACTAAGTCAGTACCAGGTGCTGTGTAGTGCAATGAATCAAGCTGTAAATCATTTAATTCGTTGGCTTTTGTTTCTAATAGATTATCATGTGCATGCCAAGCAGCTACAGGATCTGCCTCATACATTCTAGTTGCTTTAAAGATAGCATCCCATAAAGCGTCTTGTTGTTCTTCTGCTGTTTCTAAGTTAGGGAAGACCTTTTTAGACCAGGCTTCACCAGCAGCAGCGGCTACTAACCAGCTGACTTTGTTAGCTTGTGTAGCTTGACGTAAGGCCATCATTGCTTTACCAGAAGCTGATTGGTAAGCTGCGATGCGGTCAGAATCAACTCCAGCATAAGCGTCAGGGTCTTGAGAAACGATGGCAATACGGCTAGCACCTTTGGCAACCCAGTCGTTTACCTCATCTACTTTGTATTGAGGAATATCTGTTAACACGTCCTCACTAGCATTTAGGAACATCTCACGGCTAACAATGTCATCAGTCCATTGAACGATGACTTGCTTGGCACCAAGCTTGTAAGCTTCTTTGGTAATCAAGCGAGCTAGTTTAGCTTGCTCCACTTGGATTTGTAAAACCACGGTATGTGATTCTTGAACATTAACGCCGATTTTGACAATTAGTTCTGCGTATTTTTTTAATAACGCATCAAAGTTTGGTAAAGTCATATGATGAACTCCTTCAAATAAATATTTTATTTTCAATCTTAGCATAGGAATAAGCTTTAAGCAACATAACGATTGTTCATGAATGGTAGGTTGATTTTCATAAAATATAGTTAAAAATGACAAAAAAGTTGTAAAAAAACTTTTGTTCACCTTAAAATCGTGATACAATACACCTAAAGTGACCCGTAGATTATGAACATATTAAGGTTATTTTTCACTATAAATTTGTTTGAAAGGGGCAAATGACCAATGGCTAGAAGAAAAACGATTACAAGAGACCATATCCTCAATGCTGCTTACGAAGTGGTATCCACAGAGGGATTTACAGGTTTTACAGCCCGTAATATTGCCAGTAAAATGAAAAGTTCCACTCAGCCAATATACTTAGAATTTAAAAACATGGATGACTTAAGAAACGCTTTCTTTGATAAAGTAGAAGAGTATTTAAGAGACTCAGTCTTTGACAAAGAAGTATCTGGAGATCCTATTATTGATGTTGTCATCAATTTTGTTGAATTTGCTAAGAATAACAAAACCTTCTTTAGAGCACTATTTATCGAAGACCATGTAGGCGGAGAAAAAGTTAACCAGTTCAGTATTGATATTTTTTATAGTAAGATTGAAGGACACGACGTTTATGATAATTTGTCAGACACTCAAAAAGAAACCTTGTTCACTAGTATTTGGATACTAGCAACTGGTTTATCTTCTTTAGCGGCTTCAGAGCGTATTTATCCAACAGAAGCAGAAATTGTTGCGATCACTAAGCTAACACTGAAATCACTTAAGAACAATCCTAATTTTACTATTACTAGAAAATAGTAAAAAGGACAGGTTATGTTCATAAACCTGTCCTTTTCTTATGGCGTCAATCCTTAGTTTTCGTGGTTCTCTACCAGGGTTTTAGCAAATGCTTCTAAGGCGACAATATCGTCCTCTTCTGCAGCTAATTCAACTTTTACTGAGTCGCATCCTTTCGTCGCGCCTGTTTTAGCGAAGACGGTATCAAAGTCGTCCACACATTTACAGAAGTAGTCATAGAAAGAATCCCCTGAACCGACAACACCGTAAGTTTTACCAGTGAGATCAAGTTCTTCTAACTCTTCGTAGAAATCAACAATTTCATCTGGAAGATGTCCATCGTCATAGGTATAGCAAGCGACGATACAAATGTCAGCCTCTAAAAAGTCTGCCGCATCTACCTGTGTGCATTCTTCAATTTCAACGTCTAATGCTAACTCTTCTAAAGCTTCAGCTACAATATCAGCAATTTCTTCCGTATTGCCAGTTAAACTCGCGTAAACAATTTTTGCAAGTGTCATGTTAGTGTGATTCCCTTCTATTAATAAAGATATAGAAATTATAACAAATTAAGCCAAAATATCAATGTTTCGCGATTTTGGATGATTTGGAGCTTTCAGTGGTTTGTGCTAAAATAAGAATGCCAAATTAGAGAAGGAGAGCGAAGAGAATGATTACATTAAAATCAGCAAGAGAAATCGAAAGGATGCAAGAATCAGGGGCGTTATTAGCTCATGTTCATGAGTCATTAAGATCGTTTATTAAACCAGGTATCACAAGCTGGGATATTGAAGTATTTGTTCGTAACATCATCGAATCAAACGGTGGGATTGCGGCACAAATTGGGTTTGAAGGGTACGAATACGCAACGTGTTGTAGTATCAATGACGAAATTTGTCATGGCTTCCCACGTAAAGAAAAATTAAAAGACGGAGACCTAATCAAAGTGGATATGTGTATCGACTTAAAGGGTGCAATGTCTGATTCATGTTGGTCATATGTGGTAGGTAAATCAACACCTGAAATTGACCGATTGATGGAAGTAACAAAAAATGCTTTATACATTGGTATCGAACAAGCGCAAGTAGGGAACCGCGTAGGCGACATTGGTCATGCCATTCAAACCTATGTAGAGAGTCAAGATTTAAGTGTGGTACGTGACTTTATCGGACATGGTATTGGACCAACGATTCACGAAGCACCAGGCGTTCCTCATTACGGTGAGCCAGGAAAAGGCACACGATTAAAAGAAGGAATGGTTATTACCATTGAACCGATGGTAAACACAGGAACATGGAATGTGAAGATGGATGATAACGGCTGGACAGCCCGTACGTTTGATGGAGGATTAAGTTGCCAATATGAGCACACGTTAGCCATCACGAAAGACGGTCCTAAAATCCTGACGTTACAGGCAGACTAATAGGAGCTTATAAAGATGGAAGTAAGAGAAACAAGAAGTAAAGATAACCGGAACGTATTTAAGGTTTTTTTGGAGACCTTTGTCGAATCAGAAGTGAATATTTATTCGATTGTGGTCACTTATTACCTATTGCTTTCTTTTTTTCCATTATTGATTGCTCTAGGGAACATTCTTCCTTACCTCAATTTGAATGACCAAAACATATTACCTTATATTGAGGAGTTTTTGCCACCTGATATTTTTAATATGTTAAAAGAAACCATCGCTAACCTGTTAAACAATAGTAGTGGTAGTTTACTTTCTATCTCGGCAATTGGTACATTTTGGGCAGTGAGTAAAGGGATTAACGGGATTCAAATCAGTTTGAATAAAGCGTATGGATTGAAGAAAGAAAAAATGCAGTTTATGAAACGCCTGTTTTCTTTCTTTATGGTCTTCCTCTTGATGATAACAATCGTTCTTTTAATTGTGATTATGGGATTTGGCCAAATGATACTGGAATACTTATTACCAATATTGGGCTTGCCTAATACTATTCTAAGCACGTTCCAAACCTTGAAGTGGCCGTTAACCTCGTCTATTTTATTTGTCATTATGCTGACGATTTACTACTTTGTATCAGGGGCTAAGATTCATTTTAGAACCATTATACCAGGCAGTATTTTTACAACCTTGAGTTGGATGGCTGTGACACAATTTTTTAGTTTATATATCACTTATTTCTCTAAAGGGATTAATAGTTACGGGATTATTGGAAGTTTCATCCTCTTTATCTTTTGGCTAAACGTCGCCTCCCGCTTAATTATCATTGGAGGAGTCATTAATGTGACCATGGAGAAATATTATTACGGTAAAATTATTCCTAGAAAGAGTCATATCACCAATTATCTGGAAACTCAGATTGTGAAAAACGGTGAAAGTCGTAAGAGTCGAAGAGAAGATAAAAAAAAGAACAAACGTTAGAATATTAACGTTTGTTCTTTTTTTCTTTGCGTTCTTTGATGCGTTGATCTCGGTAAGCTTTATTACCTAAGAACTTGAAGGAATCTAGGAGAGGTTGGTTCTCTACTCCGGTGAGTCCGATTAATTCAATAAATATTTGTAGTCCGAATAGACAAGCGATAGAGAGTAAAATTGTCGCCCAAGTATTCGTAAACATGTACAGTAGAGCAATGAGTGAAAAAATCATGGCCATACCATAAATCGTTAATACCGCCCCGCGGTGTGTGAACCCTAGGGAAATTAAGCGGTGATGTAAATGCATCTTATCTGCTGATGAGATGGGTTTTTTATTTAGAGTTCGTCTAATCATTGCGAATAACGTATCCGTAATTGGTACCCCTAAAATGATAAGCGGTGTAATCAAAGAAATCACCGTCGCATTTTTTAGACCCTGGATGGAAAGAACGGAAATCATAAAGCCTAAAAATAAGGCACCAGTATCGCCAAGATAAAGTTTGGCAGGGTAGAAATTAAAGGGAAAGAAGCCAATAGCACTCATAAGTAAGATGAAAATCGCTAAAGGTACTTGAATCTTAACGGCACCAGTAGAACTACCGATGTAGCCAATAATACCAATAGTGGACAAAGCAATGATAGAGATACCAGAAGCTAAACCATCCAAGCCATCGATTAAATTAACCGCATTAGTAAGCCCCACAATCCAAAGAATCGTAATAGGATAGCTAAGCCAGGTTAATGGGATATGACCGATGTAGGGGAGGGTTATACTTTGAACCGTAATATCAAAAACAAAACAGACATAAAGAGCTGCTAGTACTACGCCTATTAGTTTTTGTCTTGGAGATATTTCGAAAATATCATCAATTAATCCTGTGATAACCACGATGCCAGAAGAAATAACTAAGTGTAGAGCAAAGTTAAAAGGCATGACATCAGGAAATAAGACCAAAATACTAAAAGAAAAGGCAATGTAAATCGCTAAGCCCCCAGCTGTTGGCATAGGGGTTTTATTAATACGTCGTTTGCTAGGCTGATCCACAGCGTTAATTTTAAAAGCAAGTTTTCTTATTAATGGAGTGAGTAGAAAGGCTAGTATCATCGTAATGATTAGGCGAAAGGCTATTTCAAAAATGAAATCCATATCGATACCTACTTTCATAATTCAAACATATTATACATGAGTTGTACGTGGGTTACAATCGAGAATTAGTGCACAAATCATTAAGATAGTTTAAAAAATTTTGAAATCATGACTTTGAAAGAGTTGCTGTGTTATAATATCAAGGAATAATTGATAGTATAGGAGTATGTCCCTTTGAAAAAGAAAAAAAGCAATAAAAACCAAGAGAGAGACCAAGAATTGGCACCTTCAAACTTGCGTCGATCTCGCAAACAAGATAAGACGAAAGGCAAAAAAGCATTTGGTATTGCTTGGAGAACGTTGGTCTTAGGTTTATCGTTAGCTGTGTTAGGGGTTGTTGGTTATGGAGTGAAAGCCATGCTTGATGCCAATGAATTTTTAAACAATTCGTACCAACCAAGAAACTCAAGCAGTGTGGCAAACGAAAAAATTGATGTGCAAAAAGACCCGATATCTGTATTAGTATTAGGGCTTGATGACAACAGTGAACGCGACTTAGGTAGTGCTCGGACGGACTCAATGCTATTACTGACGATTGACCCAACGGATGAGTTAGTCAATATTGTCAGCATACCAAGAGACACATACACTGATATAAAATCCAAAGAATACGTTGGTAAAGACAAGATTAATGCCGCCTTTTCACACGGTGGGGTTGATTCAACCATTGACGCAGTAGAAAGCTTGATTAATGTCCCGATTAATTATTATGCAACGGTGGATTTTAGAGCATTCGAAGACATAGTCAATGCCGTGGGTGGCGTTGAGATTGATGTGCCATTTACCCTGACAGAACAAAACGCTCAGGGCAAAAAAGTGGTAGAACTAAAAGAAGGGCGACACACCTTAAACGGGGAAGAAGCTCTTGCTTTCTCTCGAACACGTTACATTGATAATGACATTGAACGTGGGAAGAGACAGCAACAAGTATTAGAAGCCGTGGCAAAAAAAGCCATGAGTATTGGCACGATTGCAAAGTATAAGAGCATATTAAATGCCTTAGATGGTCACATTCAAACAGACATGCCATCGAACAAGATTTTGTCAGTGGCCCAATCAGGTTTAACTAAAGATTATCGCTTTGAATCGTATGCGTTTGAATGGATGAGTTATGACTACGCTCCTTTTGGGGAAACAATGAGTATGGTCGGTCTTTACGAAGACAGCATTGATTATATTTCTCATAAATTGCGTGTGTCATTACGTCTAGATGTGCCCGATGAACGAGATGAACCAGGGTATGAGTTTGTGACAGACGGTATCGTATCGCCTAAGACCTATCCAATGGACGGCATGGCTTACGAAAACTAAGAAGAAGCAACCAAGATAAAAGGGAAGGGAGTTTGTTCCTTTCCCTTTTTTAGAAGATAAAAAAGGAAAAAATCCTTCAAATTTTGATAAATGGTGTGATTTAGTGTAAAATCTCTATGAGGTTTCAACGACACTTAGAATAGGATGGTTTAAAGTGAAACAAGACAAAAAAGTGAAAGTACAACTTTCCATGCTAACCAAAGAATATGACTTATATAAAAAGAAATCAGATAAAATCAAGGCATTGTTCAAGTTCTCGGAACGCAACGTGCCACATTTTTGGGGATTAAAAGGCATTGATTTAACCGTATATGAAGGCGAAGCTGTAGGGCTGATTGGGATCAATGGTTCAGGTAAATCTACCTTATCTAATATCCTAGCAGGGATTATCCCACAAACCACAGGAGAGATGATGATTGACGGGGATACGTCGATTATTGCGATTGGTGCAGGACTTAAGAATCAACTAACAGGTCTCGAAAACATTCGCCTAAAATGCCTGATGAGTGGTTTTACCAATGAGCAAATTGACGACATGATGGATGATATCATTGCTTTCGCCGATTTAGGTGAGTTTATTGATCAACCAGTGAAGAACTATTCTAGTGGGATGCGTTCTCGTTTAGGGTTCTCGATTGCTGTCCATCATAACCCGGATGTGCTGATTATTGATGAGGCTTTATCTGTTGGGGATGACACGTTTTATCAAAAATGTGTGGACCGCATTCTGCAATTTAAATCAGAAGGCAAAACAATTTTCTTCGTGTCCCATTCCTTACCGCAAATTGAGAAGTTATGTGACAAAGTGGCGTGGATTCATTACGGTGAATTAAGAGAATACGGCACAACAGAAGAAGTAGTCAAAAATTATAAAGCCTTCATCAAATGGTTCCGTGGTCAAAGTGCCACAGAAAAAGAAGCTTATCAAGACGACTACAAAGGACGTCAACGTAACTTTGATCATGATAAATTAAAAGAAGTAGCGATGGAAAAAGGCCACGATGCGTCGGTCTTAAAAGGACCAGAAATCGACCGCATGGATTTGTTTACTAAAGTAATGCTTCTAGCCATTGTGGCTGGACTCTTTGTTTTTGGTGGCATTCATTTGAGTGGTCGGTCATTTAAGTCCTACATTAGCCAAGAGGCACAAATACAATCCGTAGTCAAAGCACAGGAAGATATTAAGCATGTGACTTATAGGCTAAGAGATGCTTAAAAGTTATCTAAAGAAAGTATACGATGCTTACGTTGGTAAGTTATCTAAAAAGTACGCCAAACATAGCACTGAGACAGTGGTTTATTTGCTAAGTTTTCCAAACAACGATCAGGGGCTTATCAACAAGCTAGACAAGGCTTTTGAACTGACGGTGTGTTATACCGAACAGTGCAAAAAAGAAGCCAAAACATTAGAACAACAAGGCGTTAGGGTTATCCCTTTGTTTGGGTTTCACTCATTCAAAAAGAGCATCAAAGCAGTCACACAAAGTAGACTGGTTATCTGTGATAATTATTTTCCTTTTTTAGGAGAATTAGCACCTGTTAATCGTCGTGAGATTATTCAGTTGTGGCACGCTACAGGCGCAATTAAACAATTTGGTTACGAAGATAAGACCGCGCAAGAGCGTCCAGAAGCCGATCAAGAAAGATTCAGACGTGTGTATGATTCCTTTGACTACTATATTGTGGGCTCGGCTCACATGGCAGATGTCTTCAAAAGAAGTTACGGTGCCAGAGAAAAGCAAATGCTGTACCTAGGTTTTCCAAGGACAGATACTCTTGTGACACAAGTAGAGAAAGAAGCAGAAACAAAAAAAGTCATTCTTTACTTGCCAACGTACCGAGAAGACAACCAAGAACAGACCAAAGAGGCTCTGGATATAAAAGAGATGAACGAAAGATTAGGTAAGGATTACCGGTTGATAGTGAAGTATCATCCTCATATGACTGGCATAGACAAAGTGGAAGGATTGGATGACTTTGTGACGTATGTGGATCAAGAGATGTCCTCAGACCAGTTAATCCAGCGAGCAGATGTCCTCATTACGGATTATTCTTCCACAGCCTTTGATTATGCTTTGGTTCATCCAGAAGGCACGTTGGTGTTTTTCTGGCCAGACGAAGCCGATTACCGCGCAACTAAGGGCATTCAACCTGGCATTGAAACAACGTTCCAAAGAGAAGTCTGCCACACAACAGAAGAGGTCATTCAAGCAATGACCACAGAGGCAGAAGGCGGGTTGGAAGCTTTTAACGCCCATTGGAATACCTACAATGACGGAAATGCTACGGAACGTGTGGTAGAGACGTTACAAAAGATAATGGATGGTAAATAATGACAACGAACAAAGAAGAAGTAATTTTAGATGTACCTGTGGATATTTTGACCATGGAAGAGATTGTTTCTGACATGGGGACTTATTTTGAGACAGGTCAAAAAATGACCCTTACAAGTGTTAACCCACAAATTTTACTGATGGCTCAAAAAAACGCTGACGTGAAAGATTACTTAGTTCATTCAAGTCACCGTTTTGCTGATGGGATTGGTTTGATTAAGTTATCTAAGTGGACAAAAGGACAGCTCACACAACGCATTGCAGGCATTGACGTGATGGAAGAAGCCTTGGCTTTTGCTGATGCTCATCAGAAACGTATTTTTTTATACGGAGCTAAGCCTGAAGTGGTGGCACTAGCAGCTGAAAACATTCAGAAGAAGTACCCTAATTTACATCTTGCCGGTTACGTGGATGGTTACACCCAACGAACAGGGGAAGAGATTGTGGCACAAGTGAATGACACACGCGCCGACATGGTCTTTGTCGCACTTGGCTCACCTAAGCAGGAGAACTGGCTAAGTACTCACATAGAAGACATGACTGCTACGGTGTACCAAACCATTGGTGGTAGCTTAGATGTGATGAGTGGGACCGTTAAACGTGCCCCAGACTTATTTATTAAAACAAACTTAGAATGGTTGTACCGTTCGTTTAGTAATCCAAAAAGAATGAACCGAATTTTCCAAGTACCAGAATTCATTGTGAAGGCCTTGTATTGGAATATTAGTAATCGGAACAAATAAGGAGAGTTTATACCGTGAAAGCCGTACAAACAGTTATATCAGAACAGTTTAAAAACTTTGGTATCATTCGCCGTATTTCAAAATACGAAGAACGAGCAACGTACCAAAGTCATTATCTAGGACTTGTTTGGCAATTTTTAAACCCAGCCATTCAAATCGGAATTTATTACTTAGTGTTTGGACTTGGGGTCCAAAAGGGACGCGAGATGGACGGAGTGCCTTTCATCGTATGGATGTTAATCGGGATCATTGCGTGGTTCTTCATTAACAGTTCTATTCTAGGTGGGTCTAACAGTATCTACAAACAAATAGGGATGGTTTCAAAAATGAAATTCCCTGTGAGTATCTTACCTAGTGTGAATCTATCCAGTAACTTTGTTAGTTACCGTGCCATGATGTTGCTTTTAGTGACCGTTATGTTTTTCTTTGGGATTTACCCAACGATTTATTGGATACAGTATTTCTATTACTTTATCTGTATGATTGCGTTCCTATTTGCCTTTGGTATTTTCAACTCAACGATTACCGTTTTAGTTCGTGACTACCACATCATGTTACAGTCAATCTTAAGATTATTGTTTTATTTATCAGGCGCAATTTGGAACTTCGAAAAAATGTTCGCTGGAACAAAACACGTGTGGTTCATCCGCTTATTAGAACTTAACCCAATTTATTACATTATCAATGGCTTTAGGGATTCTTTCCTATCGAAACAATGGTTCTGGGAAAAAGGAACACAAACCTTATTCTTCTGGTTAATTGTGGGCTTATTGATAACTGTCGGCTCTCACATTCATATGAAATTTAGAGCCCGATTTGTAGACTTTATTTAAAAAAGAGGACAATTATGAGACAATTAATGGAAATCATCAGTCGCACCATCTTTTGGCTTGTGGGACGTACCCACGACGAAAAGTTGATATACTTTGAAAGTTTTCATGGTAAGCAGTACAGTGATAACCCCAAAGCCTTGTATGTCTATTTAAAAGAATATTATCCGGAGTACACTTTAGTATGGGGTGTGACGAAAGGACACGAGAAACCTTTTCTAGATGAAAAGGTTTCTTATGTATCACGGTTTTCTTTTAAGTGGTTTTTGACAATGCCTAGGGCAAAAATGTGGGTAATTAATACCCGAACACCGTCTTGGTTGCCAAAATCACCCAAGACCACGTATCTACAAACCTGGCACGGGACACCCCTTAAGACGATTGGGATAGATATTCCCGATGTCAAAATACCAGGTTATACCAAAGAAAGTTATGCCAAAGAGTTTAGAGAAGAGAGCAAGCGCTGGGATTATTTGGTGTCACCTAGCGATTACGCCACAGGTATTTTTAAACAAGCCTTTGCCTATAAGGGAGAGGTTCTTTCTTCTGGTTACCCAAGAAATGACGCCCTGCTTCATCAGGATGCTCTAAAAAACAAAGCACTGAAAGAAGAATTGGGCATTGACCCAGATAAAAAAGTCATTCTTTACGCGCCGACTTGGCGAGAGACAGAACAACGAGTGAACGGGCAGTATCAGTTCACCACCACGTTTCCTTTTAACGAAATCAGTGAGCAGTTTCAAGAAGACATGGTCTTATTGGTGCGCATGCATTATCTCGTAGCCGAATCCTTAGGCAACCGGTTGTCATCTAAGGTAATCAATGTGTCCACAGGGTATGACATGACAGATATCTTGAGCATTAGTGACACCTTAATTACGGATTATTCGTCGAGTATGTTTGATTATGTGTTGACAGATAAGCCTGTTATCTTTTATATTCCAGATAAGAGAGAATACGAAACCGAGCTTCGTGGGTTCTATTTTCCATTAGGGGAGCATTTACCTGGCCCAATGGTGACAAATCCAAGAGATTTACTCACAACACTTGCTAGGTTTAACCGTCACCCCGACAGGATCAAGACGAACAATTATGAGGCGTTCAAGAACAGATTCACCCAGTACGACACAGGGAAAGCAGCCCAACAGGTAATTGATCAAGTATTGATTAAGAGAGAGGATTAGTATATGAGCATTGTAAATAAGCTAAATAGGGTATTAGGCCCTGTCGTTCGTGGTAAAATCTCAACCACAGGCAAGATTATCGACCAATACACCCACTATTATAAAACAGAACAAGTGACGCCAAAGACGGTATTGTATGAGAGTCGTGATGGGAAATCCATGACAGACTCACCTTTGGCTATTTTTGAGTTTTTGTTAAAAAAAGACATAAAAAAAGAGTACACCCATATCTGGGTAGTGACACCATCAGAAGAATTAGAAACCATGATGTCGGATTATAAAGACCACAGCAATGTGCTATTTGTGTGGCGACAATCAGATGAGTATTTAAAATGGTTAACAGCCGCAGAATATTTAGTGAACAATTCTACGTTCCAACCCTTTGTTATCATTAAAGAGGAACAGACGTATATTAACACTTGGCACGGCACACCGTTGAAGACCATGGGCTTTGATATTCCAGGTAACCCAGCGGACGCTAAAAACGTGGTTCGTAATTTTTTTATGGCAGATTATTTGATTAGTCCGAATCCCCATACAACAAACATGTTCCTTGATAGCTACCGTTTGAGAGGGGGATACAGGGGGAAGGTCATTGAGAGTGGTTATCCTAGGATTGATCAGACCTTGTCTCCAAACAGTGGTGAAGAAGTAGAGGCTCTATTGGCTAGGTTCAATAAACCGTTACTAAAAGACAAAGAGATGGTTCTCTACGCTCCGACTTGGAAAGGGGACAATCTGCACCAAGCTGAAGATGAAATCAACCAAATGATTCATGAAACTGCTATCTTAAGAGAGCAGATAAAAGAAACAAAACAATTATTTATTAAGGTGCATCCCTTCTTGTATGCCAAAGCATCAACTTATGAAGAACTGCGCCCTTATTTGATACCAGATGTGGTGGATACCAATAAATTACTGCAAAGAGTCGACTTATTAATCACCGATTATTCCAGTATTTTCTTTGATTTTTTAGTTACAGGAAAACCCATTATCTTTTATTGTTGGGACGATGATTTGTACAGCAATGAACGAGGTAAATACTTAACTTACCAAGAATTACCTGGACCTGTGGCATTTAACTTAACGGAATTGTTAGGGATTTTTGATAACCTTGAGTCGAAGATAGCGGTGCATCAACCAAGTTATCAATCTAGTGTGGATAGATTCACGCCTTATGACGATGGTCAGGTGACAGAACGTATCGTGACTTATATCTTTTTTGATCAAGTAAAGGGAAGAAAAGACTTGCATATCATCAAGCCAAATTTACGAAAAAAACGTCTGTTGTTTTACCCAGGTGGAATGCGTAAAAATGGTATTACAAGTAGTTTCATTAACCTCATGTCCGAGATGGATTTTAAGAAATATGATGTGGTATGCCTATTAGACGACGTGAAAAGCCAAGATCAGATTAATAACGTGGCACAGCTACCAAAAGAGATCTCTCTTTTATTCAGGTTCAATCACCCCGACTTTACGATTAAAGAAGCTTACAAAGATTTGAAGTATCATTTAAAAGGAGTTTCTAAGAAAAACGATACCAAGTATCCGGTAGCTATTTATAAGAGGGAAGCTTTTAGATTAGTAGGGACAGATAGCTTCGATAGCGTGATTGATTTCAGCGGATATAGTCTCAATTGGGCTAAGATAATACTAGGTATTCCAAGTAAACAGCACGTGTGTTACTTGCATTCAGATATGATGCAAGACAGAGAACGCACCGTTAATGGTAGACAAATACACAAAATGAATTTGACAGGTATTTTTAGCGTGTATCGCCGCTTTGATAAACTGGTATCAGTATCACGCGTGATTTGTGACATTAACCGTGACAAACTGAAAGAATACGCAGAACCTGAGGTCTTTGTTTACGCGGAGAATGTGATTAATCCAGACAAGATTCTGAATAAACAGCCAATAAAAGAGAAGGAAACAGACCTGTCATTTAAAAAAACGATTCGAACGAAACGGACAGGGATATTACAACCCACAGATAGAGCTTACGTGGTTCATACCACACGTCCTGATATGCCGGATACTAGAACTCAAGAAGTGACCTTCCTATCGTTTAAGGTGGACGTTACAGGAATGTTTGCCATGGGAGAGCAAGAGTATTACAAAGTAAGTCAAAACCATCGATACATGGGCTGGATTAAGGAGGAGCAAGTTGCCTTAGAACCTATCGCCTTACTTGAAGAAAAAACGGTGTCCTTTTTTGGTAAATTAAATACCAATAGATTAAGTTATTTTTATTCAAAACCAATTGGCTTAAGTGATTCAACGGTATTGGGCACAGCGGGTCCATTACGAAACGTTTATGTTAAGGTAAGTAAACAAGCCACAACAGGGGCGGGAACGTCTTTACTTATCACTTACAAAGGCCAGGAACTTGGCTGGATAAATGAGTCAGCCTTCAGACATTCAGCTAAAATGTCACGAAACAAAGGAATGAAGGTCTCTGTTATGCGACACGTTGCCAGTCAAGGTGATAAGGTACTTCGCAGTAAAGCCTTAAAAAAACTGGCTTATTTACCACGATGTGTCGAGGACGTGCAGACATTTGGCCGATTATCAGAACCTTTTGACGGGAAGTTATATCCTGTACCGAATACAACAAGTGAGCCAACAGTGGTGCACAAGGAAAGCTTACTGGAAATACGCTCTATAAAAAAAATAGGGAAGCAGTCATGGTATGAGGTGCGTACTTCTGAAGGGGATGTCATGTGGGCGATAGCTGAAGGTGTGGTTATCTTACCAGTAGATAAGGTCCAAGTGTTCTCTTACAAGAGCTGTTACTATGAGGTGATGGTTGACAAAGAATACGTAGAGATTCGTGGAGACAGAGAGGGCTGGCTAGACAAACCAACAGAATTAGTTAAGAGTCTACCCTTTTTAGTAGTCGAAGCCGAAGCTGAATCAACGGAAGGGATTACCTATATCAAAGTAGATTGGTCTGGCAAAAAAATCTGGCTATTGAAATCAGATACAACGAAGGACACGAGAAATGGGGTATTTAATTCAAAGAATGACTATGTCCCTTTTCCAGATCCTCATAAGAAAAACATGGTTATTGTAGGGAGGTTGTCCCCAGAGAAAAATCATGCTGTTCTAATAGAAGCCTTTGCTAAATTGTTAAAGCAAGATACAGCTGAATTGTACATTATTGGTGCAGGACCAGAGGAAGCTAACATACGGAATAAAATAGCCGAATATGGCATTGATGAGCACGTGCATTTGACGGGGCAATTAGAGAATCCTTATGCCTTTATGGCGAAGTGCCAGTATTTTGTTTTAACCTCAGATTATGAAGGGCAATCTTTAGTGTTACTTGAAGCTATGACGTTAGGTTTACCGATTGTTTCTACAGATATTCCCGCTTGCCGAGAGGTATTAGGCAATGGGAAATACGGTCTATTAACTAAAACCAATGATGCAACCGGAATTGCGATTAGACTTAAAGAAATACTCGTATTGAAACATAAATTTAAACCTTTCAATGCCTATGCTTACAACCGACACGCTTTGAAGCTGTTTGATAAGATTATTAATGATTAAAAGGGAGAATAACTGTCCCTAAAGAGATTAAAAATTGTTATACTATAAGTAACTGAAAATAAGAGTCTTCGTGCTCTTATTTTTTATGCTAAAAAAGGAGAGTTTAATGATGGGACAAACGAATCTAAAAGTAATGAGTATTTTTGGCACACGCCCAGAAGCCATCAAAATGGCCCCCGTTGTCAAAGAATTAGAAAAACAGACAGACATTGATTCTGTGGTTGTTGTGACGGCGCAACACAGAGAGATGTTGGATCAAGTGCTAGAGATATTTGCCATTGAACCGGATTATGATTTAGATGTCATGACAGCTAACCAAAGTTTATCTGTCTTAACGAGCCGAGTGTTGATCGCCTTAGATGACATTTTACTAAAAGAAAAGCCAGACGTCGTATTGGTGCACGGTGACACTACCACCTCTTTTGTGGCAAGTCTTGCCGCTTTTTATCATGGGATAAAAATAGGGCACGTCGAAGCAGGTCTTAGAACCTGGGATATCACCGCTCCGTTCCCAGAAGAAGCCAACCGTCAAATGACGGATGTTCTGGCCGATTACTACTTTGCCCCAACACCTTTAAGTAAGGCCAATTTACTTAAGTCCAATGTGCCTGAACACAAAATATATGTTACAGGGAACACGGTAGTAGACGCTATTAAGCAAACAACCATGACAGGCTTCCATCACCCAGTGAAAGAGGCATTCATGGAAGGTACGCGAAAAGTGCTGGTAACCATGCACCGACGAGAGAACTTTGGGCAACCCATGATAGATGTATTCAATACCATGGTTGAGTTAGTGGGAATCTATCCGGACTTAGAATTTATTTATCCCGTTCACCCTAATCCCAACGTGAAACGCTTAGCAGAAGAGATGCTTGGCCAAACACAACGCATCCATCTGATAGAACCCTTAGATGTCTTGGAATTCCATAATTTAATGAGAGACTCTTATTTCATGATGAGTGATTCTGGTGGGGTGCAAGAAGAAGCGCCTTCCGTTCATCGTCCCGTGTTAATTCTACGAGACGTCACAGAACGCCCAGAAGGACTAGAAAGTGGCATCTTAAGCCTAGTTGGCACCGACCCTGTTAAGATAAAGAGTGAAGTTTCTCGTTTGTTAGACGATGACGACTATTATCAACGTATTTGTCAAAGTGACAACCCTTACGGTGATGGAAGAGCCAGTGAGTATATAGTAAATGCGTTAAAAAAAGCTAATAAATAGTCGTATATGTTAATAAAGTATGTATTTTTACGTTTTTATGGTGTAAATGGAACAAAAAAATATTAATGTACATATAATTAGATAACGTTTTTTATTTAAAACGTTATAATTGGTAAAAAAAGCAACCAAATGGGTACTTTTGCTGAATAAATACGCACATAAGGTATGAATAATGGTATACTATCAAGAGTAATTAAAAAAATAAGGGATAAACCCATAGAACAAAAAAGAGAGTAATTATTGGAGGATAAGATGGAAGAGACAATCAGTTTACAAGACATATTTAAGTTATTAAAGGACAAGCTATTTTTAATTTTGACCATGATGTTTATCGGGTTGGGGTTATCGGCTTTAGTCACTTTTTTTGTTATTACACCTAAATATTCAGCGAGTTCTGAATTAATCGCGACCTTTCAATCAAAAGAAAGCAACGTGAACACGGATAATATCAATACGAACTTGATGATGATCAACACGTACAAAGATTTCATTAAGGGTAAAGTCGTAACAGAAGAAGTTCAAAAAGAATTAGCAGAAACCAGTGGCTTTGAAGGAACAGCAGAAGACATTAAGAACATGGTGAGCGTGGAGCAATCTCAAAACTCACAAATGTTTACAATAAAAGCTATTTCGAGTAACCCGAAAGAAGCAGCAAATGTATCCAATGCAGTAGCAGAAACGTTCCAAAAACAAGCGGGACAATACACAGATGCAGATAAAATATCAATCATCTCACCCGCAGAAGTTGCAACAAGTCCAGTGTCACCTAATAAGACGGTTAACTTAGCCATTGGGTTGGTTCTAGGAATGATTGTTGGTCTAGGATTAGCACTGATTAGCGAAATGCTTAACCGTGAAGTGAAGAGCGAAGCCTTTGTAACAGATATCTTAGAGTTACCAGTTATTGGCTTTGTACCTATGTTGGAGGACAAAGCAATCAAAGGAACGAAGAAGAACCAAGTCAAAGCCTTAGACGATAAGAACTTTGTTATGGACTTAGCAGAAGCAGAAGCTTATAACGTGGAGACAGATGGATTAGACCAAGACTTAGAAGCCATTGAGTCAGGCCGATTTATCTACCCAAGTTCAGACAACGTTACCGTTAATCATTCAGAAGAAATCCCTACACGTCGCGGACGTTAGTAGGCCAGGAGGAGTAAAGATACATGTTAAATAATAATCAAAAAAAGATGATCCCCCCAGCTTCAGCGGCACTCTTTACGATCGCTGAACCAATGTCACCTATATCAGAACAATTCAAAACACTAAGAACAAACATCCAATTCTCTAATTTGGATAACAAAATTAAAACCATTGTGGTTACCTCGTCTGGTCCGTCTGAAGGGAAGTCTACAACCGCTGCGAACTTAGCCGTTGTGTTTGCACAAACAGGCTTAAAGACTATCCTTGTGGATGCCGATTTACGTCGTCCAACGGTTCATATGACCTTTGATCTAGGGAATACCACAGGACTAAGTAGTTTACTAAGCGTTAGGAGATTATCTCTTCTTGACGTGACCCAAGCCACAGATGTGCCTAATCTAGACGTGATGACCAGTGGACCTAAGTCTCCTAACCCATCAGAATTGTTATCTTCTGAAAGAATGCGCAAAGTCATTCAATTACTAGGCACTAAATACGATGTGGTGATTTTTGATATGCCACCGATTGTCAGTGTGACAGATGCACAAATTATCTCGTCTCAAGTAGACGGCGTGTTACTATCAGTCAAAGAAGGACACACAGACAAGCGAGCCGTTGTGAAGTCTGTTGATTTATTACGCAATGTGGGAGCTAATGTCTTAGGAGCCGTTTATATTGGCAAGCAATCAGATGCGGCTTACGGCTATTATTATAATTAATCTAGCATAAGAGGAGGCGAGTCAAATGTTTATTGACTTACATTGTCATATATTGCCAGGGATTGATGACGGGGCAAAGAATGTGGAGGATTCTTTGTCTATGGCTCGTCAAGCAGTCGAAGAGGGAATCACACATATTCTGTGTACCCCTCATCATAACAATGGCGTTTATATGAACCCTAAGAACGATGTGATTCTTAGGGTCAAAGCGTTACAAGAGATTCTGGATGAGGAGAACATTCCTTTGACCTTATGTGAAGGTCAAGAAGTTCGCTTATCAGGGGATGTCGTTTCGATGATTGATAGAGGGGACATTTTGTTTGCGGACTTAACGGATACTTACGTATTGATTGAGTTTCCTTCATCGATGATTCCACCCTACGCGGAGAAAGTACTGTTTGAACTGTGTAGCTTAGGCTATGTGCCAATTATCGTTCATCCTGAGCGAAACGCTCAGATTATGAAAAATCCTAATGAGTTGTTGCCATTCATTGAAATGGGCTGCTTAGGACAAGTAACAAATGCAAGTTTTGTTGGAGAATTTGGGAAAAAAGTTAAGAAAGTGGCAGACATTTTGGTATCGCACAACTTAGTCCATATCCTATCCTCTGACGCTCACAATACGGAGCACAGGGGATTTTTTGCTGAAGAAGCCTATGCATTACTTGAAAAAGAATACGGTACGGAGAAAAAAGAGTGTTTTGTACAAACAGCTAAAGACATTCTTAATGGAGAAAGAAGTCGAGTATTACCAGCTGTTGAATATAAAAAGAAGTTTAATTTGTTTGGATAGGGGAATGAACCATGAATCGAAAAGTGAAAGTAGCCATATTAAAAGTCTTAGATAGTAGTATTATTTTTAGTTCAACCCTGTTAAGTAGTTTTTTGTTACAAGGTATGTTGCCAGTAAATAGACGCATGTTGATGTATGCCTGTATCGTACAGGTGGTAGGTTATCTTCTGTTAGGGATGGTGTTTAATGTCTTTAATCGTATTAACCGGTTCACAAGTGTTTATGCACTGGTTTCTTTGTTTTTATCCATTAGTTTAGCCAGTGTGATTAGTGGGATTGTTTTTATCGTGATGGGTGCCACAGGGACCTTTCGCATGCATTTGTTCTTAAGTTACTTGATTGCGGTGTGTGTGTTACTAGCCAGCCGTATCACGTGGCGATTGTTAGTGGAGTTTGCAGCTGATCGTAAGAAAATCAAAGGTGAAACGACTCAACCGACGATTATTATTGGAGCAGGAGCAGCGGGATCTCTATTGTACAATTCATTGAAGAACAATCAAGACAAGACACACATGGACATTGTTGGCTTTTTGGATGATGATCCAAACAAACAACATACCGTATTCTACGGTAAAAAAGTTTTAGGTAAAATTAGTGACTTACCAGATGTTGTTAGTGCCTATGACGTTGAAGTGGTTATCTTAGCAGTGCCCTCTATGACACCAGCACAAAATGAGCGTGTGGTAGATATTACAAATGAGCTATCTGTTGAGTTATACACGATTCCTTCTATGGAGGACTTAGCCTTAGGTCAAGTCTCAGTATCCAAATTGCGTGAAATTGACGTGGTGGACTTACTCGGACGAGACGAAGTGAGTCTTGATATGAACAGTATCGAAAGCCATATCACGGGTAAGACGATTCTTGTCACCGGAGCAGGTGGATCGATTGGTTCAGAGATATGTCGCCAAGTCTTACCTTTCGCACCAAAACGTCTCTTGTTATTCGGACATGGTGAGAATTCGATTTACTTAATCGAAAAAGAATTGCGTCGTAAGTACAAAGACTGTGACACAGAGATTGTGGCACTTATCGCCGATGTTCGTGACCGTGCCCGTATTGACGGAATCATGGCGACGTACCAACCAGATATTGTGTACCATGCAGCCGCACATAAACACGTGCCACTGATGCAGAGTAACCCAAGAGAAGCCCTCATGAATAACATTCATGGAACTAAAAACATGGCCGAGTCTGCTTTGGCTCATGATGTGGCGTCTTTTGTCATGGTCTCAACGGACAAAGCCGTGAACCCTCCTAATGTGATGGGAGCAACGAAACGAGTGGCAGAGATGATTGTCACCGGACTGAACGACAAAGGAACCACAAAATTCTCAGCGGTTCGGTTTGGTAACGTACTAGGTAGTCGAGGAAGCGTGGTGCCATTGTTCAAAGAACAAGTGGCCGCAGGTGGTCCTGTGACAGTAACGGACTTCAGAATGACCCGTTACTTCATGACCATACCAGAAGCCAGCCGATTGGTAATCCAATCAGGCGCCTTAGCACGAGGGGGAGAAATCTTCATCTTAGACATGGGAGAACCAGTGAAGATTGTAGACCTTGCCAAAGCGGTTATCAAATTGAGTGGTTACAAACCAGAAGATATCGGCATTGTAGAAAGTGGTATCCGACCTGGAGAAAAATTATACGAAGAATTGTTGGTAGACAAAGAAATCGCCAAAGAACAAGTCCACGAAAAAATATTTGTGGGTAATGTGAATGGCTTTAGCTATACAGATGTCTTAAATAAAATCACTGATTTACCAGAAGATGATGTCGCATTAGGTAAAGAATTAATTCGTTTTGCCAATGCGTCAAGTGAAAATTAAAAAGGAGTGACACACTTTGGGGAAAGAAAGAATATTATTATCATCACCACATATGAGTGAGGAAGGCTTTGAACAAGCCTTTGTAAAAGAAGCCTTTGATACAAATTGGATTGCTCCATTGGGAGAAAACGTTAATAAATTTGAAGAGGAGTTGGCAGAGTATGTTGGTATAGATCATGCTTCAGCTCTATCTTCAGGGACAGCAGCTATTCACTTAGCACTAAAAGCAGCAGAAGTTGGAGAAGGAGACATTGTTTTTTGTCAAAGTCTTACTTTTTCTGCTACAGCTAACCCTATCATCTATCAAAATGCGATACCTGTATTTATTGATAGTGATACACAAACATGGAACATGGACCCAGTAGCTTTAGAAGAAGCCTTTAATAAATATCAACCTAAAGCAGTATTGGTCGTACATTTATACGGACAATCAGCAGACATGGATAAAATCAGAGAACTATGTGATACACACAACACGGTACTGATTGAAGATGCTGCAGAGAGCTTAGGAACAACTTATAAAGGCGTTTATACAGGAACAATTGGTGATTATGGCATCTATTCATTTAATGGCAATAAAATCATTACCACATCAGGTGGTGGGATGCTTGTCTCAAATAAAGAAGACAAAATTGTTAAATCCCGTTTTTGGGCAACGCAAAGTAGAGATCAAGCAAGACATTACCAACATTCAGAAGTAGGATTCAACTACCGAATGAGTAACATTGTCGCAGGAATTGGTCGCGGTCAAATGAAGGTTCTGAATGACCGAGTAGAAAAGAAACGCGAGATTTTTTATCGCTATAAAAATGAATTAGAGCATATTGAAGGAATTGAATTCCCACAAGAAAATGAATGGGAATACTCAAATCACTGGTTGTCACCAATGTTGCTAACAGGGAGTGTTAGTCCAACACAGCTAATGGACCGACTAGAAGAAGATAACATTGAAAGTCGTCCAGTGTGGAAACCAATGCATTTACAACCTATTTTTGAGAGATATGATTTTGTTGGTACTGGTGTCTCAGAAGAATTATTTAACACAGGTGTGTGTTTACCAAGTGATACTAAGATGACAGAAGAACAACAACTGGAAGTCATTCAAATTATTAAACAGATGTTTGGGGAATAGAGTATGTATAAATTAATAAAAAGATTGATGGATATCGTTCTAAGTTTAATAGGATTGATTATTTTATCACCGTTATTAGTACTTGTTGGAATCTTAATAAAATTAGATTCTAGAGGTCCCGTATTTTTTCTTCAAGAGAGGCTAGGATACAATGGGAAAATATTTAAAATTATCAAATTTAGAACAATGATTGTAGGTGCTGAGAGCATAGGTGACGGATTGTCGATAAAATCAGAATCGGATGACAGAATCACAATGTTAGGTTCTTTTTTGCGTAAGACAAGTATTGATGAGTTACCCCAACTGATCAATGTATTAAAAGGAGATATGTCACTTGTGGGGCCTAGACCACCAGTCGTCTATCATCCTTACGATGGTTTTGAATCTTACCCAACGGAATTTAAAAAAAGATTTAAAGTAAAACCTGGCATTACTGGATTAGCGCAGGTGAGAGTAAGAAATTCTGCTACTTGGGATGACAGAATTGTGATAGATAATGAATATGTAAGTCAGTCGAATTTGATGTTAGACATTAAAATAATATTAGGAACTATCAAACAAGTTTTTATCAAACAAAATATCTATTGAGAGGTAGTATAAGATGAAAAATGACAATATTTATTTGAGACCAATAGAGAATAGTGATCTAGATATTATGAATAAATGGAAAAATGATAAAAATGTTTTTGAATTTTTAGGCGGTGGTTATAGGCCTACATCAAAATCAGAACAGCAAAATTGGTTACAAAATATGGTGAAAATGAATCAAAATCAACGTTTTATTATATGTAATAACGATAATAGTCCGTTAGGGATGATAGGTTTGTACTCAATTTCCAATATTAATCAAAATGCAGAGGTTGGACTCTATATTGGTGAAAGCAGTGAAAGAGGAAAAGGTTATGGATATCAAGCGGTTGCATTGTTAGAAGACTACGCTGTTAATTATTTGAATATTCATAAGTTTAAAATATCTGTTGTTGAAAAAAATATAAGCGCCGTTAATTTTTGGAATAAGAACGAGTATCAAACTATAGGAAAACTAAAAAGAGAACGGTATATCAATGGGGAATTTGTTGATGTACTTATGATGGAAAAGTTAGTTTTTAGTAGTAAATAAGGAGAATATTATATGAATATCTTAATTTTGAGTTGTGGTTCTAGAGTGAAATTAGTAGAGTATTTTAAAAAAGAATTAGACGCCTTAAGCGGAACTCTTTATGCTACAGATTGTAGTGAACTAGCTCCAGCATTATATAGAGCTGATGAGTATTTTATTGTACCGAGAATTACGGAAGAAGGATATATTGATACAATACTAAAAATATGTAAAGAAAAGAAAATTGGTGGCGTATTGTCTCTGATAGATCCAGAATTAAGTTTATTAGCAGAGAACAGAGAAAAATTTGAATCAATAGGTACTAAAGTCATAGTGTCAGACTATGAATCTACAGAAATTTGTTTAGACAAAATGAAAATGCATGATTTTTTAATTGAAAATAATATTAATACAGTGAAAAGTTATGTTCAATTAGAAGAAGTTAAAACTGCCGTTAATAAAAAAATTATTAACTATCCTTTATTTGTAAAGCCAGTTTGTGGTAGTGCTAGTTTAAATATGACTGTTGTCCATAATGAAGCCGACTTAAATAAACTTATCTCATTACATCCAGATGAGTTTATTATCCAAGAATATGTAGATGGTAAAGAATATGGTACGGATGTATACGTGGATTTTATATCAAATGAAGTAGTAAGTGTATTTACAAAAGAAAAAATTAAAATGAGAGCAGGAGAAACAGATAAGTCTGTATCTGTAAATAATGAAGATATAACAAAATTAGTTACAGATACTGTAACTAAACTGGGATTAAAAGGACCATTAGATGTAGATGTTTTTGAAAAAGATGGAAAGTTCCTTATTTCTGAAATTAACCCTAGATTTGGTGGGGGGTATCTACATGCACATGAGAGCGGTGTTAATCATGTGGAGATGATCTTTCAAAATATACTTTGTAATAAAAATATGAAAATACAGGTACCAAGTAGAACAACAATAATGATGAAGTATAGCGATGTTATTATGAAAGAGGATAGAAATTAACAATGAAAAAAGTACTCCAAGTAACAACTATATCTAATACAGTAGACGCATTTTTAATACCACATATTAATATTTTACAAGAGAATGGATATATTGTTGATGTGGCTTGTAACGTAGTTAGACCTTTAATACAGAATAAATTTAATAAACCTATTAATGTAAAGCAAATAAATTTTCAAAGAAATCCAAAATCAATAAAAAATTTAGAAGCGTATAGGTCATTAAAAAAATTAATCATTACAGAAAATTACGATATAATCCATACACATACTCCTGTAGCTTCAGCATTAGTAAGATTAGTAAAAAAAAATACTAAAATAAAAGCTAAAATTTTTTATACAGCACATGGTTTTCAATTTTTTGAAAAAAGTAGTAAGAAAGACTGGTTAGTGTATTATCCTATAGAAAAATTTCTATCTAGATATACGGATGTTTTGATAACTATCAATAGTGAAGATTATAATTTGTCCAAAAGAAAAATGAAAGCTAAGTATTTTTTTAAAATGGATGGTATAGGATTAGATTTAGAAAAATTTTCTAGTTTAGACATGTTTGATAGACAGTATATAAAAAAAGAATTAAGTATACCGAGTGATAGCATTGTTATTTGTTCTGTAGGGGAAATAAACAAGAATAAAAATCACGAAGTAATTATTGATGCTTTAAATATGATAGGTAATCCATCTATTCACTATATTGTGTGTGGTAAAGGCCCAGAACAAGAAAGAATAGTTAAGAGAATGGAAAAAGAAAATAATCTGAATGTTCATTTTTTAGGATTTAGGACTGATATTTCTGAAATTTTACAAAGTTCTGATGTTTTTGCATTTCCTTCACGTAGAGAAGGTTTGGGCATGGCTGCTTTAGAAGCTATGTCTGTAGGGTTACCATTGATAACTTCCAATATACATGGAATTAAAGATTATATGGAACAAGGTAAAACTGGGTATATGTGTTCACCGACCGATGTTAAAAAGATGAGTGAAAATATAAATAAATTGATTAGAAGTAAACAAGAATTAGATAGGATTGGAAATTATAATAAAACGATTGTAAGTAAGTATTCATTACATGATTCAGTATACAGGACTCAAGAAATATATAGAGAAGTAGATGGAGGTAAATAATGATTGGTATTGTATTGATAATTGAGCCGGAATATGCTCCTTATTTAGATAATTATATTGAAATCTTAAAAAAAGAAAAAAAAGAATTTGAAGTAATTTATTGGAAAAGATTTTCTGATGATATTAACTATGATTTCAAAACAGTTTGTTATCAAGAATTGACACCCTTAAAAACATCTAAAATTAAAAAAATCAAATCATTTATCAGGTATAAAAAATTTTTACGCGAGGTATTAAAAAAGAATAAGTATGAAAAATTAATTATATTAACAACTATAACAGGAGTACTACTAAAAAAAGAACTAAAACGAGATTATGTCGATAAGTACGTATATGATATAAGAGACTATACTTATGAACATATTAAAATATATAAATATATAGAAAAAGAAGTTATCCAAAATTCCCGAATTACAGTAATATCTTCGCCTGAGTTTACTAAGTTTTTGCCTGATTCTGAAAAATATATAGTTACCCATAATTTTTCAGAACATGAAATTATTGATAGTGAAACTACAGAGTATATTTCTATAGGAGACAAGATTAATTTAGTTTTCATAGGTGCTGTACGCCATTTTAATATTGATTCAAAAGTAGTAGAAAAATTAGGTAATGATTTAAGATATAATGTATATTTTCATGGTCATGGAAAAGATACAGGTAGATTACAGGATTTTTCTGTTAAGTATAAAAATGTTTTTATTACTGGTAAATACAGTAGAACAGAAAAAAAAGAATTATTAAATAGAGCTACTCTCATTAATGCATACTATGATGAGCAATCCGAAGCTAATAAATATGCATTGTCTAATAAATATTACGATTCTATCTTTTATAAGAGACCAATCTTTGCAAATCCATACGTATATGTTGGTAAATTATCTATTGAAAAAAATATAGGAATTAACGTTGATTTAAATGATGAGGATTTTGCTAATAAACTGTATACGGAGATAACGGAATTTGACTATAATAATTTTGTAAAAAGTGTGGAAAAGGAACAGAAAAAATTAATAGAAGAGTCGATAATATATAAAAAACAAATTATTGATTTTTTGAAATGAGGTAGCATAGTGGATTTTGATGTTGGGATATTTATCTTAATAAGTTTAGGTACAGTTAGTCTTTTATTGCTAAGCGTACTCAGAATTACAGATACAATTACAAAAATGATATTGATTTTTTTTACATTAGGATTTTATATCTATTCAGGAGTGGGTATATCGTACACTACTGTATCGAATAATTACATAATCAAATATTTTTTATATTATATAGTTTTTATCTTATCTTTTATACTATTTAGTAATAAAAATAAAAAAACTAGGTTAGTATCTATATATAATAATAACAAACATGAAACGAGACTTAATAATCGAATACTTAATTTTTTAGTTATATTATTTTTTATGTCACAGTTAATGTTTTTTATATTTCCATATAATCGTTTAAATTTGTTATTTATACCTCCTAAAAGTAATGTATACAATGCTCGATATATAGAAGCATCCTTTAGTAATGTAAAGTTGTTAGGATTAAGTTCATTAATTGGATCTATGCTGCTTCCTTTTTTATTTATAAAGATAAAAAATCTTTTAGATACTAATAAAAGATTTATAGCGTTGGTTATCTTATTTTATTGGTTTTATTTAAATTTTGCAAAAGTAGAGTATATTTCTAGAAGTCAGATGATGATATACATAGTATTTATGTATTTTATTTATCAATATAAAAATAACGATATTATAATTAAAAAGAACGTTGTATTCTCAGCGTTGTTAATATTTATAGTTTCAACACCTTTATTATATATATATTCTAAACTTAGGTTGGGTGATGCGATTAATTTGGGTGATGTATTTGAAAGTTATTACAAATTATATGAATCTGAAGTTGGTTATCCTAAGTATTACAGTACAATTGATAGTTCGATAGAGGTATATGGTGCTAAAAATTTCTTTAAATGGATAATAACATTACCAATTCCAAGTATATTAATAAATAAAAATATAGATACTTTTAATCAGTATTTTACGAATATTATTAATGTTCATTTAGATTATATAGTGTTACCTTCAATTTTAGGTGAATCTTTTATGATATTCAGGAAGTTATATGTGTTACATGCATTTGCAATTTCAGGAATTATTAGCTATACGAATACCTTGTTGTGTAAGTACAATGCAACCATATTGATAAGATTATATATAGCACTTTTAGCTTTTAGTGTAGGTAGGGGTGGAAGTATTCAAATAGTATCGTTTTGTATTAATAATTTAATAATAATATGGATTTATTATATTTTTAAAGGTTTTATACTACAAGAAAGAGGTAATACTGTTGAAAACAATACTATATATAAGTTTTGAACCTATTAGGGTAAGTTCATCTGCCACAATAAGAAATTTAAATTTAATCAAAGATTTTTCTAATCAGGGATATGAAGTTGATGTGTTAACAATAGCACCTAAAGAAACACAAAATTATTCTAAACTACCTAATATATTAAATGTTAAATTTATAGAATTGGGCATTGATAAAGATAAATTTAAAATAGATAATAAAGAAATAAAAGAACATGATAAATTTAAAAATATAAAGAAAAATATGAAAAAAATAGTTAAGTTGTTTTATATACACAATTATTCTGTGAAATATTTGAAATATTTAAAAGATATAGATTTAAATGAATATTATAACTTTGTTATTAGTTCTTCTGACCCGAAAACCAGTCATGTAGCAGGAAATATAATTATTAAAAATGGTCTAAAATATGGTAAATGGATTCAGTATTGGGGGGATCCCTTAAGTATTGATATTGCAAATAAGACTTTACTACCTAAGTTTATACTGAAGAGAAAAGAAAAACGTCTTTTTTATAATTCGGATTCAATTGTCTATGTTTCACCAATAACTTTAGAGGAACAGAAAAGAATATTTTATAGATATTCTGATAAAATGAAATTTATTCCAAATAAAATAGACACAAATAGACTGGAAAAAGAAAAAAAAACTACGGATAATGAATTTATTGTTGGATACTATGGAAGATATGATTCAAATATAAGAAATATTAGACCACTGACAGAAGCTATTAATTATAGTAATGGTAATATTAAATTAAGGATTGTTGGTAGTGGTAATATAAAAATTAAAAAAAGTATGAATATTGAGGTGTTAAATTCTGTACATAAAGATTTACTGAAATCTTATGAAAGAAGTACGGACTTATTTGTGTGTGTTATGAATAATCGAGGTACACAAATACCTGGGAAAGTTTACAGCTATATTAATAGTAATGTCCCAATATTGGTTATTTTGGATGGTAATTACAGTAGGGAAATAAAAAATTATTTAGAATCGTTTAATAGATTCTATTTTGTCGATAATGATTCTATGCAAATAAGAAAAATTATAAATGAAATAGCTTTAATGAATAAATATGAGACATATGAATACAGTGAAGAAAAAAATAAATCGGATTGTTTTTTGGAGTGATTTTATGAAGAGTATAACAATAATTTCCAAGGATTTAGCAATTGGTGGAGTTCAACGGTCCCTGATTGAGTTGACAAAAAAATTATCAAAAGATTACAATGTTAATTTATTAATATTTTCAGATAAAAAAGATTTGAGTAGCGAATTACCGCCAAACGTACAATTAATTTATGCAAAACCTTTTGTAAGTAAGTTTATAAAATATAAAGAGAAGAAAAAAAAAGATATAAAAAATTTCCAAGATTTAATTATCAAAATATCTATCAAAGTATATGAAAAATGTAAATTAGAAAAATATTTTTATAAATACTATTTTAATAAAAAAATGGATTGTAAATCAGATATATTAATAAATTTTTCTGGCTATCCTGGTATTTGGGATTATTTTAGTGAAAAGTATGACTCTGATGTTAAGTTCTGCTGGATTCATAATGATCCATATGAGTTGGGGATGACAGAATCTTATGTAATAAATCTAAATAATATATATAATAATTTAATTGTTGTGTCAGAGGGGTCAAGAGATAGTATGTTAAGTTTATTAAATAACTCTATGGAAAGTAAAGTAAAAATTATACATAATTTAATAGATGAAGAGAGAATTAAGAAGTTGTCTCAAAAAACTATAGACATAGATGTTTGCGATGAGAAATATAGAATTGTAACAGTAATCAGATTACAAAATGACTCTAAACGGATTGATAGGTTACTATTAACTGCACTAAAACTTAAAAATAATGGTCATATTTTTGAGTGGTTAGTTATTGGAGATGGACCTGATCTGGATTTGATTAAAGGTTGGATTAGTGAATATAAATTAGATGATGTAGTGATATTAGTTGGTAAAAAAGAGAATCCATATAATTATATATACTCATCAGATGTTTTTGTTTTAACATCCGACTATGAAGGGCTTCCAATTGTACTAATGGAAGCCGAATACCTTAAGATACCAATTGTAACAACATGCTTTAATTCTGCGAGAGAAATAATTAATGATGGAAAAAATGGTTTTGTTGTTGATAAGGATGAATTAGCTTTAGCCTCAATAATAGAAAAGTTGATGTTAGGTAAAGTAACATTAGATTTAGGAACAATAGAGACATCTTATCATCGGAATGAAGGAAGTTATAATGAATTACTATCAATAGTTGGGAAGTCATGAAATGAGAAGTAGAAATGTATTATTATCATTAATAAGCTCTATAACATATCAAATCGTATTAATTATTACAAATTTTATCATGCTGCGGTTAATTCTTAAAAACTATGGATCTGAGATCAATGGTTTAACTATGACTATACAACAGTTGATAAATTATTTAAACATAGTTGAAGCTGGGATTGGTTTGACAGCAATAAAAAATTTGTATAGACCACTGTCAGATAATAATTGGGAAAAGATTAACGAAATTTTAAGTGGAGCTAAAACTTTGTATTTTAGATCAGGTAGTATATTTATGATACTAACTTTAATTATCGCTATCATATTCCCATTTATGCTCAAAAGCACGTTAAGGTACAATGATATATTTTTACTTATTATTGTAATGACAGGAGCTAGCCTAATAGAGTTTTTTTTGAACGGGAAAATTAGAGTTTTATTAGCAGGAGATCAAAAAAATTATGTGATTAATTTATTTCAAATTATTGGTATAATTTGTACTTTTTTCTTGAAAATTTATTTAGTATTATTAGGAGCTAATATTATTTTAATCCAGTTAATATCTTCATTATCTGCGTTAATAAGATACTTTTTGTCTCTAATGTATGTAAGGAAGAAGTATAAAAATGCTAGCTGGAGTAAGAACGCAAATACTAATTACAGACTTTTATTTAACGATCGTTGGTCAGTGTTATTGCATCAAATTGCAGGATTAGCAATTTTTAATAGTCCAACAATTATCATATCTATTTTTATTGGTTTGAAAGAAGCTAGTGTATATTCAATATATAATTTAGTTTTTGGATCAATTATAATGATAATTACTATGTTTTCTAAGTCTACAGTTTCTAGTTTTGGTAATTTATTAGTGACTAGTTCAGAAGACAAAATTAGGGAAGTTTTTAATGAATATAAATTTATTTTTTATTCATTTGGATTTTGGTTATATAGTGTTACCTATGTAATGATATTACCATTCATAAAATTATTTACTAAAAATATTAATGACGTTGAATATTATGACACAAAATTAGTTTTATTATTTACAGTTATAGGATTGTTTAACATGGTTAGAGTCCCTCATAATTCGATAATAGAAGCTTCGGGTCATTATAATCAGACTAAAAATAGGGCTCTTTTAGAAGCTATTATTAATCTGTCAGTCTCTTTTGTATTTGTACATTATATTGGTATATATGGTGTTTTAATAGGGTCAGTAGCATCGTTTACGTATAGAAGTACAGATATAATTATATACACTAATAAGAGGATTTTGAAAATGTCTTTTATTTCGGATTTTATTACTATATTAAAATTTTTAACAACATTTATTTTTTCAATAATATTTTCAAAAGTTATTGTGAAGTACTTTATCATTAATAATTGGTTTGAATGGATTTTAGTGTCTTCAATAGTCAGTTTTATTTGTTTAATAATCTATGTAATAAATTTAAGATTTAATTCTGAGACAGTGTACTTGTCTATAAAAAAAAGGTTTCTTAATTTATTGCAATATAGGAAGGAAATTGATTCATGATTAACGTAGTAGGTTTAGGATATATAGGACTACCAACGGCTTTAATGTTGGCAGCAAGTAACAACGAGGTAGTTGGTACGGATTATAATAAAAAATTAGTAGAAACATTGAATGCTGGAAGAACAACCTTTGAAGAAGAAGGATTGGATGAATTATTTAATAAGGCTATAAGTAAAGGGATTAAGTTTAGTAATGATTATATCTCTACAGATAAATATATCATCACTGTTCCAACACCTTATGATAAAGACAATAAAAAAATTGATCCTTCTTATATTATCAGTGCAACTAAAAGTGTATTAGAGGTATGTAAAACAGGAACATTATTGGTTATTGAGTCAACGGTATCACCGGGGACAATAGATAAATACGTGAGACCAGTAATTGAGGATAGCGAGTTCATCTTAGGTGAAACGATACATTTAATTCATGCACCTGAACGTATTTTACCAGGTAATATGATTTATGAATTGGAACATAACTCAAGAACTATTGGTGCTGATGATATTGAAAAGGGAAATGAAATTAAAGCAATCTATGAATCTTTTTGTAAAGCTGATATTGCAGTGACAGATATTAAGACAGCTGAGATGAGTAAAGTTATTGAAAATACCTTTAGAGATATTAATATTGCGTTTGCTAATGAGCTAGCTAAAATTTGTCGATTTGATGATATGGATGTTTATGAAATTATAAAAGTAGCTAATATGCACCCACGTGTTAATATTTTAAACCCTGGTCCTGGTGTTGGAGGTCATTGTATTTCTGTGGATCCTTGGTTCTTAGTAGGCGATTATCCAGAATTAACCAATATAATAACTACCGCAAGACATATCAATGATTCTATGCCAGATTTTGTATTAAATAGAATTTCTGAAATTATGGCTGATAAAAATATTACAGATTTTAGTCGCGTAGGTGTTTACGGATTAACGTATAAACAAGATGTAGACGATGTAAGAGAAAGTCCAACATTGCAATTATTTGAATCGATGAAACGTCATTTGGCACCACCTTTGAAGTCATTTGACCCAATGCTAAAAGACAAAATAGTTGATAATCAAGTGATGGATTTTGATGAGTTTCTTGAAGATTTAGACTTAGTTGTTGTGATGGTTAGTCACTCACATTTGAAGAAAAACGTGAATAAATTAAGTTCCAAAGTTGTCTTTGATACTCAAAATATTGTAGAAAATGCTATTAAACTGTGAGGGTATAAAAATGAAAAAGATTAAAGTTATGTCGGTGTTTGGTACGAGGCCAGAAGCCATAAAGATGGCTCCTTTGGTTTTAGAGTTAGAGAAACAATCAGATGTCTTTGACTCTACGGTAGTTGTAACAGCTCAACATAGAGAGATGTTGGATCAAGTGCTAGAAATCTTTGATATTGTTCCTGATTATGATTTAGATATCATGAAAAAAAATCAAAGTTTAGCAGACATTACTAGTAATGCTTTACAAAAGCTAGACCCTGTAATGAAAGAAGTTAATCCGGATATTGTTTTAGTTCATGGAGATACGACAACGGCTTATGTAGCGAGTTTAGCTGGTTTTTATAACCAAATTAAGGTGGGGCATGTTGAAGCAGGTCTTAGAACGTGGAATATCTATTCTCCATTTCCTGAAGAAGCTAACCGTCAAATGATTGATGTTGTATCAGAATTATATTTTGCTCCAACTAAGATGAGTCAAGAAAATTTATTGGCGGAGAAGAAAAAATCAGAAGCTATTTTTGTGACAGGTAATACGGTCATTGATGCATTAAAAGAAACGGTTAAATCTGACTATCATCATGAGACATTAGATAAAATCGGTTCGGATGAAAAATTTGTTTTGATGACCATGCATAGACGAGAAAATTTAGGGCAACCAATGAGAGATGTATTTAAAGCAGCAAGAGAAGTTGTTGATATGCACTCTGATTTACATTTAATTTATCCTGTTCATTTAAACCCATTAGTGCAAGAAGCCGCGTCTGATGTATTAGGAAATCATGATAGAATTCATCTGATTCAACCATTAGATGTGATTGATTTTCATAACTTTGCTTCACGTAGTTACTTTATTATGAGTGATTCAGGTGGGATACAAGAGGAAGCACCATCATTTAATGTTCCTGTCTTAGTATTGAGAGATACCACAGAACGTCCAGAAGGTGTTGAAGCAGGGACACTAAAATTAGTTGGAACAGATTATGATACTGTAAAAACTGAGATGCTGAATTTATTAAATGACACATCAGTGTATAAAGTAATGTCAGAAGCTAAAAATCCTTATGGTGATGGATTAGCGAGTGAGCGAATTGCTTATGAAATAGCTAATTATTTTGGTGTTTCAACTGAAGAAGTTGTACCATTTATTTAATTTACCATTTCCATTTTTAGTCTGCTTATGATACCTTATACTTATATACTAACGAGGTGAAAAACATGAGAAAAGTGATTACATACGGAACATTTGATTTACTGCATTACGGCCATATCAACTTATTACGTCGTGCCAAAGAGCAAGGGGATTATCTGATTGTTGTTTTATCTTCTGATGAATTTAATTGGGAAGAGAAGCAAAAGAAATGCTATTTCTCTTACGAAAAACGCAAGATGTTACTTGAAGCGATTCGCTATGTGGACTTGGTTATCCCTGAAACAAACTGGGATCAAAAGATGACAGATATCGATGAGTACAAGGTGGATGTGTTCGTCATGGGGGATGACTGGAAAGGTCAGTTTGACTTTGTGAAGGAAACAGGGGCTGAGGTTGTTTATTTAGAGCGTACGCCTGAGATTTCAACCAGCCAAATCAAGCGTGATTTAAATGCGAAGAATCTCGCACAAAAAGCAGAAGAGACGAAGTAATTCGTTTCTTCTGCTTTTCTTTTTGTCTTATTGAGGTCTGGTTGTCTGTTTAAGGGGTGTTACTTGTTTTTCTTGGCATAGGCCTTCCAGGCGGTTAAGTCGCCGTAGAAGTAACTTTTGTCCACAGGAGAGCTAGTGTATTGCCACATGGCATAATGTGGCCAGTAGCGTAGGTTGGGAACTTGTGCGCTGTATTTGGCTACCCATAAGCCGTAGTTGTCTGCGATGACGTAGCGCCAATCGACTTCGTTGGCGTCGCTTTCGTTCATGTAGATTAAGGGTCTGACTCCTGTTTCTTTGTAGATGGTTTCTAGGAAGAGTTTGGCTTTTGCCACGCCTTGTTTGCCGTAGCCTTCGTAATCTAGAACGAGGATGGCTTCTCCGATGTAGCCTTTGATGTTCTGTAAGAAGAAGTGGGCCTGATCCACCACGTCTGATTGGTCTAAGAAATGATAGATGCCGTAAGGTTTGCCTAGTTTTTTGGCTTGTTGGACAAAAGGATCACAGGCTTTGTCCACAAAATAAGTGCCTTCTGTGGCTTTGAAGATGTAGGCATCCGCTGGGACTTGGGTAAGGGATGTTCCGGCTTGGTGATTGGATAGGTCGATAACGTGTAGCATAGGGATGTCCTCCTTTAGATGAGACAAAAGAGAGAGGAAATGGCCCTCTCTTTGTCTAGTGGCTAGAATAAGTCTGTGACCGTTGTTTCTGTGTATTTGGCAGAGTGTGCTTTGACGTATAAGGGTTCGTCTTCTTTGGAGAAGATGTTGATTTCTGTGATTTTTTCCATGACCTCTTTGACTTCTGTGCCTGTTAGGTCTTGGCGGGCTACTTTGGGTTTGATTGAGGCTTTTTTTCCGTTATCGCTTAAGAATGTCATTGTCAATTGTTTCATGGTGTGTTCCTCCTTTTAGTTGTGTAGGGCTTTTTAGTCTAAGATATAGGTATTGCGTTCGATGGTTGTCGCTGTGATAAGGGATTCGTTCTTAGGTGCGATTGTTGCCATTAATTGACTGAAAGTAACAATGTCTTCGTCAGAGGCGTCGTGGTCCATGTTAGCAAGTAATTGCTTACGAGGAGATGCGTCACCTACTGCTGCGTAGCATAGTTCTAATTTTCGGTTTTCAAAGATGGGTTCCATGTTGAGTCACGTCCTTTATTTTATTTGGTAAGTTGCGCGCCTTACACTACTAGTAACGAAATGAGAGGCTATTTTGACAACCTGTTTGTTAACATTTGTTGGTATTTTTTTTGAATCTGTTGTCGCCACCTTGCTACGGCTTGTTTGGAGACGTGGCATCTTGTGGCAATGGTGGTGAGATTGTCTCCATAAGAGAAGGCATAATACAGACAGGCGGTCTCTTGTGGTGTGAGTAAGGGTAAGAGTTCTTCTATTTCTAGTGCCACATCCATCTCTTCGCTAAAATCTGTTGCGACGGGTAATTGGCTAATGAGGGTGTCTTCTTCTGTGTCTGGTATGGCCCGTTCCCTTTGTTTGTATTCTTTTCTCAGTTCATCTGTGATGGTCCAACAGATTTTTTGGAAGACAAAGGGTGGGAAGGTATCCATGTCTTTGTCTTGTGAGGTGAAGTCTCGGTGGGTTTCTAGTAAGACAATCCGGCTAATTTGTAAGTAGTCTTCAAAGAAAGGATGATAAGCTGAGACGTGGCACTTCTTGAGTGCGCCGAGTATCAGTGTGTGATGGGTGGTTATGAGTGTGTCTTCCATTAGGTATGTGCTCCTCTAAGTTGTATTAGCCGGCCAGCTACATAGAGCATACAGAGAAGGGGTGACACTCACCCGTACCAAAGAAGCACTGAGGTGTTCAAATACGACATGTTATGTATTGAAAACGCTTTTAAAATAACGGAAATTGTGATAACCTGTTGTTTATGAAACCTAGGTATATTACTTTACTAATTTGAGGGAGAGATGAATCATGGCATTTATGATAAAACAAACGGAGCAATTCGAAACACTAATAAGAGAACAGGCGTTAACGTTGGAAGCTTTAGCGCTGGCGTGTCTGGATTGCAGTGTTCACAAACGTAATGCCGAGATTACCTCTGACGTGTATTTGGTGATTGATTTGTCCAGATACGACACAGAGCATAAGACGCTCATCCTATCTCGAGGTCACTTGCCTGTTGTCACGGACAAAACAACGCTTGAACTAAAAAAAGCAAGTCTCGCTCCTTACGAAGAAGTCAATAAGATTGCGCAAGACACCTTTACCGATTACTATGGCAATCACAAAAAAGCCCCAAGCTTCAATGCTGATAATCTATTCCTCCCTCTAGAAGGCGACATCAGAAAAACCTCTTCTTATCTTAATTTGGCTATGATCGACACTGTGGGTCAAACCAAACAACATGACCCCATCATCTCTTTTTGTAATGGCTTAGAAGTCATCCTCCCGTTTACTTACCGCTGCATCAAGGACAACTGCGAAAATGCCTTGACCTTCTATCTTCAATACCATGTCACCTTATCTCATAAAACCCCTCTTTCCGTGCATCACATACCAGGCATTGCTAATTGGTCGGGGAAATATGCCCGCCAACACCCAGAAATATTGCAGTTTGTCTTGAAACATCACGACAGTGTTCGCTCGACGCGGATTAGACATAAGACCATTTTGACCATTCGTCTGCGTGGCAGTCACATAGAGATGAGTCAAGAAGAGGTGGATGAGTACATGGATATCATGGTCTAGGTGGATATTTAGAGTTGATTCCTTGAATGTGTTATAGTGAGATAACGTAAAAGAGGGTGAAACCAATGGAAAAAATAAAAAGCATACGAAAATTAAAGAACAATCAATATAATATTACGACAGAGTCTGGGATTAAGTTTAGAGCGTCAGAGGATTCTTTGGTGAAGCATCGCTTACTCAAAGGGCAAGAGGTGACAGAGGCGTTACTAGAGGAAGTGAGACGTGAGTCGGAGCTTCATATTGGTTATCAGCTGGCACTTAATTATTTGAATTACCAGTTGCGCTCTGAAAAAGAAATTAAAGATCATTTGAAGAAAAAAGAGATATCTGAGGAGAGCATTCAGTACACCATGGAGCGTTTAGTGAGCTTAGGTTTGGTGAATGACCGGGTCTATGCGGAGAGTTATGTGCGAACCATGATTAGAACTTCTGACAAAGGGCCTAGCGTAGTGAAACAGCAACTAAAAAAACGAGGCATTGAGGAAGAAGATATTCTGGCCGCCTTGACTTTATACAGTGTGGAAGACCAAGAAGAGCTTGCTTTAAAACAAGCCGAAAAAGCCATTAGAAAGTATCGACAACAAAGCCATCATGAGCAATTGTCTAAGACCAGACAGCTGTTGTTTACGAAAGGCTATTCTTCTGAGGTGATTCAGTTAGTCATGGGTCAACTAGAAGTGGAGAAGGATCAGGAAGAAGAAGAGGACTTATTAGCCAAGCAAGGGGATAAGTTATGGCAACGTCATAGACGCCTAGAGCCCTTCAAGCGCAAACAAAAAATCAAGCAATCCCTGTACCAAAAAGGGTTTAACTTTGATGATATCAATCACTATTTAGAAGAGAAAGAGTTAGAAGAGAATGAGTAAGAGAGACAAAAAAGAAGCCTTAGCTCCCGCTTTACTGGACTGGTATGACAAAGAAAAGCGGTTGTTGCCTTGGCGTGAGAACACAGACCCCTATAGAATTTGGGTCTCTGAGATTATGTTGCAACAAACTCAAGTGGTCACCGTGATTCCCTACTTTCACCGGTTCATGGACTGGTTCCCAACCATTCAAGACTTGGCTGACGCTGAGGAAGATAAGTTACTAAAGGCTTGGGAGGGCTTGGGGTATTATTCCCGTGTACGGAACATGCAGATAGCTGCTCAAGACATTGTGGCTCGTTTTGATGGGCAGATGCCTGGAAATTTGGCGGACATCATGAGTCTAAAAGGAATTGGGCCTTATACAGGTGGAGCGATTGGAAGCATTGCTTTTGAGTTACCTGTGCCTGCGGTGGACGGCAATGTGATGCGTGTCTATAGTAGACTGTACCAAATAACTGACGACATAGGTAAGGCCAAGACGCGGAAAGTCTTTGAAGAGAAAGTCACAGAAACCATCTCAAAACCCCGTCCTGGGGATTACAATCAAGCGTTGATGGATCTCGGTTCTCGTATTTGTACGCCTACCTCACCTGACTGTGCTCAGTGTCCTTTGGCGAAGTATTGCGATAGTTACGAGGCTGGAGACATGACGAGTTACCCTGTGAAAGCCAAAAAAGTGAAAAGCGTTCCTTTGTATTATGTTGGTATGGCCATTCAAAATGCTGAGGGGGCTTATTTGATTGAGAAGCGTCCAGATAAAGGGTTGTTGGCTAAGATGTGGACGTTCCCTATGTTTGAAGTGAGCTCTAAGGAGTACGAGAAGATGAAACAGGAGTGGGTGGCCTATGAGTCAGATAAGGCAGAAGCCAATCTGTTTGCCGTGGCAGAGAGCCCAGAGGTGTTTTCAGAGACGGCCTTTGTTGACCGTTTGTCTGTGGAACAAGAGGCTCCTATTTGGCAAAAACAACCCTTAGGAGAAATCACGCATGTTTTTAGTCACCGAAAATGGCATTTATTGCTTGCTTACGGTAGAGAGGGAGACGCTCGAGTTATGGAGACAGATGAGAACCGTGAATGGGTGCTACCAAAAGACTTCAAAGACTATGTGTTCCCTAAACCGCAACAAAAGATGGTAGAAGTATTACTGAAAGATAATAAGAAATAGTGCTCATAAAAGGTTATTTATGATATAATATTCTTGGATATCGGTGTAATGAAACACCCTAGTAAATAATTGGTTTTAAGAGAACCAAAGAAAGTAGGGTCAGGATGCGTGTACCAAAAGAGGGAGAGTTTATAACAATCCAAAGTTACAAGCATGACGGCAGTTTACATCGTACTTGGCGAGATACTATGGTCTTGAAGACAAGTGAGTGCTCGATTATTGGTATCAATGATCACACCTTAGTCACTGAGTCTGACGGAAGACGATGGGTCACGCGAGAACCAGCTATTGTGTATTTTCATACAAAATACTGGTTCAATATAATTGCTATGATACGGGAAAAAGGGGTTTCCTATTATTGTAACCTGGCATCACCTTTTATTCTTGACGAGGAGGCTCTAAAGTATATTGATTATGATTTGGATATCAAGGTTTTTCCTGATGGGGAGAAACGGTTACTAGACGTGGACGAGTACGAAGACCACCGACAAGCAATGGCATACCCAAATGAGATTGATATTGTATTAAAAGAGCATGTCAAAATATTGGTAGACTGGATCAATAATGGTAAAGGACCTTTTTCTGATGAGTATGTTCAGATTTGGTATGAGCGTTATCGACAATTATCAAGGAACTAAGACTACTGCTGTTGTGTCATCGTATAATAAAAAACACGTTACTCGTTTTATGAGTGACGTGTTTTTTGTTTAGATGGTTTTAAGCATGTCGTAGTGCCAAATACCAGCGTCTAGGTATTCTTCACCAAAGGCTTTGTATCCTAGTTGTTCATAGAAGCCTAAAGCGTGAGTTTGCGCGCCAAGCTTTAGTTCGCTAAAGCCCATCTCTTTGGCTGCGGTTTCCATGTGGGTAATGAGTTGTTGTCCGATATGTTGACCGCGGTAGTCTTTTAAGACGGCGACACGTTGTACGTAGGCACGTTTGTCTGTTTTTGGGAACAGTCGGGCTGTCGCTATCGGTGTCTTTTGTTGGTATACTATGAAGTGAGTACAGGGCTCTTCGTCTAGGACTTCTTCTTCAATGCTTACCTGTTGTTCTTGGACGAAGACCGTCATGCGAATATCAAGTGAGTCCTTGTAAGTATCGCTAGCTAAATCTGTTGTCTGTTGGATAGTAAGGGTCATACTGCTCCTCCTTTAGTCTGATTTTTGTGTAAATAATAAAAAATAAAAGCTATTTTAAATTAAATATATTATACTATAGGTTGAAAAAAATAAAAAATAAAGTCATAGATGAGAGTCAGAAAAAGGAGGAAAACACATGTTTGAGAAGATGCGACAGTCTAAGTTGATGTTTTGGTCTGTGGAGTTACTAGTGATTGCTACGCTGTTTTTGGTAGGAACAAAAATTAATTTCTTATTCAAGCCGATAGGGACGTTGTTTACAACTCTTTTTGCCCCGGTGATTATTTCAGGGTTTTTGTTTTATAGTGTGAACCCTGTGGTAAAGTTCTTGGAGAAAAAAGGGGTCAATAAAACCTTAGCAGTGAGTTTGGTCATGCTGTTATTAGTGGGTGTGATTGTGGTGGCAGTAGTATCAGTTATCCCGACGATGGTAGATCAAATTGCCGTATTAATGAAGAAAGCACCTAGCTTCATGAAGGACTTGGAGAACTGGGCGAATGAGTTATCGAAGCACCCGTCGTTACAAAACATAGATTTCCAGAGTTACTTGGATAAGTGGAATGTGTCCATGGGAGGTTTGGCTAAGTCAACCTTGAATGGATTAGGTTCGGGGATTGGTTCGGTGATGAGTTCTGTTGCTGGGATTGCGATGATTGTGGTTACTGTGCCTTTCATGTTGTTCTATATGTTAAAGGACGGTCACCGTTTCATTCCAGCGATTGAGCGCTATTTCCCTGAGAACCATAAAGAAGAGATGGTGTCAGGTCTTAGTAAAATGAGTCGCACGATTTCTAAATACATTAGTGGTCAGATGATTGAGTGTCTCTTTGTTGCTGTTGGGACTTCTGTTGGGTACATGATTATTGGTGTGGATTATGCCGTGTTGTTCGGTGTGATTGCTGGATTAACTAACATGATTCCTTATATTGGGCCTTATATCGGGTTAGCTCCGGCTGTGATCGTGACGGTCTTTACAGATCCTTGGAAAGCCGTACTTGCTTGTGTGGTGGTACTTATTGTGCAACAAATTGATGGCAACATTGTCTATCCAAACGTGATTGGTAAGAGTCTGGATATCCACCCATTAACGATTATTATTATCTTGTTAGTGGCAGGGAACATTGCAGGGCTTTTAGGGATGATTCTTGGTGTCCCATTCTATGCGGTGTGTAAAACGATCTTCACGCATATTTTTGAGATTGTGCAGTCAAAGAAGAAAAAGGAACAAGGGCAGTTGCCTCCTACACTAGAGGAGACCTCTGAGTAATATATATTGAAAACGACGGTTATTTGTGATAACATAAATGCCGTAATTGTAAAAAAAGAAACATACTATGTTAGGAGAGAACAAGCTTATGAACGCTGACCCCGAGAGTCAGTCTTTACTTATTAATATCATTGTGTTGGTTGTGTTAACGTTATTGAATGCCTTTTTTGCTTCGGCAGAAATTGCTGTGGTATCGGTGAACCGAAATCGGTTAGAAACAAAGGCGGAAGATGGGGACAAAACCTCAGTCAAACTGCTAAATCTTATTGCAGATTCAAGTAACTTTTTATCAACGATTCAAATTGGTATTACATTAGTTAATATTTTAGCCGGTGCGTCTTTGGCCAATTCTTTTGCTAAAAAATTAGCACCATTGTTTGGAGATGTGGCTTGGGCGAAACAAGCGTCCCAGGTGATTATTTTAATTTTATTAACGTACATTTCCATTGTATTTGGGGAATTATACCCGAAACGTATTGCTTTAAACAAACCGGAAGAAGTGGCTAAATTTGTAATGGGACCGATTAAAGTGCTTGGTTTTGTGATGAAACCTTTTGTGTGGTTACTATCTAGTTCCACCAATTTACTTAGTCGATTAACCCCGATGACTTTTGATGATGAGACAGAAAAGATGACTCGTGAAGAGATGGCTTACATGTTAACGAATGAAGGTGTTTTAGATTCTGATGAACTGGAGATGGTTCAGGGGATTTTTGATTTAGATACAACCCTTGCTCGTGAAGTGATGGTGCCTCGTACGGAAGCTTTTATGATAGACATTCATGATTCTGCGATTGAAAACGTGGATAAGGTGTTGTCTAATAATTTCTCTAGAATACCTGTGTATGATGACGATAAAGACCGCATCATTGGGATTCTACATTTAAAAAACTTGTTAAAAGAAGCCAGAGTTAAAGGCTTTGATAACCTTAATTTATTAGAGGTGATTCATGAACCCTTGTTTGTTCCTGAAACCATCTTTATTGATGATTTATTATTAGAATTAAAGAAATCACAAAACCATATGGCGATTTTGTTAGATGAGTATGGTGGTGTGGTTGGTCTAGTAACCTTTGAGGATTTACTGGAAGAAATTGTTGGTGAGATTGATGATGAGTCCGATGAGACCTCGTTGGATGAGTTGTACACCAAAGTTGGTGAGAATGAATACATTATTCAAGCTCGTATGGCCATAGATGATTTTAACGCAAAATTTGGTAAGTCTTTGGATATGAGTGATGTGGACACGATGGCTGGGTATTTGATTACGGCTCTTGGTGTCATTCCTGAAGAGGAAGAAGAGTTATCCATTGATGTGGATAACATGACACTGACGACCTTCAAAGCAGAAGGCACGCGTTTACTTGAAATTAAAGTAACCATTCACCCAGTAGAAGATGAACCAGAAGATGAAAAATATCACCGTTTACGTAATTTAACGGACAGAGATGAAGAAAAGTAGATAAACAGGATAGTTATAATAAAAAAGAGTAGAGAAATCTACTCTTTTTTATTATATATAAATCATTCCTTTTATTAAGAGAGAGTGATGTCTGTATTTATTAAAAATTATCTCGTAAATCATTAGCATATCTTTTCTAATTATGTATAGAATATTAAGATACAAACGAGTATAATTAATAATATTATGATTTAAAATAGGAAAGGAATGTAAGTAGTTGAAACCAAACATTATAAAAAAGGTATACAAAAAAATAAGGAAAAGCCAATATTATTTTCCTACCATGAAACGTTTATATACATTGATGAGAATTATTTTGCCAATAAATCCTAAACTTATAGTCTTTGAAAGTAACGTCGGCAAGAGTATAGGGGATAGCCCTAAAAATATCTACGATCAGTTGCAATTACTAGAGGCAGATTATAAATATGTTTGGATATGTAATAATTCTAATATTGATTTGGGGAAAAATACAAAAGTAGTTAGTCGATTGGGAATAAAATATTATTATTATTTATCTCGATCTAGGTATTGGGTAAATAATCAAAATTTTCCTTCTTATTTGGTCAAACCAAAAGGAACTACTTATCTTCAGACATGGCATGGGACGCCGCTAAAGAGAATGCAAAATGACCTAGATGTAGTCATAGGGAGAAATGCTACTTATTTAGACCGTGTTAATTTTGCTTCATCTCAGTGGGATTACTTAGTATCTCCTAGTAGTTATGCGAGTGAAAAATTCAAAACAGCATTTAATTTTAACAATCAGATGTTAGAAGTAGGGTACCCAAGGAATGATGTTTTTTATAGTGATGATGATTATCAGGAAGCGATAAAAAAAATAACGAGACATCGTTTGGGATTAAAAGATGATCCTAGAAAAATCATATTATATGCACCAACGTTCAGAGATGATTCGTTAAATAATTTTGATTTGACATTAGACTTGGCTCAATTTGTAAATGAGTTATCAGATGACTATGTATTATTGATACGAGGGCATTTGGCTACTAGCCCTAAAATGTCTAACTTAAATGAGTTTAAAAAAGATATCATTGATGTTTCTAACTATCCAGACATTCAAGAATTATTTTTGATATCAGATGCTTGTATTACAGATTATTCTTCTGTGATGTTTGATTTTGCTCATACAAGAAGACCTTTGCTATTTTTTGTCTATGATTTAGATCATTACAAAGATAACTTGAGAGGTTTTTATATTGATTTTATATCAGAGGCACCAGGACCGTTATCTAAAACGACGGAAGAATTGATTCAACATATTAAAGACTTAGGTAATGCGTCATATGATGCTAAGTACCAAGATTTTTATGACAAATATTGTTACTTAGAAGATGGTACATCTGCTAAGAAAGTAGTAGAAGAAGTATTTAGTCTTGTGACACAAGAAGATACAAGAAGACAACCGGATTACGTTACTACTAAAATAGCCAATGACCTTCGTGTTATCATCAACGAAAAGAGTATTGAAATGACAGAGGCTGATCAAGGGTGTTATCTTAAATTTCATGACAATACTGATGTTATCTATCTAGGTAACAGTTTAGAAAAGGTGAAAATAAATGCTCAAAATGGCGTATTTTTTATTTCTGAGACAATATTTCAAGATTGGTTGGAATTGCCAGAGAGCTTTTTGTTATATGATGAGTCAAATAACCCCCTTCAAATTTTTAAATTAACCGGTTCAGGGCTTTGTTTGTTAACGATTCATGACCAACCCTATGTTTTATACAAGAATGAACTTAATCAGCTTGTAATTGAAAAAAGAGAAAACATAAATGCTAAAGGGTATTACTATAATGATAAAATAAAATCTATGACCGTCCATGACTATAAGGTAACGTTGGAGCTCGAGATATCTAGTACCGTAGTACCACTAGCTGATGGTGAGTTAGTAATAACAACAGAAGATGATGCTAGAGTGATGTCCATCCAAGGTGAGGTACTAAAAAAAGAAACAACCAAAAGAGGGATATATAAAGCTACTTACTACTTTGAATTCGATTTGGAAGAGGTGAGCACCAATGCCAAGGAGCGTAGTGTCACCGTTTTTAAATTAAGATTTGAAGGTTCTTTAAACGAAAGAATAAATGTGTCCTTTAGTATCCCAGTAAATTACGTGGAAGAGCCAAAGTCTTTTAAAATAGATAAAGCGGATAATAGGTTAGGATTTATTCAATATTATTGTAAGAAACAACAATTTTATTTTAAAACAGTTACCATAACACGAGAAGATTACATCGCTAATATAGTAACACCTTCTTTTAATAGTAAGAGTTATCTAGCCAACAAAAAAATAGAGGATATGGATAGTCTATCTGAATCAGATCTTTTCTTTTATAAGTTTAATCACTTACATTTAGAGAGAGTTGAATCAGAAGATATTAAGGTGACAACGACCAATGATGGCTTTTTATTAGCAACTAATAGGCTTTTTAAAGAATTATATGTTACAGACGGACGCAAGAAACATCTTCTTAAAAAGAAAGATAATCTGTTCTTTTTATCTATTCGAGATGTCAATCGTATCTTATTGAAAAATGGCTCTTTAAAAATTGTAGATGAAGAGAACAACAGAATAGCTATTGATAATTACCACCATCTCGTTTTTGATGGTCCATCGACCGTTAAGAAAGGGTTAAAAACTTATTATTTATATAAGAGCGTTGATAACTTTTTACGTGTCAGCAAGAATGTGCCGCCATACTATAAAAGTTATTACAGTAACCATACTACAGATGGTATTTTTTCAAACGCTGAGACTTTAAGTATTTACTTGACGATTCGCACAAGTACATTTGCGGTTAGTGAAGTCACAGGTAAAATCAAGCTAAGAGGAGAATCACAATATTGTTTAACAAACAGCAAAGTAGTTAAAATAACTAATTTAGACAATGGTTACTATGAATCTCAAGTTAAATTAGATTTTTCATCTGATGCTATTTACCAAATTGTAAAAACGAAAGAAAGTAAAATATATAGTTATGATATTTTTGATTTTCAGTTTTCCTTTAATTTAGAGGGGCATAACATTGTGTGTCCATTTATCAATATTCTATATGGCGATACGGTAAATGACACAGTGACATTGGATTTAGATTCAGAAAATAAAATGGTGGTTTTCTTGTATCCAACAATTATTGGCCAACGTCTAGCCTCTAAAATTACACTTATTGAAGATGATGTGTATTCATACTATGAATCAATTTTAGAGGGGAATTTTTCTCCTAAATATCAAGATAAGAAACCCTTAGTTTTAGTATCTGAGTATCCCCATAAGGCTCAAGACACAGGACTTGCGTACTTTAAGTATTTAGTTGACCATCATTCAGATGAATTCCGTGTTTTTTATATCATAAGTGAGATATCAAAGGACTTAGATAATTTGAAAGGTTACGAAGAGCATATCGTTTGGTACCGCTCTAAAGAGCATGTCCAATTATTCTTTGAAGCAGATATTATTGCAAGTAGTCATGGTACTAATTATTTGTGTCCCGTGGTAGATACATTTTGTCAAAATGAGCTGCAGAGCAAGTACCGAGTGTTTTTACAACATGGAATTTTAGGCGTGAGGGACATGTCTAATCTCTATGGTAAGAAGAAGGATAGTCCTTTTACTAATCTTTTTGTGACAAGTTCTTATCGCGAAAGAGACTTGGTTGTGCGAGATTTTGGTTATGATGAAGAGGAAGTTGTCGTATCAGGTTTACCTAGATTTGATAGGCTGTTTTCAAATATGGACAACATTGGTACAAAACAAATAAAAAAAATTGTTATCATGCCATCGTGGAGAGAAGGTTTGAATAATAAAGACCCTGAAGATTTTGTGAAGAGTCAATTCTACCATGTTTTCCAGAGCTTGATTAATAATCCGAAGCTAAAAGACTTAGTTGATACACATCATTTTGATATTGGTTTTTATCTCCATACCAATTTCCAAAAATTTTCCGACTGCTTTGAGTCTGATTTTGTTACCATTATTAAAGAAGGCAGTAAGACAGTACAGGATTATTTAATTGAGTCAGATGTATTGATTACGGATTATTCCAGTGTAGGTCTGGATTTTGCTATTATGGAAAAACCAATTATTTACTATCAATTTGATACGTCTATTAAGAATAAGACGGGAGATTTAACGTATAATTTTTTCCCTGGAGAAATCATCCGAACTGAATCAGAATTAATTGCTGAGCTAACTTATTTAATAGAAAACCCTGGTATGAGAGACAATCATAAAAATAAGTTAGATAATCTTTATACTCATAGGGATAATAAAGCCAATGATCGCATTTATGAAGCGATGCGTGTTGGGTATGAGTCATCCTTAATCGATAGCATCGATTAACAGCATTATTTGGATAATAAATAAAGGTTGATTATAGCAATAAAGATTTCTAAGAGAGCCACGTAGCTTTGAATTCTTTATTGCTTTTCTGTTGTTGTAAACTTGATAAACATAGCAGATAAAAGCAGACAACCATAGAGATAGTTAATGTGTGTACTGTGTGGAAAAGGAACCATTTCCTAAACTAGAATAAGCATGATATACTGAGTCTTAGTTTAAGTAGACAAGGTAATATAACAATATAAAAGAATTAAGGAGTTACTTATGGAATTTAATCAACAACAAGAAGTAGATAGACGTCGCACCTTTGCCATTATTTCCCATCCGGATGCTGGTAAAACAACAATCACTGAACAATTATTATTATTTGGTGGAGCTATTCGTAATGCGGGTACCGTAAAGGGTAAAAAAACCGGTAATTACGCTAAGTCAGATTGGATGGAAATTGAGAAACAAAGAGGGATTTCTGTAACAAGTTCTGTGATGCAATTTGATTACGATGATAAACGCATCAATATTCTAGATACACCAGGGCATGAGGATTTCTCTGAAGATACGTATCGTACGTTAATGGCAGTGGATAGCGCGGTCATGGTTATTGACAGTGCCAAAGGGATTGAAGCACAAACGAAGAAATTATTCCAAGTGTGTCGCATGCGCGGGATTCCCATTTTTACTTTCATTAACAAGCTAGACCGTGATGGACGTGAACCTTTAGAATTATTAGAAGAATTAGAAGAAGTATTAGAGATTGAATCGTACCCAATGAACTGGCCAATTGGCATGGGTAAAGGCTTTGAAGGATTGTATGATATTTACAATAACCGTGTGGAGATTTACCGTCCAGATCGTTATGATGGCAATCGTTTCTTACCATTAGACGAAGACCGTGATTTAGTGGATAAATCTCACCCAATCAAACAACTATCTATTTTTGACCAAGTCAAAGATGATGTGGAGTTATTGGTAGAAGCTGGGAATGAATTCTCTGAAGAACGCATTGCTAAGGGAGAATTAACACCGGTCTTCTTTGGTTCAGCTTTAACGAACTTCGGGGTACAAACATTCTTAGAAACCTTCTTACAATTTGCACCAAAACCTTCGACAAACGAAACAAAAGACGGGGAAATTGTGAGTCCTTATAACGATGAGTTCTCTGGTTTTATCTTTAAGATTCAAGCTAACATGAACCCAGCCCACCGTGACCGTATTGCTTTTGTCCGTATTTGTTCAGGTGAATTTAAAAAAGGCATGGACGTTAAGTTAAGCCGAGACGACAAAAAAATTAAATTAAACAATTCGACTCAGTTTATGGCTGATTCTCGTGAAACCGTTGAAACTGCTGTGGCGGGAGATATTATTGGGTTGTATGACACAGGAACCTATCAAATTGGTGACACACTTTATACTGGAAAAGAGAAGGTAGACTTTGAAGCTTTACCATCATTTACACCAGAATTATTCATGCGTGTTACAGCCAAAAACGTGATGAAACAAAAGTCCTTCTACAAAGGCTTGTATCAGTTAGTCCAAGAAGGGGCGATTCAGTTATACAAAACGTATCTAACAGAGGACTTCATTATTGGTGCCGTTGGACAATTACAGTTTGAGGTATTCAAACACCGTATGCAAAACGAGTACCACACAGAAGTTATTATGGAACAAATGGGAACAAAAATTGCTCGCTGGATTGATCCAGAGCAATTGGATGAAAAAATGAGTTCAAGCCGTAACATTTTGGCTAAAGACCGTTTTGACCAACCCCTATTCTTATTTGAAAACCAATTTGCGATGCGTTGGTTTGCAGATAAATACCCTGAGGTTGAACTGAAGACGTTGTTATAATATAATAGGCCTCTTTTTATCGAACATGATAAAAGAGGCTTATTATGCAGTAAGAGTCGTAGAAATTCTTTGTCATTATATTATTAATGGGATTTTTCTGAGAAAAATGAAGGTTCTTAAGATAAGGAAAGAGAAAAGGTGAGTTTCGTGAAGAATGTTATTGGAATAATTGTACCATGTTTCAATGAGCAAGATACAATTGAGAGTTACTTGAGAGAAATGAAAAAGATAGAATATATCTCAACAGATATTGAGTATCATTATCTATTTATTAATGATGGATCATCAGATAATACACTCGATGTATTAAAGAAGTATTCAAACCAATTTGATAATGTGGATTATCTATCATTTTCAAGGAATTTTGGTAAAGAAGCAGCGATGTATGCTGGACTACAACATTGTAAAGGTGATTATATAGCAGTAATGGATGTGGATTTACAAGATCCACCAGAATTGTTACCTCAGATGTATGCCTTGCTTCAAGAAAAAGGAGTAGACTGTGTCGGTACAAGAAGAGTGACAAGAACAGGGGAACCAAAGATACGTTCTTTTTTTGCTGAGGCGTTTTATAAGATTATCAATAAAATGTCAGAGACAGAGATTGTTGCTGGTGCAAGAGATTATCGTTTAATGAGTAGACAAATGGTGGAAGCTATTTTAGAAATGAAAGAGTACAATCGTTTTTCTAAAGGGATTTTTAGTTGGGTTGGTTTTGATACGTATTACTTGGAGTTTGACAATGTTGAAAGAACGGAAGGAGAAACATCGTGGTCATTCTGGGGATTATTTAAGTATTCTATGGATGGTATTATCTCCTTCTCAGAATTCCCTCTGATTATCTCTACTATCATAGGTTTAACCTCGTTTCTCTGTGCTATATTGGCGTTAATATTTATTGTTATCAGAACCTTAGTGTATCAAGATCCTACATCAGGGTGGCCTTCTTTAGTGTGTATTATATTGGCATTAGGAGGTTTACAGCTTTTTTGTATTGGTATCCTTGGACAGTATCTAGGTAAGACATTTTTAGAAGTAAAGCAAAGACCTATTTACTTAATTAAAGAAAAAAGCGAAGGATTGTAGGCACTATGATGAATAAATATAAAGATAATGAAGTGATCCTTTACTTGGTTGTCGGTGTACTTACAACAATAATTAATATCCTCAGTTTTTTCTTATTTGAAACCATATTTCATATATATTATGTTTACTCTAATGTGTTAGCTTGGGCTCTAGCTGTTTTATTTTCGTACTTTGCTAGTAGAAAATATGTTTTTAATCAGGCAAGTAACCAAGATAATCATATCAAAAGTTTTGTTTTGTTTGTTTCAATGAGATTACTTACGTTAGTGTTAGAGATAGCTTTTTTATTTGTATTGATTGATGTGTTTTCTATTAACATACTAGTATCAAAGGTAGCTACTAATGTCATCGTCTTGGTGCTTAATTATTTATTTAGTAAGTATCTGATATTTAAAAATTAGTTGATAGGGGGAAGAGGAGTTAATGAAAGAGAATGTAAGTAAAGGTAGACATTTACTGTCACTTGTATTTATAGTTAGTGCTGCGATTTTTATATTATTACCACAGATATACACGAAATCAATACCACTTGGCTCAGATGTTATTTTCCATTATAATCGTTTTTATGATGTCATGAAGCAAATAGATAATCAAACATTTAATTATTATCAATCACTGTATGGCTTTGAAGGTAGTGGTAGGATAGTGAATGCCTTGTATGGGTATGATCTTGCTTTTTTTCACGGTGTTTTACTGTACGTAACTAAGTCATGGTTGAAGTTCCAGTTGATATCTTCCTTTTTAAGTTTGGTGATAGCAGGGACAAGTTCATACGTTTTAGGAATAAAAAGTGAGTTAAAACCAGTCTATGCTACTATTTTTAGTATCATGTACATGTCATCAGCTAGTGTTATGTATTATGCTTCTATTGAAGGTTTTTCTGGATGGGGCTCTGCGCTTCTTCCATTAATATTTATTCCTGCAGTGAGAGCAGTTACGAATGAAGAGGAGCCTATTAAACCACTGTATTTTGCCTTGGCGGTTAGCGCGTTACTTAATTCACATTTGTTAACAGCTTTAATAGGTGTTATTGCGATTATACCTTTCTTTTTAAAAAGTTTTATACACACTAAAATGAAAGTTCAGTGGATGGTTAATGCAATGTTATCAGTATTATTAACGATTTTGTTTTCTTTAAATACATTGGTTTCATATTTAGAGGTAACGAGAAGTAATCACTTGCTGAGACCTTTTATCCCAACGTTTATGATGAAAGATTCTTTAAGGTTAAATTTAACTACTGAGAATTCAAATAGAAACCTAGGATTAGTGTTTACGTGCTTATTTATGTTTAGTTTGGTTTACATTATAACTAACTGGAAAGAAACAAAGGGATTAGACAAGACGATTGCTCTAACAGGAGGCACTTTTTTATTAGTATCTAGTACCATTTTTCCATGGGATATTATCGTCTATGTTATTCCTGCGTTAACCATACTACAATTTCCATTTAGATTGGCTGTGGTGTCTTACGTACTATTAACTCTTTTATTTATGAGACTCTTGCAGAGTGGTTTAAGTAAAACGCAACTGAATGTAGAGAAGATAGGGATGTCTCTGATGATCACTGTGATGTTCTTGGCATTAACTTCAGCTAATTTGATTATGCTAGATAATGCGTTTAAATGGAAAGATAATCCGTTAGCAACGGGGGGCAATAAGTTATATATCAAGAATGTTGAAGACCCAGCGGTAACGGTTAGAAAAAATTTCAGAAACAAGGATTTATCTTTAGCTTTAGAAACAATCAAAAAAGGAACATCAGATTATTTACCATTAAATAGAGAAGTCACACTTAGAAATAGTGCTGACTTTGAAGCACTGTCACCTTACAAAACGTATAGTGAGCAAATTATAGAAAATCAAAAAGGAATTACTAGAACTATTTTAGATGATGGAACAATAGAGTTGAAATGGACAACTGAAAAGCGTCGCGAGATGTTGCTACCAATTATAGCGTATAAACATAGCGTGGTTACTTTTAATGATCAATTAGTACCATCAGATCAAATAAAAACAAGCCTTATTGGGGCTCTTATGTTGGATTCACCAGAAGGAGAGAATAAATTAGTTGTAGGATATCAACCGATATTTAATATTAAAACAATATTGATAATTAAAATAGGAAGTCTTTTCTTAGCCTTTCTTTGGATTATTGTTTCACGTATTGTTTACTCCCGTAAAAAAAGGGACAAACAATTAGTTAATTCTATATAAAAAACAACCTTTTGTTTATAAACAAAAGGTTGTTTTTTATTTTATCTCTCATAAGAGGATGAAAACTAGAATGAGCCTACTCTTCTTCCACATTAGGTGTTGGTGTAATGGAAATTTCAACAACGCCTTCGGTACGTGTGAAGTTTAAATCTGGATCTGTTGCGTCTCTATCCATTAACTCGCTTAAAACATACTTAACTTCAGCTTCTTTGACCTCACGTGTTTTGTTAACCAAAACAACTTCTATGTGTGCATTAGCAATACTGTGTAATACAAGTGTTTTACCTAGTGAATAAACTTTAACATATATAGCATCTGTGTTCTCTAATTGTCTAGAAACTAATGTAGAATAACTATTGGTAACATCAATCAGTTTCATTTTCCTCACCCATTAAGTAATCAAAAGATTATGCTTTCTTTGATTTCATTATAGCATATATTAGACAAAAAATAGTCTAAAGAGTCAAAATTAGAGAATATAAGGAAGCTTTCCTTTTAATGGCTTTTGTTTATTTAGGAAGATTTATGTTGAAAAGTTTTACATAGCGCTTTCTAACAGATGTTGTATAAATTATGTTATATAATAGTCGTTTACTTTCTTTATGAAAACTTAAAAAAATGACATTTTTAGGTTTTTGTCTGTTGTGTGACAAAAAGAATAGTCATTTTAATACTACTTTTGTTGTAATGATGGTAAAATGAAAGGGTAAGATAGAAGGGTGTGTCAAAACGATGACAGAAGATTTTTTTGCAACGGAGATCGAAAAAGTGTTGAATGATGAACAAGAAAAGCTCATCGTTCAGAAGGAAGATTTTTTCGTTTTTAGAAAGGTTTGGTTAAATCATCCGAAAAAGGATTTTTTGGAAGGAGAAGCTGGACTCAAAGGGATTATTACGTATCGTAAAGTGGATGATACCAAAGCATAGGCGGAATGAAAGAGAATGATAATTTATGTGAAAAAAGTTGTAAGCAAACTTAAAACATGGTATTCTTTATCATTGTAAGGGTCATTATAAACGACGACAAACTTCAGTTCTGTTTTACGTTTTGTATGCCTATCAAATTAACTCACACATAAAGGAGAACGATAATTATGGAAAAAAGAGATTTTCATGTAGTAGCAGAGACAGGGATTCATGCAAGACCAGCAACACTATTGGTTCAAACTGCTAGCAAATTTAGTTCAGATATTAACTTAGAGTATAAAGGTAAATCAGTTAATCTTAAATCAATTATGGGCGTTATGTCTTTAGGTGTTGGTCAAGGAGCTGACGTTGTTATTTCAGCAGAAGGTGCAGACGAAGCGGATGCTATCAACGCGATTGCAGAAACGATGAAAAAAGAAGGTTTGTCTGAATAATGACTAAACAATTGAAAGGTATTGCCGTAAGTGATGGGATTGCAGTTGCAAAAGCATATCTTTTAGTTGAGCCAGATTTATCATTTGAAAAACGTTCAATAGACAATGTTGATCAAGAGGTGGCTCGTCTTTCTGATGCTTTAGAAAAATCAACAGCAGATTTACAAAAAATTCGTGATCGTGCAGCAACAACTTTGGGTGAAGAAGAAGCTCAAGTATTTGATGCACATTTGATGGTATTGTCAGATCCTGAATTGATTGGGGCTGTTGAAAGTAACATTAAAGAAAGTAATGTTAATGCTGAATCAGCATTAAAAGAAGTAACAGATATGTTTATTGGCATGTTTGAAGGCATGGTGGATAACCCATACATGCAAGAACGTGCCGCAGATATTCGTGACGTAACAAAACGTATTATGAGTCACTTATTAGGCGTTAAATTACCTGACTTAACAATGATTAACGAAGAAGTTATCATTATTGCAGAAGATTTAACACCAAGTGATACTGCCCAATTAGATCGTAATTTTGTCCGTGCCTTTGTAACAAACATTGGTGGACGTACGTCTCATTCGGCAATCATGGCTCGTTCTCTAGAAATTCCAGCTGTTGTTGGAACGAAAGAAATCACTGCCTTTGTTTCTGAAGGCGATGTATTAGCTGTAGATGGTAGCACAGGTGAGGTTATTGTGAATCCTAGCGAGGAACAAATCACTGATTTTAATAACAAAGCGACGGCTTTTGCTGAATTAAAAGCGGAGTGGGATAAATTAAAAGATGCTAAAACAGAAACAGCTGATGGTAAACATTTTGAGTTGGCAGGTAACATTGGTACACCAAAAGATTTAGATGGTGTATTAAATCATGGTGGTGAAGCGATTGGTTTATACCGTACAGAGTTCTTGTACATGGATTCACCAGACTTCCCAACTGAACAAGAACAATACGAAGCATACAAAGCTGTTTTAGAAGGAATGGACGGCAAACCTGTGGTAGTTCGTACGATGGATATTGGTGGGGATAAAGAATTACCTTACCTTAAATTACCAGAAGAGATGAACCCATTCTTAGGTTACCGCGCTATCCGTGTTTGTTTAGCTGAAGATGCGATGTTCCGTACACAATTACGTGCTTTATTACGTTCATCTGTACATGGTAACTTACGTATTATGTTCCCGATGATTGCTACATTACAAGAATTCAGAGATGCTAAAGCAATGTTAGATGAAGAAAAAGCAAAATTAGTTGAAGAGGGTGTGGCGGTTTCTGAAGATATCCAAGTGGGTATCATGATTGAAATCCCTGCAGCAGCAGTGATTGCTGACCGCTTTGCTAAGGAAGTTGATTTCTTCAGTATTGGAACAAACGACTTAATTCAATACACAATGGCTTCAGATCGTATGAACGAACGCGTTTCTTACTTATACCAACCATATAACCCAGCGATTTTACGTTTAGTTAAAAACGTGATCGATGCAGCGCATGCTGAGGGCAAATGGGCAGGTATGTGTGGAGAGATGGCTGGGGATCAAACGGCTGTTCCATTATTAGTTGGTTTAGGTTTAGATGAGTTTTCAATGAGTGCGACAAGCATTTTAAGAACACGTAGCTTAATGAAACGTTTAGATTCAACTAAGATGGAAGAACTAGCTAATAAAGCAATTACTGAATGCGATACAGCAGAAGAAGTTGTGGCTTTAGTTAATTCTTACACTAATTAATGATAAGTTAACCACGATTTTTATCTTTTGATAAAAATCGTGGTTTTTTTAGTGTTTTTCATGTTACAATATAAGATAGCTTATTTTTTGACAAGGTCAAATTATGATATACTATTGAGTAAGAAACAAGACGACGTAGACAATGCGAATGCAGACTAATGAGGAGTGGAATTGGTGCTAAAAATAAATATGTTTTCTTCTGCTGATAAGGTAAAAGGCCAAGGCGTGGGGAGTGCTTACTTAGAGTTAATTAAAATGTTAAAGACGTACCATAAAGATACTTTTGATATTAAGATTAATTCTTACACGAAAGCAGATATCTCTCATTACCATACAGTGGATCCCTTCTTTTATGTGTCTACTTTTTTTAAGAAGAGAAGAGGGACGACGATTGGTTACGTCCATTTTTTACCAGAAACGTTAGAAGGCAGTTTGAATCTGTTTAAACCCTTTCAACGGATATTTAATTGGTATTTGCTTAGCTTTTACAGAAGGATGGATCAGCTAGTCGTAGTGAATCCAACCTTTATACCTAAATTAGAAGCGATTGGTGTTCCAAGAGACCGCATTGAATTTATTCCTAATTTTGTGTCTAAAGACGATTTTTATGAAGAAACAAAGGAAACACAAGCGAAGTGGCGTACTGAATATGGGTACAAAAAAGAGGACCTAGTTATTATGGGGGCTGGTCAGATTCAAAAACGCAAAGGTGTGGATGACTTTATACAACTAGCGAAAGATAATCCCGACGTGGCATTTATTTGGGCGGGTGGTTTTTCGTTTGGTAAGATGACAGATGGGTACGAAGAATACCAAGCTGTGTATGATAACCCACCGAAGAATTTGAGGTTTACAGGGATTGTGGACCGCAAAGAGATCATGAGATACTTGAATGTGGCGGATGTGTTCTTTTTACCGTCATACAATGAGTTGTTTCCTATGTGTATTTTAGAGGCGTTTAATTGTGGGACGCCAGTGATGCTTAGAGACTTAGAATTGTATCATTCCATTATTAAAGATCAGTACCTGTCCACAGTAGATATTGAAGGGATGCAGGAACAAATAGAAGACATTCAAAGAAACCCTGAGATACTAGAACGCTACAAAGAAAAATCTCTTGCTTCAGCTAAAGTCTACAGTGAGGAAAGAACTGCAGAGATTTGGTTAGATTACTATACTAAAAGTGCTAAAAATAAAAGGTAGAAAAGTAGGAGGTGAAACGGATTGAAAATTGGTTTTTTTACGGATACTTATTTTCCACAAGTGAGCGGTGTTTCCACATCTATTAGGACTCTGAAACAAGAACTTGAAAAAAGAGGCCATGAGGTGTATATCTTTACGACCACAGATCCTAATGTGAAAGAGTTAGAGCCACATATTATTCGTATGCCAAGCATCCCGTTCATTTCTTTTAAGGAACGTCGTGTAATTGTGAGAGGCGGCGTTTATGCGTATTATATTGCCAAAGAGTTGGAGCTTGATATCATTCATACTCATACTGAGTTTGGGTTAGGATTTCTAGGTAAAATTACAGCAAAATCCCTTGATATCCCCTGTGTTCACACGTATCACACGATGTATGAAGATTACCTTCACTACATTGCGAATGGTAAGTTAGTTAAAACAACTCATGTGAAGCAGTTTTCTAAATTATTTATGGCCAATATGTCTGGTGTGATTTGTCCGAGTCAAAGAGTGGTGGACACGTTGGAACGTTATGGTGTAGAAGAGCCTAAAGAGATTATCCCAACAGGTATTGATATCACCCAGTTCAAACCAACAGATACCACAGTGCTAGAGAAAATTAGGGCAACTTATGGTATTAAGGAAACGGATGTATTTCTGCTATCAGTGAGCCGTATTTCTTATGAAAAAAACATTCATACCTTGTTAAAAGGGATGCCTGACATTGTAGAAGCAATCCCTAATGTTAAGTTCTTAATCGTGGGAGACGGGCCTTATAAAGGTGATTTAGAGGCTCTTGTTGCGGAATTAGCACTAGAAGAATATGTGGTGTTTGCGGGAGAAATTCCTAATCATGAGATCTCTCCTTTTTATCAGGCAGCAGATATTTTTGTGAGTGCGTCGGATTCCGAAACTCAAGGACTCACTTATACAGAAGCCATGGCTTCAAGCACTCAAGTTGTGGCTAAAGGCAATGCTTATTTGGACTCATTGTTTGATGATGTGTCTTTAGGGATGACTTATGAAAAGGATGAGGACTTTGCTGATGCCTTGATTACCTTTGTTGAGACAACCCCTGGTATTAATCAAGAAGTAACACAGCGTAAGTTGTATGGTATTTCCAGTGAAGCTTTCGGTGAGTCAGTGGAATCCTTCTACGAGGACACTTTGCAGTCCTTTGAATGGGAACAATTAAACAAAGAGCAATTAGGCTCAATTAAATTCTTTAAAAAATAGCGAGGTCACGGATGTCAAAAAAAAATATAGTGTATTTATTGATTGCTATTGCTTTAGGAAGTTATGTTATTGGTAAAGAATTAAAAGAGATAAGTCTGGCATCGGTTTATGAGGAGCTGCTTCACATGAACTGGGCTTGGCTTCTTTTTGCTGTTGTCCTGATGTTAGTTCAGTGGGGACTGTCGGCACGGATTACCCAGCTTTTTTTAAAGCGGCGTCATCCTGAATTGCTGTTTCGTGATGTGTATCGTGTGCCTTTGATTGAGCATTTGTTTAATGCCATTACACCGTTTTCCACAGGTGGACAACCGGCTCAGATTATTACGTTAGTAAAAATGAATGTGGATGCAGGTGTTGCGACATCCGCCAGTTTAATGAAATTTGTGGTGTATCAAACCTGGATTGTTTTTAATTTTATTGTGTGTATTATTTTTGGGTACCAGTGGGTATCGGATAATTTTCATAAGTTATCCTATTTGATCTTGTTTAGTTTTGTGATTCATTTTGTGATTGTGTTTGTTTTATTAATGATTATGTACAATTATAGATTCACAGAAACCTTAGCAACGCATGTGTTTAAGGGGTTAGAAAGAGTATCGAAGAATCCGCGTATTACTAAAATAAAAGAGGTAACCTTTGAAAAAATGGCCACTTTTTATGAAGAAAGCCAGCACATGAAGCAACAGAAAAAAGTGATTGCTAAAGCGAGTGTGTTAACGGTACTGCAGTTAATGCTTTATTATTCCGTTCCTTATTTCATTTTGTTGTCCTTAGGCGTAGAAGGCTTGAATTTAGCCCAAATTATGGTGTTTCATGCGTTTATTATTCTCATTATTTCTCTTTTTCCAGTACCAGGTGGGGCAGGCGGGGCTGAATTTAGCTTTAATTTGCTCTTTGGTACGTTTGTGACAACAAAGAGTAAATTGGTGCTAGCGATTCTTTTATGGCGGATTGTCACGTACTATTCAGGTATTATTTTCGGGATGATTGCCTTAGTCATTCCGATGAAAGGAACCAAAGAGAAAAGAGACTAGAGTTTTTCTTTCTTTGTTCACGGAACTTGCTTATAATGTAGGTATCAATCAAGAAGGTGGGATTAGATGAAATCATTAGGATTTATTGGAACAGGCGTTATGGGTGCTTCTGTGGTGAAGCATTTACTAGAAGCAGGTTACCCGGTGGCTGTTTATAATCGAACAAAAAGTAAAACAGATGAATTAATCGCATTAGGTGCCACGTGGCAAGAGACACCCAAAGAGGTAGCTGAGTGCAGTGATATTATTTTTACTATGGTTGGTTACCCGCAAGATGTGAAAGAAACATATTACGGGGACGCAGGTATTTTTAAAGCAGGAGTCTCTGGTAAGATTGTAATTGATATGACGACAAGTACGCCGACGTTGGCTGAAACGATTTATAATACAGCCAAGGACCTAGGTGCGGCGAGTTTAGATGCACCAGTGTCAGGTGGCGATTTAGGTGCCAAAAACGGAACGCTTACCACCATGGTTGGTGGAGATGAGGCAGTCTTTGCTTCTGTGCGTCCTATTTTAGATGTGTTTAGTGGGACTGTTAATTTACAAGGAGGCCCTGGTAAAGGACAACATACTAAGATGGCGAACCAAATCATGATTGCTGGAACGATGACGGGGATGACGGAGTTATTAGTCTACGCCAAAGCTGCTGGCTTAGATCTTGAGACAGTTATCGAGACAGTGGGAGGCGGTAGTGCCCAAAACTGGTCATTAACCAACTACTCTCCGCGAATATTAGCTGAGAATTACAGTCCTGGATTTTTTGTGAAGCACTTTGTTAAAGATTTGAGAATTGCATTAGAAGAATCTGAGAAAATGGGCATAACACTTCCTGCAACAGAAAAAGCCAAAGAACTCTATGAAGAGCTGATTGACAAAGGTTTTGAAAACGACGGGACCCAAGCTCTGATTAAATTATGGTGGGATAAGTAATAAAAGAAAATAATTTTATAAAATTTAGAGAATTTCAATGCATGTTGACATTCTTTCTGTTACAATAAGACAGAAGAAATTTGAAGGAGGCTAGCTCTATGCAAGGTTCAAGATTAGCAGCAATTCTAAAAAGATTGAGTGCAATGATAGAAGCCAATGATACAGAAGTTCAAGTACGACGCTTTGAACGCGAAGGACAAGAGCGATGCATCGTTACTTATGATAGTAATAATGAGATGTTTGAACTAACAGAAACAGGTTCAAGTCAAGTTTACCAATTTGACGACATTGACTTAGTAGCGTTAGAGATTTTTGAATTACTACAAGATTAATGCTCTAAAAAGTGAGAATTTATTCTCGCTTTTTTTGTTACCAAGAAATGGGGGACAGCTATGAACGACGATCTAATACCAATGCCTAATCTCTATGATAACCATGTAAGAATTGGAAAAGAAGCCTCTTCTAAAGGGGAATATGAGATAGCATCGGAGCATTTTGAGGCGGCCTATGATTTAAAAGATACCTTTGAAGCTAATTTTTTATGGTCTGAGTCTCTTTATGCTCTCAAAGACTTTCATAAAAGTTATGAGGTGCTAAGAGAACGAGAATCAGAATATACTGGGTATCCTGAAGCGTTGGATCATTACTTTAATGTCTTATTGAAACAGCACTACCATGTTAAATTAGAAGCCCTTTTAGCCTCTCTTAGTAAGGAAGAGGAACCTTTGTATAGGGAGCGGTACCAACATGTTCTTGATTATCTAGAGGTTATGGAAAAACCTCGCATAGAGGAAAGGATACAGCAAGTATCAGGGATAGTAACCGCTTCTCCTAGAGAACAGGTGCAGCGAGTGAAAGCAGCAGAGAAACTTCCCAAAGTGTATTTAGAAGCCTTATGTGTGGAGTTATTATTGAGCACACAAGTCTTAGGTATGGTTAAAGCCCAACTCATTGATTATTTATCCTCAATGGGGAGTGAGCGAGTTTATGACGTGTGTGATATCACTGATAATATTCGACGCGTTAAACCCAAAGCGTTACTTTCGTTAAACAAGGCAACTCGTTCTAACCCTGTGTATCAACAAGTACTGACAAGAGTGGAGCAAGAAGAACCTAATCTCTACGAAGGGATAAAAGGAGTGATACGTTTACATGTAGGGTGTTTGTATCCTTTTGACAAGGAGCTGATGCAACCAACGGATCAGTGGGTCTCTTCTTATTTAGTGCCTTATGGAATTGGCTCTGAGGGTGGGAACTTTGAGGAGAACATGGATGGAGTCATGAGGATTCAAGGTTTGGTGGATGAAGAAGTCATGGGACTTATGACAAATCCTTAAAAGAGCTAACTAAAATGTTTACAAGTAAGAGGCTTTAGTGTAAGATTACATGGTATGCAATGCAAGAAGTTGCACTAACTAGATTAATTTGGAGGTACATATTATATGTCTACTAAATGGGAAAAAAAAGGCACTAACGATGGTGTATTAACTTTTGAAGTTTCTGAAGATAAAATCGAGCAAGGTCTTAAAGCGGCTTATAGCCGTGTACAAAAAGATTTAAGCGTTCCAGGCTTCCGTAAAGGGAAAGTACCACGTCAAATCTTTAACAAAATGTATGGAGAAGAAGCATTATACGAAGATGCTTTAAACCATGTATTACCTGAGTTATATTCTGCAGCAGTAGAAGAAGCTGGAATTGATCCAGTTGCTCAACCAAACATTGATGTAACAAGCATGGAAAAAGGTCAACCTTGGGTGATCACTGCTGAAGTTACTGTAAAACCTGAAGTTAAATTAGGCGAATACAAAAACTTAACAGTTCCTGCACAAGACCGTAACGTAACGGACGAAGAAGTAGAAGCTACTTTAACTGCTAAACAAGAAGGTTTAGCTGAATTAGTAGTAAAAGAAAACGAAGCATCTGAAAATGGCGATACAGTAGTTATCGACTTTGAAGGATTTAAAGGCGACGTTGCTTTTGAAGGTGGAAAAGGCGAGAACTATTCATTAGAATTAGGTTCAAACTCATTCATCCCAGGTTTCGAAGAGCAATTAGTTGGTAAAAAAGCTGGAGAAAACGTTGACGTAACTGTGACATTCCCAGAAGAATACCAAGCAGAAGACTTAGCTGGACAAGAAGCTGTATTCAAAGTAACTGTTCACGAAGTTAAAGTAAAAGAATTACCAGCTTTAGATGATGAATTAGCTAAAGATATTGATGATGAAGTATCAACATTAGCTGAATTAAAAGAAAAAATCAAAGCTGACTTAGTAGCAACTAAAGAAGCAGCAGCTACTGAAGCTGTTGAAGAAGCAGCGATTGCATTAGCAGTAGAAAATGCTGAAATCGTTGACTTACCAGGCGTTATGGTACATGACGAAGTACACCGTGGCATGAACGAATTCTTAGGAAACATGCAACGTCAAGGTATTTCACCAGAGTTATACTACCAAATGACTGGAACAACAGAAGAAGATTTACATAAACAATTTGAAGGTGAAGCTGAAATCCGCGTGAAAACTAACTTAGTTATCGAAGCGATTGTTGAAGCTGAAGGCTTAGAAGTAACAGAAGCTGACCTTGAAGCAGAAATCAAAGAATTAGCTGAACAATACGGAATGGAAGAAGCTGCTGTACGTGGCGCTTTAACTCCTGATATGTTAGCTCATGATATTAAAATGAAACATGCAGTAGAAGCAATCACTTCATCTGTAAAAGAAGAAGCTTAATTAGAGCTGAATCGTGAAGCGAAGAGGTCACTCTTCGCTTTTTTTGTTCCATCGCATTTTTAATGCATTGTGAATTTAGATATGATAAGATGTAAAGGATGAATTAATCTTATATGTTAATTGGAGACCTATAAGGGTCTGTTTCAACGGGAGGGAAGTACATGTACGATAATACAGGTGAAGAAAATGAAGTCCGCTGTTCGTTTTGTGGGAAATCACAAGATGAGGTAAAAAAATTAGTAGCGGGACCTGGTGTTTATATCTGTAATGAATGTATTGATTTGTGTAAAGAAATCATTGACGAAGAAATTCAAGATGATATGGCATCTGACTTAATCAATGTATTGAAACCACAAGAAATATTAGAAGTCTTAAACGAGTATGTGATTGGCCAAGAGCGTGCTAAAAAGGTACTTGCTGTGGCTGTTTATAACCATTATAAACGTGTACAACGTTTAACTCTGGATGAAGTGAATGCAGAGGGTGAAATCATACCAGATGATAACATTGAACTACAAAAAAGTAATATTTGTTTAATCGGGCCAACAGGTTCAGGTAAAACATTCTTAGCTCAAACCTTAGCTAGAACCTTAAACGTGCCGTTTGCGATTGCAGATGCGACAAGTTTAACAGAAGCTGGTTATGTTGGGGAAGATGTGGAAAACATTTTACTTAAATTATTGCAATCTGCTGATTTCAATGTGGAAAAAGCAGAACATGGGATTATTTATATCGATGAGATTGATAAGATTGCTCGTAAGAGTGAGAACGTATCAATCACTCGTGATGTTTCTGGTGAAGGGGTGCAACAGGCCTTACTTAAAATATTAGAAGGTACTGTGGCAAGTGTTCCGCCACAAGGTGGACGTAAACACCCACAACAAGAATTAATCCAAATTGATACAACAAATATTCTATTCATCGTTGGTGGTGCGTTTGATGGCATTGAAACGATTGTTAAAGAACGTTTAGGTGAAAAAATTATTGGATTTAGTTCGACGAATGTAAACAGAGATGATGAGGCGAGTGTGATGTCTCAAATTATTCCAGAAGATTTACTTAAATTTGGATTAATTCCAGAGTTTATTGGTCGATTACCAGTTATTGCCTCACTAGAGAAGTTAACAGAAGCTGATTTGGTTCGTATTTTAACAGAACCTAAAAATGCTTTAGTGAAACAATACAAGAAATTAATTGATATGGATGATGTGGTTCTAGACTTTACACCAGGCGCATTAAATGCGATTGCTAATCAAGCGATTGAGCGCGATACAGGGGCTCGTGGGTTACGTTCGATCATTGAACATGTGATGATGGATATTATGTATGATATTCCAACACGTGAAGATGTTAAGAAAGTACTTATCACAAAAGAAGCTGTGACAGGGGACGGTCAACCAGAACTGACTCTGACGAAAAAAGAAACAAAAGAAGCAAAAGAAACAAAAGCAACAAAAGAAACGAAAACAGAGAAGTAATCCTAATTAGGGTTGCTTCTTTTTTTTACGCATCTTTTACAGAATCATGAGGCTTAATTTTACAATGACTTGTTACACTTTCTTTGTTAACTAATACGATTAAAGGAGTTTTCAATCATGAAAAAATGGCTACAAACACTAACAATTATGGGTGCTATTGTAACGATGGCGGCATGTGGAAATACGAAAGAAACAACACCTGAAACAAGTGGATCAACGAATAAGCAAGTAACGATTACAGCTGTCGGTTCAACAGCACTACAACCTCTAGTGGAACAAGTCGGCGAAATATATATGACGGATCATCCAAATTACTCGATTAACGTTCAAGGAGGCGGAAGTGGGACAGGCCTAACGCAAGTATCCACAGGAGCTGTTGATATTGGTAACTCAGATGTGTATGCAGAAGAAAAGGATGGCATTGATGCGAGTAACATTGTGGATAACCAGATAGCTGTTGTAGGAGTAGCCCCTGTTGTTAACAAGGAGGTTGGGGTAACAAACCTAACGAGTGATGACTTAAAAGGGATTTTTACCGGAAAAATCACTAACTGGAAAGAGATGGGTGGTAAGGATCAGCCAATAGAATTAATCAATAGAGCCTCAGGAAGTGGGACACGAGCGACTTTCGAGCAATGGGGATTAGAAGGGGAAGAGCCGATAAAAGGACAGGAACAAGACTCATCAGGAACCGTTCGCAAAATTGTTGCTGAAACCCCAGGTGCAATCAGTTACTTAGCCTTTTCTTATATTGATGACAGTCTTCAAGGTCTGTCTATTGATGGAGTAGAGCCAACGGATGCCAATGTTACAGATAATTCATGGAAAATCTGGGCGTATGAGCACATGTATACACAAAAAGAGGTAACAAAAGAAGTACAAACCTTTATTGATTATATCTTAAGTGAAGACGTTCAAAAAAATGTGATCAATGAATTGGGATATATTAGCATAACAGATATGAAAGTAGAAAGAAGCATGACGGGGGAAATCAAGTAGGGTCTTTGTAGGGCTGGTCATTTCTATTATGTTATAATAAAGCCAAGAATAATGGAAAGGGCGTGTTCTTAGTATGAAGAAGATACTGGTTGTCGATGATGAACCGTCAATAACGACGCTATTAAAATATAATTTAGAAAAAGAACATTACGAGGTAACAGTAGCACATGACGGAGAAGCAGCGATTACGCTTGCTTCTTCTAATGCGTTTGATTTCATTCTGTTAGATTTGATGTTGCCTAAGGTTAATGGCTTTGATGTGACTAAGACCTTGCGAAAAAACAAAATAGGGACACCTATCATTATGGTAACAGCGAAAGACGATACCGTGGATAAAATTATCGGACTTGAACTTGGCGCGGATGATTATTTAACAAAGCCCTTTAGTCCAAGAGAGCTTGTGGCTCGTATTAAAGCTGTGGAGCGTCGCATGGAAAAACAAGCGGAACAGGAAGACTTGGAAGATGCGAAAGACACGCTGATTATTGGTGATTTACTGGCCTATCCCAAAGATTACAAAGTGTTAAAAGGAGATCAGCCGTTAAGCTTTACTAAGAAAGAATTTGAATTGTTAATTTATTTTATGGAACGAAAAAACCGAATCATCGGTCGAGATGAGCTAATGATGTCAATCTGGCAAGACGATATGCACCACTTATCCAGAACTGTGGATATACATGTCAGTCATTTAAGAGAAAAAATCGAAGACAATCCAAAGAAGCCCACCTACTTAAAAACAGTAAGAGGATTTGGGTATAAGTTTCAGGAGCCTGAAGCATGAAGGTTGGGACAAGAGATGTAAAGCCTCATGTTCTGGTAGGGTTCATTTTTATGCTGTTTTTACTAGGTGCTACTTATACGACTAATTTTTTCAAACAGGAAGTCATTGCTCGGCAACAACAACAGCTCTTATCAGAAATTAACTTGTTAACCCCGTATTTACTTGATGATAAGGGACTGAACGTGGATGGATTAAAAGTAGAAGAGGGCTTAGAAGAGCAAGATCGCCTGACATTATTAGATAATAGAGGAGAGATTATTTATGATTCTTCTCATGAAAAAAACGCTATAGGCAGTAGGAAAGAACGCCCAGAAATTAAAGCGATTTTAGATGGCACAGAACTTGATTCTTCCAGTGTGAGAGCCAGTGATACGATTGGGGATAAGTACATCTATGTTGCAAAAGCCATCTACATTGGGGATAACTTTGTGGGTATTGTCAGGTTATCACAAAAATACACAGGAATTACCTTGCAGTTAAGGCAATTTCAACGCAATTTGTTTAGTGTATTTTTACTTCTTAGTATTGCGGTGATATCTATGTATGTCTATATCTTAAGGCAAAACAGAAAACCCATTCAATTCATTCTTCCTATTTTAAAACAGGCCATTAAAAACCCTGAAAAAAAATTAGCCGTAGTAGATGCACCAACAGAGTGGCAAGAGTTGTACCATACCGTGTATGAGTTAATGGATGAGAACAAGGCCTTATATAATAAGAGAATGCAAAGTGAAGAGAAGATGCATTTTTTATTTGAGCAATTAGACATTGGTATGTTTATTTTGAATGATGACTTAGAGATTGTCATGACCAATAAAGCCGCTGAAAAGCTGTTTGGTTCAACCAGACAAGGTCCGACCTATAAAGAATGGTTACAACAGGCTAAGATGATACGCTTTATTGAAAAAGCACAGAGAGAGCAGCGGGATATACAAGGGGACATAGTCATTAAACGTGGCGGAGAGCATCATATTAATGTCGCAATTAGATTATTAACGTCAGGTAATAAACAAGAGTATGTGGGCATCTTGTATGATGTGACAGCTATTCGGCAAATGGAATTGGTTCATGAGGATTTTATTAGTAACATTTCTCATGAATTAAAAACCCCTACCACATCCATTATTGGGTTTGCGGAAACCTTGTTAGCAGGGGCTAAGGATGAACCAGAAGTACTTGATGACTTTTTAGGCATCATTGAAAAAGAGGGGCAGCGTCTCCTTGCCTTGATTGAGAACATTATGATGTTACTTAAAACAGAGCAAGACATCCACCTGTTAGATACGCTGAATATTTCTCCGACTCAAGTCATAGAGGAAGAGATAGAGCGTTACCGTTACCGCAGTAATAAAAAGAACATTGATGTTGTGTTTGATAGTTCTGTGACGAAAAAAATCGATTTTCCTGGGAATGCCTTCCAGTTGATTGTCAAAAACTTATTAGAGAATGCGATTGCCTATACGGATACGGATGGAAAAATACTGATGTATCTAAAGGAACAAGAGGATGAGTTAGTCTTTACTATTGAAGATACAGGCGTCGGGATTGCTCTAGAGGATCAAGAGCGTATTTTTGAACGCTTCTACCGAGTGAGTGCGTCTAGACAGCGTTATACGGGAGGGTCTGGCTTAGGATTGTCGATTGTCCAGCATTATACTGAGATTTTGAATGGCACGGTGAAGCTTGTCAGTGACTTGGGAGAAGGGACAACAGTCATTGTTCGCCTACCAATTGAAAAATAAGAGATGAAACAAGTGTTCATTTCTTATTTTTTTTGTTATGATAGATAAGAATTAGAAAAGAAAGTGGCGATAAAAATGAAAGTCCATCATGCAGAAATCGTAATCAGTGCGGTTCAACCGGAACAATATCCAAAAACAAAATTACCAGAGATTGCCTTAGCAGGGCGTTCAAATGTAGGGAAATCTTCTTTTATTAATACCTTGATTGATCGTAAGAGTTTGGCTCGTACGTCAGGTAAACCTGGGAAAACACAGACGTTAAATTTTTATTTAATTGAAGAAGCTTTGCATTTTGTGGATGTGCCAGGATATGGTTATGCGAAAGTATCAAAAGTAGAACGTGCTAAATGGGGACAAATGATTGAAACCTATTTAACCGAACGTGAACAATTACAAGCGGTTGTTTCTTTGATTGATATGAGACATGCCCCAACAGAAGATGATATCAATATGTATAACTTCTTAAAATACTATAATATCCCTGTGATTGTTGTGGCAACCAAATGTGATAAAATCCCTCGTGGTAAATGGAACAAGCACGAATCAATGATTAAGAAGAGTTTGAACTTTGAATCAACGGATGACTTTATTGTCTTTTCTTCTGAAACAAAAGAAGGAAAAGATAAAGCTTGGGCTGCGATTGAAAAATTCTTATAAAAAAAGAAAGCTATGATTAGCTTTCTTTTTTTGTGTCTTCTGTTGGTTTATCTTTCATGGTTACCGTAGCGTCTTCTATGTTAACACTGAAAGAATCTCGTTGGTTAGTGGCTTCTTTTGCCCCTTTTTTGTCTGGGTCAATGGCGAACTCTTCAAATAATTTTTCTAAATCATCTTTTTTCTTATAGGTTAGTCCCATGTTATTCACCTCTTCTTATTAAAATAATAGCATGTTTTGACTTATTGGTCACTAGAAAGTCGTTTTTTGATGTAGCGGTTTGGTTGTTCTTTGTAATCGTCAAAGTCTGTTGTCTTGCCTTCTACCCAGTCTGCTAGGGTTTTACCAATAATAGGACCTGTTGTGAGGCCTGAAGATCCTAGACCACTAGCGACTAAGAGATGTGGTACACCTGTTATTTCACCAAAAAATGGTGAGAAGTCTGAGGTGTAGGCTCTTGTTCCCACTCGGTAATGATCAATAGGTAGATCGGTGATAGTAGGAAGTAAGGCTTGGGCTTCTTCTTTAAGCGTCTCAAGCTGTTTTTTGTCAGGTGTTAGGTCATAGCCCAGATCGTTTTCGTGAGTGGCTCCAATAAGTAGTTGTCCATGACTGAATGGAATCATGTCACACTCTCCAACGGGCATCACAACGGGAAAATCGTCTAACTCTTCTGTGGTACTTAGCCCAATGAGTTGTCCTTTTTGAGGCCGGATATCCACAGAGTAATCGAGAGGCTCTAATAGGGAAGGAAGCCAAGCCCCTGTTGCTAAAATCAACTCATCAAAGGTGTCTGATTGAGAGTCCGTTGTGAGTAACCATTGCCCTGATTCATAGTTAATATGTGTGACTTGTTTCTTTATCACGTTATGAGGAGAATGGGCCAATGGTTTTTGTAAGGTAGCGATTAACTTGCCTCCATCTACTTTGGCTCCTCCAGTAATAAAGAGAGCCGGTTGATCATGATGGATCAGTGGTAATTTTTGTGTCACTTCTTCAGGACTCAAATAAGAGATGGTCCCAATTTCAGGCGCTTCTTCTAGTCGTTCTGTAGCTAAATCATACAGCTTATCCAGTAACTTAGCGTTTTTCTTGTAAAGAATGGTCCCTGTTTGGCGATACACAGTGTGTGTAGGGTAGCCATCCTGTTCTAAATCATGGATTAACTCATGATAGAATTTAGCGCCGTTTCTTGCGAGAAAGTACCACTCTTTGTTTCTACGCTGCGACAGCCAAGGCGAAATAATGCCAGCAGAAGCAGACGTTGCTTGACCAGTGCCTTCATCGAATAATGTCACTGCATCATGGTTATTTTTTGTTAAATAATAAGCAGCGGTAGAGCCAACAATCCCACCGCCAATAATGGCTATTTTTTTTGTCATAGTATCCCTTCTAACTAAAAAAACTAAACCAATACTGATTGGTTTAGTTCTATTGTACGCTTAAATACCGTAAGGCTCAACATGGACATCGATATCAAAGATGTTGTATTCTTTTTTGAGAGTTTCTTCTAATTGATCCACAATATCGTGGCTTTCTTTTACCGTTAATTCAGGGTTCATTTTAACAGTCACATCTAAGAAAACATTGGCTCCAAGGGTTCTTGCTCTTAGTAGAGAGACCTCTTTGATTCCTTCTATTTTGAGAATAGAGGATTTATATCTTTTTAACTTCTCTAAATCAAAGCCGTCAGATAAAGAAAAAGTACTTTCTTTGAAGATATCTAAGGCTGTTTTTAAAATAATAAGGCCAATAACCACAGCTGTTAGTGTGTCTAACCAAGCCAGATTGAAACTGGCAGTAAAGACAGCAATAGCCGTTCCAATACTTGTTAGCATGTCGCTGAAGTTATCTTTTGATACAGCTTGTAACGCGCTACTATTATATTTAGCACCTAAGCGTTTATTAATAAGGTAGACACCAAACATCACCAGGGCAGAAAAAAGACCCACATAAGCGGCAATAGCATCTGGGTGGCTGACGTTTTTGTTAATAAGACTTTGGACGGCTTGGATTAAGACTTGGGCTCCTACAGCAAACATAATTAATGATGTGAGTAAACTAGCTACATTTTCAGCTTTCCAGTGACCGTAACGGTGGTCTTGATCGGCAGGTTTTCGAGATAGTTTTAAACCGATAAGAATGGCAACAGAGGCGATGGTATCAGTAAAGTTATTTAAGCCATCTGCAGATAGGGCTTTTGAATTAGCATATGCCCCAATGCCTAGTTTGAGTGCTGCGAGGATAACATAGGCAATGATACTAATGACGGCACCTTTTTCTGCTTGCTTCAATTCATTCTGTCGTTCTGTCATTGATTATGTCCTCCTATATTCTTTAATGGAACGTAAGTATAGCATCTATGATAGCTTTTAGAATAGATGGAAAATTATTTTTCAGGCTTCCTAAAAATTTTCATAGGGTCATGAAAAAGAAAAGACCTCTATGTATCAGAGGTCTTCAAGTATTAGTTAATTGGAAAAATAGGCACGCCATTAATGTTGTTTACGGTTGTTAAATTAATATGGTCATTGTAAGTTAGATCAGTTCCTTCTATTGAATAGTTTAAGTATAGATCTGGACCATTATAAACCACTTCAAAGAAGTCAATTGTTTCACAGACTTGTCGTTTTGTTTTATTGTAAACAACAATCAACGTTCCGTTATTAACATATTGTTCCGTTCGTAAAAGTTCATTTGTTAAATCCATAATTGATAGTCTTTTTGACATTGTTATCAGCTCCTTATGTTCATTTTAACATAAGGAATTTAGTCAGTGAACTAAAAGCCATCGCATTAAGGATTAACGATATTAGCCGTTGTACCGGTTGTTAAGATATCTAAACAAGAAGAAAGGCAGCCAGATACTAAATTTTCTACGGCTGTTTCAGTATAGAAAGCAATGTGTGGTGTGTAGATAACATCTGGATGATTAATTAATGTTTCTAACACCTCATCTTCTAATGGTTTATCTGACCAATCTTTTGTTACATAAGGCATTTCATTTTCATAGGTATCAAGAGCGCAGGCTGATAGTTGTTGACTATCTAAAGCTCTAAGTAACGCTTGTGTATCGACAATCGCTCCGCGAGCACTGTTAATCAAGATAGCACCAGGTTTCATCTTAGCAAAAGTCTCATCATTGAATAGGTGATGGTTGTCTTTTGTTAGTGGCATATGAATTGAAATAATGTCACATTGACCTAAGAACTCATCAAAAGATTCTACGTAAGTCAAATATTTTCTAGCATTGTCATTTTTGTATAAGTCATATCCCACGACTTCTGCTCCGAAGCCTTTAAAGATTTGTGCAGAGATTTGACCAATACGACCCGTTCCTAAAATCCCGACTCTTTGAGACCGCATTTCTTTTGAAAGAATGGGTTTGTTCCAAGTAAAATCATGTTGTTTCATTCTTGATTGAATTAACTCAGTGTGTCTTAAACAATTAAGAGCACTAGTTACAGCGAATTCACTTATTGCATTAGGTGAGTAAGCAGGAACGTTAGTAATGATGATTCCTTGTTTGCTTGCTTCATCTAAATCGTACATATCCACACCAGCAGAGCGCTGTGATATTTGTTTGAAGCCGTCTTGTTTTAGACGAGCGTACATTTCTTTAGGAATCCCCATCGTCTGTTGTAAACTAATACCATCAAAGCCACTTAATAGGTGATATGTGTCATTATTTAGTACATCATTTGTAATGGTTAAGTCTACATTATTTTCTTTTGCCCATTCTTCAGCAAAAAAAGCTTCATCTTCTCTTGAACCCATCATGATAATTTTTTTCATAGTTATCGCCCCTTGTTATTATTTTAACTAACTTTATTATAAAGGGTTAAGGTAGATAATACTAATAAAGGAAAGCTATAAGGGTATAGATTTTGTTTATCAGTGTTATTTTATATTGAATGAAAGTAAATCTTTGATAACAAAAAAACAGGTCTAGGAGGGTATCCTAAGACCTGTTTTTTTCCTGTTATAAGATTTTACTTAAGAAACTTTGTGTTCTCTCATTCTGAGGGTTATCAAAGATTTGTTCTGGGCTTCCTTGTTCTTGAATGTAACCACCATCCATGAAGATGACACGGTCGGCGACTTCTTTGGCAAAGCCCATCTCATGAGTGACGACTACCATGGTCATGCCTTTTTTAGCTAAACCTTTCATAACGGCTAGCACTTCCCCAACCATCTCTGGATCAAGGGCCGATGTGGGTTCATCAAATAACATGACATCAGGATCCATAGCAAGAGCACGAGCGATAGCCACACGTTGTTGTTGCCCTCCGGATAAAGAGGCTGGGTATTGTTGTGCTTTGTCTTTTAGTCCGACTTGGTCAAGTAAGTCTAACGCTTTTTTTTCTGCAGCTGCTTGCTCTTCCTTTTTGACTTTAACGGGACTAATGGTTAGATTTTGTAGCACAGATTTATGAGGGAATAGGTTGAAATTTTGGAAAACCATGCCCATTTTTTGACGCAATACGTCAATGTTTGTTTGTTTATCAAGTAAGTTTTTTCCTTCAAATTCGATGCTGCCACTTGTGGGTTGTTCTAACAAGTTTAAGCAACGTAAAAAGGTACTTTTACCACTTCCAGAAGGGCCAATGATAACGACCACTTCTCCTGAATGGATGTCTAAATCAATGCCTTTTAAGACCTCATTGTCATCGAAGGCTTTTTTTAAGTTGGATACTTTAATCATTCGTACTCATTCTCCTTTCAGCAACACCTAATACTCTTGATAAGGTAAAGGTTAACACAAAGTAAATCATTGATACAATGACAATTGGTAAGAAGGGTTTGAAACTAGCGCCCTGTACAATACCAGCTTGGAACATTAACTCTGATACACCAATAACAGAGACCACAGATGATTCTTTGATAACTGTCACAAATTCATTACCAAGGGCTGGTAAGATGTTTTTGACTGCTTGTGGCATAACAATGTGACGCATGGCTTGACCTTCACTCATACCAAGTGAACGTGCCGCTTCTGTTTGCCCTTTGTTAACAGCGTTGATACCCGCACGGAATATCTCAGCCACATAGGCTCCACTGTTAAGAGATAAGGCTAAACAACTTGCTGCTAATGCGCTCATGTCAAAACCAAGCACAGCTGTTCCGAAGAAGACTAAGAAGATTTGAACCAATAAAGGCGTTCCTCTAACGTATTCGATGTAAACAATAGCAATCCATTTGAATAATTTATTTTTTGATAATTTCATTAAGGCTAACACAGCACCTAGTAGACTACCCATTAACACCCCAATAAAAGCTAAAAGAACAGTAAATCCAGCACCTTTAAGGTAGAATGGCGCGTATTTTTTAAAGAAAGAGTCTTCTCTAAACATGTTTTCAGAAGCGTTTTGTTTGTACTCATCCAATAAGTTGTTATCGTGAATCTCTTGAATAGATGTATTAACCGCTGCTTCAAATGCAGGAGAATCTTTAGGAAAGGCTACGGCTGTATGATTTCCTGTTTCTTCAAATTCAATATCAGCTAAAGCCAATGTCGGATCTTGAATAACATAAGCTTCTGCTACAGGTCCTTCCATCACAGCAGCTTCGATTTTTTTGTTTTGTAGTTGCAAGATAATGTCAGGAATTCTTTGAAGCAAGACAGTATCCGCATGAAGTTGGTCGTTTGCTAATTCTTCTTGTAGGGATTGCTTTTGTGCTCCTACTTTTTCATTTTGTAATGAATCAATGCCTTTGTATTTATCTTGATCCGCTTTACGTACAACGACTTGTTGTTTCGCTTTCATGTAAGGATCTGAGAAAGACACTTCTTTTAGACGTTCAGGTGTCGGTGACATTCCTGAAATAATCATGTCGATTTTGCCTGTTTTTAAGGCACCGATTAAGGCATCAAAGCCGTATTCATCGACTTTCAGTTCAACCCCCATATCGTCTGCAATTTTTTGAGCGATATCAATATCAAGACCGACGATTTCGTCTTTTCCATCAATATTAGCGTGGAACTCATAAGGGGCATAGTCAGCGGAAGTTCCTACTGTTAATGTTCCTTTTTCTTTGATTTTATCCATCATTGCGTCTGAATCATCAGCTGCTAAGCTAGTGATAGGAGCAAGGATTGTTGTTAAACAAAGAGTTAAGATAATAAGTATTTTTTTTGAGAATGATGTCATGTTTTGCACTCCTTTTAGTTGTTTCATTGAATTATACGCTCAGAATAATAAATATGCAAGCTTTTTTGAATAAATAACTGTAAATTAGTTATATTCATGTATATTTATGATGATATACATAATAATATTCATTATTAGTGATAGAAAAGTAAAAAGGCTGTTGAATCCAGATGGCAGAGGAAAAAGAAAGATAAGATAGTAAGCTTTTATTATCTTGGTCCTTATCAGGCTGTTTTTTTAACCTCCTATATAAGATAATTATTAGTAAATTATTAGAAAAAGATGATAAAAAGATTGCTTTTATCTCATAAAGTAGGTAGAATAATGAATTATAAAGTTTAAAGGGGAGAAGTATATGAAAACAAAACGTTGGTTGCAATCTCTATTACTCGTAAGTACAGTGGTTTTAATTGGTGCTTGTTCAAATGATAAAACACAAGAAGCAGACAAAGGAAAAGACTCTGGTGCTAAATCAGAACAAGTAGCGAAATTTGGTATTCCTCAAGAAGTCTCTTCGATTGATCCAGCTATTGCTACAGACAAAGTAAGTTTTGGTGTACTGAACCAAATTTATGAAGGTATTTATCGTGTGGACAAAGACAATAAAGCCGTTCCAGCTGGTGCTGTCGATATGGCAAAAGTAAGTGATGACGGTTTAGTTTATGAAGTTGAATTACGGGACGATGCTAAGTGGAGTAATGGTGATGCTGTAACAGCTCATGATTATGTTTATGGTTGGCAACGTGTTGTTAATCCAGATACAGGTGCTGAATATGGGTACTTATTTGAAAGTGTTAAAAATGGTGCTGAGATTTTAGAAGGCAAGAAAGATCCTAAAGAACTAGGTATCGAAGCGATTGATGATACGCATTTGAAAATCACATTAGATACACCCGTTCCTTATTTCAATTCATTGCTAGCTTTCCCATCATTTTTCCCAGTGAATCAAAAAGCGGTGGAAGAATTTGGTAAGGATTTTGCTTCATCAAGTGAGCATGCGGTGTATAACGGTGCCTTTGTGTTAGATGAATTTGATGGACCAGGTTCTGATATTGAGTGGAAATACCTTAAAAACCCTGATTATTGGGACAAAGACAATGTAAAAATTGATGAAGTGCAAGCTCTTGTTGTGAAGGAAGCATCTACTGCGGCTAACCTTTTTGAAGATGGTCAGTTGGATGATGTGATTGTAACGGGTGAATTGGCACAACAATATAAAGAACATGAGAACTTTGTCGGTGAAAACGATGGCCGTACCATCTATGTGGAAATGAACCGTAAAGACAAAGAAAGCCCATTTAATAACTTGAATCTACGTAAAGCATTCTCTTACGCTATTGATAGTGAGTCAGTTGTTAATAATGTATTAGGCGATGGTTCTAAAATCGCAACAGGACTAGTACCAGGACAACTAGCAACGAATCCGGATACGGGAGAAGATTTTGCTGAGGAATCAAAAGATTACAAAGAGTACGATCCAGAGAAAGCAAAAGAATTTTACGAAGCAGCCTTAAAAGAATTGAAAGTTGATAAAGTAACTTTTGATATTTTAACGGATGATAATGACTCAACGAAAAAAATTGCTGAGTACATTCAAGGGGCCTTTAAAGACACATTAGGCATTGAGACAACGGTAACGGCTGTCACTAAACCTATCCGTTTACAACGTACTAGTGCTGGAGACTTTGAAATGGTATTAGGTGGTTGGGGTGCTGACTACAATGATGTGAGTTCATTCTTAGACTTATTTGTCACAGATGGTAGCTACAATAAAGGAAAATACTCAAGTGAAAAATACGATGATTTGATTAAACAATCTAAGTTTGACAATGCAACGAAACCAACAGAAAGATGGCAAAACTTCCTAGATGCTGAAGAAGTATTATTAGGAGAAGATTACGCCTTGATTCCTGTGTACCAAGTTGTAGAGGGTCACTTAAGAAATCCTGGAATGAAGAATTATATCGCTCATAGTGCAGGAGCTTCTTATGATTATAAATTCTTAGAGATGACTGAATAATGCCTTTTTCCCCTCTGTCCTTTTTTGTTAGGATGGAGGGTTTTTTATACTAAATGAAAAAAAGATTAAAAAAAGATGATAAAATAACTTGACGAATATTAGTATTAATGATAATATTCTCATTAATCAAATAACACGTCAAAACGAAATGTATTGAAAAGGAAAGTAATTTTTCGCGATATTTTTAGAGAGTCTCGGTTGGTGAAAAGAGATAATGGAGCGCTAAATGAAAATGGCCTTTGAACAGATAGGTTGAATGGTTTTAAACCTATACAGGAGTGCCTGTTACAGCACAAAGGTATGTTAGTACCGGATGACTCAGTGCACTTAAAAGGTGGTATAGCGAAGCCAAAGTCTTCGTCCTTTATTAAAGGGACGGAGACTTTTTTTGATACATGACGGAATGACAGAAAGAGGAGTAGTATGAAAAAAATAAAATGGGTTGTAGGGTTCGCAGCACTGGCACTGGTATTAACATCATGTGGACAAGGAGAAACAACAAGTACAAGCACAGAAAAAGAGGAAACGGCTAAGGTGAGTCAATCTATCACTATCAGTTCACCTGCTCCCATTTCTACTTTAGATACCACACAAACAACAGATAAAAACACCTTTACTACGGTGCAGCACTTATTTGAAGGGTTGATGAGATTTGATGAAGAGTCACAACCGATACCTGGAACAGCGGAGAGTGTTACAGTAAGTGAAGATGGTTTGGTCTATGATTTTAAAATAAGAGAGGACGCGAAGTGGAGTAATGGAGAAGCTTTAACAGCAAAAGACTTTGATTATTCATGGAAACGTCTAGTTAACCCAGAAACACAAGGACCCAATGCTTATTTGTTGGATAGTGTGACAAATAGTCAGGCCATTCGAGAAGGTCAAAAGGACATTGAGGAAATAGGGTTAGAGGTAACAGAAGACAATCACTTTATTGTCACATTGGATCACGCACAACCGTCCTTTTTATCCGTGGTGTCGATTGGTTGGCTAGCACCTCAGTTAGAATCTTTTGTTAAGGAGCAAGGAAAAGAATTTGCGACTAATAGCGATACTCTAGTTTATAACGGTCCTTTTGTTTTAGCTGATTGGGACGGGACAAGTGATAACTGGACATTGAAGAAAAATGACGCTTACTATGACGCGAAGGAGGTAGTCTTAGAAGAGGTTGCTGTGCAAACCTTAAAAGAAGAAGTCACAGGCATCAACTTATATGAGAGCAAGGAATTAGACTTGGTTCGTATCAGTGGCCAATACGTGGCACAGTACAAAGAAGACCCAGGTTATGTGACGTTTAATGATGTGGCTAATAGCTTTCTTGATTTCAATCAAGAAAAAGGTTCTCCTTTAGCCAACCTTGATTTACGCCGAGCGATTGCTTTAGCCATTGATAAGGAGTCTTTGGCGGACAATGTGTTAAACGATGGAGCAAAAGCCTTAAACGGGCTAGTTCCAAGAAACTTATACAAACATCCTGAGACAGGGGAAGATTTTAGAGCTTATTCAGGAGACTATCTGACGCATGATTTAAAGAAAGCCAAAGAAAGTTTCAAAAAAGCACAAGAAGCGTTAGGTGACACTATCACACTCTCTTTATTAGCAGCGGATACAGAGCAAGGTAAAAAAGTCGCAGAGTACATTCAAAGCCAATTAGAAGAAAACTTAGAGGGGTTAAGTATCAGTGTGAATCAACAACCTTCTAATAACGTCAACCAAGCCCGTCGTGATAAAAACTACGAATTATCTTTATCAGGTTGGATTGCAGGAAGTAGTGAGCTAGATTCTTACTTTAATTTATATGCTAGTCAATCGGCTTATAACTATGGTAACTTTAATAATAAAGAGTATGACACACTAGTGTTGGATGCTAAGACGAAAGAGGCTAATAATCCGGATGAGGTTTTTAACAAATACCAAGAAGCGGAAAGAATTGTATTAGAAGAAAACGTTGCCCAAGTTCCTGTGTACCAAGGAGCGTCTAATTACTTAGTCAACGAGCAGATTGAGGGGATTGAATACCCGTTATATGGTGGCTATTTTAACCTGAGAAATGCGGAATTAAAACAATAGGAGATGACAAAATGAGTCAAATGTTAGAACGATTTATAACCTATGCTAAATTAAACACCCGGTCAGATGAAAAAAGTCTTACGATTCCGACAACGCCAGGGCAAGTCGTATTTGCTAAGCTTCTTCAAAAGGAATTAGAACGATTAAATTTGAGTCAGATTCATTATAATGAAGGAAACGGTTTTTTAACGGCTGTGTTACCTAAAAATACAGAAGAGAATTTTCCACCCATTGGTTTTATTGCTCATCTGGATACGGCTGATTATGCGGCTGAGACTATTGATCCACAGGTGTTTCCAGATTATGACGGGGAAGATGTTTGCTTAAACAAAGCACTAGATATTCATATGACCGTATCAGAGTTCCCGAATTTAAAAGATTATGTGGGCCAAACTTTGATTACAACAGATGGTACAACCTTACTGGGAGCAGATGATAAGGCAGGGATTGTTGAAATTTTGGAAGCCATTGACTACTTTTTAGCTCATCCAGACGAAGCTCATGGGGATATCTGGATTGCCTTTGGTCCCGATGAAGAGATTGGTCAGGGAGCAGATCATTTTGATGCCCCTGCTTTTCCGGTTGATTATGCTTATACCATTGATAGTGGTCGTATTGGGCATTTTGAATACGAAACCTTCAATGCGGCTCAAGCAACCCTTAGTATTCAGGGCACAAGTGTCCATCCTGGTACAGCTTATGGCATGATGGTAAATGCTCTAAAAGTAGCCAGACACATTGACGAGCGTTTGCCAGAAGAAGAGGTACCCGAGAGAACTCGGGAATATGAAGGGTTTTATTTACTACATAATCTGACAGGCAGCATCGATTATGCAGAGATGGTGTACATTATCAGAGACCATGACAAAGAGATATTTGAGGCGAGAAAAGAGCGATTGGTGTCGATTGTAGAAGAGGTTAACGGACTGTATGACCGAGAGCGTGTCACGATTGAACTAAAAGATCAGTACTATAATATGAAGGACATTATCGAGAAAGACATGCGTTCTGTTGATGTGGCAGTGAAGGCTATGAAAGCTCTAAACATTGAGCCAATTATTACCCCCTTTAGAGGTGGAACAGACGGGTCGAAGATTTCATATATGGGCATTCCAACGCCTAATATTTTTACAGGTGGAGAGAATTTCCATGGTCAGTATGAATTTATTACCTTAGAAGCCATGGAGACCGCAGCAGCAACGATTGTTGAGATTGTGAAACAAAGCAAAGAATAAAAAGCAGAGGCGAATCGAAAGATTTGCCTCTTTTTTTGCTGATATTAGATTAAAATTTTTTAATATTGTGAAAAAAATATCATATTATAGTTGCAAGATATCGAGATTAGGTATAGGATTTATATATGATTGTTACTAAATGCACAAATTATTTAGGAGGATGTTAGATGAAGAAGAAATGGATGAAATCAATTGCAACAAGCTTATCAGTCTTGTTTTTATTGTCAGCCTGTGGAGGGAACACGGGTAAAGTGAGTGAATCGTCTGAAAGTGAGACAGAGGCAACAACAAGTGATGTGGCAACAGGTGCGTCACAACAAGAATACACGGATCCAAAAGAATTAAAAGAGGCCTATGATGTTATTATTGTAGGAGCTGGTGGTGCAGGAATGTCTGCGGCTATCCAAGCCAAAGAAGAAGGTAAAAATCCGGTCATCTTTGAGAAAATGCCTGTGGCTGGTGGGAATACAATGAAAGCATCTAGTGGAATGAACGCATCTGAAACGAAATTCCAAAAAGAAGAAGGCATTGAAGATTCTAATGATAAATTCTTTGAAGAAACCTTAAAGGGTGGTCATGATACCAACGATAAAGACTTATTACGCTACTATGTTGATCATTCAGCGTCAGCGATTGATTGGTTAGACGATATGGATATTCGTTTGAACAACTTAACCATCTTAGGTGGTATGAGTGAAAAGAGAACTCACCGTCCAGAAGATGGCTCAGCTGTCGGGGAATACTTAGTGTATGGTTTACTTCGAAACGTTCACGAACGTGAGATTCCTGTTTTTGTTAACTCAGATGTAACAGAAATTCAGGAAAAAGATGGCGCTGTGAGCGGGGTTAAAGTAACCGTTGCTGGAGAAGAAAAAGAGGTAGCATCAAAAGCAGTCGTTGTGACAACAGGTGGTTATGGTGCTAACCCTGAAATGCTTGAAAAAGAAAAACCTGAATTAAAAGGTTATGTAACAACGAACCAAGAAGGTAGTACAGGGGATGGCATTAAAATGATTGAAGCGCTTGGTGGTCAAGCAGTGGATATGAACCAAATCCAAATTCATCCAACGGTTCAACAAGACAATGGCATGTTAATTGGTGAAGCGGTACGTGGTGAAGGTGGTATCTTAGTATCACAAGAAGGCAAACGTTTTGTGAATGAATTAGATACACGTGATAATGTATCAGCAGCCATTGATGGCTTAGAAGAAAAATCAGCGTACCTTGTGTTTGATGAAGGCGTAAAAGAGAGAGTTAAAGCAATTAACTTCTACGAAACCCAAGGATTTGTTAAAAAATCAGATACTATTGAAGGATTAGCAAAAGAATTGGACATGGACGAAGCAACGTTAGTAGAAACAATGGCAACTTGGAACACAGCAGTTAAAGATAAAAAAGACGAAGCATTTAACCGTGAAACAGGAATGGATAACGGTTTAGAAAAAGCATCATTCTATGCGATTAAAATTGCACCAGGTATTCACTATACAATGGGTGGTATTAAAATTAATGCCAACACAGAAGTAGTGGACAAAGAAGGCAAAGCTATTCCTGGTTTGTATGCAGCTGGTGAAGTGACAGGTGGATTACATGGAAATAACCGTATTGGTGGTAACTCAGTTGGAGACATCATTGTCTTTGGTCGCCATGCAGGGGAAGAATCAGCAAAATTTGTCAAATAAAAAGTGTCAGTATGTCTCAAAGGGGTTAGATGATAGAGTCTAGCTCCTTTGAGTTTTTTTATTGCAAGTCCCATGAACTATGGTAAGATAAATGAACATGGAGGAGATCAATGTGGAAAAAGAAGAGTATGTCACCGTTGTTGCTATGGAAGAATGTTCAGAGATGCAACAAGCTTTAGCTAAAGGCATAAGGTTTGGTTTTTTGGATCATCACCCAGATAGGCCAGATATGACCAATGCAGATGAGGTGCTTATTGAGTACTATCAACTCGTGGCAGTCATGGAAGAGCTTGAGGCATTAAAGGTATTACCTAAAATAACAGAGGAAGAAATTCATGATATAAAGTGTAACAAACGACAAAAAATGGAACGATTCATGAGCTATTCAAGAGAAAAAGGGCATTTGAAAGAAAGTTAAAGCAGAGGAGGTCTAGTGTATGGCAGATATGAACGATGTGGCAAAACTAGCAGGAGTCTCTCGTGGCACCGTATCTAATTATGTGAATGGTGTAAAGGTCAAAGAAAGTACGCGAGTTAAAGTAGAAGCTGCGATTAAGGAATTAGATTATGTTCCTAATTTAGCGGGGCGATTATTAAAGACCCAGCAAAGCGATCTAGTTGTATTGATTGTTCCGACTATTTGGAATCCCTTCTTTTCTGAGCTGGCATTTTATTTGGAAAGAGGCTTAAAAAAATCGGGATTAAAATTAATTCTTTGCAACTCAGAAGACGACTACCAGCAGGAAATAGAATACATTCAAATGGCTAAAGAACAAAAAGTGAGAGGCATTATTACGGTTTCTTATAGCGATATTGAGCCTTATGTTACCTCAGATTTACCCATTGTTTCCATTGAACGTTATTTTGATGAAACGGTCCCTTTTGTCACCAGTGATAATTTTATAGGCGGGGAACTTGCGGCGAAGGAATTAAGTGACCGAGGTGCGACTAAACTTCTAATGCTAATGAGAGATATCGACAACAACTTGGGATTAACCGAGAGAGTTAACGGCTTCAAAAGTTACTGTCATCAACACCAGATTGAATTTGATGTATTGATTGATACAGGGGATGGTCTCCACTTTAAAGAAAGATTAAAACAGCGAGTGACGGATTTGTATCAAGATGGCATTCCTTACGATGGTATTTTTGCTGCCACAGATCGATACGCTCAGTATTGTTGGAGTACTCTTCAAGGTTTAGGAATTAAGGTTCCTGAAGAGGTTCAAATTATTGGTTTTGATGGAACGAAAGCGTCTTACCATGCTGAATTATTAGTTTCCTCTATTCGTCAGCCAGTGGATAAAATCGCTGAGATAGGGATTCAAGAATTATTACAGTTAGAAAAAAGGCCACGAGGGAAACAAAACAAACACATCTTACGGCCAACTTTTGAAGCGGCCTACACAACCAAATAAATTGTTCTTGCAATTTCTAAACGTTCTGTTTATAATAAAAGTACATAAACGAACGTTTTATTTTTTTACTATATAATTGGAACGTTCCAAAAAGAAGAGGTGACCACATTGGATTATAAAAGAATTGCTCAAGAAGTCATTGTTGCCATAGGTGGCAAAGAGAACATTGAAAATGCTGCGCATTGTGTGACGCGACTAAGACTAATATTAAAAGATTCAGATGCTTATGATAAAGAAGAATTAGAAGGAATTGAAGGGGCTAAAGGGGTCTTTTTTAACAGTGGCCAATTGCAAATTATTTTTGGACCTGGGACTGTAGAGAAGGTGTTTCAAGCTTTCCAAGAGGAAGCAGGGATTGCCGAATCTTCTTTGCAAGACGTGAAGCAAGAGGGAACAAAAAAACAAAACAAGCTACAACAATCCTTTAAAATCTTTTCAGATATTTTTGTTCCCATCATACCAGCCTTTGTAGGAGCGGCGATGATTCTAGGTTTACGAGCTCTGTTAACCACACAGTTTGGTTTTTTAGGTGGTTCTATGGCGGACAATTGGTTATGGGCAACGGATTTAGCTAGATTTTTTGAAGTCATTGCCACTACTTTCGCTTATTTACCTGTTCTTGTGATGTATTCAGCGACGAAGCGATTTGGAGGTAACCCAGTTTTAGGTCTGGTTGTGGGGTTTGCGATGGTAACGCCTCAATTAATGGACCGAAATGTCTTTTTATCTGGAAATTATGAAAGTCTATCTTACTGGACGGCACTTGGTTTTAATATTCCTGAAGTCGCTTTTCAAGGTGGGGTGTTCCCCGCTATTTTAACGGCGTGGTTTTTAGCTAAGGTGGAAACCTTTGTTAAAAAAACAGCGCCTCAAACGTTGAGTTTTATTTTAGTGCCAACAGTCACGATTATGGTGTCTTCTTTATCTCTATTTCTAGTTTTTGGTCCCTTAGGTAATGCCATAGGTGATGGTTTGGGATGGGTGATTGATTTGCTTTATAACAAAGGCGGGGTGTTTGGGGCTTTTGTCTTTGCGGCACTTCTTCAACCTCTTACTGTTACAGGGACACAACATGCGATTCAAGGAATTGAAGCACAATTAGTGGCGACAACGGGCTATAATTACATTCAACCTTTATGGTCTGTCTCGATTATTGCACAAGGGGGAGCAGCAATAGGGATGTTTTTATTGGCTAAGAAAAACTCGAAGCGTCGTGAAGTGGCGATGTCTAGTTTTATTCCAACTCTTGTAGGTATTTCAGAACCAGCGATCTTTGCGGTAAATATGAGAGATTCTATGATTCCGTTCTTTGCGGCTTCCTTTTCGGCTGGTATCGGTGGGGCGTTTATGAAAGTATTTGATGTTAAAGCAAATGGCTTTGCGTTGACGGTATTACCGGGCTTAACGATTTCTAATCCGCCCACATTAGTGTTTTATGTTATTGGTAATTTGTTAGCCTTTGTCTTGCCTATTATTATTTTGTTTGCATGGAATCATACGAAAGGTGTCCCAGGTGCTGAAATAGGTAAAGGGGCGACCTTATCATAGGAAGCAACAGATTGGGGGATAATGATGGAAACAATTGAAAAATACACGCACTATGATACGCGTTATGACAGCTACTTAGGAGCGTTAGAAAAAAGAGTGAAAAAGAGTTTGTACTTACCAAAGCATCATCTTTATCCTAAAACAGGACTGATGAATGACCCGAATGGGCTGAGTTATTTTAATGGGGAATATCATGTGTTTTATCAGTGGTACCCTTTTGGAGCGAGTCATGGCATGAAGCACTGGGGACATGCTGCTTCCTCTGATTTGGTTGATTTTTCTGATCAAGGTTACGGACTTATTCCGGATCAGGAGTACGAAAAAAATGGGGCTTATTCGGGAAATGCTATAGAACATGAAGGTCAATTGTATCTCTTTTATACAGCCAACTATAAAACAGATACTGGTAAAAAAGCGAAGCAAGCTCTTGCTATTATGGATCAAAAGGGGAACATCGTTAAACACCATAAGAACCCAATCATTGATGGGGCTCCAGAAGGGTTTAGTCAAGAATTGCGAGATCCGTTTGTCTTTAAACGTCACGATCATTTTTATATGTTGTTAGGTGGGGGTAGCTTTACTGATGGTGTGGGAACAGGTTTTGGAGATGTTGGAGAGCTGTTGCTGTATCAAAGTGATGATTTACTTGATTGGGCGTATTTAGGTCCGATTGAAGTGGCTATACCAAGAGGGTATATGTTGGAATGTCCAAGTATGGTAAGAATTGGGGAGAAAGATGTTTTATTCCTGTCTCCTATGGGGTATGAACGAGAGGAGCTTCGTTATCATAACCGATTTGCCTCTATTTATTTAGTCGGTAATCTAGACCTTTCAAAGAGGGTATTTCATATTGACGAAATGGATGAATTAGACGCAGGTTTTGATTATTATGCGCCACAATCCTTCCTAGGAGAAAAACAAGAACCGTTGACAATGGGCTGGTTTGGTTGTGGCGAACAAGTGTATCCTATTGATGACGAAGGGTGGAAACACGGGTTAACCATGCCTCAAAAAATGACGCTAAAAGAGAATCGCTTGTACCGCTATCCTGTACAAAGCCTCCTTGAACGTTATAAGAAAGATAAGATAACAATGGGTAAACGCATTGATGTATCGGATCGGACTTTTTTACTTGAAACAAGGTTAGACGAGAGTACCTTGCTACGTTTTGGGAGGGAAGAGGATTATTGGTCCCTATGCTACAATCAAACTTTAGGACAGATAACTATTGACCGAAGTTCTTTGAAGCAGCCAATTGATAGGGAGCAAGGAGAGCAGCGCCATTTATTGTTAAAAGATAAAACACTCTCACCTGTCTTGTCCTTGTTTGTAGATAATAGTTTTGTGGAACTTTATGTTAATCAGGGAGAACAAGTTATGAGCTTTAGAGTATTCTTAGAAAATGGTACGAACCAGATAGTTAGCGATACAGAGATAACGACACATATTAGTTACTTTAGTTAAATAAAAAGAATTAAAAGAAGGCAAAGTAACCTTAATCGGTATTTTGTCTTTATTTTTTTATGTTCAAATAGATACACTCGTGATACACTATAGATACAGAAAAACTAGTGTATTCTTTTGAGGAGGAACAGATGAAACGCATTGAAGAAGTATATAAGTTAGTGAAGACTATTTCAGAAGGTTTAGACGAAGAAGATTTAACCGTAGAGTCAGGTGTTACCACAAAAGAAGTCGCTGAAAGACTAGGTATTCAACGCAGCAATGCGAGCAAAGATTTAAATGAGTTGGTTAGAGAAGGTGTGATTGATAAACTACCTGGGAGACCTGTGAGATATATTTGTAAATCAGTGTTTCGACACAAACCCTTATCTAAGTATGTGGAAAGTTACCGCGAACAAACAGACACTAGGGATCCTAAAAGAAAAACAGGAACGATGTTATCGGATGTTGGCTTAATGAATGAGGACATCTTTAATCAAGTCATTGGTACCACGGCTAGTATGAAAAACTCTGTTGAACAAGCCAAGGCCTCTATTTTATACCCACCACGAGGGCTGAATTGTTTAATCATTGGTCCCACAGGATCTGGTAAAACGTATTTTGCACATACCATGTTTCAGTTTGCCAAACAGCACCATGTGGTTGAACCAGATAAAGAGATGATTGTCTTTAACTGTGCAGATTATGCCAGCAACCCGGAACTGTTGATGAGCCATTTGTTTGGGCATGCTAAGGGGGCTTTTACAGGAGCTGACGAAGAAAAAGAAGGATTAATCAGCTTAGCAAATGATAGTTTTTTATTCTTAGATGAGGTTCATCGGTTGCCACCAGAAGGTCAAGAGATGGTGTTTTACTTTATGGATAACGGCACGTATGCAAAACTTGGCGAGACAACTAAGAGTCATAAAGCCAATGTCCGGATTATTTGTGCCACCACAGAGGATACCTCCTCTAGTTTGCTTAACACTTTTATGCGCCGTATTCCTATTACGATTCAATTGCCTAATTTTGAAACCCGGACAGCGAAGGAAAAAATAGATTTGCTACGTCTAATGATGACCATGGAATCCAAACGCATTCAACGAAAAATCATCTTATCTGAAGATGTTGTCAAAGCGTTGATAGGTAGTGTGTCTTATGGAAATGTTGGGCAACTTAAATCCAACGTTCAACTAGTGACGGCACAGTCCTTTTTGAATTTTATGGACCAAGAAGAATTACATATTGGTTTAGAAGATCTAAATCCTTCTATTAAAGAAGGGCTAATCCATTTGGCTAATAATCGGGACGTGTTAACGGAGTTGTCCCAACAACTCTCTCCGCAAATGGTGATTTCACCGAATGATACCTTTGTAACCTTTGAACAAGATTCCTATGAGTTACCCTATAATTTATATGAAATTATTGGGGATAAGGCGGCTGTGCTAAAAGAAGATGGGTTGAGTCAAGAAGCGATTAATCACTTCATATTGACAGATATCAACGTTCATTTGAAATCTTTTTATCGTAATCATGGCTTTACATTTGATACGGAAAGTAAGTTGTCAGAAATTATTGACAGTCACACACTAGCCACGACACGGTTAATGTATGATCAAGCCAAAGAATTATTGGGGTATGAGTTTCAGTCTAATTTCTTGTATGCGATTGGGTTACATTTAAGCTCTTTTTTATCTCGTGTGGCTGAAGGGAAATTAACGTATCAAGATGACAATGATAATATTAAACGCATGGTAGAGCATTACGGGGCAGAGCTCAGAGTAGCAGAATCCTTTAAGGCTTTGATAGAAGAGCGACATAGCATTCAAGTGCCGGAAGAAGAAGTGCATTATCTAGCAGTCTTATTGATATCTCTCCGAGAAAATAAAGCGGAGGGACGGATAGGTATAGTGGTTGCCGCTCATGGTAATAGTACGGCCACAAGTATGGTGCAAGTGGCCACCCATTTACTTCAAGTAGACAACATAAAAGCAGTAGATATGCCTTTAGATATGGAGCCTAAAGAGGCGTTTAAATTGATTCAAGACGAGGTTGTATCCGTTAATGAAGGTAGTGGGGTGATGCTTTTAGTCGATATGGGCTCTCTTGGCACGGTAGCAGATGATATTGAGAAAAACACGCGAATCCCTATTAAAGTACTGGATATGGTTACCACTGCCACGGTATTAGAAGCAGCTAGAAAATCCAGCTCTTTAGAAGCGAACCTAACGGATTTATACGAATCCATGATGAGTTTTAGAGGGTATACATTTGTTAAGGAAACGCCTAAGGAAGTCCTACCTTCTAACCATCTACCTAAGGCTATTGTGGCTATTTGTGCCTCAGGAAAAGGAACAGCACAACGAATGAAAGAGTTGATAGATCAGTATTTAAGTCTTCATTTTGAAACAGATATTACGGTATTTCCTGTATCGATTATTGAATTATCTAAAGACATTAAAGCGATCCAAGAGCAGTATTCTTTAATTGCTACAACGGGAATTAAAGACCCGGAGTTAGAGGTGCCTTTTATTCCGATGGATGTCTTGTTTTCTAATGACGGGGACCGAGTAATTGAGCAGCTAATTACCCATCAATACGAAGCGTCTTCTAAAGAGTTTACGATGGATAATGGCCGAGAGATGTGTCAAAAGTATATGACGGATAGTTTTACCTTTATTAATCCTCACAAAGTCTTAGCGCCTTTATGGTTGTTTGCTGAAAAAGTAACAAGACACTTTAAGCTAGAGACCAATCCGTTGTTTTTTGTGAACCTTACCATGCATATGGCAGGTGCTATTGAACGGGAATTAAAGGGAGATAGCTTAGACGTTATAGCATCCGAATTAAAAGAAAAACAAGGAACACAGGCGTTTATAGAATTAGAAGAGTTAGTGAATCAATTGAATCAAACCTTGCAATTATGCTTATCTTCGAATGAAGTATTTTACATACTGAGTATCATAGAAAATGAGAAATTAAAATAATACAGTAAGTTGTCCAAAAAGATACACTAAATGAGTGTATCTTTTTTTGCTTATAAAGCGTAGTATTACAAGCTTTATAAAAGTTGGCACGGTAATTGCTTATAATAAAGTGTTGCTATGTCGGTGGATTCGTTATGAGAGGAGGAACGCCAATATGGACATTCGCCTAGTTCGAATAGATGATCGATTAATTCATGGTCAAGTAGCCACTGTTTGGACGAAGCATGCAAAAATTAATCGTATCTTAGTTGTCAGTGATGAGGTAGCCAAAGATGAGATGAGAAAATTATTACTCACACAAGCAGCCCCACCAGAGGTTAAAGTGAATGTTATCCCAGTGTCAAAGATGATTGCTATTTTACAAGACCCACGGTTTACGGATGATTTTAGAACCATGCTATTATTTACTAATCCAAAAGACGTAAAACGCGTGGTAATGAGTGGAATGAAGATTCCTTCTATTAATGTAGGTAGTATGAGTTATTGCATGGGTAAAAAAATGATAACCAATGCAGTCGCTGTGAATGAAGAGGATATTTGTGATTTTGTCTTTTTACATCAACAAGGCATCGATATTGAGATCAGGAAAGTCATTGCTGATACTCCCGTTGACTTGATGCAACTGTTAAAAAAAGAGCGACTAATTTAAAAAATTAGTTACGGAAGATATAGGAGGAAAACAAAATGGTAGGTATTGTACTAGCTAGCCATGGCCAATTCGCTGAAGGAATTCTTCAGTCAGGAGCCATGATTTTTGGCGAACAAGAAAATGTCGCTGCAGTAACATTAATGCCGAGCGAAGGCCCGGATGATGTGAAACGAAAATTAGAAGAGGCTGTTCAATCATTTGAAGGAACAGAAGAAGTGCTATTTTTAGTTGATTTGTGGGGAGGAACACCTTTCAATCAAGCGAACACATTATTTGAAGCAAACAAAGATAAATGGGCCATTGTCAGTGGTTTAAATTTACCTATGTTGATTGAAGCATATGCTGCTCGTTTATCAGTGGAGTCATCTCATAAAATTGCAGAACAAATTCTAACAACGGGTCGTGATGGAATCAAGGTTCGTCCTGAAGCGTTAGAGCCTGTGGTATCTGTAGCAAAACAAGAAACAAAAGAAGAGTTACCATTAACAGGAGACGGTCGTATTTCTGTTGTCCTAGCTCGTGTGGATTCACGTTTATTACACGGACAAGTGGCGACGGCTTGGACTAAATCAACATCACCTAACAGAATCATTGTGGTCAGTGATGGTGTGGCGAATGATGATTTGCGTAAAACATTAATCACACAAGCCGCTCCTCCAGGAGTAAAAGCCAATGTTATCCCAGTTCAAAAATTAATTGATATTTGGGAAGACCCAAGATTTGGAAAAACCAAAGCCCTACTATTATTTGAAAACCCACAAGATGTTGTGAGAGCAATCGAAGGTGGCGTAGAATTACCTGAAGTGAACGTTGGTTCAATGGCTCACTCAGAAGGTAAAATAATGGTAAACAATGTATTATCTGTGAATGAAGCCGACGTTCGTGCTTTTGAAGCATTAAGAGATGCGGGAGTAACATTTGATGTCCGCAAAGTGCCAAGTGATTCTTCTAAGAATTTATGGGAATTATTGGCAAAAACAAACATGACAAAATAATGAGATAAAAGGAGGAAGAATCATGTCAGTTCTTTCATTAGTTTTAATAGTAATTGTAGCCTTTATTGCGGGTATGGAAGGTGTGTTGGATCAATTCCAATTCCACCAACCGATTATCGCGTGTACATTGATTGGTTTAGTAACAGGTAACGTCACAGAAGGTATTATTTTAGGTGGTAGTTTACAAATGATCGCCCTAGGTTGGATGAACATTGGGGCAGCAGTGGCACCTGATGCGGCATTAGCATCTGTTGCAGCGGCTATTTTAGTAACCGTTAACGGTGCAAGCATTGAAGAAGGTATTGCTTTAGCGATTCCTTTAGCAGTAGCTGGACAAGTGTTAACCATTTTCGTTCGTTCTTTAACAGTTGGTTTGGCACATGGTGCTGACAAAAAAGCGGAAGAAGGCTCTTTCCGTGGCGTTGAAATGTATCATTTAATTGCGTTATCATTACAAGGTTTACGTATAGCGATTCCTGCAGCACTTATTTTATCTGTACCAACAGAAGTTGTAACAAACTCTTTAAACAGTATTCCAGACTGGATTACAGGTGGTTTATCAGTAGCGGGTGGCTTTATCGTAGCAGTAGGTTATGCTATGGTTATTAACATGATGGCTACACCAAAATTATGGCCATTCTTCTTCTTAGGTTTTGCTTTAGCAGCCGTTTCTGAATTAAACTTAATCGCAATGGGTATTATTGGTACCGTCTTAGCATTAGTTTACATTCAATTAGCTCCTGAATTTAATGCAGGTTCAGGCAATGGTGGCGGTACATCAGGTGGCGACCCATTAGACGATATTTTGAATGACTATTAATTGAGGAGGACATAAGACAATGGAAAATCAAACAAAAGATATGGTTAAATTAACCAAAAAAGATAGAACAGCAGTATTTATGAGAAGTCAATTACTTCAAGCGTCATGGAACTATGAGAGAATGCAAAACGTTGGTTGGGCATATTCAATGATTCCTGCTTTGAAAAAATTATATAAAACAGAAGAAGACCGTTCTCAAGCATTGAAACGTCACTTAGAATTCTTCAATACACATCCTTATGTAGCAGCACCTATTTTAGGGGTTACTTTATCTCTAGAAGAAGAAAAAGCTGCAGGAGCTGATATCGATAATGCCGCGATTCAAGGGGTTAAGATTGGTATGATGGGTCCTTTAGCTGGTGTGGGTGATCCGATTTTCTGGGGAACATTACGTCCAGTATTAGGAGCCTTTGCTGCTTCTCTTGCTTTAAGCGGAAGCATGATGGGGCCGTTATTCTTCTTTATCGTATGGAACGCGATTCGTATGATCTTCTTATGGAGAACACAAGAATTGGGTTACCGTCAAGGATCAAACATTACACAAGATTTATCAGGCGGTATTATGCAAAAAATTACCCAAGGAGCGTCTATTTTAGGGATGTTCATTATGGGGGTACTTGTGCCACGTTGGACAACCATGAATTTCCCAATGGTGTTATCTAAAGTGGATGTGGATCCTAAGAGCTTAGTTGATTTTAGTACAATCGTAGAATCTGCTAATAATGGTGGGATGAATGAAAATCAAATTCGCGATGTTATTAATCAAATTGCAAGTGGTAGCAACGTGAACCCAGAGCAAGTGACAACACTGGGTGATGTGTTCAACCAATTGATTCCAGGTTTAATGCCTTTAGCGTTAACATTCCTTTGTATCTGGTTATTACGTAAAAAAGTTAGCCCAATTACCATTATCTTCGGATTATTTGTTGTTGGTATCTTAGGCTATGTTATCGGCATTTTTGGTTAAATATGAGATGATTAGGGTGGATAAAACCACCCTATCTTTTTATTAGGAGGACATAGAAATGGTTGAATCATTGAATAAAGAAGTCGATGTGGCAATAAAAGTAAATTCATTTTTAAACCCAATGTCACCAAAACCAGGTGTCTTAGCTGTAGGAGAGGTCGGTATTGAGTATCGCGCCAGCAGTGGAGTAGGCTTTATTCAAATCCCTTGGGAAAACGTCACATTGGTTAAAGCGGATGTTTACCTCAAAGGTAAGTACATTAGAGGCTTTGATATTATCACAACAGAGAACCAAGAGCTTAGCTTTGTTACCTCAAATGCGATAGAAGCATTAAAAGCGATGAGAAAGCATTTAACTAAGGAACAAATGGTTCAATCTCCAAGTAATTTTAGACGCTTATTTAAACGAAAAAAGTAACCTTACTCATGGAAGTAGGGTTACTTTTTTTGTTTTAAATGAGAAGAATGTTCGTGTTTGTTAAGTTTGTGCAACTGTTTACTCATTCTTTTTTAATAATTCTCTTGCTTTATTCTTACTTTTCGTATATTATATTCTTTATAATCAAATTCTAATTGATATCTAATTTTAGGGGGATGCTTTATGAAGACAAAAAAATGGTTGTATGTTGGTTTGCTATCCACAGTAGCATTGACAGTTGCAGCATGTGGCAACAATGACAAAGCTGACAAGGATGCCGGTAAAGATGGCGGAGATTCTGGTGCGGTTGAGCAAGTATTTAATGTAAGTGTGAAGCAAGAGATGCCTTCTGCAGATTTATCGCTGAATACAGATGTGATTGGTTCTGTTGCACTGAACAATGTGTATGAGGGAATCTATCGTCTAGGTGAAAGCCAAGAGCCAGAGCCTGCAGGAGCCACTGAAAAAGCAGAAATTAGTGAAGATGGTCTAGTATACAAAGTAAAATTACGTGAAGATGCCAAATGGTCAGATGGAGAACCTGTAACAGCTAAAGATTATGTTTACGGTTGGCAACGTACGGTGGACCCAGAAACAGCTTCTGAGTATGCCTACCTACATGAACCAGTAAAAAATGCAGCTGAAATTACAGCGGGGGATAAAAAAGTAGAAGAGTTAGGAATTAAAGCAATCAGTGATTATGAGCTAGAGATTACGCTAGAAAAACCAACCCCTTACTTTGACTACTTATTATCATTTACAACTTTTATGCCACAAAGACAAGACATTGTTGAAAAATACGGCAAAGAGTACACAACGGCAAGTGATAAAGCCGTTTATAATGGTCCTTTCGTTTTAGCAGACTTTGATGGACCAGGAACAGATACTGAATGGGCGTACGTTAAGAATGATGAGTACTGGGACAAAGAGACTGTTCAGTTAGAACGTATTAACGTGAGTGTTGTTAAAGAAGATTCTACAGCTCTTAACCTGTACGAAGATGGGAAGTTAGAAGACGTTCAATTAACAGGAGAGTTAGCACAACAAAAAGCGGATGATCCAGAGTTCATTGTTGAGAAAAAAGCATCGTCTCGTTACTTAGAGTTGAATCAATTCGACGAAGATTCACCATTCAAAAACGAAGACATCCGTCAAGCGATTTCTTATGCTATTGATCGTGATTCTTTAGTGAATCAAATTCTTGCAGATGGTTCTCTTGCATCAGGTGGGTTAGTTCCGGCTGATATGAACAAAGGACCAGCAAGCGGTAAAGACTTCTCTGAAGAAGCAGGAAATGATGTTTCTTATGACAGTAAAAAAGCCAAAGAACATTGGGAAAAAGGTAAAAAAGCCTTAGGTAAAGATAAAATTGAACTTGATATTTTAGCGTCAGATAATGATGATACGAAAAAAATGATTGAGTATTTACAAGGGTCATTAGAAGAAGAGTTGGATGGATTAAAAGTTAACTTAAGTCCTGTACCATTCTCTGTGCGTCTAGAACGTTCTAATAAAGGAGATTTCAGTACAGTATTAAGCGGATGGATTGCGGATTATCCAGATCCAAGTTCATTCATTGATTTGTTCGAAACAGGAAACTCTTATAACCGAGGACAATACTCTAATCCTGAATACGATAAAAATGCCAAAGCAGCAAGAACAGAAAATTCTAACGATCCAGAAAAACGTTGGGATAACATGATTGCCGCTGAGAAAATTATCATTGAAGAAAAAGGGATTATCCCATTGATTCAATCGACAGAAGCTCATTTAAGAACGGCTGATATTGAAGGCGTGGTAACACATGCTGCAGGAGCACAATACGATTACAAGTGGGCTTACAAAGTTAAATAGTTAAACAAGTTGGAAGAGAGATTAAAACAACCTTGTATTTGAAACAGAAGGTTTTTAATCTCTTCTTTAAAAGAAGGGTATGAAAAAACCTATAACAAACGTTATAGGTTTTTTATATCAGGGAATGAAAGAAGTAATAAAGCTAATGATAACAAGGGTAATCCCAACAATAAACCAGTAAGTTGGATGCTTTTGGAATACTTGTGATAGTGGTATAAAGTCTCTAGGTTCATTGTTTCTTCTTAATCGAATTAATTTTTTCATGTTCTTTTGAAATAAATCAAAGAAGCCTGAGGATAAGACCAAAATGGTCGTTCCTATGATTAAAAAAAGTAACCCGATTAAGAAAGAATGATCAGATAGTAAGGTCCATGACACCTGTTTTGTTGAGATGAGTTGGCCTAAGCTTGAAAAGCCAAGGGCTACTAGTACTGTTGCAGCGGAGTATGTTAGTTGTTTTTTCATTATTCAAACGTTCCAATCTTTATTTGATGTCATAACTGTAAAACAAATAAACAAAGAAGTCAAAACTATTTAAAAGGGGGAAAGAAAATGAGTAATTTTTTGAAATACTTTATTAAACGTGTTGGATTTATGCTCATTACTTTGTGGTTGATTTCAACAATTACTTTTTTCTTAATGAAATTGTTACCAGGTTCGCCATATGCTAACCAAGAGAAATTATCACCAGAACAAATTGAGATTTTAAACAAGCAAGCAGGATTAGACAAGCCAGTAATTCAACAATATGGTATCTACATTGGTAATTTAGCTAAAGGGGATTTTGGAACATCTTTCCAATTTAAAAATCAACCTGTTTCTAAATTATTGAAAGACCGTATTGGACCATCTGTCCAGTTAGGGGTTCAAGCGATTATCTTTGGTACATTGGTAGGTATTGTGCTTGGAGCTATTGCAGCAATGAAACAAAATACATGGGTGGACACAGTGGCCACACTCGTCGCGATTCTCGGTAGGTCCATACCTAACTTCGTTTTCGCTGTATTGTTACAATACATCTTTGCGATTAAATTAGGTGTCTTACCGATAGCAAAATGGGATCAAGGGTTTATTTCTACCATTCTTCCAACCTTGGCTTTGGCCATGTCGCCTTTAGCTGACTCTGCTCGTTTCATTCGAACAGAGATGGTAGAAGTATTAAGTAGTGACTACATCGAACTCGCTCGCTCTAAAGGATTGAGCCGATTACAAGTTGTGTTCCGTCATGGGTTAAGAAACAGTTTAATCCCATTAGTCACACTTTTAGGGCCTTTAGCTGTTGCTTTGATGACAGGGTCATTGGTTGTAGAAAACATTTTTGCTATTCCTGGTATTGGGGAGCAGTTTGTTAAGTCTATTATGACGAATGATTACCCAACTATCATGGCAGTAACCATTATGTTCTCAACCATGTTAGTTGTGGTTATCTTAGTCGTTGACTTATTATACGGATTAATTGATCCACGTATTCGCGTTTCAGGAGGTGGCAAATAATTATGGAACAATTAGATATTAATAACATACCTAAAGAAAGTTTTGAACCTATTTCGATCGATAGTAATTTAGATCGTGAAAAAATTAGTGCCCCGTCACTGAACTTTATGCAAGATTCATGGCGTCGATTGAAAAAGAATAAGGGAGCCGTTATTTCTCTTGTTTTATTAATTTTGATTACTTTAGTGGCTTTTGGTTCTATTTGGATCACACCACATGATCCAACGAAACAAAATCCTAAATACATTAACTTACCGCCACGTATTCCTGGTGTTAGTCTGAACGGCTTTAACGGGACAGCAATGGTAGGTGGGACACGTATTGATAAGTATGAACAAGCCAAAGTACCAGAAGATGTCAATTATTTTCTTGGGACAGACGGTTTAGGTCGTGATGAATTGTCTCGGTTATTAATGGGAACAAGAATGTCTCTTATCATTGCCTTTGTAGCAGCCTTTTTAGATTTAACCTTCGGGGTAATCTACGGTATGATATCGGGAATGAAAGGTGGACGAGTCGACAACGTCATGCAGCGGATTTTGGAAGTTCTTTCTGGAATCCCGAACTTAGTTGTGATGATTTTAATGTTAATGATTTTCAAACCAGGGATGTTATCAATTATCTTAGCGATGATTATAACCGGTTGGATTACCATGGCACGTATCGTCCGAGCGCAGACTTTAAAAATTAAAGACCAAGAGTATGTGCTAGCCGCGACAACTTTAGGAGAATCACAAAGTAAAATTGCTATGAAACACGTCTTACCTAATATTTCAGGTGTCATCATTGTTCAAATGATGTTTAGTATTCCATCAGCTATTTTCTTTGAGGCATTTTTAAGCTTTATCGGGTTAGGCTTAACGCCACCAACAGCCTCTCTTGGAACGTTACTAAACGAAGGATACAAAACATTCCGTTTCTTACCTCATCTAATGTGGGCACCGGCGATAACATTATCTGTTATCATGGTGTGTTTCAACTTATTAGCTGACGGATTACGTGATGCCTTTGATCCGAAAATGAATGATTAGGATGGTGTGAAAAAATGGAAAAAGTATTAGAAGTAAAAGACCTAAATATCTCGTTTGATACTTTTGCGGGAAAAGTTCACGCCATTCGTGGTGTTAACTTTGACTTACATAAAGGTGAAACCTTAGCAATTGTAGGAGAGTCGGGTTCAGGTAAATCTGTAACGACCCGTGCAATTATGCAGTTACTAGCAAACAATGCCAATGTAGACAGTGGTGAGATCTTATTTAAAGGTGAAGATTTAAATAAGAAAACAGAGAAAGAGATGCAATCGATTCGAGGAAAAGACATTGCGATGATTTTCCAAGATCCGATGACGTCCCTTGATCCAACCATGAATATTGGGAATCAAGTAGCAGAATCTCTTAGAAAACATCGTAAGATATCTAAGAAGGATGCCCTTGATAGAGCGCTGGATTTACTTAATCTTGTAGGGATACCTGATGCAGAGAAACGTTTGAAAAATTACCCTCACCAGTTTTCTGGAGGACAGCGACAACGGATTGTTATTGCGATTGCTTTAATCTGTTACCCAGAAGTCTTGATTGCTGATGAGCCAACAACCGCTCTTGATGTAACCATTCAAGCGCAAATCATTGATTTAATGAAAGACATTCAAAAGAAAATTCATACATCGATTATTTTTATTACCCATGATTTAGGTGTGGTAGCTAACGTAGCTGATAGAGTAGCTGTTATGTATGGTGGACGAATTGTAGAAGTGGGAACGGCGGATGAAATCTTTTATAACCCTCAACATCCTTATACTTGGGGCTTATTAAGTTCAATGCCAACGCTTGAAACTGGGGAAGAAAAATTATACGCAATTCCAGGTTCGCCACCGGATTTATTAGACCCACCAACAGGGGATGCTTTTTATCCTCGGAATGAATTTGCGATGAAAATTGATACAGAACATGTACCTCCGTACTTTGATGTATCACCTACACATAAAGCGGCGACATGGTTATTAGCACCAGGCGCGCCAGAAGTGGTACCACCTTATGAAATTGTTCGTCGACGTGAACAACACAAAGAAAGATTTGCTAATTAAGAAAGGAGTTGTGTCACTTATGGAAACAGTTACGAAAGAAAAATTACTGGAAGTGAACCATTTAAAACAACATTTTAATGTTGGACGACCAGATGAAGTGAAGGCTGTAGATGACATCAGCTTCCATATTTACGAAGGTGAAACCTTTGGCTTAGTTGGTGAATCAGGATGTGGTAAATCAACAACGGGACGAAGTATTATTCGCTTATATAATCCAACAAGTGGAGAAATTAAATTCAGAGGGGAAGACGTAGCTAAGATCAAGGGTCGTGTGAACATGAGTCAATTTAGACGTGATGTTCAAATGATTTATCAAGATCCTTATGCGTCACTTAACCCAAGAATGAAAGTCAAAGATATTATCGCTGAAGGCATTGATGTTCATGGCTTGGCTAAAAACGAAGAAGAGCGTACAAACCGCGTGAATGATTTACTTAAAACAGTAGGATTAGATCCTTCTCACGGGACGCGTTATCCTCATGAATTTTCAGGTGGACAACGTCAACGTATCGGTATTGCTAGAGCATTAGCAGTAGAGCCTAAATTCATTATTTGTGATGAACCTATTTCGGCTTTGGATGTGTCTATCCAGGCCCAAGTGGTTAACTTATTGCAAGAATTACAAGAAACACAGAACTTAACGTATCTGTTTATCGCCCATGATTTATCAATGGTTAAATACATTAGCGATCGTATCGGTGTAATGTATTTTGGTAAATTAGTAGAAATTGGAACGGCGGAGGAAATTTATAAGTATGGGTTACATCCTTATACAGAAAGTTTACTTTCTGCCATTCCGTTACCTGATCCAGATTATGAACGTAGTCGTCAACGGATTGTTTATGAGCCTCAAAAAGATGGAAAAGTCCGTGAATTACGTCAAATTTCAGGTGATCATTATGTGCATTGTAGCGAAGATGAGCTAGAAATGTACCGCAACAAACTAAAGGAGAAAAAACAGTAGATATCCCCCTTCTACTGTTTTAATAAATACAAAAAAGCGAACTGACTTGTCAGTTCGTTTTTTTGATGTCTCAGTTAATAGGCGCTTTGATTCGTTTTTCGTAAGCTTCTAGCCACTCTTGTGTAATAGGGGTAATCGTAGTGGTATCGTTGTCTGCCATAGTAGCAATGAAGATACTTGGTTTTAATGTATCTGTTGTAACAGAGAATGTAAATTCTACAGTCGTCGCCACTCCCCAATTGCCTTGGTTATCCATGGCCACAAGGGACATAGCCCCGCACTTACCGTATCGTTGTGTTAACTTATGATGAAAGGCATAAACGGTTGCATCACAGGCCTCTTGCGGGGATAACCCTTCTTCCATTTTACGGACAATTTCATAAGAGAGTATTCCTTTCATCAAGTCTTCTCCAAGACCCGTTGCAGCTGCGCCTCCAATGGCACTATCCACATAAAAACCTGATCCAGATAGGGGAGAATCTCCTACTCGTCCTGGTTGTTTCATAAAAAGCCCAGAACTCGATGTACCAGCGGCCATACTTCCTTGATTGTCTAAAGCAACGACACCGATTGTATCATGACCATCGTAAGGATTGAGGTGGTATTTTTCGATGTCGGCTAATCGGTTTTGCCAAATTTTTTTAGCTCGAGGCGTTAACATCTTTTTAACTTGAAACCCTTCTTTTACTGCAAACTCTGTGGCACCTTGTCCAACTAAAAAGCTGTTAAATTTGTGTTGACTTAAATGCTTTGCCACAGAAATAGGGTGCGCAATATCAACAATTCCAGCGACAGCCCCTATTTGCAAGGTATCTCCATTCATAAAGGCTGCATCCATTTCTAGTAACCCCTTATAATTTGGAAGTCCCCCGTATCCGACTGATTTATAGTAAGGGTATGCTTCAACTTTTTTTATGATTTCTTCTACAGTGGTGTTGGCAGAGGCATTGTTAGCTAAGTGTTCTTTAGCTAGAACAATACCGTCGTGAGCCATTCGCCATGTTGCAATGGATCCATAGGTCATACTGTTTATTCCTTTCTGAGTGCCATCTGTCACATTAATGTCTGATTAAAGTGTTGTTAAAGGTATACTTATCAGCTCGGTAATAAGATAAATCAAATAGAATTGGTAGACCTGAAGGGGAATAGGTAATCGTGTGAACCAGTAAAACAGGATCTCCAACAGCTCCTTCTAAAAGGGTTGCTAATTCTTCAGTCATCACAATAGCTTCGATTTCTTGGTGGGAATAAGAAATGTCGATGGTTTGTTCAATTTTTTCAAAAAGAGAGGCTTCTAAATCTTCTTTTGATAAATTAGGAAGCAGTGCTTCTTTAATATAGATTTCCTCCACTGTCATTGGGTCATTATCGAATGAGCGAAGCCGCTTAATATGATAGGTTGTTTCAGTGGACTGATCGAGTGCTTGAGAAATATTTTTAGGTAATTGAGACATCACTTCAAATGAAATGACTTGAGTATTGGGGTGTTTACCATGTAATTTGGCACTTTCTGTAAAGCCAACTAACCCAGAACGCCCACTTTGAATTTTATTGTGTGGTGTCATGACATACGTGCCACGACGTTTTTCTTTAATCAAGATGTTTTGTTTGATAAGTAAGTCAATTGCTTTTCTTACGGTTAATCGGCTGACATTAAAATCATCTGCCAGCTCATATTCTGAGGGTAATTTAGTACCTGTTGGGTAGTGGTTGTTGTTGATATTTTCTAGAATGAATTGGGCGACTTCTTCGTATCGTTTATTGGTAGTCATGGTACGCTCCTTTATTTTTTGATAGAATGACATCCTTAATCATAGTGTTTGAAGTTCAGCTAAAAGGCAGGTGTAAATCTCTAGGTTTTTAATTAAATCGTTTTTATCCATGTATTCATTTTTGTTATGGGCAATTCCTTTTTGACCTGGGAAAGACGGGCCAAAAGCAAGAATGTTTGGCATGACCCTTGCATAAGTAGCCCCTGTTGTTGTAACGGGTGTTCCGTCTAATCCCGTAGCAGATTCATACACACGAGTCATGGCCTCAATCATAGGATGATGGGTGTCAAAACAAGTGGAGGGCATGCTTCTTGTGATATTTAAAACGGTTTGTTTGGGTAGTTGCTTGGTTAATAGTGCTACCAACTCTTCTTCTTTGATTGAGATAGGATAACGAATGCTTAGAGAAAGGGTACTACTTTTCTCTTTTTGATGAAAGGTTAGTGTGTGTGGCGTGAGGGATAAAGTACCTGAAGCATCATCTTTTAACGCCATGTTTAACCCTTCTCCGTGATGTTGTTCATGGAAGGCTTGATAGACCCAATGAAGGTAATCATCTAACTCTCCGTGACAGTTTTTTTGTGTTGTGGCATGTTGGGCAAATAAAGTAATCACATTGTCCCCTAATTCGGGAGCATTACTAGGAGAACGTTCCCCTTTTATTTGAAACGACATGCCTTCTACCCCGTAAGTTAGGGAGTCGGGTACCCAACTCTTATCAAAATTTCCTTTGAAAAAGTGTAGGTCTGCTAGAGAATCATCAGTAAAGTAGGTAGTCATATCCACGCCTAATATGCCCCGTTCTCCATAAACTGCTGGATACTTACAGTCAGGTGTATAACCAAACAGAGGAGGTTTTTCGTGTTTTAAATACATAGGAATATCTTTTGAACCGGATTCTTCATCTGTTCCAAAAATAATTCGGATGGGATATTTAAGAGGAATGTTGCTTTTTTTTAAGGCATAGAGCGCATAAAGGTTCGCAATGATTGGCCCTTTATTATCGAGAACGCCTCGACCATAAAAAACGTTGTCATCTAACGTTAAGTCAAAAGGTGGGTAATCCCAACCATCACCCGCAGGGACAACATCTAAATGACCAATGACCCCGATATATTCCTCTCCTTCACCTAATTGGGCATAGCCAATGGCCGAATTAACTAAATGAGTGTGAAAACCTAAGTCTTTGGCTAACGCGAGCGTTGCTAAGAGAGCTTTTTTAGGCCCTGGACCAAAAGGGGCTGTAGGTTCTGGTTCCGACTTAACACTATTAATCTGCATGATTGTTCGTAGTCCGTGAAAAAATTCTTCTTGAATCCCTTTTATTTCTTGTAAAAGAGCACTATTTATCATAAATCCTCCTTATTTTTCTCTTTTTCACTAGTATATACTAAAATAATAGAGAAATAAATTAAGAAATACGCAAAAGTTCATTTATGTTCATTTTGATTATTAGATTGTTTCTATATATATTTATCGTACTTTTATTAACTAAAGGTTTTATACAAAAATGAGGATTTAATTAAATATCCCTATATTATCAAATGTTACGTAACGTTATGAAAAGTTTGATAAGGTAAGGTTTTTCAAATAAAGGTATAGTATGAACATAACCAATCATAATAAATGGGTGTTTAAATAAACAAACAATAGGGAGGAAATATGATGAAACAAATCGGTTATGTCTACGCATCAAGCGAAGATAACTACATGAAAGAACAAATTGACGGTTTGAACGAAGCAAGTGTGAAAACAGTCTCTGTAGAGAAAGAAAAAAGTGGGGAAGTTGTACAAAATGATACAACGCTAACAAGTGTGGTAGAAACACTTGAATCTGGAGACGAGTTAGTCGTATATGAACTACGTTGCCTAGGAAAATCAATCATTCAATTAGCCGAATTTTTGACTGAATTAAAAGGTAAAGGTGTTCAATTAGTCGTATTAAAAAAAGGATCTGCTTACAGTGCCATCGATGATTCTGCCTATGTAGAAATGGTATTAAGAATTGCTGAAATGGAAAAATCAATTATTCGTGAAAGAACAACTAAAGGACTACAAGAAGCTCGACGCAAAGGTCGTGTGGGTGGACGTCCAAAAATTTCACAAGAAACAATTGATCAAATTAGATTCTTATATAACAATAATAGATATACACTTCGCCAAATTGCTGAAGAATGTAACATTTCTTTAGGAACGGCTTATAAATACGTACAAGAAAAATAAGCATGAAAAAAGCGCCTGACCTCATTTCCATGAGGCGGGCGCTTTTTTTTCTTCTATTATATGTTGCATTATTTAGCATTCAGATAAGACGAATTAAAGGAGTTGATCTTGTTTATTGAAATAAGTCTTATAGGTCATATAGCTGGCAATCATTGTTGAAAAACCAGTCGTAGCGATAAGCATGAACATAACGACGATTTGATATTTAATCGCTGTAGAAGGATCAATTCCTGCAAACATTAAACCAGACATCATACCAGGTAAACTAACTAGGCCAACTGTTTTAGCACGGTCGACACTTGGTGCCATAGCAGATTTGATGCTTTCTCTAATAATAGGGAGAGAGGCTTGTTTAACCGTGGCACCTAGAGCTAACTTTTCTTGAATTTGTTGACGTTGGTCTTTGTATTTTGAATCCATGACTCGGTAGCCAACACCTACAGCTGTCATGGCATTACTAGCAATCATTCCTGTAATAGGAACAATTTGAGACGGCGTCCAAGTCAACGCCCCTGAAACAAATAACACTAAAAGGGAAACAATGGAACCAAAGCCAATAGATATTAATGAGATGTTAAACCCATTTGGGATATGTTTGGCTCTTTTGCCCGCATTATAGGCAGCATTAAAAATAATAAAGGCAACCATAGCAAGTGTGACAAAGAGATTATCCAATTTAAAAATGGAACTTAATACGTAACCAATAATAAATAATTGCACAACGGTTCTAAAGGCAGCGATAAAAATATCTTTACCCAAGCCTAGTTTTTCTTTGTAATCAATTATTAAAGCAATAAGGATAAGACTGCTTGTTAAGAGAAGAGATGCGTTTGATATATCTAAATTAGTCATTGTGAGCCTCCTGAATGCGTCCTTCGTTTATATAAAGGCGTTTGTTAGAAGAAAGATATTCTTCTTGGTTATGGGTAACCCATAAAATAGTACAGTGATGTGTTGTGTTTAAATCATTTATCAAGGTATGAATAATTTCGCGATTGTCATCATCTAAAGCACTAGTAATTTCATCGAGTAATAGAATATTTGGTAGGTACATAAGGTTTCTGATAAATGCGATACGCTGTTTTTCACCACCAGATAAGCTATGAATGTCCTTCGTCAAATAATCCTTAGAGAGTTTAACTTCTGATAGTAATTCCGTTGCTCTGTTCTCATCGAAGGTCTCTTCTCTAATTTCGGAAGGGAAGGCTAGATTATCTTTTACAGTTTCACCAAATAAGACAGGACTTTGAAAGAAGTAGGAAACGTCTTTTCGGTACTGTGTTGTTGGATAATCTGTAATGTTTTTTCCTTTATAAGTGATAGCTCCAGAGGTTTGAGAAACCATACCACTAATAATTTTAAGCAAAGTACTTTTACCACTACCAGAGGGGCCAGAGATGGTAATTAAATCACCTTTAGTTATGTCTAAAGTAATACCTGAAAGAATCTCTTGTTGGTTAACAGAGAAACCAAGATCTTTCATTTCTAGAATTGTTTGTGTCATTATTCAATCTCCTTTTTATTATCTTACCACTAGCATAGCATAGGAATAATGTTACAGATAATAATAAGTATTAAGTGAGAACGTTTATCAGTTATAAAGATAGGGTTAATTTGATAGATAATTTGTTGCAAGTAGGGCTTGAATAGAGTAGGATATCAAAGAAGGATAAAAAGAGATAAGCGAGGGATCTAAATGGCGAAAGAAAAAGACAGACCTGTTGTGATTGGGGTTACCGGTGGATCAGGCAGTGGTAAAACAAGTGTAAGCCGAGCTATTTTAAACGCATTGCCGACACATTCGATTTTATTATTTGAGCAAGACTCATATTACAAAGATCAAAGTCATCTATCTTTTGAAGAGAGACTATCAACCAACTATGACCATCCATTTGCGTTTGATACTGATTTGTTGATCGAACAACTTGAGCAATTAATTAGATATGAAGCGATTGATATGCCAATATATGATTATGAAGCCCATACGAGAAGCCAAGATGTTTTTCATATGGAACCAAAAGAAGTCATTATTATTGAAGGTATTTTAATCTTAGAGGATGAACGTCTAAGAGACTTAATGGATATTAAAGTCTATGTTGACACAGAAGATGATATTCGCATTATCAGAAGAATCAAACGCGACATGGAAACAAGAGGTCGTTCATTAGATTCAGTGATTGGTCAATATTTAAGTGTGGTTAAACCCATGCATCAACAATTTATTGAGCCTACTAAGAGACATGCGGATATCATTGTTCCAGAAGGTGGTAAAAATCAAGTTGCCATTGATCTATTAACAACTAAAATTAGATCTATTTTAGAAGACAATTAGGAGGAGTATTATTATGACATTTCCACAATTAGCATTATCAGAACAAACAACGTTTGCAACAATTAACACGAACAGAGGAAGCATTAAAATTGCTTTATTTACAGAGCAAGCACCTAAAACAGTTAAAAACTTTATTGAGTTATCTAAAAAAGGGTATTACGATGGCGTTATTTTTCACCGTGTTATTCCTGATTTTATGATTCAAGGTGGCGATCCAACAGGTACTGGAATGGGCGGCGAAAGTATTTATGGCGCTAAATTTGAAGATGAGTTTTCAGAAGAAGTCTTTAACTTAAGAGGCGCATTATCAATGGCTAACGCTGGACCTAATACTAACGGAAGCCAATTCTTTATCGTTCAAAACAAAAACGTACCAGCTAACATGGTTAGTCAATTAGAAGGGGCAGGGTTCCCTAAAGAAATCATCGAAGCTTACAAACAAGGTGGAACACCATGGTTAGACTTCCGTCATACTGTCTTTGGGCATGTGGTAGAAGGAATGGATGTTGTAGATGATATCGGTGCTGTAAAAAGAGATAGTCAAGACCGTCCACTATATGATGTAACAATCGATAGTGTTTCTATAGAAGAATAAAAAAATAAAAGAAAAAGGTAGCAACGTTAACGTTGCTACCTTTTTTTTATGTTAGAATATAAGATGAGTAAAAAAGTGAGAGAAGGTGAATCAATTGTCATACAAAATAGGAACCATCTTAACAGGAAAAATTACAGGTATACAACCCTATGGGGCGTTTGTTTCATTAGATGATAAGCATCAGGGCTTGATACATGTATCGGAAGTTAAGCACGGCTTTATTAAAAACATAGAAGACGAACTAGAGGTAGATCAATTAGTGACCGTCCAAATTATTGACATCGACGAGTACACTCAGAAGATAAGTTTGTCACTGAGAGTCTTGCAACAAAGTTTACAACCAACAACTTTTACAAGAAAAAGATATTTTACAAATAAATACAAAAAAATTGGTTTTAAAACGATTGATGATCAATTAGATGATTGGATAGACGATGCTTTAGAAGATGCAATGAAAAATAACTGATTTATTTCAGAAAATATGCTATACTTGTTACCATGTTGAAATTCTTATAAAAATAGTAAGAGGTGGAGCATATTGCAACAAACTAAAGTAGCTGGAACAGTAATATTGAATATGGAAGACGGACACAAGAAATTTCTTGTGGAGCATAGTGATGAGACTATTAGATTTGTAAAGACTGATATTAATGATCAGTTTACAAGCTTAGCTTGTATCTTGAAAGAACTAAAAGAAACAGTTCATTTGAATACTAATGAGTTAGAACTTGTTGAGTTGACAAATGTTCAAGTTGAAGATTATAAGATGCCATTATTTGTTTTTAGTATAGATGAATCCCAAAGTGTTAACTTAACAGATACTAAATTTGTATGGGAAGAGCCTGCTATTTTGAGAGAAGTGTTGCAAGGAATCCAGTTTGAAGGGGTTCCGTATCTTTGCTAGCATAGTGTTTTGAAAAAAATCAAAAAAAATTAAAGTTCTAGGTTAAAACCTATTGACTTAGAACTTTAATGTGATATAATTTTTTATGTTGCTGATTACGAGATGTAAACATCAAACGAAAAACTTTTAAAAAATATTTTAAAAAAGGGTTGACGAAACGTTGATTACTTGTTATGATATAAAAGTTGTTACGGCAACGAATTAGATCTTTGAAAACTGAACAAAGTAAGACGAACCAAATGTGTAGGTGTTTTTACGAAAGTAAAAATAACCAGAATTATTATAGTGAAGAAATATCGCTAGCAAGTTTTAAAATGAGCTAAACATCTTCGGATGTTATCATAACTTTTATTGAGAGTTTGATCCTGGCTCAGGACGAACGCTGGCGGCGTGCCTAATACATGCAAGTCGAACGCAACTATTTTCACCGGAGCTTGCTCCACCGAAAATAGTTGAGTGGCGGACGGGTGAGTAACACGTGGGCAACCTGCCCATCAGAGGGGGATAACACTTGGAAACAGGTGCTAATACCGCATAATTCGTTTTCTCGCATGAGAAGATGATAAAAGACGCTTCGGTGTCACTGATGGATGGGCCCGCGCTGCATTAGTTAGTTGGTGGGGTAATGGCCTACCAAGACCGTGATGCATAGCCGACCTGAGAGGGTGATCGGCCACACTGGGACTGAGACACGGCCCAGACTCCTACGGGAGGCAGCAGTAGGGAATCTTCGGCAATGGACGAAAGTCTGACCGAGCAACGCCGCGTGAGTGAAGAAGGTTTTCGGATCGTAAAACTCTGTTGTTAGAGAAGAACAAGTGGGAGAGTAACTGTTCCCACCTTGACGGTATCTAACCAGAAAGCCACGGCTAACTACGTGCCAGCAGCCGCGGTAATACGTAGGTGGCAAGCGTTGTCCGGATTTATTGGGCGTAAAGCGAGCGCAGGCGGTCTTTTAAGTCTGATGTGAAAGCCCTCGGCTCAACCGAGGAAGGTCATTGGAAACTGGGAGACTTGAGTGCAGAAGAGGAGAGTGGAATTCCATGTGTAGCGGTGAAATGCGTAGATATATGGAGGAACACCAGTGGCGAAGGCGACTCTCTGGTCTGTAACTGACGCTGAGGCTCGAAAGCGTGGGGAGCAAACAGGATTAGATACCCTGGTAGTCCACGCCGTAAACGATGAGTGCTAAGTGTTGGAGGGTTTCCGCCCTTCAGTGCTGCAGTTAACGCATTAAGCACTCCGCCTGGGGAGTACGACCGCAAGGTTGAAACTCAAAGGAATTGACGGGGGCCCGCACAAGCGGTGGAGCATGTGGTTTAATTCGAAGCAACGCGAAGAACCTTACCAGGTCTTGACATCCTTTGACCACTCTAGAGATAGAGCTTTCCCTTCGGGGACAAAGTGACAGGTGGTGCATGGTTGTCGTCAGCTCGTGTCGTGAGATGTTGGGTTAAGTCCCGCAACGAGCGCAACCCTTATTGTTAGTTGCCATCATTTAGTTGGGCACTCTAGCGAGACTGCCGGTGATAAACCGGAGGAAGGTGGGGATGACGTCAAATCATCATGCCCCTTATGACCTGGGCTACACACGTGCTACAATGGACAGTACAATGAGTTGCGAGACCGCGAGGTTTAGCTAATCTCTTAAAGCTGTTCTCAGTTCGGATTGTAGGCTGCAACTCGCCTACATGAAGCCGGAATCGCTAGTAATCGTGGATCAGCATGCCACGGTGAATACGTTCCCGGGCCTTGTACACACCGCCCGTCACACCACGAGAGTTTGTAACACCCAAAGTCGGTGAGGTAACCTTCGGGAGCCAGCCGCCTAAGGTGGGATAGATGATTGGGGTGAAGTCGTAACAAGGTAGCCGTATCGGAAGGTGCGGCTGGATCACCTCCTTTCTAAGGAATATTACGGAAACACATTGGCCGTTACTTACTTTGTTCAGTTTTGAGAGGTCTACTCTCATTATTATTCATCCCGGGGCCTTAGCTCAGCTGGGAGAGCGCCTGCCTTGCACGCAGGAGGTCAGCGGTTCGATCCCGCTAGGCTCCATTGATGATTTTTTTGTGTCATCAATTTGATTTGTTCATTGAAAACTGGATAGTTGAAGTTAGACATCAACATAAACCGAGAACACCGCGTTGAACAGTTGTTTTTTAAAAACTACTGTGAAATGTGTCGATAGATTAGATATCGCTATCTAACTATTGATAAAAATTAGTAATACAATCTAACCGTAGGTTAGAAAAGGTTAAGTGAATAAGGGCGCACGGTGGATGCCTTGGCACTAGAAGCCGATGAAGGACGGGACTAACACCGATATGCTTTGGGGAGCTGTAAGTAAGCTATGATCCAGAGATTTCCGAATGGGGGAACCCAGCATCTTTAATAGGATGTTACTTTCAAGTGAATACATAGCTTGTTAGAGGTAGACGCAGAGAACTGAAACATCTAAGTACCTGCAGGAAGAGAAAGAAAAATCGATTTCCTTAGTAGCGGCGAGCGAAACGGAAACAGCCCAAACCAACAAGCTTGCTTGTTGGGGTTGTAGGACTCAGCTGTGGTAGCTGTTGTGAATAGTCGAATCGACCTGGAAAGGTCAGCCGAAGAGGGTAAAAGCCCTGTAGACGAAATTGACAACACACCTATGAGTATCCTGAGTACGGCGGAACACGAGAAATTCCGTCGGAATCCGGGAGGACCATCTCCCAAGGCTAAATACTCTCTAGTGACCGATAGTGAACCAGTACCGTGAGGGAAAGGTGAAAAGCACCCCGGAAGGGGAGTGAAATAGAACCTGAAACCGTGTGCCTACAAGAAGTCAAAGCCCGTTAATGGGTGATGGCGTGCCTTTTGCAGAATGAACCGGCGAGTTACGATTGCATGCGAGGTTAAGCTGAAGAAGCGGAGCCGTAGCGAAAGCGAGTCTGAATAGGGCGAATTAGTATGTAGTCGTAGACCCGAAACCATGTGACCTACCCATGTCCAGGTTGAAGGTGTGGTAAAACACACTGGAGGACCGAACCCACGTACGTTGAAAAGTGCGGGGATGAGGTGTGGGTAGCGGAGAAATTCCAAACGAACTTGGAGATAGCTGGTTCTCTCCGAAATAGCTTTAGGGCTAGCCTCGGAATTAAGAATGATGGAGGTAGAGCACTGTTTGGACTAGGGGCCCATCTAGGGTTACCGAATTCAGATAAACTCCGAATGCCATTCATTTATATCCGGGAGTCAGACAGTGAGTGATAAGATCCATTGTCGAAAGGGAAACAGCCCAGACCACCAGCTAAGGTCCCAAAATATATGTTAAGTGGAAAAGGATGTGAGGGTGCACAAACAACTAGGATGTTGGCTCAGAAGCAGCCACCATTTAAAGAGTGCGTAATAGCTCACTAGTCGAGTGCCCTTGCGCCGAAAATGTACCGGGGCTAAACATATTACCGAAGCTGTGGATAGAACCATTAGGTTCTATGGTAGGAGAGCGTTCTAAGGGCGTTGAAGCCAGATCGTGAGGACTGGTGGAGCGCTTAGAAGTGAGAATGCCGGTATGAGTAGCGAAAGACAGGTGAGAATCCTGTCCACCGAATGACTAAGGTTTCCTGGGGAAGGCTCGTCCTCCCAGGGTTAGTCGGGACCTAAGCTGAGGCCGACAGGCGTAGGCGATGGACAACAGGTTGAGATTCCTGTACCCGTTTGATTTGTTTGAACAATGGAGGGACGCAGGAGGTTAAAGGATCGCACTGTTGGATATGTGCGTTCAAGCAACAAGTCTTAGTAAGAGTCAAATGCTTTTACTTTTAAGGACAAGTTGTGATGAGTAGGGAAATATAGTACCGAAGTCCTGATATCACACTGCCAAGAAAATCTTCTAGTTAGAATTAAACGGCCCGTACCGCAAACCGACACAGGTAGTCGAGGAGAGAATCCTAAGGTGAGCGAGAGAACTCTCGTTAAGGAACTCGGCAAAATGACCCCGTAACTTCGGGAGAAGGGGTGCTAAACGCAAGTTTAGCCGCAGTGAATAGGCCCAAGCGACTGTTTATCAAAAACACAGGTCTCTGCAAAATCGAAAGATGACGTATAGGGGCTGACGCCTGCCCGGTGCTGGAAGGTTAAGAGGATGGGTTAGCAATAGCGAAGCTCAGAATTGAAGCCCCAGTAAACGGCGGCCGTAACTATAACGGTCCTAAGGTAGCGAAATTCCTTGTCGGGTAAGTTCCGACCCGCACGAAAGGCGTAACGATTTGGGCACTGTCTCAACGAGAGACTCGGTGAAATTTTAGTACCTGTGAAGATGCAGGTTACCCGCGACAGGACGGAAAGACCCCATGGAGCTTTACTGTAGTTTGATATTGAATGTTTGTGACACATGTACAGGATAGGTAGGAGCCGTAGAGCTCGGAACGCTAGTTTCGAAGGAGGCAATGGTGGGATACTACCCTTGTGTTATGACCATTCTAACCCGCGCCACTTATCGTGGCGGGAGACAGTGTCAGATGGACAGTTTGACTGGGGCGGTCGCCTCCTAAAGAGTAACGGAGGCGCCCAAAGGTTCCCTCAGAATGGTTGGAAATCATTCGTAGAGTGCAAAGGCAGAAGGGAGCTTGACTGCGAGAGCTACAACTCGAGCAGGGACGAAAGTCGGGCTTAGTGATCCGGTGGTTCCGCATGGAAGGGCCATCGCTCAACGGATAAAAGCTACCCTGGGGATAACAGGCTTATCTCCCCCAAGAGTTCACATCGACGGGGAGGTTTGGCACCTCGATGTCGGCTCGTCGCATCCTGGGGCTGTAGTCGGTCCCAAGGGTTGGGCTGTTCGCCCATTAAAGCGGCACGCGAGCTGGGTTCAGAACGTCGTGAGACAGTTCGGTCCCTATCCGTCGCGGGCGTTGGAAATTTGAGAGGAGCTGTCCTTAGTACGAGAGGACCGGGATGGACACACCTCTGGTGTACCAGTTGTTCTGCCAAGGGCATTGCTGGGTAGCTATGTGTGGAAGGGATAAACGCTGAAAGCATCTAAGCGTGAAGCCCCCCTCAAGATGAGATTTCCCATTTCTTTAAGAAAGTAAGACCCCTGAGAGATGATCAGGTAGATAGGCTAGAAGTGGAAGTGCAGTGATGTACGGAGCGGACTAGTACTAATCGGTCGAGGACTTAACCAAGATTTAAGCGGTGGACAATTATGTTGAAAGATAACTTCAAATCCAGTTTTGAGTGAATAATCACTCAGTTATAAAATAAGTGTGGTGTCGATGGCAAGAAGGACACACCTGTAACCATGTCGAACACAGAAGTTAAGCTTCTTAGCGCCGAGGGTAGTGAAGGGTTTCCCTTTGTGAGAGTAGGACGACGCCATGCATATTTTATAATTATCCGGCATAGCTCAGTTGGTAGTAGCGCATGACTGTTAATCATGATGTCGTAGGTTCGAGTCCTACTGCCGGAGTAACTTACTCAAGTCTAATGACTTGAGTTTTTTTATTTGCATAGACAAACAATGCCTTGTTATAAAGAAAAAACCAATAGAATGAGTCTATTGGTTTTTTATCATTTATTTTTCGCGAATGACTTCAATTTTGTAGCCATCTGGATCGATGATAAAGTAGTAAGAAGGTGGAACACCAGGTAAGTGTTTTAAGTCAGTCACATTAAAACCCGCCTCAGAGTGTTTCTTATGTAGACCTTCAAGATCATCTGTTGCTATAGCAATATGACCATAACCATTCCCTAAATCATACCCTTCTGAATCATAATTATAAGTTAATTCCAATTCGTAAGGATCGTTTGGTAAAGTTAAATAAACTAGTGTAAATTTGTTATCTGGAAAATCACGACGACGACTTTCTTTAAAATCAAAGGCTTTCGTGTAGAATTCCAATGAAGCATTTAAATCTTTTACTCTCACACAAGTATGTGCCATTTTCATAGATAAAACATCCTCTCTAATGATATACTTAATACTAACATTTAAAAGTAGGATACTCTAGTTTTTTTGCTTGTTATGAATCGAACATAGGAAAGGATAATAGAATGAAGCATAAAGAAATAATGATGTATGGTATTGTTGGTCTACTCACGACTTTAGTTTACTTTATTGTGAGATTTAGCATACTTCATGTAATAGGTAGTTCGCTGATAGCTGTTATACTAGCACAAATAAGTTCGATTATGTTTGCCTTTTTAGGAAATAAAATTCTCGTTTTTCTGGATGGAAATTGGGAGATGAAGCGGGTTATCACGCAATTTTTTCTCTTTTTTTTGGCTAGACTTGCGGTATTCTTTTTAGATATTAGTATCACTTATCTTGCGATTGATAAGTACGGGGATTACTTTATTTCATTACTAGGGTTTGATCAGATTAACTATAATCAAGGCTTGTTCCATTCACCTTTATTAGTTGGGTTTATAGGTTCTGCTCCTGTATTAAATGAATTTTTCTTTGTTATTATTATTCAATTACTGGCAGTATTATTGAACTATATTATGTCAAAAAAATGGGTATTTAAAAAGAGCTAACACATTGTTAGCTCTTTTTAGTTATTATAAAAGGCAAGAGAAATGGTTAAATCATAATTGATGAAATCTTTAATTATTTTAATAGAACCTTCCTCATTTTTGTACACTCTTTTATAGGTCCCACCTAGTATGGTTGGGAAGACTTGAATGTTATTATATTTATTCAGTAATAATTCCGCTTTGTAACTGTCTCTAATATCAATAAAACCAAGCATATTTTCCGTAAGATTGTTCTCTTCAGCATCCTCTATCACGGGTTGTTTGCCTAAAAAAATACCAATCCTATTACTAACAGATTCAGGATCATACAGCACTTTAGCAAAAGTATTAGGAATTGTATTGTCATACAATTCAAAAATATTTCGTTCTTGATACTCAGAAAAATGAGTAATTAAATCCTCATTTGTCACCCCGGCATAATAACTGGTAAAAAAATCTTGTTCTTTTAACTGTTGAATGGTGTTAAAAAGAAGTTCTTGTTGATCACCGTTGTAAAGCAAAGGGATTTTTGTGTGTAAATATTCTTTGTTACGAATAGAAGAGGCTTTATGTAATGATTTATTAGAAGCATATTGCTGATTGGTTTTCTTACGTTCTCTACTACCAGTTTCCATCAAAGCATATTTTTTCTTCCGTTTCCTTTTTCTTTTTTGACGCGTTCTTTCGATGGTTATATCATCGTAGTCTTCATCGTCCTGATAGGAAATAGTTTGTTTGGGTTCTGATTTAAGCGTGTGTTGTTTGGAAAAAGTATTAGTATAGAGCTGTTTCACTTCCGAATGATACAATAAAATACCCGCAAGAAAAAAAGCTGAGGCAGATATTATTAAGTAAGCGTACCAATACCAAGTGTTGTTGTAGGTAAGGATTATAGCAATTAGCCAAAATACTAATATAACCCATCCTGCCATTTTAAGTTTTTTTATCATTCTTTTTTTCCACCTATTAAAATATAGTATAAATCTATTTAACCATAGTTTGTTTATTAAAACAATCTATCTTAAACAAGTGAAGAAAAAAAGAGAGAGAATAGTGAAAAAAGATGAAATAACTTGTATAATGATGGGAGGCAGTTGAGAGGAGAATGGACTATGAAAAGAACATCTACGTTTGCAGTGGTAGATTTAGAAACGACAGGGGCGGATTTAGAAAAGGATAAAATAATCCAGTTTGCCTGTGTGTTCATTGAAAACGGGGAAGTTGTACATTCTTTTTCAACAGATATTAATCCAGGAAAAAAAATATCAAAACACATAGAAAATCTAACAAGCATATCAAACAAGCAGGTCAGCAAAGCACCTTATTTTGAAGAAGTAGGTTTCATTATTAAGCAAATGTTAGAAACCTGTGTCTTTGTTGCTCATAATGTTTATTTTGATTATTCTTTTTTAAATAGTGAATTAGAGAGGATGGGCTTACCAGGTTTAACTATTGAAGCAGTAGATACAGTTGAACTAGCCCAAATTGTGTATCCAAAGTCTCCAGGTTTTAGAGTAGGGGACTTAGCAGATTATTTACAGTTATCTCATAATAATCCTCATCAAGCATACAGTGACGCACTTGTAACGTCTCAAATGTTTGTAGCGATTGTAGATAAATTATCTTCTTTACCTATTATGACTTTAGAGCGATTAGCCGAACTATCATCAGAATTAGGGGTTAACAATCAGGAGCTGATTCAGATGATTTTATCGGAACAAGTAAATCATCGAAAGGATGACAGATTAGATCCTATGTATAAGGGCATCAATCAAGTAGTGATACGGAAGAAAGATACAGATTATTTACCGGTTGAATCAGATATCTTAACTACCCCTTATCTTGAAATGAATAAGAAAGAGTTATTCGCTAGAGGATTGCTTCATAGAAAAGAACAAGTTGATATGATGGATGCTATTTATGCGTTTCATCAGCAAAAGGACCTTAAAAACTTTTTTATACAAGGTGATACAGGTATTGGTAAAACATTAGGCTATTTGCTGCCTATGTCATTTATTAGTGATGCTTACCATCCTACGGTGATATCTACGTCAACCATGATTCTTCAAGAACAATTGATCGATAAAGAAATCAATAAGTTAAGTCAAATATTGGGCCATCCTGTAAGAAGTATCTTGCTGAAGAGTAGTCGACATTACTTACATTTAGAGGCTTTTTACAAAACATTAGAATCACCGGTGAAACAAAAACAATATGCGATTTATCAAATGGCTGTTTTGGTTTGGCTATTAGAAACTAAGACAGGTGACTTGGATGAATTGACAATGAATAAACAGCATTTATTTTATGATCATGTCAGCCATATTGGGATCAAATATCTCAATCCTTCTTCTCCTTTTTATGACGACGATTTTTTAGTTTATCAACAGGAGCAAAAGAAGTATGCCACCTTTATTATTACGAACCATGCCTATCTTATAGAAGAGAATAAGCGGGATGAATCAGCGTTACCAAAGCATTATTCATTGGTTATTGATGAGGCGCATAAATTAGTTGAGACAATGGAGCAAAAACAGACCATTCATATCTCCTTTAATCAGTCTGTTTATTTAATGAAGCAATTGAATGATTTATCTAAACTACATGAAACGCTTATTAATGAGGGTGTTCATCCTCAATTAATTAAGATTAGTGCATTACTTCTTGCGTTGTTTGGAGAAATTGAGCATAACTTAAAAGAAATGGAGCAATTTATTCTGAGCGCCTACCGTTTAAAAAAGAAGGAGCAAGACCTTGCTTTTTCAGAACATGATTTTATGCATAAATGGCCGACTCAAACGAAAAAAACCTTAAAGCAATTAAGAGTATTGTTCCGAGAGACAACGATTTTATGTGCGGAATTGGATGCGTACTTAATTGCACATCTTGATGAGTTACTAAGCAAAGACATCTTAAAATTAAAGGAATTTATTTTTTCTATTAGAAAATTAAATGACTGGGGTACTGAGTTCAATGCTTATTTTTCAAATTTTGATGAGGAACGCCAAATTAAATGGTTCAATTATAGCAAGCAACGCTTAACTCTAAATGCTTCAAGGTTTGTTCCTATTCATGTTACAGAAGACCAATGGTACACGCAGTCAGATAAAATAATTTACACTACTGGAACATTACAAACCAATAATCCGTCGTATTTGGAAGATGAGTTGGGCATTCCTAGTAAAGAGAGTAAGCACTGGAAGATGGCATCAGTGTATGATTATAAGAAACAAACAAGGTTCTACACGCCTTTTTCAGATGAACCTATTGCTGACCTACCAGTCAGTAAACAGAGCAGGTACATTGCAAATGTGGTGAAAAAAATTCATGGGCAAGAAAAGAAATCAATGTTGGTATTATTTACTTCTCATGATTTATTGTCAGTAACATATGAGAAGCTAACAGAATATTGTAGCGACAATGGGGTTGATTTATTGGCCCAAAATATTTCTGGTTCAAGAGACAAGATCATGCGACGATTCAATAAAAGTGATCAAAGCATTATATTAGGTGCGACGAGTTTTTGGGAGGGGGTTGACTTTCCTGGAGACAAATTGGAGATTGTTATCATGACTAAGTTACCTTTTGACCCACCACATCGTCCCATGATTCGCGCTAAATATGATTACATTCAGAGTCAAGGGAAAAACCCATTCTACGCAGATGCAGTCCCAAAAGCTGGGATGAGATTGAGACAGGGCTTAGGTCGATTATTGCGTTCTGAAACGGATAGAGGGATTGTTGTCATGCTGGACGATCGTTTTATCACAGCGAGTTATGGCGGACAGATTCAAAGCTATCTACCAGAAGAGTTAGAATTCAAACAATTAACATTAAATGACATGTTGCAGGATATTAATTCTTTTTTTCATGAAAAAGGTGACTAATCTTGTTATAATGAATTATTATAGAAAAAGTAATGAGGTGATAAATAAATGAGACGTGGAAATGGTATTAAAGTATTAGCCATAGGATTAATGTTAGCACTCATCTTTATAACAACAGTCTTAGTTCAATCAATATCACCTGTAACAAAAGCTAAAAAACAGGCCAAAGAAGTGGCTAACAGCATTGCTGGAGTTGAGCGAGTGGATGATTTTTATTGGTTCATTCGTGAAAAAACATATTTCACGATTGTAGGACGCACTGCAGACAATGAGAGCAAAATTGTACTGATACCTGAGGATGGTAGTGAAGCCGTAGTGATGGCTAATAATGAAGGAATCAATGAAAAAGAAGCCATTGCTAAGGTGATTGAAACGAAAGAAGTAAAACGAATTAAAAAGATAAATTTAGGCATGGTCAAGGGTCAACCTGTGTGGGAAGTGACGGCTGTTGGAAAATCTGACCCGTTAAGTTATTATTTAGTTGACTTTGCATCAGGTGATATAATAGAAACCATTCATTATTAATGAGGAGGATACAAATGAACCTATCAAAACGCGTATTAGAATTGAACGATTCCCCGACACTTGCGGCAGCGAATAAAGCTAAGGCTTTAAAAGCAGAAGGCAAAGATGTGTTAAGTTTAACCTTAGGCGAACCAGATTTTGTGACACCTGAACATGTGCAAAAAGCTGGGATAGCTTCTATTGCATCAGGTAAAGCTAGTTTTTATACGGCTGTATCCGGTCTACCAGAACTAAAAGCAGCGATTCAAGAAAGAACCAAATCTGACTATGGCATAACCTATGAGCCTTCAGAAATTATTGTAGGAACTGGGGCTAAATTTTTATTATATGCAGTGTTTCAAGCAGTTCTAGACAAAGGGGATGAAGTGATTATTCCCACACCTTATTGGGTAAGCTATGAGGAACAAGTGAAGCTTGCTGAAGGTGTATCGGTTTTTGTTATGGGAGATAAGAACAATCAGTATAAAATGACAGTATCAGACTTAGAAGCGGTGAGAACAGATAAAACAAAAGTATTGATGATTAACTCCCCTTCTAATCCAACAGGAGCCGTGTATACTAGAGAAGAATTGACAGCCATTGGTGAGTGGGCCGTGAGTCACGATATTTTGATCATTGCCGATGATATTTATGGTAAACTAGTATATAATGGTAATGTCTTTACATCTATTGCTACAATATCTGATGACATAAGAAAACAAACCATAGTAATTAATGGGGTATCAAAAGCGTATTCTATGACCGGTTGGCGTATTGGTTATGCCATGGGAGAAGCAAGCATTATTTCTCAAATGACCAAAATTGCGTCACAAGTCACAAGTAACCCATCAGCGGTGAGTCAATATGCTGCTATTGAGGCTTTAATAGGGGATCAAGCACCTGTAGAAGCCATGAGGGTTGCATTTGAGGAACGGTTGAACGCTATCTATCCTAAGCTGATAGCCATACCGGGTATGCGTTTAGATAAGCCGAATGGGGCGTTTTATTTTTACCCAGATATTTCTGAGACATTATCATTATGTGGGTACGACAAGGTATCTGATTTTGTTAATGATTTGTTGGAAGAATCCCTTGTAGCAGTTATTTCTGGAGAAGGCTTTGGTACGGAACATCATATCCGTTTAAGCTATGCATCAGATTTAGATACACTTAATCAGGCTATGGAAAGAATGACTGATTTTGTTAATAAAAAAATGACGAACTAATTTAATTGGACGGAGCGGTAAAATGAAAAGAATACATATTATTGATTCAAAAAATCATGTTGGAGAAACAGTACAAATTGGCGCTTGGGTAGCTAACAAACGTTCAAGCGGAAAAATCGCTTTCTTACAACTAAGAGATGGTACAGCCTTTTTCCAAGGTGTGGTTGTAAAAAGTGAAGTAGGGGACGAGTTATTTGATATAGCTAAAGGCCTAAATCAAGAAACATCAGTGATTATTACTGGTGAAATTAGAGAAGATTCTCGCTCTAAATTTGGTTATGAAATTGGTGTAAGTAATGTGGAAGTTGTTGGTGAAAGTCATGATTACCCAATTACACCAAAAGAGCACGGCACAGATTTCTTGATGGACCACCGTCATTTATGGTTACGTTCATCAAAACAACATGCTGTTATGCAAGTACGTAATGAACTGATTCGTGCAACGTATGAGTTCTTTAATGATCGTGGTTTCATTAAAATTGATCCACCAATCTTAACAAGTAGTGCACCTGAAGGCACAACTGAGTTGTTTGAAACAGATTACTTTGGTGATCCTGCTTATCTATCACAAACAGGTCAATTATACTTAGAAGCTGCAGCAATGGCTTTTGGTAAAGTATTCTCATTTGGCCCAACGTTTAGAGCTGAAAAATCTAAAACACGTCGTCACTTAACAGAATTCTGGATGATGGAACCTGAGATGGCGTTTGTTTCTCAAGAAGAAAGTTTAGAGATTCAAGAGCAATACGTTGCTTTCATGATTGAAAAAGTATTAGAAAATTGTGATTATGCCTTAGACGTTCTTGAACGTGACACAGAATTACTTAAAAAATACACACAATTACCATTCCCTCGTATTTCATACGATGAAGCGGTAGAATTGTTACAAAAAAATGGTTTCGAAGATATTACTTGGGGAGATGACTTTGGTTCTCCACATGAAACATTTATCGCGAACCATTATGAAAAACCAGTCTTTATCTTGAACTATCCAAAATCAATGAGTCCGTTCTATATGAAACCACATCCAACAAGAGATGATGTTGTGATTCGTGCCGATTTAATCGCTCCAGAAGGTTATGGAGAAATTATTGGAGGTAGTGAGCGTGCGATTGGCTTTGACTACTTGTTAGAACAAATTGAAAAAGATGGTCTAGATCGTAAGGACTATGAATGGTACTTAGATTTACAAAAATATGGGGCAGTTCCTCATTCTGGCTTTGGATTAGGTCTAGAAAGAACGGTTACATGGATTTCAGGGATTGATCACGTTCGTGAAGCAAGCCCATTCCCACGTTTATTACACCGTATTTACCCATAAAGATTTTAGAAGACACCTGTTAAAGGTGTCTTTTTTTAGTTGTTTGACAAATAAAGGGTTAAGATTTACACTGATTGTTATAGATGACAAATGTAGATTGAAAGAAGGAGACAACATGAAACAAAAGATTAGCATTACGGGAATGAATTGTGAGCACTGTGTGAAAAGGATAGAAGAAGGTTTGGATGAAGTGGAAGGCATTGAGAAAGTGAAAGTTAAATTGAAAAAAGGAGAAGCAAAGGTAGTTTTTGATGAAAGTAAGTTAACCCCTGAAGAGATTGTTTCTCATATTAAAGAGATTGGTTTTGAAGCAAATCTATAAAAAAAGAATGAGCATAAAGGCTCATTCTTTTTTTGTTTTAAACTAAGTGAAAGAGATGGGCAATAAAGGTTGTTAGCATACAAACTATAATTCCCATTAATGTGGGAACAATAAACGAGATGAAGGTCCATTTCTTACTTTTAGTTTCTTTATAGATTGTTAATAAAGTAGTTGAACAAGGCCAGTGGTATAAAGTGAATAATAACACATTCATCGCTGTTAACCACGTCCAACCGTTGCTAATTAAAAGCTGTCTAAATTCAACTAAGGAACTAAAATCAGTTAATGTACTAGTTGCCATATAGCCCATAATCATAATAGGAATTACAATTTCATTAGCAGGTAACCCTAAAATAAAAGCCATTAAAATCGTACCATCTAATCCCATTAATTGGGCAAAAGGATCAATAAAGCCTGTTGTGGCTTGTAGAACAGATTGATCCCCTAAAGGTATCGTTGCCATGGCCCAAATGACTAAACCAGCAGGAGCAGCCACAACAATGGCACGCCATAAAACAAATAGTGTTCGGTCAAAGATAGAGCGCACAATGACTTGACCAACTTGAGGCTGTCTATAAGGAGGGAGTTCTAAGGTAAAGGAAGAGGGTAACCCTTTTAAGACAGTCTTAGAAAGGAGGCGTGAAATCCATACAGTACTAATGACACCTAATAAAATAATCCCTGTTAGAAAGGCAGCAGAAGTAAGAGAACCAGTGAGTCCTGCGGCTGTTCCTGTAAAGAACATAGTAATGACCGCAATCAGAATTGGAAACCGGCCGTTACATGGTACGAAGTTATTGGTTATAATAGCTATTAAACGCTCTCTAGGAGAATCAATGATACGAGTTCCAACGACACCAGCCGCATTACAACCAAATCCCATACACATGGTTAAGGCTTGTTTACCACAAGCACCAGCTTTTTGGAAATATTTATCTAAGTTAAATGCCACTCGGGGCAAATAGCCGAAGTCTTCTAATAACGTAAAAATAGGAAAGAAGATTGCCATAGGAGGTAACATGACAGCCACAACGGTTGATAATACTTTATAAATACCATTAATTAACATGTCCTGTAATAAAGGTGGCATGTTATAGTGAGTGGCAACTTGAGTGAGCCAGTTCCCAAACTGATTAAATTGATCGGCTAAAAAGTCAGAAGGATAATCTGCTCCCACAATGGTAAACCAAAAGACAGCCATTAAGAGGAGGATCATAATGGGGATCCCTGTGCTTTTTTGAGTCAATATTTTATCTAATTTTCTATCAAAGGCATCAAAATTCTCATTTTCGTAGGTAATAACTTGACTGGCAATGACTGTTGCTCTATCAAGAATGGCTAATATTTCTTGATCAGGCTCGTCTTCTAAAGAATGCAAGGCATCAATCATAAAGGGATTGGCTTCTTTGTTCCCCGATGCGACTTCTTCTACTTGCTTCATTAAGTCATCTAACCCTTGTTTTTTGACTGCAGAGGTACCAACAACAGGGACACCAAGGAGTTCTTGTAGTTTAGGTAGATTAATGTTAATTTTTTTCTTTTTGGCTTCGTCTAGTAGATTGACACAGACAATCACTTTTGGTGTTATTTGCATGATTTGTAGAACGAGATTTAAATTACGCTCTAAACTCGTCGCATCGCATACCACTATTGTTGCTTCAGCATCTTTTGATTCAATAAAATCTCTAGCGACTTCTTCTTCTGTGGAATGTGCTTTTAGTGAATAAGTTCCTGGTAAATCTACCAAAATATAATCTTTGTTTTTGTAGCGAGTGGTACCCTGAGCAAGATCAACGGTTTTCCCAGGCCAATTGCCTGTATGTTGACGCATCCCTGTCAACTCATTGAAGACAGAACTTTTCCCCACATTGGGATTACCAGCTAAGGCAATGACTCGATCTGATGGTGTTTTTTTGTTAATAATAAAAGTCTCAGTTTCCATTTGATTTTTTCACCTCTACGTATTTGGCGTCGTTGTTTCGTAAGGCAATCGTGGTGCCTCGTATTCTATATGCAATGGGATCTCCTTTAGGACTAGTTAGTATTTTTTTCACAAGTGTGTCTTGATAAAACCCAAGGTCAAGTAAACGTCGCCTCATTTCTTCGTCAGGATGATGAATGTGTTGGATAACGCCTTCTTCATTGTCTTCTAAATGTAATAATGATATCATGATTAACCCTCTCTTTTAGGTTTGCCTAATTTTAATTTTATAATACACCTAATCTAAATATCTTTCAATAGTTTTTAAAGGATTAATTCAAAGCTACTAAAGAGAAGATACTTAACATATAATAGAATAATATAAAGGAGGTTATTGTATGACGAATGTAGAGACATTTTTTCAGACGTATTATGAAGAGCGTATCAACACAGATTCAGTGAAGTGGGACGGTATGTTAGAGCCTTTTGGAGAGACTGATTTACTTCCATTGTGGGTAGCGGATATGGATTTTAGGTTACCTGATGAGGTATTGACACGATTACAAGACAGAGTGAGTCATGGTATTTTTGGTTATTCACAGCCATCTTCTACTTATTATGATGCCTTCACACAGTGGCAAAAAAGGAGACATAATCTAGAGATAAAAAAAGAATGGGTACGATTTACAACAGGAGTGGTAGCTAGTTTTAATTATTTAATACAAGCCTTTACAAAGGAACAGGAGTCAGTCATGATTTTAGCTCCAGTTTATTATCCTTTTTATGATGCGATTAAAGCGAACAATAGACACTTAGTGGCTCCATTACTAAACAAAGAAAATAAGACGTATACTATTGATTTTGCTGACTTTGAAGCGCAATTAGTGGCGCAGAATGTCAAATTATTTTTACATTGTTCTCCCCATAATCCTGTGGGTAGAGTATGGTCTAGGGAAGAAACTGAACAATTAATGGAAATATGTTATAGAAATGATATACTAGTAATATCTGATGAAATTCATCAAGACTTTATTCGTAAAGACAAAGTATTTACGAGTATGCTCCATTTAGATAAGAAGTATCATAGTCATTTATTCGTCGTCACGGCTGCCTCAAAAACGTTTAATATTGCAGGATTACTCCATTCTCATATCATCATTCCAGATGAAAAGAATAGAAAATATTATGATACCTTTGCAGAATATGGTGTCAATAACGTCCCTAGTTTAATGGGAATGGTAACAACAGAAGCGTGTTACACGTACGGTGAAGAATGGTTTGAAAGTTTACTTGAGGTTATTGATTATAATTATAATGAAGCAAAGAAACAATTCAATCAAGAACTACCTCATGCTCGCGTGATGGAAAAGGAAGGGACGTATTTGATGTGGGTTGATTTAAGTGCCTATTTAAATAACGAAGAGATGGTCGGAATTATTCAGAAAAGAGCAAAGGTTGCAGTGGATTATGGTAAGTGGTTTGGTGAAGATTCTAGTAGTTATATAAGGATTAACTTAGCAACAACTTTTGAAAATATTCGCACAGCGATCGATAGAATGAGTCAAGAAATACATAATAAATAACAGAAGTCATAGTTGTTGAGAAAAGTTTAAGGAATTTAAAATGAATAGTGTTTTTAATTTTTCTATGCTAGAATGAAAAAAACCGTTGTTATAGGAGATGTCATATGAAACGATCTAAGAGAAAAAAATCAACTAGTACTTTAAAGAAAATTGTTTTAACTTTAGTAGGAATATTAGCTGTTATTTTAATAGGGAGTGCCGCATTTTTAGGTAAAACTTATTACGATGTGAAAAACGTTGCAAATAAAGTAAGTCAACCATTACCAGAAGGATTACCAGATGATACTAATATTATGGATGGTGAACCTTTCTCAGTTTTATTATTAGGACTGGATACAGGTGAATTTGGCCGTAGCGATTTAGGTAGATCTGATACGATGATGGTAGCAACTGTCAATCCAAAAGAAAAGAAAACAACCTTGGTGAGTATCCCTCGTGATACAAGAACTGAGATTGTTGGAAATGATAGTGTCGAAAAAATAGCCCATGCTTACGCTTATGGTCAAGAAAAAATGGCCATTGAGACGACTCAAAAATTATTAGATATTCCTATTAACCATTATGTATGGATTAATATGGAAGGCTTCGAAGATTTAGTTAATGCGGTAGATGGTGTTGAAATAGACAATGATTTTGAATTTGAGCAAGATGGTTATACGTTTAAACCAGGTAAACAACATTTAAATGGTAAAGAATCACTCGCTTACACACGTATGAGATACGAAGATCCAAAGGGAGACTATGGTCGACAAGATCGCCAACGTGAAGTAGTAGAAGCGATTGTAGACAAAGGCTTAACATTTACTGGTTTTACACGTTACCAAAAAATATTAAAAGCAATAGAAGAAAACATGAGAACCGATTTAGAATGGAAAGAAATGAAAGCTATTCTTATGGGATATAGAGAATGTTTCTATAACATTGAAGAAGAGACTTTACAAGGGTACGGTGAAATGATTGATGATGGAGACGGTAATGGTCCTATCTCATACCAAATCATTCCAGACGATGAATTAGAACGCGTTCAAAAAATGTTACAAGACCAATTAAAATAAGAGCAAAGCGAGCTATCTGCCAAGGTAGCTCGCTTTTTTATTCTAATAATTGCTTCCTTTAAAGAGTCCTTTACGTGGTATAATAATAAATGAAAATGAACAAGGGGGAGCGTTTGTATGAAAAAAATATGGAGCATTATGTTGGTTAGTTTATCACTCTTGGTTGGCGTGACTGTTTATGGAGAACCGTCACAAGATAGCAGCAGTCCAATGGAAACTCATTCAGAAGAAATGATAGAGGATACATCGAGTGAGCCACCCTTAGAAGATGTGTTAATAGAAGAGGTACCGTCATCTCGTGACATCACTTCCCACAACAAAATTAGTGACAAGATAGATAAGGTAGCTGACACAAAGGCTTACCTTGTTTTACCACGTGAGATAGAGACTCTTTGGAATGAGGACTTAACGGACATGGTAGCTGTGCCAGATATGGTTAACACGAGAATTGTCATGACAAAGGATAAGGTAGTAAAGGAAGAGAAACGTTATCTTTCTATCTATACTTTGGAAGATGTTTTTATAGGTTATCTGTTAGATGATGGCATAAAGACCTCTCAAGAAATAGTAGAAAAAAGAGAAGTCATTGCAACTATTATGAGTATTACAGATGCTAAGCCACAGCTTTATAAGGACCTCCTGACTGATATTAGGGAAGACTCTTCAACTTTTGTGGATAAAACGATGAGAGGTACCAGTAAAATACAATTAATTGATGGAAGCAGCTACTATCAACTAGCTGATGGCAAGGGTGTTTTTCAAGGCTATATAAGCGTTGATGCTGTTGCGATTGTACCGAATGAACAAGGTAAATACCGCGGGTTAGGTGATTATGTGACGGTTAGCAGTCAAAAGGGTAATCTTTGGCAAAATTTTCAATGGAAGAAAAAGAAAGCCACTAAGGATGTTTATAGCCAAACGTTTATAGCCAAGGGTAAGTATGAACATCTTAACGGCTCGACTTACTATAGTTTATATAATAGTCAAGACGTATGGCAAGGGTATATTAATGCGTCTTCTGTCACAACTTCTAAAGGAAAGAAAGGGGTCCCATCACGTTACAATCAGTATGTGACAATAAAAAAAGATACATATCAGATTTATGAAAACTTTAATTGGGTGCGAATAGGAACATCTAAAAATCAGTTAAATAAAACTTTTTTAGGAACAGAAAGATACCAACATTTTAACGGTCAAAGCTATATTGGATTAAATGATAACGAAGGTCATTTCCAAGGTTATGTGAATCAAAAGGCTGTTAGTGAAGCGTCAGGACCGCAAGGGAAGTATCAAAGTTTTGGTAAGTATGTAACGGTGAGAGGTAAAAAAACTGTTACTACAAGTGATTTTAAGGGCACCCTGAAAGAAAAGAATAACAAAATTATTAATAAAACGTTCTTAGCTAAAGGAAAATATCAGCACGTAGATGGTACGATTTATTATAGTTTGTATAACCATAAAAATCAGTGGCAAGGCTATGTTAAGAGCACAGAAGTGAGTCTAGCTAAGGGGGCAGAAGGGACTTACCGAACATATAATAAGTACGTTACTTTAACTGACAGCAAAGGCAGTTTGTGGACTAATTTTAGATGGAGCAATAAGCGGAACATGGCTTCTTATAAAGAGAAAACCTATCTAGCAAAGGGTGTTTATAATCATTATAACGGTTCGACCTATTTGTCACTTTATGATCAAAAAAACAATTGGATTGGTTATATCAATCAATCGTTTCTGACAGTAGCAGAAGGTGCGCAAGGGAAGTATCTAAGTTACGGGAAAGACGTCATTGTCTCGAGTAAAAATTATTTAATTTGGAATAATTTCAATTGGGAGGAGCGTGGGCCAGGCAGTCAGTACGTTAATAAAACGTTCAAAGCACGAGGAAAATACAATCATTTTAATGGAAACAGCTATTATAGTTTGTATGATAACAAAGGGAAATGGCAAGGGTATATTAATGCAAAAGGGACAAAATTAGCCAGTACGCACCCTGAAAAAATGAAAAAAGTACAACAACTATTGAATAGAAAATACAATTCACCTAACTATGGTATTTATGTGACGAGTTTAGTTGATTCTAAGTCAACCGCATCAATGAATGGCAATAGACGTATGACCGCGGCTAGTACAGGGAAATTACCTGCGATGTACTATACTCAAAAAATGATTAACGAGAAGAAAATGAAACCTACGGACAAGTTTCTTTATACTGATGCTATTAATCAGATGCCAATGTACTCTTATATGCGAGGAGGGGCTGGTATTTTGCAAGGGCGTCCTTACGGAGGTTACTATAGTATTGATCAGATATTAAATTGGACGGCGAAGTATTCAGATAATCAGGGGGCTAACTTCTTAGGATACTACGGGGCCAATCGTTACAGCCCTGCAATGAGAAGTGACGTGTCTTCTGTTATCGGTCGAACGTGGGACTCGCCATTTTCTATTTCACCAAAAGAAAATGCTTTATTGATAAGTGCCATGTATCATCAAGGGGGAGCTGTTCTTGGGTATATGTCTAATACGATCTTTGATGATCAGCGTATCCCTAAATATCTTCCTGTCAGAGTCGCTCATAAAATTGGCGATGTCTTTAGTTACCAACATGATATTGCGATTATCTATACGAAAGAGCCTTACGTTTTGTCAATTATGACGCAAAATGGTGTGGGTTACGAAACGATTTCTCGAATGTCCAAAGATATTTATGATATTATGAAGTAACCTATAGAAGGATTATTAAGTAGATAATGACTTAATAATCCTTTTGTCACAATGAAAAGTAAAGGTGTGGTGATAGTATTGGAAGAGGATGTTTTAAATTTACTTGATAATCAGAACCGGTTGATACTAGACATGGTAAGTCTCATTTCTAAGAACAAGCGGTGGTACACCGTATCAGAAATCAGTGCCTCCCTAAACGTTGTAGAACGGACGGTTCAGCGTTATATTCACCAATTAGAAGATACGATTGCACAGTTTAATGCGTCCCAACGGATTCAAAATCAAACCATTGATATTACCTATGAAAAATACAAAGGCGTCTACTTGACGCTTAATAAAGGCAGTAATTATGCAGAATTTAAAGATTTTGTTCTAGAGAATGATTTAACTTTAACTATTTTGAAACAGGTGATGTTTGAAGAATTTAAGTCAATTAAAAAATACGCTATTGATTATTATGTGAGTGAATCAGCTATCCGAAAAAGCCTGAAAAAAATTGAGCGATTTTTGGATTTGTATCAATTGAGCCTCTCTAAAAAAGAATTTCAAGTATTAGGTGAAGAAAAACGAATACGTCTAGTGATGTATATTTTGGGCTGGACTATTTACCGCGGTAAATCTTGGCCATTCCATATGATTGATGAAAATAAAATACTTACGACAGTCGATAATTTTTCTGAGCAAGTTGGTTTAAGTTATTCTGTTATCCAACGAAAACAATTTGCTAACTTTTTAGGAGTGATTGTTTTTAGGGTTCGTAAAAAACACTACGTCACATATGAAGAGAACTGGAAAGATTATGTGGATTTAGATGTCTTACGCTCTGAATTAACCATTGTGGATCATTTTATGAAAGAGTACAATATCCCTATGGAAGCGGAGATTTATTATATGGTCTTACTACTTCAGACAAAATTAAAAACCTACGAATCTCAAAGTGTCTCGGAAAAAATAATTGCTCGTCATAAAACGAATCATTCTGATGTGTACCAAGCGACACAAAGCTTCATAAAAGAATTTGAGGAATGCTTTATTTCGATACCTGAAGAGCTTGAGGAACGATTTTTTATCACAAGTTTTTGTGCGCATCTTTATGGCCGATTATTTCCAAACATGTATGTCGATGTTGATGGTTATCAAGTATTAGGTGAGCGCAATGCTTATTATCCCACGTTACAACATAAAATGATTGATTTTTTGGACAAGCTCTATGAACAGACACAGTTTGATTTATTTTTAGAAGATGGTTTTTTATTGCCAAAATACATGTTACTTTTTTCTTCTATTGTGCCTGTTACTTATTATGAGCCTACTATCCGAATGTGTTTGGATTCAGACTTACCTTATTTGGTGAAACGTAATATGAAAGAACGTATTAGAGATCGTTATAAGTATGATTTTAATTTGCAATTTGTTGAGTTGTCAGAAGCAGTGACTGCTGATATTGTGTTGACGAACATACCTAACACGATGGAAGAGGAATTAAGAGATACTCATAAGGTTCATCTCTTTGATTTTCCGATTAAACTAAGAGATTTTACAGAAATTGAACGAAAGCTAATGAGTATTTCTAAAGAAATGACAGAGGCCCCTATCTAAATTGATTTTGACCTTTAATTTATGTCTTTTTTACAGTATACTTGTAAATTGAGATATGCGAAGAAACGAAAGTGTTACACACTACATTGGAGGTCATTAAATGGAACATTTTTTCACGATTATTGGTGGTATGGGAACCATAGCAACAGAGCTCTATATCAGAATGATCAATAGAAAAACCCATGCGTCGCGAGACCAAGATTATTTAAATTATATACTGATTAATTATGCGACCATTCCAGATAGAAGTTCTTATATTATGGATAAGGAACACAATGATAACCCATTGCCGTATCTATTAGATATTATCGAAAAACAAAATAAACTAGAACCTGATTTTTTCACCTTAACATGTAATACAGCTCATTATTTTTATAAAGACTTAGTCAAAGCCACAGATAAACCTATTTTACATATGCCCCAACTAGCAGTAGATGAGGTAAGTCATAATTATTCAGCAGGAGCAAGGGTTGGAATCATAGGCACAGAAGGAACGATTAAGAATAAAATATACGATCCCTTTATTGAAGAGGCTGGTTTTGAAGTGGTTCATCCGACAAAAGAAATTCAAGAGATGGTTAGTTATTTGATTTTTACAAAAGTCAAAGAACAAAATGAGATGGATACCGTATTGTATGATCGGATATTAGATAAAATGCTTCATCAACTAGGTTGCGATGTTGTGATGCTAGGGTGTACAGAATTATCCTTGTTAGAAGATGCTGAAGGGTTTAAAAACAAAAAAGTGGTAGACCCACAAAATATTTTAGCAGAAAAAACAGTAGAATTAGCACTATCTTATAGAGAAAAGGACTTAAAATAATTATTTTAAGTTCTTTTTTTGTCTAAAAATAACGAGATACATGATGAAAAATCCATTTTTTATAAAAAATAAATAGCTAAGAAGATATTTTTTTAGATGCTTGGCTAGCATCTACTTGATACCTTAAAAGTGTGATAAGGGAGATAATTAGGAGGAATTAGAATAAAAAACTAATGTATTGATTAAAAAAAGAGTGAATTGTGGTAGAATACATATAATTACTAAAAAGGGGGAATAAAGATGAAAATAAAAAAACATCGAGGCTATCTTTCGATGTGTGTGTTGGTATCAAGCGTTGTATTGTTTGGTATGAGTCAAACAAACTATGCAGCAGATGATGAACAGATCATATTGCAAGAATCAATGTCGGAACCACTATCAGAACCACTGAATGACAAAGACAGAGAAGATATGTCTATTGAATTAGAGGATGCTTTTGACGAAGAATTTATGTATCCTAATGGAAAATCTGATTTAGAGCCCGTACGTTTTGCTACTCGTGATATGGATAGAGCAACAGGGGTTTCAATCACAGATAAGAATAGACCGACTTCTAATTTTATCGACGTGTCTTCTCATAATGGTTTGTTAACGGTTGAACATTATCGTACTATGAAGAGTTACGGGGTAACAGGGGTTGTTGTTAAATTAACAGAGGGGTTAAGTTATCGTAATCCATACGCTGCGTCACAAATCAAAAATGCACAGGCGGCTGGGCTAATAGTATCTGCATACCATTACACATGGTTTACATCAGAAGAACAAGCAGGGCAAGAAGCGAATTATTTTGTCAGGTTTGCGAACGAATTAGGTTTACCAAAATCAACCTTAATGGTCAATGATATTGAAGACCCAAAAATTAAATATGAAAAAGTCGATCATACCGCTAATTCATTAGCTTTCCAAACGAAATTAAACCAATCAGGATATAACAATGTGAATCATTATATTGGGTTACATTGGATGAATGAAGGTCGAATTGACGTTAATAAGTTAGGCAAACAAAGTGTGTGGGTTGCAGCATATCCGTATAACCCAACGGCAGTACAATTGCATACGGATTTAGGGGCTTGGCAATGGACCTCTAGTATGACTTTTCCTAAAGTACCAGGAGTCTTTGATGTGTCCAACGACTATCAAGGACGTTACTCACTGCCATCTGAAGGCTCACCTGGAAACTATATTCCTGGTGATCGTTATATGACGATTAATCAGAAGGGCTATGATATTTATTCAAACTTTAAATGGAAGAAAAAGGACAGTACGGACAGATTATACGGAAAAACCTACTTGGCTAAAGGGCATTACGACCATAGCAATGGATTAACTTATTATTCACTGTACGATAGCAAAGATAATTGGATAGGATACTTTTATGATGGAGCAACCAAGGTGTCTTCTAAAGAAGGCGGCTATATTGCAGATGGAAGGTATGCTTTTATCAATAAAAAAGGCTACACCACTTGGCAAAATTTCAATTGGAGGCAAAAAGGAAAAACAACAGACTGGTATCAAAATACTTATAAGGTGAAAGGGAGATATCACCATTTTAACGGATTAACGTATCTTTCTTTTTATGATGGTAAAGATAATTGGCAAGGTTATATCGAAGAAACAGCAACGAAACGCACTACGTCTCGTCGAGGTAGTTTTATAAAGGCTGGGCGTTATGTGACGATTATTAAAAGAGGATATAGTACTTGGTCAAATATTTATTGCTAAAGGAGAGTATCATCACTACAATGGTTCTATTTATTACTCATTATATGACAATAAAGGAAATTGGTATGGATATGTTAATAAAAAGGCAACTAAATAAAAAGGTGGAGAGTAAATGAAAAAATCAAAATGGTTATTAACTATTTTATTGTTAATTATGTTTAGTAGCAAAGTAGCAGCTGAAGATTTAAAAGGTTTTCAATCTGAAATGGAGGGAGCTAGTTCTGAATTAGTTGTTGATGAGAACTTGTTAAAAGAAGAATTGATAGACGACACAACGATATCGTCTGTTATTGATGAAGATAATACTGAAGAGACAATAGAGATAAAAGACAAAGATACAACAGATTCAAATGTTATTGAGAAACCTCTTATTGATAAAGAAACGGAGGGATTTCAGCTAAAAGAACAGATTGTCACTGAAAAGATAACAGGCTACGTGACACTTGTAAATACTAAGCTAGAAGTGATATCAGATTTAGATGAAGAAGGAGTTGTATTAGAGTCTTCTCAGTTTTTAAACCAAACATTTGCATCGAAAGAAAAATACTATTTAACTGATGGTTTAGTTTACTATTCATTATATGATAATGGTAATAAGTTATTAGGTTATGTGGAAGAAAAATTTGTTAGATATGATAGAAAACCACAAGGTACTTGGCAAAAATATGAAAAATATATCCAAGTAAATGAGAAGTCAGCTGTTTTTTATCGGGATTTTGATTGGAATAAAAAAAATAATAAAGGGAATACTTACCAACAAACATATAAAACAAAGGGGATTTATTATCATGTGAACGGTAAAAAATATTATTCTGTTTACAATAATAAAGATAATTGGTTAGGATATTTAGACTCCACTAAGGGAAATGAAGTCACTTCAACTGAAGGAGAAGCTATTCCTGGTAATGGTTATGCCACATTTACTAGTCCTAATTATGCTATTTGGTCAGATTTGTCATGGACAAAAGATGGAGTAAGTAAACAATATTTAGGTAAAACCTATCGTATTGGAGATTATTATAATCATTATAATGGTTCAGTGTACTATTCACTATATGACAATGAAAATAAAAGGATAGGTTATGTAAATGCTAAAGCAACACAAAAAAATGAGGGAGCCCAAGGTAAATTTTTTAAAGGGAGTGGTTATGCAACCCTTACAAAACCATCATACGCGGTGTGGAAGAATTTCGATTGGTCCAAGAAAAATAACAGTAAGCAGTTGTTAAATAAAACGTACCGTATTGCTGGTTACTATAATCATCGTAATGGAGCTACTTATTACTCTTTATATGATAATAAAGGTAACTGGCAAGGGTATATTAATGCGAAGGGAGTGACAAACAGTTCTAATAAACAGGGGGCTTTTATTAAAGATAATAGCTACATGACTGTATCGAAATCTGGTTATAATGTATTTCAGAATTTTGATTGGAAACAAAAATCAACAAGCCGTACTCATTTGAATAAAACATATAAAATCAAAGGTCGCTACTACCACTATAATGGTTCAACATATTATTCATTTTATAATAATAAAGATAATTGGCAAGGTTATATTAATAAGAATGCTGTAATCCTAACAAAGGGAGCAGAAGGTAAATGGCAAAAATATACTAAAGATGTTGTTGTTGTTAAAAGTAACTACAAAGTATTTAAAAATTTCCAATGGGAAGAAAAAAATCATTCAAATAAGATGTTAAATAAATCTTATAAAGCCAATGGTCAATACAAACATTTTAATGGCTCTACATATTATTCCCTTTATAACAATAAAGGTGGCTGGGAAGGCTATATCAATGCTAAAGCTGTGAATAGTAGTCGAACAGTTGGGACGTACCTTGGTACGACTCGCGAAGATATATTAGCCAACCTACAGCGTCATCAAAATGATAACTATTACTTAGGTACTCCTTTTAGAGGGTTAGGTGCTGGAACATACGAGGACCGAGTGTTAAGTCCAAATGGTCGACCAAATCACTTCGGACCTGGTATGAACTGTGCCGGATTTGTTGCTGTAGCTTACAGAGATGCAGGTGCTAACATTTACCGATTGAAACAAGATTCTAATTTATATGGTGGTGTTGGTAATGCTTATAACTGGAAAACAGCATTTGTTCGTCAGAACTTAGAGCATTATAAATTTAACTCAGTTCAAGAATTACTAAACAGTAACAAAGCTAAAAAAGGTGATATTTTCTATTTTGAACCAGATTTTAGTAAACCTGGTTATGACTCTCACATTGGTATTTTCTGGGGAAATAATGGCATGCACAATTTAGGATGGCATTCGACATACAACAACAATATGTCACGTATTGCTTCAGGCGCACCATTCACTCAAGTTTATTTATTCCCAGTAGATTAAAAATAAAAAGTTAACAAAGAGTTGTCTTTGTTAACTTTTTTTTGTTTATTTAAAGGTCACACACACAATTTCAGGTGCGTAGATGTCTTTTTGTGCTAAGGTTAATATTCCCGTTTCCATGTTTCTACTGAAAAGGGTCAGGTTATCTGTGTTTTGGTTGGCAACAATTAACCAATGACCGTCAGGGGTTATATCAAAGTCACGAGGAAAATCACCTTCAACAGAAATCAGTTGAATCAGCTCAAGATGAGTGCCATCCATAGAGGTTTTGTAAACAGCAATGGAGTTGTGTCCTCTATTAGAGACATAGAGAAAATCACCGTCTTGGGACAAACGAATAGCAGCTCCACCATTAAAATCTGTATACTCAACAGGTAATGTAGAAATCACCTGTTTTTCAGTGAAGCTACCAGAAGCAGCGTCATAACTTAAAACAACCACGTCACTTGATAGCTCACCAAAGAGATAAGCAGTAGAGTTGTTTGGATGAAAGACTAAGTGTCTTGGTCCTGTTCCGGGTTGTGCTTTAAAGGTGGCAACTTCCCTTAAGTACCCTTCTTCTGATACATCATAAGTATAAACCGTATCTGTGCCTAAATCGCAAGCGACTAGACGATTATCTGGTGTTAGATCAGCATAATGTGCATGAGGGACTGTTTGGTTGTCATGAGGCCCACTTCCGTTATGTTGTACAGTATCAACAAGGGACAAAGAACCGTCAGCCTGTATCCTATAAGTTGAAATGGTACCTTTATGGTAATTAGCATCGAACACTAGTTGACGTTTATTATCTACTGCGACATAACAAGGAGGGGCTCCTTCTGAGGTGACTCTATTAATGAGTTGATAAGTCCCATCACCCATTAATTTGTAGCTAGCCAGTCCACCTTTTCCTTCTTCTTTTGTGACGCTGTATAAGGTCTCTTTTTCTGAATGAGCCAAGTAGGTAGGATTGTCTTCTTTAATTAATTCTTCTAGAGTAGAAAAGGAACCTTCGGCTGAATCAAATAAAATACGATAAATTCCTTTGCTATCTTTTTTTGTATATGAACCCAGTATTAATGTGTCTGTCACTGTATACACTCCTTCATATCATAATAATAAAAGTATAACACAGAAGGTTTATAAAAAAGAAGGGAGACTCTACTGGATTGAGATTCAAGGAAAACGTCTGTATTTTATGCTATAATTAGTAGGTATAAGTAACAAAATAAATGACAAGGTAGTGAGAGTATGAACGTAGCAAGCGTAAAAGAAATAGGACAAAAAGCACTTCATCCAGATGATAAGTTAATTATTTTGTTTGGTGAAGAAGCCACCAAGGAATTGAAACAATTTTCAGTGATTCAAAAAGTAATCAAAGAAAAAGACTTTGATTTAAAAGAAGGGGATACGATTCTTTTTGATGATGCTTCATATACGATCAAAAAAGTAGGACCTCATGCTAACAAACATCTTAATGAAATGAGTCATGTGAGCCTAGTATTTAGTGAAGTAGAAGAGGATCATAACATGGCTAATGCTCTTTATTTAGAGCCATATCACTTACCAAATATCCAAGTAGATACAGTTATTAAGTACCAATAAAACATAGAAAAAGGCAAAGGAGGAGTGAAAATGCCGGGAGAAAATCGAGAAAAATCAACGTGGTTTAACCAACGATTTTTAAATAATCAAATGGTGACGAGTCTATTGGTTGTGTTACTTTGTTTACTCATTATTTTAATCTTTACAAAGGTATCACATCTATTTGCTCCTATTGCACAATTCATGGGAATTGTTGGATTGCCCATTGTTATATCTGGGTTACTATTTTATATCTTCAATCCAATCGTCAATTTCTTCGAAAAAAAAGGAATGACACGAAATTTAGCGATCACCTTATTATTTATTATCATCTTTGGTTTAATCGCTTGGGGAATCGTCATTTTAATTCCAAAAATTGAAATGCAAACAAAAAGTTTAATCAATGAATGGCCGAGTTACTGGGCAGCTATCGAAGAAAAGGTGACTGAATTTTTTAACATTCCATTGTTTGATAAGATTCAAGAACCTCTTGAAAAATCAGTCACCGAATTTTTTAATTCCATCTCAACAATTGCTAAATCTATATCAACCAATGCCTTTAAAGGAATTGGTAATGTTGTAGGGGCAGTGGCGAGTATTGTGGTATCTGTGGTGATGGTGCCATTTTTCTTATTTTATTTATTGAAGGATGGGCACAAATTAGCGCCAAATATTTTAAAAGTGTTACCAACAAAAGCAAGAAAACCGACGATGAATGTGTTAACAGACATCAACAAACAGTTGTCTTCTTATGTTAGAGGACAAGTCACAGTAGCTGTTACGGTAGCTATCATGTTTATGACGGGCTTTTCAATCGTTGGTTTAAACTACAGTGTCACGTTAGGTGTCTTAGCAGGATTTTTAAATTTGATTCCTTACATAGGTTCAGCTATGGCAACAATACCGGCGATTCTTTTAGCTATGGCAGCAGGACCTAAGATGCTGATTGCTGTTATTTTGGTTTTTGTTATAGAGCAATTAATTGAAGGGAAATTTGTTTCTCCTCTGGTATTAGGAAGTCAAATGAAGATTCATCCTTTAACCATTATTATTGTGTTATTAACAGCAGGAAAACTATTTGGTGTACTAGGTGTTATTTTAGGAATACCAGGTTATGCCGTGATTAAAGTAATTTTTACGCATCTTTTTTCTTGGTACAAAGAAGTATCTGGCTTATATACCTCAGATATAAAGACAATAAACTTAATAGAAAAAGAAAAAACATCGGAATAATATCCGATGTTTTTTTAGAATGATTGAGCGATGTCTGTCGCTTGTTGAGCCAATGATTCCATGATCTCTTCTGATTTAGAAGGGTCATGATCAATACCTTCAATGTAAATTCCAGCGTGATCTGATACGCCCACAAAAGCTAAAGCTGTTTTTACAAAGGTTGAAGCAAAATCTTCCCCATTGTAAATACCGCCGCTTGATTGAATATGTAATACTTTTTTATCTTCTGTTAAACCAACAGGTCCTGTGGCTGTATATTTAAAAGTAGTACCTGATACCATAATTGTATCAACCCAAGCTTTCAAACGTGTGGGAACATTTAAGTTCCATAATGGGTTAGCAATGACAATTTTGTCTGTTGCTAAAAATTGTTCGGTTAGTTCTTTAAAACGGCTAACTTTCTTTTGTTGCGCTTCTGTCAGCTCTAATCCACTAGCTGCGTTTGTCCAACCTTGTAACATCTCTTCGTCGATTTCTGGAATAAAACTGTTGTACAAATCTAACACAGTGACTTCATCTGTCGGATTTTCTTTTGTATACGCGTCTAAAAACGTATCTAGAATAGTCACTGTACGAGAGCCTTCTGCGTTTGATGGATGGGATTTGATTACTAAAACATTTGACATTTTTCTTCACCTTTTTTCTACATAATCTACTTATAAATGATAAGTAGATATCTAATATATCTTAAAGATTCAATAAAAGTAAAGGGGTAAAACGTAAAAAGAAGAATATTCCTAGTGAACACTGAAAAAAATTACCTATAACTGGTTGTTCTGGATGATTTTTTTGTCGGTTTACAGTATACTATCATAGGACAATTAAAGGAGAGATTCAGACATGGCACAATTATTTTTTAAGTACGGGGCAATGAATAGCGGGAAAACCATTGAAATATTAAAAGTCGCTCATAATTATGAAGAGCAAGATAAACCAGTGGTACTGATGACCAGTGGCTTAGACACAAGAGATGAAGTGGGGACAGTTTCAAGTCGCATCGGATTAAAGCGTCCAGCTATTCCTATCTATTCTGACACAGATGTCTACCAAACCATACAAGCTATTAGACCGAAGCCTTACTGTGTGTTAATTGATGAGTCTCAATTCTTAGAAAAGCATCATGTCATTGCGTTAGCTAAAGTGGTGGATGAACTGGACGTTCCTGTGATGGCTTTTGGCTTAAAAAATGATTTTAAGAATGATTTATTTGAAGGATCTAAATATTTGCTACTTTATGCAGATAAGCTAGAGGAACTTAAAACCATTTGTTGGTTTTGTCATAAAAAAGCGACCATGAATTTAAGAGTATCTGATAATGAGCCTATCTACACAGGGGAACAAATTCAAATAGGCGGAAATGAAGCTTACTTTCCAGTTTGTCGAAAACATTATGTCAATCCACCTTTATAAAAAAGAAAAAGCAATAATTAGAAAAACATGCTAAAATATATGAGATGAGAAAGGATGAAGAACATGTTTGATCAACTACAATCCATAGAAGATCGTTACGAAGAGTTGGGAGAACTTTTAAGTGATCCAGAAGTCGTAAATGATACGAAGCGTTTTATGGAATTATCAAAAGAAGAAGCTAGTACCCGAGAAACTGTTGCGGTGTACCGTAGATATAAAGAAGTCTTAGAAGGTATTAAAGAAACCGAAGAATTACTAGGTGAAAAATTAGACGATGAGATGCAAGAATTAGCCAAAGAAGAATTATCTGAATTAAAAAATGAAAAAGAAGAATTAGAAGAACAAATCAAGATTCTTTTATTACCAAAAGATCCAAATGATGATAAAAACATTATTATGGAGATTCGTGGTGCTGCTGGTGGGGATGAAGCGGCATTATTTGCAGGAAGCCTCTTTGAAATGTATCAAAGTTATGCTACGTCTCAAGGTTGGAAGTTTGAAGTAATGGAAGCCAATATCACTGATATCGGTGGTTACAAAGAAGTAACTATCATGATTACAGGAGATAGTGTGTTCTCTAAACTTAAATACGAGAGTGGGGCTCACCGTGTTCAACGTGTGCCATCGACTGAATCACAAGGTCGTGTTCATACATCAACTGCTACAGTAGTCGTATTACCAGAAGCGGAAGAGGTTGAATTAGAGTTAAATGACAATGATATCCGTGTGGACATTTATCATGCCAGTGGAGCTGGTGGACAACATGTTAATAAGACAGCTTCTGCGGTTCGTTTGACCCATATACCAACAGGCGTTGTTGTTGCGATGCAAGATCAGCGTTCACAACTTCAAAACCGTGAAAAAGCGATGAAGATTCTTCGTGCCCGTGTGTATGATCAATTACAAACAGCTAACCAAAGCGAATACGATGCTAACCGTAAATCCGCAGTAGGAACAGGAGATCGTTCTGAACGAATTAGAACGTACAACTTCCCTCAAAACCGCGTAACGGATCACCGTATTGGTTTGACTATCCAAAAATTAGACCAAATTTTGTCAGGAAAATTAGATGAAATTGTGGATGCGTTGATTATTTATGATCAAACCGCTGAATTGGAAAAATTAAATGGATAATTTAAATACCTATTTTGAAGTCCTTAACTGGGCTTCTTCTTTTTTAGAGAAGGCAGGAAAAGAAGCTAGTATTGCGGAATATTTATTGATGGAGAGACAACAGTTTAGTCGAACAGACCTATTGCTTCATTTAAGAAAGCCGATTCCTAGTGAGGTTAAGCAGCAATTACAAGCAGATTTAGAGTTAATATTGGCAGATATACCACCTCAATATATTATTGGTTTTTGTGATTTTTATGAGCACCGTTTTAAAGTGAGCACCGCTACTTTAATCCCTAGACCTGAAACAGAAGAGTTGGTGGCACTCTGTCTATCTGATAATCTAGAGGTAAGGGAATCGTTAAAGGTCATAGATGTTGGCACAGGAACCGGGGCAATAGGCTTGTCATTAAAGAGTGCGAGACCGAATTGGGAGGTCATCATCACAGATATTTCTCATGAGGCACTGCTTATTGCAAAGGAGAATGCTGAACAGTTACAAGCTAGAGTGAGAGTGGAACAAGGTAGCACCCTAGAACCTTTAATAGAGAAGAAGGAGTGGGTGGATATCATTGTGTCTAATCCTCCCTACATTGATTTAGATGAATGGGATGTTATGGATGACTCTGTTCGCAAACATGAGCCTAAAACAGCACTGTTTGCTGATAATAAGGGGTTAGCCATCTATGAAAAAATAGCACAAGAAGCCCCTCTTGTTTTAAAAGAGGATGGACGTATGTATTTAGAGATTGGGTACCGTCAAGGAACAGCCGTTCAAGCATTATTTCAAGAGGCATTCCCAAACAAACAAGTACATATTATAAAAGACCTTTCTGGTTTAGATAGAATAGTTAAAGTCAGCTAAGTTAAGGGAAGTGTAAATAAATGGAGACAAAGAGACTAACAACGACTGAAATAGACGAAGCAGCAAAATTACTTCAAGAGGGAGAGCTTGTCGCTTTTCCAACTGAAACAGTATACGGTTTAGGTGCCGATGCTAGGCAAAGTGAAGCGGTTGGCAAGGTTTACGCCGCTAAAGGACGCCCAAGCGATAACCCATTAATTATTCATGTGTCAGACCCAACACAAATTGAAGAATTTGTAACGGAGATTAGTGACACAGCACAACAATTAATGACTCGTTTTTGGCCAGGACCGTTGACGATTATTTTAACATTAAAAGAAGAAAGTGGTTTACCTAGTAATGTAACAGGTGGTTTAGGGACAGCGGCTTTTCGTATGCCAAACAATGCGGCTACTTTGGCTCTCATTAATGCATCTGGTACAGTACTTGTTGGACCCAGTGCGAACACATCAGGCAAACCAAGCCCAACAACAGCTGAGCATGTCTACCATGATTTACATGGCCGCATATCTGGTATATTAGATGATGGTGCGTGTGAAGTAGGCATTGAATCTACGGTGATTGACTTGTCTGATAAGGATAAAACGCCACTTATTTTACGACCAGGAGCTGTGACACAGGAGGAATTGGCTGATGAGATTGGGGAAGTATCTGTGGATCAACACATCTTATCTGAATCCGAAGCACCTAAGGCACCAGGCATGAAGTACAAACACTATTCTCCTGAAACGCCTGTTGAGATGGTGGATTATCATTTGAACAATTGGGAATTAGCCATCCAACATCCTGAGCGACAAAAAATTGGTATTTTAGCCAATGATAGTATCATAACAGCGTTTGGTGAGGGACTAAGTTGTTACTCGTTAACAAAAAATAATGTAGTAGAAGAAGCCATGACGCATCTCTTCTCAGGTTTGCGTTATCTTGATACGTTAGACTTGGATGTCATTCTTGTACAAACCTTTCCAGAAGAAGACAGAGGGATAGCTTATATGAACCGCTTAAAAAAAGCAGCCAATCAAACCTATGTGGACGTCGATTTTAAATAAACTATGGTACAATGAATAAAAAGAAGAATATGAGGTGTTTTTTTATATGGGATATAAACAAGAAGATGCAGTATTATGGGATGCGATTGAGAATGAAAAGAAACGTCAAGAAAATAATATTGAATTAATTGCCTCAGAGAATTTTGTTTCAGAAGCAGTAATGGCAGCACAAGGCAGTGTGTTAACCAATAAATACGCAGAAGGTTACCCAGGTCGTCGTTACTACGGTGGGTGTGAATTTGTGGATGTGGTAGAAAATTTAGCGATTGATCGTGCGAAGGATTTATTTGGTGCAGGATTTGCTAACGTACAGGCCCATTCTGGTTCACAAGCTAATACTGCGGCTTATTTGGCTTTAGTAGAACCTGGTGACACAATTATGGGGATGGATTTATCAGCTGGTGGCCATTTAACACATGGTTCTCCTGTTAACTTTAGTGGCAAGACCTATCATTTTGTATCGTATGGTGTGGACCCTATTACAGAAGTGATTGATTATGACGTGGTTAAAATTTTAGCTCGTAAGCATCAACCCCAACTAATTGTTGCTGGAGCGAGTGCTTACTCTCGTGAGATTGATTTTGCTAAATTTAAAGAGATTGCTGATAGTGTTGGCGCAAAATTAATGGTAGATATGGCTCATATTGCGGGACTCGTAGCGACGGGATTACACCCAAGCCCAATGCCTTACGCTGATATTGTAACTTCTACAACGCATAAAACATTAAGAGGACCTCGTGGTGGATTGATTTTAACGAATGATGCTACCTTAGCTAAAAAAGTAAATAGCAACATTTTCCCAGGTATTCAAGGTGGCCCATTAGAGCACGTTATCGCGGCAAAAGCGGCAGCGTTTAGAGAAGCTTTATTACCAGAATTCAAAGAGTATTCTGAACAAGTGATAAAAAATGCGAAAGCTATGGCTCGTGTTATCAATCAAACACCAGGTATTCGGTTAATTAGTGGTGATACTGATAACCATTTATTATTGATAGATGTAAGTGATCTAGGTGTTACAGGTAAACAAGCAGAAGCTATTCTTGATACTGTTAATATTACAGTGAACAAGAATTCGATTCCGTTTGAAAGTTTAAGTCCATTTGAAACAAGTGGTATTCGTATTGGTACACCAGCGATTACAAGTCGTGGTTTCAAAGAAGAAGACTCTGTCAAAGTAGCTGAGTTGATTATTAATTCTATTATAAATCGTGACAATGATGAACAATTAGAAGCAATAAGAGGCGAAGTAGCGACATTAATAGAAAAACATCCTCTTTATAAATAATAATTTAGGCGATTGACTAGTCAATCGTCTCTTTTTCCGTTACAATAGATTGGAAATAAAATTAATAAAGGAGAATCACGATATGGGAAAATTTCAAGTAATTGATCATCCATTGATCCAACACAAGCTTACTATTATCCGCGACAAAAATTGTGGAACAAAAGTATTCCGTGAAGTTGTTGATGAGATCGCAATGTTAATGGCGTATGAGGTATCAAGAGATATGCCGTTGGAGGACGTTGAAATAGAAACACCAATGGGTAAATCTATTCAAAAATCACTTACTGGTAAAAAAGTAGCGATTGTTCCAATTTTAAGAGCAGGAATTGGTATGGTTGACGGAATGTTAGAATTAATTCCAGCTGCAAAAGTAGGACATGTCGGTTTATATCGTGATGAAACCACGTTAGAACCTGTGGAGTATTTCGTTAAGTTACCAGCGGATATCGCTGAACGTCAATTGTTAGTGGTTGACCCAATGTTAGCAACGGGTGGATCGGCTATTATGGCTATCGACTTATTGAAAAAACGTGGCGCAACAAACATTAAATTTGTTTGTTTAGTTGCTGCACCTGAAGGAATTAAAGCTTTACAGGACGCTCATCCAGACATTGATATCTACACAGCAGGTCTAGATGAAAAATTAAATGAAGAAGGATACATCGTACCAGGTCTTGGAGATGCTGGAGATCGTTTATTCGGAACAAAATAATTTTAAAGTATCTTAGTAGGTTCGCTTACTAAGAGCTTTTTTTATTGTCTCAAAGATTAGTCTTTGAGAGAGAAAGTTTGTTATACTAGTTAGGAAAGTGAGTGAACGGTATGATAGGATTCAAAACATTACTAAACCATCAATTTACAACAATTTCCAATTTATTATTGGACTATTACCATAAAATAGACATGAATGAGAGAGAAATTTTATTTTATTTTCAATTATTGAAATACGAGCAACGAGGCATTGATTTCCCTAATATGGAAGATATTTCAAAAGAAATGGGTTTACCTTTAGATGTCTTGTATGGTTTGCTTGAGCAATTAATAAAAAAAGGCTGTATCCAGATTGAAACCATCAAGAATGGAAAAGGTCAGACAGAAGATCGCTATGACTTAACTCCTGTGTACGATAAAATTAATTGGTGCATTGAAAGTGAAGAGAAGCAAGAGGTAGTAAAAAAAGAAGTGAATCAAATTGGTGAATTGTATCAACGTTTTGAGAGAGAATTTGGTAGACCGTTGTCACCTATGGAAATAGAAAATATTCAACTTTGGGTTAGTCAAGATAACTACGCTGTTGACATCATTGAGTTAGCTTTAAGAGAAGCGGTATTAAATCAAGCTTATAGTTTTAAATACATTGATCGTATCTTACTTAGTTGGGAGCGTAAAAATTTACGTTCTAAAGCCGCGATTCAAGCGAGTCAGAAGAAACGGGCAGAAGAAGTAGGTCGACAAGTAACACAAGAGAATGAAGAAGAAGAGTTACCACATATTCCTCTATACAATTGGTTAGAGAACGATCATTAAAGAAAGGTAGAATGTGATGCTGTCAAAAAAAAGAACAATAGAAGCCATTGACCGAATGAAAGAGATGTATCCAGATGCCCAGGGAGAGCTGGATCACGAGACACCTTTTCAGTATCTTATAGCGGTTATGTTAAGTGCTCAAGCAACAGATGTTTCAGTAAATAAGGCAACCCCTCGATTATTCGAAGCTTATCCAACGGCCGAGTTACTAGCGAAAGCGCCTCTAGAAGATGTATCAGACCGGATTAGAACGATTGGTTTATATAAGACCAAAGCAAAGAATATTATTAAAACCTCTCAGATTTTGGCGACACATAATAATGGACAAGTACCAGAAACGATTAAGGATTTGGTAAAATTACCTGGGGTTGGTATTAAGACAGCCAATGTCGTAGCAGGGGATATGTTTGGTGTGCCGGCCATTGCTGTGGACACGCACGTGGAAAGAGTCTCAAAACGATTACGTATTTGTAAACAGTCTGCTTCAGTTGGGGAAGTAGAAGACATGCTAATGAAAAAAATTCCTGAAGAAAGATGGGTAGACACTCACCACACGATGATTTTATTCGGTAGGTATCATTGTGTCGCAAGAAGTCCTAAATGTGAAGGGTGCCCCTTACTTGACTTATGCCAGGAAGGACAAAAAATAATGAAAAAGAAAGAGCTGGAAGCTTAATTCCAACTCTTTCTTTTTATTTTTCGATTAAAGCGATTAGCGCGTCATCGGTAATTTTTTGATCGAACACAGTATCGTTAATAATCATGGTTGGGATGAAGAACACATTAGATTCTTTTGTTTCCTCAACAATGGCTTGTAATACTTTAGTATCTGTTTGTAATGTTAGACCTAATTCTTCTTGAGCAAACCGAGCAATGTCTTCATCAGAAGCCATATTTCCCCAGATATCCTGAGTCTCGAAAATCGCAGAAATCGCGTCAATCGCAGTGTCGTCATTGGGAACATGATGATGCATAATATTCCCTTTAGCGAGTGCTGGACTTTCTTTATCAAATAATTTAATGGTGTGTTTGATTCGACCAGAAGTGACATAGTCATTCAGTAAACCATGACGTTCATCCCACCATTGTTTACAGAAAGGGCAACGTAGATTAGTGAATTCAACGACCGTAATAGGTGCGTCTTCGTTTCCTAGGGTAATGCCTAAATCTGTCTTAATTTTACTTGTATCGATAGCTTCCATAAAGTAACCCTCTTTATTTTAGATTTGAACTGTTTGTCATAACTTCATCAATTAAGCCATATTCTTTAGCTTGTTCAGCTGACATAAAGTTATCTCTATCTGTATCTTTTTCGATAACTTCAATAGGTTGACCTGTATTTTCAGATAAAATACGGTTTAAGCGTTCACGGGTATTTAAGATGTGACGTGCAGCAATCTCAATTTCAGTTGCTTGACCTTGAGCGCCTCCTAGAGGTTGGTGGATCATGATTTCTGCATTAGGTAAAGCAAAACGTTTCCCTTTTGCTCCAGCCGTTAATAAGAAACTTCCCATAGAAGCTGCCATACCTAAAACGATGGTTTGAACGTCTGCTTTGACGAAGTTCATTGTGTCGTAAATAGCCAAACCAGCTGAAACACTACCTCCTGGTGAGTTGATATATAAGAAAATATCTTTCTCAGGGTCCTGTGCATCTAAGAATAGTAATTGTGCAATCACTGCATTGGATACATTATCGTCAATGGGACCACTTAGCATAATAATGCGGTCTTTCAAAAGTCTAGAATAGATATCGTAAGCACGTTCTCCACGAGACGATTGCTCGATAACTGTAGGTATTAAATTCATATAAAGTTCCTCCTAAATTAATCATTCGCATCCTTATTTTAACATACTTCAAAAGGGTGACCTAGATAAAAGTTTAATACAAAGGTCAATAAAGGTCAAAGGATTCATCTTTCTACATATATTATGATTAAAAATAAAGGAAATTAATTGTATAATAAGTCGTATTTTTATATAGTATAATAAATAGAACAAGGGACATCTCTAGGTCTTAGGTCTGATGTGAGGTCAAATATGATAGACTATACTTGTCATATAAAAGATTTAATTGTCATTGTTTTGTAACAATAAGGAGGTCATAGGAATGAACAAAGGAAATAAAACAGGATTAATTATTGGTGGGATTGTGGTACTAATTATTGGCTGGGGTATTATGTCTTACAATAGTTTGGTATCACGTGAAGCAGAAGTAGACAGTCAGTGGGCTAATGTTGAATCTAAGTTACAACGACGTTATGATTTAGTCCCTAATTTAGTGAACTCTGTTAAAGGTAGTATGAAACAAGAACAAGAAGTATTTGGTAACATTGCAGATGCTCGAGCTAAAATGTCAGGTGCTAAATCAGTAAAAGAAGTGTCTGAAGCAAGTGGTGAAATGGAATCAGCCTTGTCTCGGTTATTGGTAGTCATGGAAAATTATCCAGAACTTAAATCAAACGAGAATGTTAATACATTGATGACACAACTGGAAGGAACAGAAAATCGTATTTCTGTTGAGCGTGATCGCTACAACAAATCGGTTAAAAGCTACAATGTTTCGATTAAACGATTCCCGAAATCAATCATCGCTAACATGTCAGGATTTGACCAAAAAGAGTACTTTGAAGCAGAAAAAGGTGCTGAAAAAGCTCCCACTGTTGATTTTGATGAGTAAAAAGTGAGTCTCTTTATATAAGGAGGTGGATGTATGCGTCACATAGAACGTGTTAAAAAAAGCATGATGAGTGGTCTTTTAATCGTCCTCTTTTTCTTTGGCTGGATGACAGGTGTTTCTGCAGATAGTATTTTTGTGGAAGATAAAGCAGGTATTTTAACAACAGAAGATAAACGTTATATAGAAGAAATAAATGAAGTGAGATTTAAAGAGTTATCAGGAAGTCCACAATTGGTCGTTGTCACATTACCAAGTCTAGATGGGGATTCGATTGAAAATTATGCAGAACAGAAATTCAAAGCCTTAGGTATCGGTGATCAAAAGCTAGACAATGGTTTTCTTTTTGTCATCTCAATTGAGGATAGAGCGTATCGTTTGGAAACAGGGTATGGGGTAGAAGATGTTATCACAGATGGTATGAAAAATGATGTGGTGACGGAGGATATCACAGAATTACTACAAGATGAAAACTATGAAGCGGCAACAATGGCAATTACGAAAAACATTGAGTCCTTAGTATTGGCAAGATATGGTGATTACGAAGCGTCTAAAGAAGCGATTATTGCTAAACAAGAGAGAGAAGATAAAATAGGTCACATGATTCTAATGGTTATCTTTGGTATATTAGCATTGGTTTTATTAGCGGTAATATGGTATTTCTTAAAACTTAATCGTTTAAAACGTCACATTCATCGAGATTACATTGATTCTAAAGTAAGAGCATTTGTCTATGATGAAGGAAACATTGGTTTAGTCAGTCATTCACCTGTGTTAGAGGAGGTAGCATTAGGGGCATTTTTAGCGAAACGCTTAATGTTTTTACCTAGTAAAAAATCCCTCTTGAATGATAAGGAAAGAATGACGGATTGGATTGAGTCTTATTTATTGAAAGACAGTGTGATTCAGTACTGGCAACATTCTAAAAAGTTGAATCCGTATTCTCTAGATATTTACTTGGATACTAAATACCGTAAGGAACTTCTAGAAACGCAGCAACAATGGCGCGATGTTCCTCGATATCCTTTAATGTCTAATCCTTATTTAACCAAGGATAAAATGGCAGATATCGGTTATTATTTGTCAGGTATTACTGAAGACCACAGACAAGCTTTGGCTGTAACAGAAAAGAATAAAGCAGTGATGTCAGAATTATGTAATGCTTATCTTGTTAAGAGAGGAGTTTCCTTTAGAAGCAACATCGACCATAATTTAGTGGTTGCTCTAATGGGATATTACTTCTTTAAAGGCAAAGACTTATCAAGAACAGATGTGTTAAATAATCTATTATTAGATGATCAAAACATGAACAGTGCGTATCGTTTTGCTGAAAAACAACGCCGTCAAATTGACCGCAATAAACGCCAACAAGCGTTGAATGATTTAACGAATATGACATTAGGTAGTTATTATATGCAAACACTCATTTGGTCTAGTTACCGTAGCAATCAAAGCGGCGGTGGCGGAGGCTTTGGAGGAGGATCAAGCTTTGGAGGAGGCTCATCTGGTGGTGGTGGGTTCTCTGGAGGTTGGTAAGAAAGAGTAAGGAGCTAACGCTTCTTGCTTTTTTTTATGCAAAGAAAGACATGGCACAACTTTGTGACAAACTCGACTCTGACTAATCTTGTAAGCGAAACCAATAGGAGATATGCTTAAGATACAATAAAAATTAAGGAGTGATTTTAATGGGGACAACATCACAAGGTTCTAAAGCGAAGGTCCAAAAATTTGGTAGTTTCCTAAGTGGAATGGTAATGCCAAATATTGCTGCATTTATTGCATGGGGGCTATTAACGGCATTATTTATTGAGACGGGTTGGTTGCCAAATGAACAGTTAGCAGAGATTGTAGGACCAATGATTACCTACTTATTACCAATCTTGATAGCCATTTCCGGTGGTAAACAAGTCTATGGTGATCGTGGAGGCGTTATTGCTGCAATAGCAACCATTGGTGTTATTGTAGGTTCTGATGTTACGATGTTTATAGGAGCAATGGCAATGGGGCCATTTGCAGCATGGGTATTGAAAAAATTCGATAGTCTATTTCAAGACAAAGTTAAATCAGGTTTTGAAATGTTATACAACAATTTTTCAAGTGGAATTATTGGCTTCTTATTAGGTATCTTAGGCTTCTTTATCGTCGGACCTTTTGTTAGTATGTTTACAGATTTAATGGGAAATGGGGTTCAATGGATTTTAGATAATGGTTTATTACCGTTCTCAAATATCTTGATTGAACCTGCCAAAATTTTATTCTTAAATAATGCTATTAATCATGGAATCTTGACACCATTAGGAACCGAGCAAGCCATTGAAGGTGGTAAGTCTATTCTATTCTTACTAGAAGCTAACCCTGGACCAGGTCTAGGTATCTTACTGGCTTACGTTATGTTTGGTAAAGGTAGTGCAAAATCATCTGCCATTGGTGCTTCTGTGATTCATTTCTTAGGTGGGATTCATGAAATTTACTTCCCTTATGTATTAATGAACCCATTATTATTCTTAGCAGTTATTGGTGGTGGGGTTGCAGGAACCTTCGTTAACTCTATTTTAGGATCTGGACTAGTTGCAGCTGCGTCACCAGGATCTATCTTTGCCATCCTAGCAATGGCACCAAAAGGTGGAATGTTATCGGTTATTTTAGGGGTATTAGCAGGAGCGGTTGTTTCATTCTTAATTGCTGCGGTTATTTTAAAGGCTTCTAAAAATGAAGAAGATACATTTGAAGAAAAAGTATCTGAAGTAAAACAAAGCAAAGCTGAAGCAAAAGGCCAACAAGTTGAAGCAGTAACACCAGTTCAAAACGACACAGTTAACAGAGTTATCTTTGCTTGTGATGCTGGAATGGGATCAAGTGCTATGGGTGCCTCTCTTCTTAGAAAGAAATTTAAAGAAGCGGGTATAGAGATTGATGTGACAAATAGTGCTATCAACAATTTACAAGAAGAACCTAACTTATTAGTGATTACTCAAATGGAATTAGCCGAACGAGCACGCGTCAAAGTGCCAAATGCTGAAATTATTCCAGTGGAAAATTTCTTGAATAGTCCAAAGTATGAAGAATTAATTCAACGATTAAAATAGTAGATAAAAAAGAATGGAGGTGTCGATATGTACTTATCCCCTAGAGAAAAAGAATTACTGACATTATTAATTAATAAGTCTGTTGGTCTGACCTTAGAGGAGTTAAGTGAAGCGTTAGGTGTTAGTAGCCGAACGTTGTATCGTACCATCCATTCTTTGAATTCTACCTTGAAGAAAATGGCTGTTATGGTTGAAAAAAACCAATCTGGACTGTGGCACGTTACAGGTACAGTATCTCAGTTACAAATATTAGAAGATTATTTATTGGAGAGTCATTCAGGATTATCTAATCAAGAACGGGAAAAATTGGTGACGGTGGCCTTATTATCCGAAGAGGATTATGTTCCAAAAGATTACTTTATGGCGAAGTTTAAAATAAGTCGAACGGTGTTAGAACAAGATTTAAAAACGATTGAGATTACGTATCGTGAATTTGGTTTGATCTTAGAGGCGCAAAAAGGCTTAGGATTAAAAGTAGTCATTGATGAACTAGAGCGGCGTATACTCATTTCTCATTTACTGTCTAATGGTATTAATGATTTTGAGTTTTTTTCCATTGTTAATGAAACGGCAACGAGTGAGAACCCCTTTTTTGATTATGTTTCAATAGAGACCTTGACTCAGTTATATCAAATGATGTTAGAAAAAGAGTTACTTCAAGAACTCAATAGTAGTGACGAACGGATTAAAGAATTTTTGATTTACATGACGGTATCATTAGATAGGATGGAGCAGCACGGCTTAAAGGAAGAGGATATTACTAGTGGGAGCTATACGGAATCCTTGTCTTTTGATTTGAAAGAATTGCTTTATCCTTTTATGCCATTGCATGTTTCACAAGAAAGTCGGTGTCTGGAATTAAAAGTAGTTCAACGTAAATTTGAAGGGATTAGGAACAAAGAAGTTATGTCTAGTATGGACTTAATTGAAACCTCTTTAGGTTTTAATATTCGTGAACTTATTTCAGGAGTATCAAAACGAATGACGATTAATTACTTTTTAGATAATACTTTATACGAAGATTTGTATAAGCATATGAGAAGTGCTTTATGGCGTATTAAAGGCAAAAAGTATGATGACATACCAGATAGTTACTATTCCCTAAAAAAAAGATACGAAGAGTTATTTGAAGCAGTGACGGAAGAATTACAACTCGTATTTGCGGGATTAGAATTCAACGATGTAGAGATCATGTATATCGTTCTTCATTTTGCTTCAGTGGGTGAGCAGTTATCTGAAACCATTTCAGCGAGAGTATTATTAGTGTGTTCTTCTGGCATGGGGACGTCAAAGATGTTAAAAAATAGAATTCAAAAATTTTTCCCTAAAATTTCTGAGCTCCGCACAACAAACGTTAGTGGGCTACAAGAAATAGAGGCACAGACATATGATTTGATTCTATCTACTTCTTATCTCAAAGGATTTAGTCATCCGTACAAAGTGGTGAGTACTTTATTGGTGCAAGAAGAGATTGATGTTATACGAGAATCATTAATGGCATTGAATCAGAACGCGCATCAGCCGGTATCTGAGATACAAGTAAAATCAATGGTGGAGGCCTTACCTCCGGTTGATTTTAGTTTATTTACCAAGAAAGTGAACGTGGCAAATCAGATTTTAAATCAATTTAAACTAGAGTTTTTCGAGAATGAGCACTTAACCTTAGATGATGTTTTATTTATCATTTCTAATAATTTTTTGCAAGACGATGACAAGAGTCATTATCTCACCAAAAAGTTAATGGACCGGGCTCAAGAATCGCCGGTTGGTTTCCCGAATACGCAGATGGGATTTTTTCACGCTACTTCAGAGGTTGTGGACACGCCAAGACTACAAATTATTGATTTAGATAAGGGCTATCCAATCCAGGATTTCAATCATGAAACGATTGAGATGAAGCGCATGCTATTTATGGTGGCCAATACGAATAAGATAGAAACAGAAGTCAATGTAATGGGATGGTTTTCTGAGATTATTGTGGAATATTTGGATGAATTTGCCACATCAGATAATGATACCTTACTTAACATTCTACAAATAAATTTAATGAATAAAGTAAAGGAAGAGGTATAAGAGATGGACTTACAAAATAAAGCAATTAAATTAAACCAAGTAGTAACAACAAAAGAGGAAGCGATTAAATTAGCCGGTCAAACCTTAGTTGATGCAGGATTTGTTCAACCTGACTACATCAATAGTATGCTAAAAAGAGAAGACGTCTTAAGTACCTATATGGGAAACTTTATTGCTATTCCTCATGGGGTAGATGGCTCACAAGATCAAATCATTGAATCAGGTATCTCTATTATCCAATTAAGCCAAAGTGTTAATTTTGGTGAACCGGGTAGTGACAAAGATGTATTAATCGTTTTTGGTATTGCCGGAAAAGGCAATGAGCACTTGGATTTGTTATCAGAAATCGCTGTGTTCTGTTCAGAAATTGAAAATGTTCAAAAGTTAGCGGAAGCAAGTACAGTAGAAGACGTTAAAGCACTCTTAGGAGGAAACTAACATGAAAGCTATTCATTTTGGAGCAGGGAATATTGGTCGTGGTTTTATTGGACAAGTCTATTCCGATAATGGTTTTGATGTGACTTTTGTGGATGTGAATGAAACGATTATCAATGCGTTGAACGACAAAAAACAATATGATATTAAGATTGTTGACACGAATGACTTAGTCAGAATTGATAAAGTTCAGGGAATCAACAGTAAGGAGCATCCTGAAGAAGTCATAAAAGCTATCACAGAGGCAGACATGATAACAACCGCTATTGGACCAAACATATTGCCTTTTATAGCCCCACTTCTAGCGGAAGGATTAATGGCTCGTCTTGAAGCAGGAAAAGAAGGGATTGACGTTATTGCATGTGAAAACATGATAGGTGGCTCATCCTTCTTAAAGGCAGAAGTTATGAAGCACGTACCAGAAGAGAAACAAGTTCAACTGGAAGAGCTCGTTGGTTTTCCAAATGCAGCCGTAGACCGTATTGTGCCACAACAACAGCACGAAGATCCTTTATTTGTTGAAGTAGAAGCTTATAAAGAATGGGTTATTGATCAAAGTGGTGTAAAAAATACTCAGATTAAATTACAAGGAGTGGATTATGCTGCATCCTTAGAACCTTTTATTGAGCGTAAATTATTTACGGTAAACACAGGACACGCAACGGTTGCGTATGAAGGGGCTAAAAAAGGCTATACAACCATTCTCGAAGCAATATCTGATAAAGATATTGAAGAGCATTTGAGACATGTTTTAAGTGAAACAGGGGAACTAATGGTAACAAAATGGGGCTTTGATGCACAAGAGCATCAACAATACATTGACAAAATCATTGGTCGTTTTAAGAACCCTAAAATTGATGATGATATTAAACGTGTGGCTCGTACACCAATCAGAAAATTAGGAAACCAAGAACGGTTTATCAAACCAACGTTAGAATTAGCCGAAAAAGAATTAAATAATCGCGCGTTAGTATCCACCATTGCGACAGTTCTTGCTTACACAGAACCCACGGATGAAGAAGCCGTTAAGTTGCAAGAAAAAATAGCAAACGAGCCTTTAAACACAGTGATAGAAGAAATAACTGGTCTGACAAATCAACCCATTATTGAGCAAATCATTCGTGATTATCAGGCTTAACCAATAAAAAACCATTCTTTCTAGTAATGATTGCTAGAAGGAATGGTTTTTTTATTATTGTAATTGTGAAATCAATGAGTAGGCGTTATAATCAAAACAAATTCAGAAACGTTGATGCAACAGTTAGTAACACTTTTTTTTCGCTATCAAAAAAATGATGATATTAATTATCTTCACATTCCGTAGCATAATGAAGACATCAAATGATGTAGGAGTGAAGAGAATGACAGATTGGTTAGGGATTAAAAACAAAGTTGCGATTGTAACAGGTGGCTCTTCAGGTATTGGAGCAAGTATCGTCGAAGAATTATTAGCAGAAGGCGTTAAGGTAGCTAACTTTGACTTAAGTGAAGGTCAATTGACACATGATAATTTATTATTTGCATCAGTAGATGTGTCAAATAGAGAGAGCGTTGAAGCAGGTTTAGCTAAAGTATTAGAAACATTTGGAACAGTGGATGCGTTAGTCAACAATGCTGGTATTAATATTCCACGATTATTAGTGGATAGCAAAGAAGCAAAAAGTGAGTTTGAATTATCAGACGCTATTTTTGACAAAATGATTGCTGTGAATCAAAAAGGTGTGTATTTAATGAGTCAAGCCGTGGGAAGAGTGTTAGCCGAAAAACAGTCTGGTGTGATCATTAATATGTCATCTGAAAGTGGTCTCGAAGGTTCTGAAGGACAAAGTTGTTACGCTGCGACGAAAGCGGCAGTTAATAGTTTCACTCGTTCTTGGGCTAAAGAATTAGGCAAACAAGGGGTTCGCGTTGTGGGAATCGCACCTGGAATCATGGAAGAGACAGGATTAAGAACCATTCAATATGAAACAGCCTTAGCCTATACTCGTAACATTACAGTGGAAGAATTGAGAGCTGGATATAGTAAAACAAGTACAATTCCATTGGGAAGAAGTGGAAAATTATCAGAAGTTGCCGACTTGGTATGCTACTTCATGTCGGACCGTGCAAGCTATATCACAGGCGTGACAACCAACGTTGCAGGAGGCAAAACAAGGGGATAAAGAAGTGAGGGATTTCATTGTCACAAATTGATAAGTGGTATGACATATTAAAGGTGTTTGTTGCATATGGCAAAATTGAAGAGACGGAACTAAAAGACATTGTTCAGATTAGTACGCCGACGTTAAGAAAAAATATTAATCAATTGAATGAACAGTTAGTTGACATTGCTTGGATTCATAAAGAAGGAGCGGTTTATACTCTAGATATTCAAGACTTTGATTCATTTTCTATTATTTTAGATGGGCAATTAAAGCAAGCGGTAGACTTTAATTCCTCTACCAAGCGTACTGCTTATATATTAAAGGAATTAATAGAGACAAATGACTATTTATTAATTGATGACTTAGCAGAAGAGCTAGGAGTGAGTCGGGGAACCGCTTCTAGAGATTTAAAGGAAGTCAAAGAAATTGTCGAGACGTTTGGTGTCGGAATGATAGGAACACCAAATAAGGGGATGAAAATTGAAGGAGAAGAATTTGAACTTAGGTTGATTTATTTATACTACGTGCATGATTATTTTCCAACAACCTTTTACATCGGTGATATTAATCCTTACATTGAAGCCTATGCTTTAGAAAAAAACATTCCTGAAGGCAGTGTGAATACGTGGAAAAAAGTATTAGAGATCACGTTAAAACGTATTTTATCTAAACGTCATCTATTAAAAGCCATTCCGCATTATACCAATTATCAACTAGATGACGATAAATTTGATCAACTGATTTATGAAATAGAATCTCTGTATCATATTACATTAAGTCAGTATGACATTGATTTTATTAGTTTTCCTTTAAACATAAGTAACACAGGAGCAGTAGAAAAAATGTATATGAATGAAGCATTTGTTAGAGATATCTTTGATAGGATGCTTCATCATATTTACCAAGTGACAAGTGTTGAATTTGACGGAGATGAGTTATACGACGAGATGCGGTTTCATCTGTTGTATTTACTGAATCGACTCATTTTTCGGATGGAGAATTATGATTATTTTTACGGAGAAATTGAGAATAAATACCCTTTAGCTTATGAAATTGCTAAAGTGGGTATTGATGAAATTGAGCGACTAGTCGGTCGAACATCATCGGAAGCCGAAATTAGTTATTTAGCCGTTTATTTTGAATTAATGATGAAGAAAAAAGACAAAACGTCTCGTGAAATTGCGATTGTGTGTAACACAGGAAAAGGAACAGCAGCATTGATCAAGCAACAGATCAAGCAAGTGCTAGGAGATAATATTAGGTTAGCAACCTATACAGAAGATGAGTATCATGAAACAGACTTATCTGATTATTTTGCCGTGTTTACCACTATTCCGTTGGAAAATGTAAACGCTAAAACACCTCTCATTCGTATTACTAATTTATTTAACGATGAGTGGTTGCACTCTGAATGGCAGCGGGTCAAAAAAGTGAATGAGCTTAATTTCCATCATGTGGATTTTCACTTCAGTAAAGTTGTTCCAGATGTCTCCTATAAATCTCAATTGACACGTATGATTGAGCCGATGGTTGACAAGCAAGTTGTTGATGGTGATTTTTTAAAACGCATTTTTAATAGAGAAGAGCAACAAACCACTGTTTTTAGTAATGGGATAGCTTTTCCTCATGCGATTAATTTACAAAGTCACCGAATCATTTTCCATTTAGGTGTGTTAGAAGATGTGATTTCATTAAATCAATCAGATATTACCTACATTTTTATGGTAGGGATTCCTCAAAATATGAACGATGTCGTTGAAGCTGAGTTATTGCAATTGTATGATTATATGTTAAAAATTTTATCAGATGATACTAAGAAACAGGAGTTGAGTCGACTGACTGACTCAGAGCAATTTTATCAATGGTTATGGAAAGAGGTGTTTTAAATGAGTTTTATGGTTGTATTGGGAATCTTTGCAGTGAGTGCGTATTTATTACAAATCTTATTTGGGATGAAACAAATTAAGCATTTCAATCAAACGTATCAACGGTTAAGACGACAAGGTAAGGTAGCAATTGGTCGTAGAGCAGGTAAATTCAAAGCTGGAACCATAGTGATGTTTGCCGTTGATGGGAAAGGAAATGTCTTAGAATCAGTGAAAATGCAAGGGGTTACGGTTATGGCACAATTTAAAGACTTACCTCATTTCAAAGGACATAACATTCATGATTTCACGTTAGAAAATGATTTGGTTCAACAAGAAAATAAACTAATGAGACAAGCCATTGTCAATGGTCGCGAGATCTATATGCGTGTAGAGGCAGGTAATTATGTAGAAGAGACGCCGATGTCTCCATACATGAATGCTAAAGTGCATGCAGGTTTATTAAAAGATTCAGTTCAAAATAAATTTAGAAGAGGTGTTGAATAATGCAACATATAACAAATTTTGCAGAAGGATTTATGGGATTATTTCAGACAGGGGCAGAGACATTCATTAGTTGGATGACAGGAATTGTTCCCGTTGTTTTGATGTTAATGGTATTAATGAATACATTGATTGCCTTTTTAGGGGAAGAAAGAGTAGAACGTGTTGCTAAAGTATCAGCTAAAAACCCAGTCACTCGTTATTTAGTGCTACCATTCTTATCTGCTTTTATGCTAGGTAACCCTATGTCATTTACAATGGCTCGTTTTTTACCTGAGTATTACAAACCAAGTTACTATGCAGCACAAGCACAATTTTGTCACACTAGTAATGGGGTATTTCCACATATCAACCCAGGTGAGTTGTTTGTATGGTTAGGTATTGCTTCAGGAATTGAGCAATTAGGGTTAAACACAATGGATTTAGCGATTCGTTACATGTTAGTTGGTATGTTGATGAACTTTATCGGAGGTTGGGTAACAGATTATACAACCGCTTTTGTGTGTAAACAACAAGGCATTACATTAAGTAAAACAGTAGACGTAGCTAACTAAAAAGGAGAGAGAAACTCATGACTTATAGAAGCATAAAAGTAGTTAAAGGAAATGGTGGTTACGGTGGGCCGTTAATCATTACACCAACAGAAGCCAAACATAAATTTATTTACATTACTGGTGGGGGAGAAAAACCTGCTATCGTTGATAAAATTGCTGATTTAACAGGAATGGAGCCGGTAAATGGTTTCAAAACATCGATTCCAGATGAAGAGATTGCCTTAGCGATTATTGACTGTGGTGGTACATTACGTTGTGGGATTTATCCTAAAAAAGATATCCCGACGATTAACATTGTACCAACAGGTAAGAGTGGTCCTTTAGCACAATATATTAATGAAACGATTTATGTATCAGCCGTTGGCGTGAAACAAATTGAGTTGTTAGAAGAATCAGAAGCAGGAGCAACAGTATCTATTTCAGAAGAAGCAGCACCTGAAAAACAATACAAATACAGTACTGACAAAAAAATCACAGAGCAACGTGCGGAACAACAAAGTTTTATCGCGAAAATTGGAATGGGTGCAGGAAAAGTTGTCGCTACCTTCAATCAATCAGCTCGTGAAGGCGTACAAACCATGATTAACACGGTTATTCCGTTCATGGCATTTGTTTCGTTATTAATTGGTATTATTCAAGGGTCAGGTATTGGTGATTGGTTCGCTAAGATCATGTCTCCCTTAGCAGGAAATGTCATTGGGTTAATGGTCATCGGATTTATTTGTTCTTTACCGTTCTTATCACCATTATTAGGGCCTGGGGCTGTTATCAGTCAAGTAATTGGTACCTTAATCGGGGTAGAAATTGGTCGTGGTAATATTCCACCACAACTAGCATTACCTGCATTATTTGCCATCAATACGCAAAACGCGTGTGACTTTATCCCAGTTGGATTAGGTCTTGAAGAAGCAGAAGCTGAAACGGTTGAAGTTGGGGTTCCTTCTGTGTTGTATTCTCGTTTCTTAAACGGAGTACCACGTGTCGTTGTTGCTTGGTTAGCAAGTTTTGGTTTATATCAATAAAATAAAGAAAGTATCACATTAGGGGAGAGAGACACATGACTATTTTTAATACAACAATAACAAACATCGGAGCAGAGGCCGAAATGTTCCAGGCTGAAAATATGATCATTCTTTTTGGGGAAAACGCACCCGAAAGTTTAGCTGATTATTGCTATAACATTCAATTAAATAAAGCAAGTGAAGACATTACAACAGATATGACAATAACAATTGCTGATACAGCTTACCGCATTACAGCAGTAGGTGCTGTTGTTACAAAAAACTTGAATGAGTTAGGACATATCACGATTAAATTTGATGGCAGTACAGAAGCTGAATTACCGGGTACATTATATGTAGAAGCAAAAGAGATGCCAAAAATGACAGTAGGAAGTACGATTACCATATAAAAGGAGATAAGCCAAATGGAGTTAATGTTAGACACTGTTAATATTGAAAGAATTCGTCACTATAACGAGCATTTAAATATTCAAGGGGTGACAAGCAATCCTTCTATTATAAAAAAAGAAGGACACATTGACTTTATTAAGCATATGAAAGAGATTCGTCACCTCATAGGAGATGACAAGAGTCTGCATATTCAAGTAATTGGTGACACCTATGAGGCCATGATGCAAGATGCGGAAAGCATTTTGCATCATATAGATGATAAGGTTTATATCAAGGTCCCAACAACAGATGCAGGACTTCGGGTGATGAAAGAATTAAAAGCACGTGGTATCAATGTCACAGCTACTGCGATTTATTCTGTGTTGCAAGGCTTATTAGCGATTAATGTTGGGGCAGATTATATCGCACCATACTATAACCGAATGGCTGATATTGGACTGGATGCTAATGATGTGATTAGTCATCTAGCTCAACGAATAGAACAAACCGGTTCATCAACTAAAATACTAGCAGCTAGCTTTAAAAATAGCTATCAAATGGTAGATGCGCTTGCTTTTGGTGCTCAAAGTGTTACCATTGGCCCAGATATTTTAGAAGCTAATCTTGATACTGTAGCGGTTCAAAAAGCAGTCAATGATTTTAAATCAGATTGGGAAAGTGTGTACCAAAAGGATCATATTTAAGGATAAGACAAAGAGGTGTAGCATGTCAGAATTAAAGTTAGTTATATTTGATATGGACGGTGTTTTAATCGATTCAGAAAATTTCTATATGAGATCAGAGCAACAAGTGGTCAATGACTGTGGAAAAGAGGCTGAATTGTCCTATTTCAGAAAATATTGTGGGACGACACAAGATTATATTTGGTCACACATCAAAGAGGATTTCGAATTATCTGCTTCTGTGGATGAACTAAAAAAACGAGGAAAAGAAGCATTAGACTCATTATTTCGTAAGGAGCAAGTACAGTTGATTTCTCACGTGAACGAGTTATTTTCTCCTTTAAAAGACGCAGGATTCAAAATAGCTGTTGCCTCATCCACAGGGAAAGAACTCATTATCGAACATTTGACTGAGTTAGGTATCTATTCTTATTTTGATTTAGTGAAGTCTGGGGAAGAAGTGGCTCAGTCTAAACCGAATCCAGATGTTTTCTTAGCTGCGGCAAAAGAATTAGGTATTCCAAAAGAGAATTGTTTAGTGGTGGAAGACTCCACCAATGGCATATTAGCAGCTAAGAGGGCAGGGATGGTTTGTATAGGTTACAATAATTTAGATTATCCACCTGTTAATCAAGAAGAAGCAAATTGGATAATTACGGATATGTCTGAATTAACCCCTTATTTTGTTAAAAAAGTCTATCAATTGAATCGTTAGTGACAAGCAATCATTTTAAATAAATGATTGCTTTTTTTCGTTTTAAAAGGGATCTATTAGTTGAACAAATGAAAAGGATGGATTGACACTTCTTTTATTTCTTATATAATTAGGATTACTTTAATAAATATTTAGGTTAACCTAAAAGGAGAGAGAAGATGAAAAAATTAGCATTTGTTTGTGGTGCGGTTTTAGTAACCATGGCACCGACTTTTTATGAGGTACAAGCTGAAGAGCTTTATTCAATAGATTATTCAGAAGTAGAAGTAGCAAAGGAAGAGGGAGCTATTTTTAAAGACGCACAAGGAGTGGTGTATAAAATTATCATGAACCAAGAGGGACAACGGGAAGTCCAAATTGGTGACGGAGAAAAACCTATTCCAGGATTAGGTGTGGATATTGTGATACCAGAAGAAGTGGAACATGAAGGGAATCAGTACAAGGTAACAAAGGTGGCTAGCTTTGCCTTTACAACTTACGAAGATGAGGCAGGTAACATTGCAGAAGGTGGATCGAATGTAGAGGACATTCAGTTACCTAAAACGATACGCTCTATTGACGACAAAGCCTTTTACAGTTCGATTTATTTAAGAAACGTTCGCATTGAACCTGGTAGCGAGTTGTCATACATTGGTGACCATGCGTTTGCGTTTTCTAGTTTGACCGGTTTTTCTTTACCGGATAGGGTAGAAACAATTGGTAAAAGTGCTTTTACGTTTAACAATCAACTGGTTTATTTTGATATTAGTGACACTTCTCAACTAAAAACCATTGGGGAGGGAGCCTTTAGAACGAATCCTAAGTTGAAGAAACTTTATCTACCTAAGGAAGTAACAGATATTGGTGATTATCCATTTTCTGGGGCGATTGGTTTAAGAGAACTTCAAGTATCTGAGGAGAATGGAACCTATTCTTCTTTAAATGGAGTTCTATTTAACAAAGACCAAAGCACTTTGATTGCTTACCCTGCTGATAAAGATGGCGGAAGTTATGTGTTTCCAGATACTGTAAAAGTGATTGGAAAGAATGCCTTTGAGTACAATGTCAATTTAAGAGACATTGTTTTGAATGATGGTGTTGTCGAAATTGGTGATTTGGTTTTCAAAAACATGCTACGGGCAGAAAAGATTACACTGGGTAGTCAGATTGAGAGTATTGGGCGCCTTGCTTTTTATAACATCGAAAACTTAGAAGAATTGGTTGTACCAGATTCTGTTCATAGCTATGGTAAAAATCCATTTTATGAGTTAAACGGGTTAAAGAAAATCAGTCTAGGTGCCAAAACAACAGACATAAAATATGGTTTTCTAGGAGGATCGTTTGGTAGCATACAAGAAATTGAATTTAAAAATAAAGAGGTCGTCATTGGAGAGTCTGCTTTCATGTTCTTCTCAAACACCAACACGGAAAAAATTACTTATCTTGTTGCCTCAGAAGCAGCGAAAGTACAACTTATAAATGAATTAGGTGTGAGTGAAGAGATGATCCATCTAGTGGACGAACCCGTAGTGGATGAGCCAGTGGTAGACGAACCTGTAGTGGACGAGCCCGTAATAGACGAGCCAGTGGTAGATGAACCCGTAGTGGATGAGCCAGTAATAGACGAGCCAGTGGTAGACGAACCTGTAGTGGATGAGCCAGTGGTAGACGAACCCGTAGTGGATGAGCCAGTGGTAGACGAACCTGTAGTGGACGAGCCCGTAATAGACGAGCCAGTGGTAGACGAACCTGTAGTGGACGAGCCCGTAATAGACGAGCCCGTAGTGGATGAGCCCGTAATAGACGAGCCGGTGGTAGACGAACCCGTAGTAGACGAACCTGTAGTGGATGAGCCAGTGGTAGACGAACCTGTAGTGGATGAGCCCGTGGTAGACGAACCCGTAGTAGACGAACCTGTAGTGGATGAGCCAGTAGTAGAGGAACCTGTAGTAGACGAGCCCGTAATAGACGAGCCGGTGGTAGATGAGCCAGTGGTAGACGAACCTGTAGTGGATGAGCCGGTAGTAGATGAACCTGTAGTAGATGCCCCCGTAGTAGACGAGCTTGAGGTGGAGAATACAGAAGATACTCAAGTAACAGACAAAGAGGAGACAGATAAGGTGACGAAAAATGATGCAAAAGATAGTCAACCATCCGTATCTCTAGTAAGTAAAAAGGGAAGTAAAGACGGGATAGTAGAGAATACTTCCGCTAAACTTCCTCAAACAAATGATAAGAAACGCCCTCTATTATCTTACCTAGGAGGCATTGTTTTATCTGGGACTTACTTGGTTTTTAGACGTAAAAGGTAAGTAAGTATTCTCCTAATTCCCCCTGAAATAGGAAAAATATAAATAAAAAAGAAGCCAAACTCATCGATTAACATTGAGTTTGGCTTCTTTTTATTATGCTAAGGCACCCATTGGATCCCAAGGTGCTAACGTTGTGACGTTATCAGCTGCTACAATTTGTCTTAGCTCATCAGATAGGTATTTTTTATCCACCACGATTTGGTAAGTATATTCTTCTAACCACTCATCGCTCATGACAAAATAACCTTTTGAACCGACTTTGTTTCCCCAGCTGTTTTCAACCTTCCATTTAGTAGGTTTGTCATCAACTAAGTCAACGCCAGTTAATACCATAGCATGGGTCATTAAGCTCTCACCATAGTCTAGACGCTCCGCTTTACTCATAGAATAGTCAATATCCAATGTATCAGCGACGCTATAAATATCTGTGGCCATAATACCAGTATCTCGAGTAGAAGATTGACCCACATCACAGCCATACCATACGGCTTCACCGTGTTTAAGTTGGTCAATAGCTAGCTCTTTGAAGGTATCAATGTCAACGTTTAAATGGCGAACTTCTTTTCCTCCAACGACACTTCCTAACATCTCCACTGTATATAATTGGTTATATGGTTTGTCTTTTGTAGGTGCGTTAATCACACTAACATAATCAGACAAGTCACGCCCAATAAATTGATCATAGAAGCTTTGAGGTGTTAGGTCACGAACCAAATGATACGCTTCTTCTTTATCGTAATAAGAAAAATCGAATGTTGTGGGAGGTGTTCCTAAACTTGTACATAATAGAGTGTAAATTTCTTGTAGCATGCTTTCTTTTTCTAAGGTAATGGTTTCTTCTGTAGCGCCTTCTGCGACTAAGTTTCTTAATACCATGGCGTCACGGCGTAGTTTTTTATTCAAATAAGTATTTAACTCACTACTTTTAGAACTGCTGTATGATTCTGGCATGACACTTTTCGGTACGATACCATATTTTTGAATGATGGCAACTAGCATGTCCCATTGGCCGCCATCTTGTTGTGGTGTTTGAAGTAAAAAGCTTACTTTACGGCTTGTTAACTCTTCTTCAGATGTTGCTAAAATATTTTCATAGAAATAGTTAGCTTTTTCAAATTTATCCCAGAAAAAAGTATAACTTTGAGATAATTCGAATTGCTTAATATTAAACGCATCTTGGATGTGATGACGGAATGTATTGAGTGCGGCGAACATCCAGCATCGTCCACTTTGTTTTTGGTTGGTTACATTACCAGTATCTAAGTCGATTGAAAAAATGGGTGTGTTTAACACAGCCGAAGACTGATTTTCAGATGAAGCTAGGATCCCATTTTTCACTACCGCACGCTGACTCATTAAGTGTTTATCGTCCTTTAAATAGTTGGCATTAAATTGTTCAATGTGAGAAAAAGAAATTTCTTTAGACATTGTATCATCCTTCCATATTTATGATTAATAACTTACTCTATATTGTACTCTTCTTTCGAATATATACAAATAGAAAAGACTACTAATGACAAAATAGTTCTTCCATCTAAGAGGAGTTCCCGTATTGGCGAAAATATGTTCGCTATGGTAAAATATGAAGGTCAGATTAAGTCTAAAGGAGTAGGTAAAATGATAGATAGAGACACGTCGAGAACCTTTGATTTAGTATCTAAATACGAGCCAGCAGGAGATCAACCAGCGGCAATTAAAGAAATTGTTACTAATATAAATAATAAAGAAAAAGAACAAATTTTGTTAGGTGTTACAGGGTCTGGTAAGACATTTACCATGTCTAATGTCATTAAAGAAGTGAATAAACCAACCCTTATTATTGCGCATAATAAAACATTGGCTGGACAGTTATACAGTGAATTCAAGGAATTCTTTCCAAACAATGCTGTGGAATATTTTGTGAGTTACTATGATTATTATCAACCAGAAGCCTATGTCCCATCTAGTGATACTTTCATTGAAAAGGATGCTAGTATCAATGATGAAATTGATAAGTTACGACATTCAGCAACCAGTGCCTTACTTGAGCGCAATGATGTGATTGTGGTGGCATCAGTGTCGTGTATTTATGGTTTGGGTGACCCAAACGAATACAGCAAACAAGTCCTCTCTTTAAGAGAAGGAATGGAAATGGACCGTAATGAATTGTTACGTCAACTTGTGGATATTCAATTTGATCGTAATGACATCGATTTTCAACGTGGCCGATTTAGAGTTCGTGGAGACGTGGTTGAAATTTTTCCGGCATCACGAGACGAGCATGCGCTTCGTGTGGAATTTTTTGGCGATGAGATCGAGCGAATTAGAGAATTTGATGCTTTAACAGGTGAGATACTCATAGACCGGGAACATGTGGCTATTTTCCCTGCGACGCACTTTGTGACCGATGAGAATCATATGGAACAAGCCATTCTTCAGATTCAAGAAGAGTTAGAAGATAGATTAAAGGAACTCCGAAGGGATGATAAGTTATTAGAGGCACAACGACTAGAGCAACGGACCAATTACGATATCGAAATGATGCGAGAAATGGGTTATTGTTCAGGCATTGAAAACTATTCCCGTCACATGGATGGCCGTAATGAAGGGGATGCTCCTTATACATTAATTGATTTTTTTCCTGAAGATTCCTTAATTATGGTTGATGAATCTCACGTGACAATGCCTCAGATTAGAGGGATGTATAACGGAGATAGGGCGCGTAAGCAAATGCTTGTGGATTATGGGTTTAGACTTCCTAGTGCGCTAGACAATCGCCCTATGAAGCTAGAAGAATTTGAAGAACATGTTAACCAAATTCTATATGTTTCGGCGACACCAGGACCATATGAGTTAGATAGGACACAGCTTGTGACAGAACAAATCATTCGTCCAACAGGATTACTCGATCCAATCATTGAAGTGCGTCCAATTATGGGACAAATTGATGACTTGGTGGGAGAAATAAATGAACGCATAGAGAAAAATGAGCGGGTGTTTATTACCACCTTAACCAAAAAAATGTCAGAAGATTTAACGGATTACTTCAAAGAGCTAGGACTCAAAGTCAAATACTTGCATAGTGACATTAAAACACTTGAACGAACGGAAATCATTAGAGATTTACGTTTGGGTGTGTTTGATGTTCTGATAGGTATCAACTTACTGAGGGAAGGAATTGATGTACCAGAAGTATCACTCGTGGCTATTTTGGACGCGGATAAAGAAGGCTTCCTTAGAAGTGAACGTTCTCTTGTTCAGACAGTTGGTAGAGCGGCACGTAACTCTGAAGGGAAAGTCATCATGTACGCGGATAAAATGACAGACTCTATGACCAAAGCCATTGATGAAACGGCTCGAAGAAGAGGTATTCAGGAAGCATATAATACAGAACACGGCATCACTCCAACCACAATCATTAAAGAAGTTCGTAATTTAATCAGTATTACAAAAGAAGCAGAAGAAGAAAATACAGGTCATTCGGTACTAGAAGAATACAGAAGTTTAGACCGAAAAGAAAAAGAAAATGTCTTGTTAGACATAGAATTACAAATGAAAGAAGCGGCCAAAGCATTAGACTTTGAACGTGCCGCGACATTGAGAGATACTTTGTTGGAACTAAAAGCTGAGAAATAGGAGAAGACGATGGCGAACGATAAAATAGTAATAAAAGGAGCGAGAGCTCATAATTTAAAAAACATAGACGTTACGATACCTAGAGATAAAATGGTTGTTGTGACTGGTTTATCGGGCTCAGGCAAGAGCTCTCTTGCTTTTGATACCCTTTATGCTGAAGGTCAAAGACGATATGTGGAGAGTCTATCCGCATACGCTCGTCAATTTTTAGGTCAAATGGACAAACCTGATGTGGATAGTATTGATGGATTGAGTCCGGCCATTTCTATTGATCAAAAGACAACGAGTAAGAACCCACGGTCTACTGTGGGAACTGTAACAGAAATCAACGATTATTTGCGCTTGCTTTATGCTCGCGTGGGTCATCCCATTTGTCCAAATGATGGCACTGAGATAAGTAGTCAATCCCCAGAAGAGATGACAGATAAGGTGTTAGAACTAGAGGAGCGCACACGCATTCAGATTCTTGCACCTATTGTGAGAGGGAAAAAAGGCCAACATAAAAAAGTGTTTGAACAAATCAAAAAAGAAGGATTTGTGAGGGTACGTGTAGACGGTGAATTATTTGATTTAGAAGAAGTACCAGAATTATCTAAAACAAAAAAACATGATATTGAAGTTGTGGTTGACCGAATAGTAGTTAAAGAAGGCATTCGGTCACGTCTGTTTGACTCCTTTGAAGTGGCTCTTAGATTATCTGAAGGATACGCTATTGTAGATATTATTGGTGGGGAGGATTTAGTGTTCAGTGAACATCACTCTTGTCCTTACTGTGGGTTTACTGTGGGGGACATTGAACCCCGACTCTTTTCTTTTAACACACCCTTTGGGGCTTGTCCTGAATGTGATGGGTTAAGCGTTAAGTTAGAAGTGGATGCTGATTTAGTAGTGCCAGATAAAACGAAAACCTTAAGAGAAGGAGCGATTACACCGTGGAACCCTATTAGTTCTAATTATTATCCTCAAATGTTAGAACAAGCATGTCTGGCTTTTGATATTGATTTTGACGTGCCTTTTGATTCATTAACAACAGAGCAGCAAGAGATATTACTGAGAGGATCCGATGGGAAAGAATTCCATTTTCATTATGAAAATGAATTTGGTGGTGTCAGAGATGTTGACATGCCTTTTGAAGGGATATTGACTAATATTAAGCGTCGTTATCACGAGACTAACAGTGATTATACGAGAGAACAAATGAAGTTATATATGACAGAGCTTACGTGTGAAGCATGTCACGGTTACCGATTAAATAGAGAGGCTTTATCTGTTAAGGTGAAAGGGAAACACATTGGTGAAATTAGTCAATTGTCTGTAGTGGATTCTGTTAATTACTTCAAAGAGTTGTCTTTTGGTGAACAGGAGCAGACCATTGCAAGTCCCATTCTTAAAGAAATTCATGATCGATTGAGTTTTCTGAACAATGTGGGATTAAGTTATTTAACTTTAAGTCGATCATCGGGTACTTTATCAGGTGGAGAGGCACAACGGATTCGTTTAGCGACTCAAATTGGTTCTAATTTGTCAGGTGTTTTATATATCTTAGATGAGCCTTCAATAGGTCTTCATCAACGAGATAATAATCGGTTGATTGACTCTTTAAAGAAAATGAGAGATTTAGGAAATACTTTGGTAGTCGTGGAACACGATGAAGACACGATGCGTGCCGCAGACTATTTAATCGATATAGGTCCTGGAGCTGGTGAATTAGGTGGTAATATTGTATCGGCTGGAACCCCTGAAGAGGTGGAGAACGATCCGAACTCATTAACAGGGCAGTACTTGTCTGGAAAAAAACAGATTCCTGTGCCAACAACACGTCGCAAAGGAAACGGCCAAAAAATTACGATTAAAGGTGCCACAGAAAATAATCTTAAGAATATAGATGTCACAATACCTTTAGGGAAGTTTGTTGCTGTAACAGGCGTCTCAGGTTCGGGGAAAAGCACATTGGTGAACAATATTTTGAAGAAAGCATTGGCTCAAAAAATCAATCGCAATTCTGAGAAACCGGGTAAACATCGTTCATTGACTGGCTATGAAGGACTAGAGAAAATTGTTGATATTGACCAAAGTCCAATTGGTAGAACCCCACGAAGTAACCCAGCAACTTATACAAGTGTGTTTGATGACATTAGAGATTTGTTTGCTAAAACGAATGAAGCGAAAATTCGTGGCTATAAAAAGGGGCGTTTTAGTTTTAATGTGAAGGGTGGTCGTTGTGAAACCTGTCGAGGAGATGGCATCTTAAAAATCGAGATGCATTTCTTACCTGATGTGTATGTTCCTTGTGAGACATGTGGTGGCAAACGATACAATTCAGAAACATTAGAAGTTAAATATAAAGGCAAAAACATTGCTGAGATACTGGAAATGAGGGTGGAGGAAGCGGTTCTCTTTTTCCAAGCCATTCCTAAGATTCACAGAAAACTTCAAACCATCGTTGATGTAGGTTTAGGCTATGTTCAGTTAGGACAGTCTGCGACAACGTTGTCTGGTGGAGAGGCTCAAAGAATGAAATTAGCTAGCGAGCTCCATAAACGGTCCACAGGTAAAAATATTTATATCTTAGATGAACCGACAACAGGTTTACATGCGGATGATATTAGTCGATTGCTTGTGGTATTAAATCGGTTAGTGGATGCAGGTAATACGGTTCTTGTGATTGAACATAATTTAGACGTCATTAAAACATCTGATCATATCATTGATTTAGGACCAGAAGGTGGCGATGGTGGTGGTACGATTGTAACAACTGGAACCCCTGAAGAAGTGTGTGAGGTAGTGGAAAGTTACACAGGACAATACTTAAAAGAAGTTATGGAACGATTTAACCAAAACGAGTCACTTTAAAGTGACTCGTTTTTTTCTCTAACAAAGACACGCCCGGGTGTGTTATAATGGTGAAACTGAGTAGAAGGAGTGATAAATATGGAAGAAAAACAAATAGATAGCCTACAATTAGTCGTGATTACAGGAATGAGCGGTGCTGGTAAAACAGTTGCCATACAAAGTTTTGAAGACATGGGCTTTTTCTGTGTAGATAATTTACCTCCAAGTTTAATCCCTAAGTTTTGGGAATTAATTAAAGAATCTGGAAAAATATCAAAAATTGCTTTAGTGATTGACTTACGTTCACGTGCTTTTTTCCAAGAAATTCAAAGCATGTTAGTGGAATTAGAAAATACAAAATTAGTCGACACAACGATTATGTTCTTAGATGCATCGGATAAAGAGTTGGTGTCCCGTTATAAAGAAACAAGAAGAACTCACCCCTTAGCCATGGACGGATTAGTAACAGAAGGCATTGCTAAAGAGCGTGGCTTGTTAGAAGAATTAAAGGCGGAAGCCCAGTTAGTGATTGATACAACAACATTAGCACCTCGTGAATTACGTGAAAAAATCATTGGTCATTTTAAAACACAAGACACCTCAACGTTTAGAGTAGAGATGGTATCTTTTGGTTTTAAATATGGTTTACCGATTGATGCAGATGTGGTGATGGATGTCCGCTTCTTACCTAATCCACATTATATTGATGAGCTAAGACCTAATACAGGTCTAGATCAAGCCGTATATGACTATGTTATGGCCTCTGAAATGACGGAAGATTTTTATACAAAATACGAAGACTTGATGTTAACCATTTTACCAGGTTATAAAAAGGAAGGTAAAATGAGTGTCACAATTGCGATTGGCTGTACTGGCGGTCAACATCGTTCTGTTGCATTGACAGAGCGATTGGGCAAACGATTGGCACAAGATTACAATACTAATATTACCCATCGCGATATTAACAAACGAAAAGAAACGGTTAATCGCTCATGAGCACCATGAAAACCTACCGAATTCGGCGACCTAAAATTGTTATTATTGGCGGTGGGACAGGTCTACCCGTTATCTTAAAAGGATTACGTGACCAAAGTGCTGATATAACAGCGATTGTAACAGTGGCTGATGATGGTGGGAGTAGTGGTGTTTTAAGAAGCAGTTCGCACATGAGTCCTCCAGGGGATTTAAGAAATGTCTTGGTAGCTTTATCAGACATGCCAGAGGATTATTCTGATGTGTTTCAATATCGGTTTGGGAAAGAACATGATTTATTAGCGAATCACACCATTGGGAATATTGTGATTGCAGCTATTTCAGAGATGAAGGAAAGCACGTACGAAGCAGTACAGATGCTGAGTCATTTCATGCATGTAGATGGAAGAATCTATCCTGCGTCTGAAAAAGCGTTGACCCTACATGCTGTATATGAGGATGGGACAAAAGCGGTGGGCGAGTCTCATATAGTGAAGGAACGTAAACCGATTGATTATGTTTATGTTCGTGAAACTGAAACGGACAGAGAAGCAAAACCCGCAAGAAATGTTATTCAGGCTATTGAAGAAGCTGATATGATTGTTTTAGGACCAGGAAGTATGTATACTAGCATTCTGCCTAATTTGATGATTTCAGAAGTAGGACAAGCGATTGCTAAATCTAAAGGTGAGGTTGTTTATATTTGTAATATCATGACGCAAAAAGGTGAGACCGAAAACTTTACGGATGCGGATCATGTCAGAGTATTACACCACCATTTAAAAGAAAAATTTGTGGACACGGTATTAGTGAATACTGAGATCATTCCAGATGATTATATGGATGAAGAAACGTATGATGAGTATTTGGTTCAAGTCAGACACGATTTTCAAGGGTTAAGAGATGAAGAGTGTCGTGTCATTTCTGCCGATTTTTTAGAATTAAGAGATGGTGGCGTCTTCCATGACGGTAATAAGGTAGTAGAAGAGTTATTTCGTTTAGTATTCGGAGCGAAATATTAGAAGAAAGATAGGAGTGAGTCAGTATGTCATATGCTTCAGATGTCAAAAAAGAATTGACTACATTAGAAGTTCATAGAGAACATGCAAAAGCTGAGTTGGCTGCTCTGATCAGAATGAATGGGGCGGTAACGTTGGTTAATAAGCAGTTCGTACTGAATGTACAAACTGAAAATGCCGCCATTGCCCGTCGGATTTATACATTGTTAAAAGATCACTATGAAGTGAATAGTGAGCTATTAGTGAGACGAAAAATGAAACTAAAAAAGAACAATGTTTACATTGTTAGATTGAAACAAGAAACACAAATGGTACTAACAGACTTAGAAATTATGGATGATTTAATGTTTAATACAAGAGTATCCAAAACAATCATGGGTAACGAGCAAAAAATGCGTTCTTACCTAAGAGGAGCTTTCCTAGCAGGAGGTTCAGTTAATAATCCAGAAACAAGTCGGTATCATTTAGAGATTTATTCAATGTATGAAGATCAATGTTATGACATTTGCGAAATGATGTCGTATTATCATTTGAATGGACGAGTATTAGAGCGTCGAAACGGTTACATTGCTTACTTAAAAGGGGCAGAGGAAATAGCGGACTTTTTAGTATTAATAGGTGCAACCAATGCCATGTTAAAATTTGAAGATGTTAGGATTGTCAGGGATCTTAGAAACTCTGTGAATCGCCTGATGAACTGTGAGAATGCTAATATGAATAAAACCGCTGATGCAGCCAAACGTCAAATTGAGAATATCCGTTTGATTGATGATATGGTAGGATTAGATAAGTTGCCTGATAAGTTGAAAGAGGTAGCAGAAATGCGAGTAGAATACCCAGAGATAAGTTTGAAAGAACTTGGGGAAGTTTTGCCTTCTGGAGCTATTAGTAAGTCAGGAATTAACCACCGTATTCGAAAACTAAATGAATATGCAGACAAACTAAGAGGATAAAAAAAGCGTAACAACTAAATGTTGTTACGCTTTTTTTATTCTGTTTTACTCTTCGGCTTTTCTGGTGTGGATTGTGAATTCGTTGTGGGTTGTTCTTCTGGTGTTTCAGTAGGTTGCTCTTCTGTTTTTTCTTCCTCTACTTCTTCTTCAGTCACTTCAACGTCTTCTTTAGGTTGTTCTTCTTTTTTGTCTTTAGATTCTTTCGGACTGCTTTCTTCGACATACTCATAAGTATATTGGGTTTGCTTAGCAGGTTGTGTGTTGTAATACTTATAGGTAGGATTTTGAATCCCGATAAAATCATTTAAATAAATATCTGTTCCGATACGAGTGACGCCATCAGGTTGTTTCCAATCTGTTGGTTCTAATCCTTGGTAAAGATAGGTCATATAGTTACGATAGATATCAATAGCTAACCCTTGATTATATAATGGGATAGCACGGAAATAATCTTTATATCCTGTCCAAACGGCTAAAGAATATTTAGGTGTATAACCAACGAAAGAGATATCAGGGCTTCCTTCACCAATAACTTTATCTAGAGCATCATCTGAATAGTTAGATGTTCCTGTTTTACCAGCTTGAATTAAGCCAGGAATTTGAGCATTGACAGCAGTCCCGCGGTTGATAACGTCTTTCAACATATCAGTGATGATATAGGCGGTTGTATCTTTCATCGCTCTTGTTCCATCTGGTTCAAAGACTTCTTCTGTACCATCAGGATAGATCACTTTACTGATATAGGTAGGCTTGTAATAAACACCACCGTTGGCAAAAGCGGCATAAGCAGACGCCAATTGTAAGGTAGACGCGTCCATTGTAATCGCACTCGATTGATGAACCGTGTTATCAAAACCTAAGGTATGAATGAACTCTTGAGAAGTTTCATTCCCAACTTGTTCTAAAGCTTTTAAAGCAGGAACATTACGAGAGTCTACAAGAGATTCTCTCATAGTTAACGTCCCGCGATAAGAATTATCATAGTTATAAACTTGTGTACCGTCAGGGTATCTGTATGGCTCATCCACAAATAGTTCACCTGTTCCGTAATTTAAGTTTTCAATGGCAGGAGCATAGGCTACTAAAGGTTTAATCGTTGACCCAATGTCCCGTTTACTTTGAGTCGCTAAGTTCATGTTACCTTGTGTATCTTCTCCCACTTTACGACCACCAACTTGGGCTTTTACTTGACCTGTTTTAACGTCCATCAAGGTTGCGGCAGCTTGGAAATCATCATCTGGGAAGTTTATAGATGAGTTGTCATCATTTAGTAAATTGTATAAATATTCTTGTGCTTCTAAATCAATGTTAGTGTAGACGGTTAACCCATCTGTTAATGGGTCTTTTTTGGTTAATCGTTGTGTTTCTTTTATAACCTCAGTGACATAGTTATCCGTAATTGCTTTCATACGGTCGTCTTCTTTTAACGGTTGTAAACCTTCATCAATAGGCGTTGCGATAGCTTCATTGTATTCTTTTTCAGTGATTGCATTGTCTTTTTTCATTTCACCAAGAACTAAATCACGTCGTTGTTTAGCTGCATCCTTATTAACGTAAGGGTCATAGTTTGTTGGTGCTTGTGGAATACCAGCTAACAGTGCATATTGAGCAAGACTTAAGTCTTCTAATTCTAATCCATAATAAGCTAATGCCGCTGTTTTCATCCCGTAGACACCGTTAGACATGTACACACGATTGATGTAGTAGGTTAGAATCTCATCCTTGGATTTCTTTTTCTCTAACTCTACCGATAACCAAGCTTCTTGGGCTTTTCGTTTGATGGTTTGGTCTTCTTGTTTCGTTGAAAAATAAGATAGCTTGATAAGTTGTTGGGTTAGAGTACTACCACCTTGTTTACTGTTACCTTTAAAATTCGATACAGCCGCACCGGCAATACGAATAGGATCAACACCCACATGTTCTTCAAAACGTTTATCTTCAATAGAGATAATCGCTTGTTTTAAGCTTGGTGGGATTTCGTTTGGTTTAATAATTTCTCTTTTTTTCTCACCGTATTCAGAATAGACTTTACCGTGAGGGTCTAATAATTTAGAAGACATGGTGTCTTCTAATTGTTTGTAACTTAATTCTGGGGCATCTTTTACGTAGTAAAAAAATAGTCCCGTCCCTGCTACAAGAGGGATACAGATTAATGATAACAGAACGATTAAAGTGATTAATATCGCTTTTGATCGATTCTGTTTGGGTTTATTCTTTTTGTTGGTCATTTTAAATGATCTCCTTCTAAAATGTACTGATCTAAAGCGTCAAGATAAGGAATGCTTGGAGCAAACCCTAAAGGAACATCAAAACCATCTTGTCGAATGCAATTGATAGGAATTGATTTACGGTTCGTTTCTTTTTGTTTCCAATAATCAATAAGAGGTTTTGCTGGAAATAGATAGCACTCTTTCAATGTGGAAAACCAGATGAGAACGAAAATAATCCCACCCTGCTCTAAGCAATGTTCCATGTGATCGATTTGATGTTGATGAAAATTGGCTAAGGGAAAAGAGGTCTTATTCTTAGTCGCTTTTGCTTCAAAATCAATGTAAAATCCGTTGTAGATACCATTATAATCCGTCGTTGAAGCCTCTTTGAAATACGCTTCTTTTATGACCGCAGCACTTCTTTTAGGATAGTGGACATCAACAATTTGAATGGGCGTAGGCTTTTTGTGAATCACAGCTCGGCCTTTGGTTAAATAATAGTGGTTACTTTTGTTGATTTCTTCTTCAAAGGACATCCCACGATTAGCAAATGTTCCTTTACTATTTAAGGAAATCGGTGTCTGAGGCTGTCGATTATTAGGCCTTTGAAATGATGGTTGCCCGTTAGGATAATTTATTTTCAGATGAATCACGCTCCTAGACCGTATTATAACAAATCTTGAATTACAATGAAAAGAAAATAAATGGAATATCGCTTAAATAAGTATTTTGTAATATTTATTTAAAAAAAGGGAGCTCAGATTTGATTTATGTGCGATAATTAGATACAATGAAAATTATTATGAAATGATTATGTATACGCGTGTATAGCAAATTAAAAGAGGTGTAATAATTGACGAAATTAGTTTATTCCGCAAGAGACATTTTACAAAAAGAATTTAAAACTAAAGTAAGAGGCTATGACCCGATTGAAGTGGATGAGTTTTTAGATAATATTATTAAAGATTACGAAGCTTACAATCAAGAATTATTAACATTAAAAGAAGAAAACAAACGCTTAGTTAACAAGGTAGATCAATTATCTCAAAATCAAGCGACGCTTTCAAGAATGAAACAAGAAGCACCTAAGACAGCCACAACCACTAACTTTGATATCCTTAAACGATTATCTAACTTGGAAAAAGCTGTATTTGGTGGTAAAGTAGAGGATGTTCTAACAAATGATGCGAGTGAAACAGTTCGTAACACGTTGAACAATGCTGCTCAAAAAGTATTAAACCCAAACGATGATTTGGAAGCAACAAAACGTTTTTAAATAGACAAGAATATTGCAATTTTCGGATAATCGCAGTTTAGACAACTAAATTGAGGAAAGTCCATGCTCGCACAGACTGAGACGTCTGTAGTGTTCGTGCTTAATGAAACAATAAGTTAAGGTACTCTTTTAGAGTAACGGCAGGCAAAACAGCTAAAGCCTTTTAGGTCATGCTGGAGTAACCTTGAAAGTGCCACAGTGACGAAGTAATTTTAGAAATAAAATTAGTGGAACGGGTAAACCCCTCGAGCGAGCAACCCAAACATATGGTAGGGGCACCTTTCTCAAGGAAATGAACTTAGAGAAGGGACAGATAGTTTCTGTAGACAGATGATTATCGTCAACATTCAGACCTGACGAATGTTGATACAGAACATGGCTTACAGAAAATTGCAAGTATCAGGCTAGCCTTCCAATTTGTTTGGAAGGCTTTTTTTTAAAAAGAGATCCGTTAAAAAATAAAGAAATTAAAAGGAAGAATTAAATGACTCAATATAAATTAGTAGCAACAGCAGCTAGTGGGATAGAAGCACTAGTTGGTAAAGAATTAAAAGATATGGGCATTGAGTGTCAAGTTGAGAACGGTAAAGCGATTTTCCACGGTGACCAAAAAACAATTGCCGAGGCCAATTTATGGCTACGTACAGCAGACCGTGTCAAAATTGTGGTAGGGGAATTTACAGCCACAACTTTTGAAGATTTATTCCAACAAGTTAAGGCTATTCCATGGGAAGATTTTTTACCAATGGATGCAGAATTTCCTGTAGCAGGAAAATCAATTAAATCAACACTATTTAGTGTGTCAGATTGCCAAGCCATTACAAAAAAAGCCATTGTTAACCGTTTAAGTGACTACTATTCACGTTATGGTCGTTTGCCAGAAACCGGGGCTAAATTCCCGATTGAAGTGGCTTTGTTAAAAGATAAAGTAACAATCACACTAGACACAACGGGACCAAGTTTGTTCAAGCGTGGTTACCGTTTAGAAAAAGGTGGGGCACCGCTTAAAGAAAATATGGCAGCAGCGATTGTTAGTCTAACAACGTGGAGAAAAGATCGTCCTTTCTATGATCCTGTTTGTGGTTCTGGAACATTTTGTATTGAAGCAGCTTTAATCGGCCGTAATATGGCACCAGGTCTTAATCGTGAGTTTTTATTTGAAGCTTGGCCGTGGTATGACAATAAAGTGTTAGAAGAAGCGAAAGCTGAAGCAAAAGCACAAATTGATTATGAGACAGAACTAGATATTCTAGGAACAGACATAGATCCTAAAATGATTGAGATTGCTAAACGTAACGCAGCAGAGATTGGCTTAGGAGATTCTATCTCATTTAAACAAATGAATTTAAAAGATTTTACAACAGATAAAGAGTATGGTGTCATTGTAGCGAATCCTCCTTATGGTGAACGTTTAGGAGAAGAAGAAGCTGTACGTCAACTATACAAAGTCATGGGAGACGTGTACCGTCCAATGACAACATGGAGTAAATACGTTTTAACAAGTGATTTAACTTTTGAGTCATATTATGGAGATAAAGCAACGAAAAAACGTAAATTATATAATGGTGCATTGAGAACCGATCTATTCCAATATTGGGGAACACGCCCACCAAGAAAACCAAGAACAGAAGGGTAGGAAACAAGGATGTCAAAAGAACAAGAGTTTTTAGATTATTTAAAAGAAATTTCTTTGTTAAATGAAGCTGTCGGCTTAGCAGAATGGGACAGCCAAACAGGGATGCCAGATGAAGGTGCGACGTACCGTGCTGAAATGTCGAGTTATTTATCAGGACTTGCTTTTGATAAATCTACCAACCAAACGATGGTGGACTATTTGACATATTTTGAAGAACATCCAGAAGAGTTATCAGAATTTGGCCGGGAAGTTTATGATAAAGCCAAAGAAAACTACGAATTGAATAATAAGATACCTGTGGCTCGTTTCCAAGAGTTCATGAAGCAAACATCTAATGCTCATAGCATTTGGGCTAAATCACGTGAGGCTAAAGATTATGGTGTGTTTAAAGACTCTTTAGAAACGATTATTAACATGACGAAAGAATTTATACCCTTATGGAAAAAAGAAGAAGCAACAGACTATGATGTGTTGTTAAATCAATACGAACCAGGCATGACAACCGCCATATTGGATCAAGTATTTGATCAAGTTAAAGAGGGCATTATGTCTATCCGCGAAACCTTAGAAAAAGAAGGGACTGCTCCAGACACTTCTTTTATTAATCGTGTGGTTCCTAAAGAAGTACAAGCTGAATTTGTAACCAAAGTGATTGAACAGTTAGGTTATGATTTTAATAAAGGTAGACTGGATGACACGATTCATCCATTTATGTTGAATCTGAACCGAAACGATGCTCGTATTACAACACGATGGGTTGAAGATGAGTTTGTGACCGCTGTATTTGGTACAATTCATGAAGCAGGTCATGGGATGTATGAGCAAAATGTGGATGCTAAATATGATTACACTCCTCTAGCGAGTGGTACCTCTATGGGGATTCATGAGTCACAATCGTTGTTTAATGAAATTATTGTGGGTGGTAGCCGTGCTTTTTGGAGCAAACAATACCCATTACTACAAGAACTTACAGGAGAGACATTCTCTGATATTTCATTTGACACGTTCTATGACGGATTGAAAGAAACGAAATCAAGTTTAGTTAGAATTGAAGCAGATTCGTTAACCTATCCATTACATATCATTATTCGTTATGAAATTGAAAAAATGATATTCAATGACAACATTGCTTTAGAAGATTTACCAACCATTTGGAACGATAAATACGAAGAGTACCTTGGTATTCGTCCAGAGAATGACTTAGAAGGTATTTTACAAGATGTTCACTGGTCAGGTGGAAGTTTTGGTTACTTCCCGTCATACGCCTTAGGATACATGTATGCGGCACAGTTGGCTCATGCTATGAATAAAGAATTCGATATGGAAGCAGTTCTTGCTTCAGATGATTATTCACCTATTCTAAATTGGTCAACGGAACACATCCACCAATACGGAAAATCAAGAAAACCAAATCAGTTGATTATGGATGCGACAGGGGAAGCCTTGAATCCAGCATACTTAATTGATTACATGCGTGACTTGTATTTTGATGTGTATAAAGTAACAACAAAATAATATAAAAAACCCTCCAATAAAAAATGGAGGGTTTTTTATTGTTTAAGATAGTTTATTTTATAAAACTGTGATAGAATTTAGGGTGAAAATGTGATGGATAAGGAGACAAGTGGAATGAAGATTGGTGCAATTGAAGCAGGCGGAACAAAATTTGTCTGTGCGGTCAGTGACTTAGAATTAAATATTGAGGAACGCATAAGTATTCCTACGAGAACACCAGAAGAAACCATGACAGAAGTGTTTGCCTTTTTCGACAAGCATGAGGTATCAGCTATTGGTATCGGTTCTTTTGGTCCTATAGATGTGAATAAAAAATCCGATACTTATGGCTATGTTACATCCACACCAAAAGTTGGATGGCAAGACTATCCTTTTCTTCCAGAAATGAAGAAACGTTATCCAGTACCAATGGCGTGGACAACAGATGTGAATGCAGCAGCCTTTGGAGAGTTGAAGAACGGTGCCGCTAAAGGGAAAGATAGTTGTATCTACATCACAGTCGGTACAGGTATTGGTGCAGGTATTGTCATTAATCAACAAGTCATTCATGGGTTTGGACATCCTGAAGCTGGCCATGTGAGAGTCTTGAGACATGAAGAGGATGAATTTAAGGGCACGTGTCCTTATCATGCTGATTGTTTGGAAGGTATGGCTGCAGGGCCAGCAATTGGTCAGCGTTTTAATACCAAAGCACAAAATCTTGATAGCACACATAAAGCTTGGGAAATCGAGGCCTATTACCTAGCACAAGCTTTGGTTGATTACACCTTAACAGTTTCCCCCGAAATGATTATTTTCGGTGGAGGAGTGATGAAACAGCAACAATTGTACCCACTTATCTACAAAGAATTTGAAACATGGATGAACGGATATGTTGCAGTTCCGAAATTAGAGGAGTATATTGTACCTTGTGCCTTAGGAGACAATGCTGGAATCACAGGGTGTTTATTATTAGCTAAGGAAGAGTTAATGAACGAAGAATAAAGTTGCAGATTTTCTGTGGCTTTTTTTATTTTCATTATATCTTGTGAAAAAAGTTTTTAACTTGTACAATGTATCATAGTGAAAATTAAAGAGATAAAAGGAGACCATCAGCATGGTTAGAAGAAGGAAAGACTGGAAACGAAATAAGATATCAACCGTCCAAATGATATCTGTGATGTTTTTAAGTATTATTATGATAGGATCGGTATTATTGTGGTTACCCTTTACTCAAGCGGCAAATCACCAAATTAGCTATATAGACGCGTTGTTTGTTGCGACCTCTTCTGTTTGTGTGACAGGACTGACACCGGTTGTCGTTGCAGATGTATTTAATCCAGTAGGTCATGCTATTATGTTACTATTGATTGAACTTGGTGGATTAGGTTTTATGTCAGTGGTGTTGCTAATTTCTTTAATGTTAAAACGAAGATTATCGTTACAATCTAGGTTAATTATTAAGGATATGTTGAATTTAGATAGCCATGGTGGTGTGGTTAAATTATTGAAGTTTGTGCTGAGATTCTCGGTGTTGGTTCAACTATTAGGTGCGTTGTTATTAAGCATTCAATTTGTGCCGGACTATGGCATGAAAAAAGGAATCTTTTATAGTGTGTTTCATTCCGTTTCTGCTTTTTGTAATGCCGGTTTTGACTTATTTGGGGACAGTTTAATGGGCTACCAAGATAATGGTTACGTGTTATTAATTATTTCTCTGCTCATCATCTCTGGTGGGTTTGGTTTCATTGTTTGGTACGACTTGATTCATTTTAAAAGGGAAGCTAGAATGTCCATTCATACGAAACTGGCTTTGATTGTGACAGGAACCTTATTACTTTTAGGAACCGTCGTCTTTTATTTAACAGAACCAACTGTAGATGAGAGTTTTCTAGCTAATTTATCGCATAGTTTCTTTTTAAGCGTGACACCAAGAACGGCAGGGTTTGCTTCAATTGATTATGGAACGATGACTTATGCCGGGATTATCTTAACGATTGTCCTCATGTTCATTGGGGGGACCTCAGGCTCGACAGCAGGGGGAGTTAAGACGACAACCATTGGAGTGTTAACCATCCAATTGATTAGTTTATTAAAGGGAAGAGAAGAAGCGGAAGTATTCGAGAGAACCATTCCTTTAAAAACCGTATTAAAATCATTTATGTTGGTTTTCTTTGCGAGTTTGATTTGTTTGGTGAGTTCGTTAATATTAGCTGTCACAGAGTACATACCAGAAAATTCTGGGATAGAGTATGTTTTATTCGAAGTGGTATCAGCTTTTGCGACGGTTGGATTAACCATGGGCTTAACGCCAGATCTAACCGTATTTGGTAAGTTTTTAATCATGTCGCTTATGTATATTGGGAGAGTTGGATTATACACAGTCGTCTTTTCGTTAGTGAAAAAAGAGCTTGTTTCACAAAGTAGTAAGTACATGTACCCTAAAGAAAATATTTTAATTGGATAAAATATTGAATTAAGGCTTTCATTTTTGAGATTATTTGTTAAAATAGGACAAGCATTTAAGTTTATATAAGGAGAGGATAGCATGTTAGAACAAGACAAATTGGCCCATTTAGAAAGAAGAAAGGGGTTCATTGCTGCCTTAGATCAAAGTGGGGGAAGTACACCAAGTGCTTTGCGTGCTTATGGGATTCCTGACAATACTTATCAGACAAAAGAAGAGATGTTTAATCTAGTGCATGACTTAAGAATGAGGATTGTCATGAATGATTACTTTGACGGTGATTATGTATTAGCAGCTATAATATTCAAAGACACGATGGAACGAAAAATTGCTGGGATGTATACAGCTGAGTATTTATGGGAAAAGAAACAAATACCAACGATTTTAAAAGTGGATGCAGGATTACAACATGAAACAGATGGCGTCCATTTGATGAAAGATATTGAGGATTTAGAAGAGTTATTAGAAAAAGCAAAAGAACACCATGTGTGTGGTGCTAAAGCACGTTCGACTATTTCTAAAGCCAATGAAAAAGGGATTAAAGCAGTGGTTGATCAACAATTCGCCTTAGCAGAAACCATTATAAAAAATGAACTCGTTCCTGTTATTACACCAGAAGTTGATGTTCACAGCCCTGAAAAAGCAGCAGCAGAAAAAATATTAAAAGCGTATCTTTTAGAAAAGTTAGACGCTTTAGAAACAAACATCAAAGTTATTCTAAAATTAAGCTTACCATCTGAAGATAATTTTTATGAAGAATTAATTAACCATCCTAAAGTTATGCATGTTTCGGCGCTTTCTGGAGGCTACAAACAAGCAGAAGCAGATCGTAAACTAGCGGCTAACCACGGTATGATTGCTAGTTTTTCAAGAGCTTTAGCAGAAGGATTGTCTTACCAAGAAACAGACATGGAGTTTGATATGGCTCTAAAAGAATCAGTAAGCTCTATTTATAACGCATCCATTCAATAAAAATAAAGTCTCTCTAGAGGCTTTATTTTTTTTGATAAAAGAGTGTCAAGATGTGGGATTGTTTGTTACACTCCTAGTATAGTAGCGGTTAGGTATAAGTAATAGAAAGGACGTGTTGGGATGAATAAAAAAAGATTAGGAACGAGCGATGTTTTTATAACACCCATTGGGTTAGGAACAAACGCTGTTGGTGGTCATAATTTGTACCCTCATTTAGATGAAGCTGAAGGGAAAGAATTGGTGAGAACAGCCATTAATGAAGGCGTTACTTTTTTAGACACTGCCTATATATATGGGGAGGGGCGATCAGAGGAATTAGTTGGCCAGGTTATGGGTGAGTTCAATCGATTAGACATTACCCTTGCCACCAAAGCAGCTCATGTTCCAGGAACCAGACTGAAAAGTAATCGCCCAGACTTTATCATTCAATCAGTAGAGGAAGCCTTAACTCGTTTACAGACAGATTATATCGACTTGTTTTACCTTCATTATCCTGATGAAACGACTCCTAAATACGAAGCGGTAGGAACGTTAGAACGATTAAGAGAAAAGGGATGGATTAGAAGTATAGGGCTATCTAATTTTAATGAGGCACAATTGTTAGAAGCCAATCAAGATGGTTATGTAGACGTTGTGCAAGATGAATATAACTTACTTCATAGAGGAAACGAGGAAACAAAGATGTCTTATTGTCAGAAGAACACTCTCTCCTTTATCCCTTATTATCCTTTGGCTTCTGGCTTATTAACGGGAAAATACACAAAAGAGCAACTATTTTTAGAAACAGATTTACGTTCTAAGAATCCAGATTTTAAAGGAGAACGGTTTGAGGCTGTGTGCAACAAAATCACACAATTACAACCCCTGAGTGACAAATATGAAACGGATATTACGAACTTAGTATTAGCTTGGTATCTTCACAGAGAAGACGTGACAGCCATCATCCCAGGGGCAAAAAATAGAGAGCAGGTAACACACAATATCAGGTGTCTAGACATAGCTATGACGCCAAGTGATTATCAAGCAATAAACGAATTATTTAGATAAGGAGATAAAATGAAAACATTAATTATAGTATCACATCCAGAATATTGGCATTCTGGAGGACAGCAATTCTTTAGAGAAAGTATCACAACCCTACCTGATGTGACCTTACATCATTTAGAAGGGCTTGACTCAGGTTATGAGATTCAGCAGGAGCAAGAATTATTAAAGTCTCATGACCGCATTATTTTACAATTTCCAATGTACTGGTATAGTTGCCCATATGCACTGAAAAAATGGCTAGATGACGTATTGACGAGTAGTCTTTACAAACAGGCTCTAAGAGGAAAAGAGTTAGGAATAGTAGTCACGTTAGGGGTAGCAGAAGCTAACTTTCAAGCAGGAGGCTCTGAACACTACACACTATCAGAGCTGTTGCGTCCATTTGAAGCCATTGCTAATAAATGTGGTATGACTTATTTACCTATTTTCTCAGTCTCTCAATTTTCATATCTGTCAGATAAGAAAAAAGAGGAACTTCTTGTAGCATATCAACGTTATATTACTCAAGGGAGTCAGGCTTCTTTTGTTGAGAGAGAAGAGTGGTTAGTAAAGAGGTTAGAAGCCCTAAAGGGGAGAGAAAAATACCCTATGATTTTAGAGAGTATTCAACAAAATCGAGAGTATCTAGATGATTTAAAACTCGCTTTAGAGGAGATGGATGTCTGATGAAGGTAGAAAAAGAATGGTTACTATCAGAAATAGTAAAAAAAATAGAAGCGTCTAAAACATACGAAGAGAAAGCTCTATTAAAAGAAGCTTTGGTTCTGGTTCAGGAGCAATACCAGCGTATTGAACAATCAGAAGGGCAATTAGATGGTAGTTTATGGAGCCCTAAAGATTGGTAGGAGGATTAACAAAGGTGTTTTTTAACTAGAATTATAGTATACTAATGACTAATACTTGATAATAAAAGGTGATGAATATGAAGAAAAAATACGTCCTTCTGTTAGTTGTGACAAGCTTATCCTTTCTCTTAATAAGCTGTGGAAAAACAACAACACCGCCAGCGAATCACACCGAGGAAACGTCGGTTGAAGGTATGGTAATTAAAGATACTGTAGAAAATAGAAAAGATATTATTAATAACATGATTATTGGTGAAAGTAAAATTAGTTTCAATAATGACCCTTTTGTCTTGTTGTCAGATGGTCAATTTACTCAAAGCTCTCTTTGGGGAACGTTTACAAGCCCAGAGCATAAACACTTGGTCTTACAAATGAATGCCTTTGATAAAGAACAAGAGATGTACGGGGAGATTGCCGGCTATGAATTAGAAGGCGAAGAGTGGGAAGAGAATGATTACGTTCAGTATCTAGGTGTGATGGAAGAAGCTATCCAAACATCTAAAGGAAACAAAGCAATCATGTATAAGGCACGTACAGGAGATGTTTTATTCTCTGTTGCTCTATTTAGTGATGATAAGTTAACTGATGCAGATATCATTTTATTAAAAACCCTCGCACAACAAATAACGATTGAGTACATAGGAGATCAAGTAACAAGCAATTAGACAGAATGAGCCTAATTGCTTGTTTTGTTTTCATATTGTTACTTTTTGTTACCTGATTGAGATACAGTAGTAATATTAGTAGAATATGATAAACGTGTGGAATTTTGTGGAGAAAGGAATTAGTTATATGGGGATTGCAATAAAAGGGGTATCAAAATCAGTCGATGGACTCTTAGTATTGAATGATATCGATTTACATTTTAAAGGCAAGACAATTTATGGATTATTAGGACAAAATGATTCTGGCAAAACAACATTAATGAGATTAATGACACAATTAAGATACCCATCAGAAGGATTTATTGAGATTGATGGTGTGGATATTTTTGACAACCCAAAAGTGTTAGAACAATTGTACTATCAAAGCAAGGACCCAATTTATGGGAAAAGAACGAAACTTGACAGTATTGTTAAGTGGATGTCAGAAGCATACGCAACATTTCAGCTAGAAGTGTGCCAACAATTAATGGGAAAATACCATTTAAGTGGTACTGACCGTTTTGGCCAATTATCATTGAAGAAACAAATGCTATTTAGAAGCTGTTTGGCTTTTAGTGTGGATGTGGATTATTTGTTATTAGATGAGCCTGTATACACGTTGGATGCGTATCATAGAAATGAATTGTATGAGGATTTACAAGCAAGTTACAACCGTTATCCGAAGACTATTATTTTATCCACACATGTGATTGATGAAATTGAAGACATGATCGAAAAAGTAGTCATGCTTGAAGATGGTCAAGTTCTAGTGGAAGGTTCGGTTAAGAAATTAGTATCCACCGCTTTTTCTGTGGAAGGACCAGAGAAAGATGTGAGAGAGTTTCTTCAAGGTAAACACATGTTGGGGCAAGAATACTTCGATGGAAAAATCAAAGCGTATTTCTTAGAAAGCGAACCGCTTGTGACGGATGGTTTAGAAATAGACATTGAATCCTTGAATTTACAAAACATGTTCATCCAATTAACCAAAGATATTTATCGTAAAAAGGAGATATCAAATGAGTCAAAAATTATTGATTAGCTCTCTTCTAAAAAAATACATGAAATGGGTGCTTTACTTTATTATCGGCTATTTTATTTGGTCGGTTGGTTTTATTACCTTATCTCACTTTTCTGTCATTGAAGGAAAAATGAGCGGGGTGAGTTATTATTTCAGCTTAGTAATGTTTGCTGTGACGTGGGTAACGGTTCAAAGAGGGTTAACTTATTTTAGTTATCACTCTTATTCAAGAAAACAAATTATGTCGATGTTATTAGTAGTACAAGTGATATTGAGTGTGATAGGTGGTTTATTGCTAATCGGTCATCAGTTGTTAGTTAAACACACCATCATCTCTCGTTGGTTTGATTACGAAGATACGATAACTAATGTCTATGTCAAACCGTTAATTCAACATGACCTATTAGAAATGCTCGTAACCTTTATTTTATTATCGGTTTTACTTTTCTTTGTTTTACAAATAGCCAATACATTAGCTCTTGTAACGTATGGTATATCGGTCAATAAATGTGTTCTTAGTATTGGTATCACTACCTTAGTCGTATTGGGCCTTGTTTTTAGTTTGAAATACTGGCCAGCGTCATTGGTGAGTTATAGTATTGGAACCATTAGTTTTATTTTAGGAAATAATGCTTGGGCATTACCAAATATTGTAATTCCTTATACATTAATGGCTCTTTTATCAGTCATGATGATAGTGTTGAACTACAAAAAAATAGTAACCAAAGAAATTAATTTATTATAGTTATGTGAAAGAAGAGGCTTGGGCCTCTTTTTTTATGTGTGCTATAATAAGACAATATTAAGTTAGATGGATGAAGGGCGTGTACAGAATGAAGACAGTAGTTAATTTTCGCGATATTGGTAACTTAGAGACCAAGAACCATACTAAAGTTAAGAGCCAACATTTTTTCCGAAGTGGTGAAATTGTTAACGTGCATCAATCAGATGTGGACCGGTTATTAACGGATTATAAATTAAAAACAATCGTCGATTTTAGGGGCGAAGCAGAAACAAAGGAACGCCCAGATGATAGCATTGAAGGCATAAAATATGTTAACATTGATATCTTAAAAGATGCTAAAGAACAAGGAGCTAGTATGGAAGAGCTCGTTAATAGCAAACATACTGCTGATGTTGGAATGATGCGTCTTTATGAAGAACTGATATTAACACCAGGGGCAAAAAAAGGGTATCAAGAGTTTTTAGAGTTAGTTATTTCAGAGCCTGATAATCCAATGTTGTTTCATTGTTTTGCTGGAAAAGATCGAACAGGAATGGGGGCTGCATTGATTCTAAGTGCGCTAGATGTACCCAAAGAAGCGATTCTGAAAGATTACTTAATAACAAACGTGTCTCGTAGGGCAGCCAATGATTTGATCATAGAAGATTTGAGACAAAAAGGATTAACTGAGGCGCAGCTAAAAGAAGTAGATATTTTAATGAGCGTTGATGAACGTTATTTAGAACACTCCCTTACTTTGATGAAAGAAGAGTATGGTGGGATAAATGAGTACATCACGGATGCTTTAAATATGCCAAAGAGCTTCTTCAATGACATGAAATCAGCTTTTACCGCTTAAAAAAACGCGAAGGATTAAGAGGAAACCTCTTCATTTTTCGCGTTTTTTTCTAATGATAGTAGGTATTCTTTAATCATTAAGCCTTCTGATGAGTGTCCCATATAGCCAGTAAGTTTACCATTTTTTCCAATGACCCTGTGACAAGGAATCAGTATTGGTAACGGATTTTTTTTATTGGCTTGCCCGATTGCTTGGCAGGCTTTGGGTTGACTAATAGCGTCACCAATGTCTTGGTATGTCACTATTTGGCCATAAGGAATGTGTCGCAAAGCTTGCCAAACTGTGCACTGAAAAGGCGTTCCAGTGATATCTAAGGGAACAGTGAAGGTTGTCAGCTGTTGAGAAAAGTATAAGTCTAATTCTTGTTTTAATTGATTGAGGTACTGGGTTTGTTTAATAGAGTGCTCTTGTTGTAAACAGACTGTGTCAGGATTGAAAGAAATGGACCGGATACCTTGGTCAGTCGCTATCACGCCTAACTGAAACAAGGGATGTGAATAGATCATAAATACCGCCTCCTTATAAACAACATCATATCCGAAAAGAATAAATTATGATAGTATAAAATGGAAGAAACAGGAGAGGTAGTTACCCATGACAGAAACAATACATATCATTCATACCAATGACCTTCATTCACACTTTGAACATTGGCCTAAAATAAGACGTTATATCACGCATCGCCAGGCAGAGTTAAGAGAGGAAAATAGCCCTTATTTGACTTTGGATTTGGGGGATTTTATGGATAGAGTGCATCCCTTTACAGAAGCGACAGATGGGCGAGGGAATGTCGAATTATTAAATCATATTTCCTATGATTTGGTGACACTTGGGAACAACGAGGGCATCACAAACAGTAAAGAAGAATTGGATAATTTATTTAATGAAGCAACCTTTGAGGTATTGTTAAGTAATTTAGAGAACCCAGATGGCAGTTATCCTCAATGGCTAATCCCTGAGAAAATAATAGTGACACCTGAAGGAACAAAAATTGGTGTATTAGCACTAACAGCTTACATGCCCTTATCTTATGTTCCTTTTGGTTGGAATATTAGAGAACCCTTATCTGTGTTAGAAGAACGTGTTCCTCATCTTAGAAAAAAGGTAGATGTGCTGCTATTAATGTCTCACTTAGGTATGCCAGATGACAAAGAAATAGCCATGCTCTACCCTGAAATAGATGTGATCATCCAATCCCATACGCATCATCTCTTAAAAGAAGGGCTGACTGTGAATCGCAGTTTGCTTGCCGCAGCAGGGCGCTTTGGAGAATATGTAGGGGAAGTAACGTTAACCATTGAAAAGGGGCAGATACTAGAAAAAAAGGCGGGAGTTCAACAGGTTTCGCTACTGGAAGAGAGTCCTTCTGATGCTTTGGAGATTGATACCTATTTAGTTAAAGGCAACACCTTATTAGAAGGAGAGGTAGTGACAACCTTGCCCGTCCCATTATTAAAACAAAACACATTGATTGAAACCACGCTAGAAGCAATGAAAGATCAGTCAGGGTGTGACGTGGCCTTGGTTAATTCTGGGTTGTTTTTAACAGATTTAGAGACGGGGCCAGTGTCTAAAAAAACACTACACGATTGCCTACCTCATCCAATGAATTTAATCAAAGTCCGTTTAAAAGGAAAAGATGTGATTCGATTGGTGAAAGAAATTGAAAAAAACAGAGATTTTTTACGTTTTTTTAAAGTAGTTGGCATGAAATTTAGAGGGAATATTTTTGGTGAAATATGGTATGATGGAATCACTTATGAAAAACATACTGGTAAAATATTATGGCGTGAACAAGAGATTGAAAGCGAAGAGATGTATGAACTTGTAACCGTGGATCATTTAGCGTTTCTTCCTTTCTTTCCAACCATAGAAATTGCCGGAGAGATTACATTATTAGGCCCTGACTTTTTAAGAACAGTCTTAGGGATATATTTGAATAAAAAATACAAAAGAGAGTAAAGAACTGATGGTGGTGAAAACATGTCTGATAAAAGAAATAGACGTACAAAGAAGCAAAAAGAGGAAGTAGTAGAAACAACAGAAGAAGCGGTTGTAGAAGAAGTGGTTGTAGATCAAGCGTTGCTTGATTTGTTAGCAAGTTATGATCCAAAAGGGTTTAAATTAGGTAATGGAGAGTATCGTTTAGTCAAGGAGTACCGTGAGGGATTTGATTACGAGGCGTTGATCAAACGCTACACGGATATCTTAGAAAAATACGATTATATTGTAGGAGATTGGGGATATGACCAACTTCGTTTAAAAGGTTTTTTTAAAGATGATTTTAAAAGTGCCCCTATTGATGCAAAAATTAGTACATTAGAGGATTACTTGTATGAATATTGTAACTTTGGTTGTGCGTATTTTGTTATAGAGCAAACAGGAGAGTTCAAGCGTCGTGGGCGTTCCAACTCATCTAATGCTAAGAAGAAACCACACACACCAAACAATAAAGGGAAAAATCCAGCTCATGTATCAGAAAAACGATACGACACAAATAAACCAAAACGTAAACCCAAATATAACCAGCAGGCTTCTAAGTCTAAAAAACAAGGGCCAGCCAAAAAAGAAACCCCAAAAGAGACGTCACACAAAAAAACAAGCAACCAAAATCGTCATTTTACGATTAAACAAAAAGATAACAGTTAGGAGCATATTATGACATACAAAGGTTATTTAATTGATTTAGATGGGACGATTTATTTAGGCAATCAACCAATACCAGCAGGTAAGCGATTTGTTGAACGTTTACAAGAAAAAGGGCTTCCTTTTTTATTTTTGACAAATAATACAACCAAAACACCAGAAGCGGTGATGAGCCGTTTGAGTTCTGATTTTGATATTCATGTAGGCGTAGAGACAATCTACACAGCTACTCTTGCAACGGTGGATTATATGAATGATAGAAACAAGGGGAATAAAGTTTATATCATTGGAGAATCTGGGTTGAAGGAAGGCATTTTGTCAGCTGGGTATGAAGTAGATGACGTAAATCCCGACTATGTAGTTGTAGGACTGGACACAAATCTAACATATGAGATGTTAGCAGTAGCCACATTAGCAATAAAAAAAGGAGCTCATTTTATTGGAACAAACCCAGATAAAAACATTCCAACGGATAGAGGATTAATGCCTGGAGCGGGTAGTTTAATCAGCTTAATTGAGACTTCAACGCAGACAAAAGCAGTGATAATTGGCAAACCTGAAGCGATTATTATGTCTTCTGGCTTAAAGCGTTTGGGATTGGATAAGAGAGACGTTGCTATGGTGGGGGATAATTACGAGACAGATATTCAAGCAGGCATTAAAAACGGTGTAGACACAGTGCTTGTTTTGACAGGATTTACAAGAGCAGACCAGGTGGCTACATTGCCTGTGGCACCGACTCATGTAGTGAATCAGTTAGATGATTGGTTGATAGGTTAATGGGACTAAAGAGAAATCTATTAACCGTTGTGTTGGTTTTATTTATTGTGACAGTAGCGATTACCTTCACAATTAATGCCAGGTGGCTTTATCAATGGGACATTAATTACCTTAACATTTTAAATAATGTGGACGTGAATCGCCGAGAGTTGTTGCTAAATTATGATGAGCTGATGCGTTACTTGAATTTATTTTGGGTGAATCCCTTAGTAATGCCTGATTTTCCAACCTCAGATATGGGAGCTTTTCATTTTTTTGAAGTGAAAAAACTCTTCCAGTTAAATTATCTTGTATTGGCTATGACGAGTATTCCTAGTGTGTGGTTTATTCTAACAATGATAAAAGAAAAAACCATGTGGTTACTCATACGCCCCTTTACTTATATTTTAACAGGGATTGGGGTTATCTTATTTGGTATGTTAGTCGCTTTTGATGCCTTTTTTGTGTTATTCCATTCGGTCTTTTTCAATAACGACGCTTGGATATTTGATCCATACACAGACCCTATAATCTTAGCATTACCCCAAGATTATTTTTTACACTGCTTTATATTATTCTTTGTCTTACTTGTAACTTTGTTGTTAATAGGTATATTAGTAGGAAAAGGACAACTGAAACAACAAAAAAACAATCAAAACCTGGTTTAATCTAGGTTTTGATTGTTTTTTTAGTTAGGCATTGAATGGGCTAAGCGGCTAGCTGCAGCAGCTGCGATAGCACCAACAATATCATCAAGGAAAGTATGAACGCGGCCATTATCATGGTCGTTTAATTCTTTTAAGATACCAGGTTTTACTTTATCGATGTAACCATAGTTCGTAAAGCCGATAGAACCATACACATTCACGATAGATAAAGCCATAATCTCGTCAATACCATATAAACTCTCGTCTGTTTCAACGATTTCTTGTAAGGGTTGAATCATTTTACCTTCTTCAGCCAGAATATCTAATTGTATCCCAGTTAAGATGGCGTTTTGAACTTCTCGTTTTTCGAGAACAGCTTCTATCATGTCCTCACAGGTTGATAGTTGCAAGTCTTCTACGTATTTTTCTTGTAGAAAATAGACAAGTTCAGCCATGTCTTTTAATGTAACGCCTCGTTCTTCAAGTAATTTTCGAGCACTTTGATTAACGTTTTCTTTTTTGATTGTCATATGTTTAATCCACCTTTATTTAATAGTCCTAGTATACCTAATTTGAAAAAGAGATGCAATTATTGGTATAAGCTTGTACTATGCATAGGTTGCACACGCTCTTTGGGGTTAATAAAATGCATGGCGTTGTTCACAGCGGTTGGCGCTTCACCAAACCCTGTGGCAATTAATTTAACTTTCCCGTCATAAGTCGAGATATCCCCAATAGCAAAGACTCCTGGAATACTCGTTGAGGTATTAGATTGTGTCAAGATTGAGCTTCCTTTAAAGTCTAAGGGCCATTTTTTGATGGGTCCAAGAGAAGAAGAAAAGCCATAATTCACAATTAAGTCATCAATAACTAGTTTTTCTTCAATGTCTTCTTTCGGGTTCAAGAGTGTTAATGATTCTAAACCTTTGTCAGATTGGTTTAATTGATCAATGACAAAAGGTGTTTTTAATTGAACAGAAGAACGCATTAATTGTGTCACACTGTGTTCGTGAGCTCGGAAAGTAGGACGACGGTGAATTAAGGTCACAGAACGAGCTATGTCTTCAAGCATTAGGGCCCAGTCAACAGCTGAGTCACCGCCACCACAGATAGCAATGTCCTTATCTTGGAAGACGGTCATATCTTGAATATAGTAATGCAATTGTTTTCCTTCAAGTTGTTCGTGCCCTTCAACAGCGAGTCTCCTAGGTTGAAAAGAGCCGTTTCCGGCCGCAATAATGACGGTCTTTGAAAGATGACGTCCTTTTGTCGTTGTCAGCTCAATCACGCCTTCTTTTTCGACGATATCTAAAACTTCCTCATTGAGGAAAAGGTCTTGCTGAAAAGGTTCTATTTGTTTGATGAGTGAATCCACAAGATCCTGTGCTTTTACTTTTGGGTATCCAGCAATATCGAAAATATATTTTTCTGGATAAAGCAGAGAAAGCTGTCCTCCAAGAGAAGGCAACACCTCGATTACTTTTGTTTTGGCTTGTCTCATTCCTGCATAAAAGGCTGCGAATAATCCTGCAGGACCACCGCCTATAATGGTAATATCATAAATTTCTTCAGTCATTGTTTGTACTCCTTTAAGGTCATTCCTTCGTAAGTATAAGATAAATAGAAATAAAATGGTATTTTTTTGTCTATCTAAGTCCTTTTTTATTGCAATATGACAGGTTGTCACATATAATGACACTGTGTCATAAAAGTGGAAAAAGGAGGGAATAACATGCCAAAACCAACTTTCTTCCGATTAGAGGAAGAAAAACAAGAAAAGATACTAAACGCAGCGAAAAAAGAATTTTCAACGGTTCCGATTCACGAAGTATCCATTGCTAATATTATTAAAACAGCTGATATTCCTAGAGGCAGTTTTTATCAATATTTCGATGGGAAAGATGATGTGTTTTTCTATTTATTTGACTTGTTGTTGGACGAACCAGAACGCTATTTACTAGAAGTATTTGAACAAACACAAGGGGACTTATTAGCAAGTTTTAATGCTTTTTTTGATTACTTTTCTGAGGTTGTCTTATTTGGTGAAGATGCTTTGTTTTATAAGAATATCTTTTTACATATGGATTACAGAGGAAGTAACCGCATGATTCATTCAGATGAAGAGGTCAAAGCTCATACGGAACATATTCATAAGCACAGAAAAGACCAGACAATGACTATGAATCGTTTATACGAAGGACTTAATAAGAAACAATTGAAAATAGAGAGTGAGCATGACTTTAAGTTATTATTTAAATTGATCTTATCTATTATGTTTTCATCCATTAACGAGGGGTACCGGATGCAGTTACGAGAAGGGGACATAAAAATAGAAGAAATAAAAGAAGCCTTTCATCTAAAGCTATCATGGCTTAAGTATGGGGTTCATCAAATGAAGGAGGAAGACGATGAAAAAGATAATTAAAAAAATGTCAATCACAGCCATCATAGCAGCGATTGGTTTTATGGTTGTTCAAATTTTATGTGATTTATACTTACCAACACTGACATCTAATATTATTGATAAAGGTGTCACACAAGGAGATATTCCTTATATTTGGCGAGTGGGAATGGTGATGTTAGGCGTGTCACTTATTGGTATTATCGCGTCTATCATTAATACCCTCATAGCAACAAGAGAGTCTCAAAAACTAGGAAAAAAATTACGTCATGAGATTTATGAAAAAGTAGAATATTCTTCTGATGAAGGGTTTGATAAAGTCGGGACAGCTTCTTTGATAACAAGGACAACGAACGATGTGAATCAAATTCAAATGGTAAGTCAAATGTTTTTGAGGTTAATGATTAATGCGCCTATTACCTTAGTAGGTGCTAGTTTCCTTGCTTTTCAGAGAGATAGAGAATTAACGAAAATATTCTTAGTGATTATTCCTTTATTACTATTAGTAGTTGGTGGCACGATGGCTGTCGCAACGCCTCTGTTTAAAAGTCTACAAGGTAAGACTGACCGATTAAACTTAGTTTTTCGTGAAGGTTTAACAGGGGTCAGAGTTATCAGAGCTTTTAATCAATCGGAATTTGAAGAAGAGCGATTTGATAAAGCCAACAAAGATTACACACAAACTGCTGTGAAAGTAAATATTATTATGAGCTTTTTAATGCCAGTTATTACATTAATTATCAGTTTAACGAATGTGTCGATCATTTGGTTTGGTGGTCATAATATCGCTAATGGGACTCTTGAAGTGGGGAACATGATGGCCTTTATGACTTATGCCATGCAAATTTTAATGAGCTTTATGATGATGGCGATGATTTTTATCTTTGTACCAAGAGCTCAAGCCTCAGCTGTTAGGATTAATGAAATATTGGATATGCCTAATACGATTACAGATAAAGAGACGACTCAAGATGTACCAGAAGAAGCCAGTCTTACTTTTGATCAAGTTGATTTTAGATATACTGGTGCAGAAAACTTAGCCTTAGAAGGCGTTGATTTTCATGCTAAACCAGGTGATACAGTAGCGATTATTGGGGGGACAGGTTCAGGTAAAACCTCTCTAGTTAACTTGATTCCAAGGTTTTACGATGTGGAATCAGGGGCTGTAACAATAGGGGGTACGCCTGTCACAGAGATGGCTCAAAAAGAATTACGAGACGTTGTTGGTTTTGTTCCTCAAAAAGCGATGCTCTTTTCAGGTACTATTAGAAGTAATTTACTTTATGGTAAAAAAGATGCGACAGAAGAAGAGATGTGGGAAGCTTTACGCATTGCTCAAGCAGCCTCTTTTGTAGAAGGGTTAGAAGATGGTTTAGATAGTATCGTTGAACAGGGGGGTAATAACTTTTCTGGAGGCCAAAAACAAAGATTGTGTATTGCACGGGCATTAATCAAACCAGCTAAGGTCTATGTTTTTGATGACTCTTTTTCTGCTCTTGACTTTAAAACAGATGCCGCATTAAGAGCGACTTTGAATGAGGAAATCACGAATGTGGTTAAAGTGATTGTGGCACAACGTATTAGTACAGTCGTGGATGCGGACATTATTTTGGTTCTAGACGAAGGGAAAATGGTGGGTAAAGGAACCCATAATGAGTTAAAAGAAACAAACACCATTTATCAAGATATTATTAACTCTCAGTTGAGAGAGGAGGAAATTGCGTGAGACCAGGACCAGGACCAAAAGGAAAAGTAGAGAAACCAAAGAATTTTTGGAAAACAACCAAACGTTTGTTATCCTACATGTCATCAAAAATTTACCTGATTGTATTAGTTTTTGTATTAGCCATAGTCTCTACCGTATTTCAAATAAGAACACCTAAGATATTGGGGCAAGCAACAACAGAAATCTTTAAAGGGTTAATGGAAGCAAGAGCTAGCCGACAACAAGGAATAGTACTCGATACGATTCCCATAGATTTTGATAAAATATTCCAAATATTACTTATTGTATTAGGCATGTATGCTGTTGCGGCAATCTTTAGTTTCTTGCAACAGTTTATTATGACAAAAGTGTCTCAAAGTACTGTTTATACTATTCGTAAAGAGTTAAAAGGAAAAATGACCAATGTGCCTATTTCGTATTATGATACGCACTCAAATGGTGATATTTTATCTCGAGCTATTAACGATATGGATAATATTGCAGGTACCCTACAACAAAGTTTAACCCAATTTGTAACGAGTATTATAATGTTTGTTGGTGTGCTGTGGATGATGCTTTCAATTAGTTGGAAATTAACTCTAGTGGCTCTTGCGACGCTGCCATTGAGTTTACTTGTAACGATGGTTATAGCCCCACGGTCTCAAAAATACTTTTCAACACAACAAAAAACATTGGGGTTATTAAATAATCAAATTGAAGAAAGTTATGGCGCACATACAGTGGTTAAAAGCTTTAATCAAGAAGAAGATAACTTAAAGATGTTTGATGAAAAAAATGAGGAACTGTATAAAGTGGGCTGGAAAGCACAGTTTATTTCAGCTATGATCATGCCGTTAATGAACTTCATTAAAAATATTGGGTATGTCTTTGTTGCAGTCATTGGTGGGATTCAAGTATCTCAAGGAGTGATTCCATTAGGAGATATTCAAGCCTTTATGCAGTACATGAATCAATTCGCTCAACCAATCAGCCAATTGGCTAATCTGTTGAATACCTTACAGGCAACGATTGCTTCAGCTGAACGCGTGTTTGAATTATTAGATGAAGAAGAAATGACACAAGAAAAAGTACCTCATACGACACCAGCTAACCTTTCAGCTAAAGTTGTTTTTGATAACATGGCATTTGGCTATGAAGAAGATAAATTGTTAATGACAGATTTTAATCTTGATGTGTTTGAAGGGCAAAAAGTCGCCATAGTTGGACCAACTGGAGCCGGTAAAACAACGATTATCAATTTATTAGAACGATTTTATGATGTGAATGAAGGTCATATATACTTTGAAGGAAACGACATTAGAAATATGACGCGAGAAGAATTAAGAAGTCATTATTCGATGGTTCTTCAAGAAACATGGTTATTTACAGGTACCATTTATGATAATATTAAATACGGTAATATGAATGCAAGTCATGAAGACGTTATTCGGGCAGCAAAAGCAGCAAGAGCGGATGATTTCATTAGACGATTACCAGATGGATATGATACGATACTAAATGAAGAATCAAGTAACATTTCACAAGGACAACGTCAATTAGTAACGATAGCTAGAGCTTTCTTAGCTAATCCAGAGGTCTTGATTTTAGATGAAGCGACATCTAGCGTGGATACTAGAACAGAAATACTGATTCAACAAGCAATGGATGAATTATTGAAGGGACGCACAAGTTTTGTTGTGGCTCATCGACTTTCAACTATCAGAGATGCTGATAATATTATTGTGATGGACAAAGGACAAATCATTGAAACAGGAAATCATGATGTCTTAATGGAAAAAAATGGATTTTACGCGGACCTATATAATAGCCAATTCAGTAATAATGTAGCAATTTAATTAGAAAAGCGAAAATTAGTTGTTTCTTTTATGTTTTAAACATATATTATTAGTGTTGCAGAAAAAAGTGTCGATAAAAGCACTAAGAGAAGAATAGGTTTATTATTTAGGAGGAAGGAACTTTATGGGAATCTTTTCGTTAGACCCAAACACTGAAGTATCATCAGTCGCCATTAAAGTAAGAGATTTTGAACGCATGGTAGGTTTTTACCGATACATTATTGGCTTAGATGTACTAAGTGAAGAAAATGATATGGCTATAATGGGGATAGGCCAACAAAAACGAAAAATAATAGGATTAATTGCTACGCCAGAGGGAGAAGAAGATTCAAATACTCAGACAGGTTTGTATCATATGGCGTTAGTATTTCCAGAACAAGAACAATTAGCAGCATTTGTCAAACATTTAATGTCTAAAAACTATCCAATCGAAGGTCAAAGTGACCATGGATACTGTAAGTCTATTTACATCAATGATCCAGAAGGCAACCGCTTAGAATTTAGCTGGGACAGACCAAAAGAAACATGGCCAATGCGTGAAGGAAAAATTGACGGAGTCACTAAAGAACTTGATTTACCAAGGATATTAAATAAAATTTCTGGAACATTTGAAAAACTTCCTGTAGAGACAAAAATAGGACATGTTCATCTAAACGTGCTTGATTTAGAAAAAAGTTATGATTTCTATGTCGATTCTTTAGGATTTTGTATCAAGGACGATCACTTCAAAAACAAACATTTCTTAACGGTGGATGATTACCATCATCAAGTGGCACTAGAAGAAAGTATGCCAACGATGGATATGACAGTAAGAGATGATGATTTAGGAGTCGATCATATTACGTTTAAAGTTCAAAGCATTGAAAATTTATTAGAACTTAGAGACAATTTAAACGAAAACAAGCAAACCTTCTATTTTAATAAAGGGAAAAAAATTATTGGTATCAGTGATCCAAGTGGTATCCAACTGTGGTTTAGAGTATTTAAATAAGATGAAAGACAAAATGAAGCCTTCATTTTGTCTTTTTTTAGATAGAATTGAGGGGTTAGAAACAATGTATGAGAAGACAATAGATAGTATTCGTTTATTAATTAAGGACGGCATTATACCTGGTGCTTCGTTTTCTTTTATCAACCAAAATGAGACCATGCGTCATTACATGGGTAATAAGCAAATGGCTCCATATATAGAGCGACTAAAGGAAGAGACCTTATACGATATGGCCTCCCTAACAAAAGTGATAGGTACGAATACTGTCCTGCTAAAAATGAAAGAAGAGGGACTGATTGATTGGGATGACGCCTTGAGTCAGCATTTACCGGAGTGGCAAGATACAACAGTGACATTACGGCATTTATTAACACATACATCGGATATTAACCCCTTTATACCTAGGAGAAATGAATTAAGTAAATCTGAATTAAGACAAGCCGTCTTATCTCTATCCTCAGGGGATAAGAGAGGCTTAGAGGTTGTCTACACAGATATAGGAACTGTGTTGTTGGGTTTTATGATAGAACATAGCTACCAACAACCAGTCCAAAAAGTAATAGAGGAACAAGTATTGATCCCTTTAGGAATGAAAAATAGCACATTTTCTCCTAGTAACCCAAAAGATGTGGCGCCTACTGAATATAGGAAAGATAGAGGCATGATTCAAGGGGAGGTTCATGATCCTAAAGCCTTTATTTTACAAGAAACGTGTGGTAGCGCAGGGCTATTTTCAACCCTTTGTGACACGGAAAAGTTTGTTCAGATGATGCTTCAACAAGGGAAGACAGAGGAGACTTTTTACTTGAAAGCATCTACGATCATGTCTCTATTACAAGATTATACTCCTTTAGGTAACCAAGAGAGAAGTTTAGGTTGGGACATTAAATACAACAATCATAACGGCGTTCCTATGTTATTTCATACAGGTTATACAGGTACCTTCATTTTGATGGATATCGTTAATCGAGAAGCTTTTATCTTCCTATCAAATCGAGTGCATCCCATGGATAACAGAATAGAGTACTTAGAGAAGCGGGATGAGATGATTAGTATTTATTTAAATGAAAAGACGTAGGTTAAAAAAAATGTTATACTGAATGCAAGACTATGTATGAGGTGAAGAGAATGATAGAACCGTTATTTTTACAACCAGTGTTTCAGGAGAAAATTTGGGGAGGTAGCAAGTTAAGTACAGTCTTTGACTACGACTTAACGAGTGACAAAGTAGGCGAGTGTTGGGCGATTAGCGCGCATCCACATGGTGTGTGTGAAGTGTCTAGTGGAGAATTCAAAGGACAATTACTAGATAAATTGTGGCAAGAACAACCAGACTTATTTGGTCATCCTACTGAGCCTGTGTTTCCTTTATTGACGAAAATATTAGACGCTTCTGATGATTTATCGGTTCAAGTCCATCCAGATGATTTATATGGGCAAGAACATGCAGGGGAACTAGGTAAGACGGAATGCTGGTATATCATTGATGCAGAACCGGGCTCAGAAATTATTTATGGGCATCATGCCAAAACAAAAGAAGAACTGGCTGAGATGATTGTGTCCGGTCAATGGGACCATCTTTTACGAAAAATTCAAGTTAAACCTGGCGATTTTTACTTTGTGCCAAGTGGTACGATTCATGCTATTGGAAAAGGGATTATGATTTTAGAAACACAACAAAGCAGCGACACAACTTACCGTGTCTATGATTATGACCGAAAAGATGACAGTGGAAATACCAGAGAACTGCATATTCAACAGTCTCTAGATGTAACAACTGTTCCTCATGTGGATCCGACACTAGCCATTAAGGAAGTATCACAAGGTGGATCAAGTGTGACAACGTATATCACTTCAGATTATTTTAACGTCTATGAGTGGAATGTTTCAGGCATACTTAAACTGAAAGCCCAAGCCCCTTATACTTTAGTGAGTGTGCTGGATGGTTTTGGCTACTTGTATCTAAATGATGAAAAACAAGGGTTTGATTTGCAAAAGGGCACTCATTTTATCTTACCAAATAATATCACAAATTGGCGTTTAGAAGGGGATATGAGAATTATCGCTTCAGAACCAGGCAAAAAAAATAGACACTAGAGGTTATCCTCTGAGTGTCTTTTTTTATTAAATTAATTCTGATAATGGTGTAAATACTTTATCTTGGTCAAGAGCGACTTGTTCATAGGTTAATTGCCCTTTGTAAGTATTCACGCCTAGATACAGCGCCTTATTGTCTTGTACAGATTGGACAAAGCCTTTATTGGCAAGAGTCACAATATAAGGCAAGGTATTATTTGTGAGTGCTAAGGTAGAGGTTCTAGAAACAGCCCCAGGCATGTTTGCTACAGCATAGTGAACCACCCCATGCTTGATGTAAATAGGGTTTTCATGGGTGGTTACCTCATCCGTTGTTTCAAAAATACCGCCTTGGTCAATGGCAATATCGATAATAACTGAACCTGGTTTCATTTGTTTTACCATGTCTTCAGTCACAAGACGTGGGGCTTTTCTACCAGGTATTAAAACAGCCCCAATCACAAGGTCAGCCATTTTGACAGATTGTTCGATATTATAAGGATTAGACATAACTGTTTCAATTGAATTACCAAAGATGTCCTCTAGTTGTGCTAATCGTTGAGAGTTAACATCTAAAATACGTACTTTCGCGCCGAGACCAATCGCCACTTTCGCAGCATTTGCTCCAGCATTACCGCCACCGATAATAACGATGTTCCCTTTAGCGACACCTGGAACAGAAGATAGTAAGATGCCAGAACCCCCGTTTGTTTTTTGTAAGAAAAACGCGCCAGTTTGAGGAGCCATACGTCCAGCAATTTCAGACATAGGAGTTAATAATGGCAAACTTCCATTGTCTAGTTGGACTGATTCATAAGCGATTGATGTAACCTTGTTCTGTAATAAAGCATCTGTCAGGGTAGTATTTGGAGCTAAGTGTAAGTAAGTAAAAAGTATCAAGCCTTCTTTAAAATAAGTAAATTCACTTGGCATAGGTTCTTTTACTTTTAAGACCATGTCAACATCCCAGGCTTCTTTGGCGGTCTGAGTAATGACGGCTCCCATGTCGCTGTAGTGTTCGTCGGTAAAACCAGACCCTTCTCCTGCGCCAGTTTCTACAAAAACGTTGTGCTGATTATTAACTAGCTCTTGTACAAAGGGAGGAGTTAAAGCAACTCGGTTTTCATTGTTTTTGATTTCTTTTGGTATTCCTATTTTCATTAATGGTCACTCCTATAAGTTAAACTAAATTAGTTTCTTATATTAGTATACACTTAATCAAGTATTTGTCCTAATGATATATTAAAAACAAATGAAAAGAACCCGATTGTTTTTAATCGAGTTCTTCTAATAGGAAGGTTTTATTGTATTTTTTTTCCATAGCCATGTTAATCAAACGAAGGGCGAGTTGTTTGTTTTTAGAAAGTAGTGGTCCGTGTGAATAAGAGCCAATCACATTTTTGTAAATGACACCTTCCGAGCCATCTTGCCCATTGTTTCCATGCCCTTTAACCATTTTACCTAAAGGTTGTTCCCCTTCACCTAAAAAAGTCATGCCATTGTGGTTTTCAAAACCGTAGTACGTTTCATTAAAGGTTTCATTGTAAATTTCAATATCGCCAATGAATCGGTTGTTATCTTGACTGAGAGTATAATGAGGTAAGGCATGGATGCCTTCAATTTTTTCACCCTTAGCGCCAATATAATAGTCACCAAGTAATTGATACCCACCACAGATGGCAAGCATGACACCGTCATTTTCGATGTAGTTCGTTAAGGCCTCTTTTTTATGTTGAATGTCTTTTGACACAATGCCTTGTTCAAAATCTTGCCCGCCACCAAAAAAGACAAAATCATAATTAGCCTCATTAAAAGGTTCATGGATACTGATAATTTCTGTGTTGACATGGATGCCTAATTTTTTAGCGTAGTGATTAATAATTAAGAGGTTACCATTATCCCCATAGGTATTAAGAAGATTGCCGTACAAATGACAGACATTTAATTCATAAGTTGCCATATTAATTCTCCTCCTTAATATATCCTGCTTGAATCAATTCTTTACGTAGTGATAGAACAGCAGTGTAGGTTGCTAGGATATAAACATGTTTAGTTGGTGCTTGTTTGATGCCTTCAATTACTTCTGCCATGGTTTGTTTTTCCACCAGTTTTTCAGGATCAATACCTGCAACTTCTAGACGAAGGGTCATATCTTTATGACGCATGCCACCTGTCATCACAAGGGGAATATCTAGCTCGCCTAAATCTTCCATTTGACTGTCCCAAATCCAACTAACATCAATACCGTCTGCATAATTGTCATTTAGTAAAGCCGCCATAGAGAATTGGAAAGGAGAGAGCTTCATCGTTTCAATGACTTGATTCAAGCCAACAGGGTTTTTAACGAGTACAAGAGTACATTCTTTGTCATCAATATGAATGACTTCTTGACGACCAAAGACTTTTTCGTCATAAGCTAACCCTTTGCGAATGTTGTCTGGTGAAATATTGTAGTGTTCAGCAACGGCTGTCGCTGCTAGAGCGTTGTAGACGTTATACATGCCTCCTACTTCTAATTGATACCTATTGTCATCAATAGTGAACTCAGAAGATGTGTTTGTTACAGCATGAATTTTCGTTAACTCTATGCCTAACTCTGGACGCTTAAAGTCACAGTTAGGGCAGTAGTAGTTACCTAAATTACTGTAAGTGATCATTTTATAGTGTAAAATGTGATGACAATTAGGACAAAGTACCCCATCCGTGTTGTAATGCGCCATTTGTTCATGTTCTTCTTCGTGATTGAATCCGTAATATTTTCTAGGATTGACAGTATCAATGGAATGGAAAATTGGCAAATCGCCATTCATTAGGATCGTTGCCTCAGGTGCTTTTTTAGCCCCGTCAACAATTAATTGATAGGTCGTATAAATTTCACCATATCGGTCCATTTGGTCACGGAAAATATTAGTGAATAAAAACAATTCTGGTTTAATAAATTCAGTGACTTTACTTAAACTGGCTTCATCTATTTCTAACACGGCAAAGTTTTTCTTTCCAGGTTGTTTTTTACCAGATAAGAATGTAGAAACAATCCCTTGAACCATATTAGCACCCGTTGTGTTCGTTAAAACATGACCGACTTCTTGTTCTAATACGTTGACCGTCAGAGCTGTGGTCAAGGTTTTACCGTTCGTTCCAGTCACAACAATCACATGATAGTCCTTTGCTAGAGAATCGAGAATATTTGGATCCAGTGCTAAAGCGAGTTTACCAGGTAAACTACTCCCACCTTTTAAAAATGTTTTTAAGAACCACTGTGTGGAACGTCCCACAAACGTGGCAAAGCTACTGCGTAGCGTCATAATCAATTCCTCCTACATTAACATTAACTTATTCATGATACCATAAATTATTTTGAATGGAGGAAAAAAAGGCTAGAGATAAAGGAAATTTTAGATACTTTTTTTAACGTACGAGATTTATGAACGAATAATGAAGCATTTGTTAAAAATCACTTTCTTATTACAAGTAATTATCTTTGCAATTTATATAGTCATTAGCTATACTAAAGCCCATTAGAAATAAATGGTTAAAAGATCCTTTAAATCAATTAATCATAACGAAAGGGAGAGATTTGATGGATAAGAAATGGTTATTGGGAGCAACAGCTCTCGTAGCAACTGCCGTACTGGTGGGATGTGGATCAAAAGAAGCACCAAAAGCAGCAAAAGAAAAGAAAGATAAGGATACGTTTACGTATGCTATAAGTGGGGATCCGTCTTCGATGAACCCGATTAATGTTGGGGATCGTTGGGGATTAACGGTTACTAACTTGATTTATTCACCCTTAGTTCGTATTGAAGGGGATGGTCAAGAGAAAATGGAATTAGCAGATAGTGTAACGCCTGCTGAGGATGGTAAATCATTGACGGTTAAACTGAAAAGTGATATTCACTGGTCTGATGGGGAACCATTAACAGCAGATGATGTGGTCTTTACCTATCAAGAAAAAGTGAAAAAAGAAAACGGTGGATCAGACGCTTTATGGATTGGTGATAAACCAGTTGAAGTAGAAAAAGTTGATGATGTGACCGTTAAGTTTAATCTTCCATCTGTAAGTGCCGCAGCAATAAATAATATTGCAACGGAAACCTATATTATTCCAGAACATATTTTTAAAAATGAAACTGACTTTTCAGGATCAGAGCTACAAGCAGATCCTGTGGGAACTGGTCCGTATAAATTAACGAATTATAAACGAGGAGAATACCTTCAGTTTGAAGCCAATGAGGATTATTTTGGTGGCCAAGTGAAAGTACCTAAAGTAACATTACGTATTATAAGTAACGCAGACACAACCAAAGTAGCCTTACAAAAAGGGGAAGTAGATGCTTCGTTCTTGTTACCTAATAACATTAAAGACATTGAGGCCTCTGATTTAGACACGTATATCTATAGCGAAAACCGTGTAGGATATATGGGAGTCAATAATAACTCAGAGAAATTGAAAGACGTTAAAGTTAGACAAGCTATTTTTTATGCGTTGAACAAAGATGAATTGAATACAGCAGGGTACCTATCTACTGATTACTACGATAATGTGTACAGTATATTGCCTCCACAAAATCCTTTTGCTACAGAGGATGTGGAAAAATACGAAACAGATGTAGAAAAATCAAAGGCATTATTACAAGAGGCTGGAGTGAAAGAGTTGAAACTTAACCTAGCCTTCACCTCAGATGATCCCGTGCAAACAATTCAAGCTACTTTAATTCAGCAACAACTCCAAAAAGCAGGCATTACATTAGAATTAGCTGGTGGAGATGGCGCTGCGATGTTTGCGGAAATGGGAAAACCTGATACGACAAAATATGATTTGTTTATGGGTGGGTACATTATGGGTAATGACCCAGATTTATACTCTTCTCTATTCAAATCAGATGGCTCTGCCAATTATTTTAAATACCATAGTGATGCAGCAGATGCTCTGTTTGATGAAGGGGCTGTGGCGTTAGATCCAGCCAAACGTAAAGAAATTTATGCCGATTTACAGAAACAAATTGCAGCAGATGCTACCTTTTATCCGATTGTAGATAGTAAAAAAGTATTAGCTGTTAATAAAGCAGTTCAGGGAATTGAAGAGGCTAAATTGGTGCCAATTTATACATTTGAAGACGCATCGAAAATCTCGATTAAATAAAAGACTTATAGCTTTGCTATCTTATGATAAATCGACTAAGATAGCAGAGTTTTTTTACACGTTATGATAAAAAGGATGTGAGCTTATGGCAAAATATGTGTTAAAACGAATCTTACAAGTGATACCACTATTGGTGGTAGTCTCTTTTATTGTGTTTTCATTAATCAATTTATCGCCTTATGATGTGATAGATTCTATTACAACACCGAATATGTCCAGTGAGACAGTAGAGATGTTGAGAGCAAAACATGGGTTGGATAAACCCTTTTTAGTTCAGTATGTTTTATGGCTGAAGCAAATTGTCAGTGGCGATTTTGGTTATTCTCTTGCGACACAACAGAACATTGGGGCAGAACTAATGACGCGAATCCCAAATACAATCAAGTTAATTTTACCGGCTTATGTGACAGCACTCGTATTATCCATTGTTTTAGGATTGGTTGCTGGGGCAAATAAAGGAACATGGATTGATCGAGTGATTGATGGTATTTGCTCGATTGGTATCTCAATGCCGACCTTTTGGTTTGCTATGTTATTAATCTATTTATTTGGTTATAAATTAGATTTGTTACCGATTATTGGTATGCATACTGTTGGAAAAGAGGATTCTTTCCTTGATTTCTTACAACACTTTATCATGCCTTATATTGTGCTAGTTGTTGGTTTCTTCCCGGATCTGACAAGGTATGTTCGTTCGTCAACCTTATCTCAATTATCTGAAGATTATGTTATGGTACAACAATCCTTTGGGGCAACTAAGAGAGAGATTTTCTTCAAACATGTCAGTAAAAATGTGTTATTGCCTATTGTGACACAAATAGGTTTGGCTTTACCTATGCTTGTGACAGGCGCGATTATCACAGAAAGTATTTTTGGTTGGCCAGGGATTGGTCCGTATTTAATGGCAGCAACAAAAGCACTGGATTATCCAGTCATTATGGCCATCATGTTATTATCAGCTACCCTTGTTATTGTGGGGAATTTAATATCAGATGTCTTGTATTCAGTGGTAGATCCACGTATTAGTCAGGGGGATAACTAATGGATAACACATCGAAATGGCGAAAAGTATTGCAACAAAAACCGAGTTATTACCTTCCAATTATTTTTTTAACGCTCCTGCTTTTACTTGCAGTCTTTGCGTTTCTCATTCCTATTGACCCTAATGCAACGGACGTATCCTCAATGTCTCAAGCACCAAGTGGAAAACATCTTTTTGGAACAGATGAAATTGGCCGAGATTACTTTATCCGTGTGATTTATGGTGGGCGTATTTCTTTACTAGTAGGTGTGTTAGCCATGCTTGCCTCAACCTTTATTGGTACATTAGTGGGACTTATTGCAGGATATTATGGCGGCGTGGTGGATAGTATTTTAATGCGTTTTGTGGATATTTTATCATCGATCCCTTGGTTAGTCCTTGTCATTGTATTAAGCGTCTTGCTAAAACCAGGACTAGTCACCATTATTTTTGTGATTGGTGTTTTTTCGTGGATGAACATTGCTCGATTAATTAGAGCAGAAACGCTATCTGTCAAACAAAGAGAATACGTCATATATGCTCAATTTATTGGAGTTAAAGATCATGTGATTATCCGAAAACATATCTTACCTGCTGTGTTATCAACGTTAATAGTGGCAGCAACAGGTAGTATTTCGGGAGCAATCATGACGGAATCAGCGTTAAGTTTTTTAGGAATAGGCATTCAACCTCCAGTCGCTTCGTGGGGAAGTTTACTTCAAAATGCCCAAGGTAGTCTACAACAAGCGCCTCATATGGCACTTATACCAGGGATTTGTATTATATTAACCGTGTATTCATTTAACAGTTTAGGTAATTATCTAAGAGAAGTCGTTTTACTGGAGGGATAGGAAAATGAAGGAAGAGCTAATCCATTTAAAAAATATGTCAGTTGCTATTGATACAAAAGGGGAAAAAACAAAGCACTTGATTCGAGGCATTGATTTGAGTGTGCCGCGAGGAGAGATTGTGGGAGTTGTTGGAGAATCAGGGAGTGGTAAGAGTATTACTATGAAGGCTCTAATGAATCTATTACCAGAGAATGCTACTGTGTCTTACGATACTTTTTTATTTGATGGACAAGAGCATCCGTTAGGTGGTAATGGCCCAACGATCTCAGCTGCGATGATTTTCCAAGATCCAATGACCTCTCTTAATCCATTGCGTACCATTGGTTATCATTTAATTGAAGTGGTGAGAAGAAAACAAGGGGTGTCTAAAAAGGAAGCAGAAACGTTAGCGATAAAAGAGTTAATAAAAGTGGGGATTCATTTACCTGAAAAAAGAATGACACAATACCCACATGAATTATCAGGAGGGATGCGTCAACGGATTATGATCGCCATGGCTCTTTTGGCAAAGGCAGATTTATTAATAGCTGATGAGCCCACGACAGCGCTGGATGTGACTATCCAAGCCCAAATACTCCAACTAATCAAACAACTACAACAAGAAGAGCATTTGACGGTCATTTTGGTGACCCATGATTTCGGTATTGTAGCAGGAATGTGTGACAGCATCAAGGTCATGTATAACGGGAAAATCGTAGAAGAAGGCTTAATAGATGAGGTGTTTTATCAACCCCAACATCGTTACACTCAGGAATTATTAAAAGCCATTCCAAATGGGACGAGTAATGAGCGGTTATATTCTTTGGATGAAACCCGTCGTGTGACACTTTCTGATGAGGCGAAAGAGATGAGAAAAGTATCTGATACTCATTTTGTGTTAGTGGAAGGAGATAGTAAGAATGATTGAGACAAAAGAACCCTTAATTGAGTTAAAAAATATTAAACGTTATTTTCCAGTCACCAATACATTTGGGCAAGTTGTGACAGAGGTGAAAGCCATAGATTCTATTTCTTTAACAATAGAAGAAGGAGAGACGCTAGGTCTAGTAGGGGAGTCTGGTAGTGGTAAAACAACTTTAGGTCGAAGTATTTTACAATTAGAGCGCATTGATTCAGGTGAGATTTATTATAGGGGACGTTCTTTGTCAGCGTTATCTGAATCAGATAAAAAAAAGGTCTTAAAAAACATGCAGATTATTTTTCAAGACCCGTATTCTTCTCTTAATCCAAGAGTCACTGCCTTAAATCAAGTATTAGAACCGTTGTTGTTACATTATAGTAAAGAAGAGTCCTTGCTAAAAGCTAAGGCTATTTTAAAACAAGTGGGATTAGATGACGCCTCTTTTAATAAGTACCCAAGAGAATTTAGTGGGGGTCAACGGCAAAGAATAGGGATTGCTAGAGCAGTAGTCGTTAATCCAGAGTTTATTTTATGCGATGAGCCTATTTCTGCCCTTGATGTGTCAATTCAGGCACAAATTATTAATTTGTTGATGGACTTACAAAAAGAATTTGGTCTAACGTATCTGTTTATCTCACATGATTTATCCATGGTTCGTTATATTTCAGATCGTATTGCAGTGATGTATTTAGGGAAATTAGTCGAACTAGGACCAACAGAGGCTATCTTTAATCATCCGCAACATGCTTACACTAAAAAATTACTTCAAGCTATTCCAATAGCGGATCCTATCAAAGCAAGACAAGCCTTTCAGGAGCCAATCTTAAGTGAAAACATTCAATTAAGTGATACAATAGAGTGGGTGGAGGTTACACCTGGTCATTATTATGCAAAGGAGTAGTGTCATGAGTGAAGAGAAACTATTGTTAGTTCAAGGGGAAAAAGGAATGGAATTACCAAGAGATGGTGAAAACTGGGTCATATTAAAAGATTTAGGTTATTCACCTGTTCAAAGTTTAGTGGCTGCTGTTGGTTCTTGTGGCGCCTATGTTTACCAATCTATTTTAGAAAAATCTCGTATTCCTTATCGGTTTGAAAAAGTAGAAATCGATTACGTCAGAGATGAAGAAAAAGAAACGGAACCGGTTAAAGAAATTACTTTAGTTTTTTTTGTAGAAGTAGAAGAAAGTAAACAAGGACGGGCAGAACGAGGGTTAGCTATGGTAAGTAAGTATTGTCCTGTGATGCAAAGTATCGATCCAAACATAGTAGTGACGGAAAAAGTTGTCTTTATTTAAAAGAATCAAAAAAAAGCGTGGACCATAAAGGTTCACGCTTTTTATTAGCCAATAATAATTTTTTCTGTTGGATAGAGGTAACCATGATCTTGTCGTTCTTTTGGTACAAAAATCATTAAAGTATAAAGCATACCGATACGACCAATAAACATGAGTAGGGCAATAACGAGTTTACCAATAAATGTCAGGTCTGGGGTTATCCCTAATGATAAGCCGGTTGTCCCAAAGGCAGAGGCAACTTCGACGATAATGGCAATCATGCTTTGATTTTCTGTAATCGTTAGAATAAGCACGGCGATAAAACACATCGCTATAGAAAGATTAAAGACCACAACCGCTTTTTTGATGTCTTTTTCATCAATCCGTCGGTTAAAAATCGTCACGTTTTCCTCACTTTTAACAAAAGACAACATATACAGTCCAAGAATCGCGATGGTTGTTGTTCGGACACCACCGCCCACAGAACTTGGGCTACAACCGATAAACATTAACATAGAGAAGATAAGTAATGTTGGGACTTGGAATAAAGCCAAATCATTTAGTTGAAGACCGGCATTACGTGTGGTGGTTGAATAAAACATAGACGTCATTAGTTTTTGAGTGAAAGACATATCAGCAAATAGATGATTGCGCTCAAGTAAAAAGATAATGACAGTTCCAAAGACAAAAAGAAGCAAATAAATACTAATCGCTAGTTTACTAAATAAAGAAAAACGAAAAGGCAGTGATTTTGGTTCTCGTTTATAGAAAAGCCATTCTTTTATTTCCATAATCACTGGAAAGCCAATACCTCCCACCATGATAAGGAAAATAAGAATACTTAAAAATAAATAATCATTGGCATAGGGTGCCGCAGAGTAACCTGTCACATCAAATCCAGAGTTCGTCACAGCAGAGATTGCTTGATAGAACCCTTGGAAAATGGAATCCCCAATCGTTGGATGATGCCCTGTAAAATAAAAACGAATAGAAAAAACAATCCCAAAAATAAGTTGTAAGGCTAATAAGGTAAAGACTGTGCTCTTAATCAGGCGTACGGTTCCGCTTAAGCGGGGTTGATTCATGTCCGTCATAATTAATTGCCGTCGTTTTAATGAAATCCGTCGTCTGGATAATATGAAGAAAAAGGTAGAGAACATCATAATACCTAGTCCCCCAATTTGAAACATGATCTCAAGAAGGATAATCCCTCGCTGATTATAAACAGAACTGATATCAAACGTGCTAAGTCCTGTAACGCTCACTGTACTGACGGACATGAAAAATGTATCAAAAACAGATACCTCTGCGTCCGGCTGCTGAAAGAATGGCAGACTAAGTAGAATAAAAGCAACCAGTGTCATAATGACATAATAAGTAAAAATAATTTGAATACTAGAAAAATGTTTGTTGATAAAATGATTACTGATACGTTTAATACGAAAGAGAGACCATCTTTTCTTCATCAATGCTACGCTCCTTTATTGAGTGCCATATATCAAAACAGTATAGCAAGTTTTTTTGAAACAAACTAGGGTAAAATGAAAGCTTGTTTTATAACGCTTAATAGAGTCCCTTTTCCCCTTTGTTTGTTGACTCTTGAAGTTTGTTAAATAAAACCGTTCTAGCGATATTATCAGCACCTTTATTTTTTTGATCAGGTAGCCATTCGATAAAAACAGGTGGTAGTTGTTCGAGATACCCTAGAGCTGTCACTAGGTATTCTTTAAAAATCTCCTTTTTGACAAAGGCTTTTTCCATAGCATCCACCACAAGTCGACTATCTGAATAGATAATTATCAGGTGTTCTTTTGAATAATGATCGACACAGTACTTTAAAGCGAAACATAAAGTTTCAAATTCTGCGGAGTGATTATCTTTAGCTGCTAAAGGGATAGGGATGGGTGTTTGCTTGGAATCATTAATAATAACCATCCCGCCACCACTTTTTTCATAGATAGGATGTGTTGCTGCATCAATATAAATTTTAATCATAATGCCCTCCATTTTTGATGTATAATAAGAATGAGTATGGTAAGATAGTTAAGAAAAATAGTAAGTGGAGGTAAGTATGGGGACAAATAAAATACATGTTTTTAGATACCAACCTGAACTTTCTGACACGGTTATTTACTGGTCTTTAACACTCGTTCTCTTTTTTCTAAGTATGATCGGGTTATTAGAACGACAAGGTAGAATTAATATATTTAGCATTTTTACGTTCCTTTTATTTTTATTTTTTTCTTACATAGGAACAAGAAGAAAAATGATTCTAACACAGGAGCAATTAAATGTTTATGCTATATTAAAAAAGAATCAATATCAAATAGAATTAGAACAAATAGAAACAGTGTTAGTTGGTAGTCACGGTGTCACAATAAAAACAAAAGAAACTGATTTTGCTTATTTAATGTTTAAAAAATCAAAAAGCAAACTAGTTGAACAACTAGACAAAGAAAGTCAGTTTAAAGGGACTATTTTAAGCGTAGAAAAAAGTGTTGACTAAATGTTAGTCAACACTTTTTGTTTCAATTACTTTTACATGAGAGGCTTGAGCACCTCTTGAACCTTCTTTAATTTCAAATGTCACTTGTTGTCCTTCAAACAATGTTTTAAAACCTTCTTGATCAATTGCTGTAAAATGAACAAAGACTTCTTCATCTTCTCCATATATTATAAAACCGTACCCCTTTTTGACGTCAAACCATTTTACAATACCGTTAGTCATTTTACATTCCTCCAATGGTTTTTTGCTATGCTCCCCTCTATTATACGTTCTAAAAAATATAAGGTCAAACATATATCAAACATTAAGTAAAGAGACTACTCAAAAAGGAACTTAGTTAAAACATATTAGAAGATGAAATTATGGTTCTCTTACGAATCGGAAAGTGATATAGTAAAACAGTTAAGGTTAGTAAAGACAATAACTCCTATTTTTAAATAAGAAAGGAAAGCTCGAGATGATATATTATATAGTATTAATTGCTCTTTCTGTTGGATTAGATCAATGGGTGAAGTGGTGGATAGAAGGAAACGTACCGCTTTATGATGTTTTAGGAAGTAATGGAGTAATGACATTAACGCACATAAGAAATAGTGGCGCTGCCTGGAGTATATTAGAAGGAAAGATGTGGTTTTTCTATATTATTACAGTGATTGCTTTAGGTATTTTTAGTTTCCTACTATATAAGAACCGTTTTAACAGTAAGTGGTTAACGATTGGCCTAAGTTTGATTATCGGAGGGACCTTAGGGAATTTTATTGATCGAGTGAAACAAGGCTTTGTTGTTGATATGTTTCAATTTGAATTTATTAACTTTCCGATTTTTAACATAGCAGATATCTTTTTATGTGTGGGAGTAGGTTGTCTCTTTGTTTATATCTTGTTCTTCGAAGATAAAAAGTAAACAAAGAAGAGTCTTTTTAAAATAAGAATGGTTCCTTGCTAATTATGATGTTAATGTAGTAGAATACAAGTATAAATAAAACGCAAGGAAGATGTCTTATGACTAATCACGTTGTAGAAGAGGCTGTACAAAAACTAAAAGATTCAAATATAAGAATCACGCCTCAAAGATATGCTATTTTAGAGTATTTGATAGAAGCGGACAGTCATCCAACCGCAGATGAAATATACAAACACTTGGAACATCGTTTTCCTAATATGAGTGTTGCTACTGTTTATAATAACTTACGACTATTTACAGAAATTGGTTTTGTCATAGAAATGGCTTATGGGGACGCTTCAAGCCGCTTTGATTTTGCTTCAAGCAAACATTATCATGCTTTATGTGATGAATGCGGGAAAGTAGTTGATATTCATTATCCTGGATTAGAGGATGTAGAAGCAGCGACTGAACAGTTAACTGGCTTTAAAATAAGAGATCATAGGCTTGAACTGTATGGCATATGTCCGGAATGTCAAAGTAAACAAAAGTAGCAATTAGAAATAATTGCTACTTTTTTATTTTTTTTCAAAAAAGTACTTGCATTTTTATTCAAGAGTTGATATATTAATACATGTCGTTGAAAACAAACGGCAAATTAAATAACGAAAAATATTTTCAAAAAAGTTCTTGACTTGTTATTGAAACTTTGATATTATAACTAAGTCAGCAAGAAGTCAGTTAAAATTAAATAACAAAACTCCTTGAAAACAACTTTTAAAAAATAAAAAATATTTTTAAAAAAGTTCTTGACAACATCTAAACGAAATGTTAAGATAAATGAGTTGCTAAAACAACTTGATTTAGACCTTTGAAAACTGAACAAAGTAAGACGAACCAAATGTGTAGGTGTTTTTACGAAAGTAAAAATAACCAGAATTATTATAGTGAAGAAATATCGCTAGCAAGTTTTAAAATGAGCTAAACATCTTCGGATGTTATCATAACTTTTATTGAGAGTTTGATCCTGGCTCAGGACGAACGCTGGCGGCGTGCCTAATACATGCAAGTCGAACGCAACTATTTTCACCGGAGCTTGCTCCACCGAAAATAGTTGAGTGGCGGACGGGTGAGTAACACGTGGGCAACCTGCCCATCAGAGGGGGATAACACTTGGAAACAGGTGCTAATACCGCATAATTCGTTTTCTCGCATGAGAAGATGATAAAAGACGCTTCGGTGTCACTGATGGATGGGCCCGCGCTGCATTAGTTAGTTGGTGGGGTAATGGCCTACCAAGACCGTGATGCATAGCCGACCTGAGAGGGTGATCGGCCACACTGGGACTGAGACACGGCCCAGACTCCTACGGGAGGCAGCAGTAGGGAATCTTCGGCAATGGACGAAAGTCTGACCGAGCAACGCCGCGTGAGTGAAGAAGGTTTTCGGATCGTAAAACTCTGTTGTTAGAGAAGAACAAGTGGGAGAGTAACTGTTCCCACCTTGACGGTATCTAACCAGAAAGCCACGGCTAACTACGTGCCAGCAGCCGCGGTAATACGTAGGTGGCAAGCGTTGTCCGGATTTATTGGGCGTAAAGCGAGCGCAGGCGGTCTTTTAAGTCTGATGTGAAAGCCCTCGGCTCAACCGAGGAAGGTCATTGGAAACTGGGAGACTTGAGTGCAGAAGAGGAGAGTGGAATTCCATGTGTAGCGGTGAAATGCGTAGATATATGGAGGAACACCAGTGGCGAAGGCGACTCTCTGGTCTGTAACTGACGCTGAGGCTCGAAAGCGTGGGGAGCAAACAGGATTAGATACCCTGGTAGTCCACGCCGTAAACGATGAGTGCTAAGTGTTGGAGGGTTTCCGCCCTTCAGTGCTGCAGTTAACGCATTAAGCACTCCGCCTGGGGAGTACGACCGCAAGGTTGAAACTCAAAGGAATTGACGGGGGCCCGCACAAGCGGTGGAGCATGTGGTTTAATTCGAAGCAACGCGAAGAACCTTACCAGGTCTTGACATCCTTTGACCACTCTAGAGATAGAGCTTTCCCTTCGGGGACAAAGTGACAGGTGGTGCATGGTTGTCGTCAGCTCGTGTCGTGAGATGTTGGGTTAAGTCCCGCAACGAGCGCAACCCTTATTGTTAGTTGCCATCATTTAGTTGGGCACTCTAGCGAGACTGCCGGTGATAAACCGGAGGAAGGTGGGGATGACGTCAAATCATCATGCCCCTTATGACCTGGGCTACACACGTGCTACAATGGACAGTACAATGAGTTGCGAGACCGCGAGGTTTAGCTAATCTCTTAAAGCTGTTCTCAGTTCGGATTGTAGGCTGCAACTCGCCTACATGAAGCCGGAATCGCTAGTAATCGTGGATCAGCATGCCACGGTGAATACGTTCCCGGGCCTTGTACACACCGCCCGTCACACCACGAGAGTTTGTAACACCCAAAGTCGGTGAGGTAACCTTCGGGAGCCAGCCGCCTAAGGTGGGATAGATGATTGGGGTGAAGTCGTAACAAGGTAGCCGTATCGGAAGGTGCGGCTGGATCACCTCCTTTCTAAGGAATATTACGGAAACACATTGGCCGTTACTTACTTTGTTCAGTTTTGAGAGGTCTACTCTCATTATTATTCATCCCGGGGCCTTAGCTCAGCTGGGAGAGCGCCTGCCTTGCACGCAGGAGGTCAGCGGTTCGATCCCGCTAGGCTCCATTGATGATTTTTTTGTGTCATCAATTTGATTTGTTCATTGAAAACTGGATAGTTGAAGTTAGACATCAACATAAACCGAGAACACCGCGTTGAACAGTTGTTTTTTAAAAACTACTGTGAAATGTGTCGATAGATTAGATATCGCTATCTAACTATTGATAAAAATTAGTAATACAATCTAACCGTAGGTTAGAAAAGGTTAAGTGAATAAGGGCGCACGGTGGATGCCTTGGCACTAGAAGCCGATGAAGGACGGGACTAACACCGATATGCTTTGGGGAGCTGTAAGTAAGCTATGATCCAGAGATTTCCGAATGGGGGAACCCAGCATCTTTAATAGGATGTTACTTTCAAGTGAATACATAGCTTGTTAGAGGTAGACGCAGAGAACTGAAACATCTAAGTACCTGCAGGAAGAGAAAGAAAAATCGATTTCCTTAGTAGCGGCGAGCGAAACGGAAACAGCCCAAACCAACAAGCTTGCTTGTTGGGGTTGTAGGACTCAGCTGTGGTAGCTGTTGTGAATAGTCGAATCGACCTGGAAAGGTCAGCCGAAGAGGGTAAAAGCCCTGTAGACGAAATTGACAACACACCTATGAGTATCCTGAGTACGGCGGAACACGAGAAATTCCGTCGGAATCCGGGAGGACCATCTCCCAAGGCTAAATACTCTCTAGTGACCGATAGTGAACCAGTACCGTGAGGGAAAGGTGAAAAGCACCCCGGAAGGGGAGTGAAATAGAACCTGAAACCGTGTGCCTACAAGAAGTCAAAGCCCGTTAATGGGTGATGGCGTGCCTTTTGCAGAATGAACCGGCGAGTTACGATTGCATGCGAGGTTAAGCTGAAGAAGCGGAGCCGTAGCGAAAGCGAGTCTGAATAGGGCGAATTAGTATGTAGTCGTAGACCCGAAACCATGTGACCTACCCATGTCCAGGTTGAAGGTGTGGTAAAACACACTGGAGGACCGAACCCACGTACGTTGAAAAGTGCGGGGATGAGGTGTGGGTAGCGGAGAAATTCCAAACGAACTTGGAGATAGCTGGTTCTCTCCGAAATAGCTTTAGGGCTAGCCTCGGAATTAAGAATGATGGAGGTAGAGCACTGTTTGGACTAGGGGCCCATCTAGGGTTACCGAATTCAGATAAACTCCGAATGCCATTCATTTATATCCGGGAGTCAGACAGTGAGTGATAAGATCCATTGTCGAAAGGGAAACAGCCCAGACCACCAGCTAAGGTCCCAAAATATATGTTAAGTGGAAAAGGATGTGAGGGTGCACAAACAACTAGGATGTTGGCTCAGAAGCAGCCACCATTTAAAGAGTGCGTAATAGCTCACTAGTCGAGTGCCCTTGCGCCGAAAATGTACCGGGGCTAAACATATTACCGAAGCTGTGGATAGAACCATTAGGTTCTATGGTAGGAGAGCGTTCTAAGGGCGTTGAAGCCAGATCGTGAGGACTGGTGGAGCGCTTAGAAGTGAGAATGCCGGTATGAGTAGCGAAAGACAGGTGAGAATCCTGTCCACCGAATGACTAAGGTTTCCTGGGGAAGGCTCGTCCTCCCAGGGTTAGTCGGGACCTAAGCTGAGGCCGACAGGCGTAGGCGATGGACAACAGGTTGAGATTCCTGTACCCGTTTGATTTGTTTGAACAATGGAGGGACGCAGGAGGTTAAAGGATCGCACTGTTGGATATGTGCGTTCAAGCAACAAGTCTTAGTAAGAGTCAAATGCTTTTACTTTTAAGGACAAGTTGTGATGAGTAGGGAAATATAGTACCGAAGTCCTGATATCACACTGCCAAGAAAATCTTCTAGTTAGAATTAAACGGCCCGTACCGCAAACCGACACAGGTAGTCGAGGAGAGAATCCTAAGGTGAGCGAGAGAACTCTCGTTAAGGAACTCGGCAAAATGACCCCGTAACTTCGGGAGAAGGGGTGCTAAACGCAAGTTTAGCCGCAGTGAATAGGCCCAAGCGACTGTTTATCAAAAACACAGGTCTCTGCAAAATCGAAAGATGACGTATAGGGGCTGACGCCTGCCCGGTGCTGGAAGGTTAAGAGGATGGGTTAGCAATAGCGAAGCTCAGAATTGAAGCCCCAGTAAACGGCGGCCGTAACTATAACGGTCCTAAGGTAGCGAAATTCCTTGTCGGGTAAGTTCCGACCCGCACGAAAGGCGTAACGATTTGGGCACTGTCTCAACGAGAGACTCGGTGAAATTTTAGTACCTGTGAAGATGCAGGTTACCCGCGACAGGACGGAAAGACCCCATGGAGCTTTACTGTAGTTTGATATTGAATGTTTGTGACACATGTACAGGATAGGTAGGAGCCGTAGAGCTCGGAACGCTAGTTTCGAAGGAGGCAATGGTGGGATACTACCCTTGTGTTATGACCATTCTAACCCGCGCCACTTATCGTGGCGGGAGACAGTGTCAGATGGACAGTTTGACTGGGGCGGTCGCCTCCTAAAGAGTAACGGAGGCGCCCAAAGGTTCCCTCAGAATGGTTGGAAATCATTCGTAGAGTGCAAAGGCAGAAGGGAGCTTGACTGCGAGAGCTACAACTCGAGCAGGGACGAAAGTCGGGCTTAGTGATCCGGTGGTTCCGCATGGAAGGGCCATCGCTCAACGGATAAAAGCTACCCTGGGGATAACAGGCTTATCTCCCCCAAGAGTTCACATCGACGGGGAGGTTTGGCACCTCGATGTCGGCTCGTCGCATCCTGGGGCTGTAGTCGGTCCCAAGGGTTGGGCTGTTCGCCCATTAAAGCGGCACGCGAGCTGGGTTCAGAACGTCGTGAGACAGTTCGGTCCCTATCCGTCGCGGGCGTTGGAAATTTGAGAGGAGCTGTCCTTAGTACGAGAGGACCGGGATGGACACACCTCTGGTGTACCAGTTGTTCTGCCAAGGGCATTGCTGGGTAGCTATGTGTGGAAGGGATAAACGCTGAAAGCATCTAAGCGTGAAGCCCCCCTCAAGATGAGATTTCCCATTTCTTTAAGAAAGTAAGACCCCTGAGAGATGATCAGGTAGATAGGCTAGAAGTGGAAGTGCAGTGATGTACGGAGCGGACTAGTACTAATCGGTCGAGGACTTAACCAAGATTTAAGCGGTGGACAATTATGTTGAAAGATAACTTCAAATCCAGTTTTGAGTGAATAATCACTCAGTTATAAAATAAGTGTGGTGTCGATGGCAAGAAGGACACACCTGTAACCATGTCGAACACAGAAGTTAAGCTTCTTAGCGCCGAGGGTAGTGAAGGGTTTCCCTTTGTGAGAGTAGGACGACGCCATGCATATTTTATAATTATCCGGCATAGCTCAGTTGGTAGTAGCGCATGACTGTTAATCATGATGTCGTAGGTTCGAGTCCTACTGCCGGAGTTCTTTTTAAGGAAATAAGGTAATGAATCTGGAGAGTTGTCCGAGCTGGCCTAAGGAGCATGATTGGAAATCATGTAGGCGGTAAAAACTGTCTCAAGGGTTCGAATCCCTTACTCTCCGTTAAAAAGAAGTAACGAAATGGCCCGTTGGTCAAGCGGTTAAGACACCGCCCTTTCACGGCGGTATCACGGGTTCGATTCCCGTACGGGTCATAATTTAATATTTATTATTTTTGGAGGTTTAGCTCAGCTGGGAGAGCACCTGCCTTACAAGCAGGGGGTCGGCGGTTCGATCCCGTCAACCTCCATTAATATCCTATTATATTACAAAGGTTCCGTGGTGTAGGGGTTAACATGCCTGCCTGTCACGCAGGAGATCGCGGGTTCAAATCCCGTCGGGACCGTAATAGGCGCAGTAGCTCAGTTGGTAGAGCAACGGATTGAAGCTCCGTGTGTCGGCAGTTCGATTCTGTCTTGCGCCATTTGGAGGGGTAGCGAAGTGGCTAAACGCGGCGGACTGTAAATCCGCTCCTTCGGGTTCGGCAGTTCGAATCTGCCCCCCTCCATTAACCTTAAGGGGTATAGTTTAGTGGTAGAACTACGGTCTCCAAAACCGTCAGCGTGGGTTCGAGTCCTACTACCCCTGTGTTTCAAAAATATTAATATGGCGGTTGTGGCGAAGTGGTTAACGCACCGGATTGTGGCTCCGGCATTCGTGGGTTCGATTCCCATCAGTCGCCTTTTTTTCTTTTTTTATTGGGCTATAGCCAAGCGGTAAGGCAACGGACTTTGACTCCGTCACTCGTTGGTTCGAATCCAGCTAGCCCAGTTTATTTTGGCGGTATAGCCAAGTGGTAAGGCAGAGGTCTGCAACACCTCTATCATCGGTTCAAATCCGGTTACCGCCTCTAAATTATTTGCCGGTGTGGCGGAATTGGCAGACGCGCTGGACTCAAAATCCTGTGACCGCAAGGTCGTGCCGGTTCGACCCCGGCCATCGGTATACTAACACTAACGTATTTATTACGTTAGTGTTTTTTTGTAAATAAATAGAATAAATGCTTCGTGGCTTATGATACGAAAGTGAGGTGGCTATTTAAAGTTGATAGTAAGGAATAAGCATCATTCTCTTCTGTACTTTCTATATTTTCTTATAATGTTTGTAATGATTATGCTATCTATCAGTCTTTGGACGAGGGGATTACTTTTTTTAATAGGAGTAGTAACTTTGTATGTATTAGTCCCATTTAGAAAATGGCTGGAGTATCTACATAGTTACAGTTTAATAGTTATTATTTCAGGGATTAGTAATCTATTGTTTATTCATTATGGAAGAACGATTCTTTTCGAATGGGGACATTATCGTTTTACATTGGAATCGTTTATTTATGGTATTTCATTCGGTATAATGTTGGCAAGTATGGTAATGTGGTTAGTTATTAGTAGTTTGTTTTTAAAAAGCCAGCAGATTTTATCTTTGTTTAAAGGGATTTCTAACAAGTTAGGGTTAGTATTATCTATGTTAGTTCAGACTATTACTATGTACCAGCAACAGAAAAAGAATATTTCAGAAAGTTATTATACATTAGGGTTAACCTCAAAAAATAAACTGAGTGGGATCAAAAAAGAAGGACTTATACTAGTTACTTTATTTGGCTGGGCTTTAGAGCAATCCATGGTACGATCAGATTCTATGTTAGCTAGAGGTTACGGAGGTTCTAAACGTACCTCTTATTTACTTGAAAAATGGTCTAAAAAGGATTCCTTCTTTCTTATTGTTATTATCATATTAACTTTACTGATTGGTTATTTTAAATCCTTAGGCACGTTTAAAATGATTTATTATCCAAGAGTTAAAGGAGATATACTAACTACTTCTCATTTACTAGGATATATGTTGTTAATTTTATATTCGTTGTTGCCTTTGATAGTAATGATATGGGAGGAGTACAAATGGCGATAATTCAGTGTGAATCATTTAGTTTTACATATAATGATGGAAAAGAAAAAAGTTTAGACAGCATCGACTTAGAAGTGAATGCGGGTGAGATTATATTAATTCAAGGAGAAACAGGAAGTGGAAAGTCTACGTTACTGAAATCCTTCAAGAAAGAATTACTTCCTTTTGGGTCTAAAGAAGGAACTATGATTGTAGATGATTGCCCTGTTGAAGACATGACTCTCAATCAATCTGCTAAAAAAGTCGGTTTTGTTTTTCAAGACCCCTTAAATCAAGTAGTTTGTGATACAGTAGAAGCTGAATTGGCTTTTGGTATGGAAAACATAGGTAAGAGTAAAACAGAAATAAGTGAACGGATCGCTGAGTTAAGTGTCTATTTTGGGATGAGTCATTGGATGACAAGAGAGCTTAGCTGTTTATCTACGGGTGAGTTACAATTGGTTAATTTAGCGAGTATTATTGCTATGGCGCCAGATATTCTTTTACTAGATGAACCTTTGGCTCAACTTGATCCTGTATCAAAAGAACGGTTTTTAAACATCTTATTTAAATTGAATGATGATTTTAATTTAACGATACTCATTGTAGAACATGAGCTTGATTTATTATACGCTCACTGTGATCAAGTGATTGTATTGAAGGAGGGCCAGATAATTGAACAAGGTACACCTAGGAAAGTGGCTGAAGATTGTTGGCAATCTGAAAGAATAAATTATTTACCTATACCGGCTCATATCTTTCATTTACTAGAGGGAAAAGGGGTTGTCCCTATTAATATTAAAGAAGGAATACGCTTTATTAGTAAAGTAGAGGGCTTAGATAAGGTGAGTCATATTGACAAAAAACAAGAGGTTAAAGGAGAGGCACTTAAGATTAGGAATCTGACATTTAGGTATGATAGACAAAGTACTTATATTTTAGAAGAGGTTGATTTGATCTTAAAAGAAGGAGACATACTTTGTCTATTCGGTGCCAACGGTTCAGGAAAAACCACGTTATTGAAAGTAATCATTGGTATTCTAAAAAATAAACAAGGGAAAATTTGGTGGAATCAAGTTAGGATGACTTCAAAGACATTAGAGACCTGCCTAGGAGAAACGATAGGTTATTTACCACAGAATCCGAGTGGGTTACTTTTTTCAGGGACAGTCGCTGAAAATCTTGTAGAAGTTATGACGTATCATAAGGTGCATTTAATCGAACAAAGAATGAGAATGAAGGAATTATTAAGTGAATTGGACTTGAAATATTTAGAACACAGAAAAATAGATACCTTAAGTTATGGTGAAAAGCAGCTTGTAGCATTATCTAAGGTTTTTATATTAAGGCCTCAATTAGTTCTATTAGATGAACCTACTAAGGGGTTAGATAGAAAAAAGAAAGAAACGGTGGAACGTTTTTTAAGAAAAAAAGGAAGTCAAGGAATCACTATGATTATAACTTCCCATGACCCGGACTTTGCTTCTGAGGTTGGGAGCTTATGTACTTTGTTATTCCAACAAAAACTAACCCCATTGCAAACACCCACTCATTTTTTCTCTAAGCATCATTTTTTTACAACAACGGTCAAAAAAGTGGTTCATCAGCGTTTAAAGGATGTTGTAACAATGAGTGATTTAAAAAGGTATTGTATTGGAGAAGGAGACGCTCATGAAGGAAAGAATGACTAAGGTAGCCCTCCTTTTGTTAGGCTTAATATTACTCGTTTGGTTGTATCAAATGGGTTATTATCAGTTAGCTTCTATTTGGATGATATCATTAAGTTTAGGGTTAGGATTAATATCATTCAATCAGTATCAGCACAGTGTCAGAGAACTTATGATTATTGTTGTGATGACAAGTATCGCTGTTGTAGGACGTGTTTCCTTTTTTTTCATACCCTCTGTTAGTCCTATGATACCTATAGTGATGATTACCGGGATTTATTTTGGTAGAAAAGAAGGTTATATTGTTGGAATGTTAGCAGCATTTATGTCGAATTTCTTTTTTACTCAAGGACCTTGGACGCCATTTCAAATGTTTACGACCTCACTTATTGGTTACATTTCTGGGGCTCCATTATGGAAAGAGACCTTAAAAAAGAGCAACATAGGGACAATCATCTTGGCTGTGGTGTCTGGAATTATGTACTCACTATTAATGGATATTTGGACGGTTCTTTCTATTGATGGTTATTTTAATTTAAAAAGATACTTCATAGTACTTGTCCCAGCTATTCCATATATGGTAACCTATAGCATGTCGAACGTTATTTTTATGCTGGTATTAAAAGCTCCATTTGGCGAAAAAATAAAAGAGTTACAACATAAATATAAATTACATTAAAAGGAGAACAACAAATGAAAAAAATGAAATTGAGCCTATTATTGGCATTAAGTATGAGCGTCATGGTTGGTTGTGGTAATAACGATAAGGTTGAAACAGCAACGAGTACAGGGGTTATTATTGAATCTGTCAAAGAGGAAAAAAGTGTAACCTTAGAGATTAAAGAAGATAATAAAGAGATAAAAGAGATAGATGTTCCAGTTAAAGAAGGCGAATTGCTTGGAGATATTATGGCTGATCATTTAGATATCGAAGAAGACAATGGTATGATTACTTCCATTGAAGGACATGAACAAGATGCTAAGGCTCAAAAATATTGGTTATACGAAGTGAATGGAGAGTTTGCCACAGTTGGAGCCAACGACTATAAGGTACAACCAGGGGATGTTATCACTTGGAATTTAGCAGCCTTAGAATTAGAAACATCATCTAGTAAATAACTTAATAAAGTGTGAAATCAGGGTTTATTATACGAAATACTGATCTTATTGCGTATAGTAAAGCCCTGTATCATTGCGAAAAATGAGATAGGACTAAAGTAAATACAACTTTAGACCTATCTTTTTTTACGGCAAATGCTTGATGGAAGTTACTGAAAAAAAGAGTAAAATTTAAATGAAATCAAGACAAGGGAGAGAGTGACATGGAACTTAAAAAAGTTGAAGTGAACGAATCAGTTAAATATTGGGTATCCTTTACAGCAAAAACACTTTTATATACAGGTATTTTATTTGTACTTATTTATTTATATCAATACAGTCATGTAGGTGGAGGTTCCTTTATCTACAATCAATTTTAGGAGGAGCTAATCATGAACCACAATAAAATCATTGAAAGAATCCAAGATATAGCAAACACAGAACCAGAACGTATTGCCTATGACAATGGTCATGAGACGTTGACCTATCTAGAATTAGATCGCTATTCAGATGCAATTGCCTCACATTTAAAAGGAATTTATCCTAACAAATCAGGAATTGTTGTGTACGGTGGTCAAGAAAAAGAAATGATTATTAGCTTTTTGAGCTGTACTAAAGCTGGCCATTACTATATTCCAGTAGACAATCATACACCAAAAGAGAGAGTGCAAATGATTGTAGAAGAGTCTCAAGCAGCAGGTGTTATAAGCATTGCTGAATGGCCTTTTTCTTCTAAGGAAATGATTGATTTAGAGCAGCTACATGGGATTATGACAGAAGAACAGCCTAAATTCCCTGATTGCTATGTATCAGGTGAGGATGTTTATTATACAATTTTTACATCTGGTACTACCGGAAAGCCAAAGGGCGTTCAAATTACTTATAACAACCTCATTAGTTTTACAGATTGGATGCTATCAGATTTCGAATTAAAAGAAGGCCAACGATTCTTGAGTCAAGCTCCTTTTTCTTTTGATTTGTCCGTCATGGACTTATACCCAGGATTATTAAGTAAAGGAACGCTTGTACCAATGGAAAAAGATACGGTAGATAATTTTTCATTGCTTTTTAAAGCATTACCTGAGATGAAATTAAATGTGTGGGTTTCAACCCCATCTTTAGTAGAAATTTGCTTACTTAATCCCGAATTTAGTAGTGATTATCTACCGACACTAGAAAATTTCCAATTTTGTGGGGAAGAATTACCAAGACTTGTAGCCATGAAATTATTGGAACGTTTTCCAGAGGCTGCTATTTACAATACTTATGGTCCAACTGAAGCAACGGTTGCTGTGACCAATGTCAAAATCACACAGGACATTTTAGATACGTATGACCGTCTACCTTTAGGTAAGGTAAAATCTGATACAACGCTTGTGATCGACAAAGGTGAGGATCCAGATGAGTCTATGGGTGAAATTATCATTGTGGGCCCGGGTGTGTCAATTGGTTACTATAATAATCCAGAAAAAACACAAGAAGCCTTTACAACAATTGATGGCAAACCTGCTTACAAAACAGGTGATGCTGGTCTTGTAAAAGAGGGTTATCTGTTTTATAAAGGTCGTTTAGATTTTCAGATTAAATGGCATGGTTACCGAATTGAATTAGGCGACATCGATCATCATTTGAGCATGATACCTGGAGTTAGAAATGCGTGTGTTGTTCCTAAATACAATAAATTTCATAAGGTTCAACAATTAATTGCTTATGTTGTTTGGGAACAGGAAGAGATAGCGGCACAAGATCTAAGTAAGCAATTGAAGTCGGAATTAACGAAAAGTGTGATGGATTATATGGTGCCACAACGCTTTAAGTTTGTTGAGACACTTCCTTTATCAGCTAATGGAAAAGTGGATAGAAAAGCGTTAATAAGTGAGGTTAATGCCTAATGGAATTATTAGCCCAGTGGGTGCCCTTTTTAACCCCTTATGAAAAACCATATTACTTTGTATTACTAGGTATCTTGTTTATTCCGTCCATCTTAGTTTCTTTAAAAGGAAAAAGATTAACCTGGTATCAAAATTTATTAACTGTGTTATTTTTATGGTTGAGCTTTGCGGGACCTAACATTAAGCAAGGCCTATCATTAGTTATTTATGTTTTGTGGCAATCCGCGTTAACAGAACTGTATTTTAGATACCGTCAAAAAGAAAATGCTAGTGGGTGGTTTTACTTATCTGTGTTTTTAAGTTTACTCCCTATGATTATTTTCAAAGTGGCTCCTTTTATGACGGAGCATACAACCTTTGGCTTTTTAGGGTATTCTTATTTAACCTTTAAATCAGTTCAAGTGATCATGGAGATTAGGGATGGTATGATAAAGGATTATCGATTTAGCCATTATATTCAATTCTTACTCTTTTTCCCAACCATTTCTTCAGGTCCTCTAGACAGATACCGTCGTTTTATGAAAGATTTTACGAATCCACCTGAAAAAGAGAAATACTTAGGTATGCTTGGTAAAGGTATTCATTTTATCTTTTTAGGCTTTTTGTATAAATTCATTATTGGTTATGTTTTAGGCAGCCAGTTATTGCCACTTGTTAAAGGGTTTGCTTTATCAGAGAATGGTGTTCTGTTAGGAACCCTTGGTTATATGTACGTTTACAGTATGTATCTATTCTTTGATTTTGCTGGGTACAGTTTGTTCGCTGTTGGAACAAGTTATCTATTAGGTTATGAAACACCAGTAAACTTTAACAAGCCCTTCTCTAGTCCAAACATCAAAGAATTTTGGAATAGATGGCACATGTCCCTATCTTTTTGGTTTAGAGATTATGTTTACATGAGACTGATGTTTACTTTGATGAAGAAAAAAGTTTTCAAGAGTCGCATTGTCGCATCTAATGTTGGGTACTTTGCTTTATTCCTAATTATGGGTGTGTGGCATGGTTTAACCTGGTACTATATTGTTTATGGGCTTTACCACGCGATTCTAATATGTGTCAATGACGCTTGGTTACGCTATAAGAAAAAACACAAAAATCAATTACCTAGCAACAAATGGACTTACGGTTTCTCAGTATTCTTAACCTTTAATGCCGTATGTTTCAGCTTTTTAATCTTTTCAGGCTTTTTAGATGAATTATTCAAATACTTATTCTTAATTTAGGAGATGTCAAATATGGAAATCAAACAAACAATTTTAGAAATTTTAGAAGACTTAACAGGGGTAGATGTATCAGAACAAATGGACTTAGATTTGTATGAAGAAGGCTTATTAGATTCAATGGCTACCGTTCAAATGTTAGTAGAAATAGACGGACAGCTAGGTATTACTGTTCCAGTTTCAGAATATGAGAGAAGTGCCTGGGGAACCCCACAACAAATTATTGATCAAGTAACAGCTATAAAATAATGTCAAAGAAACAACTATTTACTGCTATTGGACCATTTTTAACGGCGTTACTGATTATTGCAGTGGTTATTTACTCCCCATTTAACTGGTTCTCAAAACCAACGGCCGAAGAAATTGAAAAATCAGCCTCATCTATGTCGGTAAATGTGTTAAAAGGAAACGTCATGAAAAATGAAGCTGTTGCTTCAGGAGACTATCTTCCTTTCTTTGGTTCATCAGAATTAAGTCGTTTTGATGCGTACCATCCATCGGTGTTAGCCAAAAAGTATGACCGTGATTACACACCTTTTCTTTTAGGTGCACCAGGAACGCAATCATTGACTCATTTTCAAATGATGAATTCAATGGGAGAAAATCTAAGAGGAAAAAAAGCAGTCTTTATTATTTCTCCTCAATGGTTTGTTAAAGACGGGGTATCAGATCCGATGTTTTCAAACTTTTATTCTCCATTACAGATGAATCAATATTTAATGAATTTAGACAAACCAGATGAGTATGACCAATATTTAGGTAAGCGATTATTGCATTTTAGTAGTATCAAAAAAGACACAGAAATGAAAGCAACATTAAAAGGACTAAAACAAGGTGAAGCACCTACCAAACTGGAACGTAAAAAGGAAGCTTACACTTATCATATGTTGTCTAAACAAGATTACTTATTTAGCCGTTTTAAATTGAAAACGTATAGTGATAAGATTGAGAAGAAAACCAAATATCTTCCAGATGAGTATTCAGTAGAAGAATTGGATAAAAGAGCTTATGCTAGAGGGGTAAAGGCGACAGATAATAATGAATTCCAAATTATTAATCGTTTTTATACAAGTAGAATTGCTCCGATTAAAGGCAATTTAAAGAATTCTCAGGCAGATTTTAATTTTCTAGATTCACCTGAGTACCGCGATTTTCAGTTGGTGCTCAACACGATCAATAAATACGATATGGATGTGTTGTTTGTTATTCCACCGGTGAATGCTTTATGGTCATCGTACACAGGACTATCTACAGATATGTTAGATGCTTTTAGTAAAAAGATAACGTATCAGTTACAATCACAAGGGTTTAACCATATTGCTGATTATACACAGCGCCGAGCAGAACCATACTTTATGGAAGATACTATTCATATTGGCTGGAGAGGTTGGGTTGCCATGGATCAAGATTTACAAGCCTTTTTATCAGAAAAAAATAAACCACATTATCAAATGAAGCCAGAAGAATTCCTTGATAAAGCGTGGGAAAATAAAGAGATGAAGTAGAACTTATATTAAGTTCTGCTTTTTTTGTTGAAAAAAGAATGAAACTATGGTGAATAAGATTGCTTCTACAAATAACTTATGTAAGAATAAGAGTATCTTGAATAGGGAGTGAAAGATCACCAATCATGAAAAAATTACGACGTACCGTTTTATCTGTGGTACTGATCTTATTACTTTTATGTTCAGTCATTATGGGTATTAGTCTAGTTAAAATACAAAAAAATGTAAAACAAGTCATGCAGTGGGAATCTTTAGTGAAAGAAACGACGGCTAAGTACGGCATGGAGGATCATTCAGACCTAGTACTAAGCATCATTTATACAGAGAGTCGAGGGGCTCATGTGGACCTCATGCAGAGCAGTGAAAGTCGTTATGGTATAAGCAACCAAATCACAACCAGCGAAGAAAGCATTGATTCAGGTGTAGAGCATTTATCTCAAGTAATGAAAGAAGCGAGTGAACAAGGCTGTGATAAATGGACAGCGGTTCAGGCGTATAATTACGGGGCTAACTACATTGATTATGTTAAAGGTCATGGTGGTAAACATACATTAGCATTATCAGAAGCGTATTCGAAGGATTATTTAGCCCCCATGCTTGGAAATACAGATAAAGACACTTATTTTTATAAAGCACCTAGAGCCATCTTTTATAATGGCGGTAAGCTTTATAAAAATGGAGGAAACTTGTTTTATGCCGATCACGTTAAATGGCATTTGAAATTGATACAATGGTTTAAATAAAAAAGTGAGGATCCTTTAAGGACCTCACTTTTTTTTATTAGTAGTAACTAGATAGGTAGTAGCCAAAAGCCTCTTTATCCATACCAGGTTCCACACGGACGCGTTTTAAGGCATATAACCCATCTGAAGCACTGGCTAAACCAGGTTCTGTTGTTAAAGCCATCTGATAGCCTGTTTCCTCTGCAATGCGTTCCACTCTTTCATCGTATCGTCCTGCGGGGTAGCAAAGGACAGAGATGGTCTTATCTAGTTCCGATTCCAACCATTCTTTAGATTCTTTCAGTTCACTTGTTATTTGTTCATCTGACAGAGTGTTTAAATCAAGATGAGAAACGGTATGACTTTCGATGGATACCTCAGAACTTCTGTCCATTTCTTTCATATTGTCCAAACTAAAATAAGAATCAGATCCAAGTTTGGAAGTAATGTAATTGATGGTAGCATGAGATATTAGTTCTTTTAATATGGGAAATCCTTCCGTGTAATTATTTAAATACCCATCGTCAAGAGTGACCCAAACGATTTTCTCAGCAGGTTTTTTGTTTTCTGTTAAAACTAAGTAAGCTTCTTCAGGGGTTAACATGTAGTAGTCCTCTTCTTTTAACCAGGCCAAATGTTCTTTGAATTCATGTGGTGGTACTTTTAATGTATTGCCTTCACTTTCTGTCAGACTATGATACATCAGAATAGGGAACTTGATCTCGTCTTCAGAGGTCAACCAATGGGAGGTATCAATGTCTTGTGCTTCAATTGACAGGTCTGTACTAGTATTGGTTGTTTGAGTTTCTTGTACGTGTTCTGAGACAAGGGAGATGTCTGTTGTTGGTGTGTTTGGACTTTTTTGTAAGAAATAATATCCTAAAGCAATTGCTTCAACGAATAGGACAATAAATAAAGCCCATAGCCATTTATTTTTCATTGTTTCACTCCTTAATAATAGTCAAATGATACCAAATTTTTATGACTTTCACAATGCTAAGATGGGTCATAAATTGTCCGAGATTTTAAAATATGATATAGTGATTGGGTATGGAAAAGACAGAAGAAACATAAAATAAAGGCTAGGAGTGTTAATTTGAAACAATCACAATATGAGTGGCAGGTCACTCCAGAGGCGACAGAAGCAGCGGTGCTTCTTTCTTTTTTAGAAGAATTACATCTAGATAGTCATCTAGCTCCATTACTTTGGGAGAGACAAGTGAGAACCAAAGAGGAGTTACACGCTTTTTTTAGCCCATCATTGTCCTCTTTACATGACCCTTACTTGCTATATGATATGGAAAAAACAATTCAACGGATTCAATCTGCTGTAGAAAATAATGAAACCATCCTAATATATGGGGATTATGATGCGGATGGGATTACGAGTACTACGGTAATGAAAGAAGCCATTGAATTGATTGGTGGTAATGTTTCTTATTATCTTCCTAATCGTTTTGAAGATGGCTATGGGCCTAATATTGATAAATATCGTTATTTTATTGAAGAAGAACAGGTTCAATTGATTGTGACTGTGGATAACGGTGTGAGTGGACATGAGGCCATTGCTTATGCTAAAGAAAAAGGCATTGATGTTATTGTAACAGATCACCATGAGATGCCAGATACGTTACCAGAAGCTTTCAGTATTATCCATCCACGTCATCCTATGGGGAATTATCCTTTTGGTGATTTAGCCGGTGTGGGGGTAGCGTTTAAGGTAGCAACGGCTTTATTAGGAGATATTCCTGTAGAAAGTCTAGATTTAGTTGCGATTGGGACGATTGCTGATTTGGTATCGTTGACGAATGAAAATAGAACGCTCGTTAAAATGGGCTTAGATATTATGAAGCAGACGGAACGAGTGGGTCTATTAGCGCTAGCATCAGTCTCAAAAGCCGATTTAACCAAAGCAAGTTCTGAATTGATTGGCTTCACCTTGGCTCCTCGTTTGAATGCCATTGGCCGGTTAGGTGACGCAAGCCCTGGTGTGGAATTATTGTCTACTTTTGATGAAGAAGAAGCAGATACGTTAGCTATATTCATCCAACAACAAAACACAGAACGACAAAAAATCGTTAAAGAGATTACGAATGAAGCTTTGGAGATGGTGAGGGAATTAGAGACTCATCCTATTCAAATTTTGATAAAAGAGGGCTGGCATGAAGGCGTATTAGGAATTGTTGCAAGTCGTATTGTTAAAGAAACGAATAAACCAACCCTTGTTCTGACGTCTCAAAAAGATACAGGTATGGTCAAAGGATCAGGCCGTAGCATTAAATCCGTTGATTTATTCCAATTACTAAGTACAGTTAAAGAAGAATTGACGTCATTTGGTGGTCATCACATGGCAGCAGGACTGTCTTTTGAAGAGAGTAAGTTAGCACCTATTCAATCTTTATTAGATCAGGAACTTGTGAATAGAGGACTAACAGAAGAACAAAAAGAAGTGATTGCTATTGATGGTGTGTTGGAAATAGCAGATATTAACGTTCCTTTTATAGAAACTTTAGGGAAATTAGATCCTTTTGGAACAGATAACCCAGTCCCTCATTTTGTTATCCAAAATGTTACTGCAAAAAACATGAAACGGATAGGTGCTGATAATACGCATCTTAAAGGACAATTAGCAACAAAGGATAGTTCTTTGGATTGTATTGCTTTTGGACAAGGGGCACAGATTAGTGAGTTTGAGAGCGCTAAGGAGTTTAGTGTGATGGGCCAGTTGTCTGTGAACGAATGGAATGGGAACAAAAAACCTCAATTGATGTTAGAAGATTATCAAATTAGTGACCTCCAATGTTTTGATTTTAGAGGAAAACACATGGATGATATGTTAGAAGTAGCTCAACACTCTGCTTTTGTTGTTTTTAATGAGAATAATCTAAAACAAGCATTACCAGAGACGTCGTCTGTTTTTCATGTGAAACAATTAATCGAAGAAGGTTATGCTAAAATTAATGAGTATCAAGATATTGTGATTGTAGACTATCCAAATACGGAAGAAGAAGGGTATAATGTCTTTAAAGAGCTATCAAGCTCTAGGTATTACTTTATGGGACAAGCCAAAGAAGAATTGTATTTAACTGGTATGCCAGGAAGAGATGACTTTGGTAAGCTATTTAAACTGATTGCTAAGCAAACTCAAATTGATATTCGATACAAGTTAACGGATATTTCACAATTTTTAAAAATTAAAAAAAATACGTTAATTTTTATGATAAAAGTGTTTTTTGAGTTAGGATTTGTTACAATAGAGGATGGCTTAATGAGTAAAGTTGAGAGTCCCATAACAACACCATTAACCAAGAGTCATGAGTACCAATTGTATTTAAAAAGAATAGAAATGGAAAAATTGTTTGTCTATAGTGATATAAGACAAGTCGAACAATGGGTTTTACAACAGGAGGAAAGCAGATGAATTTAAAAGATTATATTGCAAGCATTCCAGATTATCCAGCTGAAGGTGTCGTATTTAGAGACATTTCACCTTTAATGGGTGACGGAGCAGCCTATCAAGAAGCAACACGCCAAATTGTTGAATACGCTAAAGAACGTGGTGCTGAAATGGTCGTTGGACCAGAAGCACGCGGTTTTATTATCGGATGTCCTGTGGCATACGAACTAGGTATTGGTTTTGCCCCAGCCCGTAAAAAAGGCAAACTACCAAGAGAAACGATTGAAGTTGATTATGCGCTAGAGTACGGAACAGCGAGTTTAACTTTACATAAAGATGCCATCCAACCAGGGCAAAAAGTCATTATTTGTGATGATTTATTAGCAACAGGAGGTACGATTGCTGCAACGATTGAATTAGTTGAGCAATTAGGCGGAGAAGTCGTAGGATGTGCCTTTTTAGTTGAACTAATGGACCTTAAAGGTCGTAACAAAATTGAAGGTTATGACATCAGAGCATTGATGGAATTTTAATTAAAAAAGAAGATAACGGCAGTCTAGCCTAGTTATCTTCTTTTTTTTCTCTTTTTCTTTTTTATAGCAGTTGGATGACTTGCCTCTAAGTAATCATGTAATCGATATTCGTCTGAAGGTTCTTCTAATATCATGACTTTAGCAGATTGAGAGTATAAATTGGTTTTGATGTCTGGTAATCTCAGTTTAAAACGATGGTTCCATTTAAATAGTTTAAACATTCTTTTAAGTGCTTTTTGACGTTGTGCGAGAGTCCGACCTTTTTCAAAAAACTGTCGAATGGCTCGTTTGCACACACGATACTGACAAATATAAATAGGGTAATCAAGAATCACGACAAGGTCTGCTTCTCTAAAACTTTGTTTTGTCCATTGACTTACTTGGACCCCTTCAACAATCCAATGATCCAATTCCTTCAGTCGGTGATTTAACTCATGAAACCGTTGCTCTTTGTTTTTTATTTTGAGATAATCATCCAAAGAAATACCTTGAATTTGGTAAATTTCTTGTAATTTAATGGCAAGGGATGTTTTACCGCTGCCAGCGTACCCGATAATTCTAATTTTCATGACAGTCAGTCTCCAATTTAGTCTCTATTTGTTAAGCGTACAATAAACAAGAAGATATTACAAGGTGAGATACTATTGCCTACTGGAAAAGGCATTAAGTACGGTTTGAGTTAATATTTTAGGTGCTTGGTTTTTACCTAGATTACCAAGAGCCACTTCTCGCCAAATGGAATAAATTAAATCATAAATAGCAGAAACCATCCAATCAAAGGGAAGCTCTGTTCCAAATAAGTGAATATCAATTAATCGTTGCACCAGTTCGGAGAGATGGACAAGGGCAGAGTTAGAATCTTGGTTAATTCCTGGAATATCTTCGTCAAAAAATAGCACTTCTAAGAAGAAAATATTACTACCTAAAGGAATCAATCTGGAAAAAAAATCTTCTAAATCTTCTTGAGTCGTTATGTCATGGATTGGAAATTGAATTAATTGTTCGTCCAGTTCGTTAATAGTCTTAGTTGCAATATCAATCATGAGTTGGTGTCTGGTCTTGAAGTAGCGATGCAAAGTGGCAATACCAATGTTGGCATGTTGTGCGATATCGTTCAAGGTGGCGGTTGGTTTCATCGCTAATAGCTCTGTTGCAGCCACGAGAATATCGTCTTTCTTAGACTGTTTGTGGTTAATAATTGTTATTTCCTCCTAAAAAACAGTGATAGCCAATTATATCACTAGAGATGTATTCTATCAATTGAAGAGTCATTTGTTAGACTCAGTTGACAAAAGACATTAAACACGGTATCCTATTATTTGTAATTCTATCAGCCGCCTTAGCTCAGTAGGTAGAGCGTTTGCATGGTAAGCAAAAGGTCAGCAGTTCGATCCTGCTAGGTGGCTTAAAAAGTATGTAATCTTTTTAGATTAGATACTTTTTTTGTATTAAAAAAAGACTTAACCCAGTGGTTAAATCTTTTAAAGTTGGTTATAGTTTTTTGACAAATTCAGATTTTAATTTCATAGGACCAAAACCATCGATTTTACAATCAATATCATGATCTCCTTCTACAAGACGGATCCCTTTCACTTTGGTACCTTGTTTAATCGGGTTACTTGCACCTTTGACTTTAAGATCTTTAATGACTGTGACACTATCACCATCTTGTAATAGGTTACCGTTAGAATCTTTTACAACTAGCCCAGTTTCTTCAGCCGTTTCTTCTGAACCTGTCCATTCATGGGCACACTCAGGACAAACGAACATATTGCGGTCCTCGTAAGTATATTCTGAGGCACATTGAGGGCAATTAGGTAATGATGACATATAATTAATCTCCTTTAAAAATAGTTGATACACTTAGTTTACCTTAAAGATTATAAAATAGGAAGCTAATTTAAAGAGGAGAACACAGAAAAGTCATAAAGACCGGTTAAGATTAAGTAATAGGTGTTTTGATTTTTTTAATAATCATGTATAATGATAAGAGCTTATGGAAAAAATAGATAAAGGAGGACCTTTTTTTGACTGAACGAAACAATGACATTCCTCGTGAAGATGAAGGGTTTGAGTCCGATACATTGGAACATAACCAGGACGATACGACAGAGAAGACAATGGAAGAGCCTGTGAAGCCAACAGGAAGTCGGAGTAAAAAATATGACACTCGTAAAAAAGAAAATAACATGGTCCGAAAAATAGTATTGATTATTACGTCAGCTTTAGTGGTGACATTAGTGATTGCAGGTATTTCGTTTTATAACTTTTTTAAATCAAGCCTAAAACCATTAGATCCCAAAAATACTGATTTAGTTCAAGTGGAAATTCCAATAGGAAGTAATAGTAAGAACATCGGGCAAATTTTAGAAAAAGACAAAGTAATCAAAAGTGGCTTAGTGTTTTCATATTATGTGAAAATGAATAATATCACTGATTTCCAAGCCGGTTTTTATCAAATGGCCCCAAGTATGACTTTGGATGAGATTACAAAGAATCTTCAAGAAGGTGGAACGGATGAACCAGAAGCCTTAGCAGATGCTAAAATAACCATACCAGAGGGTTACACAGTCGAACAAATTGCTGATCTTATGGAAAAGAACACAGATTTGAAGAAAAAAGATTTTATGGATGTTATGGAAGATGACGCTTTCTTCAATGAAATGGTTGAAAAATATCCAGACCTACTAACAAGCGCTAAAGAAGCAAAAGAGGTGCGTTACCGTTTAGAAGGTTATTTATATCCTGCAACGTATAATTATTATAAAGATGTGCCATTAACTAACATAGTAGAGCAAATGATTGCCAAAACAAACCAAGTGATGACACCTTTGTATGAACCATTAAAAGAGAAAAAATTAACGGTACAAGAAGCGTTAACATTGGCATCTTTAGTTGAAAAAGAAGGCGTAAGCCAAAGTGATCGTCAACAGATTGCACAAGTCTTTTTCAATCGTATAGCAATAGATATGCCTCTACAATCAGACATTGCTGTCCTTTATGCAATGAACGAACACAAAGTCATGTTATCAGAAGCAGACACATTAATCGATTCTCCTTACAATTTATATGTGCACCCAGGCACAGGACCTGGCCCATTTAATAATCCAGGAGAAGAATCTGTAATGGCCGTGTTAAACCCACAAGCGAATGACAATATTTATTTCTTAGCAGATGTGGATACTGGAAAAGTCTATTATGCAAAAGACTACGAGGAACATCTAAGATTGAAAGAAAAATACATAGATGATAAACAATAAATAAATATATGTTTTAAATCTATGATAAAAATATCAGAAAGATAGTTTACTTTTTAAGAGTAACATGTTAATCTTTGAGATATGTTAAAGTATGAGGCTTTTCCAGTACTAACTGGGAAAGCTATCATTTTTTTAAACAAGACTATTAAAGAGTTTTAAGGAGAAGTGAATTCAAGATGGAAAAAGTTTATCCAATGACTTTAGAAGGTAAAGAAAAGCTTGAAGCTGAATTAGAAGAATTAAAAACTGTCAAACGTAAAGAAATTGTTGAACGTATAAAAATAGCGAGAAGCTTTGGCGATTTGTCAGAGAACTCTGAGTATGAATCAGCTAAAGATGAGCAAGCTTTCGTTGAGGGACGTATTACAACTTTAGAAACAATGATTCGTTTTGCAGAAATTATTGATAGCAATAACTCAGCAAAAGATGAAGTGTCTATCGGTAAAACAGTAACCTTTGCTGAATTACCAGATGGTGAAGATGAAGAATATACTATCGTAGGGAGTGCAGAAGCAGACCCATTTTCAGGTAAAATTTCAAATGATTCACCAATTGCTAAAGCGTTACTAGGAAAAAAATTAAATGATGTAGTAACGATTACTACACCAGGTGGTAACATGGAAGTAAAAATTCAAAAAATTTCTTAAAGTTATGCTCATCGCATAGCTTTTTCTTTTCATCTAGGTCTAAAGACCTAGTTAAGATTCCATCTTATGTGGTTTTATTTTTAAAGGCGACATAAGTTATACTAAAGGTAAATAATCCCTAAAAAAGTAAGGAGCGAATAATATGCAAAGCTCATGGCGATTTTTTATTGTAGTAGAAGCGTTACTATTCATATGGGCGATTTATCAATTAATTGATAACGTTCCTATTTTGATGTTTTTGGTTTTTTCCATTATTAATTTAATTTATGTGATGAAAAAGAAACGAAAAAGTTCATTTAACCAATTTCAGAAGATTGCTAGTTTAGTTGTACTCACTTTATGTTTATTAAGTAGTCCAGCTGTCTGGTTAATGTTAGTGATTGGTGTTCTGTTTATTGGTCTAAAAGGGGTGGAAGTATCAGGCATCAGTTTGTTTGAAAGTGCACCTTGGCGTAAAAAACAAATGGTCATGGTAAAAACCACGTCAAGTGAGCCTAAAGCGGGGCGAAGATTTAAACGTCAGTGGATTGGTAGCCAAAGATTTGGCAGTAATACATACGAATGGAATGATATTAACATGGCCATTATTTCAGGAGATACTATTATTGATTTAGGAAACACCTTATTACCTAAAGATGATAATGTGGTCATTATTCGTAAAGGGTTTGGTCGAACACGATTACTTGTTCCTACAGGGATAGGTGTTATGTTAGAACATTCTACCATGGTGGGTCAGGTATCATTTGAAAATGAAAGCTATCAGTTAAAAAATGAATCCATCAAATTATATAGTCAGGATTACGATGATGCTACGAGACGACTTAAAGTAATCACAAACACTTTATTTGGTGATGTTGAGGTGATTCAAATATGATGTCAAAGATGGGACGACCTCTCTTATTTTTATACACCTTTATTTTGACCTTTATGGTTCTAATCCTCACCTTATATAGTTATTTTTATGCTAAAAATCAAAAGCGTTGGATGTCAGAATTACTTACAACGCGAATGTTTCATATTCCCATCATCATTTACGTTGTGATTATCGCTTTAACAGTGAGTGGGATAGCGATTGGCATTATGTATGTTATTAATAAACGAACTTACGGGCACTTGGAAGAGCAGCTTCACTTAGTTGCTTCTGGTAGTTATGATCATCCCGATTTAAAACCGCGGATGGAAGACCCTAATAGTTTGATGACAATCCCAGAAATTGAATTAGACGTCTACAAAATTAACGAAAAAATGATACAATTGTCAAAGGAAGTACAGGAACTTAATAGCTACCCGCAATTGGTAGAAGGAGAATCCAAAGAAGAATTAATCAAACAAGAGCGTCAAAGAATTGCCCGAGAATTGCATGACTCTGTTAGTCAGCAATTGTTTGCTGCAACGATGATGTTATCAACGTTAAATGAGACACTTGTTGAGATGGACATACCTGAACTTATTGAAAGACAAGTTACGGTTATATCGGATATAATAAATACATCTCAATCAGAAATGAGAGCATTGTTACTTCATTTGAGACCCATTAACTTAGAAGAAAAGAGTTTGAAACAAGGCATCGAAATGTTGTTGAATGAATTACAAACGAAAATCAATATCGATTTGGTTTGGGAAGTTGAAGACATTACAGTGGCAAGTTCTATTGAAGACCATTTGTTTAGGATTGTTCAAGAACTATTATCAAATACACTAAGACATGCCAAAGCTAATACTTTAGAAGTGTATTTAAAGCGTATTGACCAATCAGTCTTACTTAGAGTTGTAGACGATGGTAAGGGGTTTGATATGAGCCAAGAAAAAGTAGGAAGTTATGGTCTAAATAATATTCGTGAACGTGCTGCTGGTATGGGTGGAACGTGTCGTATTATTAGCTTTAAAGGACAAGGAACAAGTATCGAAATTAAAGTACCTGTGCTAGGGGAGTGTAGTGAATCATGATTAAAGTATTATTAATTGATGACCATGAAATGGTTAGGTTAGGTGTATCGTCATACCTGTCGATACAACCAGATATTGAAGTGGTTGGAGAAGCTGAAGACGGTCTAGAAGGTTATGAAAAAGCCTTGGCGCTTCGACCGGATGTGATTCTGATGGATTTAGTAATGGATGTTATGGATGGGATAGAGTCTACTAAAAAAATATTATTAGAATGGCCAGAAGCAAGAATTGTTATTGTTACTAGTTTTATTGACGATGAAAAAGTGTATCCTGCCATCGAAGCAGGGGCAGCGGGTTATTTATTAAAAACATCTTCTGCTAAAGACATTGCCAATGCCGTTCGATCGGCTCATCAGGGCAACAAGGTATTAGAACCTGAAGTGACGAACAAGATGATGGAGAGGTTATCTAAACCTAAAGAACATATTCTACATGAAGACTTAACAAACCGAGAAAAAGAGATCTTATTACTGATTTCTGAAGGAAAAAGCAATCAAGAAATAGCAGACGAATTATTCATCACATTAAAAACCGTGAAAACCCATGTGTCTAACATCTTATCTAAATTAGATGTGGAAGATCGAACACAAGCTGCAATTTATGCATTCAAACATGGTATTGTTAAATAGATTATAAGGATAGGGAGACTAAGTTAAAATGAGAAAGTCATTTGCAGTAATTGGTTTAGGACGTTTTGGTGGAAGTGTTTGCCGAACGTTAATTGAATCAGATCAGGAAGTATTAGCGATAGATAGTTGCGAAGATCGTGTCAACGAGTACATGAACATAGCTACTCACGCTGTTGTAGCGAACGCCCAAGATGAGGCAACGTTACGTTCTTTAGGGTTACGCAATTTTGATCATGTCATTGTGGCTATTGGAGAGGACATTCAAGCGAGTATATTAGTAACGTTAATGGCTCGTGAGATGGGCGTTCCAAGAATTACTGCAAAAGCTCAAAATGAATACCATGCTCGCGTGTTAGATAAGGTAGGAGCAGATATGGTAGTCCATCCTGAAAGAGACATGGGAATTCGTTTAGGTCATAAGTTAACGTCTAATAATATGTTAGACTTTATTGAATTATCGGAAGATTATTCATTGGCTGAAGTCATGGTAACCAATAAAAAATTCTACAATAAAACCATTGAAGAAGTCAATTTCCGTCAAAATTATAATTTAACAATTGTTGCGATTCGCAGAGGAAAAAAAGAATTAATCATTTCCCCACCTGCAGGACAATTGATTATTGAAGGCGATATTTTGCTTGTGGTTGGAGATAATCAAGATGTGGATTATTTAGATGATAAGATGAATGTTTAAAGCAATGAGCAAATTTCTCATTGCTTTTTTTATTAGTATGTTACAATAACCATGATTTGCGAATAAGGGTGGAGGAAAAAAGATGGAATTAACTGTGACAGAGAAAGCTCAAGCATGGTTTGAGAATGAATTAGAATTATCAAAAGGGGATAGTTTACGTATTTTCGGTAAATACGGTGGTGCTACTAACGTACATGTTGGTATGTCAACAGGAATTGAAATAACTGGACCTAACAAACCAATGATTGAAAAAGAATTAAATGGCATAACTTATTTCATCGAACAGACAGATGAATGGTTTTTCGGTAACTATCATTTGAATGTAGACATAGATGATAAATTAAAAGAACCAACATATACTTATCAATAAAAAATGAGTAAGCCTAAGGCTTACTCATTTTTTTTAGGTCGTTTTGGTTTTGGAAAAACATTAAGGTACACAATCAATGTTAGAGCAATATTAATTGAACTAACAGGGAAAGTAGGGAAAATAAATTGTAAAATAGTAGTAAAGATAGTTGGTAAGACTGCTGCAAAGACCATAATCTTAAACACATCTTTCAAACGTAGACCAACCATTCTAAATTTACTAAAAATATTAGCAAAAAAGGATAAGAGAAGGAGATCAATCAAAAGGTTAAGAAAGAGCATAATCATTGAACTGATAACCACGATTAGAAAAACAACCACATTGTTTTTACCTTCGAAAATATCTACCATAACAGTGTTGTTTAAGTGTTGTAATTGGGGTGTGCTGTAAGGTAATACAAAGGTATTATTATCAAATACATCTGTTGTACTATTAAATGTTGGAAGTGACAGGATTAATTCATCTGACATTAATGCCACAATCATGGCATTACCAACAGAATCACTTTCAACATCTTGTTTGTTTCGTTTCCCATCTGGATCAAAGGTGAAAATCATAGAATCCGTTTGGAAGATAAAACCTGTGTCTTTTTCTTTTGTGACAAGGTGCCCTTCTTGAATTGAGAATTCTGGTAATTTTTGAATAATTTGGTCCCCGTCATTTTTGATAGAGTTTACAATATTCATTGCTTGGTAAACAACGGGCAAACTCAGAATAAAAGAGAGAAACAACATTAGTAAGAATATCTTACCACCCTTTTTCTGACGGGCCTCTAGTAAGCTTGAAGGCGTCTTAATGGACGCTTTGATTATTTTATATGTATTCATAGGCACTCCTTTAAAATATAGCATTTCAGTTTATTCTAGCGTTTTTTTGAACATAAAACAAGCAAAGCCTGTTTTAAATGAGAGACTAAGTTCAATTCTTTGTCTTTATCCCTAGATAATGATATATTTAAATCGTTCATAATATGATAAATATATTAGGAGGCTTTTTTAATTATGACATACAAATTACCAGAATTACCTTATGCTTATGATGCATTGGAACCACATATCGATGAATTGACAATGAAATTACATCATGACAAACATCACAACACATATGTAACGAACCTAAATGCAGCGATTGAAAAACATCCTGAATTAGGCGAAAAAACGATTGAAGAATTAGTAACTGATTTAGCAAGTGTACCAGAAGATATTCGTACAGCAGTACGTAATAACGGTGGTGGCCATGCAAACCATAGCTTTTTCTGGGAAATCATGGGACCAAATGCTGGCGGAGAGCCAACAGGAGCGATTAAAGGAGCTATTGAGAGTGCATTTGGTAGTTATGATGCGTTTAAAGAAGCTTTTACAGCAGCAGCGACAGGACGTTTTGGTTCAGGTTGGGCTTGGTTAGTAGTTACTGATGGAAAATTAGAAATCATGTCAACACCAAACCAAGATTCACCATTAACAGAAGGTAAAACACCTGTATTAGGTTTAGATGTATGGGAACATGCATACTACAAAAAATATAGCAACGTGAGACCTGATTACATTAAAGCATTCTTTAATGTTATTAATTGGGATGAAGTTAACAAACGTTACGACGCAGCTAAATAATAAATCTTTTAGAAGAGGCCTAGAGGTCTCTTCTTTTTTTGAATATAAAAAGAAATTGAGCATATTAGAAGAAAAGATATAAGAAGGTAGTCAAAAAGTCAAACATATTATGCTATAATGAGAAAGAAAATAGGGGGGCTTAAAAGTGACAGAAATATCTAAAAACAATGCCATCGAGATATTAGAACGTGAGGCATTTAAAATAAAACAATTAATAACGAATCAACAAAATTATGAATGCATTACACAATGTCGAGCCTTTGAAGAAGTCGTTGATACGCATATGTTTGGTTTTTCAAAACAAGTAGAATATGCCCAACGTATTGGTATTATTGACCGAGATGTGGCACAACAAATGGTCATTGAATTAGAGCAAGAATTAAACGATGTGTATGCTACTATATATTCTGAAAAAAATGAGATGGAATCAGAACAATATGAAAAGAAAAATTAAGAAACGATTTTATTTAGATTATAGTATTCTGGTCCCTTATTTAATTTTATCGATTTTAGGGATTGTTATGGTATATAGTGCAAGCTCTGCTAAATTAGCATCTGCTGGAATGAATCCTGCCAAAGATGCGATAAGGCAAGCTGCTTTTTTTATAGTGGGACTTCTTTGCGTGGCATTTATTTATAAAATGAAAACATCTGTTTTTCAGAATAAACGCTTTATTACCGTGTCTACCCTAGGGATTAGTGGCATGCTTGTGTTAACTAAATTCTCTAATCTGGGAGTATCTGGAGGAGGAGCGGACGGTTGGTTGCGACTTGGTCCAATTAGCTTACAACCTATTGAGTTTTTAAAAATTATTATTGTCTGGTATTTGGCATATAATTTATCGAAAAAACAGCACATGATACAACAAGATGTCAAAACGGCGACTCTTAAACCGTTTATTATTGTTAGTATCTTAGTCATACTTGTGCTCATTCAACCAGATAATGGTGGGGCTGCTATTCTAGTTATGATGGCTAGTATTATGTTTTTTGCAAGTGGGATTAATTACATGTATACAATGCTTGCTATTGGTGGTGGAGCTGTTGCAGCGTTTCTTGCGATTGAGATGATTGTACTTAGTAAAGGAGTGATCTTTCCAGGAAGATTCCAATACGTGTACCATCGCTTTAGAACCTTTTCTAACCCCTTCATTGATCCGTTAGGGGATGGACATCAAATGATTAATTCATATTATGCCATTAAAAATGGGGGCTGGTTTGGTCGAGGGATTGGCAACAGTATCCAGAAAAAAGGCTTTTTATCCGCTGCACAAACCGATTTTATGTTTTCGATTGTTGTGGAGGAATTAGGTCTGATATTATCCCTTATTATATTAGGAATCTTGCTTTATCTTATTGTTAAAATTTTTGTATTAGGAATTAATTCAAGAAGCACATTTAATTCTTTAATGTGTATTGGTATTGGTGGTATGTTACTGATTCAAACCTTTATTAATTTAGGTGGAGTGCTGGGAATTATTCCTTTAACAGGTGTCACGTTCCCATTTCTTAGCCAAGGTGGCTCTAGTTTAATTACGTTATCCATTGGAATTGGTATGGTATTGAATATAAGTGCAGATGAAAAGCACAAAAAAATGGAACGAGCTAAGAAGCAGTACTACATGCAATTAGAATCAAAGCAGTTAATAGAAAGTAGATAGATACTTAGGAGGAAAAAACGATGAAAAAAGTGTTAGTAGCAAACAGAGGCGAAATCGCCATAAGAGTGTTTCGAGCGTGTACAGAATTAGAGATAGCAACAGTGGCGATTTATGCTATGGAAGATGAAAAATCTGTTCATCGTTTTAAAGCAGATGAGGCCTACTTAGTTGGAAAAGGAAAAAAACCAATTGATGCGTATTTAGATATTGAAGATATCATTCGTATCGCTAAAGAGTGTGGCGCAGATGCGATTCATCCAGGATATGGGTTTTTATCAGAGAATTTAGAATTTGCAAGACGTTGTGAAGAAGAAGGACTTAACTTTGTCGGCCCTACTTTGCATCATTTAGATATTTTTGGTGATAAAATCAAAGCAAAAGAAGCGGCATTATCAGCAGGTGTTCCCTCTATTCCCGGAACAGATGGCCCGATAGCAGATGTTTCTGAAGCGTTGGATTTTGCTAGAGATTACGGTTATCCTATCATGATTAAAGCTGCTCTTGGTGGCGGTGGTCGTGGGATGCGTGTTGCTCGTGACGAACAAGAAGCACGTGAAGGATATGAACGTGCTAAAAGTGAAGCAAAAGCTGCGTTTGGTAGTGATGAAGTATATGTCGAAAAATACATTGGTAATCCTAAGCACATTGAAGTGCAAATTTTAGGAGATAAACACGGTAATGTGTTGCATCTATTTGAAAGAGACTGTTCTGTTCAACGTCGTCATCAAAAAGTAGTAGAAGTAGCACCCTCTGTTTCTATGAGTGATGAGCAACGGGAAGAAATTTGTCAAGCAGCTGTGCAATTGATGGAAAACGTGCAGTACGTCAATGCTGGGACTGTTGAATTTTTAGTAGAAGGAGACAAGTTTTACTTTATTGAGGTGAACCCTCGTGTTCAAGTTGAACACACGATTACTGAGATGATTACAGATGTGGATATCGTGATGGCTCAATTACAAATTGCTATGGGGTTAGATCTACATAAAGAAATTGGTTTACCAACTCAAGATAAAATGAAAATTCATGGTTACGCTATTCAATGCCGTATTACAACAGAAGACCCATTAAATGGCTTTTTACCGGATGTTGGAAAAATTGACACGTATCGTTCACCAGGTGGCTTTGGTATCCGTTTAGATGTAGGTAATGCTTTTTCAGGAGCGGTGGTAACCCCATTTTTTGACTCTCTGTTAGTAAAAGTGTGTACCCATGGGATAACCTTTGATTTAGCGATTCAAAAGATGCGTCGTGCTTTAAAAGAATTTAGAATTCGAGGGGTTAAAACGAATATCCCATTCCTATCAAACGTTATCAATCATCCAACCTTTAAATCAGGAGAAGCGATTACAACGTTTATCGATAATACCCCTGAATTATTTGCATTCCCACGTCTAAGAGACCGTGGAAATAAGACAATGAAATACATTGCTGAAGTCACAGTAAATGGGTTTCCTGGGGTTCAAAAAGAAGAGAAACCTTACATTGAACCAGCAAGAACGCCTAAAATTATTCAACCTAAAAAAGAAATTATCACAGCTAAAAACATACTAGATACCCAAGGTGCTGATGCTGTAGTAGATTGGATTAAAAACCAAGACCAAGTACTGATGACTGATACAACGTTTAGAGATGCTCATCAGAGTTTATTAGCGACTCGAGTACGGACTAATGATCTAGAGCGTATTGCTCGTTTAACAGAACAAGGGGTTCCAGAATTGTTCTCAAGTGAAATGTGGGGAGGGGCGACGTTTGATGTGGCCTACCGCTTCTTAAATGAAGACCCATGGGAACGCCTAAGAAAACTAAGACAATTAATGCCAAACACTTTATTCCAAATGCTCTTTAGAGGGTCTAATGCTGTTGGGTATCAAAATTACCCAGATAATGTGCTAAAAGAGTTCATTGAAATGTCTGCATCAGAAGGCATTGATGTTTTCCGTATTTTTGATAGTTTAAACTGGTTACCTCAAATGGAAAAAAGCATTCAGTTTGTTCGCGACAGTGGCAAAATTGCTGAAGCAGCGATTTGTTACACAGGGGATGTTCTTGATCCTAACCGGACGAAATACAACATGGCCTATTATAAAAACATGGCGAAAGAGCTAGAAAACATGGGTGCTCACATCATTGCCATCAAAGATATGGCAGGTTTATTGCAACCCCAAGCCGCGTATCACCTAATTACAGAACTTAAAAGTACTGTAGATGTACCGATACATTTACACACCCATGATACGGCAGGAAATGGGATTATTACGTATTCTGCGGCAACTAAAGCCGGGGTTGATATTGTGGATGTCGCAACTAGCGCTATGAGTAGTGCCACAAGTCAACCAAGCATGAGTAGCTTGTATTATGCGTTAGAAAATGGCCCACGCACACCAAAAGTGAACATTGATAATGTGCAACAAATCAATCATTATTGGGAAGATGTGAGAGCTTACTATGGTCCATTTGAAAATGGTATCAGTGCACCTCAAACGGAAGTATATTCTCACGAAATGCCAGGAGGTCAGTACTCTAACTTGCAACAACAAGCAAAAGCGGTAGGGTTAGGAGATAAGTGGGAAGACATTAAAGAGATGTATTCAAATGTTAACTATTTATTTGGGGATATTGTTAAAGTGACCCCTTCATCTAAAGTGGTTGGAGATATGGCTCTATTCATGGTACAAAATGAGCTAACATCCGATGATATCTATGCTAGAGGTCGTGAATTAAGTTATCCTGAATCAGTGGTTAGTTTCTTCCAAGGTGACTTAGGACAACCAACAGGAGGCTTCCCGAAAGAATTAAAAGAGATTATTTTAAATGGAAAACCGTCCATTGAAGTGAGACCAGGTAGCTTAGCTAAACCCGTGGATTTTGAAAAGATTACAGCTGAACTAACAGAACTTGCTGGGTATGAGCCAAGTGAAAAAGATGTGTTAAGTTATATTATGTACCCACAAGTCTTTTTGGATTATGTGAAATCTTTTGATAGTTTTGGTAACATAGAGTTATTAGATACACCGACCTTTTTCCAAGGAATGCGCGTAGGTGAGACGATTGAAGTGAAAATAGAGCAAGGGAAAACATTAATTATTACGTTAGACGAAATAGGCGAGCCTAATATTGATGGTCAACGTGTCTTGTTCTTTAATCTAAATGGTCAACGCCGAGAAATTGTTGTAAAAGATCAAACGATCCAAGTTCAAAGCACAGCGAAAGAACTTGCTGAACCAACAAATAAAGGACACATTGGGGCGACTATGCCTGGAGCTGTATTAGAGGTACTGGTACAAGTAGGCCAAGAAGTCCAAAAAGGGGATTCTTTAATCATCACAGAAGCCATGAAGATGGAAACAACGATTAAAGCGAACCAAAATGGGATAGTTAAACGTATCTTAGTAGCCAACGGTGAAAGCATTGATTCTGGAGAATTATTGCTTGAATTGACGATATAAGGAGGAGAGAAGCCATGAAGCGATTCATTGAAACGCTGATTTGTCTGATGATTGTCAGCACGGTGATTTATATGAAGCCTGTCGTGGCTTCTCACCAAGCATCAAAAACACAGAATAACGTAACGACGAATGTAGCAACGCCTGTGCCACAAGCTGTGCCTTATCATGAGTTGAATGCCACTGCATTGGCTAAATTTATTGGTGTCACAGAAAAAGAATGGTTAAAAACGTTCCCTAATCCAACAAAAGAGCTAATAAACAGTGAGACATCAAAAACCTTCGTATATGGGGACAACTTAGATGATTTTTTTCAAGCCAGTGTGAGTGATGGTGCTATATCAAGTGTTTTTGTACTAGGTAAACAGCAAAATGTTGAACCTTTTCAACTTAATATGGAGCTAACAGACTTGGCCGAAGTGACAACGATATTTTCGAATTTTAAGTTTAGCTACGGTGAAGAACGTTTTGAAGCAGAATTGACAGAAGAAGACATGAATTACCGTCCATTAGTAGCTTTCAATAATGATTCTTTTGCGATGTTACATGTGAGTCAAAAGACAGGGCGACTTATTGGGATTAGGTATTTAGACAAAAAAACATTATTAGAATTAATGCCTTATCAAATGGTAACTCCTAATCCTTATAAACAGGCATTTTTTGAGAACCAAGATTCAGAAGAATTAGAACAACTGAATAAGAACAACCGTGAACAGTTTATCCAAATTTTAAATTTGTTACGACAAGAAGAGAATAAATCTGTTCTTGAAATGGATGGACAGCTTCAGCAAGGAACCAAAGAAGCCTTTGATATCTTAAATAAGAAGCCAGAAGAAGTATTTAATACAGAGGAGAGAGTATTGGAATGGGAAGAGTTTACGACTGATCCTTATCTGAATCCGTTCACTCTTAACGTAGAAGAATTAAATCAACTTCAACGGTTGTCTGATTTAAAGTATAAAGAAGTACACGGCATGTTTTATGCTCCGATTCAAGATGCTCCCTTATTAGTCACGGAATGGTATGGTAATAGATTGTACCATGATCAGTTAATGCATAAGAAAGACAAGGGATTGGGTGTGACGTTTCAAGGCAACCGTGTTTTAGTTTATTTGAATCACGAAGGAACCAAAACGACAACGAATGAAAGTAGTGATAAAGATGATTTATGATGATGCTTTGTTTGAATTAGAAGATCAATTATTAGAAGTATCAAAACAAATTAGTCAGAGTGCCTTATTAGAAGACTACGTCACCTCTTATATTGGTTTAGATGAGGATCAGGATGTGTTAAAATTAATTAAGACCTTTGAAGAACAGCGTGATCAATTTGAACGAATTGAGGCATATGGAAACTATGCCCCTGATTTTAAGGAGAAGAGACGTAATTTAAGAAAAGCTAAGAGGGCACTGGACACGAATGATCGTGTGGCAGATTTTAAAATGAACGAAACCTCTTTGCAAAATTTACTAGACTATGTTTCTTTGGATATTGCTAAAAGTATTTCGGAAGATATAAAAGTAGACGCTGGTAACCCATTTTTTGAATTTGCTAGTCGAGGTTGTGGAGGAAGTTGTCATGTTAAATAATGATGTATCAGAAGAAGTAGAAGAGATAAAAGAAGAGGTATTAGATATATTTGAAGAAACCACAGAATTAGCAATAGAAGCACGCCGAGGATTGGTTGTTTGGGTATATAGTCTAAAACAAGTTAGAAACTTAAGACGCTATGGCTACATTCATTATGTTTCTAAGAAGATGAAATACGTTGTTTTATATGTTAACGAAGACAACGTGGCATCAACGATTGAAAAAATCGAAAAGCAATTTTTTGTTCGGACGGTTGAAGCTTCTTACCGTCCAGATATTAACATGAATTTCGATAATCGATTAGGGAATAAAGAAGTATCCGATGAACCTTTAGATTTTGAAGAACAAAAGACAGAAATCAGACTAGCTAACTTGGATTAGTCAAGGATGATTAGAGAGGAATACCGTTCACATTTAAAAAAATGGACGGTATTTTTTTCTATTATGTGGTTCGTTTATAGAAATATTGATATAATAGATAAAAACTGACAGGTGGTAAAAAAATGCGCGTGATAGCAGGGGATTTTAAAGGACGAAAACTAACGTCATTACAAGGAGATAACACTCGTCCCACAAGTGATAAGATTAAAGGGTCTGTGTTCAATATGATTGGTCCTTATTTTTATGATGGGGAAGTTGTGTTGGATTTATATAGTGGGAGTGGTAATTTAGGAATTGAAGCGGTATCTAGAGGAGCTGAAAAAGCCTATTGTTTTGACCATCACTTTAAAGCCATACAAGTGATTCAGGAGAATGTTTCCCTAACCAAACAAGGGAAGTCTTTTGAAGTCAAGAAGATGGACGCTGAGAAGGCGTTACATTATTTAGCTGATAAACAGGTGAAATTAGATCTTGTTTTTCTTGATCCACCGTATGCTAAGCAGTTATTAGCAGATCAATTAGCCTTATTACAAACACTAGATTTATTGAATGACAGAGCTGTTGTGGTGTGTGAGATGGATAAACAAGTCGACCTGCCTAGTGAGGTAGCAGGCTTAGTTTGTCGAAAAGAACAAAAATACGGTGCCACAAAAGTGATGATTTATGATTATATAGAAGGTGAAGAGAATGAATAATAAAAGAGTGGCTTTATTTCCTGGAAGTTTTGATCCCTTTACTAATGGGCATTTGGATACAGTAGAGCGAGCGAGTCGCTTGTTCGATGAAGTGGTTATTGGTATTTTTACTAATACGACCAAAAAACCAATGTTTTCATCAGAAGAGAAGTTAAGATTGACCGAAGAAGCTGTGAAGCATCTTGATAATGTGAGTGTCATGATTAAATCAGCAGACTTAACCATTAATATTGCGAAAGAAATGCAAGCTGATTTTTTGATACGTGGCGTGCGAAACAGTCAAGATTTTGAATACGAAAAGAGCATTGCAGTGATGAATAAAAAAATGGATAAAACCATTGAGACGATTTTTTTACTATCGGATGAAAAATACAGTGCCATTAGTTCTAGTATGATTAAAGAGATTGCTAGTTTTGATGGAGATGTTTCATCCTTCGTTCCTGCCTGTGTGAATCAGGCCTTATTACAAAAAAAGGAACACAAAAGTTAGATGAATACATACAAACAAAAAATAACAAAAAAGAATATTATTTACATATTATTAGTGATAGTTATACTGATTAATGTGGTACCTGTTCCGTATTATGTTGAGATGCCAGGATCTGCTGAAAGTTTGAGAGAGCATGTGTCTGTGGATCATAAACGAGACAAATTTGAGGGTGATTTTATGCTAACCACTGTGGCGGTTAGACAGGCTACTCTCCCTCGGTTAGTGAGTGGGTATATTAATCCAACCAATGATTTAATCAGTCGAAAAGAGATGATGGGAACCAATAGTCATGAAGAATACGAAGAGATGCAAAAATATAACATGAAAAGTTCTCAAAATTTTGCTATCAAAGTAGCCAGTGACTTGGCAGATAAACCTTATGAAATGGATTATAAAGGCGTTTATGTTATGTCCATTGAGGAAGATTCTGATTTTTATCATCGTTTACATGTGGGGGATACTATCAAGGAAGTAGATGATGCACCTTTTGATTCTTCTCAGGAATTGATTGATTATATTCAAGAAAAAGAGATTGGGGAGCCACTTTCTTTAGTTATTGAGCGAGATGGCAAAGATAAACCTGTTTCTGGTAAAATCAAACGCATCAAGCAAACAAAGAAAAAAGGGATTGGAATTAGTTTAGTCGATCATACAGAGGTCAGTACGCCTTCAGATATTTATTTTAATACTGAGGACATTGGAGGCCCGTCTGCGGGTCTAATGTTTACACTAGAGCTCTATAGCTTATTAACGGGTAAAGACTTAAGACAAGGTCAATTCATCGCAGGAACAGGAACCATTGCTCCTGACGGCACGGTAGGTAGGATTGGTGGTATTGATAAAAAAGTAATCGCGGCTGACAGAGAAGGAGCAACCCTCTTTTTTGCACCGGATGATACAATCGACCCAGAAATAAAAAAAGAACATCCAACAGTTATGTCAAATTACGAAGAAGCCAAAGCCTCTGTTGAAGCGAATCATTTAGATATAAAAGTGGTACCAGTGAAAACGGCACAAGATGCCATTGATTATTTATTAAATAAAAAAACTTAAGCACAAAGCTTAAGTTTTTTTGTATCTTCTTATAGAAAGGGGATACACAAATGAAGCAGCTGAAAGAGAATAAACAGTTTATACTTATATTATCTAGCTTAATGGGTGTCGTTGTACTTCTCTTAGGAACGACGATTTTTTTATGGAGTAAACAGGGAATAGCTGTCAAAGAAGACACAAAGAATCGTGAAGAAGAAAGTTGGCTAAAAAGTGAGTCTAGTGAAAAAATAGACGAAGCGGATGAGTTGGGTGGTGATTTATATATTGATATTAAGGGAGCTGTAAATCATCCTGGGGTGTATAAAGGAGACAATGGGACGAGAGTGCAAGATGTGGTAATGATGGCAGGAGGGTACTTACCAGAAGCTGATGTGGATCAAGTCAATCAGGCAGCAAGGTGTGACGACCAAATGGTGATTTATATACCTCGTAAAGGGGAAAAACTAGAAGAAATAAATGAGTCTTACTCTGTTGGGCAAAAGGAATCAGGGGAATCTGGAAAAGGAACCATTAATATTAATACCGCCACGAAAGAGGAATTAACCCAACTTAATGGTATAGGAGAAAAAAAGGCAGAAGCGATAATCCAACACAGAGAAGAACAAGGCTCCTTCCAAAAAACAGAGGAGTTAAAGCAGGTGTCGGGGATTGGGGATAAAACATATGATGCCTTATCTGATAGTATCAGTGTAAAATAAACAAGACAAAGGGCTTGAAATGTCTTACAATGAATAGAGAAAACATAAGGGAGGACAAAGCAATGACGGATGAAAGAATACCTTGGGATCAGTATTTCATGGGGCAAAGCGTCTTATTATCTCTTAGAAGTACGTGTACTAGATTAGCCGTTGGTGCTACTATTGTGAGAGATAAGCGGATTATTGCAGGCGGTTATAATGGCTCTGTAAGTGGGGACGTTCATTGCATTGATGATGGTTGCTATTTAGTCGATGGTCATTGTGTTAGAACGATTCATGCTGAAATGAATGCTATTTTACAATGTGCTAAATTTGGTGTAGAAACATCAGATGCTGAAATCTATGTCACTCATTTTCCTTGTTTACAATGTACTAAAATGATACTACAAGCAGGAATTAAAACCATCCATTATATGCAGGATTACCGTAATGATGCCTATGCTATCAAATTAATTGAGCAGGCAGGAGCGACAGTGAACCAAGTTACTTTATCAGAACGCTATTTTTCAAATCTCCCATTTGGTGAGAACCATGTCTTCAAAGATTAAGGAGGTAGAAGGAAGATACATCTACCCTTGTCTGTTGTTTGAATTAATACGAATACTGCTATTTAAGCCTAGTTTATGGGCTTTTTTATTTTGCTTTTTTATCTTATGGCGGCTTTTTTTATGCCAGTCAAAAGCATTGTGGCTAGGATGTGTTGGTGTAGCCATATTAGCTATAGTAATGGGGATGATGGACAATCGGCAAGGTTTTTTATTTAATGAGGCAACAGAAGCCTATCAATTAGTAATGAAAGTAGACACACTCACTATTAATGGCGATTTATTAAGAAGTGAGGTAATAGATAAGGAGAGCGGTAGTTCTATTCTAGTCTCATATAAGTTAAAAAACGAAGAGGAAAAAGAATGGTTTCTAGGGTTAACAGATACTGTAGAATTAGAAGTGCTAGCCCATTTTCTTCCTGTTGATGCAGCAAGAAATCTCAATACCTTTGACTATGACGAGTATTTACAAAAGATCGGAAAAAAAGGGACGCTAGTTATTGAAGAGATACAGAACATACAGATGGTCAGGCCATCTATAATGACAAGTCGACACATTTTTAGAGAATGGCGTAGAGGGTTACAATGCTACATATACAATCGCTTTGAGCCCTTAACAGCATCTTACATGTCCTCCTTATTATTAGGTGAAAAAAACACAGGAATATCGGATAGCTGGAAAAAATTAGGACTGATGCATCTCTATAGTTTATCTGGTATGCATATCATTTTTTTCTTAAGCTTATACGAAGGTATCCTAAGAATGCTTAGAGTCACAAAAGAAACCATCTATTGGTTAAAACTCCCTTATATTGTAGTGGTATTACTAATGACAGGTATGGGAATTGGGATGCTTAGAGCAAGTATTACAGAGGGAATCAAGTGTATCGCAGGTATCCGTAAAAAAGAAATATCTAGCCTAGATCAGTGGTCCCTCACTTTATTCTTTCATTGTTTCTTAAGTCCTTATGTCTTGTTAACAGTGGGTGGTCAGCTTTCTTATTACTTGACGTTTATTATTGTTTTTTTAGCTCCCTTAATGACAAGGATAGAAAAACAGTGGGTGAGGGGGTTTTTATTTAGTTTAATATTATCAGTATGTTCTCTTCCTTTAATCTGGTTTTATTTTTATGAGTGGAATTGGCTCGTATTTTTTATTAATAACATGGTAGGCTTTGTGCTCTTATGGTGTATTATGCCAATGTTACTGCTGGTTTTAGTGTTATCCTTTTTTATGTCTTCACGTTTTAGTTGGTGTTATTTTTTATTATCTGTCTATCAAGGATTTGGAGAAAAGCTCAGTGGGCTAAGGTTTAGTCAGCAAATTGTTGGGAAACCAGCTCCGCTATTAGTCTTGTTATTAATGGTAAGTCACCTCTACCTGATAGCCAAAGTTGAAAAAAAGGAGAGTCGATTAGTGCAGGTAACTTTGTTTATCTTATTTTTCACTTTTCTTAGTTCTTTTCAAGCCTATTTTAATCCAAGAGGAATGGTGGCTTTTGTTGATGTTGGTCAAGGAGATGCTTTTTTCATACAGCAACCCTTTAATCGAGGAAGTGTCTTAGTAGATGTTGGTGGTTCCTTGGATTATGATACGAGGGAAGAATGGCGAGAACGACAAAGACAACCTGAAGTGATGTATCATTTAGTCCCGTTTTTAAAAAGTCGAGGCATAAGTCATATAGATGATATTTATATCACTCATGCCCATGAAGATCATTTTGGTAATTTGTTGGAACTGAATCAAGAAATAGGGATTAAACAGGTGTATTTTGGCGAAGGAACAGGCCAACAAGCTAATTTTTCTCATCAATTAAGCCAGATGCCAACCACAACAAAGCATGTTTTAATCGGACCAAAAGAGTGGGAAAAGCAAGGTCTTAAGTATCAATTATTATTACCAACCAGTTTAGGAGACGGACAAAATAATGATTCTTTGGTGATGAGAGTAGGAATAAATAATGATACTTTTTTATTGGTTGGTGATTTAGAAAAAGAGGGAGAGAATGACTTGTTGGCAAATTATCCAGCGACGTTATTACAATCAGATGTTCTTAAGGTTGGGCATCATGGTAGTCCCACATCAAGTCAATCAGAGTTTTTACAAGCTGTGGCTCCAACACAAAGTGTTATTTCATGTGGTAGGAATAATCGCTATCATCATCCTAGCGATAAAACACTAGAGTCGTTACGAGACGTGGATAGTTCGATTTATCGAACGGATGAACAAGGAATGATTTATGGTTGGTGGTCCCCATTGACTAAAAAAAGTATTAGATTTCATACTATGAGATGATAAATTTGATACAATGGTTATGACAGATTAAAGGGGATTGATTATGTTAATACAAGAAGCGTTAACTCAAATAAAAAAAGCAAACAGTGCACCTATTTATTTAGTAATGGGGCAAGAGCAGTATTTAATGGAGCAATTTGTAGAAGGGTTAATGACATTAACCTTTACGAGTGATGAAGAGAAACAAATGAATAGTATTACTTATGATATGGACGTTCAGCCCGTGGATTATGTTTTAGATGAGGCGGATACCATTCCATTTTTTGGTGATAATAAACTTATTTTTATTAAGAATCCTTATTTTTTAACCAGTGAAAAGCCTAAGAATGAGATGGACCATGATATTAAAAGGTTAATGACTTATTTAGAAGAACCTAATCCTTCCACTATTCTAGTATTCTTAGCACGTTACGAGAAGTTAGATGAGCGTAAAAAAATAGTCAAACTATTAAAAAAACACAGTACTTTAGTCGATGTTAGTTTTATGGATGAAAGGAAATTGCGTCACTATGTTACAGAATACCTTGCGACAGAAAAAGTGACGATAGATATTAAGGCATTTGAACGTCTTCTTTATTTAACCGATTTAAATCTATCTCGTATTATGCAAGAATTAGACAAGCTGATGTTGTATGATCTTGAACGTCGCCATATAACCTATGAAGCGGTGGATCAATTAATACCTAAATCCTTGGAGCATAATATTTTTGATATGATTGATTACGTATTGAAGGATAAGAAGGAAGAGGCTCTGGCTTTGTACCATGAGTTGTTGATTCAAGGTGAGGATACTATTAAAATAAATGCTATCTTAGTTAATCAATTCAGATTGCTTTTACAGATTAAGCTACTTCAGAGTATTCATTATCAACAAAGTAATATAGTGGACGTGTTGAAGGTTCATCCTTACCGAGTAAAATTGGGGATGCAAAATGTGAAGCAACACTCATTGACGTTTTTAGGTGATGCGTTAGACGAGTTAGTAGAAAATGATGTTAAGATTAAAACAGGAGCAATGGAGAAGGAATTATTGTTTGAGTTATTTTTACTAAAGCAACGGTTCTAATGAAAAAAAGTAAATAAATAAACGTGATGATTTAGTTATCGAAATAACTAATCATCACGTTTTTATTATTTTACTAATTTTTTAGCTAGACGAGATTTCTCACGGTTTGCTTTGTTAGTATGAATAAGCCCTTTAGCAGAAACCATGTCGATTTCTCTAGTAGCAGCAACTAATAATTCTTGAGCGTTATCAGCGTTAGCTTCGATAGCTTGTTCATATTTTTTAATTGCAGTACGCATTTTGCTTAATTTAGCAGAGTTTGCTTCGTTAGCGATTTCGCTTGTGCGAACGCGTTTGATTGCAGATTCGATGTTTGGCATTATGTTCACCTCCGACATAGAGTTTATATTTGAAATCATCAAATATAATTCAACATTCTCATTATACAGAATGGTTATGTAGTTTGCAATAATTAATCTACATATTTGCTAATTAATTGGTAAAACCCCGACGCCAATAATCCCAGGACCTGTGTGGACACCTAAAACAGGGCTCACTTCGTCTAAATAAATGGTTTCAATAAAAGGAAAGTCTTCTTTCAATTCTGAAATAAGTTCTAAAGCATCATCAATACAGGTACCGTACGCCACGCCTAAGTAAACGGTTTGACTTGAACCAATGGTGTCTCGAATCGCGTCCTTCATTTTTTTTATGCTTCGTTTACGGCCACGGGCTTTATTAATCGTGTGATAAATGCCGTCTTCATTGCAGGAAATCAAAGGATGTAAGTTTAATGCGTTACCTAAAATAGAGGTAACTAAACCAATTCGGCCTCCTTTTTTTAGGTATTCTAAAGTAGGTATACTAAAGAAGACACGACCATAGGGTTGGATATCCTTTAGTTTTGTCACAATTGTATCAAAATCTAGACCACTATCAATTAAATCTTTTGCGTAAGCTCCCTGAACACCACCACCTATACCAATGCTCTTTGTATCAACAATCGCACTAGGTAGTTGGTCTTGCCAATCTTCTAGCATAAGACGTAGTGCATTGTGTGTGCCACTTAGGCCACTTGAGATAGTAATACAAATTAAATCAGTATAGCCATCTTCGATAATTTTTTCGATGGTTTTTTCGATAAAAGGAATAGAAGGAAGAGATGTTTTAGGTATTTCTTCATCCAATCGATCGTAGACTTCTTTAGCAGAAATATCGATTTTATCTAAATAAATTTCAGATTGGTACATAATATTCAGCGGTACAACATAAACACCGCCTTTTTCAATGACAGGTGTTGGCACATCCATGCCAGAATCTACAAGTAGGGCAATTTTTTTAGTCATGAGAGGTCTCCTTAGTTTGTTGTAATAAATCATTCAATTCTTTTTCAGCAATTATTTTTGCAATAAGAGTCGTACAGGCCATTTGAATGGGAGCGAAATCTCCCTTGATGTGTTCAATCGAAACTTCTTTTTTATCGCTGTTGATAAAAAAATCAATGGTTTGCTCAATGTGATTACAAAAGAAATTATAGGCATCTTTTGATGTTGTGATATTGGTTTGGTATTCAATTCCTTGTTTAATTGATGGAATATCAAACCCTTTTTTTAAGATGGTAATCGCTAGAAGTCGAGCTAAGTGTTGCTTGTTGTATTTTTTTTTAGTTGGTTTTGGGACTAATTGTAGTTTGACGTAATTATTTACCATAGAAGGGGTTAAGCCTTTTTTATTATCCTCACTTAGATAAAGATCAATGGTATAGTGATCAATTAGTTGAATTAATTGATCCATGTAAATATCCATATCAGGAAGTTCATGCCAACGAGGGAGACGAACTTCTAATAAGTTGATCTTCCAATGAGACTGTGTCTGTTCAGTCATAGTAACCTCCTAATTTATATCTAGTTTTTAAAACTATATCATGTTGTATTGGAAACTACAATACAAATAGTTTAAAATTAAATATTAATTATATTTATTTGAACGATTAATAGTAAAATAAAAAAACAATCACTTTTTAGTGATTGTTTTTAGTAGAAATGTTTATTTACTTTTCAATAGGTAATGGTCTAAGTAATCGTAATCCATTCAAGATGACTAAAATAGTACTTCCTTCATGTCCAATAACCCCCATTGGTAAACTAATAATTTGGAAGAAGTTAGAAATGATAAGAATAAGAATAACTGAGAGTGAAAAGATAATGTTTTGAGTGACAATGCGTTTCAATTTGACTGCTAATTGATGACTCATGGCCAGTTTTTCAAGATTATCTTGCATTAAAACAATATCAGCTACTTCTATGGCAATATCAGTCCCTTGTCCCATAGCAACGCCAATAGTAGCGTTAGCAAGAGCGGGAGCATCATTGATACCATCGCCAATCATAGCATTCACACCTATTTCTTCTTTTTGTTTCAGAATAAACGTTGTTTTGTCTTCAGGAAGACAATCAGCAACAACTGCATCGACATGGACTTCCTTAGCAACGGCTTGAGCGGTTCTGATGTGATCACCTGTAAGCATGGTTGTTGTGATGCCTTGTTTTTTGAAATAATCTACCGCTGTAATAGCATCAGGTTTTGGTACATCAAGTAAGCCAAAGAAAGCTACGACAGTATCATTTTTTGCCAAGTAAATGACGGTTTTCCCTTCTTCTTGAAGTTGTAATGTTTTATCCTTAACGAGTTCAGATGCCTGTTCTAAGGATATGAAATCTTCATTCCCAACTTTCCACATAATGGCATCAGCTTCACCAATCATTCCAGATCCTGTCACATCTTTGACAGTGAGAGGTGTTTTGGTTGATGGATAGGTCGCACCATATTTTTTTATAATCGCTGAAGCCAAGGGGTGAGTAGAAGTGGTTTCAATAGCGACTAAAGCGGATAAGGCTTCTTCCTTGTTATCAGTTAAAATAAAGTCATCCGTGACAACAGGCACTCCTTTGGTTAAAGTTCCTGTTTTATCAAAAGTAATGGCTTTTAAATCTGCTAAAGATTCTAGGTAAACCCCACCTTTGAAGAGAACCCCGTTTTTAGCACCATGTGAAATGGCTGCTAGAGTAGCAGGTGTTGCTGAAGCCACTAGGGCACAAGGAGAAGCGACAACAAGCAGTACCATACCACGGTAAAAACTCTCACTCCATGTCCAACCTAAAAAGAGGTAAGGAATAAAAATAGCCAAAGGAACGATGATTAAAATCATTTTGACATAAGTATTTTCAAAGCGATCTAGGAAGCTAGCCGTTTTAGATGGGGTATTTTGAGCTTCGTCTACTAGCTCGATAATTTTACTAAAGAGGGTATCTTGGCTCTCTTTAGATACTTTCATCGTAAAAGCATCTCCTACGTTAATGGTTCCAGCAAACACATCATCATGAATGGTTTTTTCAACAGGTAAGGATTCACCCGTAATCGCGGCTTCATCAATGGAGCTGTGATGAGACATGAGAATACCATCGATTGGAATACTTGCCCCTTTTGGTACTAGTAATAAATCATTAATATGCAATGTTTTGACGGATACTTCTGTTGTTTGGTTGTTAGCATCTAATAAAAAGGCTGTTTCTGGTTGTATTTTCATTAGACCTTCAATTTCTTTTTTACTCTTATTGGTTGTAAATTCTTCTAATGAGCCACTAAGTGAGAAGATGAAGGTAAGCATAATACCTTCAAAATAATACTGAATGGTACAGGCGCCAATTGCGGCTAAGGCCATTAGTAAATCGACATTTAAGTGTCGGTCGTTAATCGTATCAATGATGCCATCTTTGGTTTGATGAAACCCACCAATAATCATTCCGATGATAAAAATGTAAGGAAAACTTTGCCCTCCTGTTTTTTCAACGATGAGTCCAACGACCATGAAAATTCCACATAATAATGTAGCGAACATACTGCTTTTTTCTTTTATATATGACATGTTAATCCCTCCTACATGTTGAGTATATCACAAAAAAAAATAGATTAGAATGATTATAATGTACACGGGATTGATAGTCATTATCAATGAGAAAAGATAAAAAAAGAAGCCTTATAAGGGCTTCTTTTCGTGTTTATTTGGCAATTAACCAGTAAGCAATAACGATGATTCCAAGTGCGATTCGGTACCAACCAAATACTTTAAAGTCATTTTTCTTAATGTAACTCATTAAGAATTTAATGACAACAATTGATACAACGAAGGCGACGACAGAACCAATTGAGAGCATCATAATTTGGTTGAAATCAAATTGATTCCCTTTAAGCACAAATTTCAATATTTTAAGGCCACTGGCACCGAACATCACAGGGATACCTAAAAAGAAAGTAAATTCTGCAGCAACGAAACGAGAACAGCCAATTAAAATGGCACCAATAATGGTAGCACCAGAACGTGATGTCCCTGGAATAAGTGAGAGCACTTGGAATAGCCCGATGATAAAGGCCGTTCGGTACGTCAAACTTTCTAGATTCGTTGTGGTAGGTTCTCTGTCTTTGTTACGGTTTTCAACTACAATGAAGAGGATACCGTAAAGGATGAGCATAATAGCTACTGGCAAGAAATCATGAAAATGAGCTTCCAAGTAATCATCTAAAAAGATACCCAATACTGCTGCTGGGATACAAGCAAAAGCGACTTTAAACCACAGTGACCACGTTTGTTTTTTTTCTAAGGATGATTTTGATGGAGAAAAAGGGTTTAATTTACTAAAGTAGAGTACAACCACAGCCATAATTGCGCCAAGTTGGACGACCACATTAAACATCTCCATAAAGTCTTTAGATGCGTTCACTTTGATGAATTCATCCACTAAAATTAAGTGCCCTGTACTACTAATAGGTAACCATTCTGTGATGCCTTCAATGATTCCTAAAAAAATAATTTTTAGAATATTAATTATATCCATAGGTGTGTCATTCCTTTCTTATAAAACGTCATAAATAAAGCGTCTTTTCCTAGTTTAATCAAATTGAGAAGAGAAAGAAAGGTTTTTTTCTATTTTTCAACGAACAAATATGTAAGGTGTGGAAAAACATTTCCATTGTGGAGAAATTATAGTAAAATTGTAGGGAACAATGAAGGGGAGTGTAAACCATGTTTAATTTTTTAAAGAAAAAGAAACAGCCTGTTGAAACAAAACAAGATAATCAATTATATGCTTTAGGCAATGGTGATATTGTAGGGATTGAGGAAGTTAATGATCAAGTGTTCTCTCAAAAAATGATGGGAGATGGGTTTGCTCTTGTGCCGACAAGTAATACTGTATTCTCACCAGTATCAGGGAAAGTAACGAGTGTTTTTCCAACAAAACATGCTATTGGCTTTTTAATGGATAATGGATTAGAAGTCTTGTTACATATGGGAATTGATACAGTTGAACTTCAAGGTAAGCCTTTTTCAATCAAAGTGAGTGAAGGGGATACGGTTCTTGGAGGACAAGAAATTGGGACGATTGATTTAGAGATGTTAAAAGAAGCAGGGAAAGATAATCCTCTAATGGTTGTTTTTACAAACACTGCAGATAAATTAGACTCATTAAGCTTAACCAAGGGAACAACAACAGAAACAACGGTTATTGGTGAAGTGGTACCGAAATAATAGGAAAAGATAGTCTGCTTTTAAAGCAAGACTATCTTTTTTTTAGTATAATGAGACTATTGTTTTTAATCACATGTCCAAGCACCTTCCTTAGTTATCTTACAGGTGTCACCTTCAGCTATTTCAAACGTTTCGTTGTTAGAACTTTCTATGGAATGAATCTTGTCTAAAGTTTGCTGGATGACAGTCAGAGGTTGGGCTCCGTTTAGGGCGTATTCTTCATTGATGACAATAAAAGGAACGCTGGTAATACCATAATTATGAGCTATTTGTAAATCATCTAAGACAAGCTGGATGGTATCAGGTGAATAAAAATAATCTTCCCAGGTAGTTAAGGATAGATTAAGGGAACCCATGGTTTGTTTTATGACGGTATCATCGCTAATGTTTTCATTTGTTACAAATAACGCGTGTTGAAGGGCGTCAAAAGCATCCCAAGCTAAGTCATGACCGCCGATTAATTCTGCTGCTTTAACAGCAATGAGCGGTTTTTTTGATGTTGGAAATAAAAAAGATTGCTGTGTCATCCCTTCAATATTGAATCGGTGAAGATCATCGTTTTGGTTCGCGTGAGCCCAGTGGGACAAAATAGATTGTTTCGCTTCTTCGTGGGAGCCAAACATGGTGGCTAAATCACGACTAGTAAAAGCCAAAGCAAAGGGACGATGAATGATGTCAGCTTCCGGATAGAGCGCTTTGATTTGTCTCATGCGATAAGACATGGGGAAACAGAAACTACAAATAACATCATGAAAAAATTCTATTTTCATTTAATTCACTCCTTTAGGTTATCAAGAGTATAATCAAAAAAAGGGGATAAAACAATAAAAATGCTTATTATAAGTAAGCTGTTTGGAAGGGGAAAAAGAAAGTCTATGACAGAGCAAGGAACAGAATATATAAATGAATTAAAGGACTTTAGACCTCTAACGATTAGGGAGCGATGGGAAATTTATGCCAGATTAACGATTCCACAAAGGAAAGTGATAGATGGTCATCGGAAATTTTTGATTCGTTCAGCTTTTATAGAAGACTCTTATTTAAATCAATCCGATTGGGAGTTTGTTGATTTAAAGATTGATGAGACGTACCCAAAGAAAGATAAAACAGAGCGTCTGTTGTATTGTGAGTGTGGAAGACGTCTGAAATTCCAATATATTTTACGATCAAAAACAAGTGGCGATAGTATCAGATTAGGTATTCAACATTTTAAAGATCATTTAAACATGCCAAGTGAAGTGGCAAAAGAAGTGAACCAAAGAATGAATCAAGTTGATTTTGGTTTGGATGAATTATTGTGGCGAAAAAGGCATAATCAGGATTTTCCATTATTTTTATGGAAGAATCTGGTGGATGGGTTATACATACATCAGCTAACGAACAGTGACGTTAAAATAAACGAGCGACTTATTGAAAGAATAAGAGCGTTTAAAGAAGCTAATATGCCTATCTATCAAAGCGATATGAGACAAGTAGAAGCGTTCATACTTGAGATAGAAAAAAACAGTTTGAAAACAGTGACAGAAGAGGACCGGTTAACAAAAGAGTACGAAAGTTACGTCAATCGTCTATCAGAAACACCTAATATAGCTGACTTATTTGATCAAATGTTGGTGTGGTCGCATCAAATAAAGGCCAATTGGCACATTACCAATGCGGGACCAACCTTGCCGCCTACTTTCTTTTCTCAGTTATGGAGCATATTAGAACAAAGTACAGATGGAAATCAACGTCAAGTGATGAAGAAGCTTCATCAGTTTTCTAACAAAGGGATGGGCAAATGGTTGCAACCTGTTGTTTATGAAGAGTTGCTAAGTGCATACACCTGTTATGGTCCGAGCGCTGACTTCTTAGCTAATATTCCCTCCATCTTAAGAGATGGATTCTCACCGTTTATCGTCTCAGCGTCTCAACAAGAAGTTAGAAATGAGGAAGCTGAAATACGTGTTGTTAACCAGGATACACTACCAGAAGTGATGCCTGATCAGTCTATCTTGGAGATGTTGTCTCAACTTGATTCAGACAAAAAAGACTCCGTTGTCGCCCTAATACAGGACATGTTAAAAAATGACAAATAACTAGTATCAGTCAAGGTAGTTACGTATATTAACTGAAAATTGATACATAACTACCTAAAATGATGAACATCACTTTAATAAGTAGGACACTCGTGATAAAATGAAAGCATAGACATTAAGTTATCTGTGTATTTAAGTAAGGTAGGTTTGAGTGTGAATCTAACCATAGATAATTTGGAAGAAAGTGGAGGGAATAGGATGAAACGAAACAATATGACCAAAATAATTACCGTATTATTCACAGCCTCACTCATGTTTCCAATGACACAAGTGTTTGGGGAAACATCGGGAACAACAGAAACAACGGAATCAAGTGAAACAATAGGAACAACTGATACTGTAGAAACAAGTGCTACAACAGAGGAGAACGAACCTAAAAAAGTGGTGAAAAAAACAGTATCTGTCATGCATACCAATGATATTAATAATAAAGTAGCCTTTGATTCAAACAAAGATAACCCATCGATTGGTTTAGCAAAGCTTAAAACATTTAAAGAAAAAGAAAAGCCAACATTACTCGTTGATGCGGGTAATTCAATTTATCCTTCTGAACAACAATCAAAGGAAGCCAGTGATACGAATATTAAGGCAATGAATTTAGTGGGGTATGATGTCATGTCCGTAGGTTGGAGTGATTTGGCATCAGGCCTTCATAAAGACAGCGAGCGACAAAAGAAACTCGCATTTCCGATTGTATCAACTAACATAACGTATAAAGAGAAAAAAGAAGGTCCTTTTAAACCGTATCAGCTCATCACTAAAAAAGTAAACAATCAAGATGAATCCTTTGCTATCTTAGGACTAACATATCCAACAGATGAACAAATGAAAGAAGTCGATGATTTAAACTTTAAAGAGCCAATGACAGCTGCAGTTGAAACGATAGATGCCATTGGAGATAAGGCTGACTATGTTGTGATTATGACACATCTAACGAATAAAAAAGTCAAAACAGCAGACTTAGCTCGTGACTTAAAGAAAGAATTCCCAACTAAAAAAATCTTCATTGTTGATGGGGACTCTACTGAAAGTAAAAACAAAGTGACAAAAGAGAATGATATTCTTTACAGTACGACTGGGAAAGACTTTAAAAATGTTGGTCTTATGACCGCAACAATTGAAGAAGAAACAGTCAATGAGATTGTTAAGGAAAGTATTGAACAACGCGCAGATATCCATCCGTACGACGAACTAAAAAACGTGTCAGGGGACAAGGACATCGTAAACATTGTGGATAAAATAATAGAACCTGAGGCTAGTGAAAGCTCTTCTACTGATAGCGACATAGAAGAGCCAGGTGTTCCCAAAGAGCCTACAGACGAAGTTGAAACAGCTATTGATCAGCTGAAGAAAGAAATTGCAGTGATGAATAGTTTAAAAGAAGAGGATTTTACGGCTCATAGTTTTAAACCTTTCTCAGTGGCATTAGAGGAAGCAAAAAAAGGAACGGATTCAGAAGAACATGCTTTATTCTCACTACAAGAGTTACAGGATAAGGAAAAAGGCTTGGTTTCGATTAAGGAATTAAGAGAGACAGTTGAAAAGGTAAAAAATTATCAACAAAATGCATATACACCTGCTTCATTTAAACCTTTTGAGGTCGCACGAGGGGAAGCTTTAACTTTATTAGAAGAAGCTAAAAAGGTTGAAAAAACCATTACAAGTGAAGATGTGGTACGTATCAAAACAAAATTAGATGCCAGCATTGATGGGTTAATTCCAGCGAAGAATTTGACAGGAAGTCAAGGACTACTACCTAAAACTGGTGAGGCAAAAGCCATGTATGGATTAGTTGGTGTTGCTATCATTGCTTTAGTGATAGTCATGATCATGAAGAAAAAGAAAAAAGATTAGAATGAATTAAGTGAAAGTAAAGCTGAGATGATGTGTCTCAGCTTTTTTTATTTAGGAATAAATGATAATGATTTTCAATTATCATTTATGTTATAATAACCAAACAGGCTTATTTTAAGTCTTGTGAAAAATAAAATTTGTTTAATGTATGAGAGGGATGGACAATGAATAAGTTAAAAGTTCAAGAGTTAATATCAGTTGGGGTATACGCGACAGTTTATTTTTTTGTAGTGGCGATAGGTACCTTTATATTAAGGTTTACAGTACCTACTTTCAACACGATTTTAATACCTAGTATGTGTGCGTTATTAGCAGGAACGGTTTACTTACTAGTAATAAATAAAATACCTAAATTTGGTGCGATTACATTGGTGGGATCAGTTATGGCTATTTTTTTCTTAGTATTTGGCTATTTTCCATTAGCTTTTATTCCGAGTGCGTTGTTCCCATTATTGGCAGATATCGTGCAAACAAAATCCAATTTATCTGAAGGTATCAAAACAAAAGTAAGTTATACCTTGTTTAGTTTTGGTTTAGTTGGGCCTATATTACCTTTATGGTTTATGAAAGAAGCATACATCACGTCTCTTGTATCTAAGGGAAAGGATATGGACTATGTAAATAGTGTCTTTGCACCTATTACATCTGTTTCTTTTATTGTTTCCATGGGATTAACCATTATAATGAGTTTGATTGGATTAAGTATTGGTCAACGCATCTATAATAAACATTTTTCTCCTAGTCTTAAGAAAGAACAGATTCATGGCAAGTAAGGGGATATCATTTGACCCAAGGAGTAAGCTAGCAACGGTATTTGTTGCTAGCTTATTACTAATGTTACGGGTCCCTTTAAGAATAGAAGCAGCATATATCACTTTTCTCTTTGTTTTACTGCTCATCAATGGTGGGATAAAAAAAGGAATGGCTTTATATAGTTTGTATTGGGTCCTTTTATTACTAGAACACTTTGTTTTTACAAGCATTACAAATGGTTTAACTGCTCTTATTTCTTTTTTATTAGTAGGGAATCGATTGATGTTAGGACCAGTCATGGCTGGTGTTTTTGCAGTGAATAGAACAAAAATTAGTGAATGGATTACGGCTTTAAAGCAATGGCACTGTCCCAATAGTTTGTTAATCCCATTTATTGTGGTCTGTCGTTTTTTTCCAACAATCGTTCAAGATTTCAAACACATTAGGAATGCCATGAAGTACCGTGGAATTATTACTCATCCTTTAGACATGATAAAAAAACCTTTCCAAACATTAGAGTTTATAATTGTACCTATATTAATTTCGGTGGAGACAACATCCTTAGACGTCTCAGCAGCAGCTTTAGTAAGAGGTCTTGGGAATCCTGGAAAGCATACGAGTGTCTATGAGGTGAGGTTGAAAAGACAAGATTATATCTTACTTGGTCTTTTAGTAGGGGGATTATTGTGGGGAGTGATACTAGGATGATTGAGTTAAAAAACATGAGTGTTTCTTATGAAGAAACGAAGATACTAACAGACATTAATTTGTCTGTTTCCACAGGAGAATGCCTAGTACTATGTGGCCCTAGTGGTTGTGGTAAATCAACGCTTATTCGAGTCTTAAGTGGTCTGGCGCCGGAGCTTTATCCAGCAACGATTGAAGGTGATGGGAAAGTAGGAACACTGTTTTTACCAACGGATCATTTCACTCAATATGTTCAGCAATTAGGCGTGGTTTTTCAAAACCCTAAGACACAATTTTTTACTAACGATGTGTATTCAGAATTAGCTTTCTCTATGGAAAACCAAGGAGTTGAGCGTCAGACAATGATTGAAACCATTGATTATGCCTCTCAAGAATTTGGTTTGACTTCTTTATTGGATAAGAGCATGTTTCACTTGTCTGGAGGAGAGAAGCAACGTGTCGCTTTTGCTTCTGCTTCAATATTAAAACAGCCCTTATTACTTTTAGATGAGCCGTCTAGTAATTTAGATGAAGCAGCGATTCATCAAATTAAAGAATATTTGTACATGGTGAAACAACAAGGAGTGACTATTGTTATTGCAGAGCATCGCTTACACTATTTGATGGATGTAGCGGATCGCTTTGTTTTAATGACAGAGGGGACTATTAAGAAAACGTTGACAAGGGCTGATATGTTGGCATTAACATCTGAGCAGTTACATGACTTAGATTTGAGAGAAACAAGAAATACGCCTCTTTCGTTATGTAGTGATCCAGTCAATGTTCCCGTTATGACGACCATTGACTTAGAGCGTGTGACGTATCAAGAAAGAAAAGGGACAAGGAAAATTAATATTGATCACCTTACGATAGATAATCAGGGAATTACAGGAATCATTGGCCCTAATGGTTCGGGGAAAACAACTTTGTCACATGTATTGACCGGGTTAATTAAAAAAAGGAAGGGTATCATCACAATAAATGGCAAGAAGATGACACCTAGACAGTTGGTTGAGTGCAGTTTTTTAGTGATGCAGGATGTCAATCTACAATTGTTTTTTGAAACCGTAGAAAAAGAATTAATCACCTATGCTAAAAGGCTAGATTTACTTGATTCAGTCATACATCAGCTGAACCTAGAATCGTTACTTTGGCGCCATCCCAAAACGCTCTCTGGTGGAGAGAAACAAAGAGTAGCCATAGGAAGTGCGATATTGTCTGGAAAAGAGATGATTATCTTTGATGAACCGACCAGTGGCTTAGATTTAAAACACATGGAAGAGGTTAGCCATCTGCTTAAGTGGTTAAACGAATTAGGTGTATTAGTGATTGTTATTACTCACGATAAGGAATTTATCAAAAAAACGTGTCATAAAGTAATTAACTTAAACGCAGGAAGTGTTATATAGTTTTAGATTGAATCTATTTTTTGTGTGATTAATCAACTTTTTGTCGTTCTATTATTTGAAATATGTTAAACTAACAACTAGAAATAGTTATAGGAGGTAAGTAATGTCAGCAACGGTGGTTTGGGTTTTATTTTTTGTTGTGGTTCCTGTTCTGTGTTTTAGTTACAGCGTGTTTTATCGTCCCACAAGTTTGTGGACAGGTTTTTTATTTTTCATATCAGTGTCAACCATCTATTTAACAGTTATCGTCAAGTTAGAAGCAGTTAATAGCAGATTAGCTGTTTTCCTCGCATTACCAGCTATTATCTTGCTATTATTGATCAGTATTTTTGGCATGACTGCAGGTGTTATTGGCTTGTTCTGGAATGAACGGGTCTTGTTAAAAAAAGAAGGTTTTTCTATCAGTAATTTATTGCCACTCATCGTAGGGGTTGGTTTAATTTTATTTCAAGTGATGCTATTGGTTGTTGCTTATTATAGTAGTAATCCGTATATTACAAGTTTATCTAGCTTCATCTCACTGAGTTTTGGCTATATTGTAAGTATTTTTTTCTTTTATTTTTTAACGTCTCTTCTTTATAATTGGTTTCCAATCACCTATAAAGTAGACTATATTATTGTTTTAGGAGCAGGATTGATTAATGGAGAAAGAGTGACGCCTCTTCTTGCTAGTCGTATTGACGCAGGGGTAGCGTTGTATGACAAACAAGTTAAAAAATATCAGCATCATCCAACGATAATATTATCAGGTGGACAAGGACCGGATGAAAAAATATCAGAAGCACAAGCGATGATGAATTATATTGAGGACAAAGGTTATGAGATTAACTGTGTTTATTTAGAAGAAAAATCAACGAATACAAAAGAGAATTTACAGTTTTCTGAGCAAATTGCTTATAAGAATGATAATATTAAAGATTTTAATCGTAAAAACATTGTCTTGGCATCTAATAATTACCATGTGTTAAGAGCGGGCAAATTAGGGAATAAGATTGGAATATTTGCAAGAGCAGTCGGATCAAGGACCAAATGTTATTATTTACCAACAGCATTTATTAGAGAGTACATTGGGTATTTACATTTTTCTAAAAGAAAACATATCATCGTGCTGAGTTCTATTTTTGTGGTGTCCTTATTGTTTTTAGTGATACAACTTATTCTATAAAAGAATGATTACTTAAGATAACTATCAAAATAATATATTTTGATAGTTATCAACTAGTAACCATTCTTTTTTTTGGTAACATGCTTATTTTTATAGTATTCAAAGGAGACTTTGTTTGATATAGTTAATTTAATTAAATGTGTAAGGGAAGGGTTTGTTGTATGAAGAACAAAGGATTTAAATTAGTAGCACTGTTTTGCTTAGTGAGTATCGGCTTATTTTTGACAGGTGGTAAGGCATATGGAGAGATGCCTACAATGATGGATTTGATGAATCAATCTGACTATACTGTTAATCCATCGGACCAACCGAAATCAGCCATTTTAATTGATGCCAATACGGGGCATGTTTTATGGGAAGATAAGAGTGAAAACTCTCATAACCCAGCGAGTATCATGAAATTGATGGCAATCTATTTGACGTATGAAGCCATGGAACAAGGAAAATTTAATAAAGAGACGATGGTTACAGCAACAGAACGTCATGCCCAAATCGCTCAGATTTATGCGATTAGTAATAACAATATTCAGGCAGGGGTGTCGTATCCAGTGAAAGAGTTAATTCCAATGGCTCTTGTTCCGTCATCAAATATTGCAACAATGATGTTAGCGGAATTGGTAGAACCTGATGCGGTGACATTTTTAGAGAAAATGAATGCCAAGGCACAAGAGATGGGAATGAAAGAGACTCATATTGTGAATGCAACGGGCGCTGAAATATCTGCTTTTCAAGGATTATACGGAATGCCTGGTGTCGACCAAACAGCCTTGAATCAAGAAGGGTCTAATGTGACAACAGCGAAAGATTTTGCTATTTTTACGTATCATCTATTAAATGATTACCCAGATATTTTAACGTATACGAAAGATCCTAAGGTCACAGTAATGAAAGGCACACCTTATGAAGAAACCTTTGATACTTATAACTATTCACTGCCAGGATTAGAGTATGATTATCCTGGTGTAGATGGATTGAAAACGGGATCAAGTCCTTCAGGTGCTTTTAACATCGATATGACAGCAGAAAAAGATGGCTTACGTTTGATTGCTGTGGTGTTTGGTGTTGGAGATTGGTCAGATCAAACGGGAGAATACAAACGTCACCCATTTACTAATGCGATTTTAGATTATGGTTTTTCTCACTTTACCTACAGTAAGGTTTTAGATAAGGGAGAGCAAGACTTGAACGGTGTTCCGGTTATTCTTCAAGAAGATGCCTACGCTGTTGTTAAAGATAAAGCAACACCAACCTTTAATGTGACGAATCAAGGGATTTTAGAAATAGAGACATCGTTACCTCTTGTATCCGAAACTGTCAATGTCCCACAAGTTAAAGTGTTAGACAAAAAAGGCAAAGACTTGGTGTCCAGTGATAAAAAAGCACCCAAAAAGAAGACAAGTTTAAAGACGATAGGGAAAGATTTATTGAATCATGAGTTAGATTTTAACCGTCCTATTGTGAAGTATACAACGATTGCTTTGCTTATCATTGTTATCTTGTTGTTAATGATGATTCTTATTTTGGCTAATCAAAATAGAAAGAGAAAAAAAGCACGGAAAATGCGAGGAAAAAGTGGTAGATAATTGAAATGAGGGTAGGTTATCTATACTATGGAGTAAGGAGGAGATAACATGATATCATTAACGAGTACATATGAAATGAACAATGGCGTTGAGATTCCAGTTTTAGGTTTTGGCACTTGGCAAACACCAGATGGAGACGTTGCTGAGAAAGCTGTTTTAGAAGCTTTATCTGCCGGTTATCGTCACATCGATACCGCAGCTATTTATGGGAATGAAGAAAGTGTAGGCCGTGCGATTAAAGCAAGTGGTATTCCTCGAGATGAGTTATTTATCACAACCAAATTATGGAACACGGATCGTTTATATTCAGATGTTTCAAAAGCGTTGGATACCTCTTTGGAAAAATTAGGTTTAGATTATGTGGATTTGTATTTAATTCATTGGCCTAATCCAAAACCATTCAGAGATAAGTGGCAAGAAGTGAATCAAGAGACATGGAAAGCCATGGAAGAAGCTGTGGAACAAGGGAAGGCTAAAAGTATTGGCGTATCTAATTTCCACCCACATCATTTAACATCGTTACTTGAAACATGTCGCATTGTTCCTGCAGTGAACCAAATTTATCTTAATCCAAGTGACGCTCAACCTGATATTGTTAGGTATTGTTCAGAGCATAATATCTTGATTGAGGGATATAGTCCACTCGGGACAGGGAAAATTTTTGCTGTACCGGAACTACAAACCTTATCAAAAGACACTGGGAAAAGTGTGGCACAACTTGTATTACGTTGGTCGCTACAAAAAGGTTTTTTACCCTTGCCAAAATCTGTTACACCAGAGAGGATTATTTCTAATGCTCAGTTGTTTGATTTTGACTTAACAGAGGAACAGATGGCAGTGATTGATGCTGTTCACGGCAAAGCAGGTAACGCGCCAAATCCAGATACAAAAGATTATTAATAACCAAAGAGATAGCACAAGAAAGTAGTGCTATCTCTTTTTAAAATGATAGGCTATCAGTTGCAAGATATTTTTAATTAGGATATGATGTTTAGTTGTAAATAAAGAGAGGTGAAGAAATGGAAAAATTTATTAAGCTCATTTCGAATAGAGCCATTATTATTGGGTTACTCATACTACTTCAGTTGGGGTTATTGTTTGCTATTATCTTTAGATTTAACGAATATTTTGTTTATTTTTATACGACATACATTATCGTCTCCGCTGCAGTTATTATTAAGATTGTCAATAATCGAAGCAACCCCGCCTATAAGATTGCCTGGATCATTCCAATTATGTTAATTCCCATTTTTGGTACGATTATTTATTTGGTTTTTGGTCGTGTGCGGTTCTCTAAAAAAGACAAGCGGAAAATGCGGTTAATTCAAGCAAAAGAAAAAGAAATGAATGATAAAACAGTCAGGGACGTAGCGATAACAGATGGTAATTTAGACGCTATGATTCAGTCTAATTACTTGAGCCAATTTGGTGAAGGTGAGTTGTTTAGCCATACAACGAGTGACTATTTTCCTGTGGGGGAAGAGGCTTTTGCTGCCATGTTAGAAGAGTTAGAAAAGGCAGAAAAATACATCTTTATGGAGTACTTTATTGTCAGTGAAGGCAAGATGTGGGATGCTATTTTAGAGGTCCTTGGACGAAAAGCAAAAGAAGGCTTGGATGTTAGGTTTGTTTATGACGACTTTGGCTGTTTGTACACCCTTCCTCACTACTATTACCGTAAATTAGAAAACATGGGTATCAAGTGTTGCGTATTTAATCCATTTATTCCTGTTTTATCACCTATCTTCAACAATCGTAACCATAGAAAAATCACGATTATTGATGGGAAAGTTGCCTTTACAGGTGGCATTAACTTAGCAGATGAATACATCAATGAGTACAACAGAATTGGGCATTGGAAAGATAATTCCATTATGGTAAAAGGAGAAGCCGCTTGGGGCTTTACGTTACTATTTTTATCTTTATGGGAATTTATTAATGAACCAGATCCTGATTTGTCTCGTTATTATCCTGAATTTAAACCAGGGGAATTACCAGAACCAGAAGGATACTATCAGCCTTATGTAGACTCACCCTTTGATCAGGAAACAGTCGGAATGAACACTTATTTGAATTTGATTAACCGAGCGAAAAAATACGTCTATATAACGACACCTTATTTAATCATTGATAATTTATTGATGGAAGCCTTATGTACTTCGGCAAAAGGTGGCGTTGATGTTCGTATTATTACACCACATATTCCAGATAAATGGTATGTCCACGCTGTAACCAAATCAAATTATGCCCAGTTAATTGAAGCAGGGGTTAAAATATTTGAGTACACACCTGGGTTCATTCATTCTAAAACCTTTGTTGTGGATGATTTGTATGCAACCGTTGGAACAGTGAATCTTGATTACCGTAGTCTATTCTTACATTTAGAATGTGGTGTATGGATGTACAAATCTAAAGGTGTTGAAGCAGTTTACAGAGATCACTTAGACACAGAAGCTAAGAGTCACCAGATTACGTTGAAAGAGGCAGAAGATATTACGTGGGTTCAACGTGTTGGCCGTGCTGTTTTGGGTGTTTTTGCTCCACTGATGTAACGAAAGGACTCCTTATGAAAAATAAGGAGTTTTTTTCGTGCCCTAAAGAGAAAAGTATTATATGATATGTTACATAAGACTAGGAAGAAGTGAGAACAATGAAAAAAGCGGTTTATTTGGATCATGCAGCAACGACGCCTATGAGACCTGAAGTCATTCAAGAGATGGTCCGTGTGATGGAAACAGTGTACGGTAATCCGTCCAGTACGCATCAGTTCGGAAGAAAAGCACACTTTGAATTAGAGATGGCTAGAGAACAAGTGGCCAAGAGCATTCATGCTTTACCAGATGAAATTATTTTTAATAGTGGTGGAACAGAAGGGGATAACACAGTCATTATTCAAGCTGCTCTTGCCCGGCAAGAATTAGGGAAACATTTGATTACGACAGAGGTAGAACATAGTGCGGTCTCTGAAGCGATGGCTTATTTAGAAATGACAGGCTTTGAGGTGACCTATTTACCTGTAGATGCGACAGGTTCAATCACAGTAGAATCAGTAAAAGAAGCGTTGAGGGATGATACGATTTTAGTCAGTGTCATGTATGGTAACAATGAAACGGGTGCTATTTTCCCAATTAGAGAAATCGGTGAGGTGTTAGAACAGCATCAAGCCTTATTCCATACAGATGCCGTCCAAGCATTTGGTACTGAAGTCATCAATGTAAAAGAATTATGTGTTGATTATTTATCCATTTCAGGTCATAAAATAAACGGTCCAAAAGGGATTGGGTTCCATTACGTGAAACAGGGGGCTGTGATACCTGTGTTGTTCCATGGGGGAGACCAAGAAGAAAAAAAACGTGCTGGAACAGAGAATTTGTCTAGTATTGTTGGGTTGGCTAAAGCAACGGAATTACTAACAGATGAAGTGAAAGAACAGCATGCCACAACTTATCGCATGTTTAAAGACATCTTATTAGAAGCTTTGGAGCAACAAGGAGTAGCCTTTGAGTTAAATGGTCATCTTCCAAGCGATTTGGCACACATTCTAAACTTGTGGATTAAAGGTGTCCCTAATAATCTATTGTTGTCTCGTTTGGATTTGGCAGGTTTTGCTATTTCTACAGGCTCTGCGTGTTCTGCGGGGGATGTCAAACCTTCTAAAATAATAAAGAAACTACGTCCAGATGAGCAAATAGCCGCATCAGAGTCTATTCGGATTAGTTTTGGATTAGGTGTGACAGAAGAAGATATTCGTCGATTTTCTAGCACGTTGATAGAGAGTATCGAGCAATTAAAGTCATAAGAAAGATAGATTTTTGTTTGGAGTTTGTTATAATGGAGTAGAATTGATTTATTAGGAGGATGAGCATGGCATTTTTTGATAAAGCAACAGTAGAAGGTTGTTCAGTGTTTTATAAAGTGAACGAAAAAGCAAGACCATATGCTTTTAAAGATTATGGATTTAAAGAAACCGCTTCTGGAAACTTCCAGTTTGTCAGAGCATTGGATACAAATCCACAAAACAAACAAAGCCCTAAATTAAAATTAACCGTTGCTTCTGATTTGAAGACATTGAAAATGTCGATTACAACGGCGAATGGCATGAAAGCAATGAATGTCTTCAAAGATGAGAAACAAAAAGAAAAACAAGATCAATTTTTCTATATTATGGATGATATGATTCATTTTTCTTGCTTAGAAAAAGCATAAGACAGATAAGGGACCCTGTAATCGTGGGTCTCTTTTTTTGTTAAATTCTAATAAATTAAGTGAAAAAGATGTAATTTATGGAAAAAAGTTCTATAATAGAGGAACTGAAAATACGACCTTCAAATCGTAGTGAGATTCAGAATCGAGAAGAAATGATGGTGAAGTAATGACAGATAATAGTCAAACAAGAGTAGTAGTAGGAATGAGCGGGGGAGTGGACTCTTCTGTAACAGCCTTATTGCTAAAAGAACAAGGGTATGATGTCATCGGTGTGTTCATGAAAAATTGGGACGATACAGATGAGAACGGGGTATGTACTGCTACAGAAGATTATAAAGATGTGGCTAAGGTAGCGAACCAGATTGGTATACCTTACTATTCAGTTAACTTTGAAAAAGAATACTGGGACAGAGTTTTCGAGTATTTCTTAGAAGAGTACAGACAAGGTAGAACGCCTAATCCTGATGTTATGTGTAATAAAGAAATTAAATTTAAGGCCTTTTTAGATTATGCTATGCAACTTGGTGCTGATTTTGTCGCAACAGGACACTATGCACAAGTAGAAAGAGATGAAAACGGCCTATCTCATATGTTACGTGGTATTGATCAAAATAAAGACCAAACGTATTTCTTAAGTCAATTATCTCAAGAACAATTAGAGAAGACGATGTTCCCTTTAGGTGGCATGGAGAAAAAAGAAGTGCGAGAGATTGCAGAACGAGGAAATTTAGCTACTGCTAAGAAAAAAGATTCTACTGGTGTGTGTTTCATTGGTGAAAAGAATTTTAAAGAATTTTTAGGGAAATATTTACCAGCACAACCTGGAAAAATGGTGACTTTAGAAGGAGACGTTAAAGGAGACCACGCCGGTTTAATGTATTATACAATTGGTCAACGTCAAGGGTTAGGTATTGGTGGTGGACAAGGGGATTCAAGTGAACCATGGTTTGTTGTGGGCAAAGAATTAGCAACGAACACGTTATTAGTCGGACAAGGCTTCCATCATGACCATTTATATGCCACACATTTGGATGCCAGTATGATTCATTTCACAACCAATGAACCAAAACCAAAAGAATTTGAATGCACGGCTAAATTTAGATACCGTCAACAAGATACTCGTGTAAAAGTAATATTAAACGAGGATCAAACCAAAGCAAAAGTTATTTTTATTGAGCCGGTTAGAGCGATTACACCAGGGCAAGCTGTTGTTTTTTATGATGGCATGGAATGTCTCGGTGGCGGTGTGATTGATACGGCTTTCAAAGATTCAGAAACGTTACAATACGTTTAGTTATTTTATTATCGTTGTTGACAATGTCCAAAATATAGGATATAGTTCGATTTGTAAAACAACTGAATAGATTAGTTAGGTGAGGCTCCTATACAAACATAGGCTACTGCCCAAAAACATCGAGAGATGCCAATGGGTATAACAGAGATTATCGATATAAGGTATTCTTTAACGTAGCTAAAGCAACTGCTTTTACGTTGTATAGTGCTAAAACTCCACGAATTCAATCTTTGCTATTGGTCTTTTTAATATGCAGTGATACAACCTTTCGTCGAGTTTTGGCGGAAGGTTTTTTGTTTGTTTAACATCTATTTAGTGAAAAAAGAAAGGAATGAGGACAATGGTAAAACAGTAACATTGAGATTAACTTACTTTGGAAGCACAGAGTATTGGGCAGGGATTTATTTGCGGAATGAGTTGTTGAAAAAAACAGCTAATACCCCATTAATATCTGAACTACCCTTAGAAGAACAAGACAATTGGCATGTGGTAGTGTTAGAAGATGAGCGTGTTGTAGGAACATTAATGCTAAGCGAATGGGACAACAAAACGATGCGAATTCAGCAAGTCGCAATCGACCCTTCTATGCAAGGACAAGGTTTAGGTCTGAGATTAATGGCGTTTGCAGAACAACTTGCTAAGGAATTAGGATTCAAAAAAACCTATTTGACTGGTAGAGAATCAGCGTGGCGTTTTTATGAACAATTAGGTTATCTAACAAACCATGACATAATCACTGGAAAGGGTGTTCTTCTAAAGGAATTTGAGAAGAAATTAACCCATAATACATACTTAAAGGAGATGGAAACAAATGGATGACAGTAGTCAGAGTCGAAGTTTTAAGGGCTCGCGGAAAAGAATGAGTTTTATTAAGCAGAATGCTATTGTTTATTTGTTTCTAAATAATCAATACTAGGATGAATTTACTCTTTTTAATAAAACACTTCTTTCGCCAGCCCCATCACTAAAATGATACGGGAAAAGAAGAGAGAAGGTTAAACTAGTATGGAAAATAAAACGCATAAAGAAAAAAATTACACATTTTTTGCCCAAGCAAGTGCAGAAAATATTTTAAGCATGTTTAATAGCTCGTTAAGAGGATTAAGCAATCAAGAAGCAGATCAATCAAGGGAAGAATTTGGAGAAAATGTTATTTCTCATGGAAAAAAGACTCCGTTTATTGTTGAGGCGTTAAAAGCTTATTTTACGCCTTTTACAGTGGTATTAATCACATTAGCTATTATTTCATTTGTTACTGATTATGTGATTGCTCCAGCAGGGGAAAAAGATTTGATGGGTGTATTAATCATTGTTGCCATGGTTGTTTTGAGTGGAACGATGACATTAATTCAGTCTGTGAGGTCTAATCAAGCAGCAGAGAAACTAAGTAATTTAGTTAAAGTAACAGCAACGGTTCTTCGAAAAGGGGAAGAGGCAGAATTACCTATTGAAGAATTAGTGTGTGGTGATGTGATTAAATTATCTGCTGGAGATATGATACCTGCTGATATTCGGTTATACCAAACGAAAGACTTATTTGTTTCTCAAGCTGCGATGACAGGGGAAAGTTATCCTGTTGAAAAACGAGCACAGTATGACATGGATGATACGGCATCAGAAACAGATTTTGAAAACATGGCCTATATGGGAAGTAATGTCGTGAGTGGTAGTGCTCTTGGTGTTGTAGTAGCCGTGGGTAACGATACATTATTTGGCCAAATTGCCAAAGACGTAACAGAATCGTCTACTGTAACAAACTTTGATGTGGGGATTAGCAAGACGTCATGGTTATTGATTCGTTTCATGTTAGTTATGGCGCCTGCAGTCTTCTTAATTAACGGGTTAACAAAAGGGGATTGGTTAGAAGCTTTTCTATTCGGTTTATCTGTAGCCGTGGGATTAACACCTGAAATGTTACCGATGATTGTTACAACGAATCTTGTAAAAGGTGCGTCAACAATGGCTAAAAAAGGCACCATCGTTAAAAATTTGAATTCCATTCAAAATTTTGGAGCCATTGATATTTTATGTACAGATAAAACAGGAACATTAACACAAGATAAAATCATTTTAGAATATCATTTAGATGTGGATGGAAAAGAAGACAGTCGTGTGTTAAAACATGCTTTCTTCAATAGCTATTATCAAACAGGTCTGAAAAATTTAATGGATAAAGCCATTATTGATGCGGCTGGAGAAGAATTGGATATTTCAGTGGATGATTATAAAAAAGTCGATGAAATTCCTTTTGATTTTACTCGTCGTCGTATGAGTGTCGTGATTGAAGATAAAACAGGCAAGACACAAATGATTACTAAAGGTGCTGTAGAAGAGATGCTTGATATCTCTAGCTATGTTGATTACAAAGGCCAAATCATGCCTTTAACTGAAGATTTACGTCAAACGATTTTAAAAACAGTGGATGAGTTAAACGAGGATGGTTTAAGAGTAATTGGTGTCGCTCAAAAAACGAACCCATCAGTGGTAGACGAATTTTCAGTGAAAGATGAATGTGAGATGGTTCTAATAGGGTACTTGGCGTTCCTTGATCCGCCAAAAGAGTCAACAAAAGAAGCCTTAGAAGCCTTAGCAAAACATGGAGTCACAGTTAAAGTATTGACTGGAGATAACGCACTTGTGACTAAATCCGTATGTAAACAAGTTGGTTTAGAAAACGAAACCTTAATTTCTGGTAATGAGTTATCACAATTGAGTGACAGTGAATTAAAAGTGGTGGCTGAGAAGCATAACATTTTTGTTAAACTAACACCTGCTCAAAAAACACGTTTGGTTCGTGTATTGAGAGAAGCAGGTCACACGGTTGGATTTATGGGAGATGGTATTAACGATGCGCCAGCAATGAAAGAAGCAGATGTTGGTATATCTGTGGATACAGCAGTAGATATTGCCAAAGAATCAGCAGATGTTATCTTATTAGATAAGGATTTAATGGTATTAGAGCGCGGTATTTTAGCAGGTCGTATCACATTTGGTAACATTATGAAGTACGTTAAGATGACAGCAAGCTCTAACTTTGGGAACATGTTCTCTGTTGTAGTAGCAAGTATCTTTTTACCTTTCCTTCCAATGTTACCTTTACAATTACTATTCTTAAACTTAATTTATGATATTTCATGTATGTCTATTCCGTGGGATAATATGGATGATGAGTATCTAGAAGAACCTAAAAATTGGGACGCGTCAAGTATGGGGTCATTCATGGTGTGGTTAGGGCCAACAAGCTCTATCTTTGATATTACAACGTATGCTCTGATGTTTTATGTTATTTGTCCCGCTGTAGTAGGTGGCCCTTATGCCTCTCTTAATATAGAACAACAAGCATTATTCATTGCAGTGTTCCATGCTGGTTGGTTTGTTGAGTCATTATGGTCACAAACATTAGTCATTCACACGTTACGTACACCTAAGATTCCATTCTTACAAAGTAATGCGTCATTCGTTGTGACGACTCTAACAACATTAGGTATCGCCATTGGAAGTATTTTACCATTTACTGCTTTTGGTGAGAATTTAGGGTTAGCACCACTACCCGCTTCTTTCTGGGGTTGGTTAGGCTTAACCGTTGTTGCATACTTAATCTTGGTTATGTTTGTTAAGAAGTTATATGTTAATCGTTACGGTGAGTTACTCTAACAATAAGAATAAGGCAAACCATTAAAGGTCTGCCTTATTTTTTATTTGAACAAGGTCCATTTCTTTTTGACACAAAAGGAGAGATAGATAAGACTAATTAGTTGTTATATTTTGTGAAATCGCCTAATCTTATAATTAAAAGACAGTGAGGATAAAGGGAGAGGTAACAGAATATGTATCAAGTAGTAGAGATGTATGGTGAAAATGAGCCATGGTGGTTTTTTGAAGAATGGCGTGAAGACATTATAAGTGAGCAATTATTTTCAACTTTTACAGAAGCTGAAAGCTACTTCCTTTCAATGTATGATAAACTAGAAGACGAGTATGAAAAAAATAGATGTAAAAATCCGTATATGGTTGCATTTTGGAACGAGGGAGAACTAATTTTTTGTGAAGATTGCGATGAAGATTTACAAGCCTATAAAGGATTGATTCTATTAAAAGACAACAAAAAAATAGACGATAAGGATAATGAAAACAATGAAACAGTTGATCATAGCGGAAAAGCCAAGTGTTGCTCGAGACTTAGCAAAGGTTCTAGGTGCTAATGAAAAGCATAAGAGTTATATAGAAGGAAAAGATGTGATTGTCACATGGGCATTGGGGCATTTATTAGGATTGAAGATGCCTGAAGACTACAATAAAGAATGGTCAGAATGGCGTATGGAAGATCTACCCATGGTACCAAAGAAATCAGGAATAAAACCTTTACCAAAGACCCGTCCACAATTAAAAGCGATTAGTCAATTAGCGAAACGTGGGGATGTATCTGAAGCAGTAATAGCAACGGATGCTGGACGTGAAGGAGAGTTGGTTGCTAGATGGATTCTAGAGTATGCTAAATTCAATAAGCCGGTTAAACGATTATGGATTTCTTCTCAAACAGACCAAGCGATTAAACAAGGATTCCGTCAATTACGCCCAAGTAAAGAGTATGATAATTTATATGCCTCAGCTCTAGCACGTTCTGAAGCAGATTGGTTAATCGGACTTAATGTAACAAGAGCGTTGACTGTAAAATACAAAGATAATTTATCAGCAGGTAGGGTACAAACCCCAACACTTGCCATGGTTAGAAAGCAAGAACGTAAAATAGAGACGTTCAAACCTGAAACCTACTTTGTTATAGAGATGGAACATCAAGGCACTAAGGGGCAAATGACTTTAAGTCATCCAAGAAGTTTAAAAGAGGAAGAAAAAGTACAAGGAAAAGTAAAAGAGCTCATGGCTCAGTCGTTTTCAGTGACAGATATCACAGAAAAAACCAATAAAGAAGCAGCACCACTTCCTTATGACTTAACAGAAATACAAAGAGAAGCCAATATTCGTTATCAATATTCAGCGAAAAAGACACTATCTGTGATTCAATCTCTATACGAAACACATAAGATTGTCACGTACCCAAGAACGGATTCAAAACATTTAACGACAGATATGAAGAGCACCATGACGGATCGTTTACATGCAGTTCTTGTGATGAATCCAACTCTTGTTAAAGGGATTATTAAAAACGGAAGCAAGGTACAACAAACCAATGTATTCCAAAATCAAAAAGTAACGGATCATCACGGATTGATACCAACAGAACAAGCCCCACGCTTAGAAAAATTAGACAATGATGAAATGAAAATTTATCGGTTAATAGTTGAGCGCTTTTTAGGGTTATTCCAAGGTCCTTCTATTACAAGTAAACAAAAAGTTACGGTGTCTAGCGGCAAGGATTCTTTTGTGTTCCAACAAACAAAAGTATTAGAGGCTGGATGGAAAACAAACGCTGAAGGTCATAAACAAGGTCTATCAGTGACAAAAGGCCAAAAAGTAAAAGCTAATTTTTCTTACCGAAAAGAATTGACGAGCCCACCAAGTTTTCTATCAGAAGCAACTTTACTGGGGCAAATGGAAAAACATCATTTAGGCACGCCGGCTACCAGAGCTGAAATTATTGAGAAGTTAATCAGTAGTGAACTCATGGCTCGTAGTACAGGCAAGTTATCAACAACGCCTAAAGGAAAACAGCTACTAGAGCTTGTTAATCCTTCCTTAGTTACACCAGAATTAACTGAGAGTTGGGAAAAATCACTGGCAGCAATCGAAACAGGCCAATTAAGCAAAGCAGCCTTTATCAAAGAGATTGAAAAAGAAGCCCATCGTTTAGTGAAAGAGATCAAACACAGCGAGTCTAAATATGTAGACCATTCAGTAACCATGAAAGAATGCCCAGAGTGTGGTGAGAAATTAAGAGAAAAGAGTACTAGAGATGGTGTCATCTATCTATGTACCAGTGACTCATGTAAGTATCGCCGACGTAAAGATGCGAAAGTATCTAATAAGAGATGTTCCCAATGTAAGAAAAAAATGGTGATACTAGAAAATAAAAACGGTTCGTACTTTAAATGTATGACGTGTAATCTAACGGAAAAGTTAGAAAAACAAACCAAAAAGAACCGTAAAATGAGCAAACATGAAGAACGAAAATTAATGAAAAAAATGAATCAAGAAGAAGAGGAACAAGAAAGCCCCTTAGCGTTAGCTTTAAAAGCTGCGTTGGGACAAGAGACAGACTAGGCCTTAGTCTGTCTTTTTTTTATTAAGACCAAACCCAGACACTAGAAAAGCTTGTTTATATTTAGTATGATATTAGTAGTGGAATAGTCCGTAACGATTTGGATGAGTGATGTATAAAGACTGAAGCAGAGTTCAGACCTTAATTAGACAAATAAATCCAACTCAAGTCCTATGACAAATGATCGTTTAGATAGCATAATAGTAATGTAAGGTAAATGAGTTAATAAAACTTACTAGGGAGGCTATATACATGCAAGAAAGAGAAAGAATTTTAGAATTAGTAAAAGTAGGCGTGATTTCAACTGAAGAAGCGTTAATATTATTAGAGAATATAGCGACAGAAAAAGACGAAAAATTAATTGATAAAGAAGCCACTGATGCCAATAAAAGACAACCGGTAGTAGACGAAGCCAAAAATTATTATGATTCACTAGAGACTAGTCTAGAAACGGAAGACCAAGTCGCACAAGAAACAATGGAGGCTGAATGGAAAGACAAAGAGCAATTAGAAGAAATTTTATCAGCATTAGCGGAAGAGGCTAATCAAACATCTGTTAAGTTAGATGAAGTCAATATTAAAATTCAAGCCATTGAAAAAGAAATTCGTGAAAAAGAAGAAGAAATCATGGTTCTGAATACATTAGAAGATTTGGAAGAATTATCTGACTCTAAGCTAGCAGAACGTGAGCAAATGCAACATGACTTGGCTTATTTTAACGATACATTATCAGAGTTAAAAGAAAAGAAAGCTGATTTACAATTGAGCTTACGTACTATTAAGAAAGAACAAAAAGAAAACATGAAGGAAGAATGGAAAAATAAATTCGATATTCCTGAAGATTGGAAAGAACAAGCTAACGAAACCTTTGATCAAGTATCTGATCGATTAGGAGATGCGGGTAGCCAATTTGGTCAATTCATTAAAAAAACCATTGAAGCCGTATCGAATACTGTTAATGATAACGTTGATTGGAAAGATATTAACATCAAAGTACCAGGTGTTGCCACTCAAACCTTCTCACATGAATTTGTTTATCCTGCTAACGATGCGACAATTATTGATGTCAAAGTAGCGAACGGTAAAACAACATTCAAATCATGGGACAAAGAGGATGTTCGTGTGGAAGCAGAGATTAAGTTCTACGGAAAAACATCGAACCAAACACCTTTTGAAGCCTTTTTAGAACGCAGTGATATTGAGGTAGATGAAGATAAGATATCTTTCCAAATTCCTAACAAACGAATTAAAGCAGACTTAACCTTCTACTTACCGGCTAGACATTATGACCATATTTCAATTAAAATGTTAAATGGTGATATTAAGTTGAAAGACTTAGAAGTGAATGATATTTACTTAAAAACAACCAATGGTGACATGGCGATTAAGCGCATTGAAGCTAGCATGCTTGAATTGGAGAGTGTGAATGGTGACGTTGATATTAAAGAAAGTACCATCAAAGATTTAATTGGTGATTCTGTTAACGGTGATATGATAACAAAAGCAGCCATTGAAAACATAAAGATGTCTTTAATTAATGGAGATATCCGTGTTACGCCAGAAAAAGATGAGCTACAACGTATGGTAGGTAGTGTAGTAAATGGTACAATTAAAGTCGCTGTTCCAAAAGAAAAAAGCTTGATGGGAACCTGTAAAACAAGCTTTGGTAGCATTAAACATCGTGTAGAAAACATTGATATTACACGCGAAAAGAAAGACAGAGCAAGCCAATTGATCGAGTTTGTTCGTGGAGAATTATCAGAAGAGGCGTTAAGTATTGAATTAACGAGTACAACTGGTAGTATATTAATTAAAGATACTGATAAATAATCAGTGAATGATAGAGGGAGTGAAAGCAAATGAATCGTCGATTAACAAAATCAAGAACTAACATTGTCTTAACAGGGTCACTAGCTGGAGTAGCAGAATTCTTCGGGATTGATGCAACCATCGTTAGAATCATTTATGTCTTGTTGTCGTTATTTACACTAGGATCACCTGTTTTAATTTATATTGCTTTAGCCTTATTAATGCCTAAAGCACCACAAGGTTATTCAAGAGATAATAGAAATGACTATGATAGAGGATTTGACCATCCCTATAAAAGTAATCCATATACCAACAAAGAAGCCCGTCGTCCCAGAAAAGAAGCAGTAAAAGTCGAAAAGGACGATGATGACTGGAGCGATTTTTAGTGTCTTACCTACAACGACTTATCGTTAATACGATGGCATTTATTTCACTCTCAGTTTTATTTCCATCACAGTTTTATGTTAGTAGTTTTGTTATTGCTATTGTAGCAAGTGTGGTGTTATCCTTCCTTAACTTAATTGTTAAGCCGGTACTCCACATCTTGTCACTACCGATTACACTACTAACCTTAGGATTATTTAGTTTTATTATCAATGGGATGATCTTAAAATTCACATCAATTCTTGTTGGTGAACAAAACTTTGCTTTTTCAAGTTTTGGCTCAGCCGTATTCATATCAATGTTATTGTCATTAGTGAATGCGATTGTGGCAGATCATCATGCAAGTAAATACGATTAAAAGAAACCCATCAAAAAAGCCTATCACCTTTTATCAGGTGATAGGCTTTTTGTTATTTTGTCACATCTCCTGTGTTGATCACAGGTTGTGTTCCTTTGTCTGTAATAATAGAAACCAATAAGTTATTAATTAATTGGACTTTGCGATCATCTGTAAAGTGAATGTCTTGTCCGTCTTCAATTTGTTCCAGAGCCATTTGAGTCATTGAGACAGCTCCTTCAACAATGGTTTGACGAGCAGATAAAATAGCTTTAGCTTGTTGTCGTTGCAACATGGCACTAGCAATTTCAGTGGCATAAGCCAAATGATTGAGTCGTGTTTCAATAACCTCTACGCCAGCAATAGCTAAACGTTCTTCAAGCTCTTTAGCAAGTTCTTCTGAGACTTGGCTTGTGTTCCCTCTTAACGTTATATCATCGTCTGTAAAGCTGTCATAAGGGTACTGAGAAGCGATATGACGAATGGCTGTTTCGCTTTGTATTTCGACAAAATCACGGTAATTATCAACACCGAAGATTGAACGATAAGTATCTACCACTCGAAAGACAACCACAGCCGAAATTTCGATAGGATTGCCATCAGAATCATTAACCTTTAAGACGGAACTATTTAAGTTTCTGACTTTAAGAGAAATACCTAATTTTTGAGCTAAAGGAACGGTAATGAATAAGCCGCTTTCTTTAATAGTACCAAGGTATTTTCCAAAGAATAAAATGGCTTTGGCTTGATTAGGCCCAACAATGGTTAAGGAACTGATAAATAGGGCCGATATTAAAAAGATAATCACCCCAGTAATAATTAAAGACATGTTTTCATGGAGTGCCCCTTGAATAAATAAGTAACCACTGAGGAGAACTAAGGCTATTAATAGAACCAAACCTAAGTACCCATTCATATAAAATGTTTTTTTCTCTTTCATGTTATCCTCCTTTTAGTCTATTACTAAAAGTCTCACTGAGTTACCTTGTTTTTTTGTGAGTGCTAGTGTAGAAGGTGTACCCACCCAAACAAAACAGACCACAAATTAAGAAAAAGACAGCCATAGATGATGGATCAGAGCTGAAGCCTCCGATAACGATGATTAAACCACCGATAATGGCAAAAATAGGCGCGACTAAACCAACAAAGGTATGCTTAATTTCTTTTTTAAAGTATAATTGTAAGACTTTAATATATAATACCATATAAAAGACATAGCCAAAAACAATCGCGATTTCACTAATGTCACCGGTTTTCATCCAGCCAAAATATTGGGTCAGGTAATGCATAACGAACCAAAATAGACTGACAGCAAAACTAATCAAAGACGACGAGGTAAAGTATTTCCGTCTATCTTGTAGCGTTTCAATATTACCTGAGAAGGGCATCATTTCTTTGGTTGCAAGAGCATAAGGCATACGAATGTGACCAAGAACAACACCATTGACCACACCAAGCATGGCAATCAAAATAAATAAAAGGATAATGATACGGCCGCTGTTTCCAAGTAACATTTGTCCGACGGTCATAATAGACCCATCTCCAACAGACATGATGTATTCAGGTCCTAATATCTTATTCATACCTAAGAAATAAGCAAGATAGACAACCAGGACGATAATTGGCCCCATAATAAGTGCGAGAGGCATGTTTTTCTTTGAATCCTCTACCTCATCAGAAATACTCAGAGCAATGGCCCAGCCATCGTAAGAAAAGGCTGTAGGAGCAAGAGCAGCTAACCAACCCCATCCCACATTTGTTACGGGTTGAAGAGTAATATCAGAAGGAATAGTTGGCTGTGGGGCTTTCCAAAAAATGGCCAACAGACCGATACCTAGTAAAGGAATTAATTTAATCATGGATGAAATGATTTGGAAATGACCACCGATTTTACTTGATAGGATATTAATCAAGTAAAAAGAGACTAAGTAGACAAAACCAATGCCCATTTGGATGTTTAAGTCATTTGGCAGGTTGAAGAGTAGGCATGTGTAGATACCAGCAGCCCAAGACACAACAACAGCAATTGTTGGGTAATATAGAAAGGTTTGAAACCAACCAAAAGCACTAGCAATGCCATTAGAATAAAAATCTTCAAAATAGGCAACCATTCCACCATTTTTTTCTGTTCTCATTGCTAAACTACTTAAAGAGACACTACCAAAAATAATACTAAAAGCCCCAATGATAAAAACAAGTGCCCCAAGGAAAACATTTCCTCCGGTAAAACGTAAAATATTATCGACTTTGAAAAAGATACCAGATCCGACACATATGCCGACAATCATCGCAGTGGCAGTCCAAAGTCCGTAAGTTTTCTTCTCTGTAATAAAAAGTCCCCCTTAAATTCTCATATTGGCAATATACCATAAATCAATAAGTAGTAGAATAGTTAATAAACGCTTTCAAGAATAAATTCATAAATAAGTCAAATTTCTTTAAATAATTGAAAACTATTCATATTTTTTTCGATATGTTAAACTATAGTATAGAATAGAGTAAATGGAAAATGGAGGGTTATAATGACTAAAAAGGAAATAATTAGCAACATTGTATGGTTTGGAGGCTTGATTTTATTTCTGACACTGATGAGACTCTATGTTTTTTCTCCAGTGATTGTTTCAGGTGATTCTATGAATCCTACAATGGTCAATAAAGAGCGCGTTATCAGCTTAAAAAATAAAGAAATCAAACGTTTTGATATTGTGACATTCCCAGCCCCAGATGCCCCAAATAAAAATTACATTAAGCGTGTCATAGGCTTGCCTGGGGATAAGGTAGAATACAAAGATGATGTGTTATATATTAATGGTGAAGCGTTAGAGGAACCTTATTTAGCAGAATCTAAAAAGAAACCAGATGAGTTGCGATGGGGACTACCTTTAACACAAGACTTTGAGTTACAACGTTTAATTGATGATACAGGTCAGCCACTGTTTACTTCTGATACTGTACCTGAGGGTGAGTATTTTGTGATGGGGGACAATCGTCAAAATTCAAAAGATAGCCGCATGATAGGGACAATAAAAAAAGAAAACATTATGGGAGATGTCTGGTTTTCATTTTGGCCTCCTCAAAAAATGGGCTTTGTTAAATAAAAACATGATTAGGTATCATGTTTTTTTTTATACTCGAAACTATGATAAAATTAAGATAAGACTTTGTTGAGGGAGGTCACAGGATGAGTTTACAATTTATTATTGGAACAGCAAGTAGCAATGGACCAAGAGCATTGGTTGAGGAAGCAACAGAGTGGTTAGATAGCCACCCTAAAAACGAAGTGTACTATTTAGTGCCAAACCACGTGAAATTTGAAACGGAAATTGCCGTTTTAAAAACCATGCATGAGCTACCAGGTTATAAAGAATCCGACAAAATAGCAGCCATGCGGTTACAAGTGTTCAGTTTTTCACGGCTTGCTTGGTATTATTTACAAAACACAGCAGCCTATCAGAAAAAAAGCGTGACAGATTCTGGTAAATTTATGCTGATAAAACAAGTCTTGTTAGAGCGTCAAGAAGAGTTGACGTTATTTAAACACGACATCAACAAGGCTGGATTTATTCAGCAATTAAGTGATATTTTTGATGAGTTTTTTCAAGGGAATATTGACAATGAAGCCCTTCAGCGATTAGTTAATGATCCAGAGAATCATCAAGATTTTAAGAAAAAAATGGCAGATATTACGTTATTGTACAGTGCCTATCAAGATAAATTAAGCCTTCATCAGCAAGATGGCCAAGTATTACTGACAGAATTGGCTCACTATTTTTATGGCCAAGATATGAACCATGTAATGTTTATTATCACCGGCTTTTCTAATTTTACAGCGCAAGAACAAGTGTTGCTAGAAAGCCTCTTAAAAAATGCAGGAGAGGTGAAGCTCCATCTTATTTTAGATCAAGGGCGTCCGAATCAAGGGTTGAGTACACAAGAGCTATTCTTTACCACTCAAAAAGTCTATCATTTAGTGTATCACTTAGCTAAACGTCATAATGTCCCTATTTTGTTTGACAAAAAATTAAAAGATACCGCAACACCTATGACCACGCTAGATGAGTACTGGCAAGAAACGCAAACCTTGTCCCCTGCCAAAAAAGTTCCGGCATTAGATGAAGCCTTGGAGATATGGTCAAGTGATGATAGTTACGGAGAAGTATTAAATATCGCTCAAGATATTCGTCGCCGAGTTAGTAAGGGAGGGCTGAGGTATCAAGATATTATTATTTTAACGCGAGACATTGAAGGGTATAGTAAGCTGATTGAACCCATGTTTATTGCGAATGATATTCCTATCTATATTAACACTGAATTATCCATGGTACAGCATCCTTTAGTAGAGTTCATTGGCGCATTGTTTGATATTAATCAATATTATTACCGTTATAAAGATGTGATGCGCTTTTTACGAACAGAATTATTCATGCCTAATAGGACGGAAATAGAAGACGTATCCATATGGAAAACCACTCAACTAGATTACCGTCGTAGCATTGATTACACAGAAAATGTGGTCCTAGCCTACGGGTATAATGGGACAGATTGGATACAACAAAAGGATTGGGAATATGTTTACTATGAGTACAATCAAGAAGAGGTTGGCTTAGATAAAGATGTAGAGATTCAACAAGTATCGAATAAGATTCGACAAGATATTAGAGATCTACTTCCTCCTTTTTTTAAAGAATTAGAGGCGTCTCAAACAGGCATAGAAGCCTGTACTATTTTTTATCAGTTTTTGATCACTTCTGGTGTGGAAGAACAAATAAAATGGATGAGAGAGCAAGAGATTCAGCGTGGAGATTTGGTTAAAGCTAAAAATCATGAACAAACATGGCAAAGTTTGATGGCCTTACTGGATGACTACGTTACTTTATTAGGAGACCTTCCTTTTGTTATAGAAGACTTCATTCAGATTTTGACCAGTGGGATGGAGGGAGCGAATTATACCAAGGTCCCAACTACCCTTGATCAAGTCACATTAACCTCCATTGATATGGTTCGTGGAAAAAAAAGCAAGGTATCTTATATTATTGGCAGTACAGATCAAGTATTGCCACAAAAAATTGAGAATAAAAGCTTACTGTCAAATGAAGAACGAGTGGGGATTGAACCTTTCTTACAAGAAGACCAATACTTTTCTAGTAATGTGAGCCATGATACAGCCAAAGAGCCTTATATTTTTTATTTATCTTTATTATCTGCAGAAGACAAAGTTATCATGACGTATCCAAGAAAAAGTGACAGTGCCAAAGAGTTAAACCCATCTCCTTACATAGGGATATTGAAAAAAGGGTTGGATAAAGGGGTTATCTACAGAGAAACCTACAGCCACCGTGGAACACCAGCTCAAGAGTTGTTGGAGCAATTTATTGTCACAGACCAACAACTTTTAACGGATATCATTCGTATTCATAGAGAAGTTAAAGAAAATAATCATGGGATACCATGGTTGTGGCAACGATTAGAACAACGAGTGAGGACTAAGCTACCTCTCAAAACAGAGCGAGTGCTAGCCAGCTTAACCCACAAAAACATTCCAGAAAGCTTGAATACAAAAGCCGTGGATTCTCTTTATGGGGATACTGTTTATGCTTCTGTTTCTAAAATTGAAAGTTTTTATCAGTGTCAGTACAAGTATTTTTTAATGTACGGACTTAAGTTAAAAGAAAGAGATGTGTACGAATTATCCCCGGCTGCGGCTGGAGATTTTTATCATGAAGCTCTGGATATTTTCTTTAAAGAACTAATCAAACAGAAAAAAGAGTTAAGCACCATGAGCGATATAGAAGTACAACTCTTTGCAGAAGATGTCTTAAGAGAAGTATTGGGTGAAAGTAAGTTCAACATATTAAGTTCTTCTAATCGCATGCTTTATGTGAAGTACCAGTTATCACAAACGATTCAGCGTGTGGGCTGGTCATTAAAACAGCAACAAATAAAAAGTAACATGACCACTGTTCAAACGGAAGTTCTTTTCGGTGAGGCACTGCAACAGGTAGGGTTATCCAGTCTTGTGATTCCTCTTCCAAAGGATAAAAAAGTGAAAGTGCGTGGAAAGATTGACCGAGTGGATAAAATGATGGTGGATCAGGAACTGTTTGTTTCAGTGATTGATTATAAATCAAGCAAACACAATTTTGATTATGTGGATGCTTATTATGGACTGGCATTACAGATGATTACTTATTTAAATGTGGTCTTACAAAACGCAGTAGAGCTTGTGGGGCAAGAGGCTAAACCTGCTGGGGCTTTCTATTTACATGTCAAAAATCCGATTCTATCAGACCCAACAGTGGATGAAGAAGAGGTTTCTATTAAATTATTAGAAGAATACCGTATGAGTGGTCTATTGGTTAATGATGAAAAAGTACTAGAAAACTTAGATAAAACCATGGAGCCAGGTGTGAAATCCCTGGTTTACCCGTATCATCAAAATAAAACAGGACAACAAGCCTTGGTGTCGAAACAATTTGTGTCAGAAGAAGAGCTAAACTTATTGATGTCACATGGGAACAAGAAATTTGAAGAGGCTGGTAAAGCGATTTTTAAAGGATCAACGAAACTGGATCCTATATACAAAGATAAAGAACGTGTCGCCTGTCGGTTATGTCCTTTTAGAAGTGTGTGTCAATTTGACGTCATGTTAGAAGAAAACGACTACCACAGACTAGAAGCATTATCAGACGATGATATCATCCGAAAAATCAACGAGGAGGGATAAGGAATGAGCCAGACAACCACAAAGAAACGATTCACTAAAGACCAACAAAAAGCCATTTATGATGGCGGAGAGAATCTACTTATCTCTGCCTCAGCAGGTTCGGGTAAAACCACCGTACTTGTGGAGCGCGTGATTCAAAAAATTAAATCTGGGATTAACATTGATGAATTATTGATTGTTACCTACACTGAAGCTGCTGCCAAAGAGATGAAGCAAAGGATTCAAGTAGAAGTACAAGAAGCAATCAATAAGGAAGAGGATTTAGATAAAAAACAACATTTGATTCAACAGTTAACTCTTTTACCAACCGCTCATATAAGTACATTACATGCCTTTTGTTTGCAAGTGATTCGAAAGTACTATTATTTAATTGATATTGATCCTGTCTTTCGACTATTGACAGATGAAACAGAAATGCTGCTGTTAAAGGAAGATGTTTGGGAAGAAACGAGAGAAACCTTATATGGTGAACGTAAAACCTCTTTTTATCAATTAACAGAAAATTTTTCAAATGATCGAAACGATCAGGGATTAACAGACTTAGTCTATTCCTTGTATGACTTTGCTAAGGCCAATCCTGAACCAGAGGTCTGGTTAGATTCCTTAGCTGAAGTTTACAACATAGATTCTTCTTTAAAAGAAAGTGACTTGTATCAACAATTCATGCGTCCAGAGATTCGACAAACTGTAGATCAAGCCTTAATTAATGTGGAGAAAGTAATTAAGATGATAGAAGGCGAACCTGATTTTGATAAGACGCTAGAAGTGTTATTGACTGATAAAGCTCTCATTACGTCTTTGTATCAAAGTATTGATGAAGACCGCCTGGAAGACTTTTACGAAATACTTACTACGGGAAAATTTGTCACAATCAAAGGGCCTAAAAAAGACAAAGTACCAGAGGAAGTTATGGAGCTCTACGGAGAAGTCAAAGAGCTAAGAGACAATCAAGTCAAAAAAATCATAACTAACATCAAGAAAACCCATTTTAATCAGTCTCCTGAAGTGTTGGTGTCACATATTCAACAAAGTAAAGCCATGGTTCAAGAAATGATTTTAGTGGAGAAAGCCTTTATCAAAGCTTATATGACTGAAAAACAGCGTAAAAATGTGGTAGATTTTAACGATTTGGAACATTTCACGTTGAATATATTGAGGAAAAGAGGAGAAGAGGGCTTTGAAGCCTCTGAAGCCTCGACTTTTTACCGTGGGAAGTTCAAAGAAGTATTAGTGGATGAGTACCAAGACATCAATCAATTACAAGAGAACATTATTTATTGGCTCCGTGACATTACCACAGATAAAGGGAATTTATTTATGGTTGGGGATGTGAAACAGTCTATCTATGCCTTTCGTTTAGCTGATCCGAACCTGTTCATTGAAAAATACGAAAGGTACGAGCAACACGAAGACGGTCGTTGTATTGTATTGGCTCAAAACTTTCGATCAAGAGGAAGTGTCCTTGATTTTACTAACTTAGTCTTTAGGCAATTGATGAACAAAGAATTAGGTCAGATTGTTTATAATAAAGATGCGGAACTGGTAGTTGGAGCTACTAATTTCCCAGATAGCCAAGAGCATGATACGGAGTTATTATTATTTGAAACAGAATCCGATGACCGTTTTGAAGACTCAGAGGGAATGGATGTCACCTTTGAAGTAGACAGTAAATCTGAAGGTGAAATTCTCATGGTCGCTCGAAAAATTCAAGAGATGATAGCCACAGGATTTCCAATTTTTGATAAAAAGAAACAAGAAAACCGACCTCTGACTTATAAAGACATTGTTTTGTTGACACCTACTAAAAAGCATAATTTGGTGATATTAGATACGTTTAAAGAGCTAGGTATTCCTTTACAAGTGAACGACACACAGAATTACTTCCAAGCAACAGAAGTTAAGATTATGGTGTCGCTGTTACAAATGATTGATAATCCGTATCAAGATATCCCTATGGCTTCTGTTTTAAGGTCTCCCATTGTAGGTATAAAAGAAAATGATATGGTCTTAATCCGCCAGTATGATCCAAAAGGCTATTATTTTGATGCGTTGGAGACGTATTTGAAAGAGGAAACAAGTCGAACAGAATTATATATCAAAATAGAAGCCTTTTATGCGTCTTTTAATCATTGGCGAGAGGTGTCACGCAGAGAAAAATTAATGACACTAATTTGGCATATTTATGAAGATACAGGCTTTTTGGATTATGTAGGAGGGCTACCATCTGGCGCTCAGCGACAAGCTAATTTACATGCTTTATACGAGAGGGCAACGATGTATGAAGAGATGAGCTTTAAGGGGTTGTTTCAATTTGTTCGCTTGATTGAAAAAATGCAAGGGAAAAACAAGGACCTGGCAGAACCACTTGTGGCGGCAGAAGAAGACGCAGTTAGAGTCATGACAATCCATGCCAGTAAAGGGCTAGAATTCCCAGTGGTATTTGTCATGGATATGAGTAAACAGTTTAATCTGACGGATATTAATAATCAATCTTACATCTTTGATGAAACCTTGGGTGTGGGGATTAAATACTTCGATGCGAATAACCGAAGTAAGCATCGAACGGTTCCTTTTAATATTTTAAGAGAGCAAAAACGTCGGAAGATACTAGCAGAAGAGATGCGTAAGTTGTATGTTGCTTTAACCCGTGCAGAAGAAAAGCTTTTTTTAGTTGGCTCTTATAAAAATAAAGAGGCGGCATTGAAACAGTGGTCACAACACGTGACATCGGAGAATATGGTCTTATCGGTTACCGCTAGGTTATCTCAAAAGAGCTTAATGGACTGGGTTGGCCAAACCTTGATCCGCCATCCTAAATTGATGGTACAATACCCAGAAATACAATGTGACCCATTAAGAGGGTTAGACACCGCACCAGGTGATTTTAAGGTGACGTTCTACCGAATCGATGACATATTGGTCGGAATCGATGGTGGTGAAAAGGTGGAGAAAGCGTTGATTGATACGCCAGATACGCCTAATCCTAAGTTGTTAAAAGAGATTGTAGACCATTTGAATTTTGACTATCCTCATCATTTAGCAACCATGACAACGAGTTACCAGTCTGTGTCTGAAATTAAGAGCATTTTTGCCGAACCGGACACAAAAGAACTGAAGATTATTGATCTTAGTCGTCAAAAGGAAACAGAACTAGGCTTAAAACTTACAAACAATGAACTAGCCACACCTAAATTTTTAGAGAAAACAACAGAGGTTAAGAGTACTGATATTGGGACAGCGACCCATTTATTGATGCAACTATTACCCCTAGATACCCAACCGACGAAAGAAAGTGTCACCCAGTTGTTGGAAGAATTGGTGGCTAATAAAGTGGTGGAAGAATCTGTCGCTAAGAGAGTATCCATTCAACATATTTTAAGCTTTTTTTCTTCTGATTTTGGTTCGTTTATTCTTGAAGAGCAAGAAAACGTTGTGAGAGAACAACCCTTTTCATTACTGTTAAAAGCATCAGATATCTTTGCTGATTTTGATGGAGGAGAGAAAGATACAGTATTAGTTCATGGGATTATTGATGGCTTTGTTGAGACAGATACGGAATTAATCCTGTATGATTTTAAGACAGATTACTTATCACCAACCCCAGATCAAGAAGAAATAACGAAACTGGTGACTAAATACAAAGGTCAGCTGAATTTGTATAAACAAGCCTTAGAACAGGTCAAAGGAAAAAAAGTGACAGGAGTTAAATTAATTCTTCTTCAAAAGAATATCCAGGAAGAGGTCTTGTATCTACTATAAACATCTATTAGAATAAAGTAACATAGAAAAGTAAAGGAGTGAGGCAATGTATAAATCAACAAAGGAATTAAAAGCGGATGCTAAAGAGTCCTTATCTGGACGTTGGAGCGAGGCAGTTAAGTTAAATTTAGTACCTTCCTTGATTAAAATTGGCATGGTATTGTTTACGATGATACTGGTATCTGGAGTGGTCTTTTTTGTGTCTAAGATGGATATTTATGAATCAAGTACAACGTACGGTAGAAGCACAGTATACGAGTCTGTTTTAAACGTCGATGGGGAAGATCTTTATACAGACGGAGGTAGTGCCTCTCCAGTAGCTGCTATTACGTCAGCAATGAGTTCAAGCAGCTTTAGTCCCATTCTTATGTTTATCATGACGTTCTTGACAGTAGGGATTTCTTTTACGTTCTTAGATATTGTTAGAAGACAAAAAAAAGAACAAGTTAGAATGAAGGATGCTTTCAGATTGTTTAATGGGATTGATTTTGTTCCGGTATTATTAATCAATGTGTTAATGTACTTCTTTAAAATGTTTTGGACGATGCTATTTATTATTCCAGGACTTATTAAGGCATATTCTTATTCTCAATCTAACTTTATTTATTACGATATTTCTTCTTGGAAAGACACAAGAAGCATGGGCGCAACAAGTTTTATTACTGAGAGTCGTGAATTAATGGATGGTCATAAATGGCGATTGTTTTGGTTAGACATTACTTTTATTGGCTGGCATTTATTAGGAATGATGACAGGTGGTATTGCTTACCTTTGGATTTATCCCTACATTAATGCAACAAAAGCAGCTTTTTATAATGATTTAGCGAAAGATCAATTTTTACAACCAGCTGTTCCTGAGATGGATGTAGAAGAAGATTGGACGAACTTCTAAAGAATGAGATAACTCTCATTCTTTTTTTATGAGATTTACATCTATTAATCAACTTAATCTAAGAAGAAAATAGTATAGTAAGAACATACCAATTTTCCCGAATTGGTTTTTCATACTTTAACTCCAACCGAGAGATAAAAGTAAATAACAACCTTCATTTCCACTAGAGCGACGGCTTTAGTGGTTTTTTATTCTCTTTTTTAGTATAATAAGAACAAATGTTCGTTATAAAAAGAGGTGATAGCATGAGCGATTTAACATTCCCATTACAAAATGACACGTCCCGTAAAATTATTCATATTGATATGGATGCTTTTTATGCATCCGTTGAAGAACGGGAACACCCTGAACTGAAGGGGTATCCTTTAGTTATTGCTAAACATCCTAAAGATACTGGGGGACGTGGGGTTGTGACGACTGCTAATTATGAAGCTCGTAAGTTTGGTATTCATTCAGCCATGAGCGCTCAAAAAGCGTATGAGCTATGTCCGAAAGCTAATTTTATTTCAGGTAACAGACAATTGTATGCACAAGTATCTCAGAAGATTCATCAGATTTTTCATCGGTACACTGATATAATTGAACCTCTTTCTCTAGATGAGGCTTACCTAGATGTGACTGAGAACAAGTTACATGCTAAAAGTGCTATACGGATTGCTCGAATGATTCAGCTAGATATTTGGAAAGAAGTGGGGCTGACCTGTTCAGCTGGTGTGAGTTACAATAAATTTTTAGCTAAGCTAGCATCTGATTTTGAAAAACCAAAGGGCCTGACCACTATATTACCGGGAGAAGCTATTGCTTTTTTAACCCCTTTACCGATTGAAGATTTTCAAGGGGTTGGTAAAAAAACGGTGCCTAGGATGCATGAATTAGGGATATATACGGGGGAAGATTTATTGAAATGGTCAGAGATGGACTTGATTCGTGAGTTTGGTAAGATGGGGTACTCTTTGTATCGAAAAGTAAGAGGCATTCATTTAGCACCGGTAATGGCTAATCGGGAGCGTAAATCAGTAGGTAGAGAAAATACTTATGGCAAAGTATTACGTTCAGAGTTAGAGGTGATAAAGGAACTAAGAGAGTTGTCATCAGATGTAGAAAAGGCATTGGAAAAGACTCAGTTACATGGTCAAACGGTGGTGTTAAAGGTTAGAAACAAGGCCTTTGAGACGATAACTCGACGCAAAACATTGCCTGATTTTATTTCCAAAGAAGAAGATATCTTCTTTTATAGCCAAAGTCTTTGGGAAGAGTTGGGAGAGATAGATCAAGGCATTCGTTTATTAGGCATTACGGTGACAAATTTGGAACCAACCACGTTTGAATTAATTAAACTTCCTTTGTGGGACAAGGGTTAAAAAAAGGAAAAGACCGGTGTCTTTTCCTTTTTCTACTTAATATTGATGTGTCATTTCTAATAATTTGTTCTTTAAATCTTCTTCCATTACAGTCAATTCAATTTCTGCATGTTTTCGTTTCTCTTTTCCTTCTTTTTGAATACGAAGGGTTTCTTGAATGGTTTCGATTAAGTCGTTTTGTGTTTTTTGTAATGTCTCAATATCCACAATACCACGCTCATTTTCTTCTGCTGTTTCAATGGCTGATATTTTTAGCATTTCAGAGTTTTTAGTTAATAGATCGTTAGTGGTTTGAGAGACTTGACGTTGGGCTGTGACCGCGTCTTTTTGTCTTAATAAGGTTAAAGCAATAGCCACTTGGTTCTTCCACAAAGGAATGGCTGTATTAATAGATGCTTGTATTTTTTCAGCAAGGGCTTGATTCGTATTTTGAATGAGGCGAATCTGCGGTGCTTGTTGAATGGTAATTTGTCGAGCTAATTTTAAGTCGTGGGTCCGTTTTTCAAGACGGTCGACAAATTGATTTAAATCACTGACGATTTGAGCATCCATTTGATCACCTGTTTGTTCGGCTTGTCTAATGGCAGCAGGAATGGTTTCGTTAGTTAACTCATCAATTTTTATTTCTCCTGCCGCTATGTAGATATTCAGCGCATCAAAATAGTCTTTATTTTGGTGATATAGCTGTTCTAACATAACATTATCTTGTAAGAGACCATTCTTTTCACGATCTAATTTAATAGCGATCTTATCAATTTGTGCTCCGATTTTTTGATATTTTGCTGTAATCTCATAAACAGATTGTTTTACTTTACCAAACATTTTTTTAAAGATGTTTTTTTCTTGGGCTTCTAATTCATTAGGACTTGCTTCATTTAAGCGATACATTAACTCTGTTAAAGAGTCACCCATAGGTCCGATGTCTTGGGCTTGTACATGAGTCAACATCGTATGAGAAAATTCGCTTAATTTTTGTTGGGCAGCGGCACCGTAACTTAACACGGCTTGACTGTCTCCAGTGTCAATTTGAGCGGCCAAGTTGATGGCTTGCTGTTGACGTTCGGCAGGTAATTTATCAATCATCTTGACGGGTTGAGTATCCTGATTGACAAGAGGAGAACCTGTTTGTTGTGGACTAACCTCTTGTTTGGGTAAATCAAAGGGATTACTTAGTAAATCATCTAAGGTTGAATCGTTTAGTTGGGTAGGGTGTGTATTATTCTCTGTCATTGTTTGTCTCCTTGTCTAAATGTAGTTCGTCTACTGTTGCTTGACGTTGTAAATTTTGCTTCGCAATAGACATTTCAACGTCTAAATCAGCCAAATCATCTGATACAAAAGAAGTGTAATCTTTTACGATTAAACGAGAGACCTCTTCAATCGCTATCGCACTTTTATTAAGGTATTCGTAAGTGTTTTTATTTTTAATGTCGTGATCGTTAATTTCTTTGTATTTATTGGTTAATTCAACAATGTTTGGTAAGTGATTATATAAGAAACCATTTGCTAATGATAGTTTTTGTGGTTCTTTTACTAGTTCTTTAAAAAGACCTTTAGAGGCTTTTATTACGTCGGTTTTTAGATTAATGGCTTTCAGTTTTGCCACATCGTCCATGTTTTCTTCAAGGGTAGCAATGTGTTGCTTCGTTTCTAACATGGTTTGACGGAAAAAAGCAATGTCTTTTTCAGACATACCATTGTTGTGATAGTGAGTATCTAATTCATCTGTTAAGTAAGGCAAAGATGTATCAGAAGAGGCTTTGTGTTTAGTAAAGATGCTTCGAAACAGATAGAAGACACCTAAGATAATTGCCATTAGAAGACCTAAAGAAATTATCATATTTGTTATACCGTATGTGCTATTATTGAAAAACAGGGCGAAAAAGGACAAGCCGATAATGAGCCATAGGGTTCTGCGTAGTACTTTGTTATTTTTTTTCATTGTTTCACTCCTCAAGGTTTTAGTAGTAGTTATGTCCTTGTTATTAACCATAGTTTATCACACCTGAAAAAATTGAGTATCAGTCCCGAGATTGATTTATTTATCCTCCTTCTATTTTAAGCTATAATCCAACTTAATTCATCACTTAAGATTGAAAAGGACAAATGTTAACGGTATTATGAAAGTAAGACGACCCAAGATAGGAGAAAAGCTTATGAAGGATCCATTTGAAGAAAAAACGCTACATCGAGAGACGATATATGAAGGTCAGGTCATTACAGTAGTGGTTGATGATGTGTTATTACCAAACCAAGAGACCTCTAAGAGAGAATTGGTGTATCATCAAGGAGCTGTTGGTATATTAGCTATTACAGAAGCTAATAGAATAGTGTTAGTCAAACAGTATCGAAAAGCGTTAGAACAAAGTTTAATCGAGATACCTGCAGGAAAAATAGAACCAGGGGAAGTAGCACCTTTAGAAACGGCTAAACGAGAGTTAGAAGAAGAAACCATGTATCAATGTCAAGAGATGACTTACATGACTAAATTTGCAGGATCCCCAGGATTTTGTAATGAGTGGTTATATTTATATAGAGCTAAAGGTTTAAGGAAAGTTGACAATCCGTTGCCAAGGGACGATGATGAATTTTTAGAATTATTAGAGTTAACTTTAGAAGAAGCCACATCTGCTGTGGCTTCAGGTCAAATATGCGACGCTAAAACGATGATTGCTATCGCACAATGGGAAATAGAAGAACTAAAGAAGGGATAGTCCATGTTTAAGAAAGAAAAGAAGCAAGTAAAAGAAGTAGCAAGAGAGACTCAGAAACCAGAAGAAAAAAAGCCAATGCAACAACAACTATTAACTAGAAGTAGAGTCAGAGAATTTAACAAAGATAAGAAGCGAAACACGTGGTTAAACAAAGCAATTATTCTCGTTGCGATATTATTAATCATCATGATTTATGCCATCTTAAATTATTAGTAGGAGTGACTAGAATGAAAATTGGAATTATTGGGGCAATGGAAGAAGAAGTAACTATTTTATCAAAAGAATTGAGTAACATGAAGGAATGGTCTGAAGCAGGAGCAGTCTTTTATTCGGGGACAATAGGGGAGCATGAAGTGGTGCTGACTCAATCAGGCATAGGCAAAACATTAGCAGCTGTAACGACAACCTTATTAATTAGCCATTACCATGTGGATTGTGTCATTAATACAGGTTCAGCAGGAGGGATAGGATCAGGTTTATCGATTGGGGATGTGGTTATTTCGGATAAATTAGCTTATTTTGATGCAGATGTGACAGCTTTTGGTTATGACTATGGACAAATGCCTCAGATGCCTTTGTATTATGAAGCTGATACAAACTTAGTGGCATCAGCGATGGAAGCATCTGTTAAGAGCTCTCTTAATGGAAAAGTGGGCTTGATTGTATCTGGAGATACGTTTGTGAGCAGTGAAGATAAGATAAAAGAAATCAAATCTCATTTTCCAGAAGTGTTAGCTAATGAAATGGAAGGTGCAGCGATTGCCCAAGTTGCTTATCGTTATAAGACCCCATTTGTTGTTATTCGTGCGATGAGTGATGTGGGAGACGACGAAGCAAGTGTGAACTTTGATGAGTTTATTGTACAAGCAGGTGAGAACTCTGCTAGAATGGTACTAGCGTTATTAAATAATTTAAAATAAAAGGAGTTAGCGATAATGGAAGCGTTAATATCTATTGATTACACGTATGATTTTGTTGCAGATGATGGCAAGTTAACAACGGGTAGTTATGGGCAACAATTAGAGGAAACGATTGTGTCCTTAACGGAAGAGTTTTTAGCTAATGGTGATTACGTAGTATTAGCCATTGATGGGCATGATCCTTCTGACCAATATCACCCAGAAAACACGTTATTTCCAGAACATAATGTCATGTGCACCACAGGAAGAGACTTATTCGGTAAGTTAAAAGAGGTCTATGAAAAAAATCAAGATAATCCAGGCATGTACTGGATTGATAAACGCCATTATTCTGCTTTTAGTGGCACCGATTTAGATATTAGACTAAGAGAACGACGCATTGATACGGTTCATTTAGTTGGGGTGTGTACTGATATTTGTGTCCTTCATACAGCGGTTGACGCGTATAATTTAGGGTATAAAATTGTTATACATGAAAAAGGAGTACAGAGCTTTGATGAAGAGGGGCATCGTTGGGCGTTACGTCATTTTAAACAGACCCTTGGAGCTGACATTAGATCATAAAAAAAAAGACGCCTGTTTTGGCGCCTTTTTTTAGATATGAAAGAAACGGATGAGAGTCATCGCAAGAATGACTTGTAGAGTACCAACCGATAAGCCATAAATCAAGAAACGTTTGCCTTCTTTGAAGAACTTAGAAAAGTCTAAACGTAACCCGATAGCAGCAAGAGCAGTGATTTCAAACCAACTACTAATAAAGTGAGCAGATTCTCCGATTTGTTGTGGTAATTGAGTAAAGCTATTAATGACGCAACAAACAAGGAAACCGAGAATATACCAAGGTAATGGTAATTTTTTCTTTTGTTTTGTTTCTGTTATAGACGTTTTATTTTCTTTCGCAGCGATGCGAGAAAAGGCGAAGACAACGACAACTAATAGCATGATTCTCATAATTTTGAAGAGAGTCGCGAATTCAACGACTTCAGGACTAACCATGCTAGCACTTGCGACCACTTGCCCAACGGATTGTAACGTCCCACCAATAAGTGCGCTTTGTGTCAGGGTATCTTGATAAAAATAAGTGGCTATTAGTGGTAAAGTCAGCATAAGAATCGTACCCAGTAAATTGACTAGAGTGATAATCTGACCTTTTTCTTCTTCTTTTGCGTTGATTTCAGGAGCGATAGCACCAATTGCGGAGGAGCCACATACCGCGTTTCCACCTGCCATAAGTAGAGACATAGTTGTGGAAAATGCCATTTTTTTACCTAAATAATAAGCAAAAAGAATCGTACCAAGCATTTGTAGAACAACAAACATAGCACCATTGATACCCATTTTTGCAATGGTTTGAAAGGTAACTGTTGTTCCTAACAGAACGATAGACCATTCCAATAATTTACTTTCTGAGAATTTGGTTCCTTTGTTGAGTATTGGTTGTTGTTTTAAAACGGTATTTCCTAACAGGATACCGAGCAGAATGGCTAGTGTTGCTGGACCTAAGGTGGGTAGCCAAAGGGCAATCACTTTACTAATTGACGCAACAATCACTGCTGCAATAAGCCCAGGTAGAATACCTAAATATTTATTTTTCATCGTATCACACTTTCTTAAGCTTAATAAAAAAAGTATACGCTTTAATCTTGCAATTGAAAAGTAAATAGTTACTATAGTTATTATAACGAAATATAATAGTTAGGAGACAACGACATGTTTAAGTTGCTAAACACATTTAAAATTGTTTATGAAAGCAAAAATTTTTCGGAGGCGGCTGAGATGTTATTTATCTCTCAACCGGCTGTTTCTAACCAAATGAAACAGTTGGAAGAGGAATTGGGGTGTCCTTTATTTACACGTAAAGGAAAACAAGAGATGGAACCTACTGAAGCAGCAACTATTTTGTATCAAAGACTGCTTCATTTAACGGATGACTGGACAGATACGCTAAGCGAGATGAAGCAGGACTATCACCCAAAAGTTGTTTGTAAAATCGGGGCGTCCCACACTTTTTCAGTTTACTATTTACCTGAATTAATGGTAGCGTTGACAACGGAATTTGGTCAAGTTGAATTTGAACTTGAGATGGGGAATTCGGAAGAGGTATTAGAAAAAATTCAAAAGCATGACTTGCATTTTGGCTTCATTGAAAAACCCCTTGTGACAGATGGCGTAGAGCGTGTCGCTATTTTGGAGGATTATTTAGTGTTAGCAGGAGATGTGGATAGTGACACTTGGTTGTGCCGAGAACCAACATCCGGGGTATTTCATTATATGGAACAATATTTGAGAAGCCAAAACATCACAGAGAAAAAAATGATTGTTAAAAACAATGAAATGATTGTTAAGTTACTGGAAAAAGGAATCGGTAAAAGTGTGGTATCGAGTAAAGCTATCCCTGTAGGTGTTCCTTACGAACGTTTAAATGATGCCTATAGACGTCCCTTTTATTATTTACAAAAGGAACATATCACCAATGATGATTTAGTGGCGGTTGGGGAGTATATTAAGAATTACTACACAAAAAAAGATGGGCTTAGTAATTAAGCCCATCTTTTTTCTTTATTCGTAGACAGCACGTGTGCCACCAATTAGTTTTGGCCGAGTACCAAGAGCTGTGACATGCGCCCCGCCTAATTCTTTGATACTAGGTCTAATCGGTACTTGCACATGTTTAATGTGCATACCAATAGAAGTGTCACCAATGTCAATTCCTGCTTTTGCCGTGATGTGCTCAACAACAACAGGATGAGTCATGTGTTTGTATGCAGCTGTAGCACAGGAACCACCAGCATGTAATGCAGGGACTACAGCGACTTCTTCTAGACCGTATTCGCGAGCAACGTGGGATTCTACTGTTAGGGCCCGGTTGATGTGTTCGCATCCTTGAACGGCTAAATAAATATTCTTTTCGTTTAGAATACTGAGTAGCGTAGTTATAATAATATTACCGACTTCTTCACTGGAATTTTTACCAATAACGCCACCCATCACTTCGCTTGAACTACATCCTAGGACAAAAATATCCTGAGATGACAGAGAAGCTTTGTCAATCAGTTCTAAAGTTATTGTTTCTAAATCCGTTTGTAATTGATGTGTATCAAGCATCTGTTATCATCACCTTTTCTTTGATTGTGTTAGACACATTATAGCACAAAGGGAGGGGCAATTATGTGACGAAGGGGCTAAAATCGTTTAAACTGTATGTATAAGATAAAAAGGAGTGGAGCAAATGAAAAAAGTTATTTTATTAGTAGCACCAATTACCTGTGCCCAACAAGAAGAATTAACTCAAATAGCACCAAACCATGATCTATTTCAATTATCAGAGCTTCCTGACAATAGATGGCAAGATATCGAAGTGATTTATGGATGGAGTAAAAAAATAGATGTCGAAAAATTAAAGACTGAAAGTACCAATTTGCGCTGGATTCAAGCAGAATCAGCAGGATTTAATCATTTACCACTACCTTTTCTCCAAGAAAAAAATATCATGCTATCTAATGCTAGTGGGGTACATGGTAACCAAATGAGTGAAACCATTTTAGGAATGATTTTTAGTCACACAAGAGGGTTGAAAACGTCGATTAATAATCAGAGAGATAAGGTATGGGAAACACCCAAAGGATTGACTGATTTAGCTAATAAGAAGGCTATGATTGTTGGAACTGGAGCGATTGGTCAGCGTTTAGCAGAAATATTAGCAGTGTTCAATGTTGAGGTCATTGGTGTGAATAGAAGAGGCGGGCAAGCACCGTTCTTTAAGACCGTCATTCAGCAAAATCAAATGGGACAACATTTAGGAGAGGTAGATATTGTTGTGTCATTGCTACCATCAACTTTAGCTACCAAGCATTTATTTAATAGCCAGTTGTTTGGTCAAATGAAAAAAGGGAGTTTGTTTATTAATGCGGGTAGAGGAGATACGGTGAAAACATCGGATTTAATTACTGCTTTGGAACAAGGACCTTTAGAGTTTGCAGGTCTGGACGTGTTTGAAGAAGAGCCTTTGTCGGTAGATAGTCCTTTATGGGAAATGGATAATGTGATGATCACACCACACACATCTGGTGTTTCTGATCAATACTATGAACGATTATTCCCTATTTTTAAAGAAAATATAGTCTCGTTTCAAAAGGATGACGTTCTTGTACGCAATCAAGTATCTATTGAGCAAGGCTATTAGTTAAATAGCAAAAATAAGTTAACAATGGAGTAGAAAAAATCCTTTGGTTATGATAAAATTAAAAGGATGTTAATTAGATTGGACAGAGTTGGAGGATATAACATGTATAAACTTCTATTATCAGCAATGATTATTTTATCAGTGCTAATCATTATTGCCGTTATGATGCAACCTAGCAAACAAAATAGTGCTGCTAGTGCCTTTAGTGGTGGTTCAAGTGAGTTATTTGGTAAAACAAAAGCAAGAGGCTTTGAAGCCTTCATGCAACGCGCCACAGCAATTCTAGGTGTCGCTTGGATGGTTGTCGCTATTTTACTGGCGGTATTATCTTCAAAATAATGATTTTCTAGTCTCCTGTTCTGACAGGGGACTTTTTTATTGGTACAATGTAGAAAAAGAATGCTTAAGGATGATGAGAAATGTTAGATAATGCAATTTATTTTAAAAATGGTAAGCGAGCAATTTTATTATTACACGCTTATACAGGAAGCCCAATGGATGTCAGAATGTTGGCTCGTCGTTTAGAAAGAACAGGTTACACTGTACTTGCTCCAATGTTTTCAGGTCATGGATCAAATGATCCATTTGATATATTAGATCAAAGCCCAACAGTTTGGTGGGAAGATGCAAAAGCTGCTGTTGATTTTTTAAAAGCAGAAGGTTTTGACGAAATTGCTGTGTTTGGTTTATCTATGGGTGGCTTATTCGCAGTTAAAATGTTAGAAGAATATTCGGAAGGCTTAATTGGTGGTGGTGCTTTTTGTTCACCGTTAAAACCAAGTTCGGCTCATAATATTCTCCCTAATTTTATGAAATATTGTGAATTCCTTTTTAATAAACAAGACTTGACACCGGATCAAATTAATATGAAATTAACTAAATTAGAGAGACCACTAGATCAACAATTAAACAGTATCCATCACGTAACAGAATCAGTGTATTTCCAATTAGATCAACTAGAATATCCGTTGTTTTTTGCTCAAGCTGGGCAAGATGAAATGATTGATGGTGATTTAGTGTATGATGTTGGCCGAAAAGTAGCAAAAAGTCAGCATGAAATTCATTGGTACCCAAATAGTACGCATGTGATTACTGTAAGCAAAGATCGTCGACGTTTTGAAGAAGACGTGGTGAATTTCATTGAGGGTCTACCGTGGAATGAGGAAAAATAATCATGAAAGAAACATTAAAACAAAAAATTAAACTGTATATGGAAAGCAGTAAAAAGAAAACCTTTTCCATTGAACAAATTGCTGAAGGTTTAGCATTGCAAAAAAGCGAAGATTTCAAATTACTTGTACAAACCATTGCTCAAATGGAACGAGAAAAGACTGTTGAGTTTAATCAAAAAGGCAAGATAAAACTAAGTAAAAAAGATGAGAAAATCATTGGAACGTTTAGAGCAAATGAACGTGGTTTTGGATTTGTCAGTGTGGAACAAGAAGAATCAGATATTTTTATTTCAAAAGACTTTACAGGCTATGCTTTAGAAGGAGACCAAGTCGAAGTAGAATTATTAAAACAAGGAGATCCTCTGTCAGGACAAGCCGCCGAAGGTAAAGTTATCGGAATTACAGAGCGCGCTGTGACACAATTAGTGGGGATTGCAACCATTTATGATGAGAGCGAAGTGCAAAAGACGGGTCTTTACGGTTACATGACACCTAAAGATAAGAAAATGAACCGTTACCGTGTTTTCTTAGCGGATGAAGGATTAAAACCAGAAGATGGTAGTGTTGTATTGGTTGAATTGACCCACTACCCAGAGCCTAACTACACCAATTCAATGGAAGGTCTCGTTAAACAAGTTATCGGACATAAAAATGACCCAGGAATGGATATTTTATCCATTGTGTTACAACACGGTATCCCTGTAGAATTTGACGAAGCCACACTTAAAGAAGCAGAAGCTATTCCAGATGTTGTATTAGAAGAAGAACGAGTGGGACGAAAAGATTTAAGAGACGAACCCATTGTGACAATTGATGGTATTGAAGCAAAAGATTTAGATGATGCAGTCACTGTGAAGCGACTACCTAATGGTCATTTTTTCTTAGGTGTATACATTGCAGATGTGTCGCATTATGTGACAGAAGGAAGTGCCCTTGATCAAGAAGCGGTGGATAGAGCAACCAGCGTGTATTTGACAGACCGAGTGATTCCGATGTTACCAAGAAAATTATCTAACGGTATTTGTTCTTTAAACCCCAATGTTGACCGATTAGCAATGGGATGCGAGATGGAATTTAACCAAGAAGGACACGTTGTTGACTATAAGATTGAAGAAGTGGTCATTAATTCTAAAGCTAGAATGACATACGATGATGTTAATGCTATTTTAGAGCGTTCAGATGAAAAAGTATTGGCAACGTATCAAGCATTGATTCCAATGTTTGATGATATGGGCGCATTGCATACGTTATTGGAAGGTGTTCGAAATGACCGAGGAGCGATTGCATTTGATGATAGGGAAGCTAAAATTATTGTTGATGAAGAAGGTCATCCTTTAGAAATCGAACTAAGACACCGTCGTGCAGCAGAACGTTTGATTGAGTCTTTCATGTTGGCAGCGAATGAAACCATTGCTAAACATTACACGCAATTAAAATTGCCGTTTATTTACCGAATTCATGAACATCCGAAAGAAGCGAAGATTCAACGATTTTTTGAATTTATTACGAACTTTGGTTTAGTTATTAATGGTAAAAAAGACAATGTTGAACCTAAAGAGTTACAAAATGTTTTAGACAAAATTAGTGGCCGACCAGAAGAACCTGTGGTGAGTATGATGTTATTACGTAGTATGCAACAAGCTCGTTATGAAGAAAATCCTGTGGGACATTATGGTTTAGCCGCAGATGATTATACTCATTTTACGTCTCCTATTAGAAGGTATCCAGATTTATTAGTTCATCGATTGATCAAGGAATTTAAAGAAACACCTGTTAAGCAGTCGACCATAGACAAGTGGAGTGAACTAATTCCTGATATTGCTGATCATAGTTCTAAAATGGAACGTCGTGCAGTGGATGCTGAAAGAGAAACGGACGCAATGAAAAAAGCGGAATACATGTCAGATAAAATTGATGAAGAATTTGATGGTGTTATTACATCGATTACTAAGTTTGGTATGTTCATAGAATTGCCTAATACAATAGAAGGATTAATTCATGTGAACCAATTAAAAACAGATTATTTCCATTTTGTGGAAAATCATTTGGCTTTAGTAGGGGAACGTACTGGTGTTGTATACAAGATAGGTCAAAAGGTCCGTATCAAAGTAACTAAAGCAGATCCAGAAACAAGAGAAATTGATTTTGAACTTATTTCTGCGGAACCATTAACAGAGACGATTCAAATCCCTAAAACAACAAGTAGACCTGGAAAAGGAAAACCAGAGCATAAGGGACGATCTAACAATCATCGTCAAGGTCCTGAAAGAAAAGAACAGAGCTCTTCTAAGAAAAAGAATAAGAAAAAAGCGCCTTTTTATAAAAAAGTCGCACATAAGCCTAATACAGGTCGTAAGAAGAAATAATAAGGTGGTGTTGAGATGCCTAAAGGTGAAGGCAATCTAATTGCACAAAATAGAAAAGCTCGTCATGATTATTCAATCATTGATACTGTGGAAGCGGGCATCGTATTAAAAGGGACTGAAATTAAAGCAATTCGTCAACGACGTGTCAATTTAAAAGACGGCTTCGCAAGAGTGAAAGATGGGGAAATGTTTTTAATGAATGTTCATATCAGTCCTTATGAACAAGGTAACATTTTTAATCACGATCCGTTGAGAACCCGCAAGTTACTCATGCATAAAAAACAAATTAAACGATTAGAATTAGAAGCAAAAAACCCTGGCGTTACACTAATCCCACTTAAAGTATACATCAAAGATGGGTTTGCCAAAGTTTTAATAGGTGTGGCAAAAGGTAAAAAACAATACGATAAACGAGAAGATTTAAAACGAAAAGACATGAAACGTGAAATAGACAGATCCTTAAGAATGAGACAACGATAAATAGAGTAAATAAAAAGGGTGTTTTTTTATAAGAAAAAGCACTCTTTTTTTGTTTCTAAAATCTTTTATAAGTGTTGTTAAATTTTTTCGATTTACTTTGTGTTATTTCTCATTTGGTGTTATCATAGTCCTAGTTGGTTTTCGGGGGTAACCCGAGGCTGATGGGTGGAGATTTAGAGCTTAAAGAATGAGTCTTTTCACCGTAACTTGCCAGGAAGTATGTAACTCTCTGAGAGAGCATATTCTTAAAGAAATGAGGTGAAATGTGGTGGAAGAAAAATCCTGGATAATTGAAATTGCTGGAATTAAATTTGACGGTACAGTTTGTCTGATGACAATCTTAACATGTGTTATTGTATTTTGTTTAGTTTACTTTAGCAGTCGCAATTTACAACTAAAACCAAAAGGGAAACAAAACGTATTGGAGTTCTTTGTTGATTTTATTCGCGGAATCGTATCTGATAATGTTCCTAGTAAAGAAGTTAATGACTATCATTTACTTGGATTTACATTTTTTGCTTTTATTTTAGTATCAAACATTCTTGGTTTGGTTACTAAAGTGGTACTTTTCCCAGATGAGATATCACTCTGGATGAGTCCGACAGCAAATCCGTTAGTGGCATTAACACTGGCATTTATTGCAATCATACTAACGAATTATTACGGTATTAGAAAACAAGGTGTTAAAAACTATTTTGTTAATAGTTTTACAAAACCAACAGCTATCTTATTACCAATTAAAGTAATCGAAGAATTTACAAACGTTTTAACGTTAGGTCTTCGTCTATATGGTAATATTTTCGCTGGTGAAATACTGTTAAGTTTAATCGCTGGTTTAGGAGCAAGCAGCCCAATCAAATTTGTTTTTGCTCTACCGCTTGAAATGATATGGCAAGCGTTCTCGCTATTCATTGGTGGTGTACAGGCATTCATTTTTGTGACATTGATGATGGTTTACATGTCGCACAAAGTTGAAGCTGAAGAAGAAATGTAGTTTTCAAACACAGTAAAAATTCGCAGCAAAATGAGACACAAGTTAAAAACATAATTAGGAGGAGATTAGTAATGCAATATATTGCAGCAGCTATCGCAGTTTTCGGTGCTTCTATTGGAGCAGCTTATGGTAATGGTAAAGTAATTTCAAAAACACTAGAGTCAATGACTCGTCAACCTGAAATGTCAGGACAATTAAGAGGTACAATGTTCGTTGGGGTAGCCTTAATTGAAGCGGTTCCTATTTTAGGTGTGGTAATCGCCCTTATATTGGTCTTCAAGTAAGAACCTATACATATTTGATGAAGATAACTTAAGTGTCTATGAGAATGGATACGCTTAAGTAACCCAAGAGGAAGGAAGTGTAGTAATCAAATGGTAGATCAGTTAGTAGTCGCTAATGCTGAACCAACTATGCTGAGTACAATCCTTTTCGTTACTGTTTCTTTTCTTATATTGTTATTGCTTTTAAAGAAATTTGCATGGGGACCACTTGTGAACATGATGCAAGAGCGTCAAGATAAAATTTCGAATGATATCGATAATGCTGAAAAGTCAAGAATCGATGCTGAAGAATTAGCAAAACAAAGAGAATTGGAACTAAAACAATCACGTACAGAAGCACAAGTTATTATTACTAAAGCCAAAGAAACGGCTGAAAATAATGCCCATGCTATTCTAGTCGATGCTCAAGAGCATGTGAAAAAGATGAAAGTCCAAGCAGATGCAGATTTGAAAATCGAGCGTGAACGAATGATTGACGAAGCAAAACAAGAAGTAGCAGATTTATCTATAGAAATTGCATCTAGAATTCTTAAAAAAGAATTAACGGCTAGCACTCACCAAGAATTGATTCAAAGTGGTATTGAGAAGCTAGGAGTGGATGGCGATGAATAGAAAATACGAAGTAGCTAAAACATATGGAAAAGCCCTATATACTGAGGCTCTACAGAAACAAGCTGTTTCAGAAATTTATCAAGAAGTACTTCAATTAAGAGAAGTGTATAGACAAGTCCCTGACTTAGGGGATATCTTGACAGATGATCGTTTGTCTATCTATGAAAAAGTCAATATTGTTAAAGATTTAGAAAACAGTTTTAGTGATGATGTCGCTAAATTTATTCATACTATTTATGATTATGGACGTATGAATGAGATGCCAAGAATCATTGATGAGTTTGAACACTTGTACTATGAACAATTTGGTATTGCAGTGGTTGATGTAACGACTGCTGTGGCATTATCTTTAGAGCAACGACATGAATTAGAGCAACGGTTAGCAAAACAATATGCAGTAGATAAAGTTGTTTTACGTCCTAAGTTAGACCCAGCGATCATGGGTGGAATGATTGTCGAGTCAGAGTATCGTGTGATTGATCAAAGTGTTCGTTCAGAACTAGAGTCAATTCATGCTGCTCTAAGTAAATGATACATATTGACAAGGTGAGAGGTGACATACATGAGTATTAAAGCGGAAGAAATTAGCTCGCATATTAAACAGCAACTTGCTAAATACGAAGAGTCTTTAACAGTAGACGAAGTTGGTACTGTCTCTTACGTTGGGGATGGTATTGCACGTGCTTACGGTTTAGAGAATGCAATGTCTGGAGAACTTTTAGAGTTTGACAACGGTGTATTTGGTATGGCGCAAAACTTAGAGTCAGACAGTGTCGGTATTATCATTTTAGGAGATTTTGGAAAAATTCGTGAAGGCGATAAAGTGAAACGAACTGGCCGAATTATGGAAGTTCCAGTTGGGGAAGCTTTAATTGGTCGTGTGGTAAACCCTTTAGGTAAACCAATTGATGGTCATGGACCAATCAGCACGAAAAAAATGCGCCCGATAGAATCAGAAGCTCCAGGAGTGATGGATCGTCAATCAGTGTCTGAACCTTTACAAACAGGTATTAAAGCGATTGATGCCCTAGTTCCAATAGGCCGTGGTCAACGTGAGTTAATCATTGGTGATCGTAAGACAGGGAAAACATCAATAGCGATTGATACAATTATTAACCAAAAAGATGAAAACATGATTTGTATTTATGTAGCGATTGGACAAAAAGAGTCTACCGTTAGAAATCAAGTTGAAACATTAAAAAAATATGGTGCAATGGATTATACAATTGTTGTATCAGCCAGTGCGTCACAACCAGCACCGTTATTATATTTAGCCCCTTATGCTGGAGCAACAATGGGTGAGGAATTTATGTACAATGGTAAGCATGTTTTAGTTGTTTATGATGATTTATCTAAACAAGCCGCAGCTTATCGTGAAATTTCCTTACTACTGAGACGTCCTCCAGGTCGTGAAGCGTTCCCAGGAGATGTGTTCTACTTGCATTCACGTTTATTAGAACGTGCAGCTAAATTAAGTGACGCCCATGGTGGTGGATCAATGACAGCTTTACCATTTGTTGAAACGCAAGCAGGAGATATCTCAGCATATATTCCAACGAACGTTATTTCAATCACAGATGGTCAGATTTTCTTAGAAAGTGATCTGTTCTATTCAGGTATTCGTCCTGCTGTTGCAGCCGGATTATCTGTTTCTCGTGTTGGTGGAGCGGCTCAAATTAAAGCGATGAAGAGTGTAGCAGGAACGCTACGTTTAGATTTAGCTAGTTATCGTGAATTGGAAGCATTTACTCAGTTTGGTTCTGATTTAGATGCGGCAACGCAAGGTAAATTGAACCGTGGTAAACGTACAGTAGAAGTTCTAAAACAAAACGTCCATGAACCAATAGCTGTTCAAAAACAGGTATTAATTTTATACGCTTTGACGAAAGGCTTTTTAGATACTGTTCCAGTAAATGATATTCTAAGATTTGAAAAAGAATTGTTTGAATATGTTGGGAACAACTACCCTGCTATTTTTGACACAATTAAAAATACTAAAAATTTACCAGATGCAGCTGACATGAATAAAGCTATTGAAGAATTCAAAGACATGTTCGAATCAACAAGCTATTCTGTTGCTGACGAGATGAAACAATCTTAGAAAGAGGTGATTGGGTATGAGCGGTTCATTAATAGATATAAAGAAAAAAATTGCCTCTACCAAGAAGACGAGTCAAATCACGAGTGCCATGCAAATGGTTGCAGCCTCTAAGTTGACAAAATCAGAACAATCATCTAGACGTTTTCAAGAATATGCTTACAAAGTGCGTTCAATTACAACGCATTTAGCATCTTCACAATTGGAAGCAATTGAAAATGCTGATTTTTCAAGCTTTGAAGATGACTATCAACAATATCATAAATTGTTGATAGATCGTCCAATTAAGAAAACAGGCTATATTGTTATTTCTTCTGATAAAGGTTTAGCAGGAGGCTACAATAGTTCTATCATTCGAAACACGATGGAAATTTTGAACAAAGACCATGAGGATCAAAGCGAAGTAGTGTTGATGGCGATTGGTAGTACAGCCGCTGACTTTTTCAAAAATAGAGATATACCAGTTGCTTATGAATTGCGTGGCTTGAGCGATCATCCAACCTATAACGAAGTAAGGAAAATAGTAAACTCTGCCATTCAAATGTACAATAATGAAGTTTTTGACGAACTATATGTTTGTTACAATCATCATGTCAACACATTAACTTCTGCTTACCGAGCAGAGAGAATGTTACCTATTGCAGATTTGGATGCTAAAGAAGCTGAAACATACGAGCAAGAGTATATTTTAGAACCTTCTGAAGCAGCTATTTTGAATACTTTATTGCCTCTATATGCTGAGTGTTTAATATATGGAGCAGTTTTGGATTCTAAAACAGCTGAACATGCTGCCCGTATGACAGCTATGAAGAGCGCAACTGAAAATGCCGGGAATATTATTGATGATTTAACAATCTCATATAACCGTGCTCGTCAGGCTGCGATTACTGAAGAAATTACTGAAATAGTTGGTGGAGCAGCAGCGTTAGAAGATTAACGGGGAGGAATTTTAGACATGAAATTAGGAAAAATAGTCCAAGTAATTGGTCCCGTTGTCGATGTGGCTTTCCCATTGGATCAATCGTTACCGGATATTAATGATGCGTTAACGGTTTATAAAAAAGAAAGCAAACAAAAAGTTGTTCTTGAAGTAGCCTTGGAACTTGGTGACGGGGTTGTTAGAACAATAGCAATGGAGTCAACAGACGGATTACAAAGAGGTATGGAAGTACTCCATACCGGCGGCGCTATTACTGTACCAGTTGGTAGAGAAACGTTAGGTCGCGTGTTCAACGTGTTAGGAGAAGTTATCGACTTAGGCGACGAACTTCCTGATACAATGGATCAAAAAGGGATTCATACAAAAGCACCAGCGTATGAATTTTTAAGTACAGATACTGAAATTCTTGAAACAGGTATTAAAGTAATCGATTTATTAGCCCCTTATCTTAAAGGTGGTAAAGTTGGATTATTTGGTGGTGCCGGTGTAGGGAAAACCGTATTAATTCAAGAGTTAATCAACAATATCGCGCAAGAATTAGGCGGTATTTCAGTTTTTGCTGGTGTAGGTGAACGTACACGTGAAGGGAACGACCTTTATTTTGAAATGAAAGACTCTGGTGTTATTAAAAAAACTGCCATGGTTTTTGGACAAATGAATGAACCACCTGGAGCGAGAATGCGTGTCGCTTTAACAGCCTTAACAATGGCAGAATACTTTAGAGATACTGAAAAACAAGATGTTTTATTATTTATTGATAATATCTTCCGTTTCACACAAGCAGGTTCAGAGGTGTCAGCACTTCTTGGACGTATGCCATCAGCCGTTGGTTACCAACCAACATTAGCCACTGAAATGGGACAATTACAAGAACGTATTACATCGACAAAAGATGGCTCTATTACATCGATTCAAGCCATTTACGTACCAGCCGATGACTATACGGATCCGGCCCCTGCGACAGCTTTTGCCCATTTAGATGCAACAACTAACTTGGAGCGTTCATTAGCTGAGCAAGGTATTTATCCAGCTGTGGACCCATTAGCTTCATCATCAAGTGCTTTAGAACCTGGTATTGTAGGTCAAGAGCATTATGATGTTGCTACTTCTGTTCAACGATTATTACAACGATATAAAGAATTACAAGACGTTATTGCAATTCTTGGTATGGATGAATTATCAGATGAAGAAAAAGTATTAGTCGGCCGAGCACGTCGTGTTCAATTCTTCTTGTCACAAAATTTCCACGTTGCGGAACAATTTACAGGACAACCTGGTAGTTATGTACCGTTACAAGAAACTGTCAGAGGTTTTAGAGAAATTCTTGATGGCAAGTATGACCATTTACCAGAGGAAGCTTTCCGAAGTGTTGGTCGTATTGAAGAAGTAATTGAGAAGGCTGAAAACTTAGGTTATTAAGAGGAGGAAAAATAATGAGTTCCTTCGTTGTGAATATTGTCACACCAAGCGGCATTGTTTATGATCATGAAGCAAGTTTTTTAGTAGCCAGAACAGAGGCAGGTTCATTAGGTGTCTTACCTAATCATGCCCCTCTAATTTCTCCATTGACTATTGATGGTGTACGAATTGATCGTGCCTCATCGAATAAGTCGGGAGAAAAGATATCAGATTGGGTCGCGGTAAATGGTGGCATTATTGAAATAAGAGATAATGTTGTTAGTATTATTGCCAATAGTGCTGAAACGGATGATAACATTGATGTTACTCGTGCGGAAGAAGCCAAAAAACGAGCTGAGAAGAAAATCGAAGCAGCTAAAAAACATGATAATGAATCTATTGACTTAGATAGAGCTGAAATAGCTTTACATAGAGCAATTAACCGTTTGAATATTGCTAATAAAAGAAGGTAAAGAGATTTTCTCTTTGCCTTTTTCTTTATATAAAAAATAGAAAGGATGATAGTATGCCAATTTATGGAGTAGATAGTATTGTGACAATATTAAGTCATATTATGTTTATTTATTTGACCTTTTGGGCATTGCAGTCATTACGATTAGACCAATTATTTAAAAAAGGCAACCAATTTGAGAAACAAAGAAAAACGGTGTACTTATTATTGTCGATTAGTATTGGGTTTGCTGCTAGTAATTTTTTCATGGAAATCATTTTTTTAACGCGTAATTTATTTTTAGGTCTCTTTTAAATTGTATCTATTCTCTTCATAGTAATTTAAAATGTCATTTTAAGACGATACATGGTATAATAATTTAGATTTATCATTTTATACCTAAGTTTTGGAGGGAGAAACACATGGAGTACATGTTAGTTCGAAGTGGTCAACCACTAAGTGGACGTGTCAAAATTGAAGGTGCAAAGAATGCCATATTACCAATATTAGCAGGAACGTTATTAGCTGATAAAGGTGAGAGTGTGCTGAAAAATGTCCCTATTTTATCTGATGTTCTGACGATGAATAATGTAATTAAACATTTAAATACGACAATTGATTTTAAAGAAGAAACAAATGAATTAAAAGTAGATGCAACAAGAGATTTATTGTGTGAAGCACCATTTGAGTATGTGAGCCAAATGAGAGCTTCGATTGTAGTAATGGGTCCTTTATTAGCTAGAACAGGTCATGCAAAGGTAGCGATGCCAGGAGGATGTGCCATAGGTGCTCGTCCAATTGATCTACATTTAAAAGGTTTCCAAGCACTAGGAGCAGAAATTACGCAAACCAATGGTTATATAGAAGCCAAAGCCACAGAATTAAAAGGAGCCCGTATTTATTTGGATTTCCCAAGTGTGGGTGCGACTCAAAATATTATGATGGCCGCTGTTAAGGCTAAAGGCACAACGTATATCGAGAACGTAGCGAGAGAACCTGAGATTGTGGATTTAGCAGTATTCCTTAACAAGATGGGTGCTAAAGTCACAGGAGCAGGAACTGAAACAATTCGTATTGAAGGTGTCACAAGTTTGACTGGGACAACTCATAGCATTGTTCAAGATCGTATTGAAGCAGGAACCTTTATGGTGGCAGCTGCAGCAACAGGCGGTAACGTCTTAGTTGAGCATGCCATTGCAGAGCATAATACCCCTTTAATTTCTAAATTATTAGAAATGGGTGTTGAAGTGGTTGAAGAAAACGAAGGTATCCGAGTAATTGGCCCTAAAGTACTAAAACCAACAGATGTTAAAACATTACCACATCCAGGCTTTCCAACGGACATGCAAGCACAAATGAGTGTACTGATGACGTTAGCAAGTGGTTCAAGTACATTGAATGAATCTGTCTTTGAAAACAGATTCCAACATTTGGATGAAATGAAGCGTATGGGGATTCAGTTTACTGTTTCAGGTAATGTAGCTCATATTGAAGGTGTTCCAGATATTCAAGGGGCTGAAGTGAACGCAACAGACTTAAGAGCAGCAGCGGCTTTAATTATTGCAGGTCTTGTGGCTGAGGGTGAGACAAAAGTGTATCACTTAGAGTATTTGGATAGAGGTTACTACGATTTCCATCACAAATTAATTGCTTTAGGTGCTAACATCGAAAGAGTGAACCCTGATGTCGTTAATAGTGATCAAAGTGTCAAAAGTTTAGCTAACTAGAGTAGGAGTTGAAGTAGAATGAGCACAGCAACGAAAAGAGTAGTGATACAAGTAGTCTTGGTGTTATTGACGCTGATTCTCTTTGTCTCTTTATTCTTTATTGGATTGTATATGGGCTTTGTTTACTTTGGTAAAGGTCATTCGTCAGATGTCTTTGCCCCTGAAACATGGCACCATATCACTGATTTTATTAAGTAGCCATTAGCATGTTCCAATGTTAATGGTTTTTTTATAAGGAAGGAAGACAGGATGTTTAAAAAAATAGTTCTTTTTCCTGTAAGAGTCTATCAACGTTTTATCTCTCCAGCTTTACCAAAAAGTTGTCGATATCATCCCACCTGTTCACAGTATATGGTAGATGCGGTTAATTATCACGGCGTATTCAAAGGCGTTACGATGGGTACGGCTAGAATCTTTAGATGTCATCCGTTTGTTAAAGGTGGTATAGACTATGTGCCACAAACATTTAGAGTGACTAAAAATCCAGATGAAACATATCGAGGCCCTTACACAAAAGAAAATAAAGCTAAGAAACATTGATTTAATCATGTTTCTTTTTTATTTGTTAGAATTGTCAGAATATTCTGTTGACATAAGATTAAATTTAAATTATATTAGTAATCATATTATTAAAAAACGATTAAAGGATGGGTTTATATGAAAAAGGTAATGGGAATGGTTTTAGCGAGTGCTTTTGTATTAACAGCTTGTGGTACTCCAGGTGGGGGAGCCTCTGAAAATAACTCAAAAGAGAAGGAAGCATCGTCACAAGGGGATACGATAAAAATTGGTTTTAACTTAGAATTATCTGGTCCTGTTGCAGCGTATGGGAGTCAAGAAAAAGAAGGCGCTGAACTGGCAGTGAAAGAAATCAATGAGCAAGGCGGCATTGATGGGAAAAAAATTGAAATGGTCATTAAAGACAATAAATCAGATACAGCAGAAGCCGCAGCGATTGCGACGAGTCTGACAACGAAAGAAAATGTTGTTGGTATTATTGGACCAGCAACATCTGGTGCGAGTAAAGCTCAAATTCCAAGTGTCACTAAAGCAGAAGTACCAGCGATCACACCTTCAGGAACAGACGATGAAATTACTATTATGAATGGAACAGTACAAAAATATATCTTTAGAGCAAGTTTCCAAGACTCATTCCAAGGGGTTATCTTAGCTAATTATGCTATGGATAATTTATCAGCGAAGAAGGCCATTATTATTGGCGATGTGTCGAGTGATTATGCTAAAGGCTTAACGAAATCCTTCAAAGAAACTTTTACAGGTGATATCGTTTCTGAAGAGAAATTCAACCAAAAGGACAAAGATTTTAAAGCGATTTTAACGAAAATCAAAGACAAGGATTTTGATTTCATCTATTTACCAGGGTATTACGAAGAAGCAGGGTTAATTATTAAACAAGCTAGAGAGATGGGCATTGAGCAACCTATTTTAGGAGCCGATGGTTTTTCAGATGAAAAACTAGTAGATATTGCAGGACAAAGTAATATGCAAGATATCTTCTATACCGCTCATTTTTCTGAAAAAGCACCTGCATCACCTAAAGTCAAAGAATTTATCGATAGCTTTAAAGAAGAGTACAACAAAGCGCCAAGTTCATTCAGTGCATTGGCTTACGATTCGGTATATATGATGAAAGAAGCTTTAGACAATGCGGGTGAAGTCAGCAGTGCTACTTTGCAAGAAGAATTAGCTAACCTTAAAGATTTTGAAGGGGTAACAGGGACGATGACGATGGATAAAAACCATAATCCAGAAAAAGCAGCCGTAGTTATCGGTGTGAAAGATGGAAAAGAAGAAACAGCGGAAGTGGTTAACCCGTAATAATTTTTATGGAAAGAAAGGATGTTGATGATGTCATTTATTCAACAACTAATAAACGGGTTATCTTTAGGAAGTATTTATGCCTTGCTAGCACTTGGTTATACCATGGTTTATGGGATTATTAAGTTAATTAACTTTGCTCACGGTGAAGTATATATGTTAGGCGCTTTTATCGGTTATTATGTGATTAATACGTTCCATTTTGGATTGTTTGGTACCTTGATAGTCTCGATGGCATTAGGCTCTATTATCGGTATGCTGATTGAGTTTTTTGCTTACCGACCTTTGAGAAAATCAACGAGAATTGCAGCGTTAATCACAGCGATTGGGGTATCTTTTTTAATACAATCTGTGACGATTTATTTTATTGGAGCCGACACAAGACCTTTTCCGCAAATTGTGGATAATACCACCTACACTTTGGGAGGATTAAGCATTAGTAAAATAGAACTCTTAATTATTTTTATTTCGATTGTTTTAATGTTAGTGCTTCAGTTTATTGTAAAGAAAACAAAAATGGGACGTGCTATGCGGGCTGTTAGTGTGGATCCAGCGGCTGCTCAGTTAATGGGGATCAATGTTAACCATACAATATCCTTTACCTTTGCGATTGGTTCAGCACTAGCTGCAGCGGGGGGTGTCCTGATTGGTTTATATTACAACAGTATTGATCCGATGATGGGAGTGGCACCAGGTTTGAAGGCCTTTATTGCTGCTGTATTTGGCGGAATCGGCATTATTCCTGGGGCTGCTTTAGGTGGTTTCATGATAGGTATTATCGAAACTCTTGTGAGTGCTTTAGGTTTCACTGCTTATAGAGATGCTGTTGTTTACGGCATTCTTATCATCATTTTACTTGTAAAACCAACTGGCTTATTAGGTAAAAATACAAAGGAAAAGGTTTAGGTGGTTACATGAGACAAAATAAGAAAGTATCATTCTATTGGTTACTTCTCATGGTCTTGGGATTTGTAGGTATCGCCATTCCTTATAGCTTAGGATTGGTGACACCTGTTGTCGAGATGGCGCTGGTTATGATAGGCATCAATATAATATTAGCTGTAGGATTGAATTTAATTATCGGTTTCTCAGGGCAATTTTCTTTAGGGCATGCTGGATTCATGGCTATTGGAGCTTATGCAACAGCAATTAGCACGTTGAAAAACCCAACCTTCTTAGGTTTTTTGACAGGGTTAGTCATCGGGATTATGTTATCAGGCATTGTGGCACTCCTTGTAGGCATTCCTACGCTACGTTTAACAGGTGATTATCTAGCTATTGCGACATTAGGTGTCGCAGAAATTATTCGAACCATTATTATGAATGCAGACGATGTGACGAACGGACCAGCAGGATTATTTGGTATCCCTCCATTTGTGACTTGGTCAATGGTGTATGTTTTGGTATGTGTTAGTACATTGATCGTAACAAATTACATTCATAGCGCAGCAGGTAGAGCGACTATTGCTATTCGCGAAAATGAAATTGCAGCAGAATCAATGGGGGTCAACACGACAAAATTTAAAGTTATCGCGTTTGTGATAGGTGCCATGCTAGCAGCTTTAGCAGGAGGATTGTATGCGAGTTACATCCAAACGGTAGTACCACAAAACTTTAACTTTATGAAGTCTATTGATGTGTTAATTATTGTTGTCTTCGGTGGTGTAGGAAGTATGACAGGTACCTTTATTGCAGCAATCGTATTAGGCTTTTTGAATATGCTATTACAAGACTTTGGGACAATTCGTATGATCATCTATGCTTTAGCGCTGATTGTTATTATGATTTTCAAACCAACAGGCTTGTTGGGAACGAAAGAGCTCTCTATCAAAAAATTAGTTAAGAAAGGGGATAAAAAGCATGAAACTACTGGAAGTCACTAATCTTACGAAGCATTTCGGTGGCCTAGCAGCTGTGTCGAATGTGACTTTATCTCTGAATAAAAATGAACTTGTGGGACTTATAGGGCCTAATGGTGCTGGGAAAACAACGTTATTCAATTTATTGACAGGAGTGTATGAGCCAACAAGCGGTACAGTTGTATTAAATAAAGAGGAGAAACAGCAAGAATTAAACGGTCTTAAACCTTACAAAATTGCTAACTTAGGAATGAGTCGAACGTTTCAAAATATACGGTTATTCAAAGAGATGTCTGTTCTTGATAACGTGTTAGTAGGAATGAACAGCAAAGAAGAAGAGACTGTGTTACAAGGTATCTTTAGATTTCCTAAATTCAACAGACAAGAAGAAAAGATGAGAGAAAAAGCTTTAGAGTTATTAGAAATATTTGATTTAAAAGAAAAACAAGACATCTTAGCAAGACAATTGTCGTACGGGGAACAGCGTCGATTAGAAATTGTTCGAGCATTAGGGACAGAACCTTCTATTTTATTTCTAGATGAGCCAGCAGCAGGGATGAACCCACAAGAAACAGATGAGTTACGCCATTTAATAAAAAAAATTCAAAAGGAATTTGATCTAACAATCTTACTCATTGAACATGACATGTCCCTTGTTATGGAAATATGCGAACGCATTTATGTATTAGAGTATGGTCAAGTCATTGCTGAAGGGGTACCTGAAGATATTAGAAACCATCCTAAGGTAATTGAAGCATATCTTGGAGGTGAAGGATAATGTTAAAGGTAGAAAACTTAAGTATGAGTTATGGCATGATTCAAGCGGTTAAAAATGTCAGTTTTGAAGTAAAACAAGGTGAGATAGTGAGTTTAATTGGAGCGAACGGCGCCGGTAAAACGACCATCCTTCATGGTATTTCAGGATTGATTAAACCAGATCAAGGACGCATTGTTTTTGAAGGTCAAGAAATTACGAAGGAAACGTCACCCAATATAGTAAAAAGTGGCCTTGTACAAGTACCAGAAGGGCGTCATGTCTTTGCAGGAATGACAGTGTTGGAGAATTTAGAATTGGGAGCCTACTTGTTTAAGAATCGAAAAGAAAGTCAAGATATTCTCACTAGAGTTTTTGAAAGATTTCCTATTTTAGAACAACGTAAAAATCAAGATGCCGCAACGTTATCTGGTGGAGAGCAGCAGATGCTCGCGATGGGGAGAGCGTTGATGACGCGACCTAAGTTATTATTACTAGACGAACCCTCTATGGGATTAGCCCCCATTTTTATTAACGAAATTTTTTCTATTATTCAAGAAATTAATAGTCAAGGAACGACCGTATTACTCATCGAACAAAATGCTCGCATGGCGTTAAAAATAGCTGATAGAGGATATGTATTAGAAACAGGTAAGGTTGTGTTAGAAGGTTCTGGCGAACGTTTATTAACGAGTCCAGATGTTCAGAAAGCATATTTAGGAGGTTAGTGATGTTAGTAAAAGAATATATGTCTACGGATTTAAAAATCATTACACCAGAGACGAAAATTAATGATGCCATTGATATGATGAAGACGTTTGATATTCATCGTTTACCTGTCGTTGCTAATAATAAATTGGTGGGCTTAGTGACAGAGGGAACGATTCATGAAGCGTTACCATCCAAAGCAACCAGTTTAAGTGTCTACGAAGTGAACTATTTATTAAATAAAACCAAAGTAGCAGATATTATGATTAAAAATGTCTCAACTATTTCTGATACGGCGATATTGGAAGAGGCCATACATGTGATGCGTCAAGATAAAATTGGTGTGTTACCTGTTCTAGATAATAAAGGTGAGTTACAAGGTATCATTACAAATAATGATATCTTTGATGCTTTTTTAGAAATTACAGGGTATCAACAAGCAGGTACAAGGGTTGCTATCAGAATTGATAAGGATGAAAAAGGCGTTTTAGCAGAATTAACGCACTTATTTACCGAACATGATATGAACATTGTGCAAATTGTGGTGTATCGTTACGATGAACATCCAATGATTGTCACTCAGTTAACTACGACAAATGTAGGTAAATTAGAAAAGATTCTTTCTGAAAAGCCTTATAACATCATATCTATGACACCTACAGAGAAGAAGTGACGAAAGTTACTTCTTTTTTACTTAACAAATAGAATGAAGTGTGTTATTATCAAATAGTTGCATTATTAGAGGAGGCGATAAACATGAAAAAAAATCAACCAGTTGAAGTGACGATTAAAGAGTCAATGGAAACAATCGGAGACGCACAGGTAGAAGTTCATGAACTGATGATTGGCAAAAATGTTATTGGTAAAGTAGCAAAAGATGATCAATCAAAATTTAAAGTATCGTTATATGATAACTCTACAGCAATCGTTAAAACCTTTGAATCAGGTTATGAAGAGGTTTTAAGAGTATGGAATTTACATAATTAAAAAAACAAAAACTTTTTAAAAAAAGTTCTTGCATTTTGATTGAAAGTTATGTAATATATAGAAGTCGGGTTGAGGAAAACCTGATTGATTGTTTCGGAGGGGTAGCGAAGTGGCTAAACGCGGCGGACTGTAAATCCGCTCCTTTGGGTTCGGCAGTTCGAATCTGCCCCCCTCCATTTATTGGGCTATAGCCAAGCGGTAAGGCAACGGACTTTGACTCCGTCACTCGTTGGTTCGAATCCAGCTAGCCCAGTTTTGAAGCTAACAGTAAATGTTAGCTTTTTTTTTATAATATGTGCTATGCTAAACGTACAATAAACAAAGGAGAGATTGTATGACAAAAATAGGCGATAAAATAACAGAACAGATTATGAATTACAGAGATGTGTTGAAAGAAGTTGACGTGATGGATGGGGTAAAGAAATCCACACAACAAATGGTAGGCAAAACGCCAAAATCATCAGAAGTAGCGAACAAAGAAAATACACGTAAATGGCACGCTAAGTTATATTAAACAATTGGTCTACTTTTATTGCAGAAGTAGACCAATTTTTATATCTCTGAAATTAATGTTGTATCTTGTGTATAGACCAGTTATAATATGACGTAAATGAGCTAAAGGAAGTGACACACGAATGTCATCAAAATTACCTGTATATATTCAAATTCACGATCAAATAAAAAAAGACATCGAGAATGGTGTATGGCACGTAGGAGACCGACTACCTTCGGAACGAGAACTGTCAGAGTTATTTAATGTTAGCCGTATGACCTTAAGACAAGCGATTCAAACATTGGCTGATGAAGGTATTCTAGAAAGAAAAATTGGTTCGGGAACTTACGTAGCTAATAAAAAAGTACAAGAAACAATGCTTGGTACCACAAGTTTTTCTGAAATTATTGAGTCCCAAGGAAGAATTCCTTCTAGCAAAGTCATTTCTTATTTTATTACGAAACCAAGTTCAAGTGAAATGGAAAAATTAAAGATAGATGAGCATACGGATATTTTGAAGATGGAACGTATAAGATATGCTGATGATATTCCCATTTGTTTTGAAGTAGCTAGTATTCCGTATTATTTAATTGAAAACTATGCCAAAAATGAGGTATCTTGTTCTTTATACAAAGTATTGGAAAATAAAGGAAATAAAATAATTGGTAAGTCTGAACAAACCATATCTGCATTAATCGCATCAGAAAAAATCGCTCACTATTTATCTATAAAAAAAGGGGAGCCTGTGCTAAGATTACGCCAAGTATCTTATTTATCTGATAATGTTCCCTTTGAATACGTGAGAAGTCAGTACGCAGGGGAGCGATTTGAGTTTTATTTAGAGAAATAGTTAATGGAATTAGTTCTTTGTTACCTCTTTTTATACATCTAATATAACGAATATATAACAAAATGTAATATAGTTGTAATTAAAAATAGGGCTTAGGTATGATATAGTAGTGACAGAACATAAAAGAAGAGGTAATGACATTCATGAAGATAAATAAAAAGATAATTGTGACAGTAGCAGCAACGTGCTTTATTGGTCTGTCTTGTCCACAATTTTTTAATGCTGAAAGCATCGATAATAAAATAGAATCTCAAGATAAGAAGATTAACGATCTATCAAACCAAAAAAATCAAAGTGAGACGGCTTTGGCTGATTTAGATCACAAAATTAATGTTTTAGCGAGTGAATCTGAAGAATTATTAAATCAAAAAATCTCTTTAGAAAAAGAAATTAGTCAATTAAGTGATGAGATTAAAGAATTAGAAATCGCTATCGAAAAAAGAACAAAAAAAATCGAAGATCAAGCACGATCAACTCAAATTAATCAAGAGGATCAAGATTTATTGAATGTGTTACTTGATTCTGAATCAGTGTCTGATGCAATTGGTAGAACGGTTGCCTACACTAAATTAGTAGGTGCTAATAATGAGATTATGCAAGTACAAAAACACGACCAAGATGAATTAGCAGCTAAAAAAGTATCTGTCGAGAAAAAAGTTGAAGAAGTGATGACTAAGACAGAACAATTGAAAATAAAACAAACAGAAGTTGAAGCATCAAAAGCTGAACAAGTAAAATTAGCTCAAGCAATATTAAAGGAATTAGAAGGAGCTAAAAATAAAAAATCAGAATTTGTTGCTCAAAAGGCTGAAGCTGAGCGTATCGCAGCAGAACAAGCTCGTAAAGAAAAAGAAGCAGCAGAACAAGCTAAAAAAGCTGAAAAAGAAGCAAAAGCTATGGCAAAACAAGTAGCTGAAGCTCAAAAAGCAGATGAAAAGGGATTAGAAATGGAAGGTCCTGTTTCAACGGCTAAACCAACTGGAAAACCAGGACAAAGTGATAACAATAAGCCAGAATCAACACCTTCGACACCAACACCAGCACCAACTCCGTCAGCATCAGGTTTCCAAAACCCGTTAGCTGGAGGATATTCAATTAGTAGTGGGTTTGGTTCTCGTCAAGATCCAACAGGAACAGCAGGAGATTTCCATGAGGGAATTGATATGGCTGCACCAGCAGGAACACCAATTATGGCTTCTGCAAGTGGAACAGTGGTTGAAGCAGGCTTCCAAGGTAGTGCAGGCAATCACGTTATCATCCAACACTCTAATGGGTTGTATTCTTACTACATGCACATGAGCAGCATGGCAGCATCAGTAGGATCAGAAGTATCAGCAGGTGAAGTGATTGGTTATGTTGGAACAACAGGTAATTCAACAGGTAATCATTTACATTTTGGTATTAGTTCTAGCCTTTGGGGTGGATTTATGGATCCAAGTGGTTTTGTCAGTTTATAATTAGACAAGAAATAACATAAGAATAAAGAACAATATTCCTAGAGAGAAGGCATCTTTCTAGGATATTTTTTTAATTAAAGAATAATATGAGGTGTCACATGATAACGGTAAAATTGATATTAATTGCTGTAATGATTTGGATTACAGCATTATTTGTTGCAGCTGAGTTTGCATTAGTAAAAGTTAGGTCTTCTCGTTTAGAACAATTAGAAGCCGAAGGGGTTAAAGGAGCAACTTTAGCCAAACATTTGGTGCATCATCTGGATGATTATTTAAGTGCCTGTCAGCTAGGGATTACTTTAACGACATTAATCATTGGTGGAATTGGTGAAGAAACAGTAAGAGGCTTAATTATGGCAGGGTTCCATAATACATCGATTAGTAAAAGTGTTAGTTTGACCCTGTCTATTTTTCTTTCTTATTTTCTAGTTACCTTTGTAGAAGTAGTGGTTGGGGAGTTGTTACCAAAGTCTTATAGTATTGCCAACCCAGAAAAAGTTGTGCTTGCTATTGCTAAGCCGCTTCATGGTTTCTATAAATTAACGTATTTATTCATTAAATTACTTAATAAATCAGCAAATTTAATTGGTCGCTTATTTGGTATTCAAATGGTGGGAGAAGCTGATGACACGTTATCAGAAGAAGAATTGAAATTAGTAGCAGCTGAAAGCTTTGATAAAGGGGAAATCAACGAAGATGAATTCCAATATTTATCGAATGTGTTTGATTTTGATGAACGACAAGTAAAAGAGATTATGACCAATCGTTTGGACATGTTTGTATTAAAATATGATATGACGATTGAAGAAGCCATTCCAGATATTTTAGAAAAGGGATACAGCCGATTTCCTGTTATTAAGGAATCTAAGGATGAAATATTAGGCTATGTGACACTGGCTCAGTTAGTCAAACAATCCTACATTAATAACCAAGATTTATTGGCAGAGGTTGCAGCAAAGCCTATCTTTGTGATTGAAACAATGCCGATTAAGGGTCTGCTGAGTGTTATGCAAAAGGACCACAAACATATTGCTATGGTAGTAGATGAATATGGTGGAACGGTAGGAATTGTAACGATTGAAGACATCATTGAAGAAATCGTAGGTGATATCCAAGATGAATTAGACACAGAGAAGAAGCTAATTCAAAAAATTGGGGACAATGAATATATCGTTGATGGTAAAGTGGAGTTAGATGAAATAAAAGATTATTTCAAATTAAGAGATTTAGAAGATCCTAATGGAAATGTAACCTTGGGAGGTTACTTTACAAGTATGTACCCAAGTTCTGTGGAAAAAGGCTCATCTGTTGAAGTAGATGGCGTGGAATTTACAGCGTTATTGGTTAGACGAACGGTCATTAAGCGTATTAAAATTATAGACCATAGACAGGAAGATGTGGGAGCTGATTAGTCAGTAAGTGAGGTAAGAGTTTTCCTACAATTTGTGCTACAATAAAGCAGAATAATGAAAAAGGATGAAGAAAAATGACAACATTAGCAATCGATACATCAAATAGCGGCATGAGTCTTGCTTTATACAAAAATAATACGCTAATAGGCGACATGTATATCGGGAATCAAAAAAATCATAGCATAACATTAATGCCAGGGATTGATTTTTTAATGCAATCTAATAACCTTACGCCACAAGATTTGGAGCGAATTGTGGTAGCTGAAGGACCAGGTTCTTACACGGGTTTAAGAATAGGTGTGACGACAGCTAAAACCTTGGCATGGACTTTGGGGATTGAACTGATGTCGGTTTCTAGTTTAGCGGTCATTGCAGCAACCAATTATCAACAAGAGGGTTTGATTGTGCCTATTGTTAATGCACGACGTAATAATGTTTATACAGGAGCCTATGAGTGGAAAGATGGTGTGTTACATCAAGTAATACCTGACTGTCATATTGCTCTATCAGAATGGTTAATCCAATTAAAAGAGACTGATAAGTCGTGTTTTTTTGTCGGAGAAGATCTGTTTATGTTTCCAGAAATCACAGAGCATGATAACTTATTGTATGATTCCAAGTATTGTAATAATCAATTAAGAGGTAGTTCCTTTATTTTATTGGAAGAAGCACTAAAAAAAGTAGAAGATATCGATGCTTTTGTTCCTAAGTACTTAAAAAAAGTAGAAGCAGAAGAAAAATGGATGTTGGAGAATGGCTCGAAGGAGCAAGTTTATGTTGAACGAGTCTGAATTAAAACATACGTTTCAAAGTAATATACCTAGAGTATCTATTAAACAAGAGGAAATAAGATTAGCAACTGCTAAAATATGTGATCTTGTTGCTCTTCAGGGAGTGTTGAAAGCTGTATATGATGGCACATCACCTTGGAGTAACGGGGTTTTTCTGCTTGAATTGAGTGAAAAAAAACGAACGTTGTATGTAAAATGTCTTTTATCAACGAAAATGATTGGTTTTATCGGGATTAGAGTGGTTCAAACGGATGCCCATATTACAAATTTAGCTATTTTACCAGAGTATCAAGGGAATGGATTAGCGCGACTATTAATCAACGAGGCTAAGAAATATGCCCTCTCTAAATCTTGTATGACTGTTAGTTTAGAAGTTAAAACAAATAATGTAGAAGCTATTACCTTGTATTTAAGCGAAGGCTTTCAAGTTGAAGGAATAAAAAATGATTACTACAAAGATACTCATGAGGATGCTGTGGATATGATATTAGATTTAGATAAGGGAGAGCGTTAAGGTGAGAGACACAGAACAACAAGGGATAGAATATAAACAGTTATCTGATAAGAGTTTTCATTCAGGTTCACCTTGGAATGAGGAACAGTTTGTGTCTTTTATTGAAGAGCAAGGCCATGGTGCAATTGAAGTACGGGAACAAGGAGTGTTACAGGGCTTTCTATTGTATTCTTTTGTCTTAGATGAGAGCGAGTTAATACTTATTGGTATCGCACCTGATCAAAAACGTCAAGGCATAGGTACACAGTTGATAGACAAAATGAAAGAACAATTATTAGAGAGAAAAGTGGAGAGGGTTTTGTTGGAAGTCAGAGCCTCAAATCGTGGCGCCCAGTTTTTCTACGAAAATAGGGGTTTTCATTTAATAGGTACACGTAAAAATTATTACCACAGTCCAGTAGAAGATGGGTTGATAATGGAATTATATATAGGAAGTGACGAACATGAGTAATACAGAAAATGAACAAACAAGACATCTGATCTTAGCAATAGAGAGCAGTTGTGATGAGACAAGTGTCGCGGTAGTTGAAGAGGGTCATATCATCTTATCGAACATTGTTGCCTCTCAAGTTAAAAGTCATGAACGTTTTGGAGGCGTGGTGCCAGAAGTCGCAAGTAGACACCATGTCGAACAAATTATTGGTTGCATGGAGGAAGCGTTAGAAGAAGCCAAGGTAACACCAAGGGAGTTGACAGCTGTAGCGACTACTTTTGGCCCTGGTTTAGTTGGAGCGTTACTTATTGGTGTGACCGCAGCGAAAAGTTTTGCTTGGGCAAATGGATTGCCTTTAATTCCTGTGAATCACATGGCAGGTCATATTTATTCAGCTAGAATCGGTCAAGAGTTTCAGTTTCCTTTAATGGCACTTCTTGTGTCAGGTGGACATACAGAACTCGTTTATATGCAAGAACATGGTAGTTATGAAATTATTGGAGAAACAAGAGACGATGCGGCTGGAGAAGCTTATGATAAGGTAGGTCGCGTACTAGGTTTGACGTATCCAAGTGGTAAAGAAATAGATGACATGGCGCATTTAGGAGAAGACACGTATCATTTTCCAAGAGCGATGATAAAAGAAGATAACTATGATTTTAGTTTTAGTGGTCTAAAGAGTGCTTTTATCAATCTGGTTCATAATGCTGAACAAAGAGGAGAAGAGCTTGTCCCCAATGATTTAGCGGCAAGTTTCCAAGAAAGTGTAACGGATGTATTGGTCCATAAAACCCTTAAAGCTTGTGAAGAGTACAAGGTAAAACAGTTAGTAATTGCTGGAGGGGTTGCGGCCAATAAAGGACTTAAAGCTAAGATGACAGAAGCGTTATCAGAGCGTTTGCCAGAGGTAGAGTTATTGATTCCTCCTTTAAGATTATGCGGTGATAATGCTGGGATGATTGGGGCAGCAGGTTATATCGAATGGCAAAAAAATAATAGAGCGTCATGGGATTTGAATGCGAAACCAAGCTTAATATTACAATAAAAGACAAAACCAAGAGGTTATCTTCTTGGTTTTTTATTATAAACTTTATCTAAGATATACGAGATGCCTTTTTTTTATGGCTCAAATAATGGTAGAATGATAACTAGGTATATGGTATTAACTAATGAGACAAAATAAGTAAATAAAAGTAAAGAGGCGTTATAATGAGTAATAATCCGATAGGGTTTTTAGATTCAGGTGTTGGGGGCCTAACGGTTGTCAAAGAAGCATTAAAACAGCTTCCAAATGAAACGATATATTATGTAGGAGATACCGCTCGCTGTCCATATGGTTCAAGACCTGTGGAACAAATCCGAGAATTCACCTGGGATATGGTTAATTTTCTACTGACTAAACATGTAAAAATGATTGTGATTGCTTGTAATACAGCAACAGCAATAGTATTAGATGAAATTAAAGCAGCGTTAGATATTCCTGTAGTAGGTGTGATTAAACCGGGTGCTAGAGCCGCATTAAAGTTAACACAAAATAATAACATTGGCATTATTGGAACAAAAGGGACGGTCAATAGTGAAGAATATGTTCATGCGATTCACGGGAAATGTCCGAATGCTGAGGTAACATCTTTGCCTTGTCCTAAGTTTGTGCCAATTGTTGAAAGCATGCAGTATCAATCTGACATAGCTAGAAAAGTAGTGTCGGAAACCTTGTCTTCATTTAAAGAGACAAACATTGATACCTTAGTGCTAGGATGCACTCATTACCCACTGCTTAAACCAATCATCAGTGATGTTTTAGGCTCAGAGGTTCAATTGATTGATTCAGGTGCTGAGACGGTGAGTGAGGTTAGTATGTTATTAGATTATTATGATATTTCATCTGTACCTACAGGAAGTAAAAAGGATCATCGTTTTTATATGACAGGCTCTAAGTGCATGTTTGATGAGATTACTGACGATTGGTTAGGTGAGGTAGAACATATAAGTGAACGAATTTTATTACCAATGGAGGATGTAAAATGAGACATGATAAACGTAAAGTAAATGAATTAAGACAAGTAAGGTTTGAAACAGATTATTTACTCCATCCAGAAGGCTCTGTTTTAGTCTCGTTTGGTCAAACAAAGGTGATTGTAGCAGCAACGATTGAAGACCATGTGCCTCCTTTTTTAAGAGGAGAAGGAACGGGTTGGGTGACGGCTGAATACAGTATGTTACCAAGAGCAACAAATACAAGGAACCGACGTGAAAGTTCAAAAGGGAAGTTAACAGGACGTACGATGGAGATTCAACGTTTAATTGGTCGCTCTTTAAGGTCTATTGTGGACTTAGAGTTATTAGGAGAACGTTCAATCGTTGTGGACTGCGATGTCATTCAAGCAGATGGTGGTACACGTACGGCGAGTATTACAGGGGCTTATGTTGCCCTACAACTAGCGGTGAATCAGCTATTGCAAGAGGGAATTATTACAGAAAATCCAATGAAAGAGAGTTTAGCAGCGATTAGTGTTGGTGTTCTACCAACGGGTGAAGCTGTTTTGGATTTAGACTATGTTGAGGATGTATCAGCTGAGGTTGATATGAACGTAGTTATGACAGAATCTGGTCGTTTTATTGAAGTGCAAGGAACCGGTGAAGAGGCAACCTTCTCAAGAGATGATTTGAATGCGTTATTAGATTTAGCTGAAGGGGGCATTCAAGAATTGATATTAAAACAAAAAAATGCCCTAGCTTTCGCTAAAAGAGACAACATTGTGTTACCCGAAACAACAACTAAAGACTTACTTATCGCGACAAGAAACAAAGGGAAAGCGGCAGAATTTGAGATGATTTTTGGAGAGTTAGGCTATAATGTAAAAACATTATTGGATTTTCCAGAGGTACCTGATGTAGAAGAAACAGGGAAGACTTTTGAAGAAAATGCGAGATTAAAAGCTGAAACCATTGCCAATTATTTAAACTGTTTAGTTCTAGCAGATGATTCTGGTCTAAAAGTTGATGCTCTCAACGGACAACCTGGAGTTTATTCTGCAAGATATGCAGGGATTGCTAAGAGTGATGCGGCAAACAATGCTAAATTATTGCATGAGTTAACAGGAGTTCCTGAAGAAGAACGTGGTGCGCAATTTCATTGTACTTTAGTTCTAGCAGAACCTAATAAAGAAAGTTTAGTTGTAACAGGAGAAGTATCAGGGAGAATATTAACCATACCAAGGGGAGAGAACGGTTTTGGCTATGACCCGTTGTTTTATGTACCAGAGAAAGATAAAGGGATGGCTGAGTTGTCTTCAGAAGAAAAAAATAGTATTAGCCACAGAGCAGTTGCTATTGATAAGTTAAGAACCGTATTACCTAAATGGTTGAAAGGTGAGGACATCTAAATGAAATACTTAGTAGTCAGTGATAATCATGGGGACAGAGAGATATTAGTCGATATCGTTAAACAAAGAGCCGGAGAAATGGATGTCTTATTTCATTGTGGAGATTCTGAGTTAGAAGCAGATGATCAGTTGTGGGAAACATTTGATGTGGTGAAGGGGAACTGTGATTTTGTCAGGGGCTACGAAAGGGTAAAAGTAATAGATACAGGATGTGACCGTGTCTTTTTAACTCATGGGCATCTATATGATGTGAACATGGGATTAGAAAGGTTAGCTTATGCGGCTCAGGAAGCGGAAGCTACGATTGTCTTATTTGGCCATACGCATTGTTTGGGAGCAGAGTATGTGTCACATCAACTCTTTTTAAATCCAGGAAGTATTTCTCAACCAAGAGGTAAATACAGAGATTTACCGACATATGCTATAATAAATTCTGACGATACAAGATATGAAGTGACTTATTATAATCGTAGTCATTACAAACAAGATGACTTAACGGTGATAATCAATAAATAAGAATGGAGGCACTCCGATATGATAGGGAATGCTGTAAAAGACTTGTTATTAGAAAATGAGACACACTTTTTGATTGATGGAAACAACGTTGCGACATTAACAGATACAAATACGTTAGAACACGCTTTGTTAGTTTTGACTAACATTGGATACAGTCGAATCCCAGTATTGAATAAGGAGCAAGAGTTAGTTGGTTTAATTTCACTCTCTCAGGTAGTAAGCGCCATGTTTGATACAGAAAAGATTGACCCAGAACGACTAGGAGAATTAAAAGTGTCTGATGTGATGTCTAATGAGGTACCAACCATTCAAGAACCATTTAATATTGAGCGCATGTTAAATTTACTGGTAGATGATAACTTTATACCAGTAGTAGATGAGCAACAGTATTTTAAAGGGATTGTGACACGTAAAGAAATCTTGAAATCTGTGAACCATCTTGCTCATACTTTAGAATCTAAATATGATTTAACTAAAATAGAAGAAAGTATTCCCACATTGCCTTAAAGCGGGAGAGAATGAAGGTGTTATAAATGGTGTTGATGAAGGAAGAAAGACGGGTGCAAATCAGACGTGATTTGCATCAAATCCCAGAAATTGGTTTAAAGGAATTTTTAACACATAATTATTTACTAACTTGTATTAATAAATTGCCGCAAGACCGGTTGGAAATTGAAACGCTGGATACAGCTATCATTGTTTTGGTTAAAGGCACTAAGGGAGAAAGAACAATTGCTTGGCGAACTGATATTGATGGCTTACCGATTATAGAAAAGGTCCAAAGTGACTATAAAAGTCAACATCAAGGTCGGATGCATGCCTGTGGTCATGATTTTCATATGACGATTGCTTTAGGATTGATCGAAGAGATGATCTCTTATGAGTTAGAAGACAATCTATTATTTTTCTTTCAACCAGCAGAAGAAAATGAATCTGGGGCTAAAATCTATTATGATAATGGCTTTTTGAGTAAATATACCATTGATGAATTTTATGCGTTACATGTGCATCCTGGTTTGCCAACAGGAATGATAGCGACGAGTCCTAAGGCATTATGTGCAGGAGATTGCACGTTTAAAATAACCTTTACAGGAACGTCTGGTCATGCAGCATTACCACACCAAGGAAATGATATGATTATTGCAGCAACGCAATTCATCCAGCAAGCTCAAACGATTGTGAGTCGTAATATCAACCCTATGGAAGGATCCGTGATTACATTTGGAGAATTTCATGGTGGGACTGCTGATAATATTATTGCTGGCGAAGCGGTTTTAAAAGGGACATTACGTGCTTTATCTCATGAGGTAAATGAATTAGGGCAAAGAAGATTGTTGGACATTGCTACTGGCATTATGCACAGTTTTAATTGTGATGTAGCAGTTGAAATGGAGCAGAAAGGATATATACCAGTTGTAAATAATCCTGAATTAGCACAGTCTTTTATCCAGTATTTTAAAGAGGATAAGGTGGGTTCTTTTAAAGAAGTCCAAGCTGATATGACGGCAGAAGATTTTGGTTATCTTTTAGATAAATATGCTGGCGTGATGTTTTGGTTAGGGGTCGATAGCGAATTTCCTCTTCATCATGGTCAATTTAATCCTGATGAAGCAGCAATTTCGTTAGGTATTTCTCGTGTGACAGACTGGTTACTTAGTAGAGTCAACTAAAAAAACATCCCTTCAAAGGGATGTTTTTTTAGTTTTACATAGTTAAGTTAAGCGGTGTTGCTGGAATTTTAATACCCGCTTGTGTTAGAGCCTCTACATAGGCTGTTGTCATAGCTGTTTTAACTTTAAATTGTGCCCCAGCTTGGGCATAAGCAGAGCAACGAATAGCGAATGTTCCTTGTTGTAAATCCACTAATCCGATGATAACCGGTTCTGAATTCAATTCAACTAAGTCGCTGAATTGATTGGTGTTTACTTCACTTATAATATTCTTAACACGTTCAATGTCTTCATCAGGCTTAATCCTGACGTCAACTGTGACTAATTGGTCACCGCGCGAGAGATTACTTACAATGAGAATTTCTCTGTTTGGAATATAATTCATTGTTCCATTGAAGCTTTTAATTTGGGTTGTACGTAGCCCTACTTGATGAACGACACCTTCGATACTGTCGATAACCACATGATCGCCCACATCTAATTGACGCTCATAAATGATGAAAAAACCGGTTAGAACATCATTTATGAAACCTTGAGCGCCGAGTCCAATTGCAACACCGGCGATACCGGCACCAGCAACAAGGGAACCAACAGGGATACCACAAATCGTTAATATGGAATAGACTGCTACAAAAAATAAGAAATATTGGAAGAAATTGCGTGCCAGAGTATGCATTGTCTGAACGCGACCTTCACTATAGGCTTGTTTTTTACTATAGGATTCGAAGGTGTTAGATAGTAGTTTCAATACTATTTTTCGTATGATGCCTAGTAGAACTAAAACAATAACGATTAAGATGGTTTTAGTAATCATTGTAGAGAATATTTTTTCCCAATCCAGCCCAGTCCAGAATTTTTTGAAGAGACCGACGCCTTTTTCAGCTTGTAAAATGATTTCAGCTTGCGTTGACGTTGTTGTTTCGTTAATAATAAAGTCCTCCTTTTAAATAGTTAACTCCATTCTAACATGTATTTTCTGGTTGAGAAATACGTAGGTTAGTGGTATTCTAAAATTAGTATTTTATTTATAAAATGGGAGGTAGAAAGGATGTCAGGTGTAGAAATTGCAGCGATAATTGCAGCGATAGCTTTTGCTATATTAGTGGTTGTTATTGTCTTTTTCCTATTACAATTGAACAAGAATATGACACAATCTGTAGAAAAAGTGAACAAATTATTAGATAAGACAAATAAAACAGTCACTGTTTTAAGTAAAGATGTGGATGTGTTATTGAGACAAAGTGAAGAACTACTAGTTACAGGAAATGAGCTATTAGACGATGTGACACTAAAAGTAGAAACCATTGATCCTTTATTCCAAGCAGTTGCTGATTTAAGTTTGAGTGTTTCAGAGTTAAATGCATCAAGTAAAACCATGTTAGTCAAAGTTGGAGAAGCTGGTAAAAGTGCTGCTACAGCCACATTGGTTGGTAAAGCTGCTCAAACGGCCTCTGGCTTATTTCGAAAAAAAGGCTAAATAGCCTATAGGAGGAATTGGATTATGTCAAAAAATAACAAAGGGTTCCTATTAGGAGCTATTATTGGTGGGACTGCCGCCGCTGCAGCAGCATTACTGTTAGCACCTAAAAGTGGGAAAGAGATGCGCGAAGAGTTATTAGAACAGTTAGACGATGTGTCTGAAGGTAAGGCAAGCGATTATGTGGATTATGCACAATTCAAAGGATACGAATTATCAGATCTAGCAAAACAAAAAACAGAAGAATATGGTTGGATTAATGATAAAGTAGCGAGTCGCTTTAATACTGCGAAAGAAACATCAAGTGATTTATTACATGATTTTAAAGATAAAGCAGCTGAAGTAACAAGTGAATTCAAATCAGCTTCAGACGACTTAGAGTATGCGATTGAAGATTTAGAAGAAAACATGATTGTGTTAGATGAGAATGATTTAACTGATGATTTATACGAAACTATCGAAAAAAACTCATAATTTGAGTTTTTTTTATTTTATTTCTGTATGTTTTCATGAAAATAGGGGTAAAACGCTTGCATAACTCAAAGTTATTTGATAGTCTAGAGTCAAATATGTGTTTTTAAAATTAAAGGAGAAATTGAGATGGAAAAGCAAACAATTACTATTTACGACGTAGCACGTGAAGCGTCAGTTTCAATGGCAACTGTATCACGTGTTGTAAATGGCAACCCTAATGTAAAACCCGCTACACGAAAAAAAGTGTTAGAGGTCATTGAAAAATTAGATTATCGACCTAACGCTGTAGCGCGTGGTTTAGCGAGTAAAAGAACGACGACAGTTGGGGTAATTATTCCTGATGTTAGTAACGCGTATTTTGCTTCACTAGCTAGAGGTATTGATGATGTGGCGACAATGTATAAGTATAATATCATTTTAGCTAACTCTGATGGTGATGATAAAAAAGAAATCAGTGTATTGAATACATTATTAGCGAAACAAGTAGACGGTGTTATTTTTATGGGACACCATTTAACAGAAGAAATCCGTGGTGAATTTTCACGTTCTAAAACACCAGTTGTATTAGCTGGTTCGATTGATCCTGATGATCAAGTAGGCTCTGTAAACATCGACTATTCAGCAGCAACAAAAGATGCTGTACAAGAACTCATTGCAAGCGGTAATAAAAAAATCGCCTTTTTATCAGGTGCTTTGTTAGATCCCATTAATGGAACGTATCGATTAAGTGGTTATAAAGAAGCCTTAAAAGAAAATGGTCTGAGCTTCAATGAAGGCTTAGTTTTTGAGGCAGAATATAGTTATAAAGCTGGACTGAATATGTTTGACCGTGTTCAAAACAGTGGGGCGACAGCTGCTGTTGTAGCAGATGATGAATTAGCTGTAGGTTTATTAAATAGCCTGACAGATAAAGGGGTTCGTGTTCCTGAGGATTTTGAGATCATTACAAGTAACAACTCACTGTATACAGACATTGCACGTCCTAGTGTGACAAGTATTTCTCAACCGTTATATGATATCGGTGCAGTAGCAATGAGATTGTTAACAAAAATTATGAATAAAGAAGACATTGAAGAAAAAACAGTCGTTTTACCTTATGGCTTAATAAAAAAAGGCTCAACTAAATAAAAAAATAAGATTGCGAGAATCTCGCAATCTTATTTTTTATTCATCCTCAGTTTCTTCTATTTTAGAAGGAACTGATTTTTTTGTGCTTTTTTTAGAAGGTCGTTTTTGTTGTGGCTTTTTCTTTTCTACAGGTCTGTAGAAAGATTGCCAAGCAGATTGGTAATTGGCATCTGATCCGCCAATACCGAATCTAAATTCACTAAATTTAGGATCACCAGTTGCATATAGGCTAGTTGTTGTTTTAGCTCCTGTCATATCAACAGTAAAGTTATCAATTTTCACGCTACTACTTACTTTTTGTCCACTAAATTCAGAGACGGTTTCTTTTTTTACACTCGAATCAAGTTCAAATCGTTCATTCACCCCGAATACTTCAGGGCTACGTTGGAAGACGTAGTTGGTCATGTAAGCCCAATAAATCATATTTTGTTTGTTCCAAGTAGAATACATAGGATAAGGATCATCATATCCTATCCAACTACTCATGGTTACTCGAGGTGTAGAAGCAGTGAACCAGTAGTCTTTTTCAAGTTCTGATGTTCCTGTTTTACCTACCCAGTCTGCATTGGCTAAGGTAGGATTAACACCTTGCATAGCTTCTCTAGCAGCTTGACCTGTTCCTGAGATTAAGACATCTCTCATCATGTCGTTCATGATAGAGGCGGTTGCTGGTTTATAGACCTGAACAGGGTCTGCTTCATGTTCATAGATAACTTTACCTTCGTTATCCGTAATTTTATCAATGGAATAGCCTTCATTGAATTGCCCCTTGTTTGCCAAGGTAGCAAAGGAAGCTGTTTCTTCAAGAACCGTGAAGCCATAATCAGTTCCGCCTAAAGGAATCGACTCTCTGTAATACTCATCAGGATTAAGACCAATTTTCATTTTATCAAAATAAGTTTTAGGATCCGTGTAATTATGAAGTTCAGAGTATAAATTCACCACGGGAATATTGAGTGACCATTTTAAAGATTCTCTTACTGATTTGAACTGGTTACTACCAGAGTCAGCGTAATTAATAATTGGTTGACCACTACTGTAATTTCTAGGGTGATCAGAGAGTTTCGATTCTGAACCAATAAGGCCAACATCAATAGCTGGAGCATAAGCCAGTATTGGTTTAATGGTTGAACCAGGAGAACGTTTCGTCTGGAAGGCATGGTTATTTTGGTTCGTATTGTAATCGCGCCCACCAATAAAGCCATAAATTCGCCCAGTTTGGTTATCCATTAATATACTACCTGTTTCTACGGTTTGTTCCCGGTCATCATCTAAGACGTATCCGTATTGCTGTACGCCTTCTTGCATGGCGTTGTAAATGTCTTTATCAATGGTTGAATGAACCGTGTAGCCGTTTCGTCTAACGTCACGTCTAGCCATATCAAAGTATTTTTTGAACAGCTCATCTGACTCTAAAACTTGTTCCTCTGTTAAGCCATCTTTTTCATAATAAGAAGGCATCAGTACGCGACTGGCTTCATCGTATAAATAGTTATATAAGAAGCTATTGTCTGCATTGGTACGAGGAGAAGGAGCAATAAAGTCTTTCGATAAATCGTATTTTAGGGCTGCTTCATACTCTTTTTTTGATATTTGTTTGTCTCTGTATAAGTTGAACAACACATCGTCTTTTCTGCTTAGACCGGGTTCAAAAGACTCTTTAAATTCGCCAGTATTTGTATAGGGACTGTATTCTATCGGACTTTGCGGAAGACCTGCTAGAAATGCTGCTTGTGGTAAAGTAACGTCACTCGCATGAATACCAAAAATTCCCATAGCAGCTTCTTCAATCCCAGCGATGTTTTCTCCTTTATTGTTCCGACCAAAAGGAGAAACGTTGAGATAAGCATTTAAAACCTCTTTTTTTGAAAAGAACTTTTCTGCCCGTAAAGCTAAAAGAATTTCAGAAGCTTTTCTTTTATAAGACGTTTCATTGGTTAATATTTGTTGCTTAATGAGCTGTTGGGTAATCGTAGAGCCACCAGATGAAGCACCTAGACCTGTCACGTCAGAGACGGTCGCTCTAAAGATAGCTTTTGGTACAACTCCTTGATGCTCATAAAAATATTCATCTTCTGTTGAAACAAGGGCTTGTTTGATAAAGGGTGAAATTTTGTCATCCCCAACGGATGTTCTGACTAAATCGGATTTTATTACCGAGATAAGGTCATCATTAGCATATAATAAGCGAGATTGTTGCTCTACATCCCCTAATTTTTGTTGCATTTCTTCTTTCGAAGGGATGTCTAATTCAGAAACTAAAGCACCGAAAAAGCCGACACCTAATCCAAGTCCTAAGAAACCTAAAGCAGACATGGTAACAACAAGAAATAATCCAATAGCTTTAATTACTCGATAAGTAACGTTTAGACCGAAGAAAACATGTTGTTTATTTGGTGTGTTCTTATTTTTATTCCTTGGATCTTGGGGTAATAAGTTTTGTTGATTCAATGGATCACCTCTACTGCATTTAATGGTTACAATTATACCATCTTATCAAATGAGTGACTAGGATGAAAGAAAATGAAAATAAAGAATTTACTTTTTTAACTTTATTTTAATCTTTGAATACGTTAAGATAGTATTTATATATTAAAGAGGAGGAACATATTATGACGACGAATTTTTTAAGCGAATTAAAGGATCGTGGTCTGATTTATCAGATGACCGATGAAGCAGCACTAGAACAACTATTGAACGAAGAGTCAGTGAAGCTATATATTGGCTTTGACCCAACGGCAGATAGTTTACATATAGGTCATTTGTTACCTGTTTTAACACTAAGAAGATTTCAAGAGAGAGGCCATGTGCCTGTAGCTTTAGTTGGTGGTGGAACTGGAATGATCGGTGACCCATCGTTTAAAGATGCTGAAAGAAGCTTAAACTCAACAGAAACAGTCAAATCATGGGCTAACAGTTTAAAAAATCAATTATCACGTTTTATCGATTTTGAAGATGAAACAAATCCTGCCATTATTTCTAATAATGCAGACTGGTTAAGTGAATTATCGCTAATCGATTTCCTAAGAGATGTTGGTAAAAACTTTACAATCAATTACATGATGAGTAAAGAAAGTGTGAAACGACGTATCGAAACAGGTATTTCATACACTGAATTTGCTTATCAATTACTACAAGCTTATGATTTCCTAAAATTATATGAAACAGAAGGCGTAAAATTACAATTAGGTGGTAGCGATCAATGGGGGAATATTACGTCAGGTATTGAATTGTTACGTCGCGAGAAAAGCGTTCAAGGTTACGGTCTAACTATGCCTTTAATTAAAAAAGCGGATGGAACAAAATTTGGTAAAACAGAAGGAAATGCGATTTGGCTAGATGCTGAAAAAACAACCCCTTATGAATTTTATCAATTTTGGTTAAACACAGATGACCGTGATGCGGTTCAATTCTTAAAATACTTCACATTCTTATCATTAGAAGAAATTGCTACTATCGAAGCATCTTTTGTGGCTGAACCACATAAACGTGATGCTCAAAAAGCATTGGCTAAAGAAGTGACTATTTTGGTTCACGGACAAGAGGCATACGAACAAGCAGTGAAGATTTCTGCTGCTCTTTTCAGTGGTAATATTAAAGAGCTAACAGCTGAAGAAGTGAAACAAGGATTCAAAGACGTACCAAGTTACGAAGTGCAAGCAGAAGATAATCTAAACTTAGTAGAATTACTTGTTACTTCTGGACTGGTAACATCAAAACGTCAAGCACGTGAAGATGTAACAAATGGTGCTATCTACGTGAATGGTGAACGTGTCCAAGATTTAGACTACGTTTTATCAAGCATCGATAAAATTGAAGATCAATTTACGGTTGTGCGTCGCGGTAAGAAAAAATATTTCTTATTAAGTTATTAACTAGAATGACTCTCTATCATCATTGAATGATAGAGAGTTTTTTTATTATAATACAGTTGCTCCTTAAGATTGGTTGTTATATCATAAGAAATAGTTTGAAAAAAGGGTTGGAAATTCAATAAATAAAATCGAGAACAATGACAAGAGGATTAGGGGAAGTTCATTATTTTCACTTAACATCCTTACTGTTCTTTCGAGACATTATTGATGATATGATATCAGGCCCTGTGATTTATCTTATTTTGGAGGGGGAGCAGGTAGTTGAACTAATCAGAAAAATGATAGGAAGAATGAATCAGAGGTAGTACCTGGGACTATTAGAGGAGATTTTTTTATCCACGAGAGAAAAAGTGGTCCACGTGTCAGATTTGGAATAGACCGCAAAGATTGAAATTCACCGTCTTTTTAATAGATAAAAATAAGGACGAGGAGATATAACATGATTGAAGGCCTTTTTTTGGTGATTTTTTTCACAAAATACAAATGTGAACAGCTTATTATAAGGATAAAATTACCCTTCAGTTCATTTATACTTATTTAAATGAACTGATACTGTTGAAAAGTATACTATGTAAGGGCTTTGTTCATACTGCACAATTATTTAATTCTAATTGTATAAGAGTCATAATGTAAACGTTTTAAAGTTTGTGTAATATTAGTTTCAACAGCAGCTGGTAGTATAGTTTTAAAGGAGGACATTATGGGAACGAGTCGAGGAGATGTTGCACACCCTGACAAGGGGATTGCTGTAACAGAAGAAGATGTTAATAGAATTAGATCAAGAGGATACAATGAGGACATTCTTCCAAAGACAGAAGATAAAAGAAACATGGGAGCTAAAAATTATTTCACATTATGGATGGGGTCGGTACATAATATTCCGAACTATACAGCAGTGGGAGGATTCTTATTTTTAGGCTTATCTCCAATCAATATTATGTTAGCGCTTATTCTTAGTAGTTTGACGGTAGCAGGTTTGATGGTGTTAAATGGCAAAGCAGGTTCCAAGTATGGTATCCCATTTGCCATGCATTTGCGTGCAACCTACGGAGATGTAGGAGCCAAACTACCCGGATTCTTACGTGGTGGAGTAGCAGCAATTGCTTGGTTTGGTTTACAAAACTACACAGCGTCACTAGCTTTACTTATTTTAATTGGAAAAATATGGCCGGGATTTTTAACATTGGCTCCGGATTTTAATTTTTTTGGAATTGGTCTGCCGGGATTAATTGCGTTTACTGTTTTTTGGGCGATTAACTTATTAATTGGTTTAGGTGGTGGTGAAGCGCTCAATAAATTCACAGCAGTACTGAACCCGTTAATCTACATCGTGTTTATTGGTATGACAATCTGGGCAATTAATGTCGGAGGGGGGATTGGTAATATTTTATCCTTTGTACCAACAGGCAGTTCTGTTCAAAACAATCCAGGTATCTTAGTTTACTTAATGATTATTAACTCAGTTTTAGCTGTTTGGGCAGGTCCTGGTGCGAGTGTGTCAGATTTTACTCAGAATGCAAAGTCTACCAGAGCACAAGTTATAGGACAAACAGCTAGTTTATTAGTAGGATATATTATCTTTGCTTTTTCTAGTGTCTCTATTTTAATTGGTGGCTCTATTCATTACGGTGTCCAAGAGTGGAACGTATTAAACATCGTTGATAAATGGGATAATTTACCTGCTGCCTTATTGGCAATTGTTGTTTTACTTATGACAACTATTTCTACTAATGCTACAGGAAATATCGTTCCAGCAGCGTATCAGCTATCTGCTTTGTTCCCTAAAAAAATTAATTATAAAAAGGGAGTTCTTTTAGCGGGTATTATCAGTTACTTAATTATGCCTTGGAAACTTATGGAGAATGCAGACAGTATTTTTGCTTTCTTAAATATGATTGGAGCAGTATTAGGTCCGGTCGCGGGTGTGATGTTAGCACAATATTATTTTGTCCACAAGCAACAAATCAATTTAGATGAACTGTATATGGACCCAAATGAAGACAATTCAACTAATCAGTACAAAGGGGTTAATAAGGCGGCGTATATCGCAACGATTATTGCTTTAGTTGTATCAATGTCTGGACAATTTATTCCAAGTTTAAGCATTATATCGAGTTTATCATTTATTGTTGGTGCTGGTTTATCTTTTAGCCTGTATTTAACAATGAAAAAAATAAATAAAAACCATTCAGGGGGAAAATAAAATGAATTTTGACTTAATTATCAAAAATGGATTAGTTATTTTAGACAATGGTGAAGTACTAACAGACGTGGCAGTGAAAGATGGTAAGATTGCTGCGATTGGTTCGGATTTAGGTGACGCTAAAGAAGTAATCGATGCTAAAGGTTTGATAGTTAGTCCCGGTATGGTGGACGCTCATGTCCATATAACAGACCCAGGTGGAGGTTTTCGTGATTTTTGGGAAGGTTATATCACGGGAACAAAAGCATGCGCTAAAGGTGGCGTAACGTCATTTATGGAGATGCCTTTAAATCAAGTACCAGCAACAGTGAACAAGGAATCGTTAGATATTAAGTATGCAGCAGGTGAAAACAAATTAATGTCTGATGTGGGATCATTTGGCGGAGTTGTTCCTTTTAATCTAGATGGCGGTATTCAAGAGTTAGATGAAGGTGGCGCAGCGGCTTACAAATGCTTTATGGCAACGTGTGGAGATCGTACAATTGATGGAGACTTCATGAATGTTGATGACTATTCTTTATACGAAGGAATGAAACAAGTAGCCAAAACAGGAAAAGTATTAGCTATTCATGCTGAGAATGCTGAAATTACTGATAGATTGGGACAAATTGCCTACGAAAAAGGTGAAACAACATTAAAGGCCTATGTAGAAAGTCGTCCTGTCTTTACAGAGGTAGAACCTATCCGTCGCGCTATTTTATTTGCTAAAGAAACAGGATGTCGTATTCATATTTGTCATGTTGCTTGTACTGAAGGGGTAGATGAAGTAACAAAAGCCCGTAACGAAGGAGTAGACGTAACGTGTGAAACATGTACGCATTATCTGTATTTTGAAACCGATGAATTAGATAGTATTGGGCCAGTTGTTAAGTGCTCACCACCTATTCGTGATAAAGAAACACAAAATGGCTTGTGGGAAAAAGTAATGGCTGGTGAAATTGCATTTGTAACATCAGATCATTCACCTTGTACACCAGACTTAAAAGATAAAGAAAATGCTTTTGAAGCGTGGGGAGGTATCTCGGGAGTTCAAAATAACGTGGATGTGCTATTTGATGAAGGTGTGCAAAAACGAGGCATGTCATTAAAACAATTTGCAGATATTATTGCGACGAACCCAGCGGAACGCTTTAACTTAGATACAAAGGGACGTATTACGGTAGGTAAAGATGCTGACTTTGTATTTATCAAGCCAGATGCTCCGTATACGTTACAAGCAGAAGATTTAGAATATTTAAATAAAATCAGTCCATATATTGGTAGGGAAATCGGTGCTCAAGTAGTTAGAACTATTCTTCGTGGTCAAACCATCTATTCTAAAGAAAAGGGTGTTTCTGAAGAAGCTATTGGAATCTTCATCAAGAAATAAAGAGTACTTAAACAAAGAGCCTTTAATTTAAAGGCTCTTTTCCTATAAAAATAACTAAATTTTCGTTCAATGTAGACAAAGAATTCCGTAAATTAGGAAATATGCCTAATGAAATATCACAAATGATTGGCTATACTTTAGATAGTGTAAGTGATAGAACGAATCAGAAAGGTATGGTAAAAATGAGTGATGTTAATAAAAAAGTCGAAAGAGGGATGCAGGAGTACTGGAAACAGATTATCGTTGTATCGACTTTAGGTTGGGTTGTTGTTTGGTTAAATCGTACAGCACTGACCCCTATTTATCCACAATTGAGTGAATACTTTGGCGGAGCGACAGATGCTGAAATTGGCGCGATCTCTAGTTTTTATTTTTTAGGTTACGTGTTAATGCAAATACCTTCTGGATTATTGGTTGATAAGTTTGGTAAAAAAGCAGTATTAATTCCAGGATTCTTATTGTTTGGTGTTGGAACTTTGATTTTAGCGTTATCCACCTCGCTTAATGTAATGTATTTCGGTAATGTTTTAGCAGGTATCGGTAGTGGAACATTTTATGGTGTCGCTTTTTCATTAACAAACGAGTATGTTCCAACACAATATAGGAGTGTTGCCACAGCGGTTGTCAACTGTGGAACGGCCATTGGTAGCGGGATAGGAATGATTGCGTCAAGTTACTTCGTGTCACAAAGAAATATGCCTTGGCAATATATGGAGTATTTATCATTTGCTACAATCTTAATCATGATTGTTATTTTTATGCTTTTTATTAAGAAAGATAGTGGTAGTAAAGAGAATGAAAAGTTAGAGATAGTAACAACAGAAGACAAGCTGAGTATGAAAAAACTGTTCTCGGCTAAAATGATTGGTGCTTATGCGGTTTATTTTGCCACATGCTATGCTTATTACTTAGTAAATACATGGCTGCCTAACTTTTTAGAGACAGAACGAGGATTTGAAGGAGCGACCATTGGTTTGGCGTCATCCTTGATATTTGTGTCTTCTATACCAGGAGCGTTGTTATTTAGTAGGATTGCAGACAAGTTTCAACATAAAAAAATTGAACTTGTTGTGATGTTAGAATTATTAGCAGCAATTAGTTTGTACCTCGCTGTAATGGCTACCAACAAAAACGTTTTGTTACTAGGTTTATTATTGTACGGTTTTTTTGGGAAAGTAGTGGTAGAACCGATTATCATTTCTTGGTTGGGTGATAATATGCCTAAAAAAGGATTAGCAACAACTTTAGGAGTCTTTAACTTCTTAGGAATGAGTTCGTCTGTTATTGCTCCATCTCTAACTGGAAAAATATCAGATGCAACAGGATCTAAAATAAATGCCTTTTACATATCGATTGCGATTTTAATTATAGGTACGAGTATTTTCTACTTAGTAAACCGAAAAAAAACTAAGTTAATCAGTGAATAATAGGGTGATTTACAAAAGGACTATAAAGAGAAGCTATTTTGTAAGCTTTGTGAAATCAGTTGGATATAGTGCACAAAAGCGAAACTTTTTTTGGTGTCTATAGCCAGTGATAAATGGATATAAAAGGCTTACAATTATAAATGAATAGGACATAAGGATGTGAATGATGTGTTGGATTTGTATAAAACAGTAGAAGAACATGTAGAATGGCTATCAAGTATTGGACTGGATCCTAAAGGCGGAACAACTCGCTTACTTTATGATAAGAACTGGGTAGCAGCTCAATCAGGATTGAAACACAAATTTGAAGAAGCAGGACTTGTCGCTCGGTATGACGCTGTGGGTAATTTATTTGGTCGATTAGAAGGGAATAGTTATCCAAATGACACAATTATGACAGGATCTCATGTCGATACCGTAGTAAATGGTGGTGCTCTAGACGGACAATTTGGAATTTTGGCTTCTTACTTAGCTATTAAACATTTAAAAGAAACATACGGTCAGCCGCTTAGAAGTTTAGAAGTAGTCGCTATGGCTGAAGAAGAAGGTAGCCGGTTTCCATATGCCTTTTGGGGAAGTAAGAATATTTTTGGTCTCGCTGATAAACAAGATGTGTTATACGCTAAAGATGCAGATGGTGTTGAATTTGTTACAGCAATGACTGCAGCAGGCTTTGATTTTAGAGATGAAGCGACACCGTTAAGAGAGGACATAAAAGCCTTTGTGGAAATCCATATTGAGCAAGGGAATGTCCTTGAAAGAACAGGAAAGCAAGTGGCTGTTGTTAATAATATTGTTGGTCAAAAGCGTTATAATATCACACTAAAAGGTGAAGCAAATCATGCGGGAACAACACCTATGGGATTTAGACATGACACCGTTTACGCTATGAGTAAAATGATTAGTGAGAGTATTGACCGTGCCAAACTCGTAGGAGACCCTCTTGTTTTAACGTTTGGACATATTGATGTTCAACCCAATACTGTGAATGTTGTACCCGGTAAGACTTTCTTTACGATGGATTGTCGACACACTGATGGAGAGCTCCTAGAACAATTTACAAAAGAGGTTGAGTCATTATTTAGAACAATAGCAACAGAATTAGAGATAGAGATAGACATTGATAATTGGATGGATGAAGCACCGGTTCCAATGTCTAACCACATTGTATCTGTACTAGAAGAAGCATGCCAAGAAGCAGGATTGAACTATACTACGATGCATAGTGGTGCTGGGCATGATTCACAAATATTTGCTTTGCATGTACCGACTGCAATGCTTTTTGTACCAAGTATTAATGGTATCAGCCACAATCCTGCGGAAGCAACCAAAACAGAAGACTTAGTAGAGGGAGTTAAAGCATTAATAGCTTCTCTCTATAAACTAGCTTATGAAGAATAAACTAACAATAAAGATAAGAAAAGGGGAATAAATAATGGGATACAGAACAAATGAATTAGGATACCCAAAAGATATTTTAGAATCAAGAGCAATTGTGGAAAGAGGGAATTTTGCTGTTATACCACCACAAGGATTAGTTAAAAATGTGTTACCTAATTTTGATGGGTGTGAGATGACGATTATGTCAACGCCTAAACTAGGAGCTACTTTTGTTGACTACTTATGTCGTGTATTACCAAAGGGCGGAAATAAAATTGGCTTTGGTGGAAATGGAATCGAAACATTTATTTATGTATTAGAAGGAGAGCTGACAGTAAGTGATGGTGAGAAAAACGTCACTTTAACAGATGGTGGCTATATGTACTGTCCACCGACTAAACAACTAACATTTGAAAATAGTAGCAGTAATCCAACTGAGACCTTCCTTTACAAAAAACGTTACCAGCCAGCAGCAGGATATGAACCTTATACTTTTGTAGGGAATTCAAATGATGTTGAAGCAGAGAACTATGAAGACATGACGGATGTTGCATTTAAAAATTTATTACCAACAGATCTTAATTTTGATATGAATTTCCATATTTTGAGTTTTGCGACAGGTGGAGCGCATGGCTATATTGAAACACATTACCAAGAACATGGTGCATTATTATTGAGTGGGGAAGGTATGTACAATCTAGATAACAACTGGATGCCTGTTAAAAAAGGCGATTACATTTTTATGGGAGCGTATAATTTACAAGCCTGTTACTCAGTAGGACGTAAAGCGCCACTAAGTTATTTATACTCTAAAGATTGCAACCGTGATGTTGAACTATAAAGAATAAGAAGGGACACTCAATATGTCTGAAGAAATTATTTATTTAGAAACTGAAAAATTGCAAGAGTTGATGCAAACCAAGCTTGAAAAAGCTGGTTTGTCATCAGATCATGCTGAAGAAGTAGCAAGACATTTAGCTTATGCAGATTCACGGGGAGTCCATTCTCATGGGGCTGTTAGAGTAGAATATTACGCTGAACGTATCGCTAAAGGCGGAACAACATTAAAACCGGCGTTTAAGTTTGAAAAAACAGGTGCCAGTACAGGCGTCTTTCATGCTGATAATGCTATTGGTCATGTGGCTAGTAAAGAAGCGTTACATTATGCTATTGATATGGCAAAGAATACAGGTGTAGGGATTGTTGGAGTTTCTAGAATGGGACACAGTGGGATGTTATCTTATTATGTTGATTTAGCCGCGCAAGAAGATTTGGTAGCGCTTGCGGTATGTCAATCAGATCCAATGGCAGTACCATTTGGAGGGACAGAACCATTTTTTGGAACGAATCCCATTGCTTTTAGTGCTCCGACTAATAAAGAACGTCCCATTATCTTTGATATGGCAACAACTGTACAAGCCTGGGGTAAGATATTAGATGCACGTAGTAAAAATAAAGAGATACCTGATACATGGGCAGTCGATAGTAGCGGTGAAGCAACAACGGATCCTAACAAAGTTCATGGATTATTACCTATATCCGGACCAAAAGGATATGGTTTGATGATGATGGTTGATATTTTATCAGGTTCCTTATTAGGCTTACCATTTGGAAAACACGTGAGTTCTATGTATGCAGATTTGTCAGAAGGACGTAATCTTGGTCAACTCTTTGTTTTAATTAACCCTAGTTATTTTACTGATTTGTCTGAATTTAAAACAAATCTCTCTGTGATGATTGATGAATTACATGAGAGTCAACCAGCTACAGGAGTAGAACAGGTTTATTATCCAGGAGAGCTATCAGAAATTAGACATCAAGAGCATAAAAAAACAGGGATTCCAGTTGCAAAAAGTATTTATGATTATTTAGTCAGTGATGTGGTTCATCATAACCAATACGATCACGCTGATGCCTTTGCTGAAAAATAAATAAATGGAAATAGGGGAGAAAAATATGCTTCAAACGATTATTATGAAAAACAGTTACCAAGACTCAGTTGTCTTGATGCTTTTAACGAGTAAATTAAATCAGTTAGATGAAGTAACACGTGTGTCTATTATGATGGGAACACCTGCCAATATTGATATTTTTAAAGCAGGTGGTTTTGATACTAAAGAATTAGATGAAGCAACATCTAATGACATGGTTGTTATGCTTGAAGTGGCTTCTGAGGACGATAAAGAACGGGTCCTATCCATGATTAATGAAGAATTAAGCAGCACTAATGATGGTGAAGGTGAAGTAGAAGATAAAATAAATTCTTGGGAAAAAGCATTAAAAAAAGCACCAGATGCGAATGTTGCGTTGATTTCTATCCCAGGTGAATATGCGGCACTTGAAATAGAACAAGCCATTGATCACGGACTACATGCGTTTGTTTTTAGTGATAATATTCCTTTGAAAGAAGAAGCGAGATTGAAACAAAAAGCACACGATAAAGGATTACTTGTGATGGGGCCTGATTGTGGTACAGGAGTCATTCATGATTTGCCATTAGCTTTTACTAATAATAATCGGAAAGGTCGTATAGGTGTTATCGGTGCTTCTGGAACTGGAATTCAAGAAGTGACAACGTTAATCCACCGTTATGGTCAAGGAGTAACAAACGCGATTGGTACAGGAGGGCGAGACTTATCAACAGAAGTAGGTGCCATATCGATGATTGATAGTATTGTTGCATTAAATGAAGACGCAGAGACAGATGTCATTGTGGTCATCTCTAAACCACCAGCAAAAGAAATTGAAACAAAGGTATTAAATGTGTTAAGAAAAGTAGACAAACCAGTAGTAACATTATTCTTAGGGTCAAAACCAGAGGTACATGAAGAAGGATTGTATCATGCTTATACACTAGAAGAAACAGCCCAATTAGCGACAAAATTAATGAATAAGGAAGCAGTAGTTTACACGCCAGCACCAGTTAAAGAGATACCACTGTCAACTACAGCTAAGGGAATTAAAGGATATTATTCAGGTGGTACATTGGCTTATGAAGCAGCCTTTTTATTGCAAGATGCTTTATCATTAGAAGGAAATGACACACCGGAAGGTTATACATTAAAAGCTGGTAGTCATGAAGTCATAGATTTAGGTGATGACATGTATACTAAAGGGAAACCTCATCCTATGATTGATCCAGAAATAAGGATTGAAAAAATAAAATCTGTTATTGAAGATAAAGATACAGCGGTAGTCGTTTTCGATGTTGTATTGGGATATGGTGCTCATGACGATATGGCCACAGCTTTAAAACCTGCGATTGAAAAAGGATTAAAAGAATCTGATATTCGTTTTGTCGCTGTTGTTGTAGGGACAGATGAAGATCATCAAAACATGGCTAATCAAATAGCTATCTTAGAAGACATGGGTGTGACAGTGTGTGAAAACAATGTACAGGCATTACGTACAGCGCTCCAGGTAATCGGTGAAAGTTTAACATTTGATGACAAAAAAGTTGTAGCCAAAAAAGAGAGTACATTAACGAGTTTACCAAAAGTACAAGAAACGTTATCTACTCTAATTAGTGAAACGCCAAAGATTATTAACATTGGTTTAGAAAGCTTTACTCAATCCATTTTTGATAATGGTGGCGAAGTAACTCATTTTGAATGGCGTCCATCAGCAGGTGGGAATGTTCATCTACAAAAGATTCTTTATTTCTTAAATCATTTTGAATTTGATGCTAACCAGGAGGTAAAATAAATGACTTATACAACGATAGAAGATGCTAACCAAGCAGTGATTGACAAGATAGTACAATCAGCACCGTTTTTATTAGATGTTGTTCCAGCGAAAACGGTGATTACTGAATTAAATAATAAAATGTTATTACATGCAGGCCCTCCTATTGCATGGGAAGATATGACAGACCCAATGCAGGGTTCTTGTATTGGCGCCGTTCTTTTTGAAGAATGGGCGACAACAGAAGAAGAAGCGCGTCACATGTTATCATCGGGAGATATTGAATTTGCTCCTTGTCATCATTATGATGCTGTAGGTCCAATGGGTGGAATAACGTCAGGTAACATGCCAGTATTAGTCGTTGAAAATAAAACAGATGGAAATCGTGCGTATTGTACTATGAACGAAGGCATTGGGGCTGTGCTACGCTTTGGAGCTTATTCAGAAGAGGTTATCACGCGCTTGAGGTGGATGCGGGATACCTTAGGTCCGGTACTAAGTAAAGCATTACAGGAGATGAAAGATGGTCTAAATGTGAATGTATTAGTAGCAAAAGCGATTGCTATGGGAGATGAATTCCATCAACGTAATATAGCTGCTTCTTTAGCCTTTTATAAAGAAGTAGGACCTATCATTACAACATTAGATATTTCAGAAAAAGAAAAACAAGAAGTGTCTACCTTCCTAGCCGATACAGATCAATTCTTTTTAAATATTATGATGGCAGCGACGAAAGCAGTCATGGATGGAGCCCGTATGATTCAAGAAGGAACCATCGTTACAGCTATGTGTCGTAATGGTAAAGATTTTGGTATCCGTATTAGTGGCATGGGAGATCAATGGTTTACAGGTCCTGTCAACACACCACAAGGTTTATATTTTGCGGGATACAGTGGTGACGACGCTAACACAGATATTGGTGATTCAGCTATTACTGAAACATTTGGTGTTGGTGGTATGGCAATGATTGCAGCACCTGCAGTGACACGTTTTGTGGGTTCCGGTGGTTTTTATGATGCACTTAATACATCTAATGAAATGGCAGAAATTTGTATGAGCCAAAACCCTAACTTCCCTGTTCCAACATGGGATTTCAAAGGGATTTGTTTAGGTATTGATGCACGCTCTGTTGTTGAAAAAGGGATTACACCTGTTATTAATACAGGAATTGCACATAAAGAAGCTGGTATTGGACAAATTGGTGCCGGAACGGTAAGACCACCGTTGTCTTGTTTTGAAAAAGCGATTACTGCTTATGCAGAAAAACTAGGAATGGCAGCGGAATAAATTACAAGAAACTGAAGGGCGTATTATGTTCTTCAGTTTCTTAATACATAAACAGGCTAAAGGATGAAAGCATATGATACACCCTCTAAGTATAGGTCCTCTGGTACTAGATTATTTAGATACACCTGAAATCATCACAACACATAGTATGTTTCAACATGGTTTGAATATTCAAATCGCAGATTATTTAATTTATTTGGGAGATATGACAAAAGGGACGGTTCCTTTTGGTATTCATTTTAATGTTGCTGACTTTATTGAAATAAAAAGGGTAGTTGAAAGCGACGTACCTATTTATGATTTTGACAATAAAATCCTTTCCATTAACAACATTAAAATTGATTTAAGTCATATACCGATAAAACATAAGGAGCCATTTCCAAAATTTGTTTCTTTAAACAGAGCCTTGTTATCGTTATCTCAATATAGACAAGGTACAGGATATCCATTTGCTGAATTAGAGTGTTTAAAAACAATAAATATAGATACAATACCGAGTCTTGTGGATGAATTAATCGGTAGAGGGAAGGGCCTGACACCATCGGGAGATGATTTTTTAGTAGGGATCATGGCTATTCATCAATTACAGCCTTTTTTACCGCTTGCATTTTTTAGACGGTTAGAAGAATATATTGAAAAAAAAGCCACAACAGATGTTTCAATTAGTTATTTAAATGCAAGCAAATTAGGTTACTTTAGTTCGCCTATAGTAGAGGTACTAAAGAATATTGAATCGCCTGATTTACCAATTTATTTAGAAAAATTAGCTGCATCAGGGAGCACATCTGGTAAAGATACGATAGCAGGAATGATGTGGGCTATTTTAATGCAAAAATGAAGGAGTCGATAATACAATGAAAAAGAGAGTTGTTTTAGCTTTAGGTGGTAATGCCATCTTACAACCTGGTCAAGAAGGAACATACGCTATTCAAAAGAAAAACGTAGAAGATAGTGCGGTAAGTATTGCCAGTGTTATTAATCAAGGCTATGAATTAGTCATTGTCCACGGTAACGGGCCACAAGTGGGACAAATATTAAGACAAAATGAGTTAGCAGAAGGCGAAGTACCTGTTCAACCCTTACCGGCGTGTAGTGCGGAATCTCAAGGATTTATTGGTTATATGATGCAACAAGCTCTCAAAAATCAATTACCAGATAAATCAATCGCGACTGTATTAACAATGACTGAAGTGGACAAAGGAGATCCAGCGTTCAACAACCCAACTAAGCCAATTGGTTCTTTCTTTACAGAGGAAGAAAGTGCAGAACGAGAAACATCTAAGGGATGGGTAATGGGCGAAGATGCAGGTCGTGGTTATAGACGTTTAGTAGCATCCCCAGAACCAAAATCAATTGTTGAAGTAGATGTGATTCGTACCATGTTAGAACAAGGCATTGTTGTTGTTTCTACAGGTGGTGGAGGCATTCCTGTCATTCGTAATGAGAAGAACGAATTAGAAGGAGTAGCTGCTGTTATTGACAAGGATTCATCGGCTTTATGTTTGTCAAAAGATGTGGAAGCAGATGTATTGATGATATTAACCGATGTTCCGAATGTTTACATTAATTATGGTCAACCAAATCAGGAAAAATTGACCGATTTATCCATTGAGAAAGCATTAGAATATTATAATCAAGGACATTTTTCAGATGGTAGTATGGGGCCTAAGATGGCAGCATGCATCGAATTTGCTAAGATGGGTAAAACGGCTATTATCTGTTCTTTATCAGATGCTGCTAAAGCCCTTGAGGGTAAGGCAGGAACAAGAATAATAGGTTAATATTAATAGAGTAAAAAGAAGCTAAGTATCTCACTTAGCTTCTTTTTTGTAACCAATGAATGAGGAGGTTATAGGATTCTTTACCTTCAGGTAGATGGGTATTACTGTCAAAATCGTGGGGTAATCCTGTTAATTGATGAAAGTGATTCTCCGGTATAAAGCGCGCCAAATCTTGCGAACAATGGAAGGGAACATCTTGATCCCCATCGCTTGCCGCGATAAAAGTTGGAGGTAATTGGCGTAACTCTTTTTGACTCAGACTAAAGTCAGAAAGAGTAGCGTGGGGTCCAACTATTTCTTGTGTCCACTTTCCTGTTTGACGATAGGATAAATAAATAGGAAACCTTTGAGCAATAGAGGATGATGCTAAGGGCGATTTTTCAATCAATTGGTGGAGAACCATAAAAGGGATAGCTGGGTATTTTTTATAGTACAAACTGGGTTGCTGTAAAGCTTGATCAGCTAATGAATAGTAGCCATAAAATGAGATTAGTAGAGTCGGATTTGGTAAGGTTGGATCAGATGCTAATAATAGTGATAAATAAGACCCAGCAGACCTTCCAAATAAAATGTAATTATCTGTATCAATAATAGGATGGTCTAAAGCCCATTGTATACCTACTTTTAAAACGGATAAAATATCACGAAGTCTAACTTCTGGAATAAAGGGATAGTCCAAGGTTAGTACGGGATAACCCGCTTGGTTGAACTGTGACATATAAATACTGGGCAAGTCATCCCGATTTCCATATATTAAGCCTCCACCATGTAAATAAATAATCAGTGGTTGTTTCACTGATTTGGTGTCCTGAGGATAGTAGGTAGCTTTTAATTCTAATTGATTGAATAAGTGGTATGTTTCAATATGTGGTACCATCGTGCCGTCCTTTCTGAGGTTATTCTGATAATTCTAAAGCGATTCGAAGATTTAAACTGTTTTCTGACGTAGTAATCGGAAATCCAATAATGTCTTCGCAGTTGTCAATTCTATATTTGACTGTGTTTCGGTGAATAAACAGTTGATTCGCAGTTTTCGTAATTTCACATTGATTATCTAAATATGTTTTTAACGTTTTTCTAAGTTCGATGTGCATATTATCCACGGGATAGGCCAATTCTTTAAGACTATTTTTACAAAAATAAACCATTTCATCCTTATGAATGCTGTCAAATAAATTCATTATTCCTTTTGGTAAATAAAACAGAACTAATTTTGAATGATCTAAAGAAGCGCGTTCCTCCCAAGTCATTTTCGCTTCAATTAAGGACGTTGAGATTTGTTCAATACTTGTGCAAGGTTGCCCACATGAAAAAACAAGATCTACCGGCAAGACAAGTTGTAATAATTTACTTAATTTTGTCAGAATGCGTTCAATTTCTGAAGCCTCTGTTTTTTGTTGTAATAAAATCATAAAATTAGTCGAATTTTTTTCAGGGAAAACCACGGCATGATCGAGATAATCTGTTAATTTATCATCCAGCCAAAGGTAAGCCAATTTCATTTTTTCTTCATTGAGTTTCATAGGATGACTGTTCTTATCTTGATGATTCAAGGATACATATATAATTTGGTAAAATTGAGAGAATTGGATACCAAAATTAGTGTCATATGTCAGCCAATTATTTTGGTCTAGGGCTTTTGATCCCTGTCGTTCTATTAGATTTAAGAAGTAGTCGCTTTTTATTTGTTTTTTTGACTCTTCTAACTTTTCATTTTTTAATAAAACAAAACTTAGAACGAGCAAGGCTTGTTCTATGGCGAATTCGGAGACAGGATAAGGAATTTTATCTGGTGATAGAATAATTAAATAATAAGGAAAAAAATTATTACTCTTAATAGGATAAACCGCAGCTTCAATTTGATTTTTCGCATTGGTTCCGATAAATTTACTTGTGTTTTCGTTTACAGAAGAAAAAGCGTCTTGTTCCATTAATTGCTGGGTAAAATAAGTTAGTGGCTTAGGATACCCAACTAAGTTTTGAGAGAAGGCCACAATTTCTTTAAAGGAATTTAAAAGGATGATAGGACTTTCAACAATGTTGCCAAATTCTAAAATAATCTTAGAAATAGACGCATCATTGATGATAAGATGAGAAAATTGTTTTTGAATATCTAAAGCAAAGCTAATTTGTTCTGTTTTAGATTGGTTGATATAACCAGTTAACTTTTGAAGAAGGCCTCCTAATGGCTGTGTGCTCTGTACCTCAATTAAAGCAAAATTGTTAGTATCTGCGTAGGCAATCACTGCCGGATCTAATTCGGTTATGAACCGTCCAACTTTAATGGCTAAACCTGAAATTTTGATATGAATAAGAGAATCGATTAAAGAAATCAACTCATTTTGTTTTTCCTTATAGTACATAGCAGTTGTAAGTAATAAGGTCTGACTAGATGTATAGTTGGCAATATCAGGCGTTTCTGTAATTTCTACATTTGATACAGTGGTATTTAAATTAACATTGGGAGTTAGTAGTTTTAAATCTGAAAAGCGAGGAACCTGTAATATATTTTCTAGAGTTGTCAAAATCTTTCACCTCATTTACATTATAAACTTATTATAAAGAAAGGTCTGTTCATTTACTATAAATTGTGCGATATATACATAAGAAAAAAATCATTGTGCATGTTGCATAGTGATTTACAGTCTATTTTTATTAGATAATAGAAGAACAAATACAAAGACGTAAGGAGAAAATAATATGATTCAACCATTTAGTACACCGAATAGAACCATTATGACACCAGGACCTGTAGAAGTTCATCCGTCAGTTTTGAGAGTTATGGGAACTCCCGTTGTTGGCCAATTTGACCCTTCCTTTTTAGCTGTAATGAATGATGTTAAAGAGATGATAAAAATTCCTTTTCAAACAAAAAATAAGCAAGCATTTGCTATAGATGGTACAAGTCGCTCTGGTTTAGAAGCAGCATTAATTGCTTTGATAGAGCCAGGAGATAAAGTACTTATTCCAGCTTATGGAAGGTTTGCTTATTTACTTGGAGAAATTGCAGAAAGAGCGCAAGCGGAGATTGTTTACTTAGAAAAAGAGTGGGATAGTGTCTTTTGTCAAGAGGACATCATTGCATCTATTAAAGAACATCAACCTAAGATTGTTGCAATGGTTCATGGAGAAACAGCAAATGGACAGATGCAACCTTTAGATAAAATAGGGGCTTATTGCCAATCTACGAATACTTTTTTTGTAGTTGATACTGTTGCTACTTATGGTGGTGTAGAAATTAAGGTAGATGAATGGGGAATTGATATTGCTATTGCAGGAACACAAAAATGTGTCAGTGTTCCGTCGGGATTATCCTTGATTACTTACAATGATCGTGCCGGAGAGGCAATCAATGCACGCTACCAAAAAGAGCTAGGATTAAGTAAAACGGATCGTAATTCCCGTCACATTAATAATAATTATTTGGACTTAAGTCAGTTAGAGCGGTATTGGAGTGAGGAACGAATCAATCATCATACCGAAGCTACAAGTATGATTTTTGCCTTGCATGAAGGGTTAAGGTTATTATGTAACGAAGGTATCCAGTCTAGTTTTGCTCGTCATAGTCTTAATGATCAGGCTATTCAAGCAGGTGTGACAGCTATGGGATTAGAAATATATGGAGACAGTCAAACAAAAATGCCTACGGTAACTCCTATTTTAGTCCCTAAAGGAATAGAAGCAGAAGCCGTTCGAAGTATGTTATTAGATACATTTGGGGTAGAGATTGCTTCTTCTTTTGGTCCGTTACAAGGTAAAGTATGGCGTATTGGTAACATGGGATTCAGTAGTCGAAGAGAAAATGTATTACAAGTACTGGGAGCGTTAGAGGCTACGCTCTTATTTTATGGTGCTGACATTGTCCCTGGCGCAGGAGTTCAGGCCGCGCTTGCTATCTACGGTGCAAAAAAATAAGACATTTGATTATTATACTCTCATTTCTGTTTTTTTATTTAGGCAGTTAACTTGAGAAACTTCAAAGATAAGGCTACAATTTAAAAGATATGAAATGAAGGAGAGATGGTTATGTTAATAGGTTCTCATGTGAGTATGAGTGGTAAAGAAATGTTATTAGGTTCAGCAAAACTTGCTGCAGGTTATGGTGCTAATACCTTTATGATTTATACAGGAGCTCCTCAAAATACACGTCGTAAACCGATTGAAGAGATGAATTTAGACGCTGGTAAAGCGTTTATGGCAGAACATAATATTGATATGAATAATATTGTGGTCCATGCCCCATATATTATTAATTTAGGAAACACAACAAAACCTCAAAATTTCGGGTTTGCTACTGAATTTTTAAGACAAGAAATTCAACGAGTAGAAGCAATTGGCGCGAAACAAATCACCTTACACCCAGGAGCTCATGTGGGTGCAGGAGCAGATGTTGGTATCAAACAAATAATCAGAGGTTTGAATGAAGTCTTAACATCAGATCAATCACCTCAAATCGCTTTGGAAACAATGGCAGGAAAAGGAACAGAATGTGGTCGTAGTTTCGAAGAGTTAGCTCAAATTATTGAAGGTGTCACACATAATGATAAACTATCCGTTACATTAGATACGTGTCATATTAATGATGCGGGTTATAATGTCAGAGAAGATTTTGATGGTGTTTTAGAAGAATTTGACCGTATTATCGGATTGGATCGATTAAAAGTAATCCATGTCAATGATTCGAAAAACCCACAAGGCTCTCATAAGGACCGTCACGCTAACATTGGTTTTGGAACGATTGGTTTTGATGCGTTGAATTATATTGTTCACCATCCACAATTAGAAACATTGCCTAAAATTTTAGAGACCCCATTTGTTGGAGAAGACAAAAAGAAAGCAAAAGCACCGTACCAATACGAAATTGCTATGCTTAAGAGTCAAACCTTTAACCCTAATCTATTAGAATTAATTGAAAATCAAGGTTAAATGTAAAAAAAGGCTTTCTTTTCTCCAGTATTTTTAGTAAAATTGTATGTTGTAATGAGAATTAACTGGAGGAAGGAGTGTCAGAGTTATGAATACAGGATTAGTTATTTTATTCATCGTTATTGCACTATTATTAGGAGCAGTAGGTGGATTCTTTTTCGCGAAGAAAACGTTTGAAGATCAATTAGAAAAAAATCCTCCCGTTAATGAGGATATGTTACGTATGATGATGGCTCAAATGGGACAAAAACCATCTGAGAAAAAAATTCGTCAAATGATGCAAAACATGAAAAATCAAAACACAAGCGGTAAAGGCAACAAAAAGAAAAAATAGATTTTTCAGTAATTTGTATAAACTAAAAACATAAGCAAACGGGTGCGTTTTTTTCGCGCCCGTTTTTTATTTTTTTAGGACTAGAAGGAGTGGAAGGTTTGGACGTATTTAAAAAATTATCTTGGTTTTTCAAAGAAGAAAAGAAAAACTATATTATTGGGGTAGGAGCTTTAATCCTTGTTGCGATTATTCAGTTACTACCACCAAGGGTCATTGGGATTATCATAGATAATATTGCTGAGGGAACATTAACAAAAGACGTTTTGATCATGTGGATTTCAGTATTAGTTACTTCTGCCATTGTTGTGTATGTCCTACGTTATGTTTGGCGGACACACATTTGGGGAGGAGCAGCTAGATTAGAAAAAAGCATGAGAAAACGTTTGTTCCATCATTTAACTAAAATGGATCAAGTGTTTTACCAAAAATACCGTACGGGAGATTTAATGGCTCATGCAACGAACGATTTAAACGCCATTCAAAACGTTGCCGGTGCAGGGATTTTAACTTTTGCGGATGCCTTTATCACAGGGTTTATAACCATCATTGCTATGATGATATTTGTTGATTGGCGTTTGACATTAATTGCTCTTATTCCATTCCCTTTATTAGCTTTATTATCAAGTAAATTGGGAAACAAACTACATGAAGCATTCAAAGAATCTCAAGCTGCTTTTTCAACGTTAAATGATAAAACACAAGAAACTGTTACAGGAATCAAAGTGATTAAAACATTTGGCCAAGAACAAGAAGAAATACAAGATTTTCAAGACAAAGTAAACGAGTCAATCAAAAAAAGTAACCGTGTTAATTCATTAGATGCATTGTTTGACCCGCTTATTACACTGATTATTGGTATATCTTATGTCATTGCTATATCCCTAGGTGGGTATTTTGTAGTCAATGATGTCATTTCAATCGGTCAGTTGGTTTCTTTCTTCAACTATATAGGGATGTTGGTTTGGCCAATGTTTGCTATTGGACGTTTCTTCAATGTCTTACAACGTGGTAATGCTAGTTACGACAGGGTAGAGAAGTTATTAAATGAAACATCGAGCATTGTAGAGATGACTACAGGTGTATCGACTCCTGCAAAAGGAAATTTATCTTATAAAGTAGATGCTTTTACGTATCATGATGAAGAAGAACCTACCCTTAAAAATATCCATTTTGATATAAAAGAAGGGGATACTCTGGGAATTGTTGGAAAAACAGGAGCAGGGAAAACAAGTATTATCAAGTTACTATTACGGGAATACGACACGTATGACGGACGCATTGAGTACGGTGATTACACTCTTCAGGAGTATACCTTAGATGCTTTACTTCATTCTGTGGGTTATGTTCCTCAAGACCATTTCCTATTTTCTATGACGGTAAGAGACAATATTCGCTTTGGAGCACCCAAAGCAAGTCAAGAAGAAGTAGAGAATATCGCCAGAGAAGCAGCCCTCCATGAAGATATCCTAGGCTTTACTGAGGGATATGATACCATGGTTGGTGAAAGAGGAGTCTCTCTTTCAGGAGGACAAAAACAGCGGATGTCTATTGCAAGAGCCTTGTTGTTACAGCCAGAACTCTTAATATTAGATGATGCGTTATCTGCTGTTGATGCTAAGACAGAAGAAGTTATTCTTACTAATTTAAAAGAAACACGTCAAAATAAAACAACCATCATCAGTACCCATAGATTAAGTAGCGTGAAACATGCGGATGAGATTATTGTAATTGATGATGGAAGAATCATCGAACGCGGAACCCATCAAGAATTAATTGATACTAATGGATGGTACAAAAAAATGTTTGATTATCAACAATTGGAAAATAAAATTGAAGGAGGGACGAGATAATGGAAGAAACAAAGTCAGGCTGGTCTAAGTCCTTCACTGCAAAAGAGCAACGTTCAATTATAAAACGTATGTTAACTTTTGCAAAACCTTTCAAAAAAGAATTCATAGGCTCCTTAATGTTTGCAGTGATTCTTGCCGTAATTAATATTAGTTTACCTAAAATATTACAAACGTTTATGGATAATCATTTGGCAACAAAAGATGCGACAATGTCTGTTATTTTATATTTTGCCGGGTTATATGCCTTAGGTGTTTTGTTCAAGGCAGTGGTATGGTTTGGACAGTGGATTCTTTATTATAGTGGGTCATTAAAGACCTATCAATCCATCAGAGTTCAGTTATTTACTAAATTGCAAACCCTTGGTATGCGTTATTTCGATCAGACTCCAGCGGGATCCATTGTTTCTCGTGTAACGAACGACACAGAAACGCTGTTTGAATTCTGGTTGGTTTTCTTGATGGTTTTATCTGCCATATTTGGGATCATTGCTTCATTTTCAGCGATGTGGTTGATTAATCCACAATTGATGCTCATTTGTCTTATCTTTTTTCCTATTCTATTAGTGATTATTTGGTACTATCAAAAATTTAGTTCCAAAATTTATCGTGGCATGCGTGAAAAATTGAGTCATTTGAATACCAAATTGAATGAATCGATTTCTGGCATGGCAATTGTTCAATATTTTAGACAAGAAGAGCGTTTAGAAGAAGAATTTGAGGAGAACAATCATGACTATTTAGAGTCTAAGTACGCGATGATTAAAACAAACTCTCTGTTATTAGCACCAATTATTAACTTATTGTTTGCTTTAGCAACAGCGCTTATCTTAAGCTTCTTTGGATTTAAATCACTGACTACTCCTTTAGAAGTTGGGTTAATTTATGCGTTTATCTCTTATGTGCAACAATTTTTCAATCCAATGACAAGTATGATGGACTTATTGAGCGTATTTCAAGATGGGATGGTTGCTGGCAGTCGTATCATGACGGTCTTAGATCATGAAGAAGTGGCGCCCCAACAGAATCCTGGAGCAAATGCGACAATTACAGACGCTAAGATTGAATTCCGTGATGTCAGTTTTTCTTATGACGGTCAGCATAACGTCTTAAATCATATTAGTTTTGTGGCAAATCCTGGAGAAACAGTGGCTTTAGTAGGGCATACAGGAAGTGGTAAAAGTTCTATTATTAATGTTCTGATGCGTTTTTACGAATTTTATGAGGGACAAATATTGATTGATGATATAGATATTCGGGATTTTTCTATGGAAGAACTTCGTGAAAAAATGGGACTCGTTCTTCAAGATGCTTTCATGTTTTATGGAGATATCGCTCGAAATATCCGATTACTTAATCATGATATTACGGATCAACAAATTATTGATGCGGCTAAATTTGTTCAAGCTGATAAATTTATTGAGACCCTGCCAGGTCAATACAATGCGAAAGTTATTGAAGGTGGGACAAGTTTTTCAAGTGGACAACGTCAGCTCTTATCTTTTGCTAGAACCATTGTGACTGATCCAAAAATTTTAGTATTGGATGAAGCAACAGCTAACATTGATACTGAAACAGAAACCCTGATTCAAGAAGGACTAAAAAGCATGAGACAAGGTCGTACAACCATTGCGATTGCCCATCGCTTATCAACGATTAAAGATGCTAATCTTATTTTAGTGTTAGAACGGGGACACATCGTTGAGCGTGGTGATCATGAAGCGCTTATTCAACAAGAAGGATTATATTACGATATGTATCGTTTACAAAATAACCAAATTTAACACACAACCTCATCAAGGTATTTCTATTGATGAGGTTTTTTAGTGAGTAAGAGCTAACTATTCAGCTAAATAATGGTATAATCAAATGTATAGTAATTAAAAAATCAAGTATGATGTTGGTTAAATGAATAAGGAGATTGATTATGGCAAAAAAGAAGCAGACGAGAAAGCCGACCAAAAAGGAATTACAACAAAGAGAAAAAGCAACCTACTTTTTAATAGGTGTAACGTTTGTCGTCATCGGTATTGTTGGCGGACTTAAATTAGGATTTTTAGGCTTATTAATGGCCAATGTTTTTAGGATGATAGTAGGAAACACTTACGTCGTGATGGCGATTATGTTAGTACTATATGGCTTATTGCTTGTTTTTATGGGGAAAGACCCTAAATTCAAACGAAAAACCTTGTTAATTGGCATGCTAGTGTTTTATATTAGTTTGTTATTGTTTATTGAAATTGGTTTATTTAAACACATTAGTCGAGATACAAAGATTGTCTCAATGACGTGGTCTAAAATTTATTCTGACATTAAAATTAACCAGGTGACACAATCCGTTGGTGGAGGGATGATTGGTGCGGTTCTTTATAGCATCACTTATTTTTTACTGGCTAAATTCGGTTCTTATGTGATTGCTTTTATTGGTATGACAACAGGTATATTAATGATGGCCAATGTAAAGTTGGATCAAGTGGTCAACTTGGTTCGTCGTATGGGCGGAAAAATAGTTAGTCAATGGAGCACAAAAAAAGAAGATTTAAAAGAGCAACATGAGGAAAAAAAAAAGCAACGATTGATGAATAAAAACGAAAAACTTTCTGAAAATAACGTACGAGAACTCACTCCTGGTGAAAAATTAGCCAAACAACAAGAACCCAAAGAGCCTGAAGGTGAACCTGTACAAGCAACATTAGAGATTGATAGCTATCAAGATAGTTATCATAAGCAACAGCCAAAACCATCAGGGAAAAAGAAAGAGAAAGAAGTAACAGAACCAGAACCACATCTAGAGTTTGAGGTACTGGAAGAAACAGAAAATGTTGATTATTTGTTGCCACAAGTGGACTTACTGAATGAAATCCCCTTAGCGGATCAAAGTCACGAGTATGAACTAGTGGAAAAAAATGTCAAAGTTTTAGAAGAAACCTTTGCAAGTTTTAATGTTGATGCTAAAGTCATTCGTGCTAGCTTAGGCCCATCTGTTACAAAATTTGAAATTCAACCTGCTGTTGGAGTCAAAGTCAGTAAAATCGTCGGATTAACAGACGATTTAGCGTTAGCGTTAGCTGCAAAAGATATCAGGATGGAAGCACCCATTCCAGGAAAGTCTTTGATTGGGATTGAAGTACCTAATCAAACAACCAGTATGGTGTCATTTAGAGACGTTATGGAAGGTCAAGGACAACTGGAGACGGATATTTTAGAAGTACCACTAGGTCGAAGTATTTCAGGGGATATTGTGAGTGCTGATTTAACGAAAATGCCTCACCTACTTATTGCGGGATCAACAGGTAGTGGTAAATCTGTGTGTATTAATGGGATTATTTCAACGATTTTAATGAAAGCTAAACCTCATGAAGTGAAATTGATGATGATTGACCCCAAAATGGTTGAGTTGAATGTCTATAATGGTATTCCACATCTATTAACACCTGTCGTAACAAATCCAAGAAAAGCGGCTCAAGCATTGCAAAAAGTGGTGGAAGAGATGGAGAGACGTTACGAACTTTTCGCAGGTTTTGGTGTGCGTAACATGAATGGTTATAATGACATGGTTCGTAAGAACAATGCTGAAACAGGAGAAGCAAAATCAGTGTTACCTTATGTTGTTGTTATTGTAGATGAGTTAGCGGATTTAATGATGGTGGCAAGTAATGAAGTAGAAGATGCGATTATTCGGCTAGCGCAGATGGCACGTGCTGCTGGGATTCACATGATTCTTGCAACCCAACGACCAAGTGTGGATGTTATTACAGGCATTATTAAAGCCAACGTCCCTTCTAGAATTGCCTTTGCTGTATCTAGTGGGATTGATTCTAGAACAATTATTGATGGCAATGGGGCTGAAAAGCTACTAGGTCGAGGAGATATGTTATTTGTTCCGATGGGTGAAAATAAACCAATCCGTATTCAAGGCGCCTTTATTTCAGATCAAGAAGTTGAAAATCTTGTGGATTTTGTGATGTCCCAACAAGAAGCTGATTATCAAGAGCATATGATGCCAACAGACGAATCCTTAGATAAAAGTAGTGGCACTGAATCTCAAGACGAATATTATGAAGAGGCTAAAGCCTTGATTGTCGAGATGCAAACAGCTAGTATCTCCTTGTTACAGCGTCGATTTAGAGTAGGATATAACCGTGCGGCACGATTAATTGATGAATTAGAAGCGAACGGTGTGATTGGTGCCTCAGAAGGTAGTAAGCCGCGAAAAGTTCTAATAACATCACTAGAAACAGAAACATTTATGGATGAAGAATAATAAGGAAGCACTGCTAGAGCGTTAAAAAGTCTAGTAGTGTTTTTTTGATACAAATAGTTAAAATAAGGAAAGAAGGATGTCATATGTTAGAAAGTGTTTACTTGAAGTCGATTGCAGCGTCAGATGTGAAAGACTTATGGGAGGTTAGTTATGGACCTAAGGCAGACCTTAAATGGATGGCTTTAAATGGACCGTATTTTGAGGATCCGATTATACCTTGGGAAGATTTTTCTAATGGGTTGGGTAAAAATATAACAGACCATCCCATGATTAAAATGATTATGGTTGGGAAGAGAATTGCGGGGCTCGTGACAGGACATTTTGAAGATGGGGAACTGAAGCAGTGGTTAGATATGGGCGTGTTGATTTATGATGAACAGCTGTGGGGGAAAGGTATCGGTAGTATTGCTTTGACTCAATGGATGGATGAGTTATTTAACCTTTTCCCGTACTTACCTCATTTAGGGTTTACAACATGGTCTGGAAATCCAGGCATGCAGAAAGTGGGAGAAAAATGTGGAATGCAAAAAGAAGGGGTTATTAGACAAGTCAGGTATTGGCAAGGGGAATACTATGATTCTGTAAAATATGGTATCTTGAGGACAGAGTATGAAGAGAGAAAACATCAAAAAAAAGAAAGCTAGAGTCATCTCTAGCTTTCTTTTTTAATTAAACGTTCCCTGTAGGAAAGTTGTTTCATTGTAATTGACACTTTGGCGCAATTGATTCGCCATGTTTTGATTAATTTTTCCTTGTTCTAATAATGTTTGAACAACATTGCGTTCTTCATCTAATATTTTTAAGAAATAATCTTGGTATTGCAGTTGATACTCTTCTTGATGTTTTAGTTGGTATAGCTTGATTCGGTTAATTTTCCCTTGATACTCTAAGATGATTTGGCTTAAAATATTTTTCTTTAAAATTAAATGAGAATCATTTGGATCAAGTTCTCGTTGTACTTTTAGTAGGGCTTGAATAGCACAACTCGCACTAGCCGTTTCTAATTTAACCACTTCAATATCGTTCCTATTTTCAGGATGATGCTTTTGTTTGATAAAAGCTCTAACAAGTAATTGCTTGGTTTGTTTTTTAGCACGATAGAAGGACTGTTTTACAACGATAGTAATGTTGGAAGAATGAGCTTTCTTTTTGTATTTTAGCATTTGCAAATACCGTTTTGTCACGCTCTTAGAGAAAGGTTCTTTTGCAGTTAAGGCAATAATTCCTTCATACTCAGCATTAACAGCAATCGAGCGATATTCTACTTCTAAGTCGTGGTAATACTTATTTGAGGTAGTGTCATCATTTAGATAAAGGAAACGCAATTGTTTGTCTAAATCTTTCAATAAGGCATTAAGAATGAGTTTGTTATCTTCCGTCATCTCTGTCATTTCAGCTTTTAAATACTTGATGGCTTGTTTTGTCATCAATTTACGGGCTTCAATTTCAGTTAAATCTGAAATTAAACGTTGCTCTTCTAACTCACTACCAAAAAAGGCGTCGTCTCCAGTTAACACGAGGCGTTTTTTCTCTTTAGTAAGAATTGGTAAAGTAACCACAGCAACTAGAAGGCTCGTTAGAATGACCCCACTAGCTAAGAAGATGATTAAGTAACGTTCTCTAAATAGTTCCCCATTAGGTAGAAAGAAGGGAATAGATAGTACCATCGCCATAGTTACAGCACCACGAACCCCAGTTAACCCTGTTAATAGAGCTGTTGCGAAACGAGGTTTACTATTAGTGATATCGCTTGTTTTGAAATAATTCATCCACATATAACCATAAGACCAGAAAGTTCTAATGGTCAGTAAGACTAACCAAATACCAATAACATAAAGAATTAAAATCCAATTATTAATGGCTGGGTTAATGATTGCTGCTCTCATTGAGAAGGGTAAGGTAGCACCTAACATAACGAAAACTACCCCGTTAAGTAGGTAAATGATAATATCCCACATTTTGGTTGTCACAAGTTTGATTTCTGATAACGGTCCTCTATACAATGAATCTTGTTGCATTGAGATAACGCCACCGACCACAACGGCAATCACGCCAGATGCGTGGAACATTTCTGCCACGATAAAGATGACAAAGGGAGTAATAACTTGTAGTGATGTATGAAGAATAACATCCTGAATGCCTTGGTGTAATAATGTTCGTTGGCAGAAGTAAATGATTTTGGAAATTAAAATTCCAACAATAATTCCAACAACTGACATATAAAGAAAATCTAACGTTGCGTGTTGCAATGAAAATTGACCTGTCAAGAATGCTGCTAGAGCATATTTAAAAGCAATAAGCCCACTAGCGTCGTTAATGAGGCTTTCTCCGTTAATAAGGCTTAGGAGTCGTTTGGGTAACTTGACTTGCTCTGCAATCCCTTGAACGGCTACAGGGTCTGTTGGAGACAAGACCGCAGCTAAGGCAAAGGATAAAGGAAGAGAAATTTCTGCCACGAATTGATTGATTAGTAATCCTCCTGCAACGGTTGTTAGGAGAACCAACCATATCGCGTTAGCAAAGATAGGGGCTCTCAGTTCCCACAAATCTTTTTTTGGAAAGTGTTGCGCATCATTGTATAGAAGAGGAGCAACAAAAAGTAACATAAACCAATCCGTTTCAAGTTCCACGTTTAGTTTTAAAACGATTGCTGCAATAACGCCAATAGCAATTTCGATTAAGGCTGTTGGAATGGACACTAAATAATGACTTAAAACGTTTGAAAAAATAACGAGTATTACGAGTAAAATGATTGCTTCTAGTAACGCCATATATAACCTCCACAAATTTATTCTACTTAATTATAACAAAAATATAGCAAAAACCTACCCTATTTTATTATTTCTTACACAAATTTTTAGTATCTTACAAAAATGTTCGTTCCTTGTTAGGTGCATAAATGTTAAAAAAGACCGATTAGAGGTATGATGACTTCAATGATAAATAACCGAAAGAGGGAAAATAGATGTTAACAATAAATAACGTAACCAAAACATATGGAGAAAAAAATCAATTTCAAGCCTTGAAAGGTATTAGCTTTTCGGTTCAAGATGGCGAATTTGTAGGAATCATGGGGCCTTCAGGAAGTGGAAAATCAACGTTACTCAATCTAATCGGGACAATTGACCAACCAACATCAGGAAGTGTAACCATTGATGAGTATGAACCAGCGAAACTTAATCAAGAGGAGTTAGCAAAGTTTAGGCGAAATCAATTAGGATTTGTCTTTCAAAACTTTAATTTGATGCCAACCTTAACTGTAGAAGAAAACATTGTTTTACCTTTAACGTTAGATGGTGAAAAGGTCAGTGTGATGAAAAAGAAATTATTTGATGTTGCTATAAGGCTAGGGATAGAGAGCCTACTAAAAAAAAGAATCGCGACAATTTCTGGTGGGCAAGCGCAACGTGTTGCTATTGCCAGAGCCATGATTCATGAACCTAAATTATTATTAGCCGATGAGCCTACAGGAAATTTAGATACAAAATCATCTAAAGATGTGATGGGATTATTATCTAGCTTAAACCAAGAGCAAGAATCAAGTATCTTGATGGTAACCCACGATGCATTTGCAGCTAGTTACTGTGAACGTATTATTTTTATTAAAGATGGTGAATTGGTTCGAGAAATCAATAAAACAGGAGATCGACTTTCTTTTTATGATGTGATTCTGGAAAACTTGAGAGAGTTAGAAGGTGTGGAATAATGAGATTTAAAGAATTTGTATTTAAAAACACGTTAAGAAATAAAAACCTATATTTAGCTTACTTTCTAAGCACTCTATCAACCGTTATGTCATTTTTTGCATTTGCTGTGTTTGCTTTTCACCCTAATTTGAGTTCAGGTTTGCATTCGGCAGTTAGAACTGGACTTATGACAGCAGCTGTGATTATTTATTTGTTCTCTTTTTTCTATGTGTTATATTCTATGGATATTTTCTTACAATCTAGAAAAAAAGAATTTGGTTTGTTATTAATTCAAGGAATGTCACCCAAACAATTAAGAAAAATGGTATTCCAAGAGAATTCAATCATTGGTTTCTTAGCAACGATATCGGGTATTATTATTGGCTTTTTCTTTTCCCAAGGCTTGTTATGGGTTAGTAAAGTAACGATGAGGGTCGACTTACCTAGTTATTTACCAATAAAGGCGGCAGTTGTGACCGTTCTGTCATTCATGGTGTTATTTTTACTTATCTCAGTTTTTATTCAATTTAAAATTCCTAAAATGGATGTCCAAACATTATTAAAAAGCAATGATTTAGGAAAAGGAGACGTAAAAGTTTCTAAAATAAAAGCGATCTTGGCTGTTGTTCTTGTTGGCGGTGGTTATGCTGTTGCTTTAACAGTGACAGGGGTACAGGTTGTGATGGCTATGGTACCTGTCATCATTATGGTTATTTTAGGAACCAACTTTTTATTCAATCAGTTGAGTGTGCTAGTGGTTCACCGTTTACAAAAAAACGAAACCCTGTTTTGGAAAAAAACAAACATGCTTGTTTTCTCTGATTTAGGCTTTAGAATGAAAGACAATGCTCGGTCATTCTTCTTGGTAGCAGTTATTACTACCGTTGCTTTTTCAGCGATTGGCTCCTTGGTAGGCTTTAAAGAAATGAGTTTAAAAGGTGTAAATAGTAACCCCTATGATTTTTATGTGATGACTAATATGGATGAGAAAGAAAACTCAGATAAGTTAGTTCAAGATGTCACCCAATCACTGGAAGAACATGACATTAAGAGTTCAAAAGTGATTATTAACAGCGTTAACTATGCGAGTGATGAGGATCAAGTGTCTGGTATCTTTATTAGAGAGTCTAATTATAATGAGGTAGCTACTTTACTTGGCGAAGCAACACTGGACACTAAACAAACTGTCTATGCCTTGGATGAAGTGAGCCGTTTTCAAGAAATAGGTCCCACAAAAGAAGTGCCTAAAACATTAACCATTGAAGGACAAGATACGATTAATGTGGTAGATACCCAGGTTCAAAAGGCAGTCATTTCTACTTTTGGCAATGTGTTTGTCGTGTCAGATACTCTCTATGAAGCCGTGGCATCTAAGGGTGCGCCAGAAGAGACAACGGCTTGGTTAGTAGACAAAGGAAGTTTCGACGATCAAGCTAAGGTAGGCGAAGCATTCAAGGAAAATTATTTATTACAAAGCAAAGCTTATACGACTAAAATGATCACAGAGGCTTTTGCCCCTGTTCTGTTTATCGGCTTTTTCATTGGTTTGATTTTCTTTATTTCAGCTGGTAGCTTTTTATACTTTAGATTGTATAGTGATATGGATGTAGATAAAGAGAAATTTAACATGGTCCATAAACTTGGCTTTAGCCGTAAAGAGATGAAGAAGGTTGTTTACCAACAAGTGGGTATTTTATTCTTTACTCCCGTTATCGTATCATCTATACACGGTATTGTGGCATTGAAAGCTATGTACTCATTGTTTGGTCAACCGCTACAAATGACGGCATTTGTTGTATTAGGAACTTTCTTAGCAGTCCAATTAGTGTATTATCTTATTGCAAGAGTACTGTATTTCAATAAATTATATCGATTGATTACAGAATAATAGGAAAAGAAAAAAACTGGGAGAGCATCTCCCAGTTTTTTTTATGGTGTCATAATGGTATCGATAGCGCTGATTGTTGCATAACGGAACCCATTTTTTTCCATCGCAGTGATGCCTTTAATGGTTGTCCCTCCAGGTGAGGTAACACCATCCTTTAATTCACCTGGATGTTTTCCGGTTTCTAGTAAAAGATTAGCGGCACTACTCACCATGGATGCTGCGACGTGGTAAGCCATGTCTCTATCCATTCCGTGGAGAACAGCACCATCAGCCAAAGCTTCCATAAAGACGTCAACAAAGGCAGGCCCACAACCAGCAAGCGTACCAAATATCCCTAATTGATCTTCATCAATCGTCACAGATTCACCCAATAAACCAAGTGTTTCAGTGAGGACATTTGTTGCACTATCAGTCATGCCAGGAGCTAAGGAAACCCCTGTAATCCCTTGGTTAATCTGAACTGGAGTATTAGGGATAGCTTTAGCTAACGGATAGCTTTCCCCAGTGATAGCTAACATTTCCTCTAGGCTCACACCTGCAGAAACGGAAACGATAGGAATGTGATCCTGGTCCCCAAGACATGTGTAGAGCTCTGTCAATACAGGAAGGATTAATTTTGTGTTAACCGCCAAGTAAATAATGTCACTTTCAAGCATGTCTTCGTAGGAATCGATTAAAGAGAACATCAATTCTTCTTGTAGCTTACTTGCCGTCCCTTTTTTGCCCCCTTTAACTAAGATATCTTGAGGTGAGATGGCATTGGAGCGTACCCACCCTTTAATCATAGCGCCTCCCATATGGCCAGCACCAATAATACTAATTTTCATTTGACAGCTCTCCTTTTTGTACATCTTTCTTTTTTATTATAAATTAAGAGTGACTTATATAGCAAAGAAAACATTTAAGTAGAAACAAATGCTTTTTTTTTATATACTGAAATGAGTCGAAAGGCTGTTTTATTAATAGGAGGAGACTATGGAGTTAAAAATTGAAGGATTGAAAAAATCATTTAAAGAAAAAAACATCTTAAATGATGCCAGTTTTACGTTTGAGAAAGGTAAGATATACGGGTTATTGGGACGAAACGGGGCAGGTAAGACGACCTTGTTCAATTGTATATCAAAAGATTTAGGATACGAATCAGGTAGTATTACCCTAGAGCAAGTGGGAGCTACAGGAGACTACTTAGAAACAGATGTTGGTCTTGTTCATGCTACACCCAACGTGCCAGATTTTATGACCGGTTATGAATTTATCAAATTTTTTATTGAAACAAATGGGGATAGAATGAAACATCTTAGAACACCAGATGCTTATCTCAATAAAGTGGGCATTAAAGAAGAAGATTGTCATCGTTTGATGAAAGATTATTCTCATGGTATGAAAAATAAAGTTCAAATGATTGCGACAATGATGGTGCAACCCCCAATCTTATTGTTAGACGAGCCTTTAACCTCTTTTGATGTGGTGGCAGCGCATGAGATGAAAGAGTTAATCTTATCGATGAAGAACGAATCTATTGTTATTTTTTCGACACATATTCTACAGCTAGCTCAAGATTTGTGTGATGATATTGTTTTGTTGCACGAAGGAAAACTAGTCGGGCTTAAGAGTTTAGACATTCAAGGGGATGACTTTGAAGAACAGATTGTCGATTTGTTATCAGGTGTGACAAAAGGGGAAGAGTATGACAGTTGATTTTAAGAAAAGTAGCCGTTTGTTGTGGCAGTTTGAACAATTTAAAGGGAGCCTTTTTGTTAATGGTCTTATTTATTATTTAGGACGAATTCCCTTAATTGGTAAGTACATACCCACATCTATGCTGTATTCAGATTATAGTCTTAAAAAAATAATTGCCCAAATAAAAATAGGTATGGGCCAACTAATGAAATTAGTTAGTACCTTTATTGGCTTTTTTATTAGTTTTGGAATAACCAAAGTCATTAATATGTTATCAGAGCATCAACTAAGTGTCTTTTTTGTGTGGTTTCTTCTATTTCCAGTGCTTGGATCCATGATTGAGTCCTTGTTTTTATCCTTAGACCGAAAGGAAATTCAATTCACTGAAAGTTACCACGTCTCACGAAAAGAGTTTTTAATTAGTAAAACATTATTAACAGTCTTAAAAAAGAGTCTATTCTATCTTGTTCCTTTGCTTGTGTTTGGTTTTATTGAAGAAAATGTGATGTTATATGTTTTAGTTGGCTTCTTTGGTTATATGACGTTGTCTTTATTCTGGGCAGTGGTTAGTTTGAGGATAACAGCGTATAAAAAACATTTTCAATTAAAACTTGGCTTAAGTATCATGATGATTCTTATAAGTAGTGTTATCACATTTGCCTGTTATTATTTCGATTATTTACCTCACATTGAGGGAGCACTAGTTAGTTGGTTAACAGCATTACTATTTATTTTATTCAGTATCCCTTGTTTATATGCTTACGTCCATTTTAAAGATTTTGACAAAGTAACGATTAATATTGTTGAATCATCTATGATTAGTATTAGTAAGTCTTCCAAAGAAGAACAATCGAAAGTACGTTATTTTGGAGAAGGTCAAAAAATGCAAAGTAAGATGGCGATTGAGAGTGATGATTTCTCTCACTTGAAAGGGCAAGAGTATTTAAATGCCTTATTATTTAGTCGTTTTAAACGGACATTGCGTCGTCAATTATTAGTGAGGGTTCTGATTATAAGTGCCATTATGCTGGCTATGACGATTACGGCACGATTTGCTCCTGTGGTATCGTCCAAAGAGTTAGAATCGCTATTTTATGCCTTATTACCGTCTATGTTTTTTGTTATGTTTGTTTTTTCTTTCGGTAAAAAGGTCGTACAAGTTATTTTTATGAACTGCGATGCATCAATGTTAGCCTACCCATTCTATAGAGAAGCTCATGAGATTAGACAAGGCTTTACTTACCGCTTTTTTAAATTATTTTATTATAATGGCATGCTTGCGGTGACGTTCTTTGTTTGGTTATTAATTTTTAACAGTGTCAATGGCTGGGTACTAAATATAACGTTCTTGTTTATTTATGGCATTGTCTTACTAAGTTTAGTGTTATTCTTTTCATTTCATGAACTGTTTGTCTACTATATTTTACAACCTTTCACAAGTCAACTTGAGGTTGTAAATCCTGTTTATAAATTTGTTGATGGTTTATTTTATGGTATCTCGTATATTAGTCTTCAAATTAAAACAGCTGGATTTGGTATTGCGATGATTTTCACGGTGGCTGCGATTTTCTATGTTAGTGTAGGCTTCATTATTATTATGAAAGTCGCACCAAAAACATTTAAATTGAAAAGCTAATAAATCTCACTTGCCTTTATAGAGCAAACATGTTTTAATATGTGTAGTTATATAGTGATTGATGAGAAAGACATGAATCAATGCAAGCAATCTTACAGGGAAGAGAACCTCGACTGAAAGTTTTCTAGATGAAGCTCATTGTATTTACCACTTTCGAGAGTTTAGTTGAAACTAAGCCGGTACGTACCGTTAACACGTTTGAGAAAAAGCAATAACTGCTTTTAAAAGATTTAGGTGGAACCACGATTATTTCGTCCTAGTCCGTACAGATGTATGGACTAGGACTTTTTTTATTTTAAAGGAGGAAAAAAGATGTCAATGATTAATATTACATTCCCAGATGGGGCAGTGAAAGAATTTGAAGCAAAATCAACAACGTATGATATTGCTAAGAGCATTAGTAACAGTTTGGCTAAAAAAGCATTAGCAGGTAAATTAAATGGAGAACTGATTGACCTAGCTAGAGAAATTGAAGAAGACGGTTCTTTAGAAATCGTCACACCTGATCATGAAGATGCGTTACAAATTATTAGACATTCATCAGCACATTTAATGGCAAATGCATTACGCCGTTTATACCCAAACATTCATTTTGGTGTGGGACCAGCGATTGAGAATGGTTTCTACTACGATACTGATAATGGAGACAACCCAGTTACTGAAGAAGATTTAGTCAAAATAGAAGAAGAAATGATGAAAATCGTTAAAGAGAACAACCCAATTGTTCGTAAAGAAGTATCAAAAGAAGAAGCGTTAGAGTTATTTAAAGAAGACCCATATAAAGTAGAGTTAATTACAGACTTGCCAGCAGATGAAACGATTACTGTTTACGATCAAGGGGACTTTGTTGATTTATGTCGCGGAGTACATGTGCCGTCAACAGGACGTATTCAAGTCTTCAAATTATTATCCGTAGCAGGGGCTTATTGGAGAGGTAACTCAGACAATAAAATGATGCAACGTGTTTACGGAACAGCCTTTTTCGATAAAAAAGAATTAAAAGCGTACTTAAAAATGCGTGAAGAAGCGAAAGAACGTGACCACCGTAAATTAGGTAAAGAACTTGATTTATTCATGGTAAGTCCTGAAGTTGGTTCTGGATTACCTTTTTGGTTACCAAAAGGTGCCACTATTCGTCGTACTATCGAGCGTTATATCACAGATAAAGAGATTAGCTTAGGGTACCAACATGTATACACACCAATCATGGCAGATGTTAACCTATACAAAACAAGTGGTCATTGGGATCATTACCATGAAGACATGTTCCCACCAATGGATATGGGTGACGGAGAAATGCTAGTGTTACGCCCTATGAACTGCCCTCACCACATGATGGTTTACAAAAATGATATTCATAGCTACCGTGAATTACCGATTCGTATTGCCGAATTAGGTATGATGCATCGTTATGAAAAATCTGGTGCATTATCTGGGTTACAACGTGTACGTGAAATGACATTAAATGATGGTCATACGTTTGTTAGACCAGACCAAATCAAAGACGAATTCAAACGCACATTAGAATTAATGGTAGCCGTTTACCAAGATTTTAATATAACAGACTATCGCTTCCGCTTAAGCTACAGAGACCCAGAGAATACTGAAAAGTATTTTGATGACGATGAGATGTGGGAAAAAGCACAAACAATGTTAAAAGCTGCCATGGATGAAATGGAGTTAGACTACTTTGAAGCAGACGGAGAAGCAGCCTTCTATGGTCCTAAGCTAGACGTTCAAGTGAAAACAGCGATGGGAATTGAAGAAACATTGTCGACCATTCAATTGGATTTCCTATTGCCAGAGCGTTTTGATTTAACTTATGTTGGAGAAGATGGCGAGAATTCACATCGACCAGTGGTTATTCACCGTGGGATTGTGTCAACTATGGAGCGATTCGTTGCTTATTTAACAGAAGTTTATAAAGGGGCATTCCCAACTTGGTTAGCTCCCGTTCAAGGAACAATTATCCCTGTGAACTTAGACATGCATAGTGATTATGCATATGACATCAAAGAATTACTTAACAGCAAAGGCTTGCGTTTTGATGTTGATGCTCGTAATGAGAAAATGGGTTACAAGATTAGAGAATCACAAACACTTAAAATTCCTTACCAAATTGTTGTAGGAGATAAAGAAGTGGAAAGTAAAGAAGTAACGGTTCGTCGTTATGGTAGTAAAGAAATGAACACAATTAGCTTAGAAGAGTACGTAGCATTAGTTGTGGAAGAAGTCGCAACTTATAGCCAAAATTAAGCATTATCTCCGACTTTGGTCGGAGATTCTTTTTTTAGTCTATCTATCTAACTATTTTAATTGAAAAACAAGATAAAGCATGAGATACTTTGAGGTGGAAAAATAAAAAAAGATTAAATAACCTGTCCACCCAATGACAGAGGCAAACAAAAATAAGTATAATGAATCATAATGACGGATTGAGAGGGTTTTAAGATAAATGACAAGAAAAAATCAAAATTGGCGACCATTTGGAAAGAAAAATAGAGGTACAGGTACCAATCAATCTCATGTCCCTTTTCGACTGGATGTTCTTTTTTTTATTGTCTTTCTTTTATTCACTGCTTTGATTGTGAGGTTATCTGATTTACAAATCAAGCAGCAAGATAAATTCAATAAGATAGTAGAAACAGGTCAAAAAAATATCGTAGAAGAAAATGCTCCGCGAGGCAATATTTATGATTCAAAAGGCAAAATACTCGTAGGTAATAAGGCAAACCAAGCCATTATCTTTACTAGAAGTGCAGGAATGACAGCGGATGATATTAGAAAGACAAGTGAAGAAATTGTTAAACTCGTTACGATTGAAGCAGATACACTAACAGAACGAGATAAGAAAGATTTTTGGTTATCTGATCCGGAACACTTAAAAGAAGCACAAGAGCGTTTGACAGTGAAAGACAAAGCCAATAATAAAGGGGAGCAAGCCTCTGAAGCTTCTATTTACTTAAAAGTTGTAGAGAAAGTGACAGAAGATGAAATTAATCTGTCTGAGGAAGAGTTGAAAATTGCTTCCGTTTTTAAAAAAATCAATGGTGCTTATGCGCTACAACCTGTGACAATCAAAAATAAAGGTGTTACGCCAGAAGAAATTGCCGTTGTTGGAGAAAACACAGCTAACATTGCAGGTCTTTCAACAGGAACAGATTGGGAACGAGAATACCCTGAAAAAGATCAAATCCGAACTATTTTAGGGACAGTATCTTCTGAAAAACAAGGATTACCAGAAGACAAGGTCGAAGAATACTTGGCAAAAGGTTATAAATTAAATGACCGAGTGGGACTAAGTTACCTTGAAGCGGCTTATGAAAAAGAACTACAAGGTAAAAAAGGGCAATACGAAGTTGTCACAGATAAAAATCAGCAAATCACGTCGAGCAAAGAAGTGAAGCCAAGCGAAAAAGGCGATAATGTTATGCTTACGATTGATTTAGATTTTCAAGATAAAGTTGTAGAAATTCTGAGAGATAATTACCAAGGGCAAATTAATAACGGAAACGCTGATCTTTCGGAAGGTGCGTATATCGTTGTTACAGAACCTAAGACTGGTGATGTTTTAGCGATGGCTGGACTACAACACGACTTGAAAACAGGGGAACTAACAGATGATGCATTGGGAACGATTAATAAGGCCTTTGTTCCAGGGTCATCGATTAAACCAGCCACAATCATGTCAGGTTATGAGAATGGCATTATTAGTGGTAATCAAACCATGGTAGATGAACCTTTAAGCTTTAATGGCGGACAAGTGAAATCATCCTTATTTAACCCTTATGGTGCAGTGTCACTTACAACAGCTCAAGCGTTAGAAGTATCTTCCAACGTTTATATGATGAAAATTGCCTTAGGTATGATGGGAACTCAGTATAGCCCAGGCATGATTTTACCAATTGAGCCAGATGTCTTCAATACTTTAAGAACAACGTATGAAAAATTTGGACTGGGTACTAGCACAGGGATTGACTTACCTGGAGAGTCAACAGGTATTATTAACAAAAAATTTGAGGATGACAATGGTAATTTAATCCCTGGTCTTATGGGGAATTTACTTGACTTATCTTTTGGTAACTATGATACGTATACACCTATGCAGTTAGCGCAGTTTGTCTCAACCATTGCTAATAATGGGACTAGAGTAGCGCCTCATGTGGTAAAAGGAGTATACGGTAACAATGATTCTGGAGAACTTGGAAAATTAAAACGAGGAATTGAGCCAAAGATATTAAATAAAATTGAAGGCCGAGACAGCGAATTTGAAATTATTCAACAAGGAATGTCTCAGGTTGTTTATGGACCGATGGGAACAGGTCATGCTTTGCAAGGAGCTAAATATGATATTTTAGCCAAAACAGGGACGGCAGAAACGTTTGCAGTAGATCCCAAAACGAATCAAGTAGTACCTTTGATTAATAGTACAATAGTAGGCTACGCGCCAGGAGCTGATCCACAAGTGGCAGTGAGTGTGGTTGTTCCACAATTAAGAAATGATAGCTCCGGTATTAACACGACATTATTAAGAGAAGTAATCAATGCGTACTATGATTCAGTGAACGGTACGGAGTAAACAGAAGTGTAAAGTAGAACTACTTAACAAAATTACCAAAAAGGGTAGAAATTTACTTTAAAAGATGATATGATACTTAAGTGTCAAGCGAAGATTGACGTTAAATTTTTTAGGAGGTAAGAAAATGCGCGTAAATATTACTTTAGAATGTACAGAATGTAAAGAAAGAAACTATCTTTCAAACAAAAACAAACGTAATAACCCTGACCGTTTAGAGGTTAAAAAATATTGTCCACGTGACCGTAAAGTTACTTTACACCGTGAAACTAAATAATCATTGTTAATGATAAGCTAGAAGCCTTATGTGTTAAGGTTTCTAGCTCTTTTTTTATTTTCTAAAGCAAGATTGACTACGCTTTTGACTATGTTCTGTTTAAAAATGGCTTTCAGATGTGCATTTTTGGAAGCGGCAACAAAGCTGGGTTGCTTTTATATCCTTATAATAACCCTGTCTGTTATAATGAGGTGATAGAATAAAAGGAGGTTTTTTTGTGAATGACATACTTGATTTTAAAGAAGAGGTAGAAAAACGGCACGGTCATTTTATAAGGGTCCCGTTACAAGTCAAAATAGAGGATAAAAAAATAATAACAGAAGTACCTACAACGTTTTTAAGTGATTACAGTGGAATGTCTCTCAGTTTTATGTGGGAGAATGCAGGGTTAAACAATTACGTAGAATTAGGACTTTTAGATCAATATTTTGCTACTTGGGATAATATGACGTTTAGTGAAGAAAGTAAAAGTATTAAAATAAGGGATAAAAAAGGTTTGGATATAGTAGTGTCTATTTAGCAATTGGTTAAACAATCAGAGCGTAAAGCCGACATTTTTTACATAAAGTCATAATAAAGCGATGTTATCCAAATAATTGGACAAAAGTGATAAAATCGATTAAAATGAAGTGTAAGAGTTTTAAATTACGTTTGTTTTTTTGAAGAGGGGGTTCTTATTATGAAAGAACAATTAGTGATAGGTCAGACTTATTCTGCTAAGGTAATTGGTAGAAAAGGAGTCGAAGAAGTATCTATTTTAGCTTTATTCAATAACACTGCTGTAGTATCAATTAAAGGGACAAAAGAAAACGGTGTTGTCAGATTAGAAGATTTTATTTTTGAAGAGACACGCTAAAGAGTGTGTCTTTTTTTATTATTTAAAATACAAAAATAAAGATATGTCGTTTTAAAAGACATAAAAAATATGTATAAATCCTTTTTTAGTATATAATGTTCTTTAAGGGGAAAACTTATTTTAAGACATCTATCTGGTACTCGAGTTTGGGACGAACTTCGGGTACCTTTTTTGATTTGTTTTTTGCTAAGGGACGGTTATAATGAAACTAATGTCATAAAAATAGGATGGTGACACATGTTAAAAAAAGAAGTACGTCAAGAAGTGTTACAACAATTAACAAAGTTGTCGGCACAACCAGAATTAAAAGAAAAGGCCCAAGAAAAATTAAGGGAGCGTTTATTTAAATCAGAAGAATGGCAACGAGCTAGTGTGATTGGTATAACACTCTCTATGAACAAAGAATTAGACACAGCACCTATCATACAAAGGGCATTGTTAGAAAATAAACGGGTAGGTATTCCTGTAACCTTTGAAAAAGGACGAATGATTTTTTGTGAGTATCAACTAGGAGACCCTTTAGAGGAAACCTCTTTTGGTGTGTTAGAACCAGTGAAACAATTAGACATTCCTAAAAAGGAGATAGATTTATTATTAGTTCCAGGCGTGGCCTTTTCTACTGAAGGCTACAGAGTCGGTTTTGGAGGAGGTTTTTACGACAGGTACTTAGTGGATTTTGAGGGGACAACGTGTAGTCTTGTTTTTACTGTTCAGTTAAGAGATGATTGGGAGCCAAATCAATACGATCTACCTGTCAATAAACTTATTATTGAGAGAGAAGAGGAGATTGATCATGATTTATCAACCACCCACTAAGTTAGAAAAAATCAACCGATTGCCATTTTTTACCTATGGGTTTTTAGGCATTCAAATCATAGTGTATGTCCTGATGGAACTAAAGGGAGTGAGACTTGGTATTATTAATGGGTCTGAAAACAGTGCCATCTTGTATTTATTTGGTGCCATGAGCCCAGCAGCTATTGCACAAGAACATGACTATTGGCGATTAGTAACGCCTATATTCATTCATATTGGCTTTATGCATTTAGCATTAAACTCTTTTTCTCTCTATTTTGTCGGTCGATTATTGGAACCAATTATTGGTCATACACGTTTTTTTGTCTTGTATATGTTAGGTGGTATTTTAGGAAATCTCTTTAGTTTTGCTTTGGGTAATCCTTATGGGTTATCAGCTGGAGCAAGTACATCCTTATTTGGTATTTTTGCAGCCTTTGTGGTATTGGGTAAAATTTTTCCTTACCAACCTCTAATCAGACAAATGTCTCGTAATATGGGGCTTCTTATTATGTTGAATTTAGTAATGAATCTTTTTGATTCAGGCGTGGATATTTTGGGCCATTTTGGTGGTGCTGTGGGTGGAGTATTGCTTATGTTAGTACTAGGTGTACCCAAAGCTCGTAACCGAGGAGAAGTAGATATCAATGGCCACAAAAGAATTGTGTCAGGGATAATGTTTGTCTTTTTATGTGTGGTTTGCTATTACTATGGTATGACCGTCAAATTTTGATAAATAAAGACAAATACGTAATGAAAATGCTAAAATTTGATAGTATAATATAGGGGTGTTGAGATGAGAAGCATGTATGATGTTCAACAATTATTAAAAAGATATGGCATTTTTGTGTATGTCGGCAATCGTTCATGGGATATTGAAGTGATGATGAGTGAGCTCCGGGATTTACGATTGGCCAAAGTAATTGAAGAACGAGAATTTATTAGTGCTATGATGATTTTAAAACGAGAATACCGAATAGAGACGCAGGAGGGTTAACATGTCAAAAAAATTAATTGGGATTGATTTAGGTGGCACGACAGCAAAATTTGCTATTTTAACTGAAGCTGGTGACATTCAACAAAAGTGGAGCATTAAGACCAATATTATGGATGAAGGGATGCACATTGTTCCAGAAATTATTGCTTCTATAAAGCATCATCTTGATCTATACGGGATGACCAGTGCTGATTTTTTAGGAATCGGTATGGGAACACCAGGTACGGTTAATCGTGAAGAAGGAACGGTGATTGGTGCTTATAACCTTAATTGGAAGACATTACAAGCGATTAAAGAACCTATTGAAATGGCATTAAATATTCCTTTTGCGTTAGACAATGATGCTAACGTAGCGGCTCTTGGAGAGCGTTGGAAGGGTGCTGGTAATAATTCTCCTGATGTTAGTTTCATGACTCTTGGAACAGGTGTCGGTGGTGGTCTTATTGCGGAAGGTAACCTCATCCACGGAGTGGCAGGAGCTGCTGGTGAAGTAGGTCATATTACGGTTGAACCTAATGGGTTTGATTGTACATGTGGTAAAAAAGGGTGTTTAGAAACGGTAGCCAGTGCTACTGGCGTTGTACGTTTAGCTTGGACGCTAGCAGAGGAATTTGCTGGGGAATCGGTATTAAAACAAATGATTGATAATGGAGATGATGTCTCCAGTAAAGATGTTTTTGATTTAGCTAAAAAAGATGACCGGTTTGCGTTAATTGTTGTAGACAAAGTCTGCTTCTATCTTGGTCTAGCTTGTGGTAATATAGGTAATATGTTGAATCCAAGTGATATTGTCATTGGTGGGGGAGTCTCTGCTGCAGGGGACTTTTTGTTAGAACGTGTCCAAGAATATTTTGAGCAGTTTACTTTTCCACAAGTACATAATAGTACGAAAATTAAGTTAGCTCAACTAGGAAACGAAGCTGGTGTTATCGGCGCTGCATCTTTGGCGTTGCAATTTAAGGACAACAAATAATAATATAGTGAGGTATTAGAGGCAATGGGATTTGTTAAATTTTTATGGGGCGTTATTATTTTATTTTTACTAGGATATGGTTTTTACCGTTTGTTTTTCTGGTTCAAGAGAAAGCGTTCTGGAGCACAGTTGTTAGATCAAGCTGATTTCCAAAAAAACAGTCGAAAAGCACAGATTATTGATGTGCGTGAGCGTGAAGAGTTTAATAAAGGACATATTTTAGGCGCTCGCAGTGTCCCTTATACTGTGTCAAGAGCACATAAAGAATACCTGACAGCTATTAGAAAAGACATGCCGATTTATTTATATGATAACAATGAATCTATTGTTCTTTATATGGCAACATTATTGAAAAAAGAAGGTTACACTGATATTTTTGTTTTACGTGGCGGTTACAGTGAATGGACAGGAAAAACAAAATAGATAATAAAAAAGACGCCATAAAAGGCGTCTTTTTTTATTATCTAGCGCGACTTTTACGCATCGCTTTTTTACGATTATCATCGATTTGTAATTCTTTTTCTTCAACTGGTTCGATAACGATTTTTTTAACACCAAAAGCAACGCTAGCTAAAGCAGCTAATGTCACAGTGGTACCTGCTAAAAATCCTGATGTGAATTTCTTCATTGATTATCACTTCCTCCGTTTAATATACATTACCATTATGACTTAAATGGACAAAAAAATCTAGTGATAACATATAGGATTGGTGTTATTTTAAAAAAATAGTGTTAAACTAATACATGATTGGAGATGATGAGATGACAAAAATATTTGCTCATAGGGGTAGTAAGGGAACTCATCCAGAGAACACGTTAAACGCTTTTAAAGAAGCATGTCGTGTGAAGGCTGATGGTATTGAATTAGACATACAATTAACCAAGGATCATCATTTAGTGGTGATACATGATGAAACAGTAGATAGAACGACAAATGGTCAGGGTTTTGTTAAGGACTTAACGCTGGTAGAAATTAAGAAATTAGACGCAGGAAGTTGGTACGATGAGAAGTATCAAGGGGTAAAGGTACCAACCTTTAAAGAGGTATTAGCACTATTAAAACAAGAAGCATTTAACGGAATATTAAACATTGAAGTCAAAACAGATCGTTTTAGATACAAAGGAATAGAGAAGTTGATGGTGAAAGAATTAGAAGCGATTTCTTTTCCAGGGACGTACATGTACTCTTCTTTTAATACTAAAACATTGAAAAGATTACAAAGCATTGATCCTGAGACGAAAAAGGCTGCGATATTGGACCGGTCACCTAAGACGTTACGCTTTAGTCAAGAAACGTCTTATATTGAGGGCTTTCACCCTTCATTATTTTGGATTAAGAAAAACAAAGAAAAATTAATGGAATATCAAGGAAATATGAGACCTTGGACGATTAATGAGGATGAGGACATTTCATTGTGTCTGTCGTTAGGATTAGAAGGCATCCATACTGATTTTCCAGAGAGAGCGATACGAATAAGGGAGGACTATCAAAAGTGAAACAACCGTTAGTAGTTATTGTAGGACCAACAGCTGTCGGCAAGACAGCACTAAGTATTGACGTGGCGAAAACCTTTAATGGCGAAATTATTAGTGGGGATTCTTTACAGGTTTATAAAAACCTCAACATTGGAACAGCTAAAGTAACACCTCAAGAGATGGAAGGAATCCCACATTATCTAATAGACGTGGCTGAACCAGAAGATACTTACTCTGCTTTTTCGTTTAAAGAACAGGCACAAAGATGCATCGAAGACATAGCCTCTAGAGGAAAACTACCGATTATTGTAGGTGGGACTGGCATGTACATACAGTCTCTTTTGTTTGATTTTGATTTAGGGAGTCAAAATAAAGAAGATCAAAAAGAAAAAGAAGCACTAAGACGAGAATTAACTGATTTAGTGTCAACACAAGGTGGGGACGCTTTGTGGGATGAATTAATGCGCATTGACAGTAAAGCCGCTTTGACTATTCATAAAAACAATGAAAAGCGAGTGATGAGAGCTATAGAAGTGAAGCGTTTAACAGGCAAAAGTATCACGGATCAACAAGGCGTTGACTTACATGATTTGAATCAAAGTTCTTATGATGTTAAATTAATCGGCTTAATGACTGATAGAGAGGTCTTGTATGATCGGATTAATCACCGCGTGGATCAAATGATGACTGAGGGGTTGTTAGAGGAAGCGAAATATGTCTATGAATTGGGCCTTGTACAAGCAAGCCAAGGAATCGGATACAAAGAGTTCTTTCCTCATTTTTCTCACGAGAGTTCATTAGAGCCTTGTATAGAGCAAGTGAAACAACATTCTCGCCAATATGCGAAACGCCAGTTAACATGGTTTAGAAACCGAATGACAGTGGAATGGTGGGATCTTGTAAGTGATCCAACAATGACGATTGAGTTAATTGAAAACATCCGTAAGTGGATAGAAAAAGAAGGTGGATAAGATGGAGCGTGTCATTATTGTAGGAGTAGAAACACAAAATAATTATCGAACATTTGAGGCCTCGATGGAAGAGTTAGTTAATTTAACTGAGACGGCTCAAGGAGAAGTAGTGGGGCGATTAGATCAAAAAAGGCAAAATCTAGACCGACGGACCATTGTGGGTAAAGGAAAACTTGAAGAACTTCACTCCTTAGTCTTATCTACGGAAGCCGATGCTATTGTTTTTAACCATGAATTGACAGCAAGGCAGACAACATCTATTGAAGAAATTGTAGGAATTAAAGTGATTGATCGAGTGCAGTTGATTCTAGACATCTTTGCTTTACGAGCTAGATCAAAAGAAGGTCAATTACAAGTGGAATTGGCCCAGTTGAACTACATGCTACCACGCCTAGTAGGAAAAGGAACAGCTCTTTCTAGGTTAGGTGGAGGAATTGGAACCCGAGGACCTGGTGAAACGAAATTAGAAACAGATCGCCGACACATTAGATACAAAGTAACTCAAATCAAAGAAGAATTAAAACAAACGGAAAAACACCGAGAGAGAAGTCGTCAAAAACGTCGGGACAGCAATGTCTTTCAAATTGGGTTAATTGGTTATACAAATGCGGGTAAATCAACTATTCTTAATTTATTAACAGATGCTGGAACCTATTCAGAAGATCAATTATTTGCTACTTTAGACCCATTAACAAAGCAATGGACCTTGCCGGAAGGCTTCCAAACAACGTTGACAGATACTGTAGGATTCATTCAAGATTTACCGACACAATTAATTGAAGCCTTTCAATCAACCCTTGAAGAAAGTAAGGGGATGGATTTGTTGCTTCACGTAGTCGATGCAACGAGTGAGAATCGTCACCAACAAGAAGAAACCGTACTGAAATTATTAGAGTCTTTAGATATGAACGATACGCCTGTATTGACCGTCTATAATAAAGCCGATTTAATTGATACCGAGACGTTTGTTCCAAGTTTATTTCCTAGCTGTTTAGTATCCGCTAAGATACCTGAACACAGTGATTTATTAACACATCACATTAGAGAGATGATGAAAACAGTATTAGTTCCATACGACATGGCATTGCCCGCTCATGAATTGTATCAATTGAGCCAGATGCAGCAAGATACTATGGTAGTGCATTATGAGTTTGATGAAGAAGAAAATGGATACGACGTAACTGGTTTTGCGAAAGAAAATTCTAAGTGGATTAGAAAGGAAGAGCCAGATGAGTTGGAGTGGTAAACTACACCCAGATTTAGTAGCTGTGATTCAACGCGTTGATTTTAAAATAACAGAAGAGCGAAATAAAATACAAGATGTGGCGCTGACAAATCAAGGGAAAGTTTTAGAGGCTTTTCGAGAGCATCGATTGTCAGAAGCACATTTTGCCCCTTCTACAGGATATGGTTACGATGATATGGGAAGAGAGGCTTTAGAGGCAGTTTATGCCAGTGTGTTTAGAACGGAAGCAGCTTTAGTAAGGCCGCAACTAATATCTGGGACTCATGCTATCGCGACTGCATTATTTGGTATATTGCGACCTGGAGATGATTTATTGTACATAACTGGTCGACCTTATGACACCCTACATGAAGTCATTGGAACAAGCGGGGATGGGATTGGTTCCTTTAAAGAATATCATATTGGTTATAACGAAGTTTTATTGACAGAGGACGGACAAGTTGATTTTAAAGAAGTGGCAAATCAGATGACGGAAACAACGAAAGTAATTGGTATTCAGCGTTCCAGAGGTTATGATGCTAGGCCGTCATTTACTGTGGCTCAAATAAAAGAAATGATCGCTTACGTAAAAAAAATTAACCCTGAAGTGATTGTGTTTGTTGATAATTGCTATGGTGAGTTTGCTGAGGAGATAGAGCCGACTGAGGTGGGGGCGGATTTAATGGCCGGATCCCTCATAAAAAATCCTGGTGGCGGCATTGTCAAAACCGGTGGCTATATTGTAGGGCGACAGGACTTAGTGAATAGAGCCGCTTATCGGTTAACAACACCTGGTGTTGGTGGTGAAGGAGGAGCGATGATTTACAGCACTCACGAAATGATTCAAGGGTTCTTTCTAGCCCCGCATGCTGTAAGTCAAGCCATTCAAGGAGCTATTTTTACAGCAGCGTTGTTAGAAGAGTTTGAGATTGAATCGACACCGAAATGGCATGAACCTAGAACAGATTTGATTCAAATGATTGCTCTTAATGATCAAGAAAAAATGATTGCTTTTTGTCAGGCGATACAAAAATTTTCTCCGATTGATGCCCATGTTTTACCAATCCCAGCTTATATGCCGGGGTATGAGGACGATGTGATTATGGCAGCGGGGACGTTTATTCAAGGAGCAAGTCTAGAATTAACTGCCGATGGACCAATTCGTCCACCTTATCAGCTGTATGTTCAAGGTGGTTTGACGTATGAACACGTTAAATTAGCTGTTTCTGAAGCGGTGAATCATGTGTTTTTCTAAAATAATAAAAAAAGTTGATTATCATGTTAGATTATCTAACATAGATAATTGACTTTTTTTTTAGATACTGTTATTCTTTTTTTAACCTTTCAGTAAGGAAGTGGTCTAGTTGAGTGAAAAAGAATTACGACGCAATTTATCAGTCTTTCCGATGAGTTCTGTGATGAAATTAACGGAGTTATCTGCTCGGCAAATTAGGTATTACGAAGAACATGACTTAATAACGCCTGAACGGAATACAGGCAATAATCGCTTGTTTTCTTTGAATGAGATAGACGTCTTACTTGAAATCAAAGAGTTGTTAGATGAGGGGTTCTCTATTAAAGACATCAAGAAGCAATTTCAAAAAGTGGTAGCAGAAGAAGAAAAAATATCGGAAGAGAAAATCCGGATAGCTTTGTACCGTGACTTAATGAAAGAGAGCGGACTAAACAAAAATCAGCCATTTTAATGGTAAACAGAAGAGGGAATGAACACATGGGGAAATATAAAACAGCAGCACAAATTAAAGAAGTCGCACAACAAGAAAATGTTAGGTTCTTACGCTTAATGTTTACTGATATTCTAGGACGCATTAAAAACGTAGAAGTGCCAATTAGTCAGTTAGACAAAGTATTGGATAACAAAATGATGTTTGATGGTTCTTCTATTGAAGGATTTGTACGTATTGAAGAAAGTGATATGTACTTATATCCAGATGTATCAACTTGGATGATTTTTCCTTGGGAAAGTGATAAAGGAAAAGTAGCTCGTTTAATTTGTGATGTTTATGGGACTGATGGCAAACCCTTTGCTGGAGACCCTCGTAGTAATTTAAAACGTGTGATGCAAGAGATGAAAGAATTAGGATTTACAGAATTTAACATTGGACCAGAGCCAGAATTCTTCTTATTTAAGCTAGATGAGAATGGTCGTCCAACTAATCAATTAAATGATAATGGTGGTTATTTTGATTATGCTCCTGTAGATTTAGGTGAAAACTGCCGTCGTGATATTGTGTTAGAATTAGAAAATCTAGGTTTTGAAGTAGAAGCCTCTCATCATGAATGTGCCCCAGGACAACATGAAATAGACTTCAAGTATTCAGATGCAATCGAGGCATGTGATAACATTCAGACCTTTGAATTAGTGGTTAGAACCATTGCTCGAAAACATGGCTTGCACGCAACCTTTATGCCAAAACCGATTTATGGTATTGCCGGATCAGGTATGCACATTAACATGTCTTTATTTAATGAAAAAGGGAATGTTTTCTTTGATGAGACAACAGAAGACCAATTAAGTGAAACAGCGTATCATTTCTTAGGTGGGTTATTAGAGCATGCTCGTGGATACACAGCGGTATGTAACCCAATTGTTAATTCGTATAAACGATTAGTACCAGGATACGAAGCCCCAGTTTATGTGGCTTGGAGTGGAAAGAATAGATCGCCTTTAGTTCGTGTGCCAAGTTCAAGAGGCATGTCAACCCGTCTTGAGTTACGTTCTGTTGATCCAACGGCTAATCCTTATCTAGCTATGGCAGTTCTGTTAAAATCGGGATTAGATGGCATTAAAAACCAAACGAATCCTCCCGCTGAAGTTAATAGAAACATCTATGTTATGACCGAGGAAGAACGGAAAGAAGCAAGTATTTCTGACCTACCTTCAACACTTCATAACGCAGTAAAAGCGATGAGAGAAGATGAATTAGTTAAAGAAGCGCTTGGTTCTCATATTTTTAATAATTTTGTGGAAGCAAAACGTATGGAGTGGTCAGCCTTTAGAGAACAAGTATCAGAATGGGAAAGAGAACAGTACTTAGAAATGTATTAATCTATAGACTACCAGTATTTTACTGGTAGTTTTTTATTATTTCAGAAAAAAAACAAAAAGTATGGTAAAATAGGAAGCGAAAATAACTTAGAGGTGATGGAAAATGATATCAGCAGTAGATTTAAGAGCAGGAATGACATTTGAGAAAGACGGAAAACTAATTAAAGTGTTAGATGCGAATCATCATAAACCTGGTAAAGGTAACACTGTTATGAGAATGAAGCTTAAAGATCTACGTTCTGGCGCGACAACTGAAACAACAATGCGTCCAGATGAAAAAGTGAAAAAAGCACATATTGACAGTAAAGAAGTACAATATTTATACATCCAAGATGATATTGCAACATTTATGGATTTATCGACTTATGAACAATATGAAATTCCTGCAGACGTAATTGAAGAAGAGTTATTATATTTATTAGATAACATGGTTGTTAAAATTCAATTTTACGAAGTAGAAGTTGTTGGCGTTAGTTTACCAACAAGTGTGGTACTAGAAGTAGCTGAAACACAACCATCTATTAAAGGTGCAACTGTGACAGGTTCTGGTAAACCAGCTAAAATGGAAACAGGTTTAGTTGTATCTGTCCCTGATTTTATCGAAGTTGGCGAAAAATTAGAAGTAAACACTTCAGATGGTAGTTATATTAAACGTGCAAAATAAGCAAAGTCTTTTAGACTTTGCTTTACTTTTTGCCCAAATGGTTATAAATGTATTAATCATGTGAGAAGATTTAAAATTTGATAAGAGTTATGCTATACTTTTAGAGAGAATGATTAAAAAAGAGAGGGGGACAGGCAAGATGGATCTGAATTTTCTTGACTTGTTCAAACCCAGTGTATGGCAGTATTTTTTTAGTAATTTAACGCCAGGTATTTTTATCCATCTATTGGATATTCTTGTTGTATGGTATGTGATTTACAAATTAATTATGTTGTTAAATGGTACAAAAGCGATTCAGGTATTTAAAGGGATTGCTATAATTATCATCGTAAGAATATTAAGCGATTGGTTGGGCTTGAATACAGTATCCTGGTTAATGGGGCAAGTTATCACCTACGGGGTCATTGCAGCGATTGTTATCTTCCAACCAGAAGTTAGACGTGGTCTAGAGCATTTAGGTAGAGGGGCGTTATTCAGACCTGTTAAAAAAAATGCTGACGATCGAACGCTATTTATTAAGGGCTTAGATGAATCGATTCAGTATATGTCTAAGCGTAAAATTGGTGCGTTGATTTGTATTGAAAAAAAGGACAGCTTAAAAGAATTCATAGAAACAGGTATTTCTTTAGATGCCGATGTATCGAGCCAATTATTGATTAATATTTTTATTCCAAACACACCACTACATGATGGTGCTGTTATCGTCTCTGGGAATAAAATTGCCTCGGCATGTTCGTATTTACCATTATCGGAAAGTTCTATGATACCTAAGGAGTACGGGACACGGCACAGAGCGGCCATTGGATTAAGCGAAGTGAGTGATGCGTTGACGATCATTGTATCCGAAGAAACAGGTGATGTGAGTATTACTTATCACAACAGTTTCCTTCCTCATTTATCAAGAGAGGCGTACTTGGATATTTTAGAAAAAGAACTAAATGAACCGACAGAACCTGAGAAGAAAAACATCGTCGCCCAAATTGTAGATGATGCAGTCAATACAATCAAGGGAGGACGCAAGAATGAAAAAAGATAGTAAAGCACCTTGGTTTATCCGTATTCTTTCTCTATTTTTTGCGATACTACTTTATTACAACGCTAACGCGATATTGAAAGATCAAAATAATAAGCCGAGTTTTGAACGCTTAGAGGCTATTTCACAAAATGTTCCTGTTCATGTTACTTATAATGATGAGAAATATTTTATATCCGGCTATGAACCTACTGTCACCGTTAATTTGAAAAGCTCTAACAAAATTTTGTTAGACAAAGAATCCAATTCAGAAACCAGAAGTTTTTCGATTGTTATGGATTTGACAAAGTACAAAGAAGGGACATTTGAGGTTCCTCTTCAAATTGTAGGGCTACCTAATTCTGTGAAAGGAACTGTGAATCCTTCTAAGCTTCATGTGACCGTAGAGAAAAGAAAGCTCAATACGTTTGAAGTTCAACCAGCTATCGACCCTAAGATATTTGCGCCAGGCTATGAAATGAAATCAGCAACGACAACACCTCCAACTGTTACTTTATCTGCTGGAGATGAAGTGTTAAGTCAAGTTAGTCGAGTGATTGCTGGGGTAAGTGATAGAACAGATGTGACAGAAGATTTTTCACAAAAAGTTCAAGTCTATGCTATCAATGACAAGGGAGAAACCTTAGATGTAGACATTAATCCAGACAACGTTAAAGTAGATGTAGCAGTTGATGTTCCGACTAAAAAAGTAAAAATTAATCCGATTCAAGCAGGTAAGATTCCAAGAGGGGTCAAAGACTACACTTTTTCAGTGAAAGAAGATGAAGTGAGCATTGAAGGGCCTAAACATATTTTGGATGAAATGAATTCCATTGATTTGAAGATTGATACAAGTAATATCAGGGAAACAGTTAGCAGTTCCTACATAGTCGTTGTGCCTAAAGAGGTAACAGTGGATCCTGAAACGGTATTTGTGACAGTTATACCAAATGAAAATACAAGTACTAGTACAAAAGAAAAATCGACATCTACAGAAAAGTCTGATAAAATTTCTGAGAGTGAAGCAAAAGAGTCAGAATAACTTATGACACGAGGAGAATTAATAATATGGGAAAATATTTTGGAACAGATGGTGTTCGTGGGGTAGCAAACCAAGAATTAACACCTGAACTAGCATTTAAAATTGGAAGATGTGGCGGTTATGTCCTATGCCAACATCATCAAGATGAGTCAGAGAAACCACAAGTGTTGGTGGCTAGAGACACGCGTATATCAGGACAATTATTAGAACAAGCATTAATTGCGGGGTTATTATCCGTTGGTATTGAAGTGCTTCAACTAGGTGTTATTTCAACACCGGGTGTTGCTTACTTAACACGTACACAAAAAGCTGCTGCAGGAGTAATGATATCAGCTTCACATAATCCAGCAGAAGATAATGGCATTAAGTTTTTTGGATCAGATGGGTTCAAACTTGTTGATGAAGAAGAAGCAGAAATTGAAGCATTATTAGATGCAGAAGTGGATGAATTGCCACGTCCTTCAGCAGATGGATTAGGCACATTAGACGACTACCCAGAATGCATTCAAAAGTACGTTCAATTTTTAAAACAGACTATACCTGGTGACTTATCAGGACTTTCTGTTTGTTTAGACGGTGCAAATGGTGCAACAACACCTATTATTAATCGATTGTTTGCAGATTTAGAAACAGACTTTTATACGATGGGAGTTAGTCCAAACGGCATTAATATTAATGATGGTGTAGGATCAACTCATCCAGAAGCATTAGCTACTTTTGTTTGTGAAAAAGAAGCTGATTTAGGTCTAGCCTTTGATGGAGATGGAGATCGTGTGATTGCAGTGGATGAAAAAGGAAACATTGTCGATGGAGATAAGATTCTTTACATTTGCGGTAAATATCTAGCTGAAAAACATTTATTAAATAAAAATACCATTGTTGCTACAGTAATGAGTAATTTAGGTTTCCATAAAGCGGTGAAGAATGCTGGAATGAATGCCTTAGCGACACAAGTTGGCGATAGATATGTGGTAGAAGAAATGCGTAAATCTGGCTATAACTTAGGCGGAGAACAATCAGGTCATATCGTATTCCTTGATTACAATACAACAGGTGATGGCTTGTTATCAGGGATTCAATTGATGAACGTTATGAAAGATACTGGTAAGAAATTATCAGAATTAGTAGCTGAAATCGAAGAATACCCACAAAAGTTAGTGAACATTAAAGTGTCAGATAAACATGGCGCTATGGATGTACCAGCTATTAAAGCGGTAATTGAAGAAGTTGAAACAGAGATGAATGGTGACGGTCGCGTATTAGTTCGACCTTCAGGTACTGAGCCTTTATTAAGAGTTATGGCTGAAGCGCCAACAACAGAACAAGTGAATTATTATGTTGATAAAATTGCAGCAGTTGTTGTTGCTGAAATAGGATTAGATTAAGACTAGATATTTCTAGTCTTTTTTTATTTATCAAAAGACATATATACCAATTGGTGAAAAATATGATGAAAACAGTCATTTTTTATTGACGGGGTATCGTAATCCATGTATGATTGTCTTGTTTCTATGGAAAAAGAACAAAGGAGGATAGTATACCAATTAAAAGGATAGCGCCAGACCTTATGTAAGGTGACGAGGAGAGAACTCATCGAATGATTCGGCGGATGGTTCTAGGGACTGCACTCTATAAGCAAGTCATAAAACAAAGCAGTGATGTTTTAACAAAGGACGAGCTAAGCAGATAGAAACAAATCTCTATATGAAAGTTGGAAATGTCAGATGTGTGGTATTGTAGGCGTAGTGGGAAATGATAATACAAAAAATATTTTATTAGAAGGTTTACGTAAGTTAGAGTATCGAGGCTATGATTCAGCAGGCATTATGCTCGTTAATGAAGGACAACATTATTTAATGAAAACTGCAGGACGTGTGGCTGAACTAGAAGCTTTAGTATCAGATAAAGACAATAATGGCACAGGGATTGGCCATACTAGATGGGCGACTCACGGGGTTCCTAGTGAAGAAAATGCGCATCCTCATGTGTCTAAAGATGGTAGATTTTCATTAGTACACAATGGTGTTATTGAAAACTACAATGAATTAAAAACGACTTATTTAAAAGAAGTTGATATGAGCGGTGAAACGGATTCTGAAATCATTGTAGAATTGGTAGCACATTTTGCGAAGGATGGACTAACAGGTTTTGAGGCTTTCAACAAAATGTTGTCAGTAGTTGAAGGATCGTATGCTTTTGCTTTAATTGATTTAGAGAACATCGATACTATTTATTTAGCTAAAAACAAAAGCCCATTATTAATTGGTTTAGGTGATGGCTTCAATTTAGTAGGTAGTGATGCCATGGCGATGATTAGTGAAACCAATCGTTTTGTAGAAATCATGGACGGGGAACGCATTGTCTTAACAAAAGATCACGTGACGATTCTCGATCCTTCATTGAAAGAAATGACAAGAGATTCATATGAAGCTGAAATGGATGCAGAGGACTCTGAAAAAGGGCTATATCCTCATTACATGCTAAAAGAAATTGACGAGCAACCATCAGTTATCAGAAAACTTACGCAAGCATACTTACCAGAAGGGGAAAACATACAAATTGATGCTTCTGTGATTGAAAAAATGTCACAGGCTGATCGTATTTATGTGGTTGCTTGTGGAACGAGCTGGCATGCTGGACTTGTTGGGAAAGACATTATTGAAAAAATGACCCGTATTCCAGTTGAAGTTCATGTGGCAAGTGAAATTGGCTATGATATGCCATTGCTATCTGAAAAACCTTATTTCATTTTCTTAAGCCAAAGCGGGGAAACCGCAGACAGTCGCCAAGTATTAGTAAAAGTCAATGAATTGGGTCACTCTTCATTAACTATTACTAACGTCAAAGGGTCAACATTATCAAGAGAATCAACGGATACCTTGTTATTACATGCTGGGCCAGAAATTGCTGTGGCATCAACAAAAGCTTATACGTCACAAATTGCTGTCATGTTATTTTTAGCTAAAGCTGTGGGAATGTCTAAGGGAAATAAGTTAGCTGAAGAGTTTGATATAGCACATGAATTAGGTTTGGTTGCTTCAGCAATGGATAGCCTAGTTGATAACAAAGAGTTATTTGCTAAATTAAGTCATGACTATTTATTAGAATCAAGAAATGCCTTTTACATTGGCCGAGGACTTGACTATGCTGTGTCCTTGGAAGCCGCTTTGAAATTAAAAGAAATCTCTTATATTCAAGCTGAAGGTTTTGCTGCTGGAGAATTAAAACACGGTACGATTGCTTTAATCGAAGAAGGCACACCGGTTATAGCTGTTATTACATCCCCAGTTGCGGCAAGTCATACGCGAGGTAACTTGAAAGAGGTTGAGAGTCGTGGCGCAAACACCATCGTTGTCTCAATGGAACACTTATCTAATGACGATGATACGATTGTTTTACCGAAAGTTCATGACTTAATCACACCACTTGTAAGTGTTGTACCGTTACAATTAGTAGCTTATTATGCTAGTTTACAACGTGGACTAGATGTAGATAAGCCTAGAAATCTAGCTAAGAGTGTTACCGTAGAATAGAGACTATCACTAATAAGAACAAAAAAATCCATTCGAATTGCTATGATTTAGTCAATTCGTATGGATTTCTTAGTAGCTATTAAATAAAAAGTGTTATTTAATTTCTCTGATATCTAGAACAGCAAATTCAATCATAGAATGTTGATTAAAGGCAGTCAAAATAGGTGTTTGTAACAGGGTTTTAGTTGCAGCGCCTTGGCTATAATCAACAAGATACCGTAGAGTAAGGTGGATACCTGCTTCTGATACATCTAAGTTAAACACTGGAGAGATATCTAGGTCTAATTTTTTATACATGGTATCGTCAAAATCTGGAATTAAGATGGTTTTGTAATAATTGTTAACCTCTGTAAGCATAATATCCTTTGCATCTTGCCAGTTGGAATCATGTCTTAAAACATAGGTAAGCTCATGCCAAATGTATCGGTCCATTCCGTTATAATTGGCGATGGGCTCATCAAAAATTTCTTTATTTGGAATGCGAATGTACCTTCCGGTTAAAGAATCGGAAGATAACCAGTTTTTAATTTCGGCCACTTCAAAATAGAAAAGGCTAGTTGTCACGACGCGTCCGAGCATCCCTTTTACTTCAATCTGATCACCAAGTTTAAAGTAGTTACGTTTACTGATAATAAACCAGGCAATAATATTATCTAGGGTGCTTCTTATAAGTACCATAATGAATAACCCTAACCCAATCGTGATTAAAACAAATGAATTCAAGGCGTTAATCCAGATGATAAGTATGAGGATAGAGTCTATTATTAACGTCGTAGTATTGATTGATTTTTTTATTCGTTGCTTTTTAGTGAAGTGAGTTGACGTAGGCAAGAATAATTTTTTTACAGCCCAGTTAATAACTAAACTAAGGATAATGATTAAGACTGTTTTTGTTAAATTATTGGTGTAATTAATCGGAGAATTAAAAATCTTTGTAATTTCGTTGACAAGGTTTGATTCGAATCGGTTTAAGAAATCTATCATCTTTACGCTCCTTTCTGGTAATTATGTTGTATTCTAACATAGATAGCTAGAGGGTCAAAGATGTAACATCTTATTTAATTAAAATACTCAAAAAAAGTAAAACAAGTGTTGTAAAATAGTGATAAAAAATATATAATTGGACTATACCAAAAAACAGGAGGCATCATCATGAAAGTTATCAAAGTAAAAGATACTATCGAAGGCGGAAAGAAAGCATTTGAACTAATCAAGGAAAGCATGGCCCAAGGGAATGTTAAAACATTAGGTTTAGCAACAGGAAGTACCCCTGAAACCTTATACCAAGAGATGGTTAAAAGTGATTTAGATTTTACGAACATGACTTCAGTTAACTTAGATGAATATGTTGGTCTAGCTGCTGATAACGATCAAAGTTACTATTATTTCATGAATGAGCATTTATTCAATGCTAAGCCATTCAATAAAAATTATTTACCAAACGGTTTAGCGACAGATGCTAAAGCAGAGTGTGAAAGATACGATCAAATATTAGCAGAAAACCCAATAGATATCCAAATTCTAGGTATTGGAGAAAATGCTCATATTGGTTTTAATGAACCAGGTTCTTCTTTTGAGGGAACGACGAATGAAGTAGAATTAACACAGTCAACGATTGAGGCAAACAGCCGTAATTTTGAAAAAATTGAAGACGTACCAACAAAAGCATATTCTATGGGAATTAAGTCAATCATGGCATCAAAACAAATCATACTAATGGCTTTTGGCGAGAAAAAAGCAGAAGCGGTTTACAATACGATTAACGGGGCTATCACCGAAGCAGTACCAGCAAGTGCACTTCAAAATCATCCAAATGTTACGGTTATTGTGGATGAAGCGGCTGCATCTAAATTATAATTATAGCAGCTGGAAAGACAGGTTATCTTAACCTGTCTTTTTTTTATAGATAGTTTTATGGTTTTATTTAGTGTAAAATGAACAGATAAGAGACAATTAGGAGGAGTAATATGACAGTAGCAATACTTGGTGGGGCGGGATACATTGGCTCCCATGCAGTAAAAGCATTTGTAGAAAATGGTGATAAGGTGGTTGTTATTGACAACTTACTAACAGGCCATAAAGCAGCAGTAGATAAAGAGGCCGTTTTTTATCAAGGAGACATTAAAGATGTTCCTTTTTTAATTGATGTTTTTACAAAAGAAAAAGTGGATGCGGTTATTCATTTTGCCGCAAGTTCCCTTGTAGGAGAATCGATGACAGAGCCATTAAAATACTTTGACAATAATGTGTATGGCACACAGTGTTTATTAGAAGCGATGAAACATTGTGGTATAGAATCGATTGTTTTCTCTTCTAGTGCGGCAACTTATGGTGAACCTGAGAGTACGCCTATTCTAGAGACGGAAAAAACCGAACCTAAAAACCCATATGGTGAAAGTAAATTAATGATGGAAAAAATGTTACGTTGGTGCGATGAGGCTTACGGGATAAAATACGTGGCTTTGCGTTATTTTAATGTCGCAGGAGCAAGCTTAGACGGAAGCATTGGGGAAGATCATACACCGGAGACTCATCTAGTGCCTATTATATTAGAAACAGCACTAGGAAAACGTGAAAAATTGACGGTATTTGGTGATGATTATCCAACGCCTGATGGCACATGCATTAGAGATTATGTCCACGTAGTTGATTTGGCAGATGCCCATGTCAAAGCGCTAGATTATTTAAAACAAGGTCAAGACAGTAATGTCTTTAATCTCGGAAGTAGTCAAGGTTTTTCAGTGAAAGAAATGATTGATGCTGCAGTAATAGCTACTGGAAAAGAGATTCCTTTCACTTTGGGAGACCGTCGACAAGGGGACCCGGCAACCTTGGTCGCTGGCTCAGAGAAGGCAAAGACAGTGCTAGGCTGGATCCCTCGTTATACCAATTTACCCACAATATTAAGCTCTGCTTGGGAATGGCACAGTGCGCATATTAATGGTTATAAATAATGAGAGGAGTGAAGATGTGAATATTGAAGGAATGATCAATGATTTTGTTAAAGTAGCGATTGAAACAGGTGGTTGGATGGCCCTAGATCAGGTTTATTTAAGGCATCGATTAAGTGCATTGATTGGTGAGCCTCCTGTGAAAGCATCGCATCAAGAAGCTAAAGAAATTGCCCCCATCGAATTGGTCTCTCAATTAACGGATGTCGCGGTGGCTAATGGCATAGCTAGTACAAAGAAAGAAATAGAGTCATTACGTGCTCAAATTTGTGATTTGTTAACGCCACCACCATCAGTGCTCAATGCTCTATTTGCACAACAGTACGAAGGAAACCCTAAAGTAGCAACGGATTATTTTTATCAAGTCATGAGAACTAACTTGTTTATTCATTCTACTTGGCTTGACAATAAGCCGATGGCAACGAGTTATGGAACGCTGTTTATTAAAGAAGAATCCTCTGATAAAAATTATGCCGATATGTTGCATTTATCTAACGAGGGGATGACAGATAAAGAGTCAGGTATGGCATTGGCACATCATCGGGCGATTCGCATGAATTTGAATCAATCTAGTTGGGGTTATGCTTTTCATCCATATCCTTCTTTTGAAGAACACGCTTGGTTTATTCCTGAAACAAAAATGTCTCAAAGTTTAACAAGAGACACATTGAGTTACTTGTTTCAGTTAGCTGACTTGTTTCCACATTATTTTGTGGCATTTGCCGAAAGCGCGAACGTTGAACAAGAGTCGTTATCTTTTCAAGGTGGGCTTAAGAAAAGGATTCCTTTATTCGAAGCTGAAGGGATTAGAGACTTCAATATCCCAGGATTTATTCAAATTAAAACAGAATTTCTGGATTGGTATCAACCGACGATTAGAATTACTGGTAAAGATAAACGCATGGTGCTGAATGCCATTGATTATTTAAGTTTGAAATGGAAAGATTTTTCTTATCCCTCATTGGGGATTACTCCTAAATCCGAAGCGTTTACTAATAATCATCCAATAGGAATTATTGTTAGAAACGAAGAAGAATATATCGTTGATTTAGTCTTGAGTCAAGGAGAGCAAGAGTTGACTCTCACTGATAGTTTGGGCATTATTTCATATGATGATAAGATGCCAACGGAAGAAAAAGTCAGTCAACGATTGAAAGAAATGCAACTTTTTCAGGATTCAGAAGAAGGAGCAAAAGCATTGTACCAATTTTTTGAAACATTATAATTTTAGGAGGACATAGATGAAAGCGAAGAAACAAAATAAGGTATTATCTATTATATTAGCAGTGGTTATTTTACTTGGGTTTGTTGTATTATCACAAATCCCTATCAGTACAGTATTATTAGTTAATGAGTTAGCAAAGTTAGGAGTAATATGGGGATATATTGGGGCAATTGTATGGGCGCTCCTTTTATATGTGATTATAAAATTCACTTGGAAATACTACCGTAAAATATCAGGAGATGAAGATAGGAGCATTAAAAAAGGGGATGTCGGCCGTGCTTTGGTTTATTTTTTAATTGGCCGTGTTTTAGCTGTTGTCTTTACACTAGTGATGCAAGGCGTTTATGGAGAAGGTACAAGTGCTAACGATGAAGCCATTCAAGGGATGTTCACGAAAGGAACACCCGTCATCGTCTTGTTGCTTTTTAGTTTATCTATTTCTATTGCAGCACCTATCCTTGAAGAATTAATCTTTAGAGGTTTGACGACTCATTTATTATTTAAAAAAACACCAACATGGGTACCAATGATTGTTACGTCATTAGCTTTTTCAGGGGTACATCAAAGTTCTAATATTATCTCATTCTTAATGTATTTTTCTTTAGGAATGTTAATGTATCATGCGTATCAGAGACGAGGTCGTATCGTTGATTCTATGTTGTTCCACTTCTTTAATAATCTTATAGCAGGTATTGTGCTATTTTTAACCAGTGTTATGTAAAGACAAGAGATATCTCTTGTCTTTTTTTGTTATAGAGGGAGGTCAACTTCAACGTATTTAGTTTCCCCTTGTGTGATGGTGCATTGATTACTAAGAAGATTAATAATATCTTCTTTGTATTTTTCTGTGTGTTCTTCGTCTACATAAAGAGTCACAGTGACTTTGTCAGTAAAGAGGGTGTCATCAAGGATGATGGTTTCCGTATTATTATTAATATAGTGTTCTAATTTACCGTGAGTCCCGTAATCCACAGTCACAATCAGCCCTTGTTTTAACATTCCTTTAACTAAACCGATCTCCTCTAATGCACTAGAAACCGATTGACTGTATGCTCTAATAAGGCCACCTGCCCCAAGTTTCGTACCGCCAAAGTAACGTGTCACAACAGCAATGACGTTTCTCAGCTCCTTAACCTTTAATACTTCAAGCATAGGAACACCAGCTGTTCCGCTGGGTTCACCATCATCACTTGAACGCTGGATATCCTGGTTATCCCCTAAGACATAGGCATGGCAATTATGGTTGGCTTTCCAATGCTCTTTTTTTAATGCTTGTATCAGCTCTTTGGCTTCTTCTTCTGATTCGATGCGTTGTAAGGTGCAAATAAATCGTGATTTTTTTATTTCAATAACGCTTTGACCATCTTGTTTTATGGTATAGTAATGTGGCAGCATAAGTACCTCCTAGTTTTTTTACTGATACTTACAGTATACAGCAAAACAGGAAAATATTTAAATTTAGACAGATGAGGATGAGACAGATGAAAAAATTATACTATGCCTTAATGGCTTTGTTAGTGGTGTTAGTTGGTTGTGGAGCACCTAAAGAAGATAAAAAAGCGACACCAGAAGTCAGCCCAGAAGATGCTTTTACGTATACCTTTGATTTTGACGGTATGGATTACCGATTTAGGCTACTCGATGGTTGGGTTAAGTTTCCTGATAAAGATACCAATATTGCTTTTTTAGTAGGAAATAAAGATATTAAGTCGCTGATGACAGCAGGTTTTGAACCTAAAGAAACACAATCATTGGAGAACTATCAAGAAGAATTTGTTAAGAAAATAACAGATGGCGGTGGCGTTATTGTGTCTGAACCAAAAGAAAAAACGGTTCATGATTTAGATGTGTACCATCTTGGTTTTAAAATGAAAGATGCCAAAGACCGCTGGTTAACTTATCGGACGCACTTGATAGAAACACCAGATTATTTTGTTAATTTAGGTGCTTGGACGAGTGAAGAAGAGCCTTCAGAAGGAATTATCAATCATTTAGACGCGATGCTTGACACGTTTGAATTATTAGGTGAAAAAGAGTAGACTGGAGGTAATAACTTTTGAAGGAGTGTGACACTGGATGAGACGATTGACAACAAAGCAACGTGGCTGGATATATGGCATAGTTCTTAGTCTTTTATACGGATTGAATTTTGCGAATGTGCTACTTGGTTCAGGACCAGTAAATAAATGGAAACTGAGTATTAATTTGGGGTTTGCTGTCGTTATGGGGTGGGTATTTTACAGTACATACATGTCCAGAGTGCGTTTTGAAGAAACGTTTCTAACCTACGTAGAAACCTACGAATTGACACCAGATATCTTGGGGGACATAACGTCTTTTTCTCGCTATGACTTTTCATACGATAATAAAAATAGATTAACATTCCATGCTTTTCCTTTTAAAGAACAGGATAGAAAACAACTACTAGATGATATAAAAAAGAATGTCGGTGAACAACTGATATAAGTAAAACGACCTCCAAGGGTTAGACATCAAATCTAATCCTTGGAGGTCGTTATTTTTTTATAGTCGGCTAGTCATCCAGTCGTAGATGTCATACATGACATCTTCTTTTTCTTCTTCGTTTAAAATTTCGTGTCTTAAATCATGGTATAACCGCAAGGTGACATCTTTGAAGTAATGCTCTGTTAAATCTAAGGCCAATTTACGAGGTCCTTTGCCATAATCTCCAACAGGATCTTTTTCCCCACTAATAATTAGGATAGGTAAATCTGTACGAATGGTTTGATACCAACCTCGTTGAGTGGCTGTATCCATCAAGCTTAATAAGGTGTAGAACCCATTGTTGGTAAAAATGAAGCCGCATTTGTCATCTTGTTCGTAAGTTGCGACATTGTGTTCATTTTTACTAATCCAAGCAAAAGAAGATTGAGGGTTTTTGATTTTTTTATTGAAACTACCAAAAGCCAGACGATCAATGGCAGGATTAACCGTTCTGGGGCTAATAGTATTAAGTCCCTTAAGAAGTTTAGAGACCAATTTAACTTCTTCTTTTCTTGCCCCTGTTCCCATAATAATCGCTCCATCTACTTCGCTTGAATAAGTTTTTAGGAAGTTGCGTAGGACAAAGGAGCCCATGCTATGACCTAAAATAAAGTAAGGGATATCAGGGTAACGTTTTTTGATAAAGTGAGTTATTTGATAGGTATCTTCTACAATAATTGACGGGCTATCACCTTCAGAAAAATAACCATAGGCGGGGTCTTCTAAAGGAATAGAATCGCCATGTCCTAGATGATCATGACCGACGACTAAAAAATGATGCTCGGTTAAAAACGAGGCAAATTCATCGTAACGTTCAATATATTCAGCCATCCCATGAACCAATTGAATAATGGCTTTCGGTGATTTAGTCTGTTCGTTTTGCCAGATAACGCCATTTAAATCCGTTTGTTCATCTGTTGATTCAATGACAAAGTATTTTTTCATAGTGTACATCCTCTCATTGTGTGTTCCTATTTATCATTATAAGCTATTTAAAAAAAGGAAACTACTTATTTAGCGTATCTTTTTATAGGTGATAAAAATGACAGAGTTAGATTTTTTTAGAGGAAGATACCTTTTAGAGGCTGAAGTACCAGTAGACATAAAGCCTTTGCTAAGAAATAGTAAGATCAAGAAAATCCCCTGTATGCTGACACAACATCAAACCATTCAATGTCAACGGTGTGGAGTGGTTGAAAAACGAGAAGAGGTGAAGGTGGCATTAGCTCCTCATCCTTTTTATTACTGCCCATCTTGTCTGATTCTTGGAAAAGTGGAGAGTAGGCAAGCTTTTTACTATGTGGAAGAGTCGGAGAATCTTGCTAAAAGGAAGATTAATTTTAAATGGGGAGGAACATTGACAAAGCAACAAGAACGAGTGTCTAAAGAAGTCATTCGTTCTTACCGTAAAGGACAAGATCATATGATTTACGCTGTGACAGGAGCAGGTAAAACAGAGATGTTATTTCCTTTGGTTAAGAAAGTTTTAGGAGAAGGGAAACGTATCGCTATAGCATCACCACGAGTGGATGTTTGCCTAGAATTGTACCCAAGGTTTCAAGAGGTATTTCCTGATGAGAGGATGGCACTGCTCCATGGAAATCAAACAGAAAAGTATGTTTATAGTCCCTTTGTCATTTGTACAACGCATCAATTACTTCGATTTAAAGCGTCTTTCGATGTGATTGTGGTAGACGAAGTAGATGCGTTTCCTTATAAAGGGAACGAGATGTTAGCCTATGGGATGGAGAAAGCCACAAAGTCAAAAGGGAGTCATGTTTTTTTAACAGCAACTCCTGATAAACAGGAATTAGAAAGGGTTCGTAAAGGTGAACTGGGTATCAGTCAAGCATTCCAACGGTACCACGGTTATCCATTACCTGTGCCAAAAAGTCTGTATATCCCTAGTGTCAGTGATTGGAAAAACAAAGGAACCATTCCTCGTAAACTAGCTAAATTATTGACTGAGGCTAACAAAAAGTATTTAATTTTCTTCCCCAATATAGAAATGATGATGGTTTATTATAAACTATTAAAGAAAGCATACCCTAATAAAAAAATGAGTTATGTCTATGCTAGCTCAAAAGGACGAGAAGAACGAGTCTATGGGATGCGTGAGGGGAAGTGGGATTGGCTACTGACCACAACAATACTAGAAAGAGGTGTGACGTTTACAAATGTACATGTCATTGTGATGCAAGCGGAGCACAGGGTGTTTAATACTGCTAGTTTGATACAAATAGCAGGTAGGGTTGGACGAAAAAAAGAATACCCTACAGGTGATGTGTATTATTGTTACAAGGTCCAAAGTCGAGGGATGAAGGAATCCATTCGTAAGATAAAAGAGATGAATCGTCATGACTAGATATAAGAGAAGGTGATGCGAGTGAAATGCGTTATTTGTAAAAATGAATACAACGCAACATGGCCGTTAAAAGCTTTGTTTTTTTCTAGAACCCCTTTAATCAATCAATGCTGTTCGGGGTGTCAAAAGGTGTTTAAGCGAATCAATTTAGAAGAAAGTTGTCGGTGTTGCAGTGGACGTGTCATCGCTAGGGAAGAAGTGTGCCATGATTGTAAGGAGTGGGCTACCTTCTATCCCAAAATGGAAATGAGGCATCAGGGATTGTATCATTATAACGAGGGGATGGGGGATTATTTTCAGCGTTATAAATTTCAAGGAGATATTCAGATGAGTCGTGCTTTTTGTTTATCATTACATGACGGATTATTGAAGGAAAAAAAAGGACTCGTTGTCCCTATACCAATATCAAAAAGTAGACGGAAAGAACGAGGGTTTAATCAAGTAGAAGAATTATTAGATCAAAGTCATATTCCTTATGTCCCTGTCTTGAAAAAAAGAAGGGGATTTTCTTCTCAAGGGTCAAAAAATAAAGAAGAGCGTTTAGACATGGCTCAGTGCTTTTATATTGATAGTAAGTTCAGAACAAAAATTAAGGGAGCGGATATTGTTTTAGTAGACGATGTGTACACGACTGGACGAACCATGTACCATGCTTATGAGTGTTTGATGAGAGAAAAACCCAATAGTATTAAGTCATATTCTCTAGCCAGGTAATAAAAAAAGCGTTTTAGTGAAAAGATATTTGTCATATTATGTTTATTTAGGTATAATATAAATAAGAAGAGATGGATGGAAGAGTGGTCCTGAAACCTGTCTCTTTGAGTGATAGACGAAAGGGGTAATTAGTATGTTTAGATATAACGTTAGAGGAGAAAACATTGAGGTTACTCAGGCAATTAGAGAGTATGTTGAAAAGAAAATTAGTAAATTAGAGCGCTATTTTACTAACGTGCCTGAATCAACAGCCCATGTTAACTTGAAAGTATATAACGACAAAACAGCTAAAGTTGAAGTGACGATACCACTTCCTTACTTAGTATTGAGAGCTGAAGAAACATCACCAGATTTATATGCAAGTATTGACCTAGTAGTTGATAAATTAGAGCGTCAAATCAGAAAATATAAAACAAAAATTAACAGAAAATCAAGAGAGACTGCTTTAGAAGTACCAACACCGATTTTTGAATCAGCTGCAGCAGATACAACAACTGAACCAGATTTAGAAATCGTTCGTACAAAACGTCTATCATTGAAACCTATGGATAGTGAAGAAGCTGTATTACAAATGAATATGTTAGGACATAACTTCTTCATTTTTGAAGATGCTGAAACAAACGGCACAAGTATTGTCTACAAACGTAAAGATGGAAAATATGGCTTAATTGAAACAAATTAAAGACAAAAACACCTGCGAGAGATGCTCGTAGGTGTTTTTTATAGATAATCCTTATAAAAAGCTCTTTTTTTTGAATAAATAGTTTAAATTTGTGACGACTAATGCTAAAATGTTAAAGATGACCTCATTCTATAATTAGAAGTGAAAAAGAACAGTATGAGAGGGTAGATAAAATTAATGGCTAATTTTTTGAAGAATTTAATAGAGAACGATAAAAAGGAATTAAAACGATTAGGTCACATTGCGGATCAAATCATTGCATTAGAAGGTCAAATGGAAGCTTTATCAGATGATCAAATTAAAGAAAAAACAGAAGAGTTTAAAGAGCGTTATCAAAAAGGTGAAACGTTAGATGACTTACTCGTTGAAACGTTTGCTGTTGTTCGTGAAGCTGCAAAACGAGTGTTGGGACTTTTCCCTTATAAAGTCCAATTAATGGGTGGTATTGTTTTACATGACGGTAACATTCCAGAGATGAAGACAGGGGAAGGTAAAACATTAACAGCAACGATGCCTGTATACTTGAATGCTATTTCAGGTAAAGGTGTTCACGTTGTTACAGTAAATGAGTATCTTTCAACACGTGATGCGAGTGAGATGGGCGAATTATACAATTTCTTAGGTTTAACAGTTGGTTTAAACATTAACTCTAAATCATCAGAAGAAAAAAAACTTGCGTATGCTTGTGATATTACGTATACAACAAACAGTGAACTAGGCTTTGACTATTTAAGAGATAACATGGTTGTTTATCGTGAACAAATGGTACAACGTCCATTAAACTTTGCTGTTGTGGATGAGGTTGACTCAATTTTAATCGATGAGGCTCGTACACCGTTAATTATTTCAGGTCAAGCTGAAAAATCAACAGCCCTTTATAACCGTACCGATAATTTTGTCAAAACATTAACGGCAGAAGTAGATTATAAGATTGATGTTCAATCTAAAACAATCAGTTTAACTGAAGAGGGTATCAATAAAGCAGAAGCTCATTTTAACGTGGCGAATCTTTACGATATTGAAAACACATCATTAACACATTATTTAGATCAATCATTAAGAGCCAATTATATTATGATCTTAGATATTGACTATGTGGTACAAGAAGGCAAAGTAATGATTGTTGACCAATTTACGGGTCGTATCATGGATGGCCGTCGTTACTCAGACGGGTTACATCAAGCAATTGAAGCCAAAGAAGGCGTTGAAATCGAAGATGAAACGAAGACAATGGCTAATATTACTTACCAAAACTTCTTCCGTATGTATAACAAATTGTCAGGTATGACAGGTACAGCGAAAACAGAAGAAGAAGAATTTAGAGAAATCTATAACATGCAAGTTATTCAAATCCCGACAAACCGTCCATTAGCACGTGACGATCGTCCAGATTTATTATACCCGACGTTATCAAGTAAATTTGATGCAGTGGTAAGAGATATTAAAGAGCGACATGAAAACGGGCAACCAGTTCTTGTAGGGACAGTAGCTGTTGAAACATCTGAATTATTGTCAGATTTATTAAATAAAAATAATATCCCCCACGAAGTCTTGAATGCAAAAAATCACTTTAAAGAAGCTGAAATTATCATGAACGCTGGTCAACGTGGTGCCGTGACAATTGCTACCAACATGGCTGGTCGTGGTACAGATATCCGTCTTGGATTGGGAGTTATTGAAGCGGGTGGATTGGCTGTCATCGGGACAGAACGTCATGAATCTCGTCGTATTGATAATCAGTTACGTGGACGTTCAGGTCGTCAAGGAGATGTGGGGGTAACACAATTCTACCTATCTCTTGAAGATGATCTGATGAAACGTTTTGGATCGGAACGTATTAAGAGTTTCTTAGATCGTATGAACTTAGAAGAAGAAGATGCTGTTATCCAAAGTAAAATGTTAACAAAACAAGTAGAATCAGCTCAAAAACGAGTGGAAGGTAATAACTACGATACTCGTAAAAACGTCCTACAATACGATGATGTAATGAGAGAACAACGTGAGGTTATCTATCGTCAACGTCATCAAGTTATCACTTCTGATACAGACTTAGAACCAGTACTAATGGGCATGGTAGAACGTACGATTGACCGTTATATTGAGAGTCATACACAAGGTGAAAAGGCTAATTGGAATATCCAAGGATTAGTTGACTTCGCTGGAGCAACGATTACCCATGAGGATGATATTTCATTAAGCGATTTAGAAAATAAAACACCTGCTGAAATGAAAGAAGTTATTTTCAATAAAGCAAAAGAAAACTACACAGAAAAAGCTGAAATATTAGACAGTTCAGAACAACTGTTAGAATTCCAAAAAGTAGTTATTTTACGAGTGGTGGATACTAAGTGGACAGATCATATTGATACAATGGATCAATTACGTGAGTCTATTGGTTTAAGAGCGTACGGTCAAAATAATCCATTAGTAGATTACCAAACAGAAGGTTACCAAATGTATAATGACATGGTGGGAGCGATTGAATACGAAGTAACGCGTTTATTCATGAAAGCCGAAATCAGACAAAACGTTCAAAGAGAACAAGTGGCTCAAGGTGAAGCAATACAACCGACAGAAGAGCAAGGAACTGTTTCTAAGAACGAGAAACGTCAACCTGTCAAAGTAGAAGCAACAACTGGAAGAAATGACGCTTGCCCTTGTGGTAGTGGTAAAAAATATAAAAACTGTCACGGTAAACCAGTTTAAAACGTAAGCGACTTAGTCCAACTGAGTCGCTTTACTTTTTTTGAGAGGAAGAACAACATGGAATTAAGTGAAATTAGAGTGAAAATCGAAGGATTAACGCATAAAATCGACAACTTCAGGGGGTCTCTTTGACTTAGAAGGCTTAGAAGAGGCGATTGCAGAATCAGAATTTAAAATGACAGATCCAAGTTTTTGGGATGATTCAAGAGAAGCTCAATTAGTCATTGATGAAAGCAATCAATTAAAAGCTCAATATGATACCTTTAAAAAGATGGAAAATGGGCTAGAAGAATTAGAATTACTCTTTGAAATGGCTATTGAAGAAGAGGATGATGAGTTAGTATCAGAATTACAAGAGAGCACAACTAAGATGGAGACCATCATTAACGACTTTGAATTAACTCAACTTCTTAGTGGTGAGTATGATAGTAATAACGCTATTTTAGAATTACATCCAGGTGCAGGTGGAACAGAATCACAAGACTGGGGCAGTATGCTATTAAGAATGTATACTAGATGGGCTGAGCGACGTGGCTTTAAAGTTGAAACCCTAGATTACCTAGCAGGTGATGAGGCTGGGATTAAGAGTGTGACGCTATTAATTAAAGGACATAATGCTTTTGGTTATTTGAAATCAGAGCGTGGCGTACATCGATTAGTCAGAATCTCACCATTTGACTCTAACAGTCGACGACACACTTCTTTTTGTTCTGTTGATATTATGCCTGAGCTTGTAGGGGACATTGAAATAGATATTAATACAGATGACCTTAAAGTTGATACTTACAGAGCAAGTGGTGCGGGTGGACAACATGTCAATAAGACAGATTCTGCGATTCGAATCACACACATACCATCAGGCATTGTTGTGACAAGCCAAGCCCAGCGCTCTCAATTAAAGAATAGAGAACAAGCTATGGGTATGTTGAAATCTAAGTTACATCAACTTGAAGTTGAGAAAAAAGAACAACATGAGGCAGAAATCCGTGGGGAGCAACTAGAAATTGGTTGGGGCTCACAGATTCGTTCTTATGTGTTTCATCCGTATTCAATGGTCAAAGATCATCGAACAGATCACGAAGTAGGAAATGTTCAAGGTGTTATGGATGGCGATTTAGACGGTTTTATGGATGCTTACCTAAGATGGCATTTAGAGAAATAAAGGATTATTTGATTTATTACTCCTTGAAACATAAATGTAACGTAAATGTACACATAAAAATCAATAAGACATGTTATACTTAATGTAATTATTGCTTGAATGATCGATAATCATTGATAAAAAGAAAGTTGGGAAGACATTAATGATTGAAATGAAAAAAGTAACTAAAAAATATTCTAATGGAACGACAGCCTTAAGAAATATCTCTGTTAATATTAATCAAGGAGAATTTGTTTATGTTGTAGGGCCAAGTGGGGCTGGTAAATCAACCTTCATTAAACTAATGTATCGTGAGGAAAAAGCGACAAAAGGGTCTCTTGAAGTATGCGGTTATGATTTGTTAACCATAAAAAATCGGAACGTTCCTTATCTTAGAAGAGAGATAGGAACAGTATTCCAAGATTATAAATTGTTAACACAAAAAACAGTTTATGAGAATGTGGCTTATGCTATGTTTGTTATCGGTAAAAAACCACGTGAGATTAAGAAACGTGTGATGGAAGTATTGGATCTAGTTGGTCTAAAACATAAAGTTCGTATGTTCCCTAACGAATTATCTGGTGGGGAGCAACAACGTGTGGCCATTGCTCGTGCGATTGTTAATACACCAAAGATTTTAATTGCCGATGAACCAACAGGAAATTTAGATCCGGAAAATTCATGGGAAATTATGGATTTATTAGAACGTATCAATAGTCAAGGAACGACTGTAGTTATGGCAACTCATAATAGTATGATTGTGAATGAAATTCGTCACCGTGTTATCGCTATTGAAAGTGGTCGCATCACAAGAGACCAAGACGAGGGGGATTACGGATACGATGATTAGAAACTTTTTTAGACATATAGGTAGTGCATTAAAAAACTTAAAGCGTAACGGTTGGATGACATTAGCCTCTGTTAGTGCTGTAACAGTCACGTTGACATTAGTTGGTATCTTTTTAACGGTTATTTTAAATGTGACAAAAATTGCTGATGATATTAACAAAAACGTTGATGTTTCTGTTTTCGTTGATATTGGAACCAAAGAAAAAGAGATTGAAGCCTTAGGAAAAGAGCTTAACAAGGTAGATAATGTAACCAAAGTAACTTTTTCTAGCAAACAAAACGAGTATAAAAAACTAACAGATAAACTTGGTGACACTTGGAAACTATTTGAAGGCGATGAAAACCCGTTGTATGATGTTTACATTTTGACGGCGAAAGATTCAGATTCTATCAAAAAAATTGCTAAAGACGCTGGGGAATTGCCTAACGTGTATAAAGCAGATTATGGTGGACAAAACTCTGATAAGCTATTTAAAATTTCAGAAAATGTGAGATTATGGGGTAGTATCGCTGGAGTATTCTTAATTGCGGTAGCGGTATTTTTGATTTCTAATACAATTAGAATTACCATTATTTCACGAAAAAGAGAAATTCAAATTATGCGATTAGTTGGAGCTAAAAATGGTTTTATCCGTTGGCCGTTCTTTATTGAAGGTGCTTTTATTGGCGTATTAGGCTCGATTGTCCCATTATTATTAATATCATTTGGGTATTCGCAAGTCTATTATATTTTTACTAAAAGTATGATTGCCACAGCTTCTTATGACTTAGTTAGTCCAGGAGCCTTAGTATTCAAATTAAATCTCTTTTTAATTGCGATTGGTATGGTGATTGGTTCCTTAGGATCAGTCCTATCCATGAGACGTTTCTTAAAAGTATAAAAGATAAAACTGTCATTCTTATAAGGGTGGCAGTTTTTTTGTATAAAAAAACACTCCCATTGTCATCAATGGAAGTGTTTTGATAGGATTATAACATGTCTTGCTGATGAGGGTCATCAATATTAATTTCAAAAACGAGACCTAGCGCCATCATGGTTGATACTAGAGCGGTTCCTCCTTGACTTAAGAAAGGTAAGGGAATACCTGTTAAAGGGAGCAGACCGACAGAAGCCCCAATGTTTTCGAAGGTTTGGAAAACAAGCATGAAGACAATACCAACAGCAATATAAATATTAAATTTAGAGTTACTTCTTAATCCAGCGTAGAAAATTTGGAAGAAGAGGTAGAAATACAGCAAAATAACAAAGGAGCTTCCTAAGAAACCATATGCTTCACCAACGAAGGTGAAAATCATATCAGATTCTCTTACAGGTACATAAACATCGATACCTGAGGCTCCTTTACCAAATAATCCGCCAGAACCAATAGCTACCAAACCTTGTACTTGCTGGTAACCAATGGAATCAGCGTAGTCAAAAGGATTTGCCCAAGCCAAAACTCGGTTAAGTTGGTATTGTTTAAAATGAAGCTTATTGAGGATAGTGTGTCCAGAATCTGTAAAGACTAAGAAAATGAGAAGTCCCCCAATAAGAGTTAAAATACCTGCGAGAGTACCGATGATTCGCCAATCAACACCAGCAGCAATTAGCATTGCTCCTAGAACGATAAGGAAAACCAATGAGGTTCCAAAATCTTTTTGCATGAACATAAGGGCAAAAAGAGGAAGACTATACAGGATTAATTGCTTTAATAAAGCGATATCTGTTTGAATTGTTTGTTTTTCAGTCTTTAAATCGTACTTGATAAGTTCTCTTGAAATGAATAGAATATAAGAAATTTTAGCAAGTTCTGAAGGTTGGAATTTGAACCCAGCAATATCTATCCAACGTTTTGTATTAGTTAAAGCATACATGGAAGCATCATAATAAAAATACAAAGATGCCATGAGGAGTAAAGATAAAAGATAGAGCCATGGAACAAGTCTCCAAATTATTTTTTTGTTAATAAGTTTGATTAAAAACATTGCACCGAATCCTAAAACGACAAAAATAAATTGTTTTAAGGCTTGTTGAACACCAGAATGGTTATCATAAACCGCTACCCAATACTGAAACCAAACACTGAGGGTTAGCATGAGAAATATAGGTAATAGCAAGCCATAATTGATAGTGATGTTCTTTTTCTTTTGTTTGTTTCGAGTCATTTTTAGTCTCCTTTGATCACTTTCGTCTGAGACGTAAGTGTGCCTGTTATAGATATAGACACATAACTTAATTACTATACCACTAAATAGCGTCTAAATCATGAACTAATAATGAATTTAATGAATTATTTTATGATTCACAACGAACCTTTAAAAAAACTCATAAACAAATGAATAGACTTTTATTTGTTTAACGGGTAAAGTTAAAGACGAAATAGAGATTTGGAGGAATCGTTATGTATGATGTTATTGTTATTGGTGCAGGTCCTGGAGGGATGACTGCAGCTTTGTATGCTTCGCGTGCAGATTTATCAGTATTAGTGATTGAAAGAGGAGCGCCTGGTGGACAATTAATGAACACGGCTGAGGTAGAAAACTACCCTGGTTTTGCTTCGATTGAAGGGCCAGACTTAGCATTAAAAATGTATGAAAACTCATCTAATTTTGGGGCAACACATGCTTATGGGAACGTTGTAAAATTAGAAACAGAAGGCTCTATTAGAAAAGTCATCACTGAAGATGAAACATATGAAGCTAAGACAGTTATTATTGCTTCAGGTAGTGATCATCGTAAAATTGGGGTGCCTGGCGAAGAGGAGTTAGCAGGACGCGGGGTTTCTTACTGTGCTGTGTGTGATGGTGCTTTCTTTAAAGACCGCCATCTATATGTTATTGGTGGAGGAGATTCAGCTGTTGAAGAAGGGCTATACTTGACGCAATTTGCCAGCAAAGTAACCATTGTTCACCGCCGTGATGAACTAAGAGCACAAAAAATCTTACAAGACCGTGCGTTTAAAAATGAGAAAGTTGATTTCTTATGGAACAAAACACCTCTATCTATTAATGGAGATGGTGTGAAAGTGACGTCTTTAACATTAAAAGACACACAAACAGGGGAAGAATCAACAGTAGAAGCAGAAGGTATTTTCGTATATATCGGTTTAGACCCACTCACTGAGCCATTTAAAGACTTAGGAATTACTAACGAAAACGGTTGGATAGTAACCAATGAGCATATGGAAACAAGCATTCCTGGTGTTTATGCTATTGGTGACGTCAGAGAGACAGTCTTACGTCAGATTGCCACAGCTGTTGGTGATGGAAGTATTGCCGGTCAAGAAGTATACAAATATATTACTGAATTAGACTAATTGAATTGAGAAGGAAATAAGTAGCTAAACGGCTACTTATTTTTTTTCAAAAAGGGTATAATGAGGTATAGACTATCGTTAGGGAGTGGATTTGAGTGTCATTTGAAACAACATATAAACAATGGGCAGCGCATGACAATTTAGATAATTTAGTGAAAGAGGATATGAAACATTTAGCGACTCATCCTGAATTAATTGAGGACGCTTTCTACCAACCGCTGTCATTTGGAACCGCTGGCATGCGTGGGATTATTGGAGCAGGTATTAATAGAATGAATACGTATACAGTGAGACAGGCTACGACTGGTCTTGCTCTTTATTTAGAAACATTAGGAGAAGAGGCAAAGAACAATGGCGTTGTTATCGCTTATGATTCGAGACATCAATCGCCTGAGTTTTCTATGATTGCAGCGGAAGTATTAGCAAGTCATGGTATTAAAGCCTATGTTTTTGAAAGTTTAAGACCAACACCTGAATTATCTTTTGCTGTTCGTTATCTAGGGTGCGCGGCGGGTATTATGGTAACAGCAAGTCATAATCCACCTGCTTATAATGGCTATAAAGTATATGGGCCAGATGGTGGACAAATTGCACCAGACTTTGCAGAGCAGTTGACAGGGTTTATTAAAAACATTGATAACCCACTAATCATTGAATTAGCGACAGCTGAGCAAAAAGAAGCTTACGTTACCATGGTTGGTAAAGAAATCGATGAGGCTTATTTAGAAGCAGTAAAAACAGTAACCGTTAACCCAGAGCTTGTTAAACGTTCAGGTTCTGATTTATCCCTTGTTTTTAGTCCACTTCACGGAACGGGAGCCATGTTAGGTGAGCGTGCTTTAGTGAACGCAGGTTTTACAAAGGTGACCTTAGTTCCTGAACAAGCGATACCAGATCCAGATTTTACTACGGTAGTCTCTCCGAATCCAGAGGAAGAAGCCGCTTTTGAGTATGCTAAAACATTAGGGCAAAAAGTGGGAGCAGAATTATTAGTTGCGACAGATCCTGATGCAGACCGTATGGGGGCTGCTATTCTAACGCCTAAAGGAACGTACCAGATTCTGACAGGAAATCAATTGGGAACCTTGATGATTGATTACATTTTGAAACAGTTATCAGAACTTGGTGAACTGCCACAAAATGGGAAAGTAGTTAAATCGATTGTATCCAGTGATTTACCCACACGTGTGTGTCAAAAACACAATGTAGAGATGATAAATGTTTTGACAGGTTTTAAATTTATCGCAGAAAAAATTGAATCTTTTGAGACCGAGCAATCGGGAGAATTCCTATTTGGATTTGAAGAAAGTTATGGTTATTTAGTTAAATCCTTTGCAAGAGATAAAGATGCCGTACAAGCGATGGTTCTTTTAGCAGAAGTGGCGGTTTATTATAAGGAAAAAGGTATGACATTATACGATGCGTTGATTGAAATATATGAAGAATTTGGTTATTTTGAAGAAAAAACAATATCTGTTACCCTTGCTGGAAAAGAGGGGCAAGAAAAAATTCGAGAGATTTTAACTTCAGCACGTAACGCACCAGCAACAGAATTTGGTGGCATCAAGGTATTAGCGACGGAAGATTATCAAACAAAAGAGCGCCAATTTACGGATGGATCAAAAGAAAGCATTGATTTACCGTCATCAAATGTGTTGAAATATTTATTAGCGGATGGTAGTTGGGTAGCGATTCGTCCTTCAGGGACAGAACCTAAGATTAAATTTTATATTAGCACAGTAGGCACTACGGCTGAAGAGGCAACAAATAAACGAAACATGTTTATGAAAGATATTGAACTATTGACGAAGTAGTTTAAAGGAAGTGATAATGTGTCAATAGAATTTGTAACAGATAATAATATCCAAAAAGTCAGTAAATTTTTTAAGAGTTTAGGAGACCCCACAAGACTCAAAATTTTGATAGCTTTGTCTGAGGGTGAGAAGAATGTCACCGCGATAACAACTGTATTAGATATGGAGCAGTCTGCTGTTTCTCATCAGCTCAAAATATTAAGAGATCATCATTTAGTAAAGACGCGTAAAGAGGGGAAGACCGTCTACTATTCTTTGGACGATCAACATGTCATTGATATTTTACAAGCCACGTTTACTCATACGAATCACGTACATTAAAAACTTAGAGGAGACTCTAAGTTTTTTTTGCCTCTAACAAAAAGACGAACAATTACCTTTATTTTTTTAATAAAATACGTGTAATGTTTGACCTTGATGTTTTATGTTGTTAAGATGATTAAAAAAGGAGAGGATGACGAATATTGAAAGTTGCGGTAATAATGGGAAGTATTTCAGATTGGTCCACAATGAGTCTAGCTTGTGACATATTGGAAGAATTTGGTGTTACCTATGATAAGCACATTGTGTCAGCCCATAGAACGCCTGAGAAAATGATGTCTTTTTCTACTGAAGCAAGAAAGAATGGGATAGGTGTGATTATTGCAGGTGCAGGTGGAGCCGCTCATTTACCAGGAATGGTGGCTTCTAGCACAACCTTACCTGTGATAGGTGTGCCTATTCAAACTCAAGCGCTGAATGGCTTAGATTCGTTGTTATCCATTGTGCAAATGCCAGGAGGTATACCTGTGGCAACAACCGCAATTGGCAAAGCTGGAGCGAAAAATGCAGGCTTATTGGCTGTGCAGATGCTAAGTATGACTAATGCAACATTAGAAAGAAAATTAGACAATTATCGACTAAAAATGAAAGAAGAGGTCTTTGAAAGTGAGGCACAACTTGACTAAAACGTTAAAACCCGGGAGTACAATAGGAATTATTGGTGGTGGTCAATTAGGACAAATGATGGCATTAAGTGCTAAAAGCATGGGATACAGAGTAGGCGTGTTAGATCCAACACCTGATTGTCCAGCCTCACAAGTAGCAGATTGGTCAATACAAGGGGATTATGATGATGAGGTAAAACTGGAAGCATTAGGCCATCAATCAGATGTGCTAACCTATGAGTTTGAGAACATTGATAGCCATGTTTTGACTAAACCATTTTTTTTACAAAAATTGCCACAAGGATTACGCTTATTAGAAGTCAGTCAGAACAGAGAAAGAGAAAAAGAATGCCTTAAATTTTTAGGACTTCCTATTGCAGATTTTTGTGTCGTTAATAATCAAGCTGACTTAGAACAAGGGATTAAGACACTAGGGTTTCCTTGTGTTCTTAAGACATCAGAAGGGGGATATGATGGTAAAGGACAAGTTGTGCTTAAAGGAATTACTGATGTAGAAGAAGCGTCTAACTTGTGTGCCAATACCCCCTGTGTCTTAGAAGAATGGATCATGTTTGAAAAAGAAGTATCAGTCATTATTTCTGGGAACCCACAGGGAGAATATAGTGTGTTTCCTTTAGCTGAAAATAAGCATCATCAGAATATCTTACATCGGAGTGTTATTCCCGCCCAGTTAACAGCAGAGTGCCAAAAAAGATGTCTCGCAATTGGACTAGACATCGCGAAAGCATTAAAAAGTGTGGGGACAATAACGGTTGAATTATTTATTACAAAAGAGGAAGAAATTATTGTTAATGAAATAGCTCCTAGACCACATAATTCTGGTCATTATTCACTAGAAGCTTGTTCAATGAGCCAGTTTGATGCCCATATTAGAGGGATTTGTGGATGGGGAATGCCAGAAGTGGTTTTATTTTCAGATGCTGTGATGTATAACTTGATTGGAGAAGAACAGACACGCTCACTGGATTACTTAAATGTGAAGAAAGAGTGGTTTTTTCATTATTATGGTAAAAATGAGCTTAAAAAAGGTAGAAAAATGGGCCATATTACGATATTATCAGAGAGTATAAGAGAGACGCTAGATGAAGCGGAATGTACCACAATCTGGAAAAAAGAAAGGAAATGACTATGTTAGAACGTTACACAAGACCTGAAATGGGGAATATTTGGACGGATGAAAATCGCTATAAAGCCTGGTTAGAAGTAGAAATTTTAGCAGATGAGGCATGGGCAGAACTTGGTGACATACCAAAGGAAGATGCCAAAAAAATTCGAGACAACGCAAGTTTTGATGTCCAACGTATTTTAGAGATCGAAGAAGAAACAAAACATGATGTTGTTGCCTTTACAAGAGCTGTATCAGAGACCCTAGGAGAAGAAAGAAAATGGGTGCATTATGGCTTAACAAGTACAGATGTTGTGGATACTGCTTACGGGTATTTATTAAAACAAGCCAATGATATTTTACGGGCAGATTTGCAACGATTCACAGAAATTATTGGTGAAAAAGCGAGAGAGCACAAATACACAGTGATGATGGGGAGAACCCACGGTGTTCATGCAGAACCTACTACCTTTGGATTGAAACTGGCTTTGTGGTATTCAGAAATGAAACGAAATGTTGAGCGTTTTGAGCATGCAGCTAAGGGCGTTGAAGCAGGGAAAGTGAGTGGCGCAGTTGGCACGTTTGCTAACACGCCACCATTTGTAGAAGAATATGTCTGTGAACGTTTAGGTATTCGAGCACAAGAAATATCAACTCAAGTGTTACCAAGAGATTTACACGCTGAGTATTTTAGTGCGATGGCATTAATTGCCACAAGTATTGAAAAATTTGCCACAGAGATTAGAGGCTTGCAAAAATCTGAAACACGTGAGGTAGAAGAGTTTTTTGCCAAAGGACAAAAAGGATCGTCAGCTATGCCACACAAACGTAACCCAATCGGTTCTGAAAATATGTCTGGTTTAGCTCGTGTGGTTAGAGGCCATATGTTAACAGCTTATGAAAATGTGTCGTTGTGGCATGAAAGAGATATTTCACATTCTTCAGCTGAGCGTATCATTGTTCCAGATACAACAATTCTGTTAAATTACATGTTGAATCGTTTCGGTAATATCGTTAAGAATTTAACGGTCTTTCCTGAAAATATGTTGCGTAATATGGACGCAACATATGGGTTGATTTATAGTCAAAGAGTCTTGTTAAAACTGATAGATCATGGCATGTCGCGAGAGGCAGCTTATGATTTGGTTCAGCCAAAAACAGCCTATGCTTGGGATAATCAAACTCAATTTAGACCGTTATTAGAAGCAGATGAAGCCATCACATCAGTCTTATCACCAGAAGAGCTGGATGATGCTTTTGATTACAACTATCATTTAAAACGGGTGGATGATATTTTTACTCGTGTCGGTTTATAAGAATTAAAGTTCGTGATATAAAATCACGGGCTTTTTTTTATTTTTAAAAATACCTAAAATTCAATTAAACACGAACGATTACCTTTTTTTTGAATAAATAGTTAATGTTATGGTTGACCTTGTTTGTAATGCTTGGTAAGCTTCAAGTGAATAAGGCGTACGAATTTCGTATTTTATCACATTAACGTTTCTATTTAGGAGGAAAAACGATTGGAATCAATGGTTTTGTATCAAGGAAAAGCTAAAAACGTGTATAAAACAGAAATGGAAGGGGTTCTTCGGTTAGACTATTTAGATCAGGCAACGGCATTGAATGGTAAAAAAAAGGATAGGATTGAAGGAAAGGGAGCTTTGAACAATCAGATTACCGCTCTTGTATTTGAGCATCTGACTGAACAAGGCATTCACCATCACTTTATAAAGCAGATATCTGAAACAGAGCAATTGGTGAAGGAAGTCGCAATTATCCCATTGGAAGTGGTTGTACGAAATAGAGCGACTGGAAGCTTTACTAAGCGATTGGGAGTCAAAGAAGGAACGGTGTTAGGGAAGCCGATTGTTGAATTTTATTATAAGAAGGACGCACTGGATGATCCGTTTATCAATGCCTCTCATATTGATTTTTTAGGCATCGCTACGAGAGAAGAGGTCGCATATTTGACAGAACAAGCGTTATTAATTAACAAAGTGTTAACTAAGCTTTTTTTAACAAGTGGGCTACTACTGATAGATTTTAAACTAGAATTTGGAAAATCAAACAACGGAGCGATTCTTCTATCTGATGAAATTTCCCCTGATACGTGTCGCTTGTGGGATGTAACGGATGGACGTTCTCTTGATAAAGATATTTACCGGCACGATTCAGGAGACATTATCCCAATATATGAGGAAGTATTGCAACGGTTAAACCAACAAAAAAAGGAGACGATATAATGTATAACGTTAGAGTGTATGTTAGCTATAAAGCCAGTGTTCTAAATCCACAAGCAGAGGTGCTAGAAGGAACCATGCATCGACTAGGTTATCAGGAAGTATCTGACGTTAAAATGGGAAAATACTTTGATGTTACGATTCAAGCTGAAACGAGAGAAATTGCTGAACAGATGGTAGATGAGTTATGTGATAAGTTGCTCGCAAACATAACGATGGAAACCTATCATTTTGAGATAAAGGAGGCAGAATAAGATGAAGGTCGCAGTCATTGTTTTCCCTGGATCTAACTGTGATGTTGATTTATTTATGGCCATTAAGGAAGTATTAGACGAAGATGTTTCTTACGTAAAACATACAGAGACGAGTTTAGAGGGATATGATGCAGTACTGATTCCAGGTGGTTTTTCATATGGCGACTATTTAAGGTGTGGAGCCATTGCTCAATTTTCGCCTATTATGTCTGAGGTGACACGTTTTGCTAGAGAAGGAAAACCTGTTTTTGGGACGTGTAATGGGTTTCAAATTTTAACAGAAGCCGGGCTACTTCCGGGAGTGTTACTTAAAAATACATCCTTAAAGTTCGCCTGTAAAACGGTCCCTGTCAAGGTAATGAATAATCAAACGCCGTTTACCTTAGATTACGCATTGCACGAGACTCTCCAGTTACCTATTGCTCATGGAGAAGGTAATTATTACTGCGATGAGGCAACCTTAGCTGAGTTAAAGGAAAATAATCAAATTATTTTTACCTACGAAGGAGAAAATCCTAATGGTAGCTTAGAACAGATTGCAGGGATTACCAACAAGTCAGGAAATGTCTTAGGTATGATGCCCCATCCAGAAAGAGCTACAACGGAGTTACTTGGGAGCGATTCTGGTCGTAAACTATTCACATCAATGATGACTTATATGAGAAAGGTGACTGCCTAACATGATGGAGATAAAAGAGCCAACAGCCTTAGAGGTAAAAGATAAAAAGATGTATGCTGATTGGGGGTTGAGCGAGGAAGAGTACGAATTGATTGAACATAAAATACTAGGAAGGTTACCAAATTATACAGAAACAGGGTTATTCTCAGTCATGTGGAGCGAACATTGTTCTTATAAAAATTCAAAACCTGTGTTACGTAAATTTCCTACATCAGGGGAGCATGTATTACAAGGTCCAGGAGAAGGAGCTGGGATTGTAGATATAGGTGACAATCAAGCAGTTGTATTTAAAGCAGAGAGTCATAATCATCCTTCAGCAGTTGAACCTTATGAAGGAGCTGCTACAGGTGTAGGTGGGATTATTAGAGATATTTTTAGCATGGGAGCTCGTCCCATAGCTATGCTTAATTCATTAAGATTCGGAGAATTGAATAATAATCGTACCAGGTATTTGTTTGAGGAAGTGGTCGCAGGGATTGGGGGTTATGGTAATTGTATTGGTATCCCCACAGTGGGTGGAGAGATAGGGTTTGAGCCCTGTTATGAAGGGAACCCACTTGTTAATGCCATGTGTGTCGGTTTAATTGACCACAAAGACATTCAAAAAGGGCAAGCAAAAGGAATTGGAAATACCATTATGTATGTCGGTGCTAAAACGGGACGTGATGGTATCCATGGAGCTACTTTTGCTTCAGAGGAATTTGTTGATGGCCAAGAGCAACAACGATCTGCAGTACAAGTAGGAGACCCATTTATGGAAAAATTACTAATGGAAGCTTGTTTAGATTTAATCCAAAACCATTCAGATATTTTAGTTGGTATTCAAGACATGGGGGCAGCAGGACTTGCGTCTTCAAGTTCAGAAATGGCGTCAAAAGCAGGCTCAGGGTTGAAGTTATACTTAGATGATGTGCCTCAACGAGAAGCCAACATGACTGCGTATGAAATGATGCTCTCAGAATCTCAAGAAAGAATGCTTTTATGTGTGATGAAAGGCTCAGAAGAACGGATTGTTCGGTTATTTGAAAGTTATGGATTAGAAGCCGTTAATATAGGAGAAGTGACGGATGATGGTATGTATCATTTGTATCATCATGGGAAGGAAGTGGCTTGTTTACCAGTAGATGCGTTGGCAGAAGAGGCCCCAATCTATTACAAAGAAGGGGTGGAACCTGAACGTATGGCTCGTTTTAGGAAACTAGCTCCCTTTGAACCAAAAATTGAAAATGGGGCTGAGACGTTATTACAGCTATTACAACAGCCAACCATTGCATCAAAAAAATCTGTCTATGAAACCTATGATTCACAGGTTCGCACGAACACGGTTGTGGGTCCTGGGAGTGACGCTGCTGTGGTAAGAGTGAGAGGAACCGATAAAGCCTTAGCTATGACCATGGATTGTAATAGTCGATACCTGTATTTAAACCCCGAAATAGGTGGGCAAATGGCAGTGGCTGAAGCTGCTAGGAACATTATTGCTAGTGGAGGGAATCCCTTAGCTATCACAGATTGTTTAAACTACGGTTCCCCAGATAAGCCAGAAGGTTTTTGGGAATTAAGTACCTCAGCAGACGGTATCGCAGCTGCTTGTCGTATGTTAGAAACACCTGTCATCTCTGGGAATGTGTCTTTATATAATGAAACGAGTCAGCAATCTGTTTATCCAACCCCTGTGATTGGGATGGTTGGTTTGATTGATTCCTTGGATCATGTGACCACACAGGATTTTAAAGAACCAGATGATTTGGTATATGTTGTGGGTGAGACCTACAATGACTTCAATGGGTCGGAATTACAAAAAATGACATTAGGACGAATTGAGGGTGAACTGATGGGAATCGATTTAACCCTTGAAAAAGACCACCAACAAAAAGTATTGCAAGGAATCAGAAAGGGCTGGATAGCAAGTGCTCATGATTGTTCTGAAGGCGGTCTAGGCGTGGCCCTAATGGAAGCTTGTTTTGGTAAAGAACTAGGCGTTCATTTAGAAACCAAGTTAAACGTTAGCCAGTTATTTGCTGAGACCCCCTCACGTTTTGTGCTTTCTGTTCCTTCAAAAAATAGAGAAGCGTTCGAAGAATTAATGGATGGTAGTGCTACTTATCTAGGTAAGACATGTAGGGAATCTACCTTACATATTAAGTGTCAAGACGGGGATATAACACTAGATATTCAAGAGGCCAAGAAGGTATGGGAGGACGGAATTCCATGTCTTATGAAGTAAGGAGTTTAAATGAAGAGTGTGGTGTGTTTGGGGTTTGGGGTCATCCTGAAGCGTCAAAGTTAACTTATTTTGGTTTACATAGTTTACAGCACCGAGGCCAAGAAGGTGCAGGAATTGTGACAAATGACGAGGGAAGATTACAAGGTTATCGCAACTTAGGGTTATTAACAGAAGTGTTTCATTCTCCAGAGACACTGTCGCAATTACCTGGAAACAGAGCCATTGGTCATGTCAGATATGCCACATCTGGCACAGGTGCAGTGAATAATATTCAACCTTTTTTATTTAAATTTTATGATGGGGATATCGCCTTAGCTCATAACGGGAATTTAATTAATGCAAAGACGTTACGTGATGAGGTAGAACAAGAAGGCGCTATTTTTCATTCTAATTCTGATACAGAGATACTAATGCACTTAATCAGACGAAGCAAACACCCTCACTTTGAAGAAAAACTAAAAGAGGCCCTGAACCAAGTCAAAGGAGGATTTGCTTACCTGTTATTAACAGAGACAGCTCTTTATGCCGCGCTAGATCCTAATGCCTTTAGACCTTTGGCGATTGGTCAAATGAAGTCGGGAGCTTACGTCATTGCAAGTGAAACCTGTGCGCTAGAAACAGTTGGTGCTAGCTTCATCAGAGATGTGGAACCTGGAGAATTGATAAAAATAAACGATGAGGGTCTAGTTATTGATCACTTTACGAAAGAAACAACGTATTCTATTTGTGCCATGGAATACATTTACTTTGCCCGTCCTGATTCAAACATTAAAGGAATCAACGTTCACAGAGCTCGAAAAAATATGGGAATGTTACTAGCCGAGGAAGCACCTGTCGAGGCAGACATGGTAATTGGTGTTCCTAACTCCTCTTTGTCAGCTGCAAGTGGCTACGCTGAAGCAAGTGGGATACCTTATGAGATGGGCTTAGTCAAAAATCAATACGTCGGAAGAACCTTTATCCAACCCACTCAAGAATTACGAGAAGAAGGGGTTCGTATGAAGTTATCGGCTGTTAGAGGAGTTGTAGAAGGCAAGCGGATTATTTTAGTAGATGATTCTATTGTACGAGGGACAACGAGTCAGCGAATCGTTCAATTATTAAAAGATGCAGGAGCAACAGAAGTCCATGTGCGTATTGCAGCACCACCGTTAAAGTACCCTTGTTTTTACGGTATTGATATTCAGACGAAAAAAGAATTAATTGCGGCCAATCATTCGAACCAAGAAATACAGGCATTGATAAAAGCGGATTCTTTAGCTTTTTTAAGTGAAGACGGTTTGATTCATGCTATTGGCTTGCCTTTAAATGCACCTTATTCGGGGTTATGTATGGCTTATTTTAACGGAGATTATCCCACAGAATTATACGATTATGCTGTTGATAAAAAATGAAGACAAGACGATTAAAGGAGAAATGACATGAAAAATGCTTATCAAAAAGCCGGTGTTGATGTTGAGGCTGGCTATGAAGTTGTAGAAAGAATTAGCCAACATGTCAAAAAGACAGAACGTTTAGGGGTTATGGGGAGTCTAGGTGGCTTTGGTGGTTGTTTTGATTTAAGTTCTTTCGATGTGAAGGAGCCTGTACTAGTATCTGGTACAGACGGTGTGGGTACTAAATTAATGTTAGCCATAGAGGCGGATCAACACGACACCATTGGGATTGACTGCGTTGCTATGTGTGTGAATGACATATTAGCTCAAGGTGCAGAACCGCTCTATTTTTTAGATTACTTAGCAACAGGGAAAACGAATCCTAAAAAAATAGAGAGCATTGTAGCTGGCATTGCTAAGGGCTGCGAGGCGTCTAATATGGCTTTGATTGGTGGAGAAACAGCAGAGATGCCAGACATGTATGAGACGAACGATTACGATGTAGCAGGCTTTGCGGTTGGATTAGCAGAAAAATCAAAGCTTGTTACAGGAGAAAAAATCATCTCTAGTGACGTACTGATTGGCTTGCCATCTAGTGGTATTCATTCTAATGGTTACTCGTTAGTAAGACACATATTCTTTAAAGAACAGCAGCTGACTCTTGATACGATTCTACCGGAAATGCCACACGTTACGTTAAAAGAAAGCTTACTAACACCGACTAAGATATATGTTAATAGCCTATTGCCTTTAATAAAAACAAATAAAATAAAAGGGATGGCTCATATTACTGGTGGTGGTTTAAGGGAAAACATTCCTCGTATGTTACCTAGTAACTTGTCTGCATGTATTCAACTTGGAAGTTGGCCAGTATTGCCTATTTTCGATTGTTTAGAACAATATGGCGCATTAGATCATCAAGAAATGTATGATATTTTCAATATGGGGATTGGGATGGTGCTAGCAGTCAGTAAGGAAGATGTTGCGTTTTGCCAGGCTTATTTTGAAGAAAAAGGGGAAGCCAACTATATCATAGGGAGTATTGTAGATAAAGAAGAGGAATCCATTACTTTTAGGCAGGAAACTGTATGAAGATAGCTGTTTTTGCTTCTGGTAAAGGGACTAATTTTGAAGCCATTGTCAGAGGTGTGCAAACCAACCAAATTCCTGGAACGATTGTGTTATTATTTTGCGATCAGCCTCATGCTCAAGTGATTGAACGAGGAAAAGAACATAATATACCGACCATAATAATAGAAAAAAAGCCACAGGACGGGAAAGAAGACTATGAAGCGCGTATTGTGACAGAACTTAGACAAAGAGGTGTTGAACTCATTGTTCTTGCGGGATATATGAAGATATTGGGTGATACTTTATTATCAGCTTTCCCCAAAAAAATTCTCAATATTCATCCTTCTTTACTCCCTCTTTTTCCAGGTAAACAAGGCATAGTGGATGCTTACAATGCTGGGGTAGAGGAGACGGGGATCACCATCCATGTGGTGGATAGAGGGATAGACACTGGTCCTATTATTTTTCAACAGTCGATACCTTGTCAAAAGGGGATTAGCTTAAGAGAATTAGAGCATCAGATTCATGAATTAGAACATCAGTATTACCCTGAAATTATAGGAAAGTATATGACAAAGGAGTGCCGAATAGATGGAGAAGCATAAACATAAGTGGGCGTTAGTTAGTGTTTCTGATAAAACAGGGATTGTTTCTTTTTGTCAGAAATTAGAGCAATTAGGGATTGGTATTATTTCAACAGGGGGGACTAAAACATTACTGGAGAGTCACGGCATCGAAACGGTGGCTGTGGATGCCATCACAGGCTTTGAGGAAATGATGAACGGACGAGTCAAAACGCTTCATCCTATTATTCATGGAGGTCTACTAGGAAAGAGAGAGAATGAGGCGCATTTAGAAGCAATGAAGAGACATGATATTCCCTTCATTGACTTAGTATGTGTTAATTTATATCCATTTAAAGAGACCATTCTGAAAGAGGGAGTTACTGAAGAAGAAGCCATTGAAAACATCGATATTGGTGGGCCTAGTATGATCCGCAGTGGGAGTAAAAACAGTGAGAGTGTGACTGTTTTAGTTGATCAAAGGGATTATGAGACCGTGATAGATGAGTTGACAGAACACGGAGAGACTAAGAAAGAAACCCGGAAACAGTTAGCGGCAAAGGCTTTTAGACATACTGCAGCTTATGATGCGCTAATCGCTGATTATTTAACACAATCTGTTGGAGAGAGTCACCATGATACATTAACCCTGTCTTATGAAAAGAAGGCCGATTTGAGATACGGAGAAAATAACCACCAAACAGCAGCCTTTTTCACCTCTCCCTTTTCTGAAGAGTATTCAATAGGAGCATCAAAGCAAAGGCATGGTAAAGAATTATCGTTTAATAATATCCGGGATGCTGATGCAGCGTTGCGTTTATTGAGAGAATTCAAAGAACCAACCGCAGTCGCGCTCAAACACATGAATCCTTGCGGCATTGGTGTTGGGAGCACCTTGTTATCTGCGTATCAATCAGCTTATGAGAGCGACCCTGTTTCTATATTTGGTGGCATTGTTGCGGTCAATAGAGAAGTGGACGAGGACGTAGCAGAAGAGATGAGCCACACCTTTTTAGAACTCATTATTGCTCCACGTTTTACAGAAACAGCTCTTGCTATTTTAACCAAAAAGAAAAACATACGACTGCTTGAGTTACCTATGGATAAGACGACAACAACAGATAAAAAAGAAATTATTTCGGTTTTGGGAGGCATATTGGTTCAGGAGTTAGATGATTGTGAGGAAGACCTCTCTCAGTGGCAAGTTGTGACAAAAAGACAACCAACAGAAGAAGAAATGGCAGCATTAATCTTTGCTTGGTCTTCAGTGAAACATGTTAAAAGTAATGCGATTGTGCTAGCTAATGGCGCTCGGATTATTGGTGTTGGAGCAGGTCAGATGAACCGAGTGGGGGCAGTATCTATTGCCTTGAAACAAGGAGAAGGACAACTTGAAGGAGCTGTCTTAGGAAGTGACGCTTTTTTCCCGATGGCTGATAGTATTGAATTGGCAGGGAAACAAGGCATTAAAGCCATTATTCAACCAGGAGGCAGCATAAGAGATCAAGAATCTATCGATATGGCTAACCGATATGGCATGACAATGATTATGACAGGAACACGTCACTTTAAACATTAAACACTGGAGGCAATAGGATGAAACGCAAGATATTAGTGGTAGGTAGTGGTGGCAGAGAACATGCTCTGGCTCAGAAAATAAACCGGAGCCCTTTAGTTGAGACGGTCTATTGTGCAAAAGGGAATCCTGGTATGTTAGAAGATGGGATTGTCCTTGTGGCTATTGATGAGAGGAATCATGAGGGATTGATTGATTTTTGCCTTGATATGAGCATTGATTGGGTGATTGTAGGGCCGGAGCAACCATTATTAGATGGGTTAGTAGATGATTTGAAACAGGCTGGCATTCCCGCATTTGGCCCCTCAAAAGAAGCGGCTAAAATAGAAGGTTCAAAGGATTTTGCAAAAGAGCTCATGGTAGCTAATGAGATACCAACGGCGCAATATCGTAGTTTTAAAGACTATAAACAAGCCTTAGATTATGTTATCTACCAAGGTTTTCCGATTGTTATTAAGGCTGACGGTTTGGCCAGTGGTAAAGGTGTGACGATTGCACATTCTATGTTAGAAGCCAAAGAAGCGTTACGGGCTATTTTTGAGGAAAATATTTTTGGTGAAGCAGAGCCTAAAGTTGTCATCGAAGAATTCTTGGAAGGCAAAGAGTTTTCCTTATTGGCCTTTGTTTCTGAAGAAGGTATTTATCCTATGGTAGCAGCAAAAGATCATAAACCTATTTATGATGGAGATAAAGGCCCTAATACTGGTGGAATGGGCGCTTATAGTCCTGTACCATATGTGACGGACGACCTATATAAAGAAGTGGTAACACGAGTGTTAGAGCCAACAATTGATGGTATGAAACGAAGAGGTACCCCTTTTACAGGGATTTTATACACGGGATTAATTTTAACGGAGAATGGTCCTAAAGTAATTGAATATAATGCTCGTTTTGGGGATCCAGAAACGCAAGTCTTATTGTCTCGTTTGAAGACAGATTTAGTAGAAATCATTGAAGGATTACTTCAAAATACCCCTCTCAACGTGGAGTGGTTAGAAGAAGGATATCACTTAGGTGTTGTGTTAGCATCTCAGGGTTATCCTGGTGATGTTACACCATATGTTCCGTTACCAATATTGCCTGAAAAAGCAGGCGTTGAGGTGTTTTATGCTGGTGTCACAACAAAAGATAATCAGCTGGTGTCTTGTGGTGGAAGAGTTCTCCTAGTTGCAGGTGAAGGGAAAACGCTAGATGAAGCACATAATACAGTGTATGGTTTTTTAGAAGGTATGAAGACAGAAGGCTTCTATTATAGAAGTGATATTGGTATTATTTAATCCATAGAAAAAACGCCTAACTTAATAAAAGTTAGGCGTTTATTTCTTTATTTTTTGATCTGTTTTCCAGCATTTCTACCAGAACCATTAGTTGTGTTGTTATTTTTGTTTGTTACTTGTTTTTTAGGAGCTTCTGGCGTGACATCTTTCATACCAGGTGAACTCACAGGACTAACTTTGATTGGGTTCTTTTCAAAGTGTTCTGCTAATTGTTTTTTTACTTTAGGTTTGTGATATAGGTTTGTAATCAAGGATTGAATACATCCGAAAGTACCACTGACTACCCAGTAAAGAGTTACACCAGCAGGAGATTTGAAAGAAACCATCACAATCATTAACGGTGACATAAACGTCATCATTTTCATTTGTTTCTTTTGTTCTTCTGGCATACCAATCATGCTGATAAAGCTTTGACCTAAATAGATTAATCCAGCTAAGGCTACTAGGAAGTAACTAGGTTTACCTAAAGGAATCATGTTTAAGAAGTTGGTTTCAGCAATCCCAGGTGTTACTTTTGCTGCAAAGAAAAGGGCTGTAAAGATTGGCATTTGAATCAGCAGTGGTAAACAGCCTAAACCACCAACTAAGCTAATGTCATTTTCTTTGTATAAAGATTGTAATTCCATTTGAGCGGCCATTTTCTCTTGACTATCTGTCGCTGCGGCCATTTTTTTATTGATAGCATCCATATGTGGTTTAACAGCAGCCATCTTTTCCTGTTGTACCATAGCCTTTTTCATTTGGCTTAAGCCAAGAGGCATGATAATGATACGAACAATAATGGTTAACACGATAATCGCTAAACCAAAGTCTAATCCTAAATCAACAGCTAAGTAAGTAATAAGGTTACCCATAGGTTTGACAAGGAGGTTGTACATAAAGCCTTCACCTGTTGGAACACCTGAACTATCTGTTTTAACACATCCCGATAAAAATAATAACAAGCTGAACAAACCAGATGTTATAATCCACTTCTTTAATTTTTTCATTATTTTCTTCCTTTACATTAATATAGACAAGGATAACTATATCGAATAATTCCCCTTTTATCAATTAAAATCATAAAAAATTAATTATTTAATAAGTAATATCAAAGGAAGAAGATTCTTTGATATCAGGCTCCCAATCAATCTCTAAATGCTCGACTTTCCCCATTGGGCTTGGAGAAGCTTTGACACGTTTAATAAAGCGTAAGAGGTTGCCTTCTTCCCCCATAGCTTCTATATAAACACTCCCATTGGCTTGGTTTTTGACGCTTCCTGTGATGTGTAAGTCATCAGCTAGAATTTTTGTGGTAAAACGAAAGCCGACACCTTGTACTTTTCCTGTGACAATCATTGCTACTTTCATAATTATCCCTCAATTCACTTGTTTTTTATCATTATACAATGCTATTCTTGTTAAAGACAAATATGAAGAAATGATGGAGGACATCATGAAAGCGATCGAATCATTACAAAACCCAACTATAAAAGGCATCAAAAAATTACATAGAAAAAAATACCGTGACTTAGAGCAGTGCTATATAATAGAAGGAGAGCATTTAGTCGAAGAGGCTGTGGCCAATGGCGTGACCTTTAAATACTTAATGCTTAGAGAATCAGAAGTGGATAGTTACCAATCTTTCATTGACTACGTGGGGGAAGAGGCGTCTTATAGTGTAACGGATGGTATTTTGAAGAGCTTGTCTCAACTACCCAACCAACAAGATGTGTTAGGGGTTGTTTACAAAAAAGAAGCGGTCGAAATGGCTAAGGACCCAGGGAATTATCTCTTATTGGATAATGTACAAGACCCAGGGAATGTAGGAACCATGATTAGAACAGCTGACGCGGCTGGCTTCACACACGTCATACTTGGATCAGGCTGTGCGGATATTTATAGTTCCAAGGTCTTGCGTTCTATGCAAGGGAGTCAATATCACTTAATCATTGAAGAGAAGCCACTATTGGAAACAATAGAACAACTTAAACAACAAAACTATCTCATTATAGGAACAGAATTAAATGAAGAAGCGAAACATTTCAAAGAGGTGACAGTACCAGGGGCTTATGCGCTAGTTATGGGGAATGAAGGCCAAGGGGTTTCCAGAGACGTCTTGGAGGCAACGGATGTCAACACCTACATTCCTATTTTAGGTCAAGCAGAATCCCTCAATGTAGGCATTGCTGCAGGTATCTTAATGTTTAGTTTATAATTCTTAAAAACATATTAAGCCTGTTCGTGTGAGTGGCGTCTAGAGCAAACTCGTGTTAAAATAAAATAACTATCATTTTATAAACAAAATGATCATACTTTTTTGAAAGAATGTGAACCCGTGAAGATAAATTGGCAAGATAATCAAGAATATATGGCACTTGTAGCGGACTTAATGGCAACGGAAGATGTTCAGAGCCTGAGTGCTTTTAAACAACATCATTACTCAGACAGACTGTCTCATTCCATTAATGTTTCTTATCGTAGTTTCTTATTAGCTAAAAAATGGCGTGGTGACACTCGTGCAACGGCTAGAGCAGGCTTATTGCATGATTTATTTCATTATGATTGGCGTTTAGAAAAAATGGGAGAAGGAACACATGCTTATGTCCATCCTCGGGTGGCTTTGAGAAATGCTCGTAAATTAACAGATATTTCTCCTTTAGAAGAGGACATCATCGTTAAACACATGTTTGGTGCCACTATAGCACCACCACGATACAAAGAGAGCTACATTGTTACGTTAGTAGACAAGTATTGTGCGTGTGAGGAAGTTGTTGTTCCAATCTATAATAAATTTAAATTAAAAGCCACTAGTTACTTAGTTGGCGCAAAGATGGGATAAGTCGACATACTAGAATTGGTCGACTTTTTCCCTTATACTTATAGTATCAAGGTACAAAAATGAGTGGGGTGATGATATGGATTCGTGCAAAGAACGACAATTTCAACTTTGTCCCAAGTTCGAGAAAACATTCGACATACTAGGAAAAAAATGGAATGGCTTAATTATCGATGTATTACTAGAAGATGGTGCCCAGCGATTTGTGGAAATAGCCAACAAAATACCTGATGTTAGTGACCGAGTATTAGTGGAAAGATTGAAAGAATTAGAAGAAAAAGGCATTGTTAGCCGTGACGTTTATGGAGAAGAAGCTAAGAGAATAGAGTATTCTTTAACACATAAAGGTCAAGATTTAAAAGCGGTGATGAAAGAAATTCAAACCTGGGGTGACAAGTGGTTGGAAGTTTAGTTTGCTTTTTAATAAGTAATCTTGTAAACTTTAGGTAATATAGCAAAAGCGTTATAGGAAACAAGTACCTTATACAGAGCTTGAACAGGAAATTCTGCCTTAGACTGAAAGCAGATCAAGGGACTGGTGAGAGAAATTCACTTCCTTAGTTGTTTATGGCAACATAAACCGGTGAGTAACATCGTTATCAATTCGAGAGTATGAAGGTATTTAGGTATCTTTATAAATTAGGATGGTACCGCGAGACATCGTTCCTTTATATAAGGAATGGTGTCTTTTTATTTTGATGTCAGAAAGGAAAGAAAACAATGTCTTTAAAAGAAACATTAGAGAAATTAAAACATGATACAATCCAAAAGATAGAGTCAACACAAAACTTAGATGCATTAAATGAGATTCGTGTCCAAATTTTAGGTAAAAAAGGATCGATGACAGAAGTATTAAGAGGGATGAAAGATTTAGATCCAGAGATGCGCCCTGTGGTTGGTAGTTTTGCCAATGAAATCAGAGATCATTTAACCGGCCAATTAGAAACGAAAAAAGTAGAATTAGAAGAAGCTGCTATGGATGCAGCACTTGCTAAAGAAACCATTGATGTGACGTTACCTGGTAAAACTGTAAACAAAGGAACAGCACATATTTTAACGCAAATTATGGAAGAAATTGAAGATATCTTTATTGGTATGGGGTATCAAGTTATTGAGGGGTATGAAGTAGAGCAAGATCATTATAATTTTGAACGTATGAACTTACCAAAAGATCACCCAGCAAGAGACATGCAAGATTCATTTTATATAACAGATGAGGTACTGTTAAGAACCCATACTTCTCCAATTCAAGCAAGAACGTTAGAAAAACATGATTTTTCTAAAGGACCATTACGTATGATTAGTCCAGGTAAAGTCTTCCGTCGTGACAATGATGACGCAACGCATAGTCATCAATTCCATCAAATAGAAGGTCTTGTAGTGGATGAGAACATTACAATGGCCGACTTAAAAGGAACCCTTGAAGTACTAATGAAAAAAATGTTTGGTGAAGAGCGAAACATTCGTTTGCGCCCAAGCTACTTCCCATTTACCGAACCATCTGTAGAGGTAGATATTAGCTGTTTCAAATGTGGTGGAGATGGATGTAACGTATGTAAACAAACAGGATGGATTGAAATTCTTGGTGCTGGTATTGTCCATCCAAGCGTTTTGGAAATGTCAGGAATTGATGCAACCAAATACAGTGGCTTTGCTTTTGGTTTAGGACCAGATCGTGTGGCAATGTTACGTTACGGTGTGAATGATATTCGTTATTTCTATCAAAATGACACACGTTTTATTGAACAATTTAAGGTAAAGGGGTAGACAGATGTTAGTATCGTATAAATGGATTAAAGAACTGATTGATATAGAAGATATTTCACCTGATGTATTGGCTGATAAAATGTCACGCTCAGGTATTGAAGTAGAAGATGTAGTTGTACCACAAGATGGTTTGAAAAAAATTGTGGTAGGAGACGTAAAAGAATGTGTTCCTCATCCAGATAGTGATCATTTATCTATCTGCCAAATCGATGTTGGAGAAGAAGAACTTTACCAAATCGTTTGTGGTGCGCCAAACATAACGGATGGTAAAAAAGTTATTGTTGCATTACCTAATTCTCGCATTACAGGGAATGTTAAAATTAAAAAAGGGAAAATGCGTGGTGAGGCATCTCTAGGTATGGTTTGTGCCTTACAAGAATTAGGATACGCGGATAGCGTTGTACCTAAAGCTTATGCTGAAGGGATTTATTTCATGCCAGAAGACGCAACACCTGGGACCCCTGTTTTTGATTACTTAGATATGGATGATGCCATTATTGAATTATCTGTTACTCCTAACCGCGCCGATGCACTAAGTATGCGTGGTGTGGCTCATGAAATTGGTGCTATCTATGGAAAAGTTCCACATTTTCCTACAAAAGAATTAGTAGAAGATGCTGATTCAGCTATCAAAGATTACGTAACGGTTTCTGTTACAGACAAAGAAGACGTACCAACATACCGTATGCGTGTGATAAAAGACGTCACAGTGAAAGAAAGCCCGTTATGGTTACAAACCAAATTAATGAACTCAGGCATTCGTCCAATCAATAATGTGGTGGATGTGACGAACTATACCTTATTATTATTTGGCCAACCCCAACATGCCTTTGATTATGATAAATTAGCAAACAAAACCATTGAAACTCGTCGTGCAGTAGAAGGTGAAACTTTAGTAACCTTAGATGGTGAAGAGCGAACATTATCCACATCAAACATTGTCATCACAGATGGCACGTCACCAATTGCCTTAGCAGGTGTAATGGGCGGAGCGTCAACAGAAATAACAGATACGACAACAACCGTGGCTTTAGAAACAGCTTTATTTGACGCTGTAACAACACGTCGCACAGCTCGTAAATTTGGTTTGAGCAGTGAATCAAGTAAACGTTTTGAGCGAGGCATTAACGTAGCAACCATAGAAGAAGCAAGTGCTTACGCTGCAGCGATGATTGCTGAATTAGGTGAAGGTGTGGTTGTAACTGGTGAAGTAGTGAGCAACGAGATCGATGCAACACATGTGGAAGTTTCTATTACATTAGATAGAATTAACCATATTCTGGGAACAGAATTAAGCATTGAAACAGTTAACGCTATCTTCGATGACTTAGGTTTCGGGTACGCAGAAGAAGCAGGAACTTACACGGTATCAGTCCCACCTAGACGTTGGGATATTTCAATTGAAGCAGATTTAGTAGAAGAAGTAGCGCGTATCTATGGTTATGATAATTTACCTTCTACGTTACCAAGTGGCGAGGCGTTGCCAGGACACTTAACGCCAACCCAAGCGTTGACTCGTCATTTACGACAACATCTACAAGGGTGTGGTTTGGATGAAGCCATTAGCTATGCCTTAACAACAGAAGAATTAGCGACTCGCTTCATTAAAGAACCAAAAGACGTTGTGACATTAGACTGGCCAATGAGTGAGGAGCGTTCTGTTTTACGTCAAAACTTAGTGAGTGGCTTGTTAGCTAACATTAACTACAATATTGCGCGTAAGAACAAAGACGTGGCCTTTTATGAAATTGGCAATATCTTTGAAAAAACAACGGATGTGTTACCAAATGAAGTGAAACATGTGGCCATGGCTATTACTGGCTTATGGAAACAAAATGACTGGTTAGGTACAACGGAAGCTGTTGATTTTTATACGTTGAAAGGAATACTAGACAGTACATTGGATGAATTAGGTTTACTATCTGATACGGTTTATGCACCAACAAATGATTTAGTTGATATGCATCCAGGTAGAACAGCCAACGTTGTGATTAAAGATCAATTGGTTGGTTTTATTGGACAAGTTCATCCTGTCGTAGCGAAAGACTTAGACATCAATGATACTTATGTGTGTGAACTAGATTTAGCGTTATTGTTATCACTGGTAGAACCATCAATGACCTTTGTAGAAGTGGGCAAATACCCATCAATCAAACGTGATATGGCCTTACTAGCAGATGTAACAGTTTCAAATCAAGACATTGTAACAGTTATAGAAGAAAACGCTGGTAAATTCTTATCGGATATTCATTTATTTGACTTGTTCCAAGGTGAAAAATTAGGTTCTGGTAAAAAATCGCTAGCATATTCATTGGTATTCCAAAATAATGAAGCGACACTAGTTGATGAAGAGGTAACAAAAGCCGTGACTAAAATTACTGAAGCACTTAAAGAACAACTAAGTATTGAAGTAAGATAATTAGTAAAAGGCTTTGTTCTTGGAACAAAGTCTTTTCTTTTAGTCTTTTTGGTAGAAAAATGAGGGATAGTATGAAAAGGTCAAAAAACTTACAGGATAAGTTTATGCAAAGAATGTCTACAAGATATGGCGTGTGGGATAAACTAAATCAACATTTATTCGGACTTTTACTGATAGGTTTACTCATTGGTTTATTTGTTCCTATGGGATATGGTACCTTACTGTTAGTCATCCCACTTATCATGCTATATGTTCGTTTTTTTTCCAAGAATAAAGAGAAAAGATACCAAGAAAATAGAGCATATCAGTCTTTCATAAGACCGTTGACGTATCAATTGGATAAGTGGCGTTATAGAAAAGTTTATAAATTTGTCACTTGCCATAGCTGTCAGCAAAAATTACGGGTTCCAAGAAACAAAGGGCAATTAAAAGTGACTTGTCCCACGTGTCATACTATACATAATATAAAATCGTAAAGGGGATCCTACTATGAATGAAACAATCCGTACACAATTAAACCACAGAAGTATTCGCAAGTTTAAACAAGATGCTGTGCCACAAGAGATTATTACGCAGTTAGTCGATGTTGCAAGACACACTGCAACGAGTAATTTTATGCAATCATATAGTATCATTGGTATTAGCGATAAGGAGAAAATGACTGAACTTTCTCTTATTTGCCAACAACCTTACGTTGCCCAAGCGAGTCATATTTTTTTATTTGTAGCAGATCAGTATCGTAATGAAAAAATTGCTGAATCACAAGGTCAAGAAACAAGTGTCTTACAAAACATGGACCGTTTTATGATAGCTATGACAGACGCAAGTCTTGCGATTCAAAATGTTAACGTCGCAGCGGAAAGTCTCGGATTAGGGACGGTCTTTTTAGGAAGTGTTCTAAATGATGCGCCAGCGGTTGTTGATTTATTTAATTTACCTAAAATGACGTTTCCAATTTTAGGATTAGCCGTTGGATATCCTGACCAAGAACCACAGTTAAAACCACGTTTACCACAGTCATTAATGTATTTTGATAATAGTTACCCAGATGTTTTACCGTTAACAGAAGAATTAACTAAGTATGATAATGACGTGACACAATATTATGATTTAAGAGATGCTAACACGCGCGTGGATTCTTTTACGAAGCAAATTACTGATGGTATGAACCGTAAAATGCCAAAAAGATTAAATGTGTTAAAAGATATTCAGGCTCAAGGTCTGATTCAAGAATAACACGTCACACATTAGAGTATGAAGGGGGCAGTGAGGATGGGGAACATCACTCAAGCGTATAAGAAGAATGAGTTTATCAAAAAAGTAGCAATTATTATCCTTGCAGGGCTAGCCATTTCTGTGGCATTAAATATGTTTTTAATCCCTGCTAATGTGTTCTCGGCTGGTGTTAATGGCATTTCTCAACTGCTTTCCAGTGTCTTATTCATGCTATTTGGCATTCATGTGGATACAGGATTATTAATCTTTTTATTAAATATTCCAATTGCAGTATTGGGGTGGAAAAAATTAGGTAAAGCCGCAACGATTTACAGCTTAGTAACTGTATTGTCAGTCACGTTGATGACATTGATTATACCGATTCAAGAGGTGACAGATAACCCTATCCTAAATGGTGTGACGGGTGGTGTTTTAACAGGTCTAGCAGTGGGGTTAACCATGAAATATGGGTTTAGTACCGGTGGCATGGATATTGTTGCTTTAGTGATTGCCAAAACAACGGGTCGTACCGTGGGCTCTCTTATGTTTGGTATTAACTTACTGATTATTTTAGCAGCTGGCTTTATTTTTAGCTGGGAATCTGCTCTGTTTACCATTGTGTCGATTTATTGTACAACACAAGTGGTTGATAACATTCATACGAGTCATCAGAAAGTTACAGCTTTCGTTATGACGTCTGAAACAGAAGAAGCCATTGAAGCGATCCAAAGAGAATTGGTTCGTGGGATGACATTGCTCCCAGGGACAGGGGTTTATTCGAGAAAAGATATGTCGATTATTATGATTGTTATTACTCGTTATGAGTTGTATACCTTAGAACAGGCAGTGTATGACGTCGATTCAAATGCCTTTATTAATGTGTTACCAACTCAAAGTGTTATGGGACGATTTTTTAATGAAGATGATCAAAAAAAATTAAGAGAAGCCTTAAAAGAGAGCGAATAGCTCTCTTTTTTTTATTTTATAAAAGCTTTAATATCAAGGTTTTAGACGTGTTTAAATATCTTTTGTTATTAAAAAGATAAAAAAAGCTTGCAATTATATTTGCTAGCCCATATACTTTGATTATCAAATCATTTGATTATCAAACTATTTAATCCCGTTGCATTTTTATTTTTTTACCCATATACTTTGATTATCAAAGAAAATGTGAAGGTGGCATTAAACATGGACAAACAGACCAATTTAGTTAATGCCCAGCTGGTAAAAGTCTTTAACGATATTTTAGCGATTGAGGAAACAGAACTGAAAAAAAGTGATTTTTCAGATCTATCAATCAAAGAAATGCATACGATTGAGGCTATAGGTATGGGTAAAAGTAAAACAACAGGTGAGGTAGCCAAAGACTTATCTATTACGGTAGGGACATTAACGGTGGCTATTAATAATTTAGTCAAAAAAGGATATGTCGACCGAGTGAGAAGCGAAACAGATCGCCGCGTGGTGAGATTAAAGTTAACCAACCGTGGACGTTTGTTTTACAGATCACATCAACATTTCCACAAACAAATGGTTGAGGCAGCTTTATCAGATATGGCGATTGATGAGCAACACGCATTAGTCAAAGGTCTGCAAAGCTTGCATGAGTTTTTACAGAAATACTACTAAGAAGCAACAATAAGGAGTTATGAAGGCATGGGAATGTATCCTCAGATTACAAAAGTAGCAAAATATGTCCCTGATAATTCTGTATCAAACCATGACTTATCACAACTGCTTGATACGTCAGATGACTGGGTATTTTCTCGGACAGGTATCAAATCAAGACATATCAGCTTAAAAGAAACAACCAGTGATATGGGGATTGAGGTTGCCAAAAAGTTAATGGCTGACAAGGATGTATTGTCTTTGGATTTCATTATTGTAGCAACCATGACCAGTGATTATGCGACACCCTCTACGGCGTGTCTGATACAAGGAGCAATTGGTGCAAAAAATGCGTTTGCTTTTGATGTGAGTGCTGCGTGCTCTGGTTTTATTAGTGCCCTTTCCACCGCTGAAACTTTTTTATCAAGTGGGAAATACAAGACAGGTATCGTGATTGGTGCCGAAACCATGTCAAACATATTGGATTGGACCGATCGAAGTACCGCTGTTCTTTTTGGCGATGGTGCTGCGGGAGTCTTATTGGAAACAAAAGCGAGTACGCCAAGATTTTTAGACGAATATTTAGAATCAGATGGCACACGATTTATGTCTTTAAGAGCCAATCAACTTGCGCCAAAAACGCCTTTTAAAGAGGCGATGGAAGATGTAGTAATAGGGTTAGAAATGGAAGGGAAACAAATTTTTGACTTTGGTTTAAGAGATGTTTCTAAAAACATAACGACGCTATTGACTAGAGAGGCAAATCAAGAGGTATCTCTGGATTATGTCTTGGCTCATCAAGCCAACGTTCGCATATTAGATGCGATTGCTAAAAAAACGAAATTACCAAGAGAGAAGTTCTTATCAAACGTTGCCAGTCACGGTAATACATCTGCCGCATCCATCCCTCTGCTTTTAGCAGATAGTGTTGAGAATGGTACTCTTGTATTAAACAGTGGGCAAACAGTCCTCATGGTGGGATTTGGTGGAGGATTAACTTTAGGTAGTTTACTAATAACATTATAAAATTATTGGAGGAAATTAACATGACAACATTTGAAAAAATTCAGGAAATTATCGTAGATCAATTAGGGAAAGAAGAAGATGAGGTACAATTAACAACTAACTTCAGAGATGATTTAGAAGCAGATAGTTTAGACTTATTCCAAATCTTAAACGATATTGAGGATGCTTTTGAAGACTCAGACGTTAAAATTGAAACAGACGAAGGCTTAACAACCGTTCAAGATTTAGTAACATTCGTTGACAAACAAATAGCAGCAAACAAATAAAAAATAGAAAATAGCTATAAAGCCCTCGTGCTTTCTTAGCTATTTTTTTAAAAGGAATTTGAAAGGATGAAACAATGAACTCTTCAAGAATATGCGAGATGTTAGACATTGACTACCCAATTTTTCAGGGAGCAATGGCATGGGTGGCAGAGGAACAGTTAGCAAGTGCTGTCTCAAATGCAGGAGGTCTAGGCTTAATCGCTTCAGGACACGCACCAAAAGAAGTAATTAAAGAAAAAATAGACAATGCTCGTCGAATGACTGATAAAACATTTGGTGTGAATATTATGTTAATGTCTCCTTTTGTGGAGGATATCGTTGATTTGGTCATCGAAGAACGAGTAAAAGTCATTACTACAGGAGCAGGCTCTCCTGGGAAGTACATGAAGCGTTTTAAAGAAGCGGGAATTACAGTTATTCCAGTGGTTGCCTCTGTTGCCGTCGCTAGAAGAATGGAAAAAGAAGGAGCAGATGCGGTAGTTGTTGAGGGGATGGAAGGTGGCGGTCACATTGGGAAATCGACCACGATGACGCTAGTCCCCCAAGTAGTTGATGCTGTATCGATTCCAGTGATTGCTGCGGGTGGTATTGGAGACGGGCGTGGTGTTGCTGCAGCTTTAATGCTTGGAGCAGAAGCAGTCCAACTTGGCACTCGTTTCTTAGTCTCAACAGAATCGATTGCTCATGATAACTTCAAAGCAAAAGTAGTGAAAGCCAAGGACATTGACACGGTTGTTACAGGACTCCTAACAGGGCATCCTGTTCGTGGGTTACGTAATCGTTTAACCAAAACGTTTGAAAAAGCAGAAAGAGAAGAGGGTGGGAAAGAGAACCCGAACTTTGATCGCTTAGAGGATTTAGGAAAAGGGGCTTTGAAAAAAGCTGTTATAGATGGTGATATTAAAGATAGTTCAATGATGTCTGGTCAAATTGCAGGATTGATCAAGACGAGTGAACAGTCTTGTCATGATATCATTCAAGAGTTAGTAACAGAAACACGCAGTGTGCTAGAAACAAGAACACAGGCTTGGATATAGAGGAGTTATCTTATGAAGATTGCATTTGTATTTAGTGGCCAAGGCTCTCAGTACCAAGGCATGGGCCGAGAATTATTTGATTATTCAGATAATTATAAACAGAACATTGAAGAATCATCTAAGGCTTTGGGTATTGATTTAAAAGAGCTAATGTTTGAAGAGAACGAACAGTTGGATCAAACAGAATACACGCAGCCAGCTATTTTAGCTATGAGCTTAGCCACATCAGAATTAATTAAAGAGGAATGTGGCATTCAACCTGAGATGGTGGCAGGACTTAGTTTAGGCGAATATACCTCTTTGGTGGAATCTGGCTGGTTAAGGAAAGTAGACTGCCTACCTCTAGTTAGAGCTAGGGGCAAATTTATGGAAGAAGCTGTTCCTAATAATGAAGGAAGTATGGCAGCTATCATGGGATTGCCTCGTGAGTTGGTAGATAAGGTGTGCGGTGGTATTACCTTAGGATTTGTAGCTGTGGCCAATTATAATATGCCTCAGCAACAAGTCATTTCAGGAGACAGGTTAGCTGTTGAAGCTGCATGTGAGGAATTAAAACAGGCAGGAGCGAAACGAATCATTCCATTGAACGTCAGTGGTCCTTTTCATACACCTCTACTTCAACCCGCAAAAGAGAAGCTCCGCCCATTATTAGAACAAACAAAGGTTCATAGTGGACATCTCCCACTCGTTAGTAATGTCACAGGACAATTGCTTGAATCAAAGACGGATCTTGTAGCTCATTTATGCCAACAGATTGTGTCACCTGTTTACTGGGAAGACTCAGTAAAAGAGATGATTGCTCTAGGTATTGATGTTTTTATTGAAGTGGGGCCTGGTAGAGCATTAACTGGATTTATCAAAAAAATTGATAAATCAGTGACGGTATTAAACGTGGAAGATTTGAAATCATTGCAGAAATTAAAGGTATTTTTAAAAGAAAACGAGGTGTCTTAAAAAGTATGTTAGAAAATAAAACAGTGGTCATTACAGGTAGTTCACGAGGCATCGGTAAAGCATTAGCTATTGCCTTTGCTAAAGAAGGGGCTAATATTGTTTTAAATGCTAGAAAGCCTGTTCCAACAGAATTGATTGATGAATTGGAGGGGTACGGTGCTAAAACATTAGTTGTTCTAGGAGACATTCAACATCTAGAAGAAGCAAAAACACTCATCCATTCAGCGAAAGAAACGTTTGGTTCAGTGGATGTTTTGATTAATAATGCCGGCATCACCAAAGATGGTTTAATCATGCGAATGAGTGAGACAGATTTTGATGATGTGATTAACGTTAATCTAAAAGGAACGTTCAATACGATTCAACAAGCATCATCTATTATGTTGAAACAAAAAGAAGGAACGATTATTAACTTAGCCAGTGTTGTTGGTCTGACAGGTAACGCCGGTCAAGGGAATTACGCGGCAAGTAAAGCAGGCGTTGTAGGCTTAACAAAATCCGTGGCCAGAGAACTTGCATCACGCGGCATTACATGTAATGCGATTGCTCCAGGTTTTATTGAAACAGATATGACAGATGTCTTAAGCGACAAAGTAAAAGAACTAACACTGTCTCAGATACCGCTAAAAAAATTAGGACAAGTAGAAGATATTGCCCGTACGGCTATCTTTTTAGCAACAAATAAATACATTACAGGTCAAGTCATTAATGTTGATGGCGGCATGGTAATGAACGGATAGGGAGGCAAATCATGAAACGCGTAGTAATTACAGGAATCGGCGCTGTGACACCTTTAGGTAACACAGCTGAGGAATTCATGACTAATATTTTACAAGGTAAGAACGGGATTGCACCGATCACTCATTTTGATGCGAGTGAGACGGGAATCACAGTAGCTGCTGAAGTGAAAGAATTCGATCCAACCCTTTATATGGAAAAAAAAGAAGTTAAAAGAATGGATAAATTTTCTGTTTATGGCATTGCTGCAGCTAAACAAGCGATGGAAGACAGCGGTCTAGATGATACCAATATGGATCGTGACCGTTTAGGTGTGATGGTTAGTTCAGGGATTGGTGGAATGGAGACCATTCAAAATCAAGTGATTCGTATGTCCCAAAAAGGACCTAAACGAGTAGCGCCTTTCTTTGTTCCTATGGCAATTGGTAATATGGCTGCAGGGAATATCGCGATTAAAGTGGGAGCTAGAGGGATTTGTACGTCTGTTGTAACAGCCTGTGCTTCAGCAACGAATGCGATTGGGGAAGCGTTTAGAAATATTAAACATGGCTATTCAGATGCTATTTTAGCAGGAGGAGCAGAAGCAACGATTTGTGAAATTGGTATTTCAGGTTTTGCTTCTTTAACAGCGCTTTCTCCAGAGCCAGATCCGATGAAGGCATCCGTTCCTTTTGATAAGAACCGTAGTGGTTTTGTTATGGGTGAGGGAAGTGGTGTGTTGGTACTAGAAGAATTAGAACATGCGATGAACCGTGGAGCGAAGATTTATGCTGAAGTGGTAGGTTATGGGTCTAACTGTGACGCGCATCACATCACGAGTCCTAATCCAGATGGTTCTGGTGCAGGTAAATGCATGCTACAAGCCATGAATGAAGCTGGAATAACGCCAAGAGATGTGGACTACATTAATGCGCATGGAACAAGTACTCCAACTAATGATGGTGCTGAAACCACAGCGATTAAGTATGCCATGAAAGAAGAGGCTAAAACAGTCGCTATTTCTAGTACTAAAAGTATGGTGGGTCATTTACTAGGAGCTGCAGGAGCTGTAGAAGCGCTAGCCTGTATTGCGGCTTTACAACAAGATACGATCCCACCAACGATAGGTTTAACAGAGCCAGATTCAGCGTGTGATTTAGATTATACACCCTTAACAGCCGTTAAACGTCCTGTGGAGTATACATTAAGTAATTCTCTTGGGTTTGGGGGGCATAATGCAGTCATCTGCCTTAAAAAATGGCGAGGTGACCAAGCATGACAATTGAAGAACTACAAGGTCTAATGACTCAATTTGAAGATAGTAGTATCAGAGAGTTGCAAGTGAGTTTAGAGGGTGTTCAGTTGGTTTTAAGTAAGAACGAGGCACCGATTGTTGCAACGTCAGCTACAGCTGAACAAGCAGTAAGGACTGAAAAAGTAATCCCTGTAACAGAGGAATCAACCTATGAACTATCTGAAGGAGAGCCTTCTAAAGAAAGTATATCAGAAGGAAAAACGATTGACTCACCGATTGTTGGCGTTATCTATACTGCCAGTGAACCAGGTGCTCCTCCTTTTAAACAAGTAGGGGACAAAGTGGAAATTGGCGAACGTTTATGTATTGTTGAAGCAATGAAAATCATGAACGATATTACAAGCGATGTATCAGGTACTATTACCGAAATATTAATTAACAACGAAGAAGTGGTTGACTTTGGTCAGCCGTTATTCAGAGTTGTCTAGGAGGATAATAATGCAATTAAATGTACAAGAAATCATGGAAATCATTCCAAACCGCTACCCAATCATGATGGTAGATAAAGTAACTGAATTAGAACCAGGAAAATACGTTAAAGCCATCAAAAATGTGACGTATAACGAGCACTTTTTCCCAGGCCATTTCCCAGGTGAACCTGTGATGCCAGGCGTTCTTATTTTAGAAGCGTTAGCTCAAACAGGATCAATACCTTTACTAAAAAGTGAAGAATTTCAAGGTCAAACAGGTTATTTAGGTGGTATTGACAAAGTGAAGTTCCGTCAAAAAGTAGTGCCTGGTGACGTGTTAGTCATGGAAATGGAAATCATCAAACAAAAAGGAAATATTGGCGTTGGTAAAGCCACTGCCTCTGTTGAAGGGAAAAAAGTGTGTGAGGCTTTAATGACGTTTATTATTGGGGCAGGAGCGTAGACCATATGTTTGAAAAAGTTTTAATTGCCAATCGTGGAGAAATTGCTGTACGAATCATTCGAGCTTGCCGAGAACTTGGCGTTAAAACAGTCGCTGTGTTCTCAGAAGCTGACAGAGAAGCGTTACACGTGCAAATGGCAGATGAAGCCATTTGTGTGGGTCCTGCTAGAGCGACAGACTCTTATTTGAACATGCAAAATGTTCTTAGTGCGGCCGTTGTGACGGGAGCTGAAGCTATCCATCCGGGCTTTGGTTTTTTAGCTGAGAACAGTTTGTTCGCAGAAATGTGCGAAGAGTGTCACATTACATTTATCGGACCAAAAGCCAAAACCATTGATGATATGGGGAATAAAATCAATGCTAGAAAGCTGATGATAGACGCTGGTGTCCCGGTGATTCCAGGTTCTGATGGTGAGGTCTCTGATTTAGAGGAAGCTAAACGTATTGCTAGTAGTATAGGCTATCCTTTGATGCTTAAAGCTGCAGCTGGTGGTGGTGGAAAAGGAATTAGAAAAGTCCTTGTGGAAGCTGACTTATCTTCTCAGTTCCACTCGGCTCAGCAAGAAGCCTTGCAAGCCTTTGGTGATGGTCAGATGTACATTGAAAAAATTATCTATCCAGCCAAACACATTGAAGTCCAAATATTAGGTGATGCTTTCGGTCATGTGATTCATTTAGGTGAAAGAGATTGTTCTTTGCAACGTAGTAATCAAAAAGTGCTAGAAGAAGCCCCTGCCATTACGCTAACACCTGACTTGCGACGAGATATGGGAGAGGCTTCGCTAAAAGCTGCCCACGCAGTAGGCTATGAAAACGCAGGAACGATTGAGTTTTTAGTTGATGCAGATAATCAGTTTTATTTTATGGAAATGAATACAAGGATCCAAGTGGAGCACCCTGTGACAGAGATGATTACAGGTGTGGATATTGTCAAATGGCAATTGAAAATTGCATCTGGTATCCCACTTTCTATCAGACAAGAAGACGTTGTCTTAACAGGTCATGCCATAGAGTGCCGAATCAATGCGGAAAATCCTAATTTTAATTTTGCACCGAGCCCAGGAACGATTACTAACTTATTGTTACCTGGTGGAGGATTAGGTTTAAGGGTTGATAGTGCGATGTATTGCGGGTATACCATCCCGCCTTTTTACGATTCGATGATTGCTAAAGTCATTGTGCATGGTGCCAATAGAATTGAAGCCTTGCAAAAAATGCAACGGGCTTTAGGTGAATTAGTCACAGAAGGCGTCGTGACAAACCAAGATTTCCAACTAGACTTGATTACAGATGAGACGATTATTAAAGGGAACTATGATACTAGTTTTTTACAAGAGGTATTCTTACCTCAATGGCAAAAATAAATGAGTAAAGGAGGAGAGATATGGGACTTTTTAAAAAAAGAGAATATATTCGTATCACTCCACCACAGAAGCAACAAGCACCGCGGGAGGTGACAAGTTCTCCTGTGGTCCCTGATGGAATGTTTGAACAATGCCCAAGTTGTAAAAAGCAACTTCACCGGAAGGAATTAGGCAAAGAGAGAACGTGTCATCATTGTGGGTATGGTTTTAGAATTGATGCAAGAGAACGATTGAATATGATCGTAGATTGGGATTCCTTTACTGAATGGGATAGAGAGGTCGTCTCCACAAACCCAATCGATTATCCTGATTATGAAGAGAAAATAAGGCAAGCCCAAGAAAAAACAGGGCTCAATGAGGCGGTTGTCACAGGTACGGCTCAGATTAAAGGGCAATCAGTGGTGATTGGTGTCATGGATAGCCGTTTTATCATGGGAAGTATGAGTCAAGCTGTGGGTGAAAAAATTACTCGAGCTTTTGAAGAAGCCACAAACCAAGGACTACCAGTGGTTATGTTCACGGCATCAGGAGGGGCTCGGATGCAAGAAGGGATACTGTCTTTAATGCAAATGGCCAAAATTTCTGGGGCGGTTAAACGTCACAGTGATAGGGGCTTACTGTATATTACCGTTTTGACAGATCCTACAACAGGTGGAGTGACAGCGAGCTTTGCGATGCAAGGAGACGTTATTTTAGCTGAACCACAGACCTTAATTGGGTTTGCAGGCAGACGAGTGATTGAACAAACCATTCGTCAAACGTTACCCGATGATTTTCAAAAAGCAGAATTTCTATTAGAACACGGCTTTGTTGATCGCATCGTCCCTCGGAACGAATTACGCAAACAAATTGGGTTACTATTAGCTTTACATGATAGAGGAGGTGTTGTGGATGAAACGCGCGAATGACATTGTCAAACTAGCGAGAGAGGCCACGCGACCTACATCAAGAGAGATGATAGAGACCATGGTTGATCATTTTTTTGAGTGTCACGGTGACCGATATTATGGGGATGACGCTGCTGTTGTCGGAGGGGTTGGTTTTTTAAAAGGGATGCCTGTTACGATTATTGGGATTCAAAAAGGTAAGACCTTAGAAGAAAACATCGAAACAAAGTTTGGTTCCCCAAGTCCAGAAGGCTACCGAAAAGCCCTGAGACTGATGAAACAAGCCGAAAAATTTAACCGACCTGTTATCACGCTTATTAATACCCCTGGAGCTTACTGTGGCATTGAAGCAGAAGAACGTGGGGAAGGGGAAGCGATTGCTCGTAACCTGTATGAAATGAGCCGATTAACAGTACCGACGCTCTCTATTTTTACAGGAGAGGGTGGAAGTGGTGGTGCCCTGGCCTTGGCTGTGACAGATAGGGTGTGGATGTTAGAACATAGTATCTATTCTATTTTATCACCAGAAGGGTTTGCTTCTATTTTATGGAAAGATAGTTCTAGGGCAGAAGAGGCAGCAGAGGTGATGAAACTTACCCCAACGGATTTATATGAGTTAGGGATCATCGAAAAAATCATTCCAGAAACGAAAGGCAATAAACCGTTGCCTTGGTCAATTATTTTAGAAAATATGGCACAGGAAAGTTATGACACCTTATGTCAATTAAAACAGATGCCAGCAGATAAATTAACGGACCAGCGTTACCAACGTTTTAGAGCATTTTAGTTACTTAAAATGCTTTTTTGTCGTGTCCTTTAAATGAGAACGTCTTCTCATTTACAAATGCATCATTTTTGGTTATGATAAATATGATTGAGAGGAGTGTTACGTGTGAGCGAACAAAAATGGTCAGACGAAAAATTAGCAAGTGTTCAAGAAGAGATTATTAACTGTTTAGAAACAGTAATTGACCCAGAATTAGGTGTTGATATTGTTAACTTAGGTTTGATTTATGAAATTGATTTTCAAGAATCAGGTTACTGTGAAGTTAAAATGACCTTAACAACAATGGGATGTCCCTTAGCGGATGTTATCACTGAAAACATACATGAAGCCTTAAAAGATGTAGAAGAAGTCAAAGAAATTGAAGTGAAACTTGTTTGGTATCCAGCATGGACAACTGATAGAATGAGCAGATATGCAAGAATTGCTTTAGGACTTAGAGGCTAGGTTATAGCTGTTGCTGGCAGTGTTTCAACAGTCATTTTATGTAAATATAGACAACAAGTAGGAAGTCCAACCGTTTTAATGTTTTGGAATGATTATCTGACTTGTTGAGCAACTAGACTTGCTTGCCTTTTAAATTTAAAAGGTGAGGAGGTCTTTTATTTTTAAATAACAAATCAGTCATTACTTAAAAATTCATAAACTCATGCTTGAGTAGGATGAAAAAAGGGAACAAGATGGTTATAATAGAACCATCTTTAAATATGAGTCATGATAGGAGATAACAATGAAAAAAATGAATAAATTAATTGTAGCCACACTAAGTTTAGCGTTCTTAACAACAGGTGGCGTTGTATATGGAGCTGAAAAAGCGAAGGATGAAGGTTGGGATGTGCCGAACATCGCCTTAGGTAATGGGTTGACACCAGCCGAACAAGAGCAAACCAAAGAGATCTTGATGAAAGATGCGTCTAATGTTCCTGCTTTAAAAGGAACGGATATGACAAAAAATAACATTTTTATCGTAGATGGGGACGATTTAGTTAAATACGTGACAGATGTTCCGGAATTTACACCTTCTTCTAAAGCTTATTCAAGTGCTTTTATCACGAGAACAAAAAAAGATTCAGGTGTGACGGTGGATATTGTGACACCGCAAAATATTACGTCTCGTACGGAAGCCATGTATCGTTCTGCGGCGATTACAAGTGGTGTGTACGATGCTTATATTAGAATTGCAAGCGTTCGTACCATGGACGGGAGTGGCGCCTTAGCAGGTATTTACAAAATATACGATGAAGTAGATCCAGCGGCGAATGCAGAAGTGCAACAAGAGCGTGACGAAAAACGTGAAGTCGCTCAAGAGCAAATGCAAGTGGTCTCTGCTATTGATAATGAGAACCAAGGAAAAGACAATTATTCTTCAGAAAACATCTTAGTAATGCTTGCAGACATTCAGTTAGAGCTTCAAAAAATCAATGAGAAATTAGCTACTATGTCTAAAGAAGAAGTGGGCACTGAAGTTGAAAAAGTAGTCGATGAGCAAATTGAAAAAAATGGGTTAACGGAATCCATGACACCAGAACTTCGAGGGCAAGTAGTGAATAACATGATTAACTTTACTCAGACACAAGGGATTAATGATAAAGAAATGACGGAACAATTGTCTAACTTTAAAGACGATCTTGTTAAGAATGGGAAAGAATTTAAAGACAGTTTATTATCAGATGAGAACGTAGAAAAAGCTAAAAAAGGCTTGTCAGGTTTTTGGCAAGCTGTGAAAGAGTTCTTTACCAATCTTTTTAGTAAAAATAATGAATAAATGTGAAAATCCCCTTAGACGACAGTCTTAAGGGGATTTCTTTATTTAACGGAACCTAACATACCTGCGACAAAGTATTTTTGTAAAGCGAAAAAGACAAAGGCAGTAGGTAAGGTAGCGATGACAATCACTAGCATCGTCAATCCGTAATCAGGTGTATAACTTGACCCTAAGTTTGAGATAAGTAGTGGGAGTGTTTGTTTATTAGGTGATTGCAACACGATAAGTGGCCATAAGTAGTTGTTCCAACTATTCATGAATGTGATAATCATCGCAGCTGCATAGGTTGTTTTCATCGTTGGAACATATATTTTAAAGAATAAGCCGATTTCTGATAACCCATCAATCCGACCAGCTTCTAATAAAGACTTAGGAAACATCTTGGTGTTCTGTCTAAAAAAGAAAATCAAAAAGGCGGTTGATAGGAAAGGCAAAATAGCGGCACCAATAGTATCTACTCCAACGAATGGGAAGACAACAGATAATTGACCGAACATTTTGAACAGGGGAATCATGATGGTTGCAAACGGAATCATCATTGATAAAAGTAAAATATTAAAGATAATATCTTTTCCCTTACTTCGGTGAATCTCAAAGCCGTAACCCGCTAAGGAGGCAATTGTAATAGAGATTAGGGTCTGTAGAAAGGAAACTTTGGCACTGTTCCACATTGCTTGCCCTAAATCATAAGATTGAGTCACGCTTTTGAAGTTTTCAATTAAGTGGGTACCAGGCGTTAAGCTTCCTTTAATAATATCTACAGAGCTGTTAGTCGCGCTCACTAATAAGAAATAAAAGGGAAAACCAAAAATGATAACAGATAAAGCTAAAAATAAATAAGTTCCGAATTTTTTCATTCTTCTTTTCCTCCTACTTTAAATTGAATAATAGAGAAGAAGATAACAAGTACCACAATAGCGTAAGAAACTGCTGCTGCATAACCAAAGTCTGGAGTGTATTTAAAGGACAGGTTATAAATGTATTGTGAGATGGTCGTTGTCGCATTACCTGGTCCACCTTGTGTTAAGTTCATAGGTTCATCAAATAATTGGAGAGTCCCGATGGTTGATGTAACAGATGAAAAGAGAATCACAGGTTTTAATAGTGGAATCGTAATATTAAAAAATTGCTTAACAGGACCCGCGCCATCGATAGTCGAGGCTTCATAAATTTCAGGATCGATGTTTTGTAAAGCGGACAAGAAGAAAATCATATTGAACCCTGTCCAACGCCACGTAATGGCGATAATAATCACCACTTTTGACCAAAATGGGCTAGATAAAAAGGCGATAGGTTCACTCATTAAATGTAAGTTCATCAATAAATGATTAATAATGCCGTCGTTAGCGAAAAGGTATTTAAAAACAATCGAATAAGCAACCAGAGACGTAATCGCCGGCAGAAAGACTACGGTTCTAAAAACACCTTTAAATTTTACTGTGGCATTGTTTAAAATAACTGAAAATAAAATGGATAATGTCACCATAATCGGTACTTGAAAGAGTAGAAAGATAATGGTGTTTTTTGTTGCGGCAATAAAGGTTGGGTCTTTGAATAATCGGATATAATTATCCAAACCCACATAGCTTAAATTGTTTCCAGATCCAGATTTAAAGGACATAAGAAGAGATTGAAACATAGGATAAAAGTAAAAGGCAGTGATAAGAGTGGTTGGGATAAGTACAAATAGCCAACCAACGATGTCTTGTTTTCTTTTAGTGCTGCTGATATTCCTTTTTTTCATGGGTTTTATACACCTCTTGTATCAAAATGTAGCTACTTCGTCAGATGGCGAAGTAGCTATAATTATTGTTATTTAACTTGTGTTTCTGCTGTTTTTTGAGCATCTTTCATGACAGCGTTAATGTCTTTTCCGCTTAAGAAGTCTTGTAATGCATTGTTACCAATGTCTCCAAATGCGTAAGTGTTTTTACCAAAGTTCACTGCTGGGATTTCGGTTGCCCAATTAGAGAAGTCAGTGTACACTGTTTGTCCGCCGAAGAAGTCATCTTTCGCTTTATAGGCTTCACCAGAAGAGGCTGGTTCGTAAGAACCTAGGGCACCAACTTCTTTGATTAAACGTTGGTAGAATTCTTGATCTTTACCAAAGGTTTCAGAAATAAATTTAGCCGCTTCTTCTTTTCCATCTACATTAAGTACGTAGAAAGAAGAACCACCTAAGTTTGAAGCATTTGTTGCGCCTTTTACATCCGCTTGTCTTGGGAAAGGTTTAACCACCCATTCGCCTGCTTGATCTGCTTCTGCTTTAACAGACGGTGTGATCCAGTTACCGTTTAAAGTAGTCGCAACTTTTCCGTCATTAAAATTAGACAGCATTTGATCCCACCCGTTATGAGTAATCATCACGCCTTCATCTAACATTTTTTTCATTAGTTCAAAGGCGTTAATCAAAGATTCATTGTTTTCGAAGTTTGGCGTAGCTCCATCTTCAAGGGTATACCAACTACCACTTGATTGCATAATAGCTCTAACAAGGCCTGTATCGTTTAAGTCCGTTGAAAACATTGGTAAGCCTGTTTTTTCTTTGACTTGTTTACCTAGTGTAATAAATTCTTCCCATGTAATATTTTCAAAGTCATCTACTGTTAATCCTGCTTTTTCGATGATTGGTTTTCTTAGGAAGAGCCCTGTTACGCCTGTGTCAAAGGGAATCGCGTAGTTCACGTTATCCGTTGATGTTGCTTCGATTTTATAGGGGATGAAATCTGAAGCTGTAATGAAATCTGTTAATGGAAAGAAAGCATCAGGAAAAGCATCTAAAAAGCTTTTCGCACGGTAATCTTCAATGAGAACAAGGTTCGGTAACCCTTTCATATTGCCGGAACTTAACCCAGTATTTAATTTTTGGACAATATCGTCTTGTGCGTTTTCAATCACGTTTAATTTAAAATCCTTGTTTTCTTTTTGATACGTTTCTTCTGCTAGTTCAAGAGCAGCAATGTTGAACTTAGGATCCCAAGCCCAAGCGGTTACTTCACCTTCTGATGTTTTGTCTGTGTTTTGCGTGTCCTCTTTTGATTGATTACCACAAGCAGCAAGCATCATTACTGCAGATGTCCCTACTAATAGTTTTAATAATGTCTTTTTCATTATAAAAACGCCTCCTAATTTTTTATATGTTACTCACTATAAGTGAGAAAATACCGAAAGTGATGTAGTCAAAAGCATTGTATATATTGATTATAAAAAATAACTAAATATAATAAATAAAAAAGTAGAAAATACCTTAATATAAGCGGTTACATGCAACCGTTATCAGTTTAACTTAATAATAAAATAAAAACAACAGCGAGGCGTAATATTCTTGAAAAGTTATGTTTAAAGGACTTTATATAAACTTTTTTATCATAATAACTCCTATTTGAGAGTGTCTAAAGTCATAGATGTTCGTTTGTTTAAAATGATTAATTGGTTATAAAATGAAAATAATACTGTGACGAATGTAGTAATCAAGTGAGGTTGTTAGGAAAGCGCAATCATATAATGAAATGACTTTGAATAAAAACGAATATTAAAAGTAATAAAAACTTTTAATGGTCGTGTTTTAATATCTGTACATTAAATAACAAATATGATTGAATTTTACTTTATCCATACAAATACGTTACGTGTGTATGCTATAATCTTTGTGTATTAACAATAAAAGGAGAGAATAGAATGAAACGTAGAACATGGGGGACAGCGGTTGTTACTTTAGCATCTAGTATGTTAATGTTTACAGTGGTTACTAATGCTGAAACAGCATCAGATAAGGCACCGGAGATTCAACCGAAAGAAAGTAATGGAATGAAAGTGTTGTTTGATAACACACATGCTCAAACAGCTGGCGCAGCAGATTGGGTCATTGATGGCGCTTTCTCTGATTTTGGAGAAGATTTAGCGAGCAGAGGCTATTTTGTTAAAGAACTTAGAAAAGAGACACCTATTACATTAGAAGATTTAAAAGAATATAATGTATTTGTTGTACCAGAAGCGAACGTTCCTTACAAAGTATCAGAACAACAAGCCATTGAAGAGTATGTGTCTCAAGGGGGAGCTATTTTCTATATTTCGGATCATTATAATGCAGATCGAAATAAAAATAGAATCGACGCAAGTGAAGCGTTTAACGGCTATCGACGTGGGGCTTTTGAAGATATGACAAAGGACATGAATGAGGACGAAAAAAACTCTGAAGCGATGCAAGGGGTTAAAAGTAGTGATTGGTTAAATGAAACATTTGGTGTTCGTTTTAGATATAATGGATTGGATAACATTCCAGTAGGTAGCAAGTGGATTAAAGAAGATGCTTTTAACATTTTAGATGGTGTTAATGGTGTTGGCTTACATGCAGGATCAACCATTGCTATTATGGATCCAACCATTGCTAAAGGATTAATCTATCCACCAGAAGGATTAACTTCAGCAGTTAATAAATGGAAACCTGCTGTTGATGAAGGTGTTTATGATGGTGGTGGTGTTGCTGAAGGTGCTTACGTTGCTATCAGTAAAAAAGGAAAAGGGAAAGCTGCTTTTGTAGGTGATACTTCTATGGTTGAAGATGCTTCTCCTAAGTACATGAGAGATGAAAATGGGAAAGCTAAAAGAACATACGATGGCTACAAAGAGCAAGATGATGCTAAAGTGTTAACCCAATTAATTGATTGGTTAAGTAATCAAGAAGATTATGACACTTTTGATAAAATGGGCATTCAACTTTCTTCTAAAACAGTCTTGAAAGATTGGGAAGAACCAGCGAAAAGTACAGAACCTCAAAAAGAACCATGGTCAGCACCTGCGGCACACTATAAGTGGTACGACAGTTCTACTTTTGCATCAGGAAGCTTTGGTTCTAAAGAAGCGCCAGCAGCTCAAATAAGTACAAGTGTTAGTTATGAAGCGACTCCTGAAGCAGGTAAAACGAACGTGGCGACCATTAAAATGTCTGGTTTGAAACCAAACGAAACAAAAGAAGGTTACCGTTTAGGTGTTTACACGCCAATCGCTCAACATGGCTTTACACAAGGTTCACAAGTAGGTAAAGTAAGCATCGGTTCAGCAGAATTACCTAAAGATATTGGTTATTCTAATCGTTTTGCTGTAACAGCAGATGCTAAAGGTAACGCGGAGCAACAAGTAGCCTTCTTTGTTGAAAATGATGGAACATACAATATTCGTATTCAGTTTAATAAAGATAATATTCTAACAGAATCACTTGTTATTGAACCGGCAGGATCAGTTAAACCAACCGACCCAACGGAACCTGAGACACCGAATACTGGAAATGAAAAAGAAGCGTCTTACAATGTTAAAGGACAAATTTCCTTTGAAGCAAACGACGACATTGTTAAACCGGTAGACCCAGAAAATCCAGACCAAGAGTTAACCCCAGTTAACCCAGATGGCTCGATTAACGAAGGGACAGCTGGAGGCTTGTTGTCTGTGGATTACGCATCAAGTTTCTCATTTGGTAAACAGCAAGTGGATACTAAAAATCGTCTATACGGGGCAGAAGCGCAACGATTTAAAGACAGTGATGTGCTAAGAGGTAATTATATCCAAGTGACAGATAAACGTGGCACGCAATCTGGTTGGGTATTAAGTGTTGTACAAAATGAGCAATTCAAAACAGTTAAAAACCAAGAGTTATTAGGAGCTAAACTGTACTTAGGGAATGGTGCATTAAATTCACCTTCTATGCTAGAGGAAGGGTTTAATCCTGTTGTAACACCTGAGCAATTAGTTAAAGCTTTAGCTATTAAAGAGAACAATGTTTCTGGTGGATTAGAATTAATCCCAGGTCAAAGCAGTATTGTTATGACTGCCAATCAAGGAAAAGGTATGGGAACATGGACGTTGTCTTATGGACAAAGTAAAGATGGAAACATCGGCCTAATTGGTGCCAATGATCCGTTGAAATCTTCAGTTATTTTATCGGTGCCAAGTACGGCAAACCCATTACCTACAAAATATGAAACGGTATTAACATATCGTCTATCTATGGTCCCAGCGCCATAAAATAAGTACGAAAGATGAGAAACGAAGATATCTTTGTTTCTCATTCTTTTATAAGGAGATATGATACAAGAATGAAAGCACTAAAAAGAATAGTAGGAATAATTTTATTTATCGGGATGCTGAGTAGTTTTCCTGTAAATACTAAGGCAAATGAAGTGGGTTTTTCAGTTGAGCCGATTTTACCTAAGAATCAAATTGATCGTAATAAAGGGTACTTTCACTTGTTGTTAGACCAGGGGGAAAAACAAACCTTGGAGATTAAGGTGAAGAATTTTACAAAGGAGCCATTAAATCTAACCCTTTGGTCCTCTAATGCTAAGACGAATATGAATGGCATTGTTGATTACAGTAATAGAGTGGAACCTGATGATCCGTCTTTGTTGTACCCCTTAACGAAGAGTATCAAAGCTCCAAATAAAATTGAAATGAAGCCAGAATCCGAGGAGATATTAAAGGTAGAGGTTGAGATGCCAGATGTTCCTTTAGATGGTGTGATGGCAGGTGGATTGACAATTGAGGAAGCTAAAACCGGATCAACTGAGGCACCCACCTTAGATACCACGATAAAAAATAAATTTTCTTATGTTGTCGCGATGTTACTCCAACAAGAGTCAGTTGTTGAGGTTACACCAGAGGTATCGTTGAGTAAGGTTTACATGAGTCAGATTAACACGAAAAATGCAGTAGTTGGGGATATTACAAATCTGTCCAGTGTGTTCTTGAACAACGTCACAATTAAAACGCGTATTATTGAAGAAAAAACACAAGAGGTTGTTTTTTCTTCTGAAGTGGAGAGTAAGCAGATAGCGCCCAATTCTACCATGAAGTATCCTACTTTTTTGAATGGTAAAAAAATAAAAGCAGGTAGTTATGTGTATCAAGGAGAAATGTCAGGGGTTGCTTCTGACGATGATGAGCGACTCAGTTGGGCATTAGAAACGCCTTTTACTATAGAAAAAGAAGAAGCTTCTAATTTGAATAAAACAGGAACAGATTCAGAGACTGAGAAGAATGAACGAGGTATGACTGGCCCTTGGTTGTGGCTGATTTTAGCGCTTAATCTTCTATTTATTGTAGGTGTTGTTAGCTATTTAGTTTATAGAAGAAGAAAAAAACAACAAAAGAAGAAGAAAAAGAGAAAAAAGAAAAAGAAAGTTAATAAAAAAGCCTAATCTCTTAAGATTAGGCTTTTTTCCCCATTGAGTCACTATTAAAAGTCATCCCTTACCATCAATAGATGCCCAGGCTAGATTTTTGTGATACTAGCCTTAATAAATGTATCTGTAACTAGTATAAAACTAATTTAAAAAACGTACAAATAAAAAGTGTTGATTTTTAAAAAAAGTGATGCATTTAGTATGATAAAGAAAGGAAAGGTACTTTCTTACGTATTAATAAGTGTGTTGATAAGAAGCAAATACTCATAATAAAAACAATTTTGGTTATGAGTTGGAAGTTTTCTCCGAAAGTTAAGGTTTCCTCAGGAGCTATCAGTAGCAACGTGTTATTGATGTTAAAGACGATAAAAAGGTATGCATTTAACAGTAGTTGAAAAGGGGTATCGATCTTTGGTAAAAGTAAAAAACGATTGCTATTCTCTAATGATAATTGCTGAAAGACTTTGCTGCCAAGAAAACAGGTTAAGATGACTAAACTGAGCATAACTCCCCATTCAAGTATGCTGACTTTTTCTATAGAGGTCTGCAAGACAGGCATGATTCGATCGAAAGAATTTCCTATGATAACAGGAGATTCTTCCATGGGTTCAAAATAGCTAATACTAAATTGGATGTTCTGTAAGAATGATTTAAATGTAAAATAAATACTAGTCAGTAGAATGGCCCCTGATACCCATTCTCCAATAATCATTCCTAAGAAGTAACTGAGAGTAAAACTAGTTAGGATAGCTAGTAGCCCAGTCAAGGTGGACAAGATATGTTGTCCTAAGCTAATGTTTAGAAAATGACTCGGAATGAGCAATCTAAAAGCAATGAGAGAGCTCATTTTAGCTATGAAAAGAGTGGTGAAAAGACTACCTCCGATTAGTAGCAGTTTGTACCAATAAATCTCTGTTCGCTTAAACTTACTTGAAAATAAGAAAGAATTAAAGTGTGAATGTAAATCGAACAAGGCTAAAAAGAACCCGGTTAAACTAAACAAAATAAAAAACAGAAAAAAACGTTCGTTATAATGTTCGTAAGCGTTGTAAGGAAGTTGGGTAGACTTGTTTTTGCTGTTAAATACCGTTAACAAGTTTTCTCTGTACTCAGAGAATTCATTCGTATAGACTGTTTTTTCTTTACTTAAATCATAATATAGGAATACTTTTCCTTGCTGTTCATCTTCGAAATCGTAAGATTCTTCGATGCTTTTATTAAAGTCCTCGAGACCTTCTTCAGAATTTAAATAATGTGAACTCTGGTGCCAACTATTAATGTTATTCAATGTGGCATAGGCATAGAATCCTACGATAAATATCATTAATCCAATTAAAATTCGCTTGTATCTAGTAAAAAGTAATGTGAAAAGGGGACGATTCATTGTTTTTTACTCCTTAATAGAAGAGTTGATAATCAAGCTCTTCTGTGAAATTAGCTGCAAAAAGATCTTCTAAATTAACGGAAAGTTCTTCAAAGAGAACAGGTTCTAAATCGCAAATACGTTGATGGAAATCATCGGTCATATTGTCTATGATTAATATTAAAACACGTCCTTGAACCTGAATAATCTTAGCTTCCTCTTTGATAAAATGTGGTACTTGTTTTTTCTTTAATACGAGTTGATATTTACGGGTTGTGTCTCGTAAACGCGTTAAATCATACTCTTTAATGATGGTGTTTTTATGTAAAATTAAAGCCCGGTCCACAATCAGTTCTAACTCAGATAGATTGTGAGAAGAAATCAGAACGCTGTATTGATGGATGCTGACCTCATTTAAAACAAGTTGAATGACTTGTTTTCGAACGATGATGTCTAAACCATCAAAGGGCTCATCGAGTAAATAATATCTAGCATTGGTTGAAAAGGCTAGAATCATTTTAAAGAGAGCCTGCATCCCTTTAGAGTAAGCAGAGATGCGTTTTTTTGGGTCTAGATGATGTTTCAATAGAAGGCTGTTGAATTTTTCTGTGTCGAACGTGCTATAAAGTTGTTGGTACAAGACGCTCACTGATTCAGGCGTTTGGTTTGCTAAAATGTTAAAGTGTTCATCTAAATAAAAAAGTTGTTCTCTAACATCCGGGTTATCTTCTAAGGGTTGTGAATTAATGGTAATAGAACCGCTCTCTTTTTTATAAATGTTGTGAATGACACGAAAGAGAGTAGTCTTACCTGCCCCGTTTCGTCCGAATAGACCGATGATTTCACCTGGTTTAAGTTCAAAGGAAATATCATCTAATACAGGATAATCATCAATGGTCTTGTATAATTTATCAATCTTCATAGTCAACCTCCTTCATCGCTTCGTAGTGTTGATGTACCCAGTTAATTAACGTGATTTCTTCAATATTCTCAAAAAAAGCCTCAGTGAGTAATGCGTCTAACTGTTCTTTCATTTTAGTCGCTACTTGAGGATTAGTGGTTTGTTTTCTTTCTATTTTTTTGATAAAGGTGCCGCTGCCGTGAACGGTGATAATTAGTTTTTCTTTTTCTAATTCTTGATAAGCTCTCGTGACGATGTTGGGATTTATCATCAGTTGGTTCGCCAGTTCTCTAATAGAAGGTAACCGGTCGCCGGCCTGTAATGTTCCAGTCATCATTCGTGTTTTGACAGAGTGAATCAATTGATTATGTAGTGGTTCGGTACTATTTCGGTTAATATCAAACACATGCCTTGTTCCTCTCTTGTATTAATCTATTACTATTAATTGTAATTAGTCCGGTGATGGATGTCAATTAAACTTAAAACACGAACAATAGTAGTTATTTTTATTGGAAAATACAGATTTTTGTTGTATTTGTATTATCTATCTCGTATACTTTGTATTGAGATAGATAAACACGAACATAAAATGGAAAACAAAGGTGGAACAATAAGAAATGGAAAAGTTTTTTAAGTTAAAAGAGAACGGTACAACGGTATCAACAGAAATTATGGCGGGGATTACAACGTTTTTTGCAATGAGTTATATTTTATTTGTTAATCCCAGTATTTTGTCCTTATCCGGCATGCCTTTTCAAGCAGTCTTTTTAGCAACAATCATTAGTGCAGCAGTAGGAACACTGATCATGGGATTGTTCGCAAATGTTCCTTACGCACAAGCACCAGGAATGGGCTTGAATGCCTTTTTTACATTTACAGTTGTTATGGGTCTAGGTTATACGTGGGAACAGGCTTTAGCGATGGTATTCATATGTGGTATTATCAATATTATTATTACCGTTACGAAATTTAGAAAATTAATTATTCAGTCTATCCCAGAAAGTTTACAACACGCTATTGGTGGTGGTATCGGGATTTTTGTTGCCTATGTTGGGATTAAAAATGCTGGGTTCTTACAATTTATTTCAGATGAGCATACAATTGTTGATGCTGTCGTTGATGGAGATAAAGTAGTTAATGTGGTTTCTAATGGAGGGATTGTCCCTGGTCTGGCTAACTTTAATAATCCAGCTATTCTTTTGGCAGTTATTGGTCTTATTATTACAACGATATTAGTTGTGTTAGAAGTTAAAGGGGCTATTTTGATTGGGATTATGGTGACGTCAGTGATTGCTATTCCTATGGGAGTAGTTGATCTAGGTACAGTTAACTTCCAAGAAAATTCTTTAGGCAATTCATTTAAAGAATTAGGGACAACTTTTGGTGCTGCTTTTGGACCGAATGGGATGCCCTCATTATTTGCAGATGCTTCTAAGATACCTCAAGTATTGTTAACCATTCTAGCTTTTAGTTTATCTGATATTTTTGATACGATTGGGACTTTTATTGGCACAGGTAGACGAACAGGAATCTTTACACAAGAAGACGAGTTAGCTGTTGCTGAGAGTCGTGGGGTTAAATCTAAGATGGATAAAGCCTTGTTTTCAGATGCAATAGCAACAACAGTAGGGGCTATTTTTGGGACATCTAATGTGACAACCTTTGTAGAAAGTTCAGCAGGAATTGCCGCTGGGGGTCGAACAGGACTAACTTCAGTCGTTGTGGCAATCATGTTCTTGTTAAGTAGCTTCTTATCACCAATTGTCGGTATTGTACCAGCGCAGGCGACAGCCCCAGCTTTAATCATTGTAGGTATCATGATGATGGCCTCGTTTAAAGAGATTGAGTGGACAAATTTAGAAGAAGCGATTCCTGCATTCTTTACATCTATTTTTATGGGCTTATGTTATAGTATTTCTTATGGAATTGCTGTTGGTTTTATCTTCTATGTGATCTTGAAAGTTGTTAAAGGCAAATCAAAAGAGATTTCACCTGTTTTATGGGTGGTAACAGGGTTGTTTATTATTAATTTTATTATGTTAGCTTTGATGTAATCAAACAAAGGCGCGTCACTCTATTTTTAGTGTGGCGCGCCTTTTAAGGTGTATGTGTAGATAATATTGGTTCTTTGTAGTAGTATTTAAGGATAAGTAAACAAATGGAGAGGGATACATATGGAAAGTTCGAGTAATGAGAGTAGTTTGTCAGATGACGTACCTGATTGTTCAAAAACTGATTTCAGATATTATCTTAATTACCAATCGGTAACGTTCAACCGTGCTAAGTCACGGTCTACGACTTCGTTCGATTATTCATATCCGTTGTGATGCTGAATGAATATGAGAGAGGGAAAAAGATGGAAGTAGATTGGAAAAAGAATATGTATATTGCGTGGATTGGGTGTTTTTTTACAGGCGCGAGTTTTAGTTTAGTAATGCCCTTTATACCGATATACATTGAGCAATTAGGAGCGCCACAAAATAAGATTGAGTTTTATTCAGGTTTATCAATTAGTTTAACGGCACTTTCTGCAGCGATTGTAGCTCCTTTATGGGGGAATTTAGCTGATAGAAAGGGCCGTAAGTTAATGATGATTAGAGCCTCATTAGGTATGGCAATTACTATGGGATCGTTAGCTTTTGTTCCTAATGTGTTTTGGTTGTTAGTGATGCGTTTTTTAAACGGCATACTGGCAGGTTATATTCCCAATGCCACAGCGATGGTAGCTTCTCAAGCACCGATTGAGAAAAATGGATGGGCATTAGGTACATTAGCGACAGGCGGGGTAGCAGGTACCTTGATAGGTCCTTCCTTGGGAGGTTTTTTAGCCCAAACAGTTGGGATTGAAAATGTGTTTATCGTGACAGGAGCGATATTAGTCGTGACGACACTATTGACGATTTTCTTTATTAAAGAAGATTTCAAGCCTGTTGAGAGGAAGAATATGATTTCGACAAAAGAAGTCTTTAAGAAGGTTGAACAGCCAGGCGTATTATTCGGTTTGTTTTTAACCACTCTAATTTTACAAATTGGTATGACAAGTATTAGTCCAATACTCACTCTTTATATCAGAGAACTGGGGGGTGAAATGGCTAATATATTGTTTATTAGTGGATTAATTGTATCTGTTGCAGGTGTATCGACGGTGCTATCATCACCTTTTTTAGGTAAGATTGGTGATAAATTTGGTAATCAGAGGGTATTACTTGGTGGTTTGATTTTATCTGTGCTATGTATCTATCCAATGTCGATGGTGCAAACGCCTTTTCAATTAGGTGTTTTACGTTTCATGATGGGCTTTTCAACAGGGGCTTTGATGCCGTCTGTTAATGCTTTAATTAGCAAGTTAGCACCTGTAGAAGGGATGAGTCGTATCTTTAGTTTTAATCAAATGTCAACTAACTTAGGTCAAGTTGCAGGTCCTATGATAGGTTCTGTTGTAGCGAATGCTTCGGGATATCGCTCTGTTTTCGTAGCAACCAGTTGTTTGATAGTGATGAATATTGTGATTACACTGGTAAATTTTAGAGGAAGATTGTCAATCAAACCTCTTATAAAAAACAAAAAAAGCTAGAAGGTTGTCCCTTCTAGCTTTTTTATTTAATTGTTTTTAGCTTTATTATCTTTTTTAGGCAATGCGACCTCACCAATAATCATGATTAGTACGCCTGCAATTAAAGAAACGATGGTTGTTTTAGTAAAGTCATAAGAACCTTGTGTTAATGAACCACCGATGTAACCTACTACTTGACCTAAAACAAATGTCCACATTAGAACAACTAATTTACCCATCATCTGCCACCTCTTTTCATCTTTCAGTTTATCAAGGTTAAAAGAAAAAGTAAAGACAAACCTAGTGTTATTTAAAAGCTGTTTGTGAATAAAAAGTAAATTCAGTATGATATAATAGAATTATCAAATAGTGGGGGGATGACATGCAGTTAGGACAATTACAAAGCTTAACATCTTACTCTTTGTTAGGAAGTACTAATAAAATACCCGAGTTAGTAGCCACAGCCAAACAATATGGCTATCAAGCGTTAGGAATTACTGATATTAATGGGATGTATGGTGTTATTGAATTTTATCAAACATGTGTAAACGAGGGAATTAAACCTTTAATTGGCTTAACGCTTAACTACCATTCGCGGTACAATGAATCGCCTAATAATCGTATTGTCCTGTTAGCCAAAAATTTAGAGGGATATCACAATCTTATCCATTTATCTACGTTAAAAATGGAAACAGAATCTGATAGACGCTCGTTTTATTTGGATGATGTGTCAGATTATTTTTCTGGGTTGGTTGCCATCTTACCCTGGTATCAACATGAGATGAGTCATGTTAACCCGTTAGAAAATGAAAAAATAACTACCATCGTAGAGGATTTAAAAGGCTTGTTTCAAGAAAATGATATGTATTTGGGGATTGCTCAATCAGAAGGGGAAGAATTACTGGTAGAGCAACACAAAGAATGGTCGAGAGCCTATGATATTCCTCTAATAGCTTGCCAAGATGTGAGATACCTTCTGCCGAATGATGATTTCGCAGTCCGAGTGTTGCGGTACATTGATGAAGGAAAAACGTTAGACATAGGTCTAGAACAAGTGACAGGACAGAGATATTTACTCACTAAGGAAAGTTTCGAACAGCGTTTTGTTGAGTCTGGTTTGGCAGAAGCTTTAATGAATAATGAAGCATTGATTCAAAAAATAAATGTTGAGATACCTTTAAACCAGACTTTATTACCGGAATATCCATTGCCACAGCATGTGACCAGCGAAACAAAACTAAGAGAACTGTGCTATCAAGGGTTGGATAAACTTTTTCCTGAAGTAACCGACACATATGTCTCGCGTTTAGAGATGGAATTAGAAGTTATTCACGAGATGGGCTATGATGATTATTTCCTGATTGTATGGGACGTTATGTTGTATGCTAAGAACGAAAACATTGTGACAGCCTGTCGAGGTTCAGCAGCTGGATCTTTAGTCTCTTATGTTTTAGGTATTACCAATGTGGATCCGATTGCTTATGATTTGTTGTTTGAGAGATTCTTAAACAAAGAGCGCTATACCATGCCTGATATTGATATGGATATTCCAGATAATAAGCGAGACCAAGTGCTTCAATACGTGAATCAGAAATATGGACACAACAGGGTAGCTCAGATTGCTACTTTTGGAACATTGGCCGCTAAAATGGCATTAAGAGATGTTGGGCGTGTGTTTGGCTTATCTCAAAGTGAAGCTAATAATTGGTCGGATGCCATTCCTAATACATTAAAAATCACATTGGACGAAGCGTACCGGTCATCAAATAAATTACGAGAACTTGTCAATTATTCTCAAAAAAACACGTTATTGTTTGAGACAGCAAAAAAAATAGAAGGGTTACCACGCCATGTCTCTACTCATGCTGCTGGAGTGGTCATTAGTGACCAAGATTTAACTCAGTTGATACCACTACAACCAGGGTCTAATGGAATTCCTTTGACTCAGTTTGCTATGAAAGAAGTCGAGGATGTTGGCTTACTTAAGATGGATTTTTTAGGTTTAAGAAATTTGTCTATTATAGGAAATACTTTGGACATGATTGCGTATCATTACGGAGAAACCATTAAATTAGAAGATATTCCACTCAATGATGATCAAACGTTAGAATTATTCCGACGTGGAGACACTGTGGGGGTTTTCCAGTTTGAATCAGCAGGTATCAAAAATGTATTAAAAAAATTAAAACCGACGTCAATTGAAGACATTGCTTCAGTTAACGCGCTGTACCGACCAGGACCGATGCAAAACATTGATCTATTTATCGCTAGAAAACATGGTGAATCAAAGATTGAATACCCTCATAATGATTTAAAACCAATATTAGACCAGACTTACGGTATTATGGTTTATCAGGAACAAATTATGAAGGTTGCTTCATTGATGGCTGGATTTTCTTTAGGGGAAGCCGACATATTACGGCGTGCTATCAGTAAGAAAGAAAAAGGTGTTCTAGATCGTGAACGGCAACATTTTATTTCGGGATCAATGGCTCAGGGGTATACAGAGTCTGTTGCAAATGAAGTTTATGATTATATTGAACACTTTGCGAATTACGGGTTTAACCGTTCGCATGCGGTAGTGTATTCAGTGATTGCTTACCAAATGGCGTATTTAAAAGTTCATTACCCAACAGCCTTTTTCACAGCATTGCTTCATTCTGTGAGACATAACTTGGTTAAGATTAAAGAATACGTAGCTGAAGCGAGACGATACGGAGTTGTGGTGACACCTCCGGATATTAACAAAAGTGATTATAGCTTTACTATGAAAAAAGGGACGATTTTATTTGGTTTTTCAGCTCTTAAAGGGGTTCGTCGGGATTTTATTCAAAATATTTTGACGACGCGCAAAACAGATGGGAATTATAAATCCCTCGAGAACTTTTTGATTCGAATTGATGGAAAGTGGCTCAAAGAAAGCAATATCTTACCCTTAATTTATATAGGGGCATTTGACGGGCTTCACGGTAATAGGAAACAGTTAGTTATTGATTTGGATGGACTTATTCGAAACATTGAATATAGTGCGGGTAGCTTAGATCTGCTTGATATTTTGAGTTTAAAAAAAGAAACAGTGCCAGATTATTCCGTGAATGATAAATTAAATCAAGAAGTGGAATATCTAGGGACGTATTTATCAGGGCACCCGGTGGACTCTTACGCTCACCTATTGACAGGTCGAAACATTACAGCCATTTCAGATTTAGTTGAGAATCAAGTGGGTACGCTACTTTGCTATGTAATCAGCATCAAAAAAATCAGGACTAAAAAAGGGGATTCTATGGCCTTTTTAAAAGTGAATGATGCCAGTGGCGAGATGGACATTACCTTGTTCCCAAAATTATATCGACACGTAGTAGGACAATTAAAAGAAAATAGTGTTGTGATGATTGAAGGTAAGGTGGAAAAAAGTAAGTACAATCAAACGTTACAAGTCATTGCTAATACCGTAGAGTTAGCCGATAATGTGTCCAAAATTGAAGTATTGCCTACCTGTTTCATAAAAATTGATCCAGATACCAATAATCACGATAGTCTGTTACAATTAAGAGGGGTTTTGAATCAGTATAAAGGGCCGCAAAAAGTTGTGTTAGTTTACACAAAAGAGAAAGAGAGACTCCTTTTAGACGAGGTCGATTGGGTTTATGAAAATGATGAATTGAAAGAACGTGTGGAAAATTTATTAGGATTAGGTTCTATTGTTTTCAGGTAAAAAGCATTAATATAGGCATTTTGGAAGAATGAAACTAAAAATAATGATAAATAAAAATGATTTTCATAATTTTTTCATTAATTTTTATAGATATTGAAAGACTTTTAACAAAAAAAATGGTAAAATTAATTTTGAATTTAAGTATTTTATACATAATTTAAAATAGTTTTAGATAATTTAGTTGAGGTGGGATAAACTTATGAAACGCATCGCTATATTAACAAGTGGGGGAGACGCCCCTGGAATGAACGCTGCCGTTAGAGCAGTGACTCGTAAAGCAATTCATGAAGGTATGGAAGTATATGGAATCAATTACGGATATGCCGGTTTAGTCGCAGGAGATATTACTAAGTTAGAAGTTCCAGATGTAGGGGATATTATTCAACGTGGTGGAACATTCCTTTATTCTGCGCGTTATCCAGAGTTCGCTACAGAAGAAGGACAATTAAAAGGGATTGAACAATTGAAAAAATTCGGTATTGAAGGATTAGTCGTTGTTGGTGGAGATGGCTCATACCATGGAGCCTTAGCGTTAACTAAACGTGGTTTTCCAGCTATTGGTGTTCCGGGGACGATTGATAATGATATTCCTGCAACAGACTTTACGATTGGGTTTGATACTGCGATTAACACAGTGGTTGATGCCGTCGATAGAATTCGAGATACAGCAACATCCCATGTCCGCACATTTATTATTGAAGTGATGGGACGTGACGCAGGAGACATCGCTCTATGGGCAGGTGTCGCAGGTGGAGCGGATGACATTATTATTCCAGAGCACGAATTTGATATGTCTTCAGTGGCGAAAAGAATCAGTGAAGGTCGTGACCGTGGTAAAAAACATTGTCTGATTATTTTAGCTGAAGGTGTTATGCCAGGACATGAATTTGCTGATAAGTTATCTGAGTACGGTGATTTCCATGCTCGTGTATCTGTGCTAGGTCATATTGTGCGTGGTGGTACGCCCACAGCAAGAGATAGAGTACTTGCAAGTAAATTTGGCTCTTATGCTGTTGATTTACTTAAAGAAGGCCGCGGTGGTTTATGTGTTGGCTTGGTTAATAATCAATTAGTAGCTTCAGATATAATTGAAGTGTTAGAAACTAAAAAACATACACCCGACTTGAGTTTATATGATTTGAATCATCAAATTTCTTTCTAATTTCTAAATTATTGAATTACCAATTATAGATAATATTAAATAACACAGGGAGCGTTTAATAATGAAAAAAACAAAAATCGTTTGTACTATTGGGCCAGCAAGTGAAACTGTTGATACTCTAGTAGAGTTAATGAATTCAGGAATGAACGTAGCACGTTTAAACTTTTCACATGGAGATTTTGACGAGCATGGTGCTAGAATTAAAAATATTAGAGAAGCTGCAAAAATTACTGGTAAAACAATTGCTATCTTATTAGATACGAAAGGTCCTGAAATTCGTACGAATGATATGAAAGACGGCCGTGTTGAACTTTCTAAAGGGCAAGTTGTTCGTATTTCAATGACACCTGTCGAAGGAACAAAAGAAAAATTCTCAGTGACTTATCCAGAATTAATCAACGACGTGGTTGTTGGTAATCATATTCTTTTAGATGATGGATTAATTGACTTAGAAGTACTAGAAATTGATACAGCGAACAATGAATTGGTAACAAAAGTCTTGAACGAAGGTGTTCTTAAAAACAAAAAAGGTGTCAACGTTCCTAATGTAAGCATTAATTTACCTGGGATTACAGAGAAAGATGCTGCAGATATTCGTTTTGGTATTGAGAATAATGTGGATTTCATCGCCGCAAGTTTTGTTAGAAGACCGAGTGATGTGTTAGAAATTACAAAGATTTTAGAAGAAGAAAATGCAACAGATATTCAAATTATTTCAAAAATTGAAAACCAAGAAGGTATCGATAATTTAGATGATATTTTAACGGTATCTGCTGGACTAATGGTAGCTCGTGGAGACATGGGTGTTGAGATTCCTACAGAGGATGTACCTATTGTTCAAAAAGAAATGATTAAAAAATGTAATGCATTAGGTAAACCAGTTATTACGGCAACCCAAATGCTAGATTCAATGCAACACAATCCTCGTCCGACAAGAGCGGAAGCGAGTGATGTGGCTAACGCAATTTATGACGGAACAGATGCTATTATGTTATCAGGTGAAACGGCTGCAGGGGAATATCCTGTAGAAGCTGTTCAAACAATGCACAACATTGCTGTTCGTACTGAAGGAGTTTTAATTGATCGTGATGCTTACGCGTTAAAACTTTATAAAAAAGCAGATATGACAGAATCAATTGGTCAAGCAGTTGGCCATACGGCTAAAAACTTAGGTATTTCTACTATTGTGGCAGCAACTGATTCAGGACATACTGCTCGAATGATTGCTAAATATCGTCCGAAAGCTCATATTGTTGCTGTAACATTCAGTGATAAAAAAGCAAGAAGCTTATCATTAACTTGGGGCGTTTTCCCAGTTGTTTCTGAAAAACCAGAATCAACAGATGATATGTTCCAATTAGCAACGAAAGTATCAAAAGATACTGGTTTTGCAAAAGATGGGGACTTAGTAATCATTACTGCAGGCGTTCCTGTAGGTGAAAAAGGTACGACAAACCTAATGAAAATTCAATTAATCGGTTCTAAATTATGTGGTGGTCAAGGGATTGGTAATGATCCAGTTGTTTCTCGCTCAGTTGTGGCAAAAAGTGCGGAAGAAGCAACCAATCAAATGACTGAAGGCGCGATTTTAGTTGTGAAAACAACAGACCGTGACTACATGCCAGCTATTCAAAAAGCATCAGGATTAATTGTTGAAGAAGGTGGATTAACTTCTCATGCTGCCGTTGTGGCGATTGCAGAAGGAATTCCCGTTATCGTAGGTGTTGAGAATGCAACTGATTTAATAGCAAATGATATTATTATGACACTAGATCCTAGACAAGGTGTTGTCTACGAAGGAGAAACAGCGTTTTAATGATGATATAGACGTTCATAAAGAAGAAGGGATTTTATCCCTTTTTCTTTTTTTAATGAGCTTATAAAGAAAATTTTAAAAAATATCTAGAATAAAAAAATGAGATAGTGTAAAATTGTGTGATATGGAAGGAGGGGCAAAATGAAAATTGAAATAAAAAATAGGAATAAAATGCTCTATTTAGCTATTTTAAACTTATTTTTAGTATTCTTGGGTGTTGGTTTGGTCATTCCAGTTATGCCGACGTTAAAAGAATCAATGCATTTATCTGGTGCCACAATGGGAATGTTAATATCTGTTTTTGCGATTACTCAGTTAATCATGTCTCCAATAGCGGGGCATTTATCTGATAAAATAGGAAGAAAAAAGATTATTGCGACAGGGATGTTTATTTTCTCGGTATCAGAGTTAATTTTTGGTTTAGGCCATACGGTGGAGTGGTTGTATTTTTCTAGGGCTTTAGGAGGGATATCGGCCGCATTGATTATGCCGTCTGTAACCGCTTATGTAGCTGACGTTACAACATTTGAAGAACGACCAAAAGCGATGGGGCTTGTATCTGCTGCGATTAGTGGTGGGTTTATTATCGGACCAGGTGTTGGTGGATTTATTGCGCATTTTGGTATGCGTGTGCCTTTTTTTGCGGCCGCTTTTTTAGCGTTAATTGGTTGTATTTTAGCTATTATTGTCTTGGAAGAACCAGAGAAACAATTGGTTCATGGCCAAGTAGCAGCTAAAGGCTCAGTAATGGATATTTTACGTAATCCAGTCTTTACGTTTCCATTTATTGTTATTTTGATTTCTTCATTTGGCTTACAAGCCTTCGAATCAATTTATAGCATCATGGCAACGATTAATTTTGGTTTTACAACAACTGAAATTGCCATGATTATCACAGTAAGTGGTGTATTAGCCTTGATCTGCCAAGTGGTCTTTTTTGATAGCATTATCAAGATGATTGGTGAAGTCGGGTTGATTCGTATTTCATTCTTTGCTAGTGCCATTTTTATCGGAGTGATTGCTTTTACGAGAAATAAGTGGGTTGTTGTCATGTGTACATTCGTGGTCTTTTTAGCTTTTGACTTACTAAGACCAGCGATTACGACTTATTTATCGAAACATGCAGGAAATAGACAAGGAACAGTAAATGGTTTGAATTCAACCTTTACTAGTTTCGGTAACATCTTGGGACCAATGGCGTCTGGTATGTTATTTGATATTAATCATTTTTATCCATACTATGTTTCTGCTGTGGTACTATTGATTACGAGCTTTTTATCTCTTTTATGGAAAAAAGAAACCAGTGAATCAACTGTTTAAGAAGGTTAATAACCTTCTTTTTTTATTTTGACTAAAATGATGTAAGGTAGGGATGACATGGACATACGACGAATTGAGTGTTTGGAAATGATGGACATATACGATAGGTATCTGCTAAATGATTTTCCAAAAGAAGAACGTAAAACAAAACAGCAATTGGTAGAATTATACCAAGAAGGACGTTATGAAGCATATGTTATGGAAGAAGAAGGAATGCTTAGAGCTTATGCTTTCTTTTTTGATATTACGACTAAGGTCCAAGTATTAGATTATTTTGCAGTAACGTCTACTAAAAGAGGCCAAGGTTACGGAGGTAAGATGTTATCATGGATCATTGAGGAGAAGAAAGAGACATCTCTTATATTAGAATGTGAAGATCCAGCTTTTGCTGAGGATGCCATTAAGAAGGTTGAGCAAGAAAGGCGCATCGCTTTTTATTTAAGGCAGGGACTAGTGCTTAGCTCTGTGAAAGTTGAAGTGGTAGGTGTTCATTATGTCTTGTTATTTTTCAATGAAGACCAAGTGAATGCCTCGTTTCAACAAGAGCTGGAAGAGACGTATAAAAATTTTAATAAGCAGTTAAATAGTCACGATAGACAGTGATAGAAGCCCCTGTTTTATGGTATACTAAATTGAATTTGAAAGGATGACGGATATGATAAATAATTTACTAGGGTCAACTTGGAGCGGGTTGATTATGGATGAAAATGATAAATATTATTTTGTGCAAAAAGAAGGAACGACTTTCCACTTGAACAAAGAAGAGGGGGAGCACAAATTAGGTGATATGGTTGAAGGGTTTGCTTATGAGAACCAAAAGGGTAAATATGCCTTCACGACCCATATTCCTACCATTAGTAAAGAAACCTATGGCTATGCGGAAGTGATTGCAACACGTAAAGATTTGGGTGCTTTTGTTGATATTGGTTTGCCTGATAAAGAAATCGTAGTTTCTCTAGATGAATTACCAGCAATGAAAGAATTATGGCCTCGAAAGGGAGACCGTTTGTACGTTAAATTAATGACCGATGAAAAAGATCGTCTGTGGGCAACGTTAGCGGAAGATGTTGAGTTTTTAGCAATGTCTAAGGCTGGAACGAAAGAATTAATGCATAATAAAGATGTGATTGGTACGGTTTACCGTTTGAAATTAGTTGGAACGTTCTTAATTACAGAGGACAACTACATCGGATTTGTTCACCCATCAGAACGTTTTGTTGAACCAAGACTTGGTGAAGTAGTTAATGGTCGTGTTATTGGCGTTAGGCCAGATGGCATGTTGAACTTATCGTTAAAACCAAGAGCACATGAGGTAATCTCGTCAGATGCACAAATGATTTTAACTATGTTAAGCCGTTCAGCTGATAAAATGATGCCTTTTGGTGATAAATCATCACCTGAAGACATTAAGAGAACCTTTGCAATCAGTAAAGGACAATTTAAACGTGCATTGGGCTCTTTAATGAAAGAAGGCTACATCGAGCAAAGAGATGGTGGAACGTTCTTGATTAAGGAATTAGTGGAAGAAAAAGAAGAAGAAGCGGCTGTTTTAGACGAGGAACTGATAGCTGACACTGTTGAAAAAAACGACGAGGAGTAATTGAGAATAGGATTGCTTTTAAGATGAAACTAAATTATAATTAATATAATATAAAAACTTACTATTTTTATTTAATTATAATAATTATAAAGAAGGAGTTAGTAGATCTTATGTCCAATCATATTACTTCTTTAAATCGTATAAAAAAACAACTCCATGAGGCTCGTTATAAATTAACCCCACAAAGAGAATCTATTTTGTTAGTGTTATTAGAAAATGAAAAAGATCATTTGTCAGCAGAAGAAATCTATATGTTAGTGAAGCTTAAAACACCAGAGATTGGGTTGGCGACAGTCTATAGAACCCTCGAGATGTTAACTGATTTAAAAATACTTGATAAAATTAGTTTTAATGATGGTTTAGCCAGGTATGACTTGAGGAAAGAAGGCGCTAAGCACTTTCATCATCATTTACTCTGTTTAGAGTGTGGTGATATTGAAGAGGTGGAAGATGACTTATTAGGTGAGGTAGAGAAATTAATTGAAACAGATTATTTTTTCCTTGTAAAAGATCATCGACTGACTTTCCATGGCGTGTGTCAAAAATGTCAAAAACTAAAGAAATAAGAACAAAAGCACGGTACAGAGCATAATCTGTATCGTGCTTTTTTATTTACTTTAAAAAATAATAGATAGACCAATACAACATAGGATGATGGGGATTAATAAAGAAGAGTGTTTTTGGATAATAGATGTTATATAAGGTACTGTGCTCAAATAATAACCGATTAAACACCACATGCCAATAAAAATAATAAATAGTCCTAGCACACTTATTAATTGAGACATTGGATAGCCACTGAAAATAGAAAGATAAATACTGAAATTATCTCCACCATTGCTAATAGTCAATAAGCTGATACCTATGATTGTTGTAGGTAATACTGGAGGTGTGTATGCTACCTTTTGAGATTTTAATTGTAATACGAGAGAATAGCCGCCAATGATTAATGGAATAAATCCGAGCAAATGGAGAGGGATATAAACAGAATGAGAGAAACTTAAGATAGAAAAAATACTTAGGCCAAGCAAAGTAAGCAAGCCTAAGTATTGTCCTATAACTATTTTGTAGTATTTGTTTCTTTCCAATAACGTAAATAATGCCGTTAAAAGGAATAAATCGTCCAAATTAGTAGTGATAAAAGCGAGGACAGTCATTAAAAAAAGAGTCATAGATACCACCTTTATCTTTTATATGAGCTAGTTAAAAAAGGGATTCGTTCTTTTTTCTTTTCCTATCGTTGTTGGTTCTCTGTGGCCAGGATAGGCAGCGAATTCTTCGGGCAAGGTAAATAACTCTTCTTGAATACTTTTGATTAATGTTGGTCCATCCCCAAATGGTAAGTCAGTTCGACCGATACTACCGCTAAATAAAGCATCTCCTGTGACAACAAAGTCATCAAAAACAAAGCTTACGCTTCCAGGGGAGTGTCCAGGTGTAGGGACAACTTTAAAAGTCATGCCACCAATCGTGTATGTCTTGTAATTTTCAAATTCAAATTCAGCTGGCGCACAAACAATGTCGCCCATGTCGCTATGGTGCATTAATCCTGAGAAGTTAAGGCGAGGATCCACTAGCCATTCTTTTTCAATCGGACTAATATATACTGGCAAGTTGAATTCATTTCTAACCTGTTCCAATGCACCAATGTGGTCATAATGGGCATGGGTAATTAAAATGGCTTCAGGCGTTGTTCCTGTTTCTTTTACCAAAGAGATGATTTTTTCAGCATCATTTCCTGGGTCTACAATAAGTAAAGATGTATCGTTATAAATAAGGTAACAGTTTTCTTCAATCTGACCGGTAATAATCTGTTTAACTTGTATCATAATATAACCTCCTATATTCAAGGATAATTATAGCTAAAATTAGGTAGAAAGACAACGCATTAGTTTAGCAAGTGTAATGTTGAATAATCTGTACTAACAGAGGTGTGATAGGTTCTTTTGCTTTTGAGTCGTAATAGTCTGCAAACCGTTGATCGGATAAATACATGTGGCTAAGCCCGTTATGCATAGCTTTGTCATAGTGCCCCCAATGAGCAGTTAGCCATTGTTTATGGCATGTATAAATAAGAGAAGCTGTGTCAGAGGGAATATCAGGGCGTAGTAAGAGTGATTGGATCATCGTGGCTTCTAAGTTTTCTAACTCATTCATTTCTTTCTGAGTTAAAGACAAGTACGCTTGTTCAGATTTATTTAAAGTGACTTCATCGTATCTTCCAATTAATTCTTCTCCGTACATTCGTTGATTTTCAGCTAATTTGTCCTTTTTGAAGGCATGGAATTTTTCTTCAGGTGTCATAAATGTCTCTCCTTTTAACTCTTTTAATGTGTGTTCCATTAAGTTCACAATCCCATTCAGTTGTTCCTGTTTTTTAAGTAGTAGTTGGTAGTGTGTGAGGTACAACTCTTCCTTCGATAGGGTTGTGTCATGAATGATAGATTGAATCTCTTTTAATGGAAACCCTAATTCTTTTAAAAAAAGAATATGTTGCAGTGTGTCTAAATTTTCAGTGTCATAGATTCTGTAATTATTAGCCCCGATTGCTTTTGGGATTAGCAGCCCAATCCCATGGTAATACCTTAGAGTACGAGGAGTAATACCGGTTAGATTAGCCACTTCTTGTATACTATATGTCATATTTTTCACCTCTATGACTTAGTTTATACTATGACGTAAGGTCACAGTCAAGGTAAACAAAAAGAACCCATGTAGATGCGTTCTTTTTGTCTAATGAGATTTAATTTTTATCTTGTTGTGAGGCAACGGTGTCCCAAAAACTATCTCCCCAATCACAAATTCCTTGAACAATTCCAGATAGACTTTTACCGATATCTGTTAATTCGTATTCTACTTTTGGAGGGACGATAGGATGGACATATCGTGTAATGAGCTGATCTCGTTCTAGTTCTCTGAGTTGTCTAATAAGCATTCGCTGATTGATGTCAGGAAGCATTTTCTCGATTTCACTTAGTCGTAGGACCGGTTGTTGTAAAAAGCACCAGACAAGAGCGACTTTGTGTTTTCCGCCGATGATGTACATTGCTAGGTCTTTGGTGCTTTTAAAATCCTTGTCATTATAATGATACATAGCTTCTCCTCTCATTCTTTTTCTTTCTCATATTATAGAACGAAACAGGTCAAGGGTAAAGAAATATCAATAGTGACGAAATTGTCAGTATTGAAAAGATAGGTAGGGAGTATATAATGAAATCAGAAACGAGGATAAGATGTATCCCAACAAAGATCTAATGACTCTTTATAATGTCTATTAGGAAGAAAGAAGGAAAACAAATGAAAAGTAAAGCAGCTGTAGCATTTGAACCAGGAAAACCGTTAGAAATCGTAGAAATCGATGTAGCAGATCCAAAAGCAAAGGAAGTCATGGTAAAAATTCTCTATACTTCTGTTTGTCATACAGATGCTTTTACCTTATCAGGTGAGGATCCAGAAGGCGTATTTCCAGCAGTCTTAGGTCACGAAGGTGCAGGAGTGGTTGTTAAAGTAGGAGAAGATGTGACGTCTGTTGCCGTAGGGGACCATGTTATTCCTTTGTATACAGCAGAATGTGGCGAATGTAAATTCTGTCTATCAGGCAAAACTAATTTATGTTCTGCTGTACGTGAGACACAAGGAAAAGGTGTCATGCCTGATGGAACGACGCGTTTTTCTTATAAAGGAGAGCCGATCTATCATTATATGGGAACAAGTACATTCAGTGAATACACGGTTGTGAATGAAATCAACTTAGTTAAGATTGATGAAGAAGCACCCTTAGATAAAGTCGCTCTATTCGGATGCGGTGTGACAACTGGTTTAGGAGCTGTAGAAAACACAGCCAAAGTAGAAGAAGGTTCGATTACAGCGGTCTTTGGTTTAGGAGCGATTGGACTTGCTGTTATTCAAGGGTTGAAAAAAGCCAACGCGAAACAAATTATTGCGATTGATACTAACCCAGAGAAATGGGAACTAGCTAAAAAAATGGGAGCAACTGATTTTGTTAACCCGAAAGATTATGACCGCCCAATCCAAGAAGTCTTAGTGGAAATGACAGATGGTGGTGTTGATTACAGTTTTGAATGTATCGGAAATGTTGAAGTCATGCGATCAGCTCTAGAAGCATGCCACAAGGGTTGGGGAGAAAGTATTATTATCGGTGTAGCTGGTGCAGGAAAAGAAATTCACACTCGTCCTTTCCAATTAGTAACAGGACGTGTATGGCGCGGATCAGCCTTTGGTGGTGTAAAAGGACGTACTCAGTTACCAGGTATGGTTGAGGATTATATGAAGGGGAATATTGATTTAGATTCATTTATTACCCATCATCTAGATTTTGATCAAATCAATGAGTCTTTTGATTTATTGCACCGTGGAGAGTCGATTCGTACTATTTTAACGTATGGTGATAACTAATGACAGTCGAACTTATTGAAACACATCAGTCATTTGGTGGAAAACAAATGAAATACCGTCACTATTCACAAGTGCTTCAGTGTGATATGGTCTTCAGTCTGTTTCTACCAAAAACAGAAACAGAAGAGATACCAGTATCTCTAGTATGGTGGCTAGCTGGTCTAACGTGTACAGATGATAATTTTAGCCAAAAAGGGGCGTTTCAGAAATACGCTACAGAGCAACAGTTAGCTTTTGTCATGCCTGATACTTCTCCAAGAGGGGAAGCAGCAGATAGTGAGGCTTGGGATTTGGGGCAGGGAGCAGGGTTTTATTTGAATGCCACCCAAGAACCATGGACGAAGCATTATAGAATGTACGATTATTTAACGGAAGAACTACCAGGAATTGTTCATAGCCTAATACCATACTTTTCTGGTAAAGAGAGTGTGATGGGACACTCTATGGGAGGGCATGGTGCGTTAATTCTAGGCCTAAAAAACCCAGACCGATTTTCAGCTATCTCTGCGTTTGCTCCTATTACAAACCCTATCAATGTTCCTTGGGGACAAAAAGCGTTCACGGCTTATTTAGGGGATAATCAATCGACTTGGAAACAGTGGGATGCGACAGAAATAATGAAAACCACCTCAGTAACTCATCCACCTATCTTGATTACACAAGGGACGGAGGATAACTTCTATGAGGTTCAATTGAAAGAAGAGGCTTTCTTAGCAGCGGCCAAAGAAACAAAGGGTCAGGTAGTATTTGACAAAGAAGAAGGATACGATCATAGCTATTTTACGATTGCCACATTCATTGAAAAACATATCCTGTTCCATAAAAATAGCTTGAACTAATAAGAAGGAAAGTAGGAAGTCACTAGGCGTATTGCCAGTGACTTTTTATTTGCTTTGATTTACAAGATAAACGTTATGTTGTGTCGGAATGTCTTGATAGTTATTGAACGCCGTGTGATAGGTACTCGCTACTAATTGTTAGTGTGTTAATGCTTGTTATTCTTTTTGAGTAGTTAAGTTAATGGGTTAAAAAAATATAACCGTCTAATTAATATGAAACAAATTGGCCTATCAGACGTTGACTAGACCTTGTGATAAGAGGTATTCTTAAGTAGAAGCACAGCATGTTGTTTAAAAGGAGGAGTAGCATGGAACGTTTGAAACAATCTGCGTCCTATTTATCGTTTGTTCCAGATGTGTTAACGAATGCTATGAATTTATTCCCGATTCTTTTATTTACTCATTTGTTTACAGAAAGTAGAGACAGAGTTTGGTGGATTATTCCGTTATTATTATATTATGGTTTTAAAACGATGATTTTATTTTTATTTCGATTCACTCATGTTTCCACACGGCGCTTGTTGGCGGGATCTATTTATTTAGGTATTATCGGTGTCATAATAGGTAGTTTTAGTGAGAGGTCTTTACTTTTAGCTTCGTTATCTGGTGTGTTATTAGGTGTTTGTTCAGGTACCTTGTTTCCTAGTTATTTGACCATTAAATGTCATGAAAGCTATTTTGGTCAAACTCAGCCAAAAAAGGAATCTGTCTTATCTTTAGGGTATGCCACACTGTTGTTTTTTGGTTTGTTCAAGGCTATTAATCACTCTTTAACGACAGGATTTTTGTACTTAGTTCCTCACTTGGTGATATTAGCGATTATTGTCTCTTTTTATCCTGATTATGTCTGGGAAGGCAATGAAGACTATCCGAGTTATTCCGTACCAGATACGTGGGCTATCTTTTTCATTGGTTTTTTAACTATTTTAATTTTAAAAGGTGGAAAGAAAGTAGGGAGTGCCTTATTGTTGCCTAGTTTTTTTACATTCCTTATTTTATCCTTACTGGCGTATGGACTCTTTATATGGCGAGTCAAACCAACCCGATATGTTTCTCTCTTGCCAACAAAGTTAATTATCTTTAAAGGAATGTTAACGAATTTTATTTTAGTGTTTTGTACTTTTCATCAGACCTTAATTCATGGGCGTATCGCCTTATATATTGTTTACTTCAGTTACTTGGTAGCGTTGATTCTAGCACCTATAATTCAAAATAGGGTAAAAAAATATTATCCGCGATTAACTCCTGAAAGGTTGAGTTATTCCTTGCTGTTCATAAGCTTTATATTGCTCCTAAACGATCGGAGTTTTTATGTAGGAGTGTTCTTGTTAAGTGTGGGGTCTTCTCAGTTCAATCAGTTGCTTAACCGGTATGTCTATAACCATTCTGATTTACCAAGGGATATTCGGCTAATAAGTAAGTATCGATTGAATAATATTGGGAGTATTTTACAACAAGTCATGATGATGGGATTGCTAGGACTAGTTAGTTTAGTTGATCCTAAATTATCTATTGGTCGCTTGTTTTATGATTACAGTTATCATATTATTCAAGAAAACAAATCTCCTGATTTATTTATTGCTAAAATAGGCTTGTTACTTTTCTTTTCAATTAGTTTGTTTTATCTGAAAAAAGAATATAAAAAGAACCTCTCTTAGACTACAAGAAAGGTTCTTTTTTGTTTTTTAATGGCATCACAGCTAGGTTAATGCTCGTAGCTATGAAGTAGATACCTAATAAAATGCTTGCGCTTAGAGGCATAATAGACGTAGGTATAAACAACAAAATAGCAGCTAGGATAGAGATGCCGTATAAAAAGATCAAACTAAGACCTAGTTTTTCATTTTTTATTGGATGGGCTAGTTGGCATAACAAATGAGGTATCACATCGATTAAACACCAAATGCCGATAAGGTAATGCATCCAAATATCAGAAGAAAAGCCGCTGAAGACAATGATTAATCCATGAATAATACCAAAAATAGCCGTATAGAAAAACACATTTTTAAGAGCGGGTACAGGTATTGTTTCGTGGGTTTGATAAAAAATATTGAAATTTAAAAACCCTTTTAGAATCGCGACAAGTCCGACTAATATAATGAAATCTTTGACGGATGCTTGGTAATTATATAGTAAAGATAACCCGGAAAAAAGCATGATAAACCCGATAAGGTAATAATGCCAATCAAATTTATCTACCATATCAACCATAAATTTAAATTTTTTAGACAACAGAAACACTCCTTGTTAAAGTAAACAACTTAGATATATTATCATATTATCTCGTTAAATGCATCCTTATTAACGGGGCTTATTTTATGTGGTTAGTGTTATTCCAATCTGTAATAGAATAACAAGGTTCTGATGAGTCATTCAAAGTAGAAACTAATGTAGTGATACTTGTGTTATCTAATAATTTGCCACTGCGTATCTCCGCCACTGATGAACCGTTTAATGTTTTAAGAATGGTTTGTAGTGTTAATCCATGAGAAACAATCAGAATTGTATCATCTGGATATGTTGTTGCTAATGCATCAAAAACAGATAACGTTCTAGTGATTAATGCCTTGAAGGTTTCCCCACCAAACGCGCTAGGATCATAGAGGTGAGGGGCATGAACTAAGTTTTGAAATTCAGGATAGTCATAATAATCTGATTCAGGATGCCCGTCCCAATCACCAAATTCCATTTCTCTAAGGTCGTCAATGGTTTCTATTGGGGTTGACGAACCGTGTGCTTTTAATAGTAACTTTGCAGTATCCTGTGCTCGTTTTTGTGGACTAACGAAGACTTTGTCAAAAGAGATGCTTTGTAAAAAGGCACCAGCTAATGCTGCTGTTTGTTGCCCTTCAGGTAATAAAGGGGAATCTGCTAACCCACCTTGAAAGACGTGTTGTTTGTTGTATTCAGTTTTGCCGTGACGGACACAATAAAAAGTTGTCATAATTGAATATCTCCTTTATAGATAAGATAATGACAGTATATAAAATCTACCTCTTTTTGTAAAAGTTTCACGTTAAAAAAGGACAATATTCTTAGATGAATAAAAAGTAAGTGAAAAGAAGTTGCAATTATTTCTAAGGTATTATATAATGTTTGAGGCTAAAGGTTTAACCTTTGGTACAAATAAACTAAATCACATCTGTTGCATATTTTTTATGAGTTGCTGTATTCTTTACAGTCCATAAGAGAGCTTGAAAGCATCAGAGAGGTTAAAACAGGAGGAAACAAAACATGGCAGTAATCTCAATGAAACAATTATTAGAAGCCGGTGTACACTTTGGTCACCAAACACGTCGCTGGAACCCAAAAATGAAGAAATATATCTTCACAGAAAGAAACGGCATCTACATTATTGATTTACAAAAAACAGTTAAATTAGTAGACGTAGCTTACGATTACATGAAAAACGTTGCTGAAGAAGGCGGAGTTGCATTATTCGTAGGTACTAAAAAACAAGCTCAAGAAGCTATTAAAGATGAAGCTATCCGCTCTGGTCAATACTATGTAAACCACCGTTGGTTAGGTGGAACTTTAACTAACTGGGATACTATCCAAAAACGTATCGCTCGCTTAAAACAAATCAACGTTATGGAAGAAAACGGTACATTCGAAGTACTTCCTAAAAAAGAAGTTTCAGGCTTAATGAAAGAACGCGAACGTTTAGAAAAATTCTTAGGCGGTATCGCTGATATGCCAAGAATTCCAGATGTAATGTTCATCGTTGACCCTCGTAAAGAACGTATTGCTGTTCAAGAGGCTCATAAATTAAATATTCCAATCGTTGCTATGGTTGATACTAACTGTGATCCAGATGAGATCGATGTTGTTATTCCATCAAACGATGACGCAATCCGCGCCGTTAAATTAATCTCTTCTAAAATGGCTGATGCATTTATCGAAGGCCGTCAAGGTGAAGATGAAATCGCTGAAGAAACATTTGCAGAGCAAGCAACTGAAGAAACACCTTCAATCGAAGAAATCGTTGAAGTTGTTGAAGGAAAAAACGCTTAATTATTAGAAATTAACGAATAAGTATATAATGGGCTGTCTTAGGCTGCAGGGTCAAAGGTGAACAAAGTAGCCACCGACTTTGTTGGCTTAAGATAGCTATTTCTTTAGAAAAAAACAAACCGAAATATGGGAGGAATTTTTAAATGACTAAAATTAGTGCTTCTATGGTAAAAGAATTACGTGAATTAACAGGTGTTGGAATGATGGATGCTAAACGTGCTTTAGTTGAAGTTGATGGCGACATGGAAAAAGCAATTGATTTATTAAGAGAAAAAGGTATGGCTAAAGCTGGTAAGAAAAACGACCGTATCGCTGCTGAAGGATTAGCAAACGTATACGTAAGTGGTAACACTGCAGCTATCGTAGAAATCAACTCTGAAACTGACTTCGTTGCTAAAAACGAGTTATTCCAAAACTTAGTTAAAGATACTGCTAAATTAGTAGCTGAAAACAAACCAGCAACTATGGAAGAAGCTTTGGCTTTAACGACAGAAAGTGGTAAAACACTTGAAGAAACAATTATTGAAGCAACAACAGTAATTGGTGAAAAAATTAGCTTCCGTCGTTTCGAAATTGCTGAAAAAGAAGACAACGCTGTATTTGGCGGATACTTACACATGGGTGGACGTATCGCTGTTCTTACAACATTAGATGGAACAACTGATGAGCAAGCTGCTAAAGACGTTGCTATGCACGTTGCAGCTATCAACCCTCGTTACGTAACAAAAGACCAAGTATCACAAGATGAATTAGATCATGAGAAAAAAGTTCTTACTGAGCAAGCTTTAAATGAAGGTAAACCAGAAAATATCGTTGAAAAAATGGTAGCTGGACGTATGAGCAAATTCTTAGCTGAAATTTGTTTAGTTGACCAACCATTTGTTAAAGATCCAGATATGACTGTTGAAAAATTTGTTGCTTCTAAAGGTGGAAAAGTAAGCAGCTTCGTACGTTTTGAAGTTGGAGAAGGCATGGAAAAACGCCAAGAAAACTTTGCTGACGAAGTTAAGAGCCAAATGAGCTAACAATTAACAATTTAGGGACGCATTTATTAGCAATGATATAATGCGCTCCTTTTTTTTAGACTAAAATGACCAGAAATATGTTAAAATAAGCATATGGACAAGTAAACGGAGGTAAAGAAGATGGTTGAACCTAAATATCGTCGTGTATTACTAAAAGTGAGTGGAGAAGCTTTAGCTGGAGATAAAGGCTTTGGAATTAACCCTCCAGTAGTAAATCAATTAGTAAAAGAAATTCAAGAAATTCATCAATTAGGTGTAGAAATTGCCATCGTTGTTGGTGGAGGTAATATTTGGAGAGGTAACGTAGGTGCTGAAATGGGCATGGAACGTTCTCAAGCCGATTACATGGGAATGTTAGCAACGGTTATGAATGGGCTAGCATTACAAGATACACTTGAAAATTTAGGTGTTCCAACAAGAGTTCAAACATCTATCGAAATGAGACAGATTGCTGAACCTTATATCCGTCGTCGTGCAACAAGACATTTAGAAAAAGGTCGTGTCGTTATTTTTGCTGGTGGAACAGGTAATCCTTATTTCACAACAGATACAACCGCTGCTTTAAGAGCTGTAGAAATTGGTGCAGACGTAATCTTAATGGCTAAAAACAATGTAGATGGTGTTTATTCAGCAGATCCTAAATTGGATGCATCTGCTACTAAGTTTACAGAGTTAACGCATTTAGATGTTATTTCTAAAGGTTTGTCAGTAATGGATTCAACAGCAAGTAGTTTGAGTATGGATAACGATATTCCGTTAGTTGTCTTTAATATGAATGAATCAGGAAACATAAAACGAGTTTGTTTAGGTGAACAAATCGGAACAACTGTAAGGGGGAAATAATCATGCAACAAATGATCTTAACAGATGCTAAAGATAAAATGTCGAAATCAGAAGAGAGTTTACGCAGAGAATTAGGTCAAATTAGAGCGGGTCGTGCTAATGCAAGCTTACTTGACCGTATCACTGTTGAATATTATGGTGTACCAACACCCTTAAATCAAATGTCTTCAATTACTATCCCTGAAGCACGTGTTTTAATGGTAACACCTTTTGATAAAACAATTATTCCAGAAATTGAAAAAGCATTAATGATGAGTGATATTGGTATCAGTCCATCAAGTGACGGTTCTGTTATCCGTTTAGTGATTCCATCATTAACAGAAGAACGCAGAAAACAATTAGCAAAAGAAGTTGGTAAATTTGGCGAGAACGCTAAAGTTGCTGTACGTAATATTCGTCGTGATGCTATTGATGAATTGAAAAAGCTAGAAAAAGACAAAGAAATTTCTGAAGACGAATTAAGAACGCTTGAAAAAGAAGTGCAAGGTTTAACAGATGAAAGTACTAAAAATGTCGATGCGATTGTCGCTGAAAAAGAAGAAGAACTTTTAGAAGTTTAATCAAAAAAAGTCGTGGAAATTCCACGACTTTTCTTATTTGTATTATGTTTTTCTTAAAAAAAAGAGAAAATATTTTTTTGTATAGGTTTTTTTGATGGCTTTTGCTACAATGGACTAGGTAGTTTATAAATCTCAAGTCTTTTTTAGGAGGCTTTATATGTTTAATTTTTTTAATAAAGCAGTGGAAACCGAAGAAATCTTATTTGATTCTTCAAAACCTATTCCGTCGCATGTCGCGATAATAATGGATGGGAATGGTCGTTGGGCCCAAAGAAAAATGCTTCCTAGGATAGCAGGTCATAAGGAAGGAATGAATAATGTTAAAACGATTACGACCCACGCAAGTCGCTTAGGTGTCGAAGTTCTAACATTGTATGCCTTTTCTACAGAAAACTGGAAACGTCCTAAAGACGAAGTTAATTTCTTAATGAAATTACCAGTCGATTTCTTCGATGTTTTTGTTCCTGATCTCATTAAAGAAAATATTAAAGTGAATGTTATGGGGTATGATGAATTTTTACCAAAACATACACAAAAGGCTGTAGCAGACGCGATTGAACAAACGAAAGATAACACAGGAATGGTGCTCAATTTTGCCTTGAATTATGGGGGACGGGCAGAAATCTTAACTGCGGTAAATCAAATTATTGCTGATACACAAGAAGGAGAATTACAAGGAGAAGTGGATGAAGATACTTTTTCTTCCTATCTTATGACGAATAGTTTAGGAGCAGAATTAAGAGATCCTGACTTATTAATTCGTACAAGTGGCGAGGAAAGAATCAGTAATTTCTTACTTTGGCAAATTGCGTACAGTGAATTATTTTTTACTAAGCGTTACTGGCCAGATTTTTCTGTTTCTGATTTTAATGAAGCAATTGGTTCTTATCAAGCGAGAAACCGTCGATATGGTGGTTTGAAAAAAACTAAATAAGGAGTAGATGGAGGATGAAACAACGTGTTATAACGGGTGCTGTAGCCTTACTATTTTTTATTCCCATGATTATACTAGGCGGCATTCCCTTACAGTTAGTAGCAGCGGCATTAGCTGGTATTGGTGTGTTTGAATTATTTCGAATGAAAGGCTTACCTATTAAAAGTGCTGAAACAGTCCTAGCGATTGTAGCTGCAATCTTTTTAGTATTACCTAAAGAATCATGGTTTAATTTTTTGCCTGAACAAATGGACAACATGAGCTTGTTTTATGTAGTGGTGATGATTATTATGACGTTACCAGTATTTTCTAAAAATACTTACACTTTTGATAGAGCAGCATTTCCTGTGTTAGTCAGTTTGTATGTAGGGTATGGTTTTCAAAATTTTGTCTCTGCTAGACAGGCTGGTATTGATGTCTTAATGTATGCTTTGTTTGTTGTTTGGGCGACGGACATTGGAGCGTATATGTTAGGGATGAAATTTGGTCAACGTAAGTTAGCCCCGCATATTTCACCTAATAAATCTATTGAAGGCTCTTTAGGAGGTATCCTAAGTGCCGTGGTTGTAGGAGCTGTGTATTGCCTAGTGTTCCCTATGCCGTATAATGTAGGACTAATGATGTTATTAACCATTATTTTTTCTATTTTTGGTCAAATGGGAGATTTGGTGGAATCTGCCTATAAGAGACATTATGGTGTGAAAGATTCTGGGAAGATATTGCCAGGACATGGTGGTATTTTAGATCGATTTGACAGCATGTTATTTGTTTTTCCGATTATGCATTTTGTTGGTTTATTTTAAACAAAATTAGAGAGGAACATTAAATGAAAACAATACTTACGTTTATTTTTGTTTTTGGTCTTATTGTATTAGTGCATGAATTTGGTCACTTTATCTTTGCTAAGCGAGGTGGCATTTTAGTTCGTGAGTTTTCAATAGGGATGGGACCAAAATTATTTTATCATCGTAAAAACGGGACAACTTACACGATTAGATTATTACCTATTGGTGGTTATGTCCGAATGGCTGGCCTTGGTGATGAGGAAATGGAATTAGCGCCAGGTACACCCTTGTCCCTCGTTCTAGATGATAAAGGACAGGTTATTAAGATCAATCCCTCGAAAAAAGTACAAATTCCTAATAGTATTCCTGTAGAATTAATTTCTTATGATTTAGAAAAGGAGTTAGTAATAAAAGGGTATGAAAATGGTGATGAGAGCTTAGAAAAAATCTACAACGTTGATTCTGAAGCAACTATTATCGAGGAAGATGGGATTGAAACACAAATTGCACCGATTGATAAGCAATTTCAATCTGCTTCTCTTGGTCGTCGGTTGATGACTAACTTTGCAGGACCTTTAAATAATTTTATTTTAGCTTTGGTATTATTTACCATTGTTGCTTTTTTAAGAGGCGGAACGTATGTCCCTAACACAGATAGTGTAATTGGTGGCGTGGTTGAAAGTAGTGTCGCTGATAAAGCAGGGATCAAGCCTGGGGATAGAATTATTGAAGTGAATGGTAAAAAAACACCCAGCTTTAAAGAAATGTCTGGTGAGATTGGGCCCAATTTAAACAAAGAAATCTCAATCAAAGTAGAACATAAAGATGGGAAAGTAGAAGAAAGTATGATTACGCCAGAAAAAAATGAAGCTAATCCTGGGCAAGGGATGATTGGTGTTCAGATGGCTTCGGAATTTAAGCCTCTTGGATTCGTTGATAAGCTAAAATTAGGTGTAACAGATACTGTGGTAAATTCCCTTGGTATATTTAGAGCTCTGGGTGATTTATTTACAGGATTTAGTTTGAATAAATTGGGTGGTCCTGTGATGATTTTTAAATTATCAGAAGAAGTATCCCATAGTGGTATCATTGCGATATTATCATTTACAGCAATGCTATCCGTTAACTTAGGAATTATGAATTTAATTCCTTTGCCAGGATTAGATGGTGGTAAAATTGTCCTGAATTTATTTGAAGCTGTACGAGGAAAACCATTGAGTCAAGAAAAAGAAGTCATTATCACGATGATTGGGGTTGTCGTGTTAGTAGTATTAATGGTAGCTGTAACCTGGAATGATATACAGCGATTCTTTATTCGTTAAAAAGGAGGAAAAATAATGAAACAATCAAAATTATTTATGCCAACACTAAGAGAAGTTCCTAGTGAAGCAGAAGTTATCAGTCATAAAATGTTATTAAGAGGTGGATATATCCGTCAAGTATCAAGTGGATACTATACGTATTTACCACTTGCTTATAAAGTAATTCATAAATTAGAAGCCATTATGCGTGAGGAATTCGACGCGATTGATGCGAACGAAATGTTAGTACCAGCTGTAATTCCAGCAGAATTATGGAAAGAGAGTGGCCGTTACCATACCTATGGGGATGGATTGATGAAATTAAACGAAGATTTCATTTTAGGGCCAACGCATGAAGAGACATTTACAGATTTAATAAGAAATGATATTAAGTCATACAAAAAATTACCAATGTATTTATACCAAATACAATCTAAATACCGCAATGAAAAACGTCCTCGTTTTGGATTATTACGTGGCCGTGAATTCATTATGAAAGATGCTTACTCTTTCCATGCAACAGAAGAAAGTTTAGATGAAGGCTTTAAAGATTTTGAAAAAGCATATGTCTCTATTTTTGAACGATGCGGTTTAGAGTTTAGAATGATCATCGGTGATGGTGGTGCTATGGGAAGCAATGACTCTAAAGAATTCATGGGGATTTCAGCAATTGGTGAAGATACGGTTGTTTATTCTGACGAGAGTGATTATGCAGCTAACTTAGAGATGGCAACAAGCCTTTACACAGGTAAAAAATCACATGAAACACCATTAGAGCCAGAGAAAGTATCAACACCTGATGTTCATACAATCGAAGAATTAACTAACTTTTTAGAAATTGACGCAGATAAAACAATTAAATCTCGTTTATTTATGAGTGATGGTAAAGCAGTTCTTGTCTTAGTTCGTGGAGATCATGAAGTGAATGAAGTGAAAGTGAAGAACTATTTACAATCTGATTTCTTTGAAGTAGCAACAGATGAAGAAGCAGAAGAGTTTATCGGAGCTAACTTTGGTTCTATTGGACCAGTTGGACTGAGAGAAGATATTACTATTTTATCTGATTTATATGTACAAGATATGACAAACGCTGTTGTTGGTGGCAACGAAAATGATTACCATATCATAAATGTTACGCCAGAAAAAGACTTCGTATCTAGTGCATATGTTGATGTCAAAATGGTGGAAGAAGGGGAAGTATCTCCTGATGGTCAAGGTTTCTTGAAATTCGCTAGAGGAATTGAACTAGGTCATATCTTTAAACTTGGTACATTCTACAGTGAATCAATGGGAGCGAAAGTGTTAGATGAGAATGGTCGCGAAATCCCTGTTCAAATGGGATGTTATGGTATTGGTGTCAGTCGTTTATTGGCTGCAATTGCTGAGCAAAACGCTGATGAAGATGGTATCAACTGGCCAAGTGTTATTGCACCATTTGATGTACATATTATTCCAATTAACGCTAAAGATGAGGTTCAGTGGCAATTAGTAACTGAGCTAGAAAAAGAAATGGAAAGTCATGGACTAGATGTATTAGTAGATGACCGAAAAGAACGTCCAGGTGTTAAATTTAAAGATGCTGATTTAGTCGGTGCACCATTTAGAATTACAGTAGGTAAAAAAGCAGACGAAGGCATTGTAGAAGTTAAAATTAAGAAAACGGATGAAATGTTAGAAGTCAGACGTGAAGACTTAAGAGAAACACTAAGCATCTTAAATAAATAATCACTAAAGGGTCACTAGCAAACCTTTTGCTAAGGGCCCTTTTTCGTGTACAATAGTGAAGAAGGAAAGGAGCTTTTACATGAGTCCTCAAGACATATTTAAACAATTAATGAAACAAATTGATATGGAAGAAGTTTCTCAGACTGATGCTTTATTACAAAGTGGTCAAGTTGAAACCGTTAAAGTGCATAAAAAAAGTAGAACATGGGAGTTTCATTTACTCTTTAAAGATATTTTACCTTTTTCTCTCTACACAGAATTATGGCAAAAAATAACTTTAGCATTTAAAGATATTGCCAACGTAGAAATGGTCATTAAAACAACCCATTCTGAGGTGACAGATCCATTGTTACAAGATTATTGGACGAAGGCTTTATCTAATGAAACATGTGCCACGCCAGTAGTAAGACAAACCATAGCAAAGCAGGCTCCTTTTATTAAAGAGCAACGTGTGATATTACCGGTAGAAAACGAAGCAATGATTCAATATTTGGAGCAACAATATCTACCAGTCATTTCAAAACAGTTTGAATTGTTTGGTTTTCCTACATTTAAGATTCATCCAGAGTTAGATGAAGGTAAAGCAAAGGAAGTCAGACAAGCTTTTGAAGAACGACAACAAGAGCAAACAGAAATGTTAATGAAACAAGCAGCAGAAGCGATAGAAAAAAATGAAGAATTGAAACAAAAACAAAAAGACGACGTTCCAAAATTAGAAGGCCCTGTACAATTAGGCCGTTCTATTCCTCCAGAAGAACCCATTATGTCAATGGTTGAAGTAGAAGATGAAGAACGACGAGTGACTCTTGAGGGGTATGTTTTTTCAAAAGAAGTCAGAGATCTACGTTCCGGACGTAAAATTTTAATCTTAAAAATAACAGATTACACCTCTTCCTTTTCGGTTAAAAAATTCTCGAATAATGACAAAGATGTGGCGGTCTTTGAAGCCATTCAAGAAGGAAGTTGGTTAAGAGTTCGCGGGAGTATTCAAGAAGATACTTTCATGAGAGATCTGGTAATGAATTGTCAGGATTTAATAGAGATTAAGAAAAGCCCTAGAAAAGATACCGCTCCTGAGGGGCAAAAACGAGTAGAACTTCATATGCATACTAATATGAGTGCGATGGATGCCACAAGCGGTGCGACAGAATTAGTAGCACAAGCTGGGAAATGGGGATTGCCTGCTGTAGCAATCACAGATCACGCGGGGGCACAGTCATTTCCAGATGCTTACCACGCAGGGCAAAAGCATGGTGTTAAAGTATTATTTGGTGTGGAAGCTAATGTTGTAGATGATGGCGTTCCTATTGCTTATAATGAAAAGCATGTTAATTTATCAGATGCAACTTATGTTGTGTTTGACGTTGAGACAACAGGATTGTCTGCGGTCTATGATACGATTATTGAATTGTCTGCAGTTAAAATGAACAAAGGAAACATTGTTGATACGTTTGAACAATTCATTGATCCAGGTCACCCGTTATCAGAAACGACGATTAATTTGACTGGGATTACAGATGATATGGTAAGAGGTTCTAAGAGTGAAAAAGAAGTTTTAAGTATGTTCAAAGAATTTTGTGAAGATGATATTTTAGTGGCCCATAATGCAAGTTTTGATATGGGGTTCTTAAACACTTCTTATAGTAAATACGATATGCCTGATGCACCAAATCCGGTGATTGATACATTAGAACTGTCTCGGTTATTGCATCCGGAAATGAAGTCACATCGTCTAAATACCTTAGCTAAGAAATACAACATTAATTTGGAACAGCATCATAGAGCGATATACGATTCTGAAGCGACAGGCCATTTGTGTTGGATTTTCCTGAAAAAAGCACAGGAAGATTTTGAAGTCCTTCACCATGATGAATTAAATCAACACATTGGTGAAGGAGATGCTTATAAACGCGCGCGTCCTTTCCATGTGACTATTTTAGCCCAAACCCAGGCAGGATTGAAAAATTTATTTAAATTAATATCTATGTCAAATATTGATTACTATTATAGAGTACCAAGAATCCCTCGTTCTCAATTAACCAAACTAAGAGAAGGGTTGTTGATTGGTTCTGCTTGTAGTAAAGGCGAAATTTTCGAGGCAATGATGCAAAAAGGAAAAGAAGAAGCCAAAAAACGAGCTAAATTTTATGATTATATTGAGATCATGCCAAAACCGGTATACGCGCCATTAATTGAAGCTGAATTAGTTAAAAACACTCATGACTTAGAGGACATTATCCAAAACTTGGTTAAAATTGGTGATGAATTAGGGAAACCTGTTGTTGCCACAGGGAATGTTCATTATTTAAATGAAGAAGATGCGATTTATCGTAAGATACTGGTTAACTCGATGGGGGGAGCGAACCCGTTAAACCGCCACTCCTTACCTGAGGTTCATTTTAGAACGACAGATGAGATGTTAACTGAGTTTCAGTTTTTAGGTAAAGAGCTTGCAAAAAAAGTAGTAGTAGATAATACGAATAAAATTGCTGATATGTGTGATGAGGTCGTACCGGTCAAAACAGATCTGTATACACCAAAAATTGAAGGTTCAGAAGATGAGATTACAAAGCTAAGCTATGACGAGGCGCATCGATTGTATGGGCCTGATTTACCAGACATTGTAGAGAAACGCATTCAAAAAGAGTTGAAGAGTATTAATGGTAATGGTTTCTCTGTTATCTATTTGATTTCTCAAAAATTGGTACATAAGAGTTTACAAGATGGTTATCTCGTTGGATCTCGTGGTTCTGTTGGTTCGAGTTTTGTGGCAACCATGACAGGGATTACAGAAGTTAACCCCTTACCACCTCATTACTGTTGTCCTGAGTGTCAGTATTCAGAATTCTTTGAAGATGGTAGTTATGGTTCGGGGTTTGATTTACCTGAAAAAGAATGTCCTAAGTGCGGGCATCGATTGTCTAAAGATGGACACGACATTCCTTTTGAGACTTTCTTAGGTTTCCACGGAGATAAGGTTCCAGATATTGATCTGAACTTCTCTGGAGCATATCAAGCGCAAGCCCATAACTATACGAAGGTGTTATTCGGTGAGGAATATGTGTACCGTGCTGGAACCATAGGAACCGTTGCTGATAAAACCGCTTATGGTTTTGTTAAAGGCTACGAGCGTGACAATAATTATAATTTTAGAGCAGCGGAAATTGACCGATTAGCCAAAGGTTCTACAGGAGTAAAACGTTCCACAGGACAGCATCCGGGGGGAATAATTGTTATTCCTGATTATATGGATGTGTATGACTTTACACCGATTCAATTTCCAGCTGATGATTTAAATGCAGAGTGGAAAACGACCCATTTTGATTTCCATTCGATTCATGATAATGTATTAAAACTCGATATATTAGGACATGATGATCCCACGGTAATCAGGATGCTACAGGATTTATCTGGTATAGATCCTAAAACCATTCCAACAGATGATCCAGAAGTAATGAAAATATTTTCTGGTCCGGAAGTATTAGGTGTAACAGAAGATAAGATTTTCTCTAAAACAGGAACCTTAGGCATTCCTGAGTTTGGGACTAGGTTCGTTCGAGGGATGCTGGAACAAACCAAACCAACGACCTTTGCGGAGCTTTTACAAATTTCAGGATTGTCTCACGGGACGGATGTTTGGTTAGGAAATGCGGAAGAATTAATCCGCAAAGGGGAAGCCTCTCTTGCTAAAGTTATCGGCTGTCGTGATGATATCATGGTATATCTCATGCATGCAGGATTAGAAGATGGCATGGCATTCAAGATTATGGAAAGTGTTCGTAAAGGAAAAGGGATACCAGATGATTGGCAAGCAGAGATGCGAGGTAACAATGTTCCTGAGTGGTACATTGATTCGTGTTTAAAAATCAAGTACATGTTCCCTAAAGCCCATGCGGCAGCATATGTATTGATGGCCTTGCGTGTGGCTTATTTCAAAGTGCATTTCCCAATACTCTACTATACAGCTTATTTCTCTGTTCGTGCCGATGATTTTGATATTGTCGCCATGTCTCAAGGGAAAGATGCGGTTAAAGCAAGAATGAAAGAGATTATGGACAAGGGTCTAGAAGCCTCAACAAAAGAAAAAAACTTGTTGACTGTATTAGAGATTGCAAACGAAATGCTGGAACGTGGCTTTAAATTTGGGATGATTGATTTATATAAATCAGACGCTGAAAACTTCGTGATTGATGGGGATACATTAATAGCGCCTTTTCGCTCGGTTCCAAGTTTAGGAGCCAATGTGGCCAAGCAAATAGTCAAAGCCCGGGAAGAGACAAAATTCTTATCTAAAGAAGATTTAGCCAATCGAGGGAAAGTTTCTAAAACGTTAATTGAGTATATGACAGAGAATGGCGTTTTGGATGATTTACCTGATGAAAACCAATTATCTTTGTTTGATATGTTTTAATGGATAGGGGCAGAAGATAAGATTAATTGAAGTATGCTATAAAATATGTTAGAATGACTAATGTAGGATATCTGTAGAGAGAGTGAGCGCAAAACGCTCACTCTTTTTGATGAATTTCTCAAGACTTTAAAGGAGGCGATTTAATTTGGCAAGTGTGGTCGAGGTCGTAACAGAAATGGTTGACCCTATAGTTGAAAAATATGACTTTGAATTAGTTGATGTTGAATACGTTAAAGAAGGAAAAAATTGGTTTTTACGAATTTTTGTCGATAAAGTAGGAGGCATTGATATCAACGAGTGTGCGATTGTGAGCGAAGAACTAGGTGAAAAATTAGATACGATTGATCCAGATCCGATTCCACATGCGTATTTTTTAGAAGTATCTTCTCCTGGCGCTGAACGCCCTTTAAAGAAAGAAGAAGATTATGAAAAGGCCATAAATCAATACATTAACGTGTCATTTTATCAAGCAGTTGAAGGTGAGAAACAGTTTCAAGGTTTCTTGAAATCTTACGATAAAGACACTGTGACGCTTCTTGTAAAAATTAAGACACGTGAAAAAGAAATGGTTTTTGAAAGAAAAAATATAGCAAAAGCGAGACTAGCTATTCAATTTTAATTGTGGAGGTAAATAAATCATGAATAAAGAAATGTTAGGTGCTCTAGATGCACTGGAACGAGAAAAAGGCATTTCAAAACAAATAGTGATTGAAGCGCTAGACGCAGCGATGATATCAGCTTACAAAAGACACTATGGTCAAGCTCAAAACGTGGAAGTAGAGTTTGATGAGAAAAAAGGCGACGTTCATATTTACTCAGTCAAAGAAGTAACGGACGAAGTCATGGATTCACAATTAGAAGTCAGTTTAAAAGAAGCTCAACAAGTTAACCCAGCTTACGAAGTCGGTGACATGATTCGTTTTGAAGTAACACCAAAAGATTTTGGTCGTATTGCTGCTCAAACAGCGAAACAAGTTATCTTACAACGAGTAAGAGAAGCTGAACGCTCAATTATCTATAACGAGTTTAGCGCTTATGAAAATGAAATCATGCAAGGGATTGTTGAAAGACAAGACCGTCGCTATATTTACGTTAACCTAGGTAAAATTGAAGCGGTATTATCTAAACAAGACCAAATTCCAAACGAAGTGTATGAACCACATGACCGTATCAAGGTTTATATTTGGAAAGTAGAAAACACATCAAAAGGCCCTCAAGTCTACGTAAGTCGTAGTCATCCAGACTTGTTGAAACGCCTGTTTGAACAAGAAATACCTGAAGTATACGATGGTGAAGTAGAAATCGTAAGTATCGCCAGAGAAGCAGGGGACCGTGCTAAGGTTGCTGTTAAATCAGAAAACCCAGACATTGATCCTGTAGGAACGTGTGTCGGTCAAAAAGGCCAACGTGTTCAATCGATTGTTAACGAATTAAAAGGCGAAAACATGGATATCGTAGAGTGGAATGAAGACCCAGCAGTGTTTATTGCTAATGCTTTGAATCCAGCTCAAGTTGTAGATGTTATCTTTGATGAAAGTCAAAGAGCTTGTACGGTTGTCGTTCCTGATTTCCAATTATCATTAGCTATTGGTAAACGTGGTCAAAATGCCCGTTTAGCTGCTAAATTAACTGGATTCAAGATTGATATCAAACCTGAATCAGAAATGAAAGCACAAGAAACGACTTTAGTAGAAGAAGCGATTGTGGCAGACGTGGAAGAAGAAGAAATGATTGATTTAGCAACAATTGCAACAGATATCGTTGAAGACGAGGAATAATTCTAGGGGGCAACATGGATGAAACAAAGAAAAATTCCTATGCGTAAATGCGTTGTTTCAAATGAAATGAAACCTAAAAAAGATATGTTACGTGTTGTACGTTCTAAAGAAGGCGTTGTTTCTATTGACCCGACAGGAAAACTACCAGGTAGAGGGGCGTACCTTTCTATTGAACCTGAAGTTGTCCAAAAAAGTTGGAACAAACAAATATTAGACAAAGTCTTAGAATGCAAACTTGATGATGCATTTTATCAAGAATTATTAGACTTTGTGACCCATCAAAAAGCAAGAAGAGAGCTATTCGGTCATGAATAATGAACAACGATTTTTAAATTTATTAGGCATTGCAATGCGAGCTGGTAAACTAATTTCAGGTGAAGAAACAACGCTTAATAGCGTGAGAAGTAATAAAGTGAATTTAGTAATAGTAGCAAGCGACGTGAGTCAAAACACAGAGAAAAAAATGAGAGACAAGTGTGGCTCTTATGAGACACCAATCATTGTAGCATTTAATAAAATGGAATTAAGTCATGCAATTGGTAAAAGCCGAGCAATCATAGGGGTTTGTGACGCTGGATTCTCTCGAAAGTTGAGTGACTTAATGAAAGAGTAGGACGGTGATGACATGAGTAAGAAGAGAGTTTATGAACTAGCCAAGGAACTAGACGTGCCAAGTAAAGATTTAGTTGAAAAAGCACAAAAATTGGGAATTGATGTGAAAAATCACATGAGTACATTATCTGAAGACAATGTCAAACAAATCAAAGGTGTGGAGACCAAACCCAATACATCTCATCAAAAAGATACGAAACAAACACCCCAGCATTCTGCCCAAAAAGCAGAAAATAAGGCAAACAGTAAGGATAATCATGTGAATAAACAACAATCAAACCAACCAAAAGCAGCTCCAGCTAAAGGAGCAACGTCTAACCAAGGACAAAAACCAGCAGGAAATCAAGCCGCTGGACAAAACAAACCAGGTGGACAACAAAAACGCAATAACTTTAACCCGAATAATCCAAACAACCGTTATAAAAAAAATAACCGTCGTGGTAAGAAAAAACATCAACCAACGAACAAACCAGCTGTACCACCACGTAAATTTAAAGAGCTACCAGAAGTCTTAGTTTATACTGAAGGTATGAACGTTGCGGATATTTCTAAAAAAATCTACCGTGAACCAGCAGAAATTATCAAAAAGTTATTTATGTTAGGTGTAATGGTTAATCAAAACCAAGCCTTAGATAAAGATACTATTGAAATTTTAGCAGCTGACTATGGTATTTCTGCTGAAGAAAAAATTCAAGAAGATGTAGCTGATATTGATAAATTCTTCGAAGTAGAAGTAGAAGATCCAGATGCATTAGTAACAAGACCACCTGTTGTAACGATTATGGGACACGTTGACCATGGTAAAACAACATTATTAGATACATTGCGTCATACAAAAGTATCTTTAGGTGAAGCTGGGGGAATTACACAACATATTGGTGCTTACCAAATTGATGTGGATAATAAACCTATTACATTCTTAGATACACCTGGACATGCGGCCTTTACAAGCATGCGTGCACGTGGTGCAAGTATCACGGATATCACTATCTTAGTGGTAGCAGCAGACGATGGTGTTATGCCTCAAACCGTTGAAGCGATTAACCATGCTAAAGCAGCTGAAGTTCCAATTATCGTAGCAGTGAATAAAATTGATAAACCAACAGCTAACCCAGATCGCGTTATGCAAGAATTAAGTGAACATGGATTAGTTCCTGAAGCTTGGGGTGGAGATACTATCTTCGTACCAATCTCAGCTAAATTTGGTGAAAACATTGAAGAATTATTGGAAATGATTTTACTTGTTTCTGAAGTAGAAGACTTAAAAGCTAATCCAGATCAACAAGCTATCGGTACTGTTATTGAAGCACGTTTAGATAAGAGTAAAGGACCTATTGTTACTTTGTTAGTTCAAAATGGAACATTACGCGTTGGAGACCCAATCGTTGTAGGTAATACTCATGGACGTGTTCGTGTGATGACAAATGATATCGGTCGTCGTGATAAAGAAGCTGGACCAGCAGCGCCAGTAGAGATTACAGGTCTGAACGACGTGCCTCAAGCAGGAGATCGTTTTGTAACCTTTAAAGATGAAAAAACAGCACGTGTTGCTGGTGAAGAACGTGCTAAGCGTGCGTTATTAGAGCAACGTTCTGTCAGCAGCCGTGTGACATTAGATAACTTATTTGAAAGCTTGAAAGACGGCGAAATGAAAGAAGTTAATGTTATCATTAAAGCTGACGTTCAAGGTTCTGCAGAAGCTTTAGCAGCAAGTTTAAATAAAATTGATGTTGAAGGTGTTCGTGTTAAAATCGTCCATTCAGCAGTTGGTGCGATTAACGAAAGTGACATTACATTAGCTTCAGCAAGTAACGCTATCGTGGTAGGATTTAACGTTCGTCCAACAACTCAAGCAAGAACACAAGCGGAAGAAGAACAAGTAGACATTCGTTTACACCGTATTATCTACAAAGTAATCGAAGAAATTGAAACAGCAATGAAAGGGATGCTTGACCCTGAATTTGTTGAGAAAATTACAGGTCAAATGATTGTTCGTGAAACAATTACTGTTTCTAAAGTAGGGACTATTGCTGGTTGTTACGTAACAGAAGGCTTCATTCGTCGTGATAGTGGTGTTCGTTTGATTCGTGATGGTATTGTTATCCATGATGGTACACTAGCGAGTCTAAAACGCTTCAAAGATGATGCCAAAGAAGTTAAATTAGGCTTTGAGTGTGGAGCAACAATTGAAAACTACAATGATGTTAAGATTGATGACGTTATTGAAGGGTTCATTATGGAAGAAGTAAAACGTAAATAATCGTTTTTAGGAGGCGGAATCATGGCTAATTATCGTGATAGACGTGTTGCCCAAGAAATCTTAAGAGAAGTAAATGATATCTTGAAAAAGAAAGTACGTGATCCTCGCGTAGCATTAGTGAATATTACTGAAGTTAACGTTACTGGTGATCTACAACAAGCTACTATTTACTACAGTCTTTTATCAGATAAAGCATCTGATAAAGAAAAAGCTCAAACAGGTTTAGATAAAGCATCAGGTCTGATTCGAAAAGAGTTAGGTAGTCGCTTAAGTATTTATAAGACGCCAGAAATTATCTTTGAGCGTGATAGCTCAGTAGAATATGGTAGTCATATTGATCAACTACTCAACAAATTAAATAGAGATTAATCAAAAAACAGATAAATTCAATGGAATTTATCTGTTTTTTTGTCTATTTCTTACATGTTTAGATAGTATTTAGTAAGTCTTTAATATTCTGAGCGTTGCTTTCAGTGGGAAAATCATTAATTAATAAACACATGTGTTCTTTTGCAACTGTTGCGGAATTTGTCACAAGGATATTAAAGGCTTCTATGTTTGTCTCTGAAAGTTGGTTTTTAGAAATGCATGTAAAGTCACTTTTAGCGCTTGGTGCTAAATGTAAATGAGCTGCTACGGTTTTAGCCATGAAGCGAGCGTGTTTTTCAGAATGATTGCTGATGATTAAGACTTGCTTATTTAATCGTGTATTAATTAGTTCTGGAAAATTAATCATCAACTGATACGTAATAAAACTAATATGAGGAACGAAATCCACATAGGTTAATTTACTGAGTTGTTGCGTCATTTTTAAAACATTGTGATACAAGGAAGGATTGATGAGTTTTGTTTCTTCTGCAAAAAAATCAAACCTACTATAGAAAAAATGCAAAGGAATATGATAGACTTTATCATTAAAATAAATATCTTCGATAAAGGATGAAATGACTTTTAATTCATGATCATAATTAAAGATACGCATTTTTTGTAACCAACATTCTAATAACTCTTCTATTTTAAAAGCAATGTTGTAATCGGATTTGATGGCTGATGTTTTGGCTCTCTGCCCTAAAATAGCGCCTTCAATATTAGGGATAGCAGCTACTTCAGACACATTAAATAATTGCTTAAACTCGGTTAACTCATTTTTATCAGGTGCAGCATAATGAATAGGAATGATGGCATTTTCTAATAAGAAGCCTTCTTTAGCACGCAAGATAGAAACAAAATAAAAAACCATCCCATAATATAGGTGCAGCTCCGTTATTGTTAATTTTGCATGTTTAAATAAGCGTGTGACCCGGCCACGTAACCAAGCAGTTTGTTCACCGGTCATGAAACCAAGGTTATTATAGCCACAGATATCAACAAAAAAAATAGTTGTAAATCGGCGTATATGTAGTTCGTCTTCAGAGTATAAAAAATAAGAAGACATATTGCGTTCAATGGATATGTTGTATTTAGATAGGGCTGCATTTATTTTTGGGATGTATCGGTATAAGGTGGAACGGCTGACGTGTAAACGATCAGCGTAGTCGTTGAGTGTTTCGTAAGGATAAAACATAAGAACACGTAAAAATTTGATAGGGATGGAGTCTAGTAGTATTTGAGATTGTATCTTGATAAACGTACTAACGGATATATTCGTTGCTTTGATACCTAAACTATAAGAAGTTTGGATATCAACAATGTCTCCCCAGGAGTCTTTAATGAATTTTAAATCATCATTGACTGTTTTCTCGGATACACCTAAGCTATCTGAAATATTCTTTGGTGTTACCCATTCCTTCTCTTGAAGGAGTATTTTTAAAATATTGATTAATCGTTGGGAAGAAACGTCTAGAGTATGTATCATATTACATCGCTTCTTTCTTATATTAATAGTTTTATAAATTATACGTAATTTAATATATACTATAAAAAAAACAAAGTAAACATCAGTTGTAATAATTACGCTTTATAAAAATGATGATAAATAAAAAGAGGGTTTATTGGTGTTGTTATATCCCTTTTTTGTTCCTGAAGTTAAAAAAATAAGACTATAAACACCAAAAATGAATTAAATGATGGATATAGTCTTTATTTGCATATCGATGTGTAATCACACGTGTTATTTAATTGTTGAAAGCAACTTTTTGTTCTAAGTACTGTTGTAACTTTTCGATTAGGATACAAATAACCCAGTAAATCAATGCGACTAAAACATACATCGTCATGAAATCAAATTCTCGACCACCAACAATCTTTGCCCGTTGAAAAATATCAGGTACGGTAATCATGGCTGCAAGAGAGGAGCCTTTAATGATATCCATAGCGACATTGGATAGGGATGGAATAGCAATTCTAAGAGATTGTGGCAGAATAATATGGAACATGGTTCCTGTAAATGACCAACCTAATGCTTTTGCTGCTTCCCATTGTCCAGAATCAACGCCTTTGATTGCTCCTCGGTAAATCTCAGAGAGAAAGGCGCTACTTGTCATACTAAAGCAAATAATTGCTGCGGTTACTGGGGGCAACTGAATGGGCATCCCGAAGTAGAGTAAAAACAACAGTACAATAGCAGGAGTACCTCTTAAAAAAGAGACATACAGTCGGAGTAAGTGTTTGATAATAGGAACCTCTTTTATTTGAATGACTGCTATGACCAATCCGATGATATTGCCAATAATAAAAGCACTGAGACTAATGATTAAAGTATAAGGTAGACCTTTCAATATGTAAGGAATCGACTCTATAAGTAAAGAAAGATTGATACTTGGTATATAAGTCATAGTTATTTATCTTCTAATTTAATTTCAGTGTCTACTTTAACATCTGGTTCAACGGATACATCTGTCCCAAAGTAAGTATTAGAGATAGAAGCAATTGTGCCATCTTTTTTCATTTCTTCCAGTACTTTATTCACTTCTTCTAGTGTTTTTTTGTTTGATTTCTTGAATAAAAAGCCACTATGTTCTGCGTTAAAATAAACGCCTTCTAAAATCTTAACAGGAATATCAGGCATAGCATTGATCGACATTTTTTGTAAATAGTAATCATTTAAAATCACGTCAGTTCGTCCATTAGCAACATCTGTTAGGTATTGATCATTCGTCGCATTATCGTAACTTACTAATTCCGCTCCGTATTGTTCCGCAATTTGCATGTAGTTTGTGACAGCTTCACCTGCAGATTTTTTTCCTTTTAAATCTTCGATCTTTTCGATACCAGAGTTATCACTTTTGCGAACGATCATACTACCAAATGAGTATTTCAAAGGTACTGATAAAGCAAATGAGTCCGCTCTTTTTTCGTTTAAAGTGAAGTCACTTGCCGCAAAATCAACGGTTTCATTTTGGACAGAAGCTAACATACCATCTACGTTTAGTTCTTTATATTTTACTTCTTTTCCCATCCGTTTGGCCATTTCATTGATGATATCAACATCGTAACCAGTTAGTTCATTTTTATCGTTGTGGTATGATGCTGGGAAAAGCGTTCCAGGTGTTGCAACGACCAATACTCTGCTTTCTTTTGTTTCAACTTTTTCTTTCCCGCAGGCTACGCCTGTAAATAATACGGCCATAAGAATGGCGCTAGCTAATAATTTTCTTTTCATTAATGTTCCTCCTAGTTGTCAAATCTCATTGATTATAAATGACAGATGTTACAAATTAAAAGTTTTCGAGAAAGTTAAAGGCAAACATCACAAAGAAAAGATAGCGAAACTCAACAATATCAATCAAAAATTTTAAAAAGTCTAAATAAATGAGAACAATTTTGTATTTATTATGTCTTCTCCTTTTTATTTTTTGTCAATCTTATCTATGCTATAATATATGAATGATTAGATATAGATGGGGGATTTAAAAGATGGAAGGAATCATTCCGTTATGGAAGCCAAGAGGTCTGACGAGCCATGATTGCGTCTTTAAATTAAGAAAAATATTACACACTAAAAAAGTGGGGCATAGTGGGACTCTTGATCCAGATGTGGATGGTGTGTTACCTATTTGTGTAGGAAAAGCAACGAAGGTGGTCGAGTACTTACAAGATTCTCGTAAAGTGTACGAAGGTGAAATGGTATTAGGCTTTTCCACAGAAACAGAAGATGCTAGTGGAGAAGTTGTGGCCATTTCTCCCGTTAAAGAAGCAATCACAGAAGAAGAAATTGATGCTATGATGGCCTCTTTTATTGGAGAAATCACACAAATACCTCCGATGTATTCAGCGGTTAAAGTGAATGGTCGTAGATTGTATGATTACGCAAGAGCAGGAGAAACCGTGGAAAGACCGATACGTAAAGCGGATATCTATGATTTTGTCAGAACATCGACACCTGTATATGATGAAGAAACACAGACACAACGTTGGCGATTCAGAGTAGATTGTGGCAAGGGAACGTATGTGAGAACCTTAGCTGTGGATACAGGGAAACAATTAGGCTTTGAAGCCCATATGTCTGAATTAACTCGCACGGAAAGTGGCGGTTTTACATCAAAAGAGGCGATTACGTTGGAACAAGTAGCAGAATGGATGGAAAAAGAACAGCAAGAGGCTTTTTTATACCCATTAGAGCGTGGTATTTCGATGTTTCAAACGTACGACTTAACTGAGGATGAATACAGCATCATTCGAAACGGTCCCGTCTTAGCTATTGATTACTTTAAAACCCTAAGCTTTGATGAGCCTGTTGCTTTGTTTTTTAATCAAAAGATTGTTAGTATTTATGGTGTACATCCGACTAAAAGTGGCAACATTAAACCAATGAAAGTATTCCGAAACGATTAAAGGAGATTTTAACTATGAACGTTATTCATATACATCACCCCTATGAGGTAGAACAAATACCTAAAGACGAAGTAGCTTTAGTTTTAGGTTTTTTTGATGGTGTGCATCGAGGGCATCAAAAAGTAATTTTAACAGCGAAAGAAGAAGCCGATAAACGTGGCTTGAAATTAGCTGTTATGACGTTTAACCATCATCCATCTGTGGTCTTCCAAAAGATTGACCACACTAAGATGAAGTACATAACAACGGTTGAGCAAAAAGAGCAGCGTATGGCTAAGTTAGGAGTAGACTTTTTATATGTGGTGGAGTTTACTTCTTCTTTTGCGAGCCTAACACCTCAAGCCTTTGTGGACCAATATATTGTAGGTCTAAATGCCAAAGTAGCAGTGGCAGGCTTTGATTATACTTACGGTAAAGCAGATGTTGCCAATATGGAGAATTTACCTAAGTATGGACAAGACCGATTCCAAGTTATTGAAGTACCAAAGCAAACAGAAGAAGCCTTGAAAATTAGCTCCACAAATATTAGAGAAATGATGGGGTCTGGAAAAATGGAAGAGGCTAATCATTTCTTAGGTTATACTTATGAAGTCTCCGGTGTCGTGGTTCATGGTGATAAGCGAGGACGCACACTGGGATATCCTACAGCTAATATTAAAATTGACCAACAGTCTCTTTTACCTAAAAAAGGGGTCTATGCTGTTAAATTACTTGTGGATAATACCTGGCATTATGGTATGGCTCAAATTGGCCATAATATTACATTTGAAAGTAATCGTCCAATGACCATCGAAGTTAATATTCTAGATTTTGATCAAGATATTTATGGCGAGTACGTTACTGTCCAATGGTGTCATTATTTAAGAGATGAGTTAAAATTTACTGGAATAGAAGGGTTAATTACTCAGCTTGATTTAGATGAAGTGGAAACGAGAGAGTATTTTAACAAATAAGGAGGAGCCATATGACATCAGCATACATACATATCCCTTTTTGTGAGCATATTTGTTTTTATTGTGATTTTAACAAAGTGTTTATAGAGGGACAGCCTGTTGACGAATACATTCAAGCATTAATTAAAGAAATTCAGTTAACAACCAAAAAATATCCTGCTGAAAAGATGGATACTTTGTATATTGGTGGTGGTACCCCAACGTCGTTATCGGCGGAACAACTAGATGTCTTATTGGCAGGGATTAGAGAGAACCTTCCTTTTGATGACCACAATGAATTTACAGTGGAAGCTAACCCAGGAGATTTAACCTTGGATAAACTAAATGTTTTAAAAAATTACGGGGTTAACCGAGTCTCTATGGGCGTTCAGTCTTTTGATGACCGTTTATTGAAGAAAATAGGGCGTAAACACACAGCCCAAGATGTATTTGACACAATGAAGATTTTTGAAAAAGCTCAGTTTGATAATATTAGTATTGATTTGATTTTTGCTCTACCTAATCAAACAATGGAAAGTTTTGATGACACACTGGACAAAGCTTTGGCCTTAGATCTGCCTCATTATTCACTGTATTCATTAATTTTAGAAAATAAAACCATGTTTTATAATTGGGCCAGACAAGGCCGATTGCATTTACCTGGTATTGATGTTGAAGGGGATATGTTTGAGCGTGCCATTGAACGAATGACAGCTGCGGGTAAAATTCAATACGAAGTAAGTAACTTTGCTGAACCAGGTAAAGAAAGTAAACATAATATTGTTTATTGGAATAATGAGCATTATTATGGTCTAGGTGCAGGAGCAAGTGGTTATTTAGGGAATATTCGGTATAAAAACCACGGTCCTATTCAACATTACTTAGAGCCATTAAGGAAAAATGAATTGCCTACTATTAAGATAGAAGAATTAACAGTTGAGAATCAAATGGAAGAAGAAATGTTTTTAGGGTTGCGTAAAATGGAAGGTATCTCTATTTCTCATTTTGAAGAAAAATTCAATCGAGGATTTGATCAAGTGTATGGTCAGATTGTGACGGAGTTAATTCAAGAACAGATGTTAAAACGTCAATCTGACCGTTTAATGTTAACGGATAAAGGATTGATTTTAGGTAATAACGTGTTTGAGCGTTTTTTAATAGAGAAGTAAAAACAAGAGAGAACAAGGGTTTTCTCTTGTTTTTTCGTTATTTTTAGCACTCTTGAACGAAGACTGCTAAAAAAGTGAGGCTTTTGGTTGACAAAGAATTCTATTCTTGATATATTAATACATGTAGTTAGCACTTGATTTAAACGAGTGCTAAAGAAAAAGGTGATGAAGGTGTTAAGTGAAAGACAAATTGAGATATTTAGCTTACTCGTTAAGTTATATACTGACACAGGTCTTCCAGTTGGCTCAGCAACCTTAAAAAATCAGGGAATTAATGCAAGTTCAGCAACCATTCGAAACGATTTATCTAAGTTGGAAGAACTTGGTTTGATTGAAAAAATGCATTCATCCTCTGGTCGTATTCCGTCAGCTAAGGGATACAGGTATTATGTTGATCATTTGATGAAACCTGACAAAGTTTCTAGCAACGAGTTACATCAAATACGTCAGTCTCTAGACAGACGTTATAATGCGACCAATGAGATTATAGAAGTCTCAGCAAAAATTCTATCCGAATTAACTAGTTATACTGCTTTTTCTTTAGGACCAGAGGTGAAGGAACGGAAATTAACCGGTTTTAGAATTGTTCCGCTAAATAACAGTCAGCTGATGGCTATTATTATAACGGATCAAGGTTACGTAGAGAGCCAAGTGTTTTCGATTCCAGAGAGTATTACCTCAGAGGATATTGAGAAGATGACACGGATTATCAACGACCGATTGGTGGGAGAGAATTTATTAACCGTGTATCATAAACTTAGAACTGAGATACCACTCGTCCTTCAGAAGTATTTTAATAATTCGGCTAATGTTTTATACTTGTTTGAAGAAGTATTCAATCAAGCTTTTGATGATCAGATTTATGTGAGCGGTGGAATGAATTTATTAAATTCTGATGTTGTTACTAACGTGAGTGAATTTAAGTCAGTGTATTCTTTATTGAGTGACACTGAAAAACTAACACAGCTCTTGTTGCCAGATCATTCGGGCATTGGTATTAGAATTGGAGACGAATTGAATCATGAGTTGTTAGAAAATATGAGCCTGATGACGGCCACATATGAGATAGCAGATCATGGTAAAGGTTTAATTGCCTTACTAGGTCCAACGAGTATGTCCTATTCAAGGGTGCAGGGATTACTTAATGTGTTTACAGAAGAGTTATCAGGACATCTGAATTTGTACTACCGAGGATTGAATCATTAATGAAGAGAGGGGTCTTGTGACGTGAAAGATATGGATAAAGAGTTAAATGAAGAATCTGTCGTTGTTGAAGAAGAGACAATCGAAGAAACAACGGAAGAAGCAGTAGCAGAACCAACTGAAGTAGAGCGCTTAACGAGTGAGTTGAGTGACATGGAGGACAAGTTCCTTCGTGCTCAAGCTGAGATTGCGAACATGCGCAATCGTAACAAAAAAGAGCGTGAGGATGCTTCGAAATATCGTGCCCAAGATCTAGCCAAAGAATTATTGGCTCCATTAGATAACTTAGATCGTGCCCTACAAATTGAAACAACAGATGAGCATGGTGAAAGCATGAAAAAAGGAATCGAAATGGTTCGTGAAAGCATGATTCACGCATTGAAACAAGCTGGTATTGTTGAGATTGAATCAATGGGTAATCAATTTGATCCCAATTTACATCAAGCTGTTCAAACAGTCCCTCAAGAAGAAGGACAACAATCAGATGAAATCGTACAAGTGTTACAAAAAGGATACATTTTACATGACCGTATTCTTAGACCAGCAATGGTTGTCGTAGCACAATAAAAATTAAAATTAAAAACATACTATATAGATTAAAGGAGAAATTCAATTATGAGTAAAATTATCGGTATTGACTTAGGAACTACTAACTCTGCAGTGTCAGTTTTAGAAGGTGGAGAAGCAAAAATCATCACAAACCCAGAAGGTAACCGTACAACACCATCCGTTGTATCATTTAAAAATGGTGAAATCCAAGTTGGTGAAGTAGCGAAACGTCAAGCAGTAACGAACCCAGATACAATTGGTTCAATTAAACGCCATATTGGTGAAGCTGGATATAAAACAGAAATTGATGGAAAATCTTACACACCACAAGAAATCTCAGCAATGATCTTACAATACTTAAAAGGTTTCGCTGAAGATTACTTAGGCGAAAAAGTAGACAAAGCTGTTATTACAGTCCCTGCTTACTTCAACGATGCTCAACGCCAAGCAACAAAAGACGCTGGTAAAATCGCTGGTTTAGAAGTAGAACGTATTGTTAACGAGCCAACTGCAGCAGCTTTAGCATACGGTTTAGACAAAACAGATAAAGAAGAAAAAGTATTAGTATTTGACCTTGGTGGTGGTACTTTTGACGTATCTATCCTTGAATTAGGTGATGGCGTATTCGACGTATTATCTACAGCAGGTGATAACAACCTTGGTGGGGATGACTTTGATGAAAAAATCATTGCTTATTTAGTAGAAGAATTCAAAAAAGAAAACGGCATTGATTTATCTAAAGATAAAATGGCTGTTCAACGTTTGAAAGACGCAGCAGAAAAAGCTAAAAAAGATTTATCAGGTGTATCAAGCACTCAAATCAGCTTACCATTTATTACAGCTGGTGAAGCAGGACCTCTACATTTAGAGTTAGCATTAACTCGCGCTAAATTTGATGAATTAACGCAAGATTTAGTAGAAAGAACTAAAATTCCTGTACGCCAAGCAATTAAAGACGCAGGCGTATCAGCATCAGAAATCGACGAAATTATCTTAGTTGGTGGATCTACTCGTATTCCTGCAGTTGTAGAAGCTGTAAGAAAAGAAGTTAACAAAGAACCAAATAAATCAGTTAACCCGGATGAAGTTGTAGCAATGGGAGCAGCTATCCAAGGTGGCGTTATCAGTGGTGATGTGAAAGATGTTGTCTTATTAGACGTAACACCATTATCATTAGGTATTGAAACAATGGGTTCTGTGTTCACTAAATTAATTGACCGTAACACAACGATTCCAACAAGTAAATCACAAGTATTCTCTACAGCAGCTGATAACCAACCAGCAGTAGATATTCACGTATTACAAGGTGAGCGTCCAATGGCTTCAGATAACAAAACATTAGGTCGTTTCCAATTAACAGATATTCCAGCAGCACCTCGTGGTATTCCACAAATCGAAGTAACCTTTGATATTGATAAAAACGGTATCGTTAACGTAAGTGCTAAAGATTTAGGAACACAAAAAGAACAAACCATTACAATTAAATCATCATCAGGTTTATCTGACGAAGATATCGAAAACATGGTGAAAGAAGCGGAAGCAAACGCAGAAGCGGATAAAGAACGTAAAGAAGAAGCTGACTTACGTAATGATGTAGATGCTTTATTATTCTCAGTTGATAAAACATTAGCTGAATTAGAAGGTAAAGTAGATGCTGAAGATGTTAAAAAAGCAGAAGAAGCAAGAGATGAATTGAAAGCAGCAGTTGAAGCGAATAACTTAGAAGATATGAAAGTGAAACGCGATGCTTTGAATGAAATCGTACAAAACTTAACAGTTAAATTATACGAACAAGCAGCAGCACAACAAGCAGAAGCTAACCCAGAAGCAGCAGCAGGTGGAGCAGACGACGTTGTCGATGCAGACTTTGAAGAAATTAACGAAGACTAAACCAAATGAATTGAATCAACTATTTTGAAAAAGCCAAAGCAGTGTGCTTTTGGCTTTTTCATTCGTATAAAACAGATTAAGAAGATAGTATTTCTTAATTCTTAATTCTGTGATATGATTTAAACGATTATAGGAAGAATGGAGGATAAACCAATGGCTAAAAGAGATTATTATGAAGTCTTGGGAGTATCTAAGACAGCGAACGACGATGAAATAAAAAAAGCCTATCGAAAATTATCCAAAAAATACCATCCAGATATTAACAAAGAAGCAGATGCAGAAGATAAGTTCAAAGAAGTAACAGAAGCATTTGAGATATTAAGCGATTCTCAAAAACGAGCAGCTTATGACCAATATGGACATTCTAGTACTGATCCTAATTTTGGAGCAGGTGGATTCAGCGGTGGTTTTGAAGGATTCGGCGGCGGATTTGAAGATATATTTGAATCGTTCTTTGGTGGTGGCGGAGGTTCTAGAAATGCTAACCCAAATGCTCCTCGACAAGGATCAGATTTACAATATACACTTGATTTAACCTTTAATGAAGCTATTTTTGGCTTAGAAAAAAATATTCGTTTTAACAGAGAAGACGAATGTGTCACGTGTCATGGTAGTGGTGCTAAACCTGGAACACAACCAGAAACATGTCAAAAATGTCATGGTGCTGGAACAATCAATGTGGAACGTCAAACACCGTTAGGTCGCATGATGAGTCGTCAAACCTGTGATGAGTGTCAAGGTTCTGGTAAAATTATTAAAGATAAATGTAGTACATGTTCTGGTGCAGGACGTATGGTTAAGAACCATGCAGTTAAAGTAACCGTACCAGCAGGTGTTGAAGACGGACAACAAATGCGTTTGTCAGGTCAAGGAGAAGCTGGTTATAACGGAGGTCCTTATGGGGATCTATACGTTGTCTTTAAAGTAGAAGACAGCCCTATTTTTGAAAGGGAAGGATCAGAGATTTACTATACTGAATCTATTAACTTTGGACAAGCTGCTTTGGGGGATGAAATTGAAGTACCGACAGTACATGGTCGAGTGAAATTGAAGATTCCAGCTGGGACTCAAACAGGAACAACTTTCCGCTTGAAAGGAAAAGGAGCTCCTAGACTACGTGGCGCTGGTAACGGAGATCAACAAGTGACGGTGACTGTAGAAACGCCAACTAACTTGAACGATGGGCAACGTGAAGCTTTAAGAAGTTTCTTAGAAGCTAGTGGTTCAAAAAAAATCATTGAACAAGAAGAAGGTTTCTTTGATAAAATGAAAGATGCTTTTTCAACAGGGAAAAAGAAAAAATAGCATAACCGATAAAAGGGATAAAGACGTAGTATGTCTTTATCTTCTTTTTTTGTGATAAAAAGGTTGCAATAGGGAGTAAATCATTGTATCATCTAAATGGTAATCATTACGGTTTGAAGAGAGGGAAATAATGAAAAAAATAAAATTATTGGGCTTAATTATGGCCTCAACGCTTCTATTGATAGGATGTGGTAAGGCGGTTGAAAAGACGGAACAGCAAGACGGGCCGTTGAAAGTAGTGACGACTTTTTATCCTATGTATGACTTTACAACTCAAGTTGCAAAAGAACATGCTGATGTATCGATGTTAATTGATGGGGGGGTAGAACCTCATGATTATGAGCCTAGTGCTAAAGACATGGCTAAGATACAAGATGCTGATGTGTTTATTTATAATTCGAAAGAAATGGAAACATGGGTAGAGGCTGTTTTAGCTAGTATTGATCAGTCTAACGTTGTTGTGGTAGAAGCCAGTGATGGAATTGATTTACTTGATTCACAAGAACATGATCACGAGGCAGAGGATGAACATGAAGGTCACGAAGAACATGACCACGGGGCGCATGATCCTCATGTGTGGCTAAGTCCCGTTTTAGCTCAGCAAGAAGTATCGACTATAACAGAAGCCTTGATTAAAGCAGATGAGACCAACCAAGTAAGTTATGAAGAAAACAGTCGCTTGTATAAAGATGAATTGAGCGCATTGGACCAAGAATATCAAGAAATGGCTAATGAGGCAACGTTCAAGACATTTGTCACACAGCACGCTGCTTTTAGTTACTTAGCTCATGAGTATGGTTTAGAACAGGTTTCTATATCTGGGATTAATCCTGATCAAGAGCCAACACCTAAAGAGTTGAAGCACATTGAAGACACGGTTAATGAGAAACAGATCACTTATATTTATACGGAATCTTCAGCAACACCTAAAATAGCGAAGACAATTAGTGATGCAACAGGAGCAAAACTACTGACTTTAAACCCAATGGAATCATTGCCAAAAGGACAACGTGAAAAAGGTGAAAACTATTTGACCGTTATGCGTGAAAATATGCTAAACTTAAAAAAATCAATAAAGTAAACTCTAGTTTATACTAGGGTTTTTATTGTATTTATTTATAGATAGAGTAAAAGGGGATGTCGTATAGGATGAAACATCATAGTTCTAAGTCAATTGGGATTGTCTTAGCCATTACAGGGTCATTATTTTGGGGAGCTTCTGGCGTGATTGCGCAGTTTTTAATGACCACTAAACAAGTAGAAACAAGTTGGTTAGTAGGAGTGAGAATCTTTTTTGCTGGTATTATTATGATTGTTATTGCCAGTTTAAAGTATAAAAAAGAGGTGTTAGCACCTATTAAAAATAAAAAAGAATTGTTTACTTTATTTATTTTTAGTTTATTTGGTGTGAACGCGTTGCAGTTCTCTTTCTTCAAAGCGATTGCGACGAGTAACGCGGCAACAGCAACGATATTGCAGTACCTATCACCTATTTTTTTAGTGGTCTTTTTTATTTTTGAATCAAAAAAAATACCAAGTAAGCTGACAGTAGTGAGTATTCTTTTGTCTCTGTTAGGAATTATTCTACTGGTGACAGGTGGAGATATTAGCACATTATCTATTTCTACGGAAGGCTTAATTTGGGGCTTGTTAGCAGGGTTCTTTGGGGCTTTTTATATTGTTCAACCGAGAGCCTTATTAAAAAAATATGGCACATTATTGGTCATTGGATGGGGCATGTTAATGGGTGGCGGTATGTTACAAATTTTCTATCCTTTTTGGCATGAAGCACCTAATATGGATATGGCGACTTTATCAGGTGTAGGATTTATTGTTATTTTTGGTACGATTTTATCGTACATGTGTTTATTAAAAAGTACGAATTATATTCCTGCTCAATATGCTAGTTTATTAACATCATTTGAACCTTTAAGCTCAGCTGTCTTATCTGTTTTGTTTCTTGGTGTGAGCTTGTCTAAGGTAGAATTAACTAGTATTGCCGTGATTATATTGGCAGTCTTTCTACTCTCTCGAGCAGAGGATCTATAAAAACTTTCAAAAAAGTTTCAATTATTTTAATTTGAGGTAAAATAGGCTATAATGGTAAAGGAATTCATTTTAAATGAGTCGTTTTAAGATAATAATGGAGGTAACTAAATGTCTAAACAGCAAATCGGCGTTGTCGGAATGGCCGTCATGGGTAAAAATTTAGCATTAAATATTGAAAGTAGAGGGTATTCTGTTTCTATTTTTAACCGAACTGCGTCAAAAACAGAAGAAGTCGTTTCAGAAAATCCAGATAAAAAATTAGTGGCAACTTACTCAGTGGAAGAATTTGTAGCATCTTTAGAAAAACCACGTCGTATCATGTTAATGGTACAAGCAGGGAAAGCCACAGATTTAACCATTCAAAATTTACTGCCTCACTTAGATAAAGGTGATGTGTTAATTGATGGGGGAAATACTTTCTTTGAAGATACTATTCGTCGTAATGAAGAATTAGCCAATTCAGGGATTAACTTCATTGGAACGGGTGTATCTGGTGGAGAAGAAGGCGCACTTAAAGGCCCTTCAATGATGCCAGGTGGACAAAAAGAAGCCTATGAATTAGTGAAACCTATTTTTGAGCAGATTGCTGCTAAAGCCGAAGAAGATGGGCAACCTTGTGTGACGTACATTGGACCAAATGGTGCAGGTCATTATGTCAAAATGGTACATAATGGTATCGAATATGGAGACATGCAATTAATTGCTGAGTCTTATGACTTATTAACACGTGTCTTAGGCTTATCTGTTTCTGAAGTAGCGGATATTTTTGCTGATTGGAATTCAGGCGAATTAGATAGCTATTTAATGGAAATTACGTCTGATATTTTAACTCGTAAAGATGACTTAGGTACAGGGTTGCCGATTGTTGATGTTATACTAGACGCTGCAGGTAACAAGGGCACAGGTAAATGGACAAGCCAAAGTGCATTAGACTTGGGTACACCGTTACCTTTAATTACAGAATCAGTCTTTGCCCGTTATATTTCTGCATTAAAGGATGAACGTGTTGAAGCTAGCACAGTTATTCCTGTGAGACCTATTCCAACTTTTGAAGGAAACAGAGAAGAATACGTTGAGAAAATTCGTCAAGCTCTTTACTTCAGTAAAATCATGAGCTATGCTCAAGGGTTTGCTCAAATGCGTACAGCCAGTGAAGAAAACGAATGGGACTTGAACTACGGTGAGATTGCTAAAATCTTTAGAGCCGGTTGTATTATTCGTGCTCGTTTCTTACAAAAGATTACAGATGCTTATGACCGTGAGCCTAACATTAAAAACTTACTATTAGATGAGTATTTCTTAGCAATCACTAATGAGTACCAACAATCGGTTCGTGATGTTGTTTCTCTTGCTGTACAAGCAGGTGTACCAACGCCAACTTTCTCATCAGCCATTGCTTATTACGACTCATATCGTACAGCAGATTTACCTGCTAACATTATTCAAGCACAAAGAGATTACTTTGGGGCACATACTTACTTAAGAAAAGACCGTGATGGTGTCTTCCATTACGATTGGTATGGTAAAAAAGACAACAAATAGATAGGAAAAAATCATGTTGATTCTTCAGCATGATTTTTTATTCTTACGAGTGACATCCTTTGCAAAATATTTTATATTTGTTTATGATATTCCTCGGATGTATTTAGGAAAGAAAGAAGGTAAATATATGGGACTTCTGTTACAAAAAGTAAAAGGACAGAAAAAATTAGTAGTAGTATCATTTTTGATGACGTGTATCATGGTTACCTCTCAATTATGGCAACCAAAACTGTTACAACGAGTGATGACATCGATTATGACAGAAGACAATGCTGAAATGAAAAAAGTAGGAATAACATTAATTATTGTAGCTATTTTTGGCTTAATTGCTGGAGTGTTGAACACGATTATTGCAGCGAAGGTCTCTCAAGAAGTCGCTTCAGAATTACGTTCTGACGGCTTCAAAAAAATTCAAACCTTTTCATTCAGTAACATTGAAAAGTATTCAACCAGTAACCTGGTTGTCCGTTTAACCAACGATGTGACACAAGTTCAAAACATTGTCATGATGACGTTACAATCTATTTTAAGAATACCTATTATGTTTGTAGGTAGTTTTATTTTAGCTATGATGACATTGCCTCAATTATGGTGGGTCATTATTTTATTAGTGATCTTGGTAGTATTAACCGTGATGTCTATTTTTGGTATGATGGGCAAGCATTTTGCTAAAATTCAAGGTTACATTGAAAAAGTTAACAGTATTGCTAAGGAAAATTTGATGGGAATACGTGTGGTGAAATCATTTGTTCAAGAAGAAAATGAAACCAAACGCTTTACCAAAATTTCAGATAAATTAGCGAAACATACGATTGCGGTGGGGAACTTATTTTCTATTATGATCCCAACCTTTATGTTAATTTCTAGTTTAGCTATTGTTACCTCTATTTATTTTGCAGCAGATTTGGCAACGACTGATTTAGAAGTGATTGGCGCGATTGTGTCATTTATGAACTATTTGATGCAAATTATGATGAGTATCATTATTGGCGGTATGATGATGATGATGGCTTCAAGAGGATTCATTTCATTAGCGCGTTTGAATGAAGTATTAGAAACAGAAGCAGATATTACTTTTGAAGGGCATAATGTTGTAGAAAATGGGACAGTGACATTTGACAATGTGTCTTTCACTTACCAAGACGATGACCAACCCACATTGAAAAATATTTCCTTTGAAGTGGCCCATGGTCAAATGGTTGGTGTTGTTGGAGCTACAGGTGCTGGTAAATCAACCCTTGCTCAAATGATTCCTAGGATGTATGACCCAACAGAAGGTCGTATTCTCATTGATGGCAAAGAATTAACGTCGATATCAAAAGAAAATTTACGTGAGAGTGTAGCGATTGTCTTACAACGTGCGATTCTTTTTTCTGGTACGATTGCAGATAACTTGAAACAAGGAGACAAATCAGCGGGAGAATCAGAAATGAAGCGTGCTTCTGATATTGCGCAAGCAAGTGAGTTTATTGAACGTCAAATGGATAACTATTATAGCGTGGTGGAAGAACGTGGCTCTAACTTCTCTGGTGGACAAAAACAACGTTTATCGATTACACGAGGTGTGATTGGTGACCCTAAAATACTGATCCTAGATGATAGTACTAGTGCGTTAGATGCAAAATCTGAAAAATTAGTAAAAGAAGCATTAGCAAAAGAGTTGAGCAGTACAACGACATTTATTATTGCTCAAAAAATATCTTCTGTGATTCAAGCGGATAACATTTTAGTTCTAGATGAAGGCCGACTGGTGGCTCAAGGAACACATAAAGAGTTACTTGAAACAAGTGACGTGTACCGTGAAATCTATGAAACACAGAAAGCGAAGGAGGTTGAATAAACATGGAACAAAATAAAAATAGTGTGGCGTCATTCTTTTGGCGATATTTAAGAGTTTATAAATTACAATTGTTTGTTATTGTTGTTGCCATCATTTTCTCAACCTACTTACAAGTCAAAGCTCCTCAGTATACAGGGAAAGCAATTGAAGAATTAGCAAAATATGCAGGGACTTATTTTGCAACACAACAAGCAGACAAGACGCCCTTTGTTAGCGTTATTAAGTTATTGATTGGTTTATATGTGTTGAACTGGATATCCATGTTTATTCAAAATATGTTAATGTCTTTTGTGACAGGGAATTCAACGAATAACATGAGAATTGATTTGTTCAAAAAATTAGAACGTATCAACATTAAATTCTTTGATACCCATCAAGATGGTGAGATTTTATCTCGTTTCACTAGCGATTTAGACAATATTTCTAATACAATGAACCAAGCGTTAATTCAAGTGTTAACGAATGTTTCCATGATGATTGGTGTTTTATTCATGATGTTCAGAGAAAATGTCCAAATGTCTCTAGCTACATTGGCTATTTCTCCTTTAGCTATCATTGTTGCTGTTGTGATTATTAAACAAGCCGAGAAAAATGTGGGCGTTCAGCAAGAAAACATTGGTAAACTAAATGGTTACATTGATGAAAAAATATCAGGTCAAAAAGTGATTATCACGAATGGCTTGGAAGAAGAAACCATCGAAGGTTTTGAAGTATTAAATGAAGAAGTTAAAAAAGCGACTTTCAAAGGGCAAGTCTTTTCTGGTCTCTTGTTCCCAACTATGCAAGGTATTTCAATTTTAAATACCGCGATTGTCATTATAGCTGGTGGCTTTTTAGTGTTAAATGGTAGTGGTGATAAAGCAGCCGGTCTAGGTTTAATTGTTATGTTTATTCAATATTCTCAGCAATTTTATATGCCGTTGACTCAGATTTCCTCTCAATTTAGCATGTTACAGTTAGCCTTTACAGGGGCAAAACGTCTGAATGAGATTTTTGATGTAGAAGATGAATACGAAAAAGAAAGCGTCACTGATATTGATGGTATCCATGATACGGTTTCTCTAGAACATGTGGACTTTTCATATGAACCAGGTAAACCAATCTTGAAAGACATTAATATTACAGCGAATAGAGGACAGATGGTGGCTCTTGTTGGACCTACAGGCTCTGGTAAGACAACGGTCATGAATCTATTGAATCGTTTCTATAATGTTGATGGTGGGAGTATAAAATTAGACGGAAAAGATGTTCAAGACATCTCACTGGCTAGCTTGCGTTCTCATATTGGTATCGTTTTACAAGACTCAGTGATATTCTCAGGAACCATCCGAGACAATTTAGTATTCGGTAAGCCAGATGCCTCAGAAGAAGAAATGATTCTCGCAGCGAAACAGGCTAATATCCATGACTTCATTATGAGTTTAGATGAGGGATACGATACCCAAGTGAACGATGAGAACAGTGTGTTCAGTGTGGGGCAAAAACAATTAATCAGTATAGCGAGAACGATCATTACTGATCCTTCACTTCTAATACTAGATGAAGCAACAAGTAATGTAGACACAGTAACAGAAAGTCGTATTCAAAAAGCAATGGAAAACATTATTAGTGGAAGAACTAGTTTTGTAATTGCTCACCGATTAAAAACAATTTTAAATGCGGATTACATTGTAGTATTAAATCAAGGTGAAATAATTGAAGAAGGTACTCATGAAGAATTAATCGAGCAACAAGGATTTTATGCAGAATTATATCAAAATCAATTTGTTTTTGAATAGAAAAAAGGAAACTAAAGAGGAAACTCTTTAGTTTTTTTCAATTTTATGCCTGTTTTTCAATAATAAGCGGTCAGAGTGATAGATTTTTATGCCGTTTATCGTTATAATGATTCATGGTAGTTAGAATTAAAAGTAACTAAGAAAGGCATGTGTATTGTATGTCAAATAATATTTTAATAATAGAAGATGAAAAGAATTTAGCTCGCTTCGTGGAGTTGGAGTTAAAGCACGAAGGGTATGCAACAGAAGTACATTATAATGGACGTACAGGTTTAGAGGCTGCCTTAACTGGAGAATGGGATGCTATTCTTTTAGATTTAATGTTACCTGAGTTGAATGGTTTGGAAGTGTGTCGCCGTATTCGTCAAGTGAAGAATACTCCGATTATCATGATGACAGCCAGAGATTCAGTGATTGACCGCGTATCAGGTTTGGATCATGGCGCAGATGATTATATCGTGAAACCATTTGCCATTGAAGAATTACTCGCAAGATTACGAGCATTGTTACGCCGAATTGATATTGAAGGTGACAAGAATATCACGAAACAAACAACGATTACTTACCGAGATTTAATGATTGAAAAAGAAAACCGAGTGGTACGTCGTGGAGATGAAATCATTGAATTAACAAAACGCGAGTATGAGTTGTTATTGATATTGATGGAAAACATTAACGTCGTATTATCAAGAGATGTTCTATTAAACAAGGTATGGGGCTATGAAATCGAAGTAGAAACTAACGTTGTGGATGTTTATATTCGTTACTTAAGAAATAAAATTGATATACCAGGGGAAGACAGCTACATTCAAACAGTTCGTGGTACTGGTTATGTTATGAGGTCGTAATGAAACCATTTGATAATATTGATCTACCCAAGCGATTTACGTGGAATTCTATAACGTTTAAGTGGGCTATTTTAACCTCACTGGCTATTTCAATGTTGTTTACGGTCTTTGCGATTGTTACGTATCAAACCACATCTAATGTCATGATAGAGCAAGAACGGACTAATTTTGATCGGACGATGAATGAAGTCACTGGTCGTCTGTCTCGTGCGAAAGATGAATTAACTTTGAGCAATACGGTTTTTTATTTAAAAGAGTCTTCAGGAGAATATGTTGGGGATAGTTACTATGATCGACATTCGATTGAAACAAGTTTGATGCAGTTAAACAGTTTTATTTCAGAATTGTCTAAGCCGGAATTGAATGCTAAAGTGTATGGATTGGATGGTAACCTACTTTTTGAAACAAAAAGTTTGTATCTACCTTTTGATGTGAAAGACCAAAAGAATATTTCGGTTCAATCGCATAATAATATTTCAGGATTAATGGTGACAAAGCCAATTTATTCTAATTTCACAGGTAAAAAAATAGGCTATGCTCAAGGGTTTTATGAATTGACGAGCTATTATAATGTCAGAACACAGATTCTGAATATACTTCTAATATTAGAAGTGGTCGGTTTGTTAGTCAGTCTAGTCATAAGTTATCTCTTGTCTAGCTACTTTACCAGTCCTCTAAGAAAAATGGCCAGTATGTTGAATAGCATTGAAGAGGCGCCAAAGACAGGGATGCGTATGCCTGTGCCTAAGTCAAATGATGAAATCGCAGACCTTGCTAATGCTTTTAATGATATGTTAGAGCGAATGCAACGGTTCATATCCCAGCAACAACAGTTTGTTGAAGATGTATCTCATGAACTTAGAACGCCTGTCGCAGTGATTGAAGGTCATATTAATTTGTTAAATCGTTGGGGAAAAGACGACCCAGAAGTATTAGAAGAATCCCTCAATGCATCGTCCCAAGAAATCACACGAATGAAAAGTCTGGTCCAAGAGATGCTTGATTTGTCTCGTGCAGAGCAGTCAGAGTTTTTATATCAAGACAAAGAATCCAATGCAAGAGATGTTGTCTCAACGACTGTAGGTAATTTCCAAATGTTGTATCCTGAATTTATTTTTAATTTAGATGATGACTTAGGAAAGTACCCAGATGTGAAAATGTACCGCAATCATTTCGAACAAGTGTTGATTATTTTACTAGATAACGCAGTGAAGTATTCAACGGATAGAAAGGAAATATTGATTTCTGCCTCAACCTCTCTAAAACATGTGGAAGTAATGGTTCAAGATTTTGGAGAAGGTATGACAAAAGAAAACTTAAAAAATATTTTTAATCGTTTTTATCGTATTGATAAAGCGCGCGCAAGACACACTGGAGGAAACGGATTAGGATTATCCATCGCTCAACAGCTAGTTGAGAATTATAATGGAACCATTTCTGTCACTAGTTACCCTGGTCAAGGGAGCTCGTTTACTTTTAGGATACCTTTGGTCAATAAAGATATAACTGAAACATCAAGTGATTAGAGGCCTCAAATACTGATTTGAGGCTTTTTCTGATGAAATGACTAAAAAAGTAAGAACAGGTATGTTATAATGTTCGAGTAATATGCAATCATCTTAAACGTTAGAGGAGGGGTAAAATGGAGATTGAAAAAACGAATCGCATGAATGCCTTATTTGAATTTTATTCAACGCTTTTAACTGAAAAACAGATGAATTATATTGAGTTATACTATGCGGATGATTATTCTCTTGCAGAAATTGGTGAAGATTATGATGTGAGTCGACAAGCAGTGTATGACAATATTAAACGAACTGAAAAATTACTTGAAACCTATGAGAAGAAATTACATTTGTATTCTAACTATGTGGTCCGTGGAGAGTTGATCAAAGAAATCAAAGAGCTTCTTAAAGAAGAAGAGATAGCTAACCCGCGAGTAATCGAGTTATTAGATAAAATTCAAGAGATTGAAGAAGAGTAGGAGAAGAAGAACATGGCATTTGAGAGTTTAACAGATCGCTTACAGGTAGCGATGAGTAAATTAAAGAAAAAAGGCACGGTGAAAGAAGAAGACGTAAAAGAAATGATGCGAGAGATTCGCCTTGCATTATTAGAAGCGGATGTTAACTTACAAGTTGTCCGTGGTTTTACTAAAAGTGTTGGTGAACGTGCCGTTGGAATTGAGATTTTAGAATCATTAAACCCAACCCAACAAATTGTTAAAATAGTAGATGAAGAATTAACGAAAGTCTTGGGATCAGAATCTGTTGAATTGAATCGCTCTAAAAAAATACCAACCGTTGTGATGATGGTTGGTTTACAGGGTGCGGGTAAAACAACTTTTGTAGGTAAGTTATCGAACTACCTTAAAAAGAATGAAAAAGCACGTCCCTTACTTATCGCAGGAGATGTGTACCGTCCGGCGGCGATTGACCAATTAAAAGTGATTGGTAATCAGCTAGATATTCCTGTTTTTGATATGGGCACAGACACAGACCCAGTAGAGATTGTAAAACGTGGACTAGAACAAGCAAAAGAAAATAAAAATGACATTGTCTTTATTGATACGGCAGGTCGTTTACATATTGATGAAGCCTTAATGGGTGAATTAAAACGCATTAAAGAATTTGCAGAGCCTGATGAAATTCTATTAACAGTTGATGCCATGACAGGGCAAGATGCTGTGACGGTTGCTCAAAGTTTTGATGAGCAATTAGATATTACAGGGGTTGTCTTAACTAAATTAGATGGTGATTCTCGTGGGGGTGCGGCACTATCGATTAGAGCCATCACTGGTAAACCAATTAAATTTATCGGTACAGGTGAAAAATTAACAGATGTGGAAGTTTTCCATCCAGACCGTATGTCTAGCCGTATCTTAGGTATGGGTGACATGTTAACCTTAATTGAAAAAGCGCAACGTGATTTTGATGATGAAAAAGCAGAAGAATTAGCACAAAAAATGCGTGAAAATAGCTTTGATTTTAATGATTTCATTGAACAATTGGACCAGGTAATGGATATGGGACCTTTAGAGGACATTATCAAAATGATTCCAGGGATGAATAATGTACCAGGACTTGAAAATTTACAAGTGGATCCAAAAGATGTAGCACGTAAAAAAGCCATTGTTTTCTCTATGACGCCAAGTGAACGTGCTAATCCTGATTCTCTAACGCCAAGTCGTCGTCGTCGTATTGCTGCCGGTTCTGGTAACTCAGTGGTTGAAGTGAATCGGATGATCAAACAGTTCAATGAGTCACGTAAAATGATGCAACAAATGAGTAAAGGTAGTATGCCAGCCGGTTTAGAAAACATGATGGGTAACGGTGTTCAAGGTAAATTAGGTAAAATGGCCATGAACAAAATGATGAAGAAAAACAAGAAAAAAATGAAGAAAAATAAAAAAAATAAGAAAAAGAAATAAACGATAAGCCTTAATTGGCTTCTCGTTTTTTCTTTATATAGGACAGGAGATTAAGATGAAAATAGCTATTTTAGGTTATAGTGGCAGTGGGAAATCTACTTTAGCTCGGAGGCTATCTATCCAACACCACTTGCCCTTGCTTCATTTAGACCAAGTTCAATTTAATGCCAATTGGGAGCTGAAGGATCGAACAGAGGCTAAGCAGCTAGTAAAGGATGTTATGACGACAGAGTCTGATTGGGTTATCGATGGCAATTATAGTGAGTTCTATCAAGAAGAACGGTTAAAAGAAGCGGATGTTATTCTTTATTTTAAATTCAGTGCTTGGCGTTGTTTGGTGAGAGTGCTAAAGAGGTACTGGTTAAATAGAGGTCAAACAAGACAAGACGCAGCCCCAGGATGTATTGAATCTCTTAATCTGCCTTTCATTTGGTGGGTGCTTTTTGAAGGAAGAAAACCAAGTAGGCAACGTTATTATAAAAAGACATTACTACCTTATGAAGACAAACTGATTGTCTTAAAAAGACCCGGTGATGTCACACGCTATTTAGCTTCACAAAAAAACAACTTTGTTTTAAAATACAGAGAAAACGCTTGAATATCATGGGTTTAAAAGAAGAAATCAGTTTATGAGAGGCATCCTCTTCTCTTTTTTTCTAAATCGGGCTAGAGTAGAGTCAAACATATCTAGGAGGTAATAAAATGAAAGATGCAACATTTTATGCAGAACAGGTTAAATTAGGAGAGGTATCACCCAAGGAACTCATCTTTGATTTTGTGAAAAAAGCAGAACAAGAAAAGGAACTAAACGCGTTTGTTGAGTTAGACCCATTATCAGCTTTAGAGGAGCTCTCTAATGCTTCGGACGTAAAAAAAGACAGTCCTTTTTTTGGTGTGCCTTTTCCATTAAAGGACTTGGGACAAGGGAAGGCTGGGTGGTTACAAACATCAGGTTCTCGGTTATTCACAGAATTTCAAGCCTTTGAAACAAGCAATTATACAAAAGCGGTGGAACGAGCAGGTTTTATTCCTTTAGGTATTACTGCCGCGCCAGAGTTTGGTTTTAAAAATGTGACAGATCCAAGTTCTCATGGTGTTACTCGAAATGCATGGAACCCTAAGCATCATGCTGGAGGAAGTAGTGGAGGAGCCGCTTCTGTTGTGGCATCTGGTATTTCTCCTATTGCTGGAGCAAGTGACGGTGGGGGATCTATTCGTATTCCTGCTAGCTTTTCAGGTTTATTAGGTCTAAAGCCTAGCCGTGGGAACATCGTCACAGGACCAAGTAGTTGGAGGGATTGGCAAGGGGCTTCTGTTAACTTTATTTTAGGTGTTTCTGTTAGAGATGCTAGGTCTATGTTAAAGGTATTAGAACCAACGCATCAAATTTCCCCTTTTTCTCAACCCAAAGAAACACCCGTATCTATGTCACGACCTTTAAGGGTGGCTCTTTGTCTGGATTCTCCAGTGGGTAATGTGGTAAGCGATGAGGCGAAACAAGGGGTCAAAGATGCCGCGCTATTCTTAGAAAGCCAAGGGCATATTATTGAAGAAGTGCCTTATCCAATTGATGGTCATCAACTCATTAGAAGTTATTACCAAATGAATGGTGGAGAGACGGCCAACATGATTCAACACATTTCTCTAGGAGTAGGTAGAGAATTGACGCAAGAGGACATGGAACCTATGTCTTGGACGATTTATCAATATGGTAAGACTCTCTCTGCCGCTGACTATGTGGCATCATTAGAGAGCTGGGACCAGGCGGCGAATACAATGGAACGCTTATTCCAGCATTACGATTTATTCTTATCTCCAACTGCTACCACAACGGCACCTTTAGTGACAGAGGATTTACAAAGTGATAGTATCCGCCATCAAATGAGTCATGCCGATGAATTCAATCAAAAAGAGTTAGGAGATTTAGTATATGGTATGTTTGAAAAGAGTTTGTGGCTAACGCCTTATACTCAGTTATCTAATCTAACAGGCCAACCAGCGATTAGTTTACCAACTCATGTGACTAAAGAAGGATTGCCAATTGGTGTTCAGTTGATGGCAGCTAAAGGACAAGATCGATTCTTATTAGATGTAGCAGAGTTATTTGAGGTCAATCAACGTTTTATTTTACCTAAAGTTTATCGATAAAAAACAAAAAAACGCGTAGGCGTTTTTTTTGTGCTTATTTTAAGATGAGAATGATATAATAGAAGTATTATATTTCCATGAGGAGGTGTGTCGTGATAGAAAAATTAAGAGGCCAGAGCCGTGGTGTGCAAAGAGTCATGCTTTTAGGTTTATTTTTCTGCGTTACCTTATTCTTTTTTATTGGGACTAAACAGGCGTGGTGGTCATCTTTCAGAGTCGATAATAGTAATGAGCGGAGACAAATTGATACGAGTCTTTACCGATATCAGAATGTGGACCCGACTCAGTCAAGTGAAGCCGCTGATAGCTATAAAAATTTAGTGAAACAGCAATCATTGCTAGCTAGACTAGAGAATGCGTATGTGTTTGAACAACCAGAAAAATATCATCAATTGCGAATTGAGCTAAATGACACAAGGCTTAGTTTGATTGAAACAGAGGACTATGATCTATTAAAAGAGCAACAGCCAGCCATAGGAACCTTGATAAAAGAGCGTATCCGGTTAAGGCATATCAGAGATGATGTGATTATCTCTCCTCTAGATATGACGGATTGGCTCCTCCAATTGCTTCGTTTTATCGGTATGTTGTGGGTCCCTATCTGTGTGTTTTTAACGTCTCGTATCTTAGAAGATGAGTTATCCCATCCAAGTGTCAACAAAGGAGTCCCTAAGCGATTCCATCAGAAAGTGCTAACTAAGTGGCAAGAAATAGGTTACTCTCTTGTCATGAGTGTTCTTTTAGTAGGAGGGACGGTCTGCGTGTTAAGTACCTTATTTGGTCAGGGGATAGGAGGATTAGGCCGGATAGATGTTCTATTTATGGCAACACCTCAAGAAATTCCTAGCTATTTTACTGTTCTGATCTACTTGGTTTATTTTTTCTTGTTATATACGTTTGTTTTTTTATGTTCTGTTGTTTTGAATGGCCTTACGCGCCAATTTTATATGACGCTTTTTATTGAATTGTTCGTTTATAGCTTGGTATGGTTGATTCCTAAAGAAAATTTTCCTAAGAGTTTGTCATTCCTACAAGTGTTTCATCCAACTTCGGTCTTAGAAGGTCGCTTTATTATGGCGAGTAGAGGTGGAGAATGGAACGGAATAACAGGGATGCTTTTACTTATCGTGGGGATAGGGGTGCTAATTGTTCTCATCCAAATGCTTCAATTGGAGGATAAGGTTTGGAAAGGAGGAAGAGGCTAATGAAAGCATTATTTGTTTATGAATCACGTACTTTTTTTCATAACAAGAAGACTTGGTCTGTTTATTTTCTCTTATTGTTTCTTAGTCTGTTTTATTGGTTGAATACTGAGAGTAATTATGAACCGATTGAGAAAGCATCTTTACCAGAAATTGAAGCGAGGTATCTTGATTCAAAAGCTTTTTTAGACCAATTAGTCATAGATGAGTGGTCTCATCCCTCAACAGTTGAAGCGTCTGTGGTTTTTCCGCCAATTAATAAGTTGGATAAGGCGAGAGTCGAGGCTCTAAAAAAAGAAGACTACGTGGCTTATGCGCAGGCTACGAAAGAAGCGTATCAAGTGACACCGTATCCTATTAGTCCATTGTATTATAAGAATGGGAACCTATACCCTTATCTTGACCAATATTTGACCTATGAAGCACTAGATATTAAAATGGGTCATTATGTTTTGATGACCAAAGAATTAACGCTCCCTATTTTAAACGACCAAACAGCCCTACAAGGATTAGTTAGAAGCACAGAGAAGATCTTGCCTCTTATTTTTATCATAGTAGCTAGTTTGTTTTCATTGGATCTCTTTAATCATAATAGAAGGCATCGAAGTCTTCACTTAGGTGTCCCCTTATCTTTAGGGAAGCAGACTTTTGTTAAAGGGTGTGTCGCATTATTAGGCACGATACTAGCTGTTATACCGTTGTCAGCAGGGTTTATAGGACTAGGTATAAACAAAGGGTTTGGTTATCTTTCTTTGCCTGTGGGGATTAATAACATTCAAGATTATCATTCTTTTGGTATGACTATTGGCGAATTTTTAGTGAGAGCAAGCGGACTTATCCTTTTATTTGTTGTCTTCATTATTGGTATAAACCTTCTACTTAATTTATGGGTAAGCCATGATTACACGTTACTTTTTATAACACTCACGGGATTATCAACAGAGTTATTATATGTTAACCGAGTGGGGTATGGCGAGTTCCATCCTATCCAATGGTATCCAGTTAGTTACTTACAAGTTGGTCAGATTATCACAGGATACAGAGGGCATGCTTGGGTAACGCCATGGGTGACGTACCAACAAGGTGTTATCGTGTTAAGCTTATGCGTTGTCATGGTTATGTTACTGCTCGTTATAGGGACGCGAATGAAAGGGAGGATGTAAAGATGCTAGAATTAAAAGATGTCAGTGTGACATTTAAAAAGAACCGAGTGTTAAATGCTGTAACTGAAACCTTCTACCCAGGAGATGTCGTTGGGCTAGTTGCTCCAAACGGCACAGGAAAAAGTACACTACTGAATGTTTTAATGAATCATGTTCCTTCTGATGAAGGGGAGGTAGTTCTTAAAGGTAACATGCGGTATAGACGGCCTAAAGATAAAGTCGCTATCCACCAAGTGATGAGTATGATGCCTGATCAAGCTGATCTATACGATGATATGAGTGGTTTTGAACACTTAAAGATGTATCAGAGGTTATGGAACAACCGACAAATAGACCTAGTGGAACTTGTGGAGGCATTGAATATGGGGCATTATGTGAAAAAAAAGGTTGGGACTTACTCCTTAGAGATGCGTCAACGCCTCTGTTTTGCGATGCAAATAGGGATTGATACAGAAGTAATGCTGATGGATGAAGTGATGAATGGCCTTGATCCAGATAATGTCACGCTTATTTCAGAGATGATTCAGCAGAAGCAACAAGAAGGAAAAATTATTATTATAGCCTCTCATTTACTAGAAAATTTAGAAGAATATGCGTCAAAAATTTATTTTTTAGTCGATGGCAAGCTTTCTTTATTTGTGGACAAACAGAAAGGTTACGAGAATGACGTTCCTTTCATTAAAGTAGCACATCCTTCTGAAAATCTCGCAAAAGAACTGGCTAAATGCGGAGAGATGATATGGTTGACGCCTACTAGATTACTCCTTAGTGGCTCTGATAGAGAGGTAACGAAGGCTTTAATCACTGATTTTTTTCTGAAAGAACAACGCTCCTTCTCCTACGGAATACTGAGTTTGTCCGACGCATATCAACTTATTTTCAAAAAAAAATAGCCTGTAAAGAAAAAACACTTTACAACACTCTGAAAACCTGTTAAACTATGTTTTGTGATTAAGAAACAAAGAAATATGGAGGTGCCAATAAATGGCAGTTAAAATTCGTTTAAAACGCATGGGTTCTAAAAAGAAACCTTTTTACCGTATGGTAGTAGCAGATTCTCGTTCACCTCGTGATGGACGTTATATTGAAGTTGTAGGTACTTACAACCCATTATTAGATCCTGCACAAGTAACAGTAAAAGAAGAAGTAATCTTAGATTGGTTATCAAAAGGTGCTCAACCTTCTGATACAGTTCGTAACATTTTATCTCGTGAAGGCATTATGCAAAAACATCACGAAGCTAAATACACAAAAAAATAATAAGGTGGGGTATTGAATGACTGATGTAAGAGATTTGGTTTTAACCATTGTTCGTCCGTTAGTTAGTCAGCCTGACCAAATCCATTTAGAGATTGAAGAATCTGAACGCTACATGGAGTATAACTTAACGGTTGCTCCTGAGGATATCGGACGCATCATTGGCAAGCAAGGTCGTGTTGCGAAAGCAATTAGAACCATTGTTTACAGTGTTAGAACAAGTGAACCTAAAAGAGTTAGATTGAATATTCTAGATGGTAATTAAGAACGCTCAAGTTTACTTGAGGGTTCTTTTTTGTTTGAACTGATTCCCATATAATTAAAAGACGAACAATGTGGTCAAAAAACTTCGTAATAATACCTGTTATGATTGATATTATGAGAGTTAATGATATGATATGACTATAATATATGGGAAAGAGGTTAGAAGATGAGTAATTATTTAGTTTTACAAACAGATTTTGGTTTAGTAGATGGTGCTGTGAGTGCCATGTATGGTGTGGCATATACGGTTAATCCTGATATTCACATTGAAAATTTAACCCATGATATTCCACCCTACGATATTTGGGTAGCCTCTTATCGTTTGTATCAAACGGTTAAGTATTGGCCAAAAGGGACTGTGTTTGTTTCTGTTGTGGACCCAGGTGTGGGAAGTGACCGCAAAAGCATCGTTGCTAAAACCTTATCAGGGCACTATATCATTACACCCGATAACGGCTCGTTAACGCATATTGCTCATTATGATGGTCTAGAATCTGTTCGACTGATAGATGAAGTGAGATCACGTCTACCTCATTCAGAAGAAAGTCATACCTTTCATGGTAGAGATGTCTATGCATACAATGGGGCTCGATTAGCCAGTGGAGAAGTGACCTTTGAGGCGTTAGGAGCAGAGCTTCCTGTTTCGAGCATTGAGAGTCTTGATATGACAGATTCAGTAATTGAAGAGACGATTATGAAAGGAAGTATCGATGTTTTAGATGTTCGTTTTGGTTCGCTTTGGACAAATATCTCCTCGAAATTATTAAAAGAACTAGATGTCCAACATGGGGATCATTTGATGGTAACGATTTATCATTTAGATAAAAAAGTGTATCAAAATATTATGGCTTTTGCTAAGTCCTTTGCGGATGTTAACATTGGGGAACCTTTGGTATATGTTAACTCTTTAGTGAACTTGGGCGTGGCCGTGAATCAAGATTCTTTTTCTGATTTATATAATATTGGTACAGGAAATGATTGGTCCATTCATATTAGAAAAGCACCTAAAGTTATTTACGAGTAAAAAGGAGAAGAAAACATGAAAAAAGAAATGAGTGTTAAAGACATTGTTGCTATTGGTATAGGAGCAGCTGTTTTTGTTATTTTGTTTAAATTTATTGCATTACCTTCAGGGATTCCAAATACAGAGATTCAAGTAGCTTATGGGTTTTTAGCCTTAATGGGGGCTTTGTTTGGTCCGATTCCTGCCGCTCTGATTGGTTTCATTGGCCATACAATCAAAGATTTTACAACGTATGGTTCAGCTTGGTGGACGTGGATTGTCTGTTCAGGATTAATGGGTCTTATCTTTGGTGTTATTGGTAAAAAGATTCCTTTAGAAGAGGGGATTTTTACAAAAGGACAAATGATTCGTTTTAATGTCTCACAAGTTATCGCAAATGCGGTAATTTGGGGATTGGTTGCACCGACACTTGATGTTATAATTAATGCTGAACCAGCGAACAAAGTCTACACGCAAGGTGTTCTAAGTTTAATTGTTAACTCTGTCGCCGTTGGTGTAGTAGGAACCTTATTAATGAAGGCTTATGCTTCTTCTAGAACAGGAAAAGGAAGCCTATCTAAAGATTAAAATAATAGGAAAACCGGATCAGTGTATTCGGTTTTCTTTCAGTTAAAGGAGGGCATTTATGAAGAGTTCAATGATATCATTTGAGAATTTTTCTTTTCAATATGACAGTCAGGCTGAGCCGACTTTAAAAAACATTCATCTCGACATTACTCCAGGAGAGAAAATCGTCATAGTAGGACCTAGTGGTAGTGGTAAATCTACGTTGGGGCAATGTATCAACGGGCTAATACCTAATATTTATAAGGGAGAGATCCAAGGCAGTGCTTATATAAATGGTCATCGTATAGAAGAGACCTCTTTGTTTGATATGTCTTTTACTGTAGGGACAGTTTTGCAAGATACGGACGGGCAATTTATAGGACTTACTGTTGGAGAAGATATTGCTTTTTCCAAAGAAAATGATGAGATGCCGACAAAAGAAATGCATCAAGTGGTAGATAAATGGTTAAAAGCGGTGGACTTAACCACTATTAAGCATCATAGACCACAAGATTTATCCGGCGGTCAAAAGCAACGTGTGTCTATGGCTGGGGTATTAGTAGATGAGGTCCCTATCTTATTATTCGATGAACCTCTTGCTAATTTGGACCCTCATGCAGGGTTAGAGGCAATGGAGCTGATAGATAATTTGCATCAGCAGACGAATGCGACGGTCATTATTATAGAGCATCGCTTAGAGGATGTTTTACACATACCGATGGACCGAATCATTGTGATAAATGAAGGCGAAATTTTGGCTGATGGTACACCAGACGAGTTATTAAAGACCGATGTGTTTCAAAAAAATGGCATCAGGGAACCTTTGTACCTAACCGGGATGAAATACGCGGGAATCCCTACGCATCAGCTGTCAGGGTTGTCTCACTTAGCTCAGCTTAATCCAGATGACCTTGCACCTAGCATACAAGAGTGGCTAAATAAAACCGATGTGGAAGAAATAGAAACGCATCCTCCAACTAAATTGGTGTTGAACCAACTTAATTATCAATATGGACGGACAGGTAAAAAAGTCCTAGATAATGTGTCGTTAACCTTTAATGAAGGTGAGATGATTAGCATTGTAGGTAAGAATGGTGCAGGGAAATCAACGCTTGCTAAGGCCATGTGTGGCTTCATCGATGCGACAGGTGATAAAAAGTGGGAAGGCACTTCCATGAATCAGTCTTCGATTAAAGAAATAGCGGATGTCATTGGGTATGTGATGCAAAATCCTAATCAAATGATTTCTCAAAAAATGATTGTAGATGAAGTTGGGTTAGGTTTAGTGTTAAGAGGTGTCCCACAAGAAGAAATTCAAGAGAGAGTCAGTCACATATTAAAAGTATGTGGTCTGTATCCCTTTAGGAATTGGCCGATTTCAGCCCTTAGTTATGGCCAAAAAAAACGTGTAACTATTGCATCTATTTTAGTATTAGAGCCAAAAATGATTATTTTAGATGAGCCCACTGCTGGACAAGACTTTAAACATTATACTGAAATTATGAGTTTCTTAGAAGAGATTAATAAGTTAGGTATTATTGTTGTGATGATTACCCATGACATGCACCTTATGTTGGAGTATACTAATCGCTCCATTGTACTAAATGAAGGGAAAGTGGTTGCAGATATGTCTCCTATTGACTTATTGACCAACCCGAATCTTATCGAAGCCTCTTCGCTGAGAGAGACAAGTTTGTTCCAATTTGCCAAGCATTTAAAATTAGAAGACCCTGTTGCTTTTGTTAGAACATTTACCTTATACGATAGGGAGGTACGACATTCATGAGTGAACACCAAATGTTAGGTTATATTCCAAATGATAGCGTGGTTCACCGATTGAACGGGACAACTAAGCTTGCTGTCTTATTAATTTTGTCTGTGGCATGTATGACGACATACGATACTCGTTTCTTATTGGGAGTGAGTATCTCATCGATTCTTGTTTTCTTTGTCTCCAAAATTAAGTGGTCAGAGATTTCTTTTGTTGTGAACTTCATTGTCATTTTTTCTGTGCTGAATATTGTGGCTGTTTATGTGTTTTCTCCAGAATACGGAACCCAAATTTACGGTAGTCGGACCGTAATATTTGAAGGAATTGGCCGTTTTACTTTGACACAAGAACAATTATTTTATGAGTTTAATTTAATATTGAAGTACATTAGCACAGTTCCTTTTGTTTTGATTTTTTTATTAACAACGAATCCTAGTGCATTTGCTTCGAGTTTGAATAAATTAGGAGTGAATTATAAAGTCTGCTATTCAGTAGCTTTAGCGATTCGTTATATTCCAGATATTCAAGAGACGTATTTTGATATCTCAGCTTCGCAACAGGCTAGAGGGTTTGAAATGAGTCGAAAAGCACCGCTGAAACAAAGAGCAAAAGGGGTCATTCAGATTGTATTTCCTCTCATTTTATCAAGTTTAGACAGAATTGATACAGTCAGCACAGCGATGGAATTACGTCGTTTCGGTAAAAATAAAAAACGAACGTGGTACTCGGAACAACCATTTACACCATTAGATTTTATCGTTATAATCATAGCGATAGCACTTTTAGTTTTAAGCTTTGTTTTAATTAAACTTAACGGGAGCCGTTTTTATAATCCGTTTATTTAAAGCTTATGACAAGGCACCAATGAAGATGTTAACTAACGCATAGGAAGATAAAGTGAGGGAACGAGTTTGACAGAATATTTAAATGTAGGAAAAATTGTAAATACACAAGGCATTCGAGGAGAAGTTCGAGTGATTTCTCAAACAGATTTTTGGGAAGAACGCTACAAAGTAGGAAACACGTTAATGCTGTTTCAAGAAGGTAAAAAACCATTACCATTAGTAGTTAAAAGCCATCGTAAACATAAGAATTTTGATATTTTAAGTTTTGAAAATCATCCAAACATCAATGATGTTGAAAAATACAGAGATGGTATACTAAGAATAGATAAAAATGACACACAATCCCTAGAAGAAAACGCTTTTTATTATCATGAAATTTTAGGCTTAGAAGTCATTGATGAGAATGACAAAGTGTTAGGTAAAATTAAAGAGATATTATCTCCTGGAGCCAATGATGTTTGGGTAATTAAAAGTCCCATCCAAGGAAAAAAAGATATCTTGATTCCTTATATTGAATCTGTGGTACTAAAAGTTGATTTAGAAGCAGGTAAAGTATTTGTCGAGATTCCAGAAGGGTTGATAGATGATGAGGATTGATGTGTTAACTTTGTTCCCTAGAATGTTTGAGGGACCGATGGAGGAATCAATTATTGGGAAGGCATTAGACAAAGAATTATTAGAAATGAACGTCTGGAATTTCCGTGACTTTTCAACGAACAAACATCAACAAGTGGATGATTATCCGTATGGTGGGGGAGCAGGTATGCTTCTTAAAGTTCAGCCCATTCATGATGGATTGAAACAAATAAAAGAACAAACACAAGGAAAGAAACAGCGAGTTGTTTTATTAGATCCTGCAGGTAAAAAGTTTGATCAAACCATGGCAGAATCTTTCGCTGAAGAAGAAAGTCTTGTTTTTATTTGTGGGCACTATGAAGGTTATGACGAGCGCATTCGCTCACTGGTAACAGATGAAGTGTCTCTTGGAGATTATGTCTTAACAGGTGGAGAACTGGGAGCTATGGTTATGATTGATGCCACTGTCAGATTACTACCAGAAGTGTTAGGAAATGATGAATCTGCTAAAGGCGATTCTCATTCGACAGGGTTACTAGAACATCCTCAGTACACGCGTCCAGCAGAGTATGAAGGCATGGAAGTTCCTAGCGTCTTGACCAATGGTAATCATAAATTGATTGCTGAGTGGCAGCTAAAAGAATCCCTTCGACGTACTTATTTAAGACGTCCTGATATGTTAGAAACAGTAGAAATGACCAAAGAAATGGAAAAATTATTATCAGAAGTAAAAAGTGAAGAAGATGGTAAGGAATAACCCTTTACATCACTTTGTATTTATGATAATATAATTTGGTGAGTGATAATCACTCATCTATTACAACATTCCGCTATACAGATGATATATGAGTGTTCTAGAATAAGGAGAATGTGGAAATGAATCCATTAATAGAAGAAATTACAAAAGAACAATTACGTTCTGACATCCCAGCTTTCAGACCTGGTGATACAGTACGTGTACACGCAAAAGTTGTAGAGGGTACTCGTGAGCGTATCCAGTTATTCGAAGGTGTTGTAATCAAACGCCGTGGAGCTGGAATCAGCGAAACTTATACAGTACGTAAAATCTCTGGTGGCGTTGGTGTTGAACGTACGTTCCCAATCCACACACCACGTGTTGCTCAAATCGAAGTTGTACGTTACGGTAAAGTACGTCGTGCTAAATTATACTACTTACGTGCATTACATGGTAAAGCAGCTAGAATTAAAGAAATCCGTCGTTAATAATTGTAATATTAACACATTTGAACCCTTGGTATTCAAGGGTTCTTTTTTTGTGCTCTGTTATTTATTTGTTGTTGAATATTCGCTGAAAATCGACAGGTACGCAAAAAGGTTCAATAAAAGTTAAAGTAGTTCAATCTCTTCTTTTAGCTTATCCCGAACGTTTTTAGTTACATGTAAGTAAATCGTTTCTGTTATCTTGCTATTTTCATGGCCAACTCTGTCTTGGATAGCGTACAAAGGAACGTTCAATTCTGCCAGTTTAGAAATATGAGTATGTCTAAAAATATGACTGCTTAATTTTTTGTTGATCTCCGTCTTTGGTTGAACATAGGACCTCAAAAAAGTATTGATTGCTGTCATCTGAAGAGGAGTTCCTTTAGTCGTAGAGAAAATAAAAGAGCTTCCATTCAATTTGCTAAGTGCACAAGCTTCTTTATAAACGGCTATAGATTTTTGTGATAGGTCTACGTTACGCATACCAGCTTGAGTTTTAGTCATATTCGTTTTAACTTGTTCTTCGATGGTTTTACCGTGGTAATCTAAAGTACCACTCACTATCGCTATATTTTTATCAGGGCTTAAAATCACATCATCCATTTGCATTCCTATAGCTTCCCCAGCTCTAAAGCCATTTAGGTATAACCATTGAAAGAGAAGAGAGTACATCCGGTTTTTATCATTTGTAATGTCGATAACTTGTTTGTATTCATCGTCTTCTAAAAACGATTCCTCTATATTATTATAATCATTTCTTTTATAAACCAGTTCGACTCTATCCATAGGCGTCTTAGTGATATACCCGTTATTAACTGCGAACTTGAATATTTGTGCTACTCGGCTTTTCATAATCTTTACGTATTTGTTCGATAAATTTTCTTCGTATAGTAGCTTATCAAACGTTTTATTTAGTAAGATGTAATCAATCTTAGCTATTTTAATATCCTCATCTAAGTATTTACTGAAGGTATTGAGTGAATTCTTAGCAGAATAGGATGTGCTATTTCTTACTTGTTGCTGGTAACGATTAAACCATTCTTCTCTGACTTCTTTAAACGTAATCGTTTTATTTATATTAGTAACGGTATTTGTTTTTTCTTTGATTTTATTTTCTAATATGTTTCTTGCTTCGTTTTGCGTGGAAATAGATTTCCCTTTTAAAGTAACTGATACACGCTTTTCTTTTTCTGTGTAAGGATCTATATACCGCTCTATATATTTGTACTTTCCTTTGTCTAATTTTTTTATCCACATTTGTATTTGCCTCCTACTTCTAGTAAAATAGGGTATAGAAAAGAAGCCTATTTACTAGGTGATTTTTTTGTTAAGCACTCCTCGGACCGGCAAGTTAGAGGGAGTGCTTATTTTTATCTTGAAAAAGATTAGGGTATGCTATATATTTAGGGTGTGATAAGTTGGTTACCGTTTATTAAAAGAAAGGAATGACTAAAATGATTAGACATGCACAAAAAGTTAACGGTCTATTATTGTCTGTAGCATTGTTGTCAATTATATCAAAATTATTAGTATTCCTATTCAGCGTTGATTATCTTTTAATTTTGGGCCTTTTGTTTATTATATATAATATTTTTATTAAGATTGATTATTCTCTTGATTCAAAATCTTTCTTTGCGTTTCGTGTGTTATATCGTTTCCAATAGTTTTATATCTAATATCCATCTGTTGTAAAGATATTTGTTGTTCCTTTGTAGGAGCTTCAACAGGATTTGAACTGTAAGTCTTAGTTTCTTTTTCAGTTGAATTAGTAAAGATCTCAGGAACATCAATTATTGCGTTGGTGTTCTTTTTTTGTTGCAAATCTAATTCTTTTTCCTCAACAGATAACTCAACTAGCTTAGCTTCAGCCTCCTCTTTTCTAATTTTAGCCTCAGAGCTTCTGTTTTCAAAGTCTCTTCTTCTTTTTGAGCCAGGAACTAAAAAGGAAAGAGGTCCATGAGTTTTAAATTTAACGCCTCTTATATCTATGTCAGATTCAGCGAATAACAAACCAAATATAATTGCAATCTTGTCCCAATTCTCAATAGCTGTTTCTAGTATAATTTTACCAGGAGATTGAACATCTGTTTTTTGATATAAATTATCTGCATCCTCTTTAGCGTTAGAATGAATAACTTGTTGGTAGTTTAACCATTGTGTTGATGTAATATCTTGCTTTGTAGTAACGTCTATCTTAAGATGCAGCTTATCTTTGTACTGATAAGAACTAGATAAAATAGGATTAATTTCATCTGAAAAGCTCGAAATGTCAAAAATTGCTTTATGTCCATTTTGTATCCACATCAATTTGGGGGGTAATTCATTAAGAGAGATTTCTTTTAACCAAGCAATCCTTCTTTTTTTATCATAATTGGAAATAGAATACTCATAGTTGTCACCAAAATACTCGTGGCTAATATCTTGATCGAAAACATCCGAAATAATTATTCCAATAAGAAATGCGTTTGAGCTTCTATGAGGCACAAAGACATAATCTCCAATAGCCATCTCTTCGATAAAAGAAAAAGCTTTATAAGAAGCTATAGTACTGCTTCTTTTTACATTTTCTAAAGTATCTGCTTGTTCCGATTTGGTTTGTTTCATAAATTCATCATTCTTTTTAACTAAATCAATATAAAGGTTGTTGAATAATATTTTGTATCTCTCTTTAAGAATATCGGCAGAAGCTTTATATTTGTCTTCAATTTCTCTAAGTGTGTCTAAAGTCATTTCATTATCACCAATAGCGATAAAGTTATTAATTTTAAAGTCATTAAAAAATTCAGCTTTTTGGCTAGCTCTGACAAACCAATACTTAGTATTATCCGGTATAATTAAAAAATCCATTTCTACATTATTTTCTACAATCTTACTATAATTCATATGCACTCCTCCATTATGATATACTTTTATTGGAGATACATGTTATTTCTATTAGCCATTACTCAAACTTGTCGGGGAGAGTATGGCTTTTTTTATCCGAAATTTAACATGGACTCTTTAACGCAATCTTCAAGGTGGCTAGATATCTTATAATACTCCATAAACTTCACCACGTTTAATTCCTCTTTTTCCATATCATACTCATTCAAATAGACCTCTAAAAGAATATCTCATTAGCTTCACGTTCAAGCTTGTTACGACTAGAGCTAGTCGCGTTATAGTAAGCAGCGTAATCCTCATGCTTTTTAATACAGTGGCCAAGCTCATGAGATATTTCAAATTCAGAGTTATCTTCTATAAGCTTGTTGCTTAGAATAATAGCTTTCTCGTCAGCAAAGTACATTCCACTTCTATCCATATCTGTAAAAATTAAATCCAAACCTAACTCATTTACAATCCTCATCAAATGATCGTTCACTTCATACATTCAATCACTCACTTTACGTGTTCTCTGAAGCTCTTTTAGCAGCTAAAACAGATTTTAAAAACTCTACTTCTTCATCAGAGACAGGCTCACCATCAAAAGCGAAAACACCGTGTTTCTCAGCTAAAGAAGTTTTATCCTCGCGTCCTAATAAATAATCAACAGACACATCGAAGTAATCTGCTACTTTTTCTAAATCAACTGCTTTGGGATCAGTAGCTTTCCAACGATAAAATAAATTTTCGCTGAAACCTAACTCTACAGCAACTTCTTTCATACTTTTGTTCCGTTTGTTAGCTAATGATTTTATTCTATCGAATAGCGTCATATCAGTATTCCTCCATCTAAAACAAACAATAAGTATACAAAATTATAAACCTAGGTTGGATTAAGTGTAAGTTTGTATTGTTATTTGTTTGTAAGTTAATTTGATAGAAAAAAGCAAACTAAAAAAACCATAATATCAAACGGTTTGACGACGATTTTAGTAGTATTAATGGTTTTTTTGGCTTATTTAACTATACCTTTATAGTATACGAACGTATACAAATAGTCAATAGTTTTATACGATTTTACTATCATTTTAACTTACTATCATAAAGATATAGGAGTTGTGACATGTCGGAAATTGATAATGGCAGAGAGCTAGTTAGGAAGTTCATGGAAGAAAACAAAGTCTCTGAACAAGACTTAGCTAGTGCTTATGGTAAAAGTCGCGTGTGGGTGCAGAGAGCGCTTAAGGGGAAAGATAAAGGTCCAGCGGTGAACTTGTTCATCTTAACTATCATAAGAGATTACAAGCTACGGGAGCCGGTAAATAAAGAGGGGTAGATATGAGTATTGAAAATATATACAAGTTATTCCTGATTTGGTTATCAGATAACAAGCATAAGGTTTAGGAGGGATGAAGATGTATAAATTAGGCTAATAGGTATTTCAAGTATTCATTAAGTTTACTGGTATGGAAGATAGATCCGTCAGTATTGATAATTGTTTTATTATCCATAGATTTTAAAGTGTTTAAAGGTAAATGAATGTATTTTTCGGTAAATTGGTTATCTTCTTTTGAAATAAAACTTATTGTAATATCTTCATCGGACCGCATGATCCAAATCACATTATTTCCAAGTTCAATATTGATAGTATTAGCTTCTTCTGAAATAAAACCCACATTCATTTTCATGTCGATATCTTTAGATATTTTAGATTCTAATGTTTTGTAGTATTCGTATATTTCATGTATGACAGGTATTAATAATTTATCTTTGTCTGTTTTGGAATATTTGGTATTAACAGCTTGAATAAAATCATTTTGATTCATATTTTTTCACCACCTTATCAGTTATTTCAGCAGACGACTTACTGATAAATATAGTATATCAAAAAATAAACAAAAAAGGAGTAAATGTTCAGGAATAAAAAAGCATTAAGCATCTTATCACATTGTTGGATATTCATTATTACAGTGACGTTAACGATGACTGTATATGATTCAAAAAATTGGTGGTTGTTGTTCTTATCGATGGCATTCTTATTTATCACAGTCGGTATCGTTGAGACGTTAGGAGAGAAGGTGCCAAAATGGAAGCAGTAGTAATGACATCAACTGAAAATTATTTCTTTGACCACAATATCCAAGTGTGGAGTACCAAGACCACATCTAAATATGTTTATTATAGTACTCATGATGGCCAATACATTGTCACTCAATCATTAAATTGTCTTACCGCTATTGAAGAAATAGTTTGACCAATTTTAAAATCTTCACAAGTATAGTGAATTATTACATAGTTTATTCTGTTTGAGTCAATTTACTTTAGCTCTGAAAGTGCATTTTTTCTCAATTCGTATTACCTACAGGGACTGGAAAAACAATTGTTTTCAGTAAGGTAATCGAGGACCGTGTGAGATTGGGCGAGAGAATTCTCGTCCTTGCTCATAGGGGTGAACTATTAGATCAAGCTTCTGAAAAATTAGAGAAGTCTACAGGACTTAGAACATCATTAGAAAAAGCAGAAAATACAAGCTTAGGAAGTTTTTTTCGTGTGGTAGTAGGGTCTGTTCAAACGCTGCAACGTGAAAAACGTTTGAGTCAATTCCCACCTGATTATTTTGACACGATTGTTATTGATGAAGCTCATCATTGTATCAGTGATGGCTATCAACGGGTATTAAAATACTTTGAGTTCGCTAATGTATTAGGTGTAACAGCAACACTGGACCGTGGAGACATGAAGAACCTAGGCTCTTACTTCGAATCATTGGCGTATGAATATAAACTACCTGAGGCAATTAGAAGTGGTTTCTTATCACCAATCAAAGCATTAACATTACCATTACAAATAGACTTATCTAGCGTGAGTCAACAAGCAGGGGACTTTAAAACAAGAGATTTAGGTACAGCATTAGATCCTTATCTCGAATCAATTGCAAATGAAATGGTTGAACATTGTAAGGACAAAAAGACAGTAGTGTTCTTACCGTTAGTAGCAACAAGTCAAAAATTCAAAGATTTATTAAATGAAAAAGGCTTTAGAGCTGCAGAAGTGAATGGAGAAAGTAAGGACAGAGCTGAGATATTAGAGGACTTCGATAATAATAAGTACAACGTTCTATGTAACTCAATGTTATTACCGGAAGGTTGGGACTGTCCAAGCGTCGATTGTGTTGTAGTTCTTAGACCTACTAAAGTACGTTCGTTATATTCTCAAATGGTTGGGCGAGGTACCCGACTGTTTCCAGGTAAGGATCACTTATTATTATTAGATTTTCTGTGGCACACGGAACGTCATGAGCTATGTCACCCAGCACATTTAATTACTGGTAGTGATGAAGTAGCTAAGAAGATGACAGAGAACGTTGAGGAATCAGAATCACCATTAGATATCATGGAACAAGTGGATCAAGCAGAAAAAGATGTCGTTTCAGAAAGAGAAGAAGCATTAGCGAAACAACTAGGAGAAATGAAACGTAGAAAGAAAAAACTTGTAGACCCACTTCAATTTGAAATGAGCATACAAGCAGAAGATTTATCTAGCTATGTCCCAGCATTCGGATGGGAGATGGGACCACCGACAGATAAACAAGTGAAGGCATTAGAAAACTTGGCATCCTTCCCGATGAAATAGACAACGCAGGGAAAGCTACCAAGTTATTAGAAAGATTAGATAAACGACGTACTGATGGACTAACTACTCCGAAACAAATTCGTTTCTTGGAACAAAGAGGGTTCCAACATGTCGGGACATGGCAATTTGAAACCGCACGTAAATTAATAGATAGAATAGCCGGCAATGGTTGGAGAGTTCCAACAGGTATTAATCCAGCTACTTATGGAGGAGATTGACAATGGAAATATTTTTAGTTGTGAAACAATCAATATCAGGTTGGAATTGTATAAATATAGTTGCATATAAATCTAAAAAATTTGCAGAAGAGTATATAGACAAGCAATTAAATCAAGAACAATATCTATATCGTATAGAAAAAATAAAATTTATCGAGTAATCATACCAAGTTTTTCTGGATGTTCAAACCATTTTTTCATATCATAAACAAACTTCCAAACATTATCATCAGATGGTTTAATGTAACCTTCTAAGTTGGGATTCATACCCATATTTTCAAATTTTGTAGTGAGCCAGTAATTACCGTGACCATGTGCCTCTATTTCAGGTAACCAAGATTCAAGTTCGCCACATGGAACTACAAATAATCCATATTGTGTTAAGTCATTAATGAAACTATTTGCAAGTTCAAAATAATCAGGACTAGATTGAAGATAATGTATCCCTTTAGTTTTTAATTCGGGTTTTTCTTCGTATTGTGATTTAACTTGTCTTTTCTTACTAGCTAATGATTCGTGCATGACTGAAGGTATACCAACTGATGAAAGATAATCTGTAAACATTTTCCCGTTATCTTTTATCATATCAAAATCAATAATTGAAATTGTAGGTATTCCTATATCTCTTAATAGTTTTGTAATCCATCCTACAGTTTGTTTATTTTGAGCATTAATAAATAGGCAGTCATCAATTGCCCATTCTGGCTTGTATTCTTTTAATCTATAATTTATTTCTTGGTAAAAAGCTCTATCTGAATCTGATTCAGTTACGACAACGTTTTTATAGAAAATACCATTTAATACATTTGTAGATCGGAGAAGTGGGTTTAAAGTGAGGTTTTTCAAAACATTCCCATCTATGGGTGTTGCTGTAGAAATACCATTTTGATATGTGAGTCTAATTAAATTCATATCAATATTTTTTTCCATACATCCCATTAAAAAATCAGCACTGTGGGTTGTGATAAAAATTTTTTTATTTAAGGTTTGAGAAATCTCACAGATGACAGAACCAAGTTTTTTAGATAGAGGAGGATGTAAGAAAGCTTCTGGTTCGTCAATAAGAAGTATTTCACTGTTATTAGATAAAATCTCAGAAATAGTTCCAATATAAGCTTTTATACCATCACTAATTTCGTTTGTTCCCATACAGGTTCTAAAAAAATCTTGTGCATCTGGTTTTAGCGAAAGTTCTAAGCTAGGGTCGATATCAGTGTCAGATAGTGCAAATCGAGCAAACTGCCCAGATGGATAAATTATTAAGTATTTTTTGAATGCATCATAAATATATTTTTTTAGTAAATAAAATTTATCTAGATTATTTATGTACCAAGTGATAATTGATTGATCTTTTTCGGAATAACCATTTTTTAAAGTGCTTAATGAGATTTCTTCATCTTCAAAAGAACTTAGACGTGTAACTCCATTTAAAAGTTTAGTTTGATGGGATAGAACGTATCTTAAGCTGTCGGCTCCTGAAGTTAAATCTCCTGTAGTCAAATCACTAAGAATGGATTCATATGTGTAATCTTTCTCAAAAGGTTCATTCACGTTAGTTGAATACGAATTTTTAGAATTAAATTGATAAGAACCGTTGTAGGGCTCAAAAAATATATTTTGATTTATTAATTTTTTAGCAGCTAATTCATCTATTTTATTAAACTGAATAAAATCTATAATTTTATTGTTGTTTTCTTTACCAGAAAGAAAATAATATAGTTCTCTTAAAAATAATGATTTCCCTGAATTATTGGCTCCAACTAGAACATTTACATTTTTAATGTCGATTTCTAATTTATCGTGTTCAGTTCTGCCAAATTTTAAATTAATTTTATTTATCATAAAATAACTCCTTTTATTTTTATTTTAATTATACCAAAGAAAGTAGGTGATACCACTGGATAATAAATTTGATTTAACTGAACTACTGGAATATGTAGATCCTAGCACCCTGGGATATCAAGATTGGGTGAATGTCGGAATGGCATTAAAACAAGAAGGTTACGACGCATCTGTTTGGGATGAGTGGAGCCGTAACGACTCAAGATATCATGATGGAGAGTGCTTTAAAAAATGGGATTCGTTCCAGGGAAATGGGGCACCAGTCACAGGAGCGACTATCACGCAACTTGCTAAAGACAGCGGTTGGAAAAGTAGTTGGTCAGATGATACGACATTCCTTGATTGGAATGATAGCTTCATACCAACAGACGTTGATAAAGGGTACAAGTTAGTTAATACAGATTGGATTCTTGGCCAAGAAATTGCAGAGCCGAAGTTTTGGAATCCATCTCAACAAGTCATTGATTATTTAGAAGCAGTATTTTATCCAGGAGACATCATTGGATATGTAAACGATGGTTATCTTCATACAAATGGTGATATTGAAAAATGGATTCCTAAGAGTTCAGGCGTTTATACGAAAACAGCAGGAGACATCATTCAAGGTTTAAGAAATTGTAACGGAGATATTGGGGCGGTAATGGGAGACCCGAATATTAACAGTGGGGCATGGATTCGATTTAATCCGTTAGATGGGGAAGGTGTTAAAAATACCAACGTTGTAGATTTTAAATACGCATTAGTCGAATCAGACAACATGAGTATTGAGCAACAGAATGAAATTATTAGGGAATTAGAATTACCAGTTGTCGCATTATCTTACAGTGGGAGTAAGAGCATTCATGCAATTGTGAAAGTGGATGCGGTAAATTATCTTCAGTACCAGGAGAGAGTAGATTATCTTTATAAGATAGTAGAAAAGAACGGTCTTAAAGTAGATAAGCAGAATAAGAACCCATCTCGATTAACTCGTTTACCTGGATTTGAACGTAATGGGAAGAAACAATTCTTAATTGATACGCATATCGGTAAACATTCTTGGGAAGAATCGGAAGAGTACATTGAGGATATGAACGATAATCTTCCTGATCCAGAAAACTTGGAAGATTTATTCCAACAAAAAATTGAATTAGCACCTGAATTAATAAAAGGGGTATTAAGACAGGGGCATAAAATGTTAATCGCTGGTCCAAGTAAAGCCGGTAAATCTTTTTCATTAATTCAATTGGCCATAGCGATTGCTGAAGGTCGTGAATGGTTCGGACTATCATGTCAAAAGGGAAAAGTATTATATGTCAATTTAGAGCTTGATGAAAAGTCTGCCAAAATGAGATTTATTGAAATTTACAATAAATTAAATCAAGGGCATGACCATGTTTCTAATATTGATATATGGAACTTAAGAGGGAAGACGAGTCCAATGGACAAACTAGCACCTAAGTTAATCCGTAGAGCACAAAAACAAAATTACATAGCCGTAATAATTGACCCAATATATAAAGTATTAACTGGTGATGAAAATAGCGCGCATGAGATGGCCAATTTTACAAATCAGTTCGATAAGATAGCAACGGAATTAAATTGTGCTGTTATCTATTGTCACCATCATTCAAACAATTATTTAGGTGTTCAAGCAGCAATTAAAAAATTTGATAAAGAACAATCAATTTCACTCAACGCAATAAATAAAGGTATAAACGCTTATGAAGAATTTTTTGATGGTGTTCACTCGAATGATAATGGTTACAAATCTTTAGCAAATCAAATTGTAGATTGTTTAAATAATACATAAATAACTAGATTAACGTCTATTTATTTTATCTACAAAGCGGTGATATAAATAAAACTTTAAAAACATGAATATTTTTTGCTTTACTACGTCACTTTAGTGTAAAATAGTTTAATTAATATAATAATGGAGATGATCTTATGTGGGGAAACTGGAATATGAATAACAATAGTAGTCAACAGCAAGCGATAGTTAGACAAAGAGAAGAGAGTGATAGACTTCAAAGAGAGCAGATTGAAAAAAATAAAGCTAGAAAAGTAAAAGAAGAAAAAGAGGTTGCTGAGGTAAAAGAAAAAGAATAAATAGCTTAGAGATTAGAATTCTAGTCTCTTTTTATTTTATCCAAAAATAAGAAAAGGTGGTAGCTATGATTATGAGTGATGAATTATTAACTCGTGAGATCCTTCAACGTCTGACAAGAATTGAAGAAAATACGAAAGGTATTAATGAAGCAACAGACAAAAAATGATGAAGCTATTAAAGAAATCGAAGTCAATAATAAGTGGTCATGGGGATTTATTATCAGTCTCGGACTTACTAGTATCGGCTATTTTTTTACTAATATTCTAGGAGGGAAATAATACGGACGGATTACAAGAAGCATTATTAAATTTAACAACAATTCTTATCACTGCCGCAATAGGTGTTGTATCAGCTAAAGCGACACAATACTTTACAGAAAAAGGTATATTAGCAAAGTTTGAAGCGAGAAGACGTGCTAGAAAACTGTTAGAAACTCAAGAGATTATCATTTCAGATTCAGAGTTAGACAGTTTAATTGAAGCAGCAGTTAGTGGATTTAATCAAGGATATCAAGATAATAAATAAAATTAGGAGTGATAAAATGACGAGAATTAACATTGAAACATCAATAGGGTTTATGGATGGTTTAAGACAACGAGGTATTAGATACTCAATGACAGGATCTCGTGATGCTTCTGACGGTACTGGTGATTGTTCAGGTACTATTTGTTCGTTCTATTGAGAAAACTGGAGCTAGTAGACCGGCGTGGCTATACAACACTGATTCAATGCATGCTTGGTTAGTTCAAAATGGATATAAACTAATTGCAGATAACAAAAATTGGTTAGCTAAGCGTGGTGATATTGTCATTTTTGGTAAAAAAGGAGCGTCAGATGGTGTGGCAGGTCATGTGGTCGAGTTTATCAATAATACTCAAATCATTCACTGTACTTACAAAAATCCACAAATGAATGGTGTTTATATTGATAATGAAGCAACTACCTGTCCTTATTATATGGGATGGTACGCTTACCGTAATGATAATATCGATACAAGCAAACCGATTGACGTACCAGCAACAGCTAAACCGGATAAAGTTGGTTGGTACGCTGAGAAGGGAACCTTTAAATCAAATGCAGGTAATGCTAACATTGCTATCTTAGATAAGGCGATAGATGGAAATGTACTAGGGTGGATTAAGCCTGGTCAAGAAGTTAAGTATGATCAGTTTACTCATACGGGTGGCTATGTTTGGGTAAGACAACCAATAGCTAACGGTAAGTATGGTTTCGTAGCCATAGGTAAATCAAATGGAAAAACTAAAACTGGATCTTGGGGACCTTGTTATTAAATATGAAAGCCTATCTCGTTAAATTGAGATAGGCTTTTTTGTTTATGTAGGTGTCTGTTCTTTTATTATATTGTTAGGGACAAGTTTTATTGGTATCATAGAATAATGATATAAGATTTGATTTAGTTGAATAGCTTACTAAGACTAAGTAAATTGAAATGTGTTATTTTATTCTTTATCCGAACTTTATAAAAAGTGTTTTTTGTGGTTTGGTACGCAAAAAAGCTCAATTAATATAACAAAAGTTGAATAATAAAAGAAATATAAAATAGTGTTTTAACGTTGATTTAAAGGCGTTTGGTTACGTTGTGAAGAATGATAAAAATAACAAAATTGGTAAGTGCATTGCATGGTAAAGCAGCTAGAATTAAAGAAATCCGTTGTTAATAATTCGTTATTAATGAATAAAGGACCCTTGGATTCCAAGGGTTCTTTTTTTATGTTCTGTTATTCAATTGATGCTTATTACGTCAAGTAATTAAATAGAGAGTCAGATGTATATAATGATAGCCTATTAAGAACAAAAAAAGTTCTTAATAGGCTATTTTTTTAGTGAAATAAGATTAGATTAAACAAATATGAATAAAATTTCATGTTATTTTTTATTGACAAGCCTTTTTTTGAATGGTAAATTAACTATGCTAAAACATAAAGCGTAACAATTACGATTTAGAAAATGGAAGGATGTTGGATATGGCGACAAAAGCCAAAATAGCTAAAGCAAAAAAACAAGAAGTTTTAATTGAGCAATATAGAGAAACAAGAGAGGAACTTAAAAAAAGGAAAGATTATGCTGCGTTAGCTAAGCTACCTAAGAATTCAAACCCTATTAGATATAGAAAGAGAGATGAAACAGATGGACGTCCAAGAGGTTACATGGGTAAATTCGGATTGTCTAGAGTGACCTTTAGAGAGCTTGCTCACCAAGGTCTAATCCCTGGTGTAAAAAAAGCAAGTTGGTAAAAATGATTGGAGGATAACAATGGAAAAACAAGATATATCAAGTGCTAGACGCCGGTTATTGAGTCCAAACATTAAGACTCGAAAAAGAGCTCTCGCTTTAATTAAAAAAAAGAAACAGGAAAATAAGTTAAAAAATAGATAATTAGAAGGAGTCCATTAAAATGACACGGAAAATCAAAGTAATAATAGCAAGCATGTTAGCTACTGGTTTATTTATAGGATGCAGTAAAGGCATAGAAGAAAAGAGTCATCAAAAGAAAGGAGACTTAGACATTGTAACAACCTTTTATCCTGTCTATGAATTCACTAAACAGATTGTAGGACAAGAAGGAAATGTCTCTCTGTTAGTTCCGGCTGGATCGGAACCTCATGATTATGAACCTTCCGCGAAGGACATGGCTCATATCCAAGATGCGGATGTTTTTGTTTATCACGATGAAAATATGGAAATGTGGGTGCCAAAAGCACAGAAAAGTTGGAAAGAAGGAAGTCCTAATGTGATACAAGGGACTAAGAATATGATACTCCTCCCAGGTGATGATAGCCATGACCATGACCATGATCACGATCATGAGAAGGAGGAACATCATCACGAATTAGATCCCCACACTTGGTTGGCTCCATCCCTTGCAATCAAAGAGGTAGAATCAATTAGGGATCAATTGATTCAAGAGTATCCTGAAAAAAAACAGGCATTCAATTCTAATGCACAAGCCTATTTAACAGAATTGAAACAATTAGATAAGCGCTACAAGGATCGTTTAGGTCAGGCCAAAGAAAGGACTTTTGTAACACAACACGCAGCATTTGGCTATCTAGCATTAGAATACAACTTAGTACAAGAACCAATTGCTGGACTATCCCCAGAGAAAGAACCAACTGCAGCTAAGTTGGCAGAATTAAAAGATTTTATTGAGGAACATGACATAAGCCACATTTACTTTGAAGAGAATGTGAATGCTAAGATTGCTAAAACATTAGCAGATGAAACGAAAGTAGCATTAGCGGTATTGAACCCTTTAGAAAGTTTATCACAGGAAAAGATAGAAAACGGGGAAAACTATGTATCTGTTATGGAGGATAATTTAGTATCCTTAGAAAAAACAACACAAAGAGAAAGTAGGAAAAAAGAAAACAAGGCAACAGAAACATTACATAAGACTGTCTCAAATGGGTATTTTGAGGATAATGAGGTAAAGGATCGCTCACTGGATGATTATGAAGGTAACTGGCAATCTGTCTATCCGTTATTGCAAAAAGGTGCGTTAGATCAAGTGTTTGAGTATAAAGCAAAAATGACTAAAGACATGACTGCTGAGGAATATAAGGATTACTATACCAAAGGTTATCAAACAGACGTTGATAAGGTAGTAATATCAGGGGATACAATGGATTTTATTGTCAATGGTGAACATCATTCTTACACTTACACCTATAAAGGACATGAAATTCTTACATACAAGAAAGGGAATAGAGGCGTTCGATTTATTTTTGAGACGGATGATGAGGAAGCTGGACGATTCAAATATGTGCAATTTAGTGACCATGGCATCGCTCCAAAGAAAGCAGAGCATTTCCATATCTATTTTGGTGGAGAAAGCCAAGAAGCATTGTTTAAAGAAGTCACCCATTGGCCAACGTATTACCCAGAAGAATTGAGTCAACATGACGTCGCGCAAGAAATGATCGCTCATTAGGCAAAAAAATAAGCCACAGGGTCTTCTTTATAAGAAAGACCTGTGGCTTTGCGTTAGTCTAATTGATTAAATTTGGACTCAATAATAGCTGAAAATAGGCCAACAAGTAAGGCGCTGGCAATAATAGAGAAGGGGCTAAATCCCCATTCTGAAATAGCATTTAATAGGCCAGACTCGTATTTATAATTGTAAATATAACCGTAGACAATGGGAAACATCAGTGCGATGACGGTTACTAAAGTGTGAGATACAAACACAATAATGACAGGCCAGTTATGGTGACGTCGTATCAAAGATAAAATCAGTGTTGAAATAAAAAAGGTAATAATGACAGGGAAAAAATAGCCTAATAAGTGCCAAATAACAGACGATGCAAACCCCATTAAATGAGAAATAATCCCATGATTAGGTGTCATTATCATGTCATAAATTCCTTGTATGACAGCATAAGCCGCTGTTCCTAAAATAAAAGCAAGCATACTTTTGTAAATATGATGTAACATATCTTTCACTCCTTTCTTTAAATATAACGGATATTAAAGGCGGATACCTCCTACTAGAGACTTATTTTTAATAGGGTAACCAAAAATAAGTAAAAAAGCGTAGCTTACTAAAGTAAGGAGGCGATAATAATGACAGCAGAAGAAATTCCTAATTATCTCACGACTTTAAGGAAAGAGTTGAAAGAAAACTTACTAGTGTTCGATATGGAAAGATTCAATCAAGCTTATATGGAATCTCTAGATACGGTGATAGAAGGCAATACTCCTAGTTTAGAACTAATAGGTGAATGCCATTATTTCAAAGATTTATTAAAAAAAGAACACACCATTTTGATTTAAAATGGTGTGTTTATTTAATCTAAAACGGCTAGAATATCTTCAGTTAACTCACTTTTTTGTATTTCTTCCCAGCCCATTACCCCTTTTTTCTTGTTAACGTGTACCTTTAAATAGGCATTTTCTCTCAAAGGACGATCTTCAAAGGAATAAAAATTAATATTCTTTTGTTCTTGTTTTTTATTCACGCTATTTAAGTGATAGTCGTAACGATAAGTAGGTTCTCCTTCGATGTCACCACTATTGACTCTTTCGCCTTGTTGATTAATTTTGGTATAGTAAGGTGTTGTTCCATAATTATCTTGGTAGAGATAAAAGCCAATTCCTAGAAAAACAACTAGTAAAATCCCTATTAAACTCATTTTTTTCATCTTTTATCGCTCCTTTCATTATTATTATAAAATAGTCTGTTTTATAATAATAGGGTCCGTAGTTTTAAAAAGGTCTAGGTCTTAAGGTTGACAAAAAATGAAATATTGTCTATATTAGAATCAATAATACTGTTTCATGTGACTAGATCGTACTAGGCATGGAAAATTTTAGCGTCTTTAGACTTCTGAGGATCGTTAGGATTTTCTGTGCTTTTTTTAGTGATTGTGTCACAGGAAACACTTCTGCAGAAGGGACTATTATGAAAATAAAAAAAGTGTTAAACCAAAATGCTGTACTTGTTCTTGACGAAGAAGAAGAAAAAATAGCAGTTGGTAAAGGAATTGGCTTTGGTAAGAAAAAAAATGATTTAGTGTATCATCGTGACATAGAACGATTGTTTGCTATGGAAGCAGAAGGCCAACGGAAATTACAAAGTCTAATGGCTCAAATCGACGAACGCTTCTTTTTCGCTGCTGAAAAAATTATCGATTATGCCGAAACCGTGTTGATGGAAAAGTTGAACAGTCATTTGTTGATTTCTTTGTCGGATCATTTGTCTTTTTCCGCGGAAAATTTGTCCAATGGTATTTTTATCCGAAACAAATTATTGAAAGAAATTGAAGCGTTGTATAGTGAAGAATTTGCTGTTGCTCAGTGGTCCGTAAGTTTCTTAACAAAAGAACTTGGTATCCCTTACACTTACGATGAAGCAGGTTATATTGCGATTCATATACACAGTGCCCGAGCCGGTGAAGTTAATAATAATCGAAGCATCCGTGAAGTATCCATTGTCTCTGATATTATATTACTTATTGAAAAAGAACTTCAGACGGATATTCACTCAGAAGAGATGTCTTTGAATTATTCAAGATTAGCAAATCACTTACGACTCTTACTCCAACGTTTCAATCAAAATCAATATGCTGTATTGGATCAAGATATTTTGGCATTAGTCAAAATAAAATACCCAGAAAGCTATGATGTGGCACGTAAAATTAGGGTTCTATTGATGAAACACTATCAAATTTCAATTACTGGAGAGGAATTGGGCTATTTAGCAATCCATATTGAACGATTGCGACTAGCCACAACTAATATGAAAAGAGGAGAAATAGAATGAAAGCGTACATGCAAAAAATGGGACGTTCGCTGATGTTGCCCGTTGCGACATTACCTGTTGCTGCGTTGTTTATGGGAATTGGTTATTGGATTGACCCGAGTGGTTGGGGAGGTAACAACTTACTAGCAGCCTTCTTAATTAAAGCAGGGGCAACGATCTTAGATAACTTAGGAATTATCTTTGCGGTAGGTTTATCGTTTGGTATGGCTAAAGATAGAGACGGATCATCAGCTCTGGCAGGACTGATAGCCTTCTTAGTTCCAATGCAGTTACTTGCACCTGGGACGATTGCCATGTTTAAAGGAATTGAACTAGAGGACGTTAACATTGCCTTTCAAGCGATTAATAACAAAAACGTCTTTATTGGTATTTTAGCAGGGTTAATTGCTAGTGCGATGTATAACCGTTTTAATGAAACAACCTTACCAATGGCCTTGTCTTTCTTTAGTGGGAAACGCTCCGTGCCAATTGTGACATCTTTAGTGATGTTGGTTGTATCAGCATTGCTTATCTTCATTTGGCCACCTGTTTATGGCGGTCTGGTAACCTTTGGTGAAGGAATTTCAAGCTTAGGGCCTGTTGGAGCAGGGTTGTATGGATTCTTCAACCGTTTATTAATTCCAACTGGATTGCATCATGCTTTAAACAATGTGTTCTGGTTTAATATTGCAGGAATTGATGATATCGGTAAATTCTGGAGTAGTGAAGGCGTTAAAGGTGTGACAGGTATGTATCAAGCAGGGTTCTTCCCAGTAATGATGTTTGGTCTACCAGCAGGTGCCTTTGCGATGTATCAATGTGCTCGTGAAGAAAATAAAAAAACGACGGCATCATTAATGATGGCAGCTGCTTTTGCTTCTTTCTTTACAGGGGTAACAGAGCCCTTAGAGTTTTCATTCATGTTCGTAGCATGGCCATTATATGTTGTTCATGCTGTACTGACAGGTTTATCTCTATTTGTTGCTGCAACGTTCCAATGGACAGCAGGCTTTAACTTTAGTGCTGGGTTCATCGATTTTATTCTAAGTTTACGTGTACCAATTGCTAACAAACCTTACATGTTACTGGTTCAAGGGTTGGTTATGGCAGTGATTTATTACTTTACGTTTATGTTCGTTATTAAGAAATTTAACTTAATGACACCAGGACGTGAAAAAGTAATTATTGAAGATAATAGAGAACTAGCTTCAGCTGTTGGTAATGAACGATTTGTAGTCCTAGCTAGTCAAATATTTGATGGATTAGGTGGTAATAACAACATTAAGTCCATTGACAACTGTACGACTCGATTAAGGTTAGAACTAGAGGACACAGGAAGAGTGGACACAGAGGCGATTAAAGCGACAGGGGTACCTGGCGTTAAAATTATCGATGCTAAGAATCTACAAGTCATTGTTGGAACAGAGGTACAATTTGTGGCAGATGCTCTGAGCCGGATTCACCAAGCAGGTGGATTAGGGGTTGGATCAAAAGAAGAAAAGAGTACTAATCTGTATGCTGTGACTACAGGGCAATTGGTTCCTTTATCTTCAGTAGCAGATGATGTCTTTTCAACTAAAATGATGGGTGATGGCTTTGCGATTAAGCCTACTGCTCGTAATATTTATTCTCCAGTATCAGGTGTTGTGACGAGTGTTTTCCCGACAAAACATGCGTACGGGATAAAAACAAACAACGGTATCGAAGTTTTAGTTCATGTTGGATTAGATACGGTAGAACTGAAAGGTGACCCTTTTGATGTTAAAGTAGAAGAAGGGCAAGCGGTTGAAAAAGGAAGCTTATTGGCAATGGTTGATTTTGATAGTATTGCAAAAGCTGGTAAAGGAACAGATGTTATAGTCGTCTTTACTAATACAGATGATATAGCTGAGGTTACAATGAACTCGCAAGAAACCGTGAGAGAAAATGATTTAATTGGTCAAGTGAGTATCAAATAAAAGTAATGAGGTCATAAAAAAGAGTTAGCACTTTCAAGTGCTAACTCTTTTTATTTTAGTATCATATGAATCGTAATCCCATTAGGATCGATGGTTGTAAACTGTGTGTCAGTAAGAGGCTTCACTGGGAACTTATTCATTAACAACTGTTCCTGAATCTTATTAAAAGAGCCTTCTTCTGTCCATATCATTTCATAACTATGAATACCTAAATCATCAGTTTCTCGTTTAGCTAGGCCTCTCCCTTGCCAAATATTAGCAGCAATGTGATGGTGATAGCCATCTTTCGCATAAAATCTAGCACTTCCACCTAGGTTATCTGTTAGTTGTAATCCTAAAATATCCTGATAAAAGCTATCATTAGCAGATAAGTCAGAGACACTTAAGTGAATATGTCCCATCATCGTTCCTGCAGGCATTTTTGCTAGTGGTAGAGGTGCTTCCTCAAGCATACTTCTAGCATCCATTTCAATGGAAATTCCTTTTATATCACCATTGTCACGCACATCCCAATGGCTGGTCTCTTTATCAGTATAAATTTCAATGCCATTTCCTTCAGGGTCTTCTAAATAGATAGCTTCACTGTAACCATGGTCAGCAGCGCCAATTAGAGGTGATTTTGTCATGATTAAATGCCTTAAAATCCCTCCTAATGCCACCCGTGACGGAAGTAAAAAAGCCAAATGGTATAAGCCAGTTTGTTGTTTCTTAGGCGCTGAAGGATGGAGCTGATGTAATTGAACCAAAGGTAAATTCGTCTCTTTAATGCCAAGTGTGACAGTTCCTGACTTTTCTTCTAAAGTTGATAAACCAATGATGTCCTCATAAAAATGATGCAATTCTTTTAAATTGTTAACGTTTAATATCACTAGACCTAAGTCTAAACTGTGTTGTTGTTGTAATTGTTGTCTCATATTAACCACCTCTTACTTTTTGTTAGTATAAGTATATAACTTATTTAAAGTAAGTCAAAATGATATGCATCAAAAAAAGACCTAATAAAAGGTCTTAGGTAAAAGAGATAGAGAGTTGTACGACTTGTTCATTTTGTTTGAGGGTGTCTTGATTGGCCTTATCCTCTGTGAGAGTTACTTGTGATGGGTCATAAGCCCATTGTTGTAAGATAACCGTTTGTGTTGATTTAATCGATTCATTTAATGTTTTATTGGTCATTGACCCCATTGATAACTGTTCCGAATCTTGTTGGATAATGTCTGATAATTTGAAGCTTGCTGTTGAGTTAGCACCATTGGCATCAAGTTTTAGTCTAATTTCTTGTGCCTCATCGTTAAAGAGTTCTGCCCAAGATAGCTCACCTTCAAAGTTAGTGCTGTCAGTAAATCCTAATGATACCAAGGTTTCCTCAGTTTCTAGAATACCCTTAACATAGTAATGATACTTAACAGTCACAGTATGACTTGTGGTATGAAAGAGCACTTTATTATAATCTTTCAGAAGTAGATTTGTTTGTTGAGGTTCTACGTGTTCATAACGAATTTGATTTTTTGAAGCGAGTCTTATCTGTTTCAGGTTAATATTAAAATAATTTAGCAAATATAACACGCCTAGGCTTAAAACAGCGATTAATACGAATATTTTTAAGGGATTTTTATTATTTGATAGCATGATTATCATCTCCTTCTGTTTTATTATACCCTATTATAATGAAAAAAAGCTATGATTCATTGAATCATAGCAATAGTTGTTTACTTGTAGTCTCATAGGGTTCAGGTAGATTTAATGCTTCTTCTTGCCATTTTTTTTCATTGGCACTAATATTTAACACTAAACCAACAAGGATTGACAAGGTCAATAAGTTGGATCCACCATAGCTCATAAACGGAAAGGGAACACCAGTCATAGGAATAACCCCTAAAATTCCACCTAAGTTGACAAAGACTTGGATAAGAATTGCTGACCCAACACCGATACAAACAAGTGAATTGAACGCTGATTTTGCTTGAATACCAACGGCAAAAATACGTAAGATCAAGAAGAACAGTAAGGCTAAAATAAATAAAGATTTAATTAAGCCAAGTTCTTCCATCACGATTGAAAAGATAAAATCCGTTTCTGCGACAGGTAAAAAGCCTTTTTTCTGAATACTTTGACCCAAGCCTCGACCGAACCAACCCCCATTATAGATGGCATAATAAGAGTTAATAAGCTGGAAGCCGTTGGTTAGTTGATCTTCAAAAGGATTCTTCATGACTGAGAATCGTTTGTAGATGTAATGGTATTTGCCAGGAAGTAGCATTCCGTCTTTGAACATCACCAGTTGCGTCATCACAAAAGCAAAGACAGCAGTAAAGGTAAAACCATAAACCAAGTAAAGGTAGGCAATTCCGCTTGAGGCAACTAACACTAAAAAAATCAGAGTAAGTATGGTTGCACCACCAACGTTTGGTTGGATAAAAACGAATAAAATCAGACTGCCAATAACAATAAGGGAGGCTTTGATAGAGGACTTAAAGTCTTCTTGAATACTCTCTTGCCGCTTAGCTAAAATATAGGATGTATAGATAATGGTAGTAATCATAACAAACTCAGAAGGTTGTAGACTAATAAAACCAAGATTAATCCATCTCTGAGCCCCTCCCGCAGCGAATCCCATAATCATGGTAACGCCTAACATAGCAAATGAAATAGCGATCATTATTTTTTGGAAAATGTCCGTTTGATAGATACTTAGTTTGGTTCGATAAATAATGGTAATCAGTATTAACGATATCACTAGAAACAGTGATTGTTTCGTAGCAAATGCCATGGAACTTTTACCCGATTGGACTAGTTTATAGGAACTGGCACTGAAAATCATTATAATTCCTATAAAATTCATGACCAAGTAGGGTATAAGTATTTTGAAATCAATGTACTTAAATTTGTTTTTCATATTAAAATCATATCCCCTTTGACTCATAGCTAGTTGTTCTAGCAATCACTGTTAATCATACGCAATTTCACACCGTAAATCTAGGAAAAAAGTAGTTTTTATAAAAATAATTCATCTTTTTCTTATAATTGGGAAGAAGAGACAAAATAATATAGAAAAAACTTAACTTTTGAAGGAGAAACAGGTAAAGTGGAGAGAGAAAACGAAAAAGAGAGTAGTGATAGGATGTCAGTGCAGAAAAATAAAGTGACTCCATTAGCCGTATTAGGGGTGTCTTTTCTTTTAACCACGGGAATGTCAATTAGTGGGACATTGCCTTTAATTAAAGAACAACTGGATTTAACTCAGACTCAAAGTGAGTTAATAGGAACAGTACCAAGTTTAGCGGTATTTATTTTTGTGTTATTATCAGATAGTATTTCTACAAAAATCGGGATGAAACAAACCGTATTATTAGGCCTCTTATTTGTAACAATTGGAGGAACCACCCCCTTATGGTTACCACAAACATTTACGAGTATTTTAATCGGTCGTTTAATTTTAGGTATGGGGTTTGGTTTATATAATTCATTGTCGGTGGGTTATATTAATGCCTTGTATCAAGGTAAAATGCGAGCTAAATTACTAGGATTTAGGAATTCATTTGAAGCGGTAGGGCAGATGGCTTTAACTTTTCTAGCCGGTTATTTATTACTGTTCGGGTGGGAATATGCTTATGCTATTTACTTCTTTGCTCTAATTATTGGCGCGTTCTTTTACTTTAATGTCCCTCAAGTTGAAAAAGTGACCCATGAGTCAAGTGTTAAGACAAGATTAACCCCGTTGATCATTGGGACGATTGTAGTGGCAGCAATGAACGTGATGGTGAGTATCGCCATCGCTGTGAGATACCCGACATTAGCCATTGATCTAAAAGGGGCTGGTTATAATACGAGCCAATATTTAGCTATCATGCCAATTTTAGGCATCGCTGCGGGTTTTTGTTTTGAATGGTTACAAAGAACACTTAGCCATCGCATTCTATATTTAGCTGTTATAGTAAATGTTATGTCGTGTTTATTGATTGGTTTATCTAGTCATTCTTTTGTCTTACTCGTTGTGGGATTATTAATATCAAGTATCCCTGTAGCTTGGGTGTTACCTTATATCTTTAATCACATAGATACCGTATCAGTTAACTCTAATCCCTACATGGTGACCTCGTTTATATTTGTTGGGTGTAATATTGGAGTCTTCTTATCTCCTGTGATACTTAGAGGTTTAGAACTAGTAACAGGTGTAGATAGCCTTAGATTACCTTTTGTTATCTTAAGTGGTATTTTCGCTTTAATGCTAGTCGCTTTAATGACCTATTTTAATCAAAAGAAAAAGAAGAGTGCCTAAGGCATTCTTCTTTTTTGTCTCTATCTACTTCCTTGTAACCACTGATTAAAATTAGCTTGTAATTGATAACCGATGTCTTCAGGTGATTGGTGGAAGACGTTTCCCATAATGTGTAACATGTTTTCTTGTTCTGTGATGTAGTCAACAGAAGGAGAAGCATGCACCCATTTCAGGGCTTCTAGACCGTCAGATTCCATTAATAAGCGTTCAAAAGGGACACGGGTCATTAATTCTACCAAGTAAGGCTCATTTTTGAGGCTAGGTCCAATGGTGAAGTAACAACCAAGAGCAATGTAGTCATCGAGGTAATCAAGTGTACCGTACCAATGAACAAGATATTGGTTAGGATAGTGTTGGATAGTATCTAACACTTCTTTTTCTCTCTTTTTAGTATGGAGAATGACAGGTTTTTTAGTCTGAGAGGCGTACTCTAATTGTTTTTTAAACGTCACCATTTGTGTTTCTAAAGGAACCTTGGTCCATAAATTATCTAAACCAATTTCTCCGATGAATGAGGCCTCATCTAAGGTATTTAGACACTCTTCAAAGGATAATTTGTCTGTATCCCAAGGATGAATCCCAAAGCTTAGCCTTAGGAAAGGGACATTTTTGATGAGAGCTTGATTTTCTTCCCACTCTTTTGGTGTCTGGCAATTAATCATGGCAGGAATATGATGATTCAGTAACAAGGTTAAAAGTTCTTTATTCTTGGATAGATGACAATGAGCATCAATTAAGGGTAAAGTCATTGGTCAGTCCTCCTCAACTTTGGCCAAATGTTGGTAGATAGAATACCTTAAAGGACCCTGATCCGCAAGCCACTCTCTTGTCTGTTGCGTCCCATCAAAGGATAATTCTGAGACAAAAGTACTTGGTTGATGGCCCATAATCAAGATTCTATCAGAAAGATATAAGGCTTCATCAATATCGTGAGTGACTAAAATAATGGTCTTATTTAACTGATGGCTAATAGTTTTTAACCAATCTTGTAGTTGTTGTCTTGTAAAGATATCTAGGGCCCCAAAAGGTTCATCTAGTAATAAGATGTCTCGATCAACTAAAACCGTTCTTAAAAAAGCAACACGTTGTCTCATCCCGCCTGACAGAGTAGTAGGAAGAGCGTATTTCACCTCAGTTAAGCCGAAAATAGCGAGATACTCATCGATTACTTTGGTATCAATGGGAAGGTGATGCAACGTTTGATAAAGGGTGATATTCTCATAAACGGTTTTCCAATCAAAAAGCAAATCTTCTTGAGGCATATAGGAAAAGTGATTGTTTAATCCTGTCACTATCTCTCCATCCACCGAAAAGCGGCCACCACTTGGGGTGAGGGTTCCGGATAAAATGTTGAGTAAGCTAGATTTACCACAACCGCTTGGGCCCAGTATGGAAACAAATTCTTTTTCTTTAATTGTTGTTGTCAGTTCATGAAAAATGAGACGATCTTCGTAAGTTAGTGCCAGTTGATCTAAGTGAATCACATTACTCATCCTTTGTAATAAATTGATTAGTATAAAGCGTGCTAGCAGGAATTTTTTCGCTGATTAATTCATTATCAAACATAAATTCCGTGTAGCTATTCCAAACGTCGTCTGTCATAACGCCCCATTTACTTGGTGTTGTTGCATAATGTTTAGACACGAATTCTTGGGATTTCTTTAAAAACTCTAGGTCATGGTCTGGTGCTGATTTGAATAAAATATCGGCCCCTTTGTCAGGTTCAGCTATTGCAAATTCATAGCCTTTTTTTGTTGCATCCACAAAGTCTTGGATGAGCTCGGGGTCTGTGTCGATTAATTGATCTGTTGTTAAGATAATCGGTGTATAGTAATCTAATCGACTATCAAGGGATGTTAATGGCATAAAATTCAATTCATAACCATCCATCAAAGCTTTAGTGTAATCCCATCCTTCATAAAACCATTTAATGTCAATGTTTTTACCTAAATCAGAAGCACCCACAGCAGGGTTACCAACCATTTTTAACTTTGAAACATCGGCTTTATCATTGAGCATAACAGCTTTCAATGTGGCTTCCTCACTTGCAGATTGCCAGCCAGCATACGTCTTTCCTTCGAAATCTTTAGGAGTCGTAATGTTAGCTTCTTTTAAACTCGCGAAGCCTGATGTGTTGTGTTCTAACACCGTGGCAATGGCTTTAACAGGAATTGGGTCTTTAGACGCTGCAGAGTAGGTCAAGTCTTCTTGGTAACTTAAAGCAAATTCTCCTTTATTAGCTCCTAAAAGAGCCAGGCTGGTACTATCTTGTCCTGGTTCAATAATCGTTAAATCAATGCCTTTTTCTTTATAGTAGCCTTTTTCTTTCGCTACATAGATACCTGTGTGGTTCGTATTAGGTAAATAATCAAGAATAAGGGTGACTTCTTTCAAATCTTTGTCTGTGGTTTCTTTCTTTTCATTGTTTGTGGCACAAGCCCCCAATGTTAATAAAGCCATACTACTGATAACCAACCATTTAATTTTTTTCATTTGGAATCATCCTTTTCTTAATTAGTATATAATGAATAAGTGAAACGCTTGCATTTAGAAGCAAGCTTAATGTCATAATCATAATAATTGACGCAAACACGTTGTCTAGTAGATACCCGTTTTTGGCACGAATCATATAGTACCCAAGCCCCGCTGATGCGCTGAGCCATTCTCCAACAATAGCACCACCAATACAGTAAGTAGCAGATATTTTTAAGCCAGATAGAAAGGCAGGGAAGGCTTCAGGTATTTTAACCCGTTGATAGATTTGTTTTGTTGATGCCCCGTATGTTTTTAGTAAGGTAATCTTCTTTTGATTCACATTTTTTAGGCCATCAGTAAAAGCAACTGAAATAGGAAAGAAGCACATCAGGACGACCATTAAAATTTTTGGGGTCATACCGAAACCAAACCAAATAGAAAAAATAGGTCCTAACACTAAAATAGGAATCGTTTGAGAAATAACTAAGTGGGGGTAGATGGTCCACTTAACAGGTTGAAACGCATCCATCGCAATCCCGATAACAAGAGCAAGTATGGCCGCAAGTATCAAGCCAATCAATGCTTCAGTGAGTGTCACAAGACTGTGGGTTAATAAGACATTAAATTCGGTGATTAATGATTGAAAAATCTGTGTTGGGACAGGTAAGATGTAAGCAGGGACTTTTAATAGTCTGCCAAGTAATTCCCATATGCCAACAAAAATAATTAAACTACTGGTTGGATAGATCCAACGTTTTTTCACATAGAGTCAACTCCTTAACAATAAAAAAAGACCAGGGGAGCCCTCGTCGAATGGTTGTGGTATACACAAAGTCTCCCTACGACGGTATTAACCGACAGGTTCTAAGGGTCAAAGTTATTACTTACTCTCAGGCTAACACGTAGCCTCCCCTGATCTATTCATTTATAGGTGAAGTGTAACATTAAAAAAAATGGGGGTCAATTTATTTTAACATTTAGTGAGGAGGAAGCAGTTATGACAAAGAAACATCTGTACGATATAGAGCTGATAACCATAAAGAATAACAAGAGAATTAACAACAATCGTCATTCTTTTTCACTAATTTATTCTCTCCATGGCTCGTTTGAATTAGATAAAGAAGGCACACTAGATTATCTTAATGAGGATAATTTTTATTTAATGAATCATTCTGATTCGTTAATGATTAAGAATAATAATCAGCACAATCATTTGCTTCACGTCCGTTTTTATTTTTCTGAGATAGAAAAAATCATTGCTGATGATTGGCGTCCCTTTTTTAACGATGTAAAACTTGTTTATATGGCAGAAGAAGAACGAGTGATTTTCAAAGAAAAATTTTTTCGTTTTATCTTAGATGCTTTCGAGGTAAAAGAAGCGGTACAGCCCTTTATTAGCACGAGTTATTTACTAAGTTTTTTACAATACATGAATAAAACAGCTTTGGTAGTGAATCATACTAAAGCTTACAACCTAGATATAGATAGCGGTCATCCTAAGATTCAATCCATGATAGCTCATATTGAAAAACATTACGCCAATCGCTTATCCTTAACTGATTTCGCTAAAAATGATTATGTTTCAGAGGCCTATCTGTCTCGTCTTTTTAAGGAAGAAACAGGTATTACGTTTTCACGTTTTGTGGACCAAGTTAGGTTACAACATGCGACAGCGGATTTAAGACAAACAAGTTTACCAGTAATCACAATCGCACTAAATAATGGCTTTCCTAGTGCTAAGCGTCTGACAGAAGTGTTTAAGAAAAAATACCATGTCACTCCTAATGATTACCGGAAAAAAGAAAGTGCTAAAATAAGAGGGAAACAAGAACCATTGGTAGAAGAGGAAAGTTATCATATTATCCCTCAAGAAGAAGCGGTTCAATTCATCGCTCAGTATATGTTGTCTCAAAATATCAAACAAACGGGAGCAGTCACTTCGAAGAAACATACGATTTCGGTGGAACAGGAGCAGTCAGGTTCTTTCAATAAGCCACAAAGAGTGATAAACATTGGGCTAGCTGAAAATGGGTTATCAGAAGATGTCCGTCAACAAATACGTATTCTACAAGAAAAAATTCCTTTTGATTACATTCGTTTTTTTGGCTTGTGTGAAGAAGTTGACCATCAGCATTATGTCATCACAGATAAACACGTTAACAATTACCGATTATTCTCCTTTATCAATGAGATGAGACTGCAGCCGATGATTGTCTTAACGGTAACGGAGCAAACAACCCTTGAAGCATGGCAAGAGCAGCTCTGTTATATTCGTCAGATTATTCAGGGATACGTTCATTTTGAGGCAAGCTTTAGGCTTGGGTGGTACATAGAAATTAATGTAGCAGAACATGATGTATCTAGCAGTGTCCTTCGAAAATTATACGATATGACCTATGATTTTTTACATGAGAATTTCACCACGGGTCATGTGTCTCTTAATATTAACCACCGTGAGCTTTCTGTGTTTAAAGAAGTCATCGCTCCTTTAATAATCGCGCAACGGGTACCAGATATTCTCTCGATTAGTTACCGTGATTATGCCCTTAAAAGTGACAGGTCACAAGGGAGCCATGTTCTTTTTTTAGAAGAATTGGATGCGTTATTGGCATTATCAAAAGGAGCATACAATGATAATCCACCTAAGCTATTTGTGACAGAGTGGAACATATTAGCTAGTGACAATCATATTCTTAGTGGTACTTTTTTTAGGTCTGGGATTGTTCTTAAGGCAATGGTGGAATTATCACATAGAGTGGACGGTGTTGGTTTTTGGTTGAACCTTGAAAGTGAAGCGACGGTTACTAAAAAGAGCAAAGATTCCAATTTATCTGTATTCCTTCATGGCCCATTGAAACGCCCTTTATATTTTGTCTTAACTCTGTTGGACCGAATTGGAGAAGACATTATTTATCAATCGGAACGGTATCTTGTGACCAAAAAATTTAATTCTTACTATTTGTTGTATTATAACTATTATTTTTTAAACCCAACAGATACAGCCTACGAAAATTTATGGAAAACCAGCCAAAAAGAAGAAGTGTTTCAGTTTGTTGACTTGCCAAAGGGGCGCTATTTAGTTAAGGAGTTTTTGTTAGATAGTCAACATGGTGGCATTTATCATCAGTGGTTAAAAGCGGGCGGATTTACAGAGATGGATACAGATGTTCAGGAATATTTATTGCAATCAGTGGTTCCTGATTTTAATATGAAAGAGATCGTCGTAGATGATGGGACCATTGAGGAACAAATTACCTTAGAAATGAATGCTTGTTATCTTTTGATTATGAATAGAGTCGAATCATTGGAAGAAAAATTAAGAAAGTAAGAAAAAGACCGTCTTATTATTACTTTCTTTTGTATCATGATAAAATGAAAAAAAATAACCCCTGATAAGGTTAGATATGAACACGACAAGAGTCTGTCAAAGAATTAAAATAAAAATGTGGAAACGTTTGAGTGAGGTGCAGTATGAAAAAAGTTTTAGTATTACATACCGGAGGAACGATATCAATGGTGCAAGAAGAGGGAGGTTCTGTGGGGTTATCTCAGAGTCATCCCTTAGCTGAGACCATGAGTTTACTTCCTAAAGATATAAAAGTGCAGGTAGAAGAAATTTTTAATCTACCTTCCCCACATATCACGGTGACAGAGATGCTGAAATTAAAGGAGAGAATCGTCAAAGCGCAAGAAGAGGCTTTCGATGGTGTGGTTATCACACATGGGACAGATACATTAGAAGAAACAGCTTATTTCTTAGACATTAGTTTTGATAAAAAAATAGCGGTTGTCTTAACGGGTGCCATGAGATCAAGTAATGAAATAGGCTCAGATGGCTTATACAATTACATGAAGGCCATTGTTACAGCCGCAGATGATAAATCAAAGAACCAAGGGGTACTGGTAGTGATGAACGATGAGATTCATGCGGCTCGGTTTGTGACTAAAACCCACACAACCAGCGTAGATACCTTTAGAACACCAACCTTTGGACCGATTGGTATCATTTCGAAAAATCAGATTATGTTTGTTAAAGAGGTTGTGGAAGCTTATACCTATGACATCTCAACGGTTGAAGGAAGAATTCCTTTAGTCAAAGCTTATGCAGGAATGGATGGGTTTATTTTTGAAAGTCTGTTAGAGGCAGATATTGATGGATTGGTTATTGAAGCTTTAGGTGCTGGTAATTTACCACCAGGCGTCTTGCCTTTCATCCAAAAAATAATAGACAAACAGATTCCTATTGCCTTAGTCTCACGCTGTTCAAACGGCATTGCCCAAGACATATACGATTACGAGGGTGGCGGTATTCCATTGAAAAAAATGGGAGTCATGTTTGTAAGTGGTCTGACAGGACCAAAAGCTCGAATCCATATGTTAGTTGGTCTCAATGCGCAATTATCCCACGATGAATTTCGTCAATTTATGACAGAATAAATTTAAAGGAGATAACCGTCATGTTTAGGATAGAAAGAGATAGTATTGGAGAATTGCAGGTGCCGATGGAAAGTTATTATGGGGTTCATTCAATGAGAGCCCAAATTAATTTTCCTATTACGCATCAAAGAATGGACACAGATTTTATTGTCAGTTTGGCTCAAGTAAAAAAATCTGTGGCGTTGGCAAACCACACGCTGGGGTTATTACCAGAAACAAAAGCGAAAGTGATTATCCAAGCGTGTGATGATGTGATTGCCGGACGTTTTCATGATCAAATGATTGTGGATCCCGTTCAAGGAGGTGCTGGCACAAGTAGTAATATGAATATTAATGAGATTATTACAAACCGTGCCATTGAATTATTAGGTGGACAAAAGGGCGATTTCTCCGTCATTCATCCTAACGATGACGTGAATAAAGGGCAATCGACGAATGATGTTTACCCAACAGCGGGTAAATTAACCATGTTGAAAAAAATACCCTTATTAATGAATGAACTGCAACGATTGAGTGATGTGCTGGAACAAAAAGCACAAGACTTTAAACATGTAATGAAACTGGGACGTACTCAATTGAGCGATGCGGTACCCATCAGCTTGGGAGAAGAATTCCACGCGTATCATTCTGTAACTAAGCGTGGGATGAAACGTCTCGAACATGTGAAACAAGAAATGGAAGCGGTTAACTTAGGTGGGACAGCTATCGGAACAGGTATTACAGCGCATCCTGAGTTAGCAGAAACGGTGATTCCTTATCTTAATGCGATTACTAAGGAACACCTGACGACTGCGGATGATTTAGTAGATGGGACCCAACATATCGAACAATATGTTGTGTTATCAGATACATTGAAGGCTATTGGAATTAGTTTATCTAAAATTGCGAATGACATTAGACTACTGTCTTCTGGACCTAATTCAGGGATTGGGGAAATATCCATCCCAGCCAGACAAAATGGGTCTTCCATTATGCCTGGAAAAATTAATCCAGTGATCCCTGAGGTAGTCAGTCAGTGTGCCTTTATTGTTATGGGCAACAATACCATTATTGGTACAGCTGCTGAAGCGGGACAATTGGAATTAAATGCTTTTGAACCCGTAGTGTTTTACAAATTAATAGAATCCTTTCAAGTCTTGACTAATGGTATTAGCACGTTTACAGATCACTGTGTGGTAGGAATTGAAGCCAACGAGGCTCGCTGCTTTGATAATCTGGAACGCAGTACCTATCTTGCTACCGTTTTGTCTGAGACTATTGGCTACACACGTGCTGCTGATTTAGCAGATGAGAGTTTACGAACTGGTAAAACGATCAGAGAAGTGGCTATGGCTCAAGGGATTGATGTGGAAGCAAACATTGACTTACTGAAAAAAATCCAAGTTTAGAAAGAGGTCTGACAGGTGAATAAAGTAGAAGAGGCATTAAAAGTACACGAAGAACATAAAGGGAAAATAGAGATAACAAGTAAGTTACGTGTGACAACGAATGACGAATTAGCTTTGGCTTATACTCCAGGCGTGGCAGAACCATGTAAAAAAATTGCAGAAAATCCAGAAGACAGTTATAAGTATACGTCTCGGGGGAATTTAGTGGCTGTGATTTCTGATGGGACAGCCGTGTTAGGATTAGGAGATATTGGTCCTTTAGCTGCGATGCCAGTAATGGAAGGTAAGGCTATTTTGTTCAAAGAATTTGCAAACATTGATTCGATTCCTTTAGTCTTAGATGAAACAAACCCAGATAAATTAATTGATATTATCACAGCTTTAGGGCCTAGTTTTGGTGGGATTAATTTAGAAGATATTTCGGCGCCTCGTTGTTTTGAGATTGAAACAGCATTAAAAAAACGTCTAGGTATTCCTGTGTTTCACGATGACCAACATGGGACAGCCATCGTTGTGGCAGCGGCTTTAATTAATAGTTTAAAATTAGTCGATAAAAGGATGTCTGAAATTAAAGTTGTATTAAATGGTCCAGGAGCAGCTGGGACAGCCATTATTAAACTTTTACAAGCCTTAGGTGTGACTAATGTTATTGCGTGTGATAGTCAAGGGATTTTATCCAAGGAACGCTTGAATTCTGTGACAGCTTACAAACAGGCCCTTATCGAGACAACGAATCCTGAACAAATAACAGGTGGTTTAAGTGAGGCACTTATTGGAGCTGATGTGTTTGTAGGTGTGTCCGTAGCTGGGGCGTTGACCACAGACATGATCAAAACCATGACCCCAGATCCTATTGTTTTTGCTTTAGCTAATCCTGTCCCTGAAATAATGTATGAGGAAGCCATAGAGGCAGGGGTTGCTGTTATGGGCACAGGGCGTTCTGATTTTCCAAACCAGATAAATAATGTTTTAGCATTTCCTGGTATTTTTAGAGGGGCTCTGGACGTTAGGGCAACAGAAATTAACGAAGAGATGAAAGTGGCAGCGGCTTATGGGATTGCTTCTCTGGTTGAAGCAAGTGAGCTGCGTCCTGATTATGTGATACCTAATGCTTTTGATAGACGTGTGGTTGACTGTGTGGCGACTGCGGTTGCTGAGGCGGGGATTAGAACGGGTGTTGCTAAGAGAGAATAAAAGGAGTGTGTACGGACAGTGACTGATAGAATAGAAACAGATTCTTTAGGCGATGTAAAAGTACCTAAAGAAGCAATGTGGGGCGCTCAAACAGAGAGAAGTCGTCAAAATTTTAAGATAGGTCAAGATATCATGCCTTTAAGTGTTATTTATGGCTTAGTTGAAATTAAACGGGGGGCAGCGATTGTCAACGAAACGTTTGGAATCCTCTCCACAGAGAAAAAGGAGGCCATTGTTTCGGCTTGTGATGAGATATTAAGGGGAGAATGGAATGAGGCATTTCCGCTAAAGGTTTATCAAACAGGTAGTGGTACGCAGACTAACATGAACTGTAATGAAGTGATTGCACGGATTTGTCAGCTGAAAGGTGTAGACATTCATCCAAACGACCATGTCAACATGTCTCAGAGCTCTAATGATACCTTTCCCACTGCCATGCACATAGCAGCTTATAAGGAGTTGACAACCCGCTTAATCCCAGAATTGGATGAGTGGATTCGTGTGTTGGCTCAATTAGAAAAAGACAATGCTACGGTTATAAAAATCGGGCGTACTCATTTACAAGATGCCACCCCTTTAACTTTTGGCCAAGAAATTAGTGGTTGGAAAACCATGATTGAAAAAGGCAGACATTTTTTAGTATCAAACATGAAAGAAATCGCGTATTTAACAATTGGCGGTACGGCTGTTGGTACAGGATTAAATGCTCCCAAAGGATTTGATCGAGTGATCACTCAAGAAATAAGGGAACATACAGGTTGTCCTTTTGAATCTGAACCAAATAAATTTTATGGTTTAACCAGTCATTCAGAGCTTGGGATGGTTCATGGTATTATTCGTTCTTTAGCAGGAGATGTCATGAAAATAGCCAATGATATACGGTGGTTAGCGAGTGGGCCTCGTGCTGGATTAGGGGAAATCAACATTCCAGAAAATGAGCCAGGAAGTTCCATTATGCCAGGGAAAGTGAACCCTACTCAGGCAGAAGCGTTAACAATGGTTGTGTGTCAAGTGATGGGAAATGATACAACCATTCAAGTAGCTAGTAGCCAAGGGAACTTTGAATTAAATGTGTATAAACCTGTGATTATTAATAATTTTTTAGAGTCTGTACAATTAATGACAGAAGGCATGATTTCCTTTAGAATTCACTGTTTGGAAGGAATTGTTCCAAATATGCCAGAAATGGAACGTAAGATGACTCAGTCTTTGATGTTAGTCACTGCTTTAAGCCCCCATATTGGTTATGAACAAAGTGCGAAGGCTGCAAAATACGCACATGCTCATGAGTTAGAATTAAAAGAAGCAGTCTTACAACTAGGATTAGCAACAGAAATGGAATACAACGAATGGGTGGTTCCTGAAGAGATGGTTTAAAAGAGTTTAGTTAACTAAACTCTTTTTGACTTTCTTTTTTTAACAGGTATCATAGACTTGTAATAAGGAACAGTGTTAGGTGTCTATTATTAGAAAGTCATTGACATAATAGGGATATGGGTTGTTACTGAGTTTCCGATTCCTTTGATTTTGATGGACATTACCAAACCAATGTAGGATGACCTAACAAATCGTCAGAGTACGAGGAGTCGGTTATCAATTAATGATGAAAGAGGACAGGATAAAATGAAGGTGTTTTTGAAAGAGCATACTAGGTATATTATCACTTTTTATAGTGGCTATGCTCTGTTACTATTGGTTATTTGGTTGGATGGTTACCGTGATTTGAGGCTTTATTTCTATGGCTTTATGATGAGTACTTTATTAATCATGTTATTTTTGGCGTCGCAATATAGTCGTCAAAAACGGCTATATGCCTTTATTTTATCAGATAAGGAGAATTATCATTCGATCAAAGGAGACCCTTCGATGATGTCTCATCTTGTTTACCGGAGCATGGATAGAATGGGTCAACAGTATGATCAAGATACAAAAAAAGTCACCCATCGACTGGAAGAACAGCAGCAATTTATGCAGCAATGGGTGCATCAGATGAAGATACCTCTGGCTAAGTTACAACGGTCAATGGAAGAAACAAAGATTGACCGATATAGTGTGGATGAAGAGTTAGATAAGATGGCAGAAGGGCTAGATTTAGCTTTGTCTATGGCCAGATTAGATGCGTTTAAACAAGATTTTGTGATTGCACCAATTTCTTTAGAAAAATTAGTCACATCCTCTATTACTCATGCTAAAAAAGCCTTTACTAGACAAGGGATTCAGCCTGTTGTGACAATAGAAAAGGGACTGATTATTCATTCCGATGTTAAATGGCTATCCTTTTGTTTATCTCAAATCATTAGTAATAGTTTGAAGTACACTGAAGGGGAGGAGAAGCATCTTTTTATTACAGGAAAACAAGTATCTAATGATCGGGTCTGCCTTACGATTGAAGACGAGGGCATAGGGATTGTCTCATCGGATTTACCTAAAGTAAGCCAACCTTTTTTTACAGGTCAAATGGGTCAGCAACAGCAAAAAACGACTGGTATGGGGCTATACTTAACCTGTGATATTCTAGGGAAATTACATCATGCTATGGAAATTCAGTCAGTTGAAGGCAAAGGAACCACGGTAACCCTCTTTTTTTAAGTCACTTTGTTCATAAAAAAACGTTGTAAGAAAGCATTAAGAATCATTAGAAACAAGAGAAAATGACTGGGAAAACGTTGCATAAATTAATTTTTTCACTTATATTAAAGAAATGGATATTAAAAAAAGTGAGGAATGAACATGCCATCAATTTATGGATTTACTCAAGAGCAACTAGCGGATTGGTTAGTTGAACATCAGGAAAAAAAATTTAGAACCGCTCAAATTTGGCATTGGTTATATGAAAAACGAGTGCGTCATTTTTCAGACATGACCAATTTATCCAAAGCCTTAATCAAAAAATTAGAAGAGAACTTTATTATTTCGCCTTTGAATCAAGTAGTGGTACAAGAGTCCAAAGATGGAACAGTGAAATATTTATTCGAATTGCAAGACAAACACATGATTGAAACAGTTTTAATGAAACAAGCTTACGGGATGTCTGTGTGTGTCACGACTCAGATTGGTTGTAATATTGGTTGTACTTTTTGTGCCAGCGGGTTGTTAAAGAAACAACGAAACTTAACCTCTGGAGAGATTGTGGCTCAAATTATGGAAGTTCAACATTACTTTGATGCTAAAGGTGAAGGAGAGAGAGTCAGTCATATTGTTGTGATGGGCATTGGTGAACCCTTTGATAATTATGATAATGTGATGGATTTCTTACATATTATGAATGATCCAAATGGATTATCCATTGGTGCACGTCACATGACCGTTTCAACCAGTGGTTTAGTACCTAAGATTAGAGCATTTGCTAACAATGGCTTGCAAGTGAATTTAGCGATTTCTCTTCATGCTCCAAATAACGAGGTACGAACGTCGATTATGCAAATTAATAAAGCGTACCCCTTAGAGCGCTTAATGGATGCGGTTGATTATTATATAGAGCAAACAAATCGTCGCATTACTTTTGAATACATCATGTTATCTAAAGTGAATGATTTACCAGAGCATGCTCAGGAGTTGGCTGACTTATTGAAAGATAAGCGTAAATTAACTTACGTCAACTTAATCCCTTATAATCCAGTGGATGAGCACGATAATTATCAACGAAGCACTAAGGAAGACATTATTGCTTTCCATAAAGTATTGGAAAAAAACAAAATCAATAGCGTGATTCGCCAAGAATTTGGGACAGATATTGATGCAGCATGTGGTCAGCTTAGAAGTAAACAAATGAAAAAAGATAAGAAAAAATAAAAGGTATCAAGAAGACAATTTAAGGAAGGTCTTCTTGATACTTTTTTGTTTACCTTTCAAATAGAGATTGCTATTATGTCATATAAGCTATTTTGAAAGGAATGAAGGCAATGAGTAAACCTATAATTGGCATTTCAGCCAATCATACAACAGATTCGGGAAAGAAAATGGAACATTTAACATTAAGTTATATTCCAGATGGCTACGTACGAGGCGTGGATAGAGCAGGGGGCGTTCCTTTGTTGTTACCTGTCAATTCACCAGAGCATGCCAAAGTATACGTGTCAATGATTGATAAATTGATTTTAACGGGAGGTCAAAATGTAGATCCTGCTTATTATAAGGAAGATATCACCTTTGACCCTTCTTTAATGCATCAAGAAAGAGATGCTTTTGAACTAGCTTTGTTTGAAGAAGCTAGGGCTCAAAATAAACCTGTTTTCGGCGTGTGTCGAGGCATGCAACTGATTAATGTGGCGCTTGGGGGAAGTTTGAATCAAGACATTAGCTTGCGACAACCCGAGCCTGTCAAGCACTTACAAGACCCAATACCTGTTGAAGTACCGACGCATTCAGTGACGACTGAAGAAGGCAGTGTTTTAAGACAAGTATACGGGGAACAGACAGAGGTTAACTCATTCCATCGTCAGAGTTTAAAAGACATTGCCCCTGGATTGAAAGTGACTGCGATAAGTCCTGACAACATTGTAGAAGGCGTAGAAAGCGAGTCTGAACCAATTATGGCCGTTCAATGGCATCCTGATTTTGCTTACGACGCTTTAGAGCAAGAAATGAGAATGTTCAGGTATGTGGTACATGAATTATAGGTAAAAGTAACCTGGGTATGATGCAAAAATTAAATTTAGGTGAAAAATACTTTTATTAAGGGTTTCTCCCTTGACTTTTTCTTGATATGTTTATAAAATGATGTCGGATTAAGTCGTACAGATAGCACAGAAACCCTTCTGTGCCGAGACAGAGGCGAAATTTATCTACGGATAAATTGTCGTCTTTTTTTAATGAAGAAATGGAGTGAGTCAAATGGAAACGAAAAAATTTCATGTTAATTTAGCCGTTTTAGCAACAGGGATGATGGCATTCGCAGGGGTATTAATTGAAACCGCGATGAATGTTACTTTTCCCACGTTAATGAAAGAGTTTGATATTAGTATTTCTCAGGTACAATGGGTTACCACGATTTATTTACTGATGATTTCAATTGTTGTGCCGTTGTCCTCGTATTTAATTAAGAATTATAGCAAGAGAACGTTATTTTTAAGCTCAAGTGTTTTCTTCTTTGCAGGAGTTCTTATTAATGCCTTTTCTTTCACTTTTAGTCTGTTACTTTTTGGTCGTTTACTTCAAGGTGTCGCAACGGGAATTGCTTTACCTTTGATGTTTAATATTATTTTAACTAAAGTTCCTTTAGAAAAACGAGGAATGATGATCGGCATTGGGAATTTGACCACGTCGATTGCTCCAGCAATGGGACCAACTTATGGAGGATTGTTAACAACACAATTAGACTGGACGTATATCTATAAGTTTCTATTACCTGTTTTAGTCATCTCCACAGTGATCGGACTGGTTGCTATACCTAAAGAAACTGTCGTGAAAAGCGATAGTATCAATAGTTCTGCTGTGGTATATCTATCCTTTATGTTTACAGGATTACTGTTCTTCTTCAGCTACTTAGGGACACCTTTAAGTTGGGTTGCTCTAGTGGTAGGAATAATCAGTGCGATTTTCTTCTACCGCAGTAATGAGAAAAAACAATTGCTTAATTTAGGCGTCTTTAAAAATAAATTGTTCTCTATTTATTTAACATCTTTCTTAGTTTATCAAGTGTTGCTCTTAGGGGTTTCTTTTGTATTACCTAACTTTATTCAGATTGTTCAAGGGGTGCCAGCATCTAAAGCGGGAATGATGATGTTCCCTGGTGCTTTAGTAGGAGCGTTATTCGCACCCATATCAGGGAAAATACTGGATAAGATGGGGTTCAAAAAACCAATTGGTTTAGGTATTATCTTTGCTATTATTGGTTGGCTTGGTTTGGTTCTGTTCATCCAAACAGGAATTGTACCAGTGATTATTACTTGTCATGTCATCTTTATGATAGGTGTCGGGTTATCCTATAGTAATGTGATGACCGTTGGTTTGACAGCAATTGGTGAGTCATTACAAGACGATGGTAATGCGGTGTTTAGTACGCTACAACAATTCATGGGGGCGATTTCTACTTCTTTTGTAGCGATTGTTGTGGGGCTATTCCAAACAAAACCAGGTCTTGATTTTGTGACAGGAACCAGTTTAGGATCAAAAGTAGCTCTCATCTGTTTACTTATCTTACTCGTAATTAGTGGATTATCTGTCTTTAAAACATTTAAAAAGGCATAATGTCAAGAGAAAGCATAAAAGTATATAACTTTTATGCTTTTTTTGTCTTGTTATATAACAAAAAGGGATAAGTATGTTATCATAAAATTGTAAAAACGCTTTCAGATTAAAAGGAAGAGGTGGTCAATATGGACAAAAAAACCCCACTTTATGATACGCACACTGAATTACAAGGAAAGATGGTATCATTCGGTGGCTTTTCAATGCCCGTTCAGTACAAAAGTGGTTTGGTTGCAGAGCATTTAGCTGTAAGAAATGCCGTGGGGATATTTGATGTGTCTCACATGGGTGAGATTGTGATGGAAGGTCCTCGTGCTCTTGATTTTATTCAACACATTTTTTCCAATGATTTCCAAAAGATGAAAGAAGGACAAATTAGATACACATTAATGTGTAACGAAGAAGGTGGTATTATAGATGATTTAATTCTATATAAATACCACGATCAAAAATTTATGGCGGTGGTGAATGCCAGCAATAAGGAGAAAGACCTTGCTCATATGGAAGAGCAGGTGTTTGACGGGGTGACAGTGAGTGATGCATCGGATCAGATGGCCTTGATTGCTGTTCAAGGACCTAAAGCGACATCCCTATTAAAACAGTGTGTTTCTCAAAATGCGTTACCTGAAAAGTACTATACTTTTAAAGATAATCTTGATTTTAAGGGGAAAAAAGTACTTATATCTCAAACAGGTTATACAGGAGAAGAAGGGTATGAAATCTATTGTCGACCTGAAGATGTTGTCTTTATTTGGCAAGAAATAATGAGGATCGGTGAAGACTTTGATTTGTTACCTTGCGGGCTGGGTGCACGAGATACGTTACGATTAGAAGCAGGAATGCCGCTTTACGGACATGAGATGACAGAAAGTATTAGCCCTTATCAAGTGGGTCTAGATTTTGCGGTAAAGGATCAAAAGGATGATTTTATAGGGAAAAAAGCTCTCGTAAAAGACACCCCATTAATTAGAGTAGGCTTTGAGGTGACCTCAAAAGGGATTGCTAGAGAAGGTGCTTTGGTTTACGTGGGGGGAGAGGAAGTAGGAGTCGTCACATCTGGGACGTATTCTCCTTATTCAGAAACAGCCATCGGAATGGCTTTTGTTCCTCGGGAGTATGCTAGTCTAGGAACAGAGCTTGAACTATTAGTCCGTAAGAAAAAAGTAACAGCTAAAGTAGTATCGTTACCATTTTATCAAAAAAAATAACATATTAGGGGGATTTTTTCAATGACACGACCAACAGACAGACAGTATTTAGCAACACATGAGTGGGTTCAGTTTATTGATGACACAACAGCAAGAATCGGTATTACTGATTTTGCTCAAGAGCAACTTGGCGACATTGTTTTTGTGGAATTACCTGAAGTGGAACAAGACGTATCAAAAGGAGAACAAGTAGCAGAGGTTGAATCGGTAAAAACCGTTTCAGATATCTATACCCCTTTTAGTGGCACTATTTCTCGTATTAATGACGCCCTTGAGGATGAGCCAGAATTAGTGAATGAGGCTCCTTTTGACGCTTGGTTATTTGAAGTATCTGGTATTACAGACAAAGAGGAACTCTTAACCTTAGAGGCCTATACTCAAGTGGTAGAAGAGGAGGCTTAAGACATGCATTACATTCCATCTTCTCTTAAAGAACAACAGCAGCTATTAGATAGTCTGGGTATAAAAGATGTAGATGCGTTGTACGAAGGAATACCTGATGAGTTAAAAATATCCGAATTAATGCTTCCAAAAGGCAAGTCTGAGTTAGAAGTCCGTAAACATATGACCGCTTTAGCCAATCAAAATCAGGTGTTTTCTCAGGTGTATCGTGGAGCAGGTGCTTACCATCATTACATTCCTTCAATCGTTAAACAAATAACAAGTAAAGAAGAATTTCTAACAGCCTACACACCGTATCAAGCTGAAATCAGCCAAGGTATTTTGCAATCTATCTTTGAGTTTCAGACACTTGTAACTGAATTAACTGGACTGCCTGTAGCTAATGCGTCTGTATATGATGGAGCTAGCGCTGCGGCAGAAGCGGTGAACATGACGTTAACAAAAAAGAAAAAGAAAGTCCTTGTGGCAAGCACCGCCCATCCTATGACTATTCAAACTATCCAAACGTATTCTCATGGTATGGGAACAGAAGTCGTATTAGTTCCTGAAAAAAATGGAACAGTGGATAAGGAGGCTTTAACGGATTTACTTGATACAGAGGTGGCTAGTGTGTTTGTACAACACCCTAATTATTATGGGAATTTAGAGGAATGTGATGACTTAGGTCGATTGATTCATGAGCATAACGCGTTATTTATTATGGGAATCAATCCGATTGCTTCAGGAATCTTAAAATCGCCAGGTGAACATGGCGCAGATATTGCGACTGGTGAAGGACAACCTCTAGGAATTCCAATGGGATTTGGTGGTCCTTATCTAGGGTTCATGGCAACTACAGAAAAATTAACACGAAAATTACCAGGACGAATTGTGGGACAAACCACAGATGTTGATGGTAAAAGAGCGTTTGTCTTAACCCTTCAAGCGAGAGAACAACACATAAGAAGAGAAAAAGCTTCTTCCAACATTTGTTCTAATCAAGCTCACTGCGCACTAACAGCAAGTGTCTACTTAAGTGCGATGGGACCTGTGGGTATGCGTGAAGTCGGAACACAGTGCTACAGTAAAGCACATTATCTACAACAAGAACTAACACAATTAGCCGGATTTAAAATAAAGAATGAGACAGCGTTTTTCCATGAATTCGTGACGACTTGTCCAATATCTCCGATCACTTTAGAAACAGAATTAGCTAAGAGAGGTATTCTAAGTGGGTTACCAATAGGAGAAGACCTATTATGGTGTGTGACAGAGATGAACACTAAAGAAGACATGGATCATTTGGTATCAGCTATTAAGGAGGTTTGTGATGTATGAAAGTGATATTTGAAAGAAGTCAACCAGGAAGACACAATCAATTTTTACCTCCCCTAGATGTACCAGAAGTGAGTCTTCCAAACAACATGGAAAGGCAGGCAGCTTTTCGTTTGCCAGAGGTTTCTCAAGTTGATCTCAGCCGTCATTACACAGAACTTGCTGATAATAGTTTTGGTGTCAATAACGGTTTTTATCCCTTAGGTTCATGTACGATGAAGTACAATCCTAAAATAAATGATGAGATGGCAAGTTTACCAGGATTTAGTCAATTGCACCCTCTTCAACCGATTGATACGGTACAAGGGGCAATGGCAGTGTTACACGAGGCAGAACAGTTACTCTCTGAAATTACAGGAATGGATGGGATGACGTTTCAACCTGCTGCTGGGGCTCAAGGTGAATTGACGGGTATTATGCTAATTAAGGCATACCATGAAGCACGCAAAGATACCAAACGTAATAAAATTATTGTGCCAGATTCTGCACATGGGACAAATCCTGCTACTGCTTCTATGGTAGATTATGAAACCATTAATATACCATCAAAAGCAGATGGACGTGTGGATTTAGACAAATTAAAAGAAGTGGTCGGTGATGACACAGCGGGCCTTATGTTAACCAACCCAAGCACTGTGGGGCTATTTGAGTATGATATTGTCGAAATTACGCAGGTAATTCATGATGCTGGTGGTCTGTGTTATTATGACGGGGCTAATTTAAATGCGATTATGGGAACGGTTCGACCAGGTGATATGGGCTTTGATGTCGTTCATTTGAACATTCATAAGACCTTCTCAACCCCACACGGCGGTGGAGGACCAGGTTCTGGACCAATCGGTTGTAAAGACTTTTTAATGCCGTATTTACCAATGAACCATGTGATTGAAACGGATAATGGCTTTACTTTTGAAACACCTGAGCACTCTATTGGTTCAGTGAAAAGTTTTTACGGTCATTTCTTAGTAGTGGTTCGAGCATTGACCTATATTTTAGCTTTAGGTCAAGAAGGTATTCCCCAGGCTTCTAAGACGGCAGTGCTTAATGCCAATTACATGAAGCAGCAATTGAAGGATGATTTTGATATGGGGTACGAAGGCGTGTGCATGCATGAATTTGTTATGTCATTATCTAACCTAAAGAAAGAAACAGACATCAGTGCTTTAGATTTTGCGAAAGGGTTACTTGATCACGGTATTCATCCTCCTACGATGTATTTCCCTGATGTGATTAAAGAAGCGTTAATGATTGAACCAACTGAAACAGAAAGCAAAGAAACATTAGATCATGTGATTTCGATATTTAAACAAGTGAAGGAACAAGCCTATAAAGACAGTCAGGTCATTAAAGAGGCACCGCAAACAAGGTACATCAAACGTGTGGATGAAACGACAGCCGCAAGGCATCCTATTTTGACCTTTCAATTTTAAGGACACCTGATTTTTGAAAGAGACTCTTGAGAGTCTCTTTTTTATTACTATTGGTTGTTATTCTATGTATAAAAATTAACCTTTTTTTGTATAAAATTAGAATAAACCTACTTTATACACATTGTTTGTAGTAAAATATACTTTAATATTGTAATTTAAGGGAGGAAAAATAATGGAGTGGATTAAACTTATTGGTATTTTAATTATCGTATTAGGTTTTTTATTTAAATTTGATACGATTGCAGTTGTTATTGTTGCTGGTCTTGCCACAGCGCTAGTATCAGGTATTTCCGTAGAACAATTTTTACAAGAATTAGGAAAGGCTTTCGTTGATCAACGGATCATTACGATTTTCTTTTTAACCTTACCACTGATTGGATTGGCTGAGTCACACGGTTTGAAAGAACAAGCGGTTAATTTAATTAAGAAGGTGAAGGGCCTTACTACAGGAACGTTCTTGAGTATTTATTTAATTATTCGAGAATTAGCAGGTCTGTTTTCTATTCGTTTAGGAGGACATCCACAATTTGTTCGTCCGTTAGTTCATCCTATGGCAGAAGCTTCTGCTGAAGCGAAATATGGTGAGTTGACAGAAGAAGACAAAGAAAAAATCAAAGCAAAATCTGCAGCAATGGAAAATTATGGTAACTTCTTTGGGCAAAACACGTTCCTTGGAGCGGGTGGCGTTCTTTTAATTGTTGGGACATTTGAAGGGTTAGGGTATGATGTGACGGGGTTACAAATCGCAAAAGCGTCTATCCCAATTGCCTTAATTATGATTGTTTTAGGTATTGTTATGAACTTCATTTTTGATAAAAATATGGACCGAAAATATAAAAAATAGGAAGGAGAACCAGTATGCAATTATTTTTTGATCGTCTATTAGAAACGTTTTATGTCTTAATTGGCTTACAGTTATTTTATACAGGTTACAAGGTATTACAAGACAAGGATAATACTAAACGCATTGGAACAGCTATTTTTTGGGCTGATTTAGGGGTTCTTTTTGCTTTAGGGAAAGTGTTACCGGACCTTGTGAATGGTATATTAGTCGTGTTGCTAGGTGTGATTACCTTATTCAAACAATTTGAGGTAGGTAGTTTCAAACAATTAGCGCCAGAAGCCTTAGAAAGCTTAGCTGATAAATATGGAAACAAAATATTTATACCTGTTTTATCTTTAGCAGTTGTGTCTTTAACTTTGGCTATGTTTATTCCAGAATCTAGCAAGTCAGCGATTGGTGTAGCGGCTATTTTTGGTATTATTTTAGCCATGTCAATTTTCCGTTCAGGACCTAAAGAAACCATGTCTGAAAGCAATCGGATGGTTCAATCGATGGGAACGTCAGGTATTTTGCCTCAATTACTAGGAGCTCTAGGAGCTATCTTTGCTAGTGCTGGTGTGGGTGAAGTTATTTCTCAAATGATTGGTGGCGTTGTACCAGATGGTAACCGTTTAGCTGGAGCGACAGCGTATGTCCTTGGTATGGTTATCTTTACTATTATTATGGGGAATGGTTTTGCGGCGTTCACGGTTATTACTGCAGGAGTGGGGATGCCTTTTGTTATCTTACAAGGAGGAGACCCTGCTATTGCTGGAGCTTTGGCTCTAACCGCCGGATATTGTGGGACATTGTTAACACCTATGGCTGCGAATTTTAACGTTCTTCCAGCCAGTTTACTAGAAATGAAAAATCAATACGGTGTCATTAAAGAGCAAGTGGTGGTATCATTTATTATGATTATTGTTCATATTGCTTTGATGTATTTCTGGGCATTTTAAAAAGTAAAAGATAAAGGAGACGACAACATGAATATTTTAGTAACAGGGTTTGACCCATTTGGAAACGATACAATGAATCCCGCTATTGAAGCGGTAAAATGTTTACCTGAGACGATTGAAGGGGCTAATATTATTAAATTAGAAATCCCAACCGTCTTTAATAAAAGTGCTGAGGTCGTAGAACAGGCATTAGAAGGGCAAGAAATTGATTATATTTTAAACATCGGTCAAGCGGGTGGACGTTTTGATTTAACGCCAGAACGAGTAGCGATTAACTTAGACGATGCACGTATTCCAGATAATGAGGGCAATCAACCTATTGATATAGCAATCAAAGAGGATGGTGCGCCTGCGTACTTCTCGCAACATCCTGTCAAAGCGATGGTGGCTAACATTAAAGCAAAAGGGTTACCTGCCTCTGTATCTAATTCAGCAGGTACTTTTGTGTGTAATCACATTATGTATCAGTGTCTGTACTTAACCCACACAAAATATCCCAAAGCTAAAGCAGGCTTTATGCATGTCCCATTCTTGCCAGAACAAGTGGTAGAGCGTCCTAATATGCCTGCTATGAGTTTAGAAGATATTACTAAAGGAATCGAAGCAGCTATCGCAGCGATTGTTACCTTTGACGGACAAGCAGATTTAAATGTGATTGGTGGGCAAACTCACTAATAGAAAGAGGTCTATGGACCTCTTTTTTTTGTCCTCTGAAATAACATTGACAAGAATATTCTTTATCGGTATACTGTGTTCGATTATTACAATATAAGGTAATTATAAATGACAAGGGATACCGTGCTTGTCATACAAGACAAGGTATGAAGGCGAAAGGTCTTGTTTGATAACCTCAGATTAAACCAAACGATAATCTCGCATTATCGTTTTTTTATTTAAAAGGAGTGTAGGAAGGATGAAACGAGAAATTAATAGTAATACGCGTTTATCAGGTGTGATTGCTAACCCTATCAAGCATAGTTTATCTCCTATTATTCATAATACAGGTTTCGCAGAATATGAGATTAACAGCATTTATTTAGCCTTGGAAACGAAGGCAGAAGAGATTGATGGGGTGATTCAGTCCATTAAACATCTAAACATGCTAGGAGCCAATGTGTCGATGCCTTACAAGAACAGGGCCTTTAAGCAAATGGATAAGCTCACACCGATGGCTCGTTTAACAGAATCAGTTAATACGATTAAGCTTGAAGAGGGACTATTAATTGGAGACAATACAGATGGCATAGGGTTTGTTCGAAGTTTAAAAGAAGAAGGCGTATATATTGCTCATAAAAAGGTAGCTGTATTAGGTGCTGGAGGTGCTTCTAAAGCGATTATCTGTCAAATGGCATTAGAGGGTGTGGGTAGTGTACATGTCTTTAAACGACACAATCAGACGTTTCAGGGAGTAGTCACTTATTTTGACCGAATTAGTCGAGAATTGCAGGTCCCAATTTTTGTCCATCCTTATGAAGAGCAGGAAACCATGAACCAAATTATCTCAACTTGTGATATATTGGTCAATGGTACTCACATTGGTATGGGACAGGATTCTAAAGACACGCCGATCCCTGTACTAAGTCTTCCGTTAACAAAAGAGCATGTGTTAGTTGATCTAATCTACCATCCTTCTGAAACACTCTTTTTAAAACAAGGAAAACAAAAGGGATGCCACAGTATAAATGGCTTAGGTATGTTGATCTATCAAGCGTCTGCTGCGTTTCATTGGTGGACTGGCTATGACTTACCCATAGAGCACGTCAAACGAGCAATAGAAGAAGAGATGATAAAGAGGGGTTAAACACATGATTGTTGTAATGAAACGAGAAGCCACAGAAAAACAAATAGAACACGTGGTGGCAAGAGGGAAAGAAGAAAAATTAGAAGTTTACATTAATCAAAACCAAGATCAGGTCATTATCGGATTAGTAGGTAATAAAGAAACCTTAATGGGTATTCCTTTCATGAGCTATGATGGGGTTTTAAATGTTATGAACGTCACAAGTTCTTATAAATTAACAAGCCGAGAGTTTCATCCTCAAGATACCATTGTTGATATTGATGGAGTGAAGATTGGTGGTAAGGAAGGATTTGTTACAATGGCAGGCCCTTGCTCCATCGAGAGTAAAGAACAAATGATGGCTTGTGCTCGCATCGCTAAAAAAGGCGGGGCTAAAATACTACGAGGCGGAGCTTATAAGCCGAGAACTTCCCCTTATGCTTTTCAAGGGTTAGAAGAAGAAGGGCTTATTTACATGCGAGAAGCAGCGGATGCTTATGGCCTTAAAATGATTACTGAAGTGATGAATGAAGGTCATTTAGAAACAGTGGCTAGGTATACTGATATTATACAAATTGGGGCTCGCAACATGCAGAACTTCAAATTACTCGAAGCAGTTGGGAAAACAGGATTGCCGATTGCGTTAAAACGAGGGATTTCGGGAACCATTGATGAGTGGCTAAATGCGGCTGAATACATTGCTGTTCAAGGGAATAATCGCATTATTTTTGTGGAACGAGGCATAAGAACCTACGAAACAGCGACACGTAACACCTTGGATTTAAGTGCTGTTCCAGTAGTCCAAAAGCTGAGTCATTTTCCAATTATTGTAGATCCTAGTCATGGAGTAGGTTTATGGGATTTAGTCACACCGATGGCCGTGGCAGGTGTGGCATCAGGCGCATCAGGCATGATTGTAGAAATTCATCCTGAACCCAATAAAGCTTGGTCTGATGGGCAACAAAGTCTAAATGAAAAACATTACCTCTCAATGATGAAGCAAGTCAACATCATTGAAAAAGCAATGATAGATGTTAATAAGATTAAAGAACAGATGGGAGAGTGACTGTCATGAAATTAACAGTATCCCTACCCTACACGAGTTATGATGTCACGATTGAGCCAGGAGGCTTAACTCGTGTGGGATCCTGGGTTGCTTCATTATGGACGCCTTGCAAAATTGCTGTGATAACGGATGATACCGTTTCAGCACTGTACGGGGAAGGAGTGACCACTTCTCTTACCTCAGCAGGTTTTGAGGTTGTCTTACTAAGTGTCTCACCTGGGGAAAACAGTAAAACATTAGATACCGCAAGTCAATTATATGACAGGCTTGGAGAAAATGAGATGAGTCGTTCTGACGGTATTATTAGTTTAGGTGGCGGCGTAATAGGTGATCTGTCGGGGTTTGTCGCCTCTACTTATATGAGAGGACTTAAAAGTTTACAAATCCCTACTACTTTATTAGCTCAAGTGGATAGTAGCATTGGTGGTAAAACAGGTGTAAACACAGAAAAAGCAAAGAATATGGTAGGCACTTTTCATCAACCAGACGGAGTCTTAATTGACTCTGACGTGCTACAAAGCTTAGATAAAAGGCAAATTCGTTCAGGCCTAGCTGAAATCATTAAAACCGCAGCCATTGGGGATATTACTTTGTGGGAGTTACTTGATAGCTGTGAGGATGAACAAGCATGTTTGGCTAGGGTGGATACTTTAATTTATCATAGTTGTCAGGTGAAACGTCGGCTGGTGGAAGAAGATGAGCGAGACAATGGTCAACGCTTGCTGTTGAATTTTGGTCACACCGTGGGTCATGCTATTGAGAGAAGTGTTGGCTATGGACAAGTGACTCATGGTGAAGCCGTGGCAATCGGCATGGTAAAAATATTAGAATTAGAGGTGGGGTCTGGTAACGTAGATCCTGAACTATTACCTAAAGTGAGTCAGATGCTAGAAAAATTTGGTTTACCAACGACGCTAGATAATCTGGATGGGCATCTCTTGTATCAAGGCATGTCTCACGACAAAAAAATGAGAGGAAAAAGGCTCTCTATTGTAACACTGGCAGGTATTGGTGAAGGAAGGATTCGTTCCATCTCTTTAGAAGACATGGCTTTATGGTTAAAAGAAGGAGAGATCGTATGAGATTTTTAACAGCAGGAGAATCCCACGGACCAGAGCTTACAGGAATTATAGAAGGTTTACCTGCAGGGTTACCTTTATCTCTACAAGATATAAACATTGAATTAGAACGCAGACAAAAAGGGTATGGTCGTGGTGGAAGGATGTTGATTGAAGCAGACGAAGTTGTAATATCATCTGGCGTTAGGCATGGCTTGACGTTAGGTTCACCCATCACATTGACCGTTCGTAATCGAGACAATAAAAACTGGGCTTCTGTGATGGGCATCTCAGAAGTTTCAGAGAAAGAAAAAATGAAGCGTCGTGTAACAAAACCAAGACCTGGGCATGCTGATTTAGTGGGTGGCATGAAGTATGGTCATCGAGATTTACGTAATGTCCTAGAACGTTCATCTGCAAGGGAAACAACCATGCGTGTGGCTATTGGGGCTATTTGTAAAAAACTACTATTAGAACTTGGTATCACCTTAACGGGTCATGTTACCATGATTGGTGGCATAGAAGCGCTGGTCCCAGACACCTTAACAAGCAAACAAATCAAAGAACAAGCAGAAGCGTCATCCGTTAGATGTGTGGATAGTGCCGCTGAAGAACAAATGAAGGCCCTTATTGATCAAACCAAAGAGCAAGGAGATACCATTGGCGGCATTGTGGAAGTAATGGTTGACGGTGTCCCCCCAGGTATCGGAAGTTACGCTCAATGGGACACGAAATTAGACGGAAAGATAGCTCAAGCTTTAATTAGTATTAATGCCTTCAAAGGTGTAGAGTTTGGCGTTGGGTTTGATAGTGCTAAACGACCAGGAAGTCAAGTTATGGATGGTATTATTTGGTCTAAAGACACGGGGTATAGTCGCTCTACTAATCATTTAGGCGGGTTTGAAGGGGGCATGACAAATGGTATGCCTTTAATCATTCGGGGTGTGATGAAACCAATCCCTACGTTATACAAACCCCTACCTTCTGTGGATATTGAATCAAAAGAAGTCTTTAAAGCGAGCATTGAGCGTTCAGATAGTTGTGCTGTTCCAGCGGCCTGTGTGATTGCTGAGGCTATGGTAGCCATTGAATTGACAAAAGCGATGTTAGATCAGTTTTCAAGGGATTCTTTTGACCGTTTAGTATCAGACGTTGAGCGATACAGAGAAGAAATAATAAGCTATTAAGGAGAACGTTTATGGAACTATCAATCAATAGCCAAGGATTAAAGGGAGAGTTAGCAGTCCCTGGAGACAAATCTATCTCTCATAGAAGTATCATGTTTGGTGCTATTAGTCAGGGGATAACGAGAGTGACGCATTTTTTACAAAGCGATGATTGTCAGAGTACGATGCAATTATTTCAGCAATTAGGCGTAAAGATTTTTGAAGAAGAGGGGGATCTTTTAATTGAAGGGCAAGGCGGTTATCAGTTTTCACCTTGTCAATCACCTTTAGACGTTGGGAATTCAGGGACAACGATTCGGTTAGTTATGGGAATATTGGCTCAAAGTCAGACTCCCTATACTTTAACAGGTGACGCTTCTATAAAGAAACGCCCTATGAACCGAGTGATGGCTCCGTTAACATTGATGGGAGCAGACATTAAAGCTCTTGGGAAAACCGGATGTGCGCCATTAACGATTAATCCCGTTCCTAGCTTGACACCCATCAACTATAAAATCCCCATAGCAAGTGCTCAAGTGAAATCGGCGTTGTTATTTGCGGCATTACAAGGGACAGGGACCACACGATTAATTGAAAAAGAAAAGACACGTGATCACACTGAGGCAATGATCCGTCAATTTGGTGGACAGATTGATGTAAAGGGGAAAGAAATCACTCTCACAGGCCCTCAGACTCTAAGAGCGGCTCATGTCATCGTTCCAGGTGATATATCTTCAGCAGCCTTCTTTATAGCAGGTGCTTTATTAGTGCCAGGTAGCGATATTGTGTTAACAAACGTTGGATTAAGTCCAACTAGGACAGGTATGCTTGACGTGGTTAGAGAAATGGGTGGTCACGTGACGTTGGTTAAAGAAGATACCTTGAATCAATCTGGGGATATTCGTATTAAAAGCAGTGAGTTAAGAGGGTGTGTGGTTGAAGGGGAGATGATTCCTCGGCTAATTGATGAACTGCCTTTAATTGCATTGCTCGCTACCCAAGCAAAGGGCACAACGGTTATTAGAGATGCTGAAGAGCTGAGGGTGAAGGAAACCGATAGAATTAGTGCCGTGGCAACTGAGTTAACTAAAATGGGGGCAGACATTAAAGAAAAACCAGATGGGTTAATCATTCAAGGAGGGACGCCTCTTCACGGCGCTTGTGTGACAAGTTTTGGCGATCATCGTATTGGAATGATGCTCCAAATAGCAGGGCTCATCGTCTCAACCGGGTCCCTTATTCTTGAGAAAAGTGACGCTATCTCTATTTCTTATCCTCATTTTTTTACAGATTTAGCTTCGCTTGACATAAAGGAGAATTAAAGAATGGATAACATGATAATTGTTGGTTTTATGGGGGCAGGAAAAACAACAGTGAGTCACAAAATAGGGCATTTATTGTCACGTGAGATCCTTGATTTAGATACCCTGTTGGAACAAGAACTAGCCGAGTCAATTGGAACTATTTTTAAGACTAAAGGAGAAGCTTACTTTAGAGAACAAGAATATCAATTACTTAAACAGTATCACTGCAAACCGAGTGTTATTTCTACTGGTGGCGGTATTGTTACCTATGAACCAAGTTTTGACCTATTAAAAGAATGTAAAAATGTTGTGTATCTAGAAGCGTCATTTGAGACCTTGTATAACCGATTGCTATTAGATGGCAGGCAACATCGACCATTAGTCATAGGACAATCCAAAGAAAAGGTGAAAGACTTATTTGATTCCAGACAAGAAAAATACCGTCAAGTCGCAACGTGCACTGTTGTAACAGATGACTTATCCATTGATGAGATTGCGAATTTTTTAATAGAAGTGTAAGGATTTTATAAAATTACTCAAAGCTTCGTCTAATTAACTTGTTATCACCTATGGAAATAGTCTATTCTGAAAGTATATTGAAAAATAGAGGTGTAAAGAATGACAAAAATGACGAGAATGGACCGTCATAAACCTGTTGAAGAACCCATAAAGGAGCCTATTAGCCCACAACAGGAACCAAAAAAAAGCAAAAAAGAGATGAAACAAAAGAATAAGCGTCCCAAAAAAAGAAAAAAACGATGGTTAAAATGGCTCATATTAGGTTTATTAGTTATTTTAGTAGGTGGTTATCTAAAAGGAATAGCCTCTGCTAAATTTGATAAGAACAATGGGGCTAATCAAGACATTGTGTTTAACGGAGAGTCTAGTGGCCGTGGTTCGTATAATGTGTTACTCCTTGGTAGTGATTCAAGAGGAGAAGACCAAGGACGGTCTGATTCAATCATGATCGCTCATTACAGTAAAAAGAATAAACAGCCAAAACTTGTCTCTATTATGAGAGATACTTATGTGGCCATCCCAACAGCTGAAGGGATTGAATACAATAAGATTAATGCTGCGTATTCCTACGGTGGACCAGAATTAGTCAGGAAAACCATTAAACAAACCTTTGGTATTCCCATTGATTATTATGCTGTTGTTAACTTTGATTCCTTCCCTAAAATCATTGATACACTCGCTCCTGGTGGCTTGAAAATCGATGCTGAAAAGGACTTAGAAGTGGAAGGCACAGTTATTAAACAAGGGCCACAAAAAATGAGCGGAGAAGAAGCCCTACAATATGCTCGGTTTAGAAAAGATGAAGAAGGCGATTTTGGTCGGGTAAGACGTCAGCAACAAGTTATGACTTCTTTGATGAAGCAAGGGTTGAATCCGCTAAACGCCTGGAGGTTACCTGAAGCTGTTGGAAACGTACAAGGTTACACACAAACGGATTTACCTTTTAATTTTTACGGCTCTGTGGGGACGAGTTACTTGTTTAGTCGTCATAAACCATTGGACATTTTAACGGTTCCAGTGGAAGGCTCTTGGAGTGATGGTTATTATGAGCATGCGGGAAGTGTCCTCGAAATTGACGAACAAATGAATGCCCAAGGGATTTCAAGGTTTTTTAATCAATAAAAATGAAACAACCTTTACATTAGAGCCATTCAATTCTATAATGTATTCTAGGCATTATTTATAGAGATGAAAGAATTGAGGAATGACAATGAAAATTGCGATTGTCACGGATAGTACCGTTTTTTTAAAAGAAGACTATAGAAACGCAGAAGACTTATTTGTCTTACCTGTTCCTTTAATCATTGATGATACCATTTATAAAGAAGGAATCGACATTCATCCTGATGGGTTCTATGACTTGTTAAAAGGATCGAAAGAATTCCCTAAAACATCTCAACCGTCCATCGGTGAGATTTATGAATTATATGATAATATTAAGGAACAAGGCTATGAGGCTATTATTAGTATTCAAATGTCTTCTGGTATTTCAGGGTTAGTCAATACGTTAGAATCTGTGGCGCAAGAGATGGACACTATCAAAGTCTATCCGTTTGATTCGTTATTAACGAGCGGTCCCATGGGGAAACTTGTTGAAGTCGCACTGGATATGACGCGAGAAGGCAAGACACCAGAAGAGATAGTGGCAACACTAACAAGAATTCGTTCTGGTTTAGAAGGCTATATTGTAGTAGATGATTTGAATCATCTTGTAAGAGGTGGCCGTTTAAAAAATGGAGCAGCTTTGATTGGTACGCTATTGAAAATAAAACCGATATTGTGTTTTAAAAAAGGGGATATTATTCTGAGTGAAAAAATCAGATCTCAGAAGAAAGCTCTTCATCGTGTAGAAGATATCGTGTTAAAAGAAATCAGTAGTAAACCTGAAAACAGCTCTTTTTATGTGATTCACTGTAATAATTTGGAAATAGCTCAGCAGGTTGAAACGGATTTGTTAAACAGCTATCCTAATTTAGATGTTACCATTTGTGATTTTGGGCCAGTAATTGGCACACATCTTGGTGAAAAATCAGTAGCAATCGGTGTAGCACCTAACAGATAAAGAGGGATTGATTTGATAACTGATTGGGTATTGTCCCTCAGCCTATTCAAGTCAATGCTTCTTTTTTTGTGGCATAATTCATTAAAATAGGCCACGAACTATGCTAAACTAAGTAAGAATAATTCAAGACGCAGTAAAGGGTGATAACAGTGGTAGAAAGTATTCATAGACCTAGTAAGGTCAAAGTTAATTTATCAGCAATTACGTATAACATTGAACAAGAAATGAAAAGAAGACAAGACGGCCAAGATATCTATGCTGTTGTAAAAGCCAATGCCTATGGGCACGGAGCGATTGAAGTCGCCAAAACGGCGATGAATGCGGGAGCAACAGGTTTATGCGTGTCTAATTTAGATGAGGCTCTAGAATTAAGACATGCAGGTATTTTAGCGCCTATTTTAGTGTTAAGTCATGTTTCGGCTGATTATTTCACGTTAGCCTTGGAACAACACATCACTCTAACCATTCCTAGCATAGATTGGTTACAAGAACTATGTCACTTTTTAGAAGAACATCCAGATAAAACAGCCGTCGTTCATTTGAAGGTCGACAGCGGTATGGGTCGTATTGGTCTTAGAACAACTGAAGAATTTAATCAGTGCACTAAGCTTGTCACAACGCATCCTAATTTAACATTGGAAGGGATTTTCACACATTTCGCTACAGCAGATAGTGTTTCAACAGAGCATTTTGAAGAACAACAACAGCGATTTGTGACTGCCTTAGAACATTTACCAACAGAGGTTAGGTACATTCATACGGCCAATTCAGCAACCGCTCTTTGGCACAATGCTTGGAAAAGCAACCTTGTTCGTTTTGGGGATGCTATGTATGGCATGAATCCTTCTGGCCATGAATTAAGATTGCCTTATGATATAAAACAAGCCTTGTCATTAGAAACAGAACTGATTCATGTGAAAGAAGTTGAACCGGGTGAAAAAATAGGCTACGGGGCAACCTATGAAAGCGATAGCCAAGAATGGATTGGCACACTACCAATTGGCTATGCCGATGGGTTATTGAGGCGTTTTCAAGGGTATCATGTTATCATTGAAGGGATAAAAGTACCTATTGTTGGTAGGGTATGTATGGATCAATGCATGGTACGTTTACCTAGACGATTCAAACCTGGGACAAAAGTGACGATCTTTGGAGAAAATAACGGTGCGTTTAACAGTGTTCAGTCGGGGGCCGATTATATTGAGACAATTAATTATGAAGTGACCTGTGCTTTATCCAGTCGGTTAGCTAGAACTTATGTTTATGATGGTGACCAATGATAGCAGCGTATCTTAATATTTTAGTGGTATTTGCTATTATGCTTTTGGGATATGTGTTAACGTGGAAGCAGTGGTTTGATAACCGTATTGCCGATGTTTTCTCTAAACTCATACTCAATGTGACCCTACCGTTAAGCATGTTTTTAAATATGACGCAAAAATTCACAAAATCAGAATTTTTAGAGTTATTCAAAGGAATATTATTACCCTTTTGTTCCATCATTATTACGTTTGGTATTAGTATTCTTTACGCTAGGCTAACAAAGGTACCAAAAACGAGGCGAGGGTCATTTCAAACAATGTTTACAGCGGCTAACACTATTTTTATGGGATTGCCTGTCAACATGGCCATTTTTGGAGAAAAGGCTATTCCTTATGCGTTACTGTATTATATTTGTAATACTACCTTTTTCTTTACCATAGGCATTATGATGATTGCCAGTGACAACCCAGATATGTCTGCTGAAAACAGTGCTTTTAGTTGGAAGAAATTACTTAAACAATTGTTATCTCCCGCTTTATTAGGATTTATTGTAGGGATATTATGGCTACTTACAGGTGTAGCTGTTCCAAAACCAATCGTCGATTTTTCAACGTATGTTGGTGGAATGACCACAGCGTTGTCTTTATTTGTTATTGGGATTATTATTTATAATACAGGGATTAAAAATCTATCCTTAGACAAGGATATTATCGGTGTCATTATTGGAAGGTATCTCGTATCACCTTTAGTGGTATATGGATTGTCGTTTATCATACCGGTGCCACCATTGATGTTACACGTCTTTATTTTACAATCGGCGATGCCCGTTCAAAACGCGATGCCGATACTTGCAAGAGGGTACGGAGCAGATGAAAAATTTGCGACAGCCTCTTTAACTTATTCAATATTAAGTTACTTTGTCTTTATTTTGATTATTTTAAACTTATTTTTCTAAAATATGTGATATAATGCCAAAGGACTGAATTTAACAGAAAGAAGGAAGGTGAGTAAGATGACTCAATTTAAAAATTTTAATTTTCAACCGTTCATTAATGATGCTCTAGAAGCCATTAACTTTAAGGAACCAACAGAAGTACAAACAAAATTAATACCGATTATCAAACGTGGTAAGAGTGTGGTTGGTCAATCACAAACAGGCTCAGGAAAAACTCATACATTTTTATTACCTCTAATGGACAAAGTAGATCCAACAAAAGATGAGGTTCAAATCGTAGTGACGACTCCTAGTCGTGAGTTAGCAGAACAAATTTATCAAGCCGCTAGCCAAATCGCAGAATTTTCAGAAGTGGAAATGCGTGTAGCGAATTATGTTGGAGGTACGGATAAAAAACGCCAAATAGCTAAACTGCAAAATCAACAACCTCACATTGTTATTGGAACGCCAGGTCGTATCTTAGATTTAATTGAAAATCAAGCTCTGAAAACATACACATCGAAGTATTTTGTTATTGATGAAGCGGATATGACATTAGATATGGGATTCTTAGAAGATGTGGACAAGATTGCTGCCACACTACCTAATAATTTACAAATGTTAATCTTCTCTGCAACAATTCCAGAGAAATTAAAACCATTCTTGAAAAAATACATGGAAAACCCTGTCATTGAACACATTCAACCTGCGTCAATTATTTCTGATAGCATTGATAACTGGGTTATTTCTACTAAAGGACAAGATAACAACAAAGTTATCTTTGACTTACTAACAGTAGGACATCCTTACCTAGCTATGGTATTTGCTAATACCAAACAACGGGTTAATGAAATTTCTAGCTATTTAAAAGAACAAGGGCTTAAAGTAGCGACGATTCATGGAGATATTCCACCACGTGAACGTAAACGTGTGATGAAACAAGTACAGAATTTAGATTTCCAATACGTTGTAGCAACGGATTTAGCTGCTCGTGGGATTGATATCGAAGGAGTATCTCACGTTATTAATGCGGAGATTCCTAATGATTTAGAGTTCTTTATTCATCGCGTGGGTCGTACAGGACGTAATGGATTAGATGGTACTGCCATCACATTATATGAACCAAGTAATGAAGAACAAATTAGCCAATTAGAAAAACTAGGCATTGAGTTCCAACCTAAAGTGATTCGTGGTGGCGAAATTATTGATTCTTATGACCGTAACCGTCGTACGCAACGTAACAAAACACAAAAACAACTGGATACTAAGATGGTTGGGTTAGTGAAGAAGAAAAAGAAAAAAGTCAAACCGGCATACAAGAAAAAAATTCAGTATGCTATTGCAGAAAATGATAAACAAAAACGTAAAGTGGAACGTCGCCAAACAGACCGCTCTAAACGTAAAGCAAGAAAACAAGATTATTAATAAATCTAAACACAATAAAAAAGGTGTACCAAGAGCTGATTGCTTTTGGCACACCTTTTTTTATTTAGAAATAATCACTAAAGTAAGCTTCTTGATCTGGAATAATTCGTTCCAGAGTACGTAACGTTTCTTTATCCGTTTTCAAGCGTTCAATGCGGTATAGATAAGAAGGTCGTTTGTAGTTCATCAACAAACAAGTAAGGGTTTGGATGTCCAGATAAACGGGATTACCAATAGGTTCATCACTCACTGTTAAGGCATCATTCTCATCCCAAACAAGACTAAAGGCTCGATTATTCCACTCAGCTAAAGGATCTTCAATGACAAAGTGGAAAGGTTTTCCTGTTGTTGTAAAGGGGTATTCTTTTATGAATTCTTCCACATCTACGATTCGCGCCATAAAATAAGGCTCGATGGTTTCTTTGATTTCACTGTCTTCGAACAAGAATGCGATGGGTTCGTTTTTGTACGTATCACCTTGAATTACATCAACCATAGAGAAATGGGCAGACACGAAATTCCATAGGCCTAAACGTGCTTCTTGGTTTAAATACACCATCTCTTTGATGTGGAACACTTCTTCAGCGATCCAGTAAAAACAAAAACCTTGAGGAATGCCTTCAGCATTATAATAAATCGCTGCAATCCGTTCTTCTTCGTTTTCCCAGCGCCAGTATTCTTCCCAGTTTAAATCTTGGCGAATCATAGCGCCGTGATTTTGGAGAGCAAAGGCGTTGTAAACCGACAAGACGTCCTCATGATCGATGTTCGCACGTTCCACATAACCTGGAACAGAAGCAGGTTTAGGTAGTTGGGTGTCTTTAATCTCAAAAGAAATCTTATCAGACATGATTTCCCATCCTTTACGCCTGTAATAAGGAATGCTGTAAGGGTAAAGATAAGAAATCCACTGCTTATTGTCACGCATTTTTTTTAAGCCTAAGGTGATTAAATCACTCATCAAACCCAGACTCGCATATTCAGGGTAGGTACCAACACCTGTCAGGCCTGCCATGTTGTAAACTTTGTCGTGAATATTAACCTCACAGGGGTAAATAGCCAGCTGTGAGACAAGTTGGTCGTTTTCAGTGAACCAACCATAAACATCTGCTTCTCGTAGCACAGGGCGCTTAGCACGAATGATTTCTGACTCGTCCTCATAACCCCCTTCTTCTAAATCTGAATCTGTCACTTGGAACACATAACGCAACAACTCATTGAATTGTTTTAAATGTTTTAATTCTACTTTTTTTAAGTGTAATTGTGCTTTTACTTCCTTGGAATCCATTGTTTTAACTCCTATACATTATATACTTCCCTAATTATAACAAACTCTATTTGAAAATACTTTAAAAAGCGTTCCAAACTTGGTATAATTAGAATCGCTGATTGAAAAGAAAGTAGGAGACAACTATGAATTTTGATGAAATGAAAAAAAGACAAGAATCTATTCGTAATTTCTCCATCATTGCACATATTGACCATGGCAAGTCAACACTGGCAGACCGCATCTTACAGAAGACAGATACTGTCTCTGATCGTGAAATGCAAGCCCAGTTATTAGACTCAATGGATTTGGAAAGAGAACGAGGCATTACAATTAAATTAAATGCTGTCGAACTGACGTATAATGCGAAAGATGGAAATGAGTATATTTTTCACCTGATTGATACCCCAGGACACGTGGATTTCACGTACGAGGTATCACGAAGTTTAGCGGCTTGTGAAGGGGCAGTGCTTGTTGTAGATGCTGCTCAAGGAATTGAAGCCCAAACACTAGCGAACGTTTATCTAGCAGTAGATAACGAATTAGAGATTATCCCAGTTATTAATAAAATTGACTTACCGGCTGCAGACCCAGAACGCGTTAGAACAGAAATTGAAGACGTGATTGGGATTGATGCAAGCGATGCTGTCCTAGCAAGCGCTAAAGCGGGCATCGGTATTGAAGATATTTTAGAACAAATTGTTGACCTTGTCCCAGCACCAACAGGAGACTTAAAAGCGCCATTAAAAGCGTTGATATTTGACTCAGTGTATGATGCATACCGCGGAGTTGTTCTTAACATTCGTGTGATGGATGGGGTTGTCAGACCAGGTGACATCATTCAATTGATGAACAACGGGAAAGAATACGAAGTAGCAGAAGTAGGGATCTTTTCACCAAAAGCAGTCCAACGCGACATGCTAATGGTAGGGGATGTTGGATATATCACAGCAAGTATTAAAAACATTCAAGATACCCAAGTAGGGGACACAGTCACTTTAGCTAACAATCCAGCTAAGGAAGCTTTAGCTGGTTACCGTCGTATGAACCCAATGGTATATTGTGGGTTGTATCCAATTGATACGTCTAAATACAATGACCTACGCGAAGCGTTAGAGAGATTACAGTTAAATGACTCTGCTTTAGAATTTGAAGCGGAGACGTCACAAGCGTTAGGCTTTGGTTTCCGTTGTGGGTTCTTAGGACTTCTACATATGGACGTTATTCAAGAACGTTTAGAGCGTGAGTTTAACTTAGAATTAATCACTACAGCTCCGTCGGTTATCTACCGAGTGAACAAAACAGATGGCACACAAATTACCGTTGATAACCCAGCTGAGTTCCCAGAACCAAGCTCAATTGATAATGTTGAAGAGCCGTATGTTAAAGCACAAATCATGGTACCTAACGAATACGTTGGAGCAGTTATGGAGATTTCTCAGCGTAAACGTGGGGAATTTGTGACCATGGATTACCTAGATGATTACCGTGTGAACGTGGTTTATAATATCCCTCTATCAGAGATTGTCTATGACTTCTTTGATAAACTAAAATCAGGAACAAAAGGTTATGCCTCTCTTGATTATGAATTAACAGGCTACCGTCCAAGTAACCTTGTTAAGATGGATATCTTATTAAATGCGGAAAACGTAGATGCGTTAAGCTTTATCGTTCATAAAGATTTCTCTTACGAACGTGGTAAAGCCATCGTAGACAAATTGCGTAAATTAATCCCAAGACAACAATTTGAAGTGCCTATCCAAGCAGCCATTGGGACAAAAATTGTTGCTCGTACTGATATCAAAGCCTTACGTAAAAACGTATTGGCTAAATGTTACGGTGGGGACATTTCACGTAAACGTAAATTACTTGAAAAACAAAAAGATGGTAAGAAACGTATGAAACAAATCGGTTCCGTTGAAGTTCCTCAAGAAGCCTTCATGGCCGTTCTTAAGATGGACGAGGACGAAGGTAAGAAGAAATAAGGGTTTGTGAGAACCGAATTTAAGTGAATAATAGTATTTTCCAACATTCTACTGACATTTTTAAAAATGTCAGTAGAATGTTGGAATTTTTTATGCTTCATTTCTCAATATATTCTCAAATATATCAACAGTTTCTTTCTTCATTTTTTAGTAACATGAGCATATGTATCCATAGTAATGACTAACTTTGAATGACCTAAACTCACTTGTATCTATTTTCGTTTTACTCCTGATTCAATAAGCATGGTGGCATGAGTATGTCTAAATGAAATGTTTTTCTTATATCTAAAATTCTTAAGCTTAAATTGTAGATCACCGTTGTCTTCTGGAAGTTCGAATAGTGGATACTTAAGGAAAAGAGATATCAGACTGAAAAATGCGAATAGCTGTATACAAATTAAATTTATCATCTGTATTATTGATATCAATATGAATTAATTTTTCAATATTTTCTATACGGGATCTGAGAGAGTTTACATGTAAGTATAGTTGATTACTTGTTTCTTTATAAGAGCAATTCATAGAAAAGAAAATGATAATCGTGTTTAGTAACTCTGTTTTATTTTTTTCGTCGTAAGCTTCAATTGGTTTAATATATCTGTTGAGCATTTCTTTGCATAGTGGACGATTTAACTGCCCTTGATTATTAATAAAAATATTTAAAATACCTAACTCTTGATACTTTTTAATACTTTTATTTGAATTAGTATTGAAAAGGAAATACAAAGAATCTTTTGCTTCATGCCAACTTCTATAAGTATCTTTTAATGGGTGTGCGTTGCTGACTCCTATTTTAATGGTGTCAAGGTTAAAGTACATCATGACATTATTTTTTATATAATCAATCATATAATCTAACGAATTAACATTTTTTTCAATTAAAAAAGCTAATACATCATCTTTTGTGAAAAAATGGATAGATTTTGAAAAATGATTATGTTCTTTAAAATATGCATAAAAATCTATCTTTATTTGAATGTTTTCAACAGCATCTTTTAAAGTAGACTCGGATGGACTTGAGCAAATAATTAAGTAGAATTCTGAGTCAGAACGGCATTCTAACATATCTATTAGGGAATTTTTTTTTTCAAGATCTACTTCTGCACTTATGAGTTCTTGAAAAGTGAGATTGTTCGCATAAAATGTAGATTTTATATTTTGACGCAGGAAGGAATTCCTTAAGCAATAAATCGAAATGACAGTGTTTATCTTTTCAAGTGTACGGGGATCAATCTGTTTAAAATAGTCTGGTGTTAGAATCAGCAGGTATTGCTGACTGTTATTCGCACTCATGAAAGGAAATATAAATATTTTGAGATTGTCTTGAGCTAGAGAAGTATTGGAATGGATATATCCAAAAAAAGCGTTATCATTTGAAAATTTACCAATTAATTGTTTATTTGAAGGCTCAAAATTTTTAAAATACTTTTTCCACTCAACATTTTCAGAATAATCAATAAAAGAGTAATCCTGGTTTAAAATAGCTAAAGATAAATCGGCTACAAAATAAATAGTATTACATAGATTATTTGAATAGTAATCATTATTAATGGAATTTATGACAGCTTGATAAAAATCATGATTTTCCTTTAAGCACGTTAATTGTATTGTTGTGATGAGTTCCAAAATTGGAGTCTGTATATTGGTCCAACTATAGTGATCTTCACAAATAATCAAAGCTATATTATAGTAATCACATGCCTCAAAAACATCATCAGTAATATATGATTCAAACTTTCTTTTGGTAATAATAGCTGCTAGTTTTTTTTCTGATAATTTTTGAATAAAAGAAGGGGTAATAAATCCTTTTTTAAAATAATTACCGATAATTAATATTTCATAATCATTAAGCCATAATACAATTTCACGTGTATCCATAATTGTAATGCTGTTAAAAGAATTATATAGAGAGGTCTGATTGGTTACGAGCTTACTATTTAAAAATAACGGCAAATTAGTTAATGATTTCACAATGTTTTGGTTGTGCATTGTACCACTCCTTATGTATATAAGTATGATGAAAGCGCTTTATAATAGTATGTTACCACTATTTATTTATTGAAACAAGTTGGTTAATATTTAAGTATCAAATAAATAAAGGAAGTGTTGAACAATGAGACAAAATTTACGAGGTAAAGATTTTTTAGCATTTAAAGATATGAATCGCGAGGAAATAGAATTCTTGACCGATTTAAGTCTGAGTTTGAAACAGAAATGGGTATCCCGTGAACCACACGAATATTTTAAAGGACAGGTTTGGGCCGCGTTATTTGAAAAAAATAGCACGAGAACTCGTAACGCTTTTGAAAGAGCAGCAGCTGACTTGGGTATCAAAGTTGTTTACTTACGTCCTGATGAAATGCAGATGACACGTGGTGAACCGTTGAAAGATACAGCTCGTATTTTGGATCGTTATTTTGATGGACTTTTTATCCGTACTTTTGGTCATGAGATTGTGGAAGAATGCTCTGATTGGATGAGAGTACCAGTTATTAACGGCTTAACAGCTCTTGCACATCCTACACAAGGTATTGCGGATTTAATGACGATTAAAGAGAAGAAAGGACGCTTAACTGACCTGAAAATTTGTTATGTGGGTAATCTGTATAACGTTGCATATACTACAATGATTTTTGCAGCAACATTTGGCATGGACATGAGCATTGTTGTGCCAGAAGGATTAAAAGCAGATCCTGAAATTTTAGCTGAAACAGAACGACGAGCTAAAATAAGCGGGGCACATATTGAATTTACGCAAGATTTTGATAAAGGTTTGAAAGATGCAGATATCGTTTATGGCATGTCGCAGTACAGTATGGGACAAAGTGATGAAGAAGTTGCAGCATTGAAGGAAGCCTTTAAACCATACTTAATTGACGCGGAGGCTATGAGTAAAGCTAAACCTGATGCTATTTTCATGCATTGTTTACCAGCTTATCGTGATTTAGAAGTCACAAATGAAGTAATGGAATCAGATCAATCTGTTATTTTTGACCAGGGTGAGAATAGGATGCATTCAATCAAAGCAATCATTGCAGCATACGCAAATTAACAAGGTCCCTCACTCAGCTGTGAGGGTTCCCTATTATATAAAATGGAAGGTGATAATCGATGGCATCAGAACCCGTTAAAGCTAAGAAATTTAAAATGCCTAATACATATGTCATTTTATTCTTTATTCTCATTTTAGTCGCCATTTTAACATGGTTTATACCTAGTGGAAAATATTTAGTAGATGAAGCAGGTCGTACAATTTCAGGAACTTACAAGCCAGTTCCATCCAATCCTCAAGGAATTTGGAATGTGATTATTGCACCAATCATTGGGATGGTTGGTAGTGATACCATTTCTGGAGCGATTACAATTTCTTTAAATGTTATGTTGTTCGGCAGTTTCTTAGAATTAATGGATGAAACAGGCGCGATTAATGCAGGTTTGAAGAAAATAGCAATTGCGAATAAAGACAATATTAATTTATTAATAACTATTCTCGTTTTTATTATGGGTGTGTTTGGAACTGTTCAAGGAGCATACGAAGAAGGATTCGTTTATGTGATGATGTTTATGCCTATAATGTTGTCATTAGGACTAGATAGTATTACAGTATTAATGATTGTTATTTTTGGAACTCAAGCAGGTTGTATCTCATCCATAGTAAATCCATTTTCTACAGGAATTGCGGCTGGTATTGCTGGTGTTAGTCCAGGTGAAGGTATTATTTTAAGAGCTATCTTTTTTGTAGTATTACAAGCAACTGTTTCATATGTCATTTGTCTTTATGCAAAAAAAGTCAAAGCGGATCCCAAAAATTCTTATCAGTATGCACGGCGTGCAGAAGAAATGGCAGAATTTGTTCAAGCAGATTCTGAAGAACAAGAGTTAACTAAAAAACAACGCATAGCGTTTATACTATTTATTTTAACGTTTGTAATCATGATTATTGCATTGGTTCCTTGGACATCGCTCAATGAAAATTGGACGTTTTTCATTACATTTACTCAATGGATGGAAAATTTACCTGTGATTGGCCAATTAATTGGATCTAATTTGGTGCCATTTGGTGAATGGTATTTCAATGAAATAAATGTTCTTTTGATTATTATGACGTTTGTAACAGGATATATATCTGGTTATAGCACAAATAAAATTATTGATATATTCATTAAAGGGGCAGCGAGTTTAGTTTCAACGGCTTTTATTATTCCATTAGCAAGAGGTATTCAAGTATTAATGACAGATGCTAATATAACGGATACCATTTTAAACTCTAGTGAAGGATTCTTATCTGGTTTCTCACCTATTACTTATATGTTCTTAGCATTGCTTATTTATATTATTTTCGCTTCATTCATCCCTAGCTCAACAGGTTTAGCAGCAGCAACTATGGCTATCATGGCGCCGTTAGGGTTGATTGCAGGAATAGGTGAGGCAACAACTATCATGATCTATAACGTAGCTTTAGGTTTAGTTAAGATGGTAATGCCAACATCGATTATTGTTATGACCACAATTTCTTTAGTAAAGGTAGACTACGTAACTTGGTTAAAAGCATCGAGAAAACCATTAGCTGTTTTTTCTGTTGTGAGTGTTGGCTTTATATTATTAAGTATTTGGATATAAAAATAAGAGAGGAAGATCAGTATGTCAAAAAAAAATTATGTTAGTAATGCAACAAATCCATTAGAAAAAGTTGTCGTTTGTTCACCAAAATATTATGTGTTTAATGCAATTAATGAAATCACTAAAAGTTGGATGGAAAAAGGTGAAACAGAAGAAAATGATTTGATGGTTAAAGAATGGGAAACAATGATCCAAGCTTATAAAGACAATGGCGTCGAGGTAGTTGAAGTGGAAGCAAATCCAGAATATGAAGTTATGACGTTTGCACGTGACTTTGGTGCGATGGTGAAAGAAGGGGCAATTATAGGTAAGTTCCGTCATCCAGCTCGTCAAGTTGAAACTGAATTATATGAAGCTAAATTAAAAGAATTAGGTGTTCCAATTGTAGCACGTTGTAATGCCGGGTGCTTTGAAGGTGGCGACTTCTTTATGATTGATGAACATACCTTAGCCTTTGGCTTAGTTGACCGTACTGACCGTGCTGGAGTAGACAATTTAAGAGAACAACTTATGAAATTTGGCTACACTGTAGTAGGTGTTCCCTTAGCTCCTGAATACTTACATTTAGATATGGCGTTTAATATTGTCTCAGATAAAGTATGTATTGCAGCAACAGAAGTGTTACCATTCTGGTTTATAAATATGTTAAAACGACGCGACTTTACAATTATCGATGTACCAAAAGAGCTGATCTTTAAACATGGTTGTAACGTACAAGCATTAGGAAACAATAAAGTGTTAGGTATTAAAAATAATGAAACTGTTAATAAAGACATGCGTGAAGTTGGTTTAGAAGTTATAGAATTACCACTGGAACAAATATTAAAAGGTGGTGGGGGACCACACTGTATGACATATCCTATTAGAAGAAGTACGGTTAAAGAAAGATGAATAAACGATACAAAGTTCTGATTGCGGACTATCCTGACTCAATGATGCCCTCACATGATTATGAGCAGGAGGTACTTGTAAAGGGACTAAAAAATTGCGAGATTCAGATTCATGAATATTCGGATAAAAAATTGCCGGATTTTTATGAGGCGATTGCCGATGCAGATGCTTTATTAACAGGGTTTATTCCGATGGATGAAGAGGCACTTAATCATGCCCCACAGTTGAAAATAATTTCAATGAATGCAACAGGTTACGACAATGTTGATTTAGAAGAAGCGAATCAACGTAAGATTGGCGTGTGTCCAGTAGGTGAATACTGTTCTGAAGATGTGGCAGAGTTTACAATTGCGACAATGGCGATGTTGGTTAAAAATTTGAAAACGCATACGTACAATGTTGAGCATGATTATATTTGGGAATATGCTTCTGCTGGTGAGAATCCACGTATTGAAGAAATGACATTAGGCATTGTTGGTTTTGGGAAAATTGGAAAACAAGTGGCGAAAAGAGCTCAAGCTTTAGGAATGCGGGTCCTCGCTCATGATCCTTTTATCAACGATCAAATTTTTGTACAACAAGGTATCAAACAAGTGTCTAAAGAAGAACTAGTCATGACTTCTGATGTGATTTGTAATCATATGAACTTAAATGAAACCAATTACAATTATTTTGATTATTCATTATTTGCTCATTCTAAAAAGAATCCATATTTTATTAATATGGGAAGAGGTGCGAGTGTGGTTGAAGAAGATTTAGTGAAAGCGTTAGATGAAAAATTGCTCAAAGGTGCTGCTGTAGATGTTTTAAGTGATGAAACACCCGACTTAAAACATCATCCTTTAGTGGGACGTTCTAATGTGATTATTACCCCACACGCCGCTTTTTATACCTCTACTTCAGTAGCTAAATTGCAACAGGTATCATGTGAAAATATCGTTCATTTTTTAAATAAGGAATACGTTAATGTCAATAAATTAGTCAATAAAGAGATTTTTGAATAAGAGATAACCCTTTTAATACGTAAAAATGAAGCGCTGATAGCGGAACAAAATGGTTTAAGGTGGATGATTATGAAAACAAAAGAAAAAGGAAGCAACTTCTCAATGAAGACGATCAATACATTGGTCCTTCTTGTTTCGATTATGTCAATAATGGCCCTATTATCATGGATTATACCAGCGGGTATGTTTGAAAGAGAACTAGTAAATGGGAGGACAATGATTGTACCTGATTCCTTTCATTTTGTTGACAAATCTCCAGTTGGCCCATTTAGATTTTTAAGATCTTTTTTTACAGCGTTTGCAGATGTTCAAGAGATTGTTTTTTTTATATTAATTGCGGGTGGGTCTTTTACCATCATTAATGAAACAGGTATGCTAGAAGCTGGGATTAAGCGATTAGCAGATTTGTTTGAAGGAAAAGAATATTTAACGATTCCTATTGTGATGTTGATTTTAAGTATTACGGGTTCCACTATTGGTTTAAACGAAGAAACCATTGTGTTACTGATTTTAGGAATGTCGCTTGCACGCCAACTAGGCTATGATGGTCTAGTTGGTATGGCGATGATCCAATTAGGGGCTGCTGCGGGTTTTAACGCTGGTGTGATGAACCCTTTTACAGTTGGAATATCACAAGAAATTGCTGAGCTACCTTTATTTTCAGGAGCATGGCTACGCTTGATTATATTTTTTGTGTATTGGAGTGTTACCTCTTGGATGGTAGTGAGATATGCGAATCGAATAAAAAAAGATCCAGAAAAAAGTTATATTTATGAGTTAGAATTGAAAGAAAAAGAAGAACAAGTAAATGAAATTGAAGAGATTATTTTTACAAAACAACATGGTTATGTCACGTTAGTTTTTATAGCTAGTTTTGTCTTGCTATCGATTGGTGTTTTTAAATGGCAATGGTTTATTCCAGAGTTAGGAGCTGTCTTTTTAGGAATGGGAATCGTCAGTGGTATGGTAGGTAGAGTTCCTTTTGGGAAAATAGCTGATTTGTTTGTCGAAGGAGCAAAAGAAATGCTCTTTGCGGCGTTGACAATCGTCGTAGCTAGAGGCGTTTTAGTAGTGATGACAGAAGGTATTATATTAGATACTATTATTTATTACTTAACAAGTGTTATCACAATTTTTCCGGGAGCGTTAGCTGGGGTTGGGATGTATTTCATTCAGATCATCATTAATTTCTTGATTCCTTCTGGAAGTGGTCAAGCAGCAGCAACAATGCCTATTATGGTACCTTTAGCTGATGCTGCAGGTGTCACACGACAAACGGCAGTTTTAGCGTATCAATTTGGAGCAGGATTAATGGATTCAGTTATTCCGACATCAGGTATTTTAATGGCGCAATTATCAATATCTAAAATACCTTATCAAAAGTGGTTGAAATTTGTGATGCCAATCATTACAGTATGGATGATTTTAGGGATAGTCTTTCTATTAATTGCTTACTTTATTGGTTATGGACCATTTTAAGAGATAAATAATAATTAGAATGTACAGTGGAGGAAATTATGAGTAAAAAAGTAGTAGTAGCGCTAGGTGGAAATGCTATTTTGACTGATGATCCGACTGCTCAGGGGCAAATGGAAGCATTACGTCAAACAAGTAAGCATTTAGTTGAACTAATTAAACAAGGATTTCAATTAATTATCAGTCATGGAAATGGGCCACAAGTTGGTAATTTACTTTTGCAACAAGCCGCGAGTGACTCTATAGGGAATCCAGCTTTACCGTTGGATACTTGCGTAGCAATGACCCAAGGGAGTATTGGTTATTGGTTACAGAAAGAATTGAAAAATGCTTTAGTTGATGCAGGATTAGAAAAAAATGTTGTGTCGGTAATCACACAAGTCGTTGTCAATCACGATGATCCCGCTTTTAAAAATCCAACAAAACCGATAGGCCCATTCTTAACAGAAGAAGAGGCAAAGGAAAAAGCCGCAACTAGTACAGAACATTATATCGAAGATGCTGGACGTGGTTATCGTAAAGTTGTACCTTCTCCTAAACCAATCAGTATTGTTGAACATCAGATAATTAAAAAGCTCGTTTCTCAAGATGTTATTACAGTATCTTCAGGAGGCGGAGGTATTCCAGTTGTTCAGAATGAGCAAGGATTACAAGGTGTTGAGGCGGTTATTGATAAAGATTTTGCCTCTGCTAAATTAGCAGAATTAGTAGAAGCTGATTATCTATTAATCTTAACTGGCGTGGATCATGTCTATATCAACTATAATCTTTCGAATGAAGAAAAGCTAGAAGAGGTGACAATTAGTCAATTGAAACAATGGATAAAGGAGGAGCAATTTGCTCCTGGGAGTATGTTACCTAAAGTTGAAGCGACAATAGAGTTTGTAGAAAAGAGTCCCAGTAGTAAAGCTGTGATAACCTCATTAGAAAATATTTCTGCTTTTTTTGACGGCGGTTCTGCAACTGTTATTCATTATGGATAATAGTAATATATAATGTGTTATATGTTAATTGGATTAAGCTCTAACTATTCGCTCCAGTTCGTGATTAACAAGGAGTTATTTATTTTTAAATGTAATCGCTGTATGACGTTAAGAAAATTTTATGGCTCTTTATCAAATATGGTTGATGAATCAAAATGAAGTCGAAAGATGAGTGGAACGAACTTGTTTCATTCATCTTTTTTATTTAATTTAAATGAAGTTATTCATCACGAATATTCTTAACGCTATACTCTCAAATGTTTTAAATTTTTATGATACGCGTTTTAAAGTTTTTATATGGGTGTTTATAGCTTCTAAATGCAGCCATAATATCTTGAAAATAGTGATAAGCTTCTTTTAACGGTTCTGAATAATCTAGAAGTCGGTCAATCTCCACAGTTTCAATTGGTTGGGATAATATAGCTAACGGAAACTACGCCAGCTGGTTTTTAATTTTCGATAAGCTATCTGATTTTTTTAATGGCTTCATCTCTTTAATACGAAAGTCTTGAAGGGCTTTATTACAATGTTTAACAACATAAAAGCCATCAATAAAAATCTTTATTGACGTAAAGCCGCTCTTTGTGAGTTGGAAGTAAGCGACATTTATATCGATGACTAATAATTTGACTTGATTAAGGTTTGGATAATTGTTGCAATGAGAAGTCGATTTAGGTAACTTCTGTGAAGAAAGTATATTAATGAGTTTTCCTGTTTTACCATATGGACAAATAAAAATTTTGAAGAAAAAGTGAATAAGCCCCCCTTGGATCTTTTCTTTATGATGTAAAAATCGTAAAGAAAAGATCCAAGGGGGTATTTATTTAAATTAACAGAGTAAATTATAAAGTTAATTTAGCTTTTATATGATGGTTATTTTTATATCCTTACCTCTTAACTTCCATCCTAATCAATGCTTCAACCACATCTGGATTGCCAACTTCAACATTGACCACGCGAGGATGGTTTACAATATCTTGTGTGAAATTTTCCATATAAACAGGGTCATTTAACTGTTCAGCAGGTTGATGCCAATGAGAAGGGACGTCGTAGACATTAATGCTTCCGTCATGGTTGCTTGTATAAACGATTTGACCTTGGTAACTGAAATTTCCTGTTAACGTTATCGTATCAAAAGGCCAATCGATACTCCCTTCGCCATAAGGGCTGATAGGTTCGCCTTGATGAGTAGTGAAGATATTTAATTCAAAATCGTTGTCTAAATGATCTAAATAATTAGCCCCCATCACGCTTAACCAAACTCTGGCGTATTCAATTTCATCATCTGTATAAGGTAGTAGTTGATCAGGTAGTTTTCTCACTTCCTCTGACTCACTAATAAAAGGTTCTGTGCTACTATTTACGGTTGTTTCGCTGCTTTCTGTCGTATCAGATATACTTGTTTCTATCGTTGTTGAATGAGCTTCTTTCACGAGAGTAGTGCTAGAGGTGCTACTTTGTGCTACTGATTTTGGTTCTTCTTTTGAACAACTGCTGGCTAGTAATAAAGTTGACAGCAGTAGGGTAGTCGTTAGCCATTTTTTTGTCATGTTAAGTCCTCTTTTTTATTGAATTATTTATTAATATTCTCCTCCAAAGATATCATTAATATAACTAAACTATACATCAAAGGCTTTTTGTGTACAAATTATTTTTTGTTTCTTGTTAGAGAGGGGAGAAGAGGGGAAGTCGTGTCATGAAAGTGTCTTTATGAAACAAAAAAGATAATTTCAGTCATCTGATATTTACCGGAGAAATTTGTGGTGATTTTTGTTATAATAGAAAGGATTGAATAAGAAAGGATGTTCGTACCTCATGTCTAGTTTAAAAGAATTAATTGCGGGTTTAAATGATAAGCAACGAGAAGCCGTGTTACAAACAGAAGGTCCCCTACTTATTATGGCGGGTGCTGGAAGTGGGAAAACACGTGTTTTAACGCATAGAATTGCTTATTTAATTGAAGAAAAACAAGTAAACCCATGGAATATTTTAGCGATTACCTTTACTAATAAAGCAGCTAAAGAAATGAAAGAGCGTGTCGTGAATTTATTAGGACCTGAGGGAGAGGATGTATGGGTATCAACCTTTCATTCGATGTGTGTGCGTATTTTAAGACGAAATATTACTTCAATTGGTTACAATCAGAACTTTACAATCTTAGATTCAAGTGATCAATTGACGTTAATGAAACGTATCCTAAAAGAAGAAAACATTGATCCAAAAAAATACGATCCAAGAAGTATCATAGGGGCAATTAGTAATGCCAAAAATGAGCTTTTAACCCCAAGAGCCTATAAAGAGCGCTATACTGGCTTTTTTGAAAAAATAGTAGGAACGTGTTACACGCGTTATCAAAAAGAATTGCATCAAAACGAATCCTTAGATTTTGATGATTTAATCATGTTAACCATTCAATTGTTTGAAGAAAACGACGACATCTTGTCTTTCTATCAAAATAAATTCAGATACGTTCATGTGGATGAGTACCAAGATACCAACCACGCCCAGTATAAATTGGTTAAACTGCTATCAGACCGCTTTAAAAATTTATGTGTGGTAGGTGATGCGGACCAAAGTATCTACGGTTGGCGCGGGGCAGATATGCAAAACATTCTGAACTTTGAAGCGGATTACGATAATGCCAAAACGATTTTACTTGAGCAAAACTATCGGTCAACACAGCATATTTTGAAAGCAGCAAACAGTGTCATTGACCATAATGATGACCGTCGTAAAAAAGATTTGTGGACAGGCAATCAGCCAGGAGACAAGATTCAATATTTCACAGGTAGTACCGAACGAGACGAAACGCAATTTATTGTGAGCCAAGTTCAAAAAGAAATAAGAGAAAACAACCGAAAATTCGGTGATTTTTGTGTGCTTTACCGCACCAATGCTATGTCTCGTGTGGTGGAAGATACCTTCTTAAAATCAAATATTCCTTATAAAATGGTGGGTGGTCATAAGTTCTACGACCGAAAAGAAATCAAAGATATTTTGGCGTATTTAAAAATCATGGCGAATGAAATGGATTCATTGAGTTTTGAACGTGTTGTCAATGTACCTAAACGGGGCATTGGGCCAGGAACAATCCAAAAATTGCGTGATTTCGCGGATATTCATGGTTGGTCATTGCTTCAAGCAGCAGTAGATGTGGAATTAACCCCTCTAACAGGTAAAGCCCGTGGGGAGTTAGCAAAATTTGGTCAAATGGTCAAAGACATTACTAAGATGGTGCCTTTCTTAACTATTACTGAAGTAGTAGAAATGGTCTTGGATAAATCCGGTTACATCGACGATTTAAAAGCACAAAATACATTAGAATCTCATTCTCGTCTAGAAAACTTAGAGGAATTCTTAACGGTAACCCAAGAATTCGATAAACGGTTTGAATCAGGGGATTATGACGAAGAGTTAGAATTAGATGGTCAATCTAAGATGAGTATTTTCCTCAATGATTTGGCCTTAGTTTCCGATATAGATTCTTTAGAGGAAGACCAAAGCCAAGTGACATTTATGACACTTCACGCTGCTAAAGGATTAGAATTTCCTTGCGTTTTCTTAGTAGGCCTTGAAGAAGGAATTTTCCCCTTATCACGAGCCCTATTGGAACAAGACGAGTTAGAAGAAGAGCGCCGATTAGCTTATGTGGGGATTACCCGTGCGGAAGAAAAACTCTTTATCACCAATGCGAGCAGTCGAACGCTATATGGTCGAACTCAGTACAATCGCCCCTCTCGTTTCATTAAAGAAATTGATGAGACTGTGATTGAAACAGTGAACAAACAAATGAGTTATCAAGGCTCTAAACCTACCAATCGCTCGTATGGCAACCGCACAAGTTACAGTCAGCCAGCTAATAAAGTCGTGCATAACACGGTAGAAACAGGCGGAGAAAAAGGCACGTGGCAACCTGGAGACAAAGCGGAACATAAAAAATGGGGCGTAGGAACAGTAGTAAAAGTATCTGGAACGTCGAAAGATTTAGAACTAGATATCGCTTTTCCTGGACAAGGAATTAAACGGTTACTAGCAGCCTTTGCACCGATAACAAAAGTCGATTAAAAGGGGGACGATGCATTTGACACGATTAGAAATAGAAGCGCGTATTATCGCTTTAAGAGAGCAACTGGATACATGGGCACATGAGTATTATGTAAAAGATAATCCTAGCGTACAAGATAGTGAGTATGATAAAGCTTATCATGAGTTGGTTGACCTTGAAACGGTACATCCAGACCTTATTACACCGGAATCTATCACCCAACGTGTGGGAGGGAAGCTGTTAGAGGGCTTCAGTAAAGTAGAACATACGGTTCCCATGCTTAGTCTAGGAAATGCGTTTAACAAAGAAGACCTAGTTGAGTTTGATAAGCGTATTCGTAAATTGACGACTCAACCTATTAGTTACATGGTTGAGCTTAAAATTGATGGGTTAGCCATCAATTTAAAATACCGACAAGGCAAATTTATTCAAGGATCAACTCGAGGAGATGGGACGGTTGGTGAAGACATTACTCAAAACTTGAGAACGGTCAAAGCGATTCCTTTACAACTTAAAGAAGCGTTGGATATTGAAGTGCGCGGTGAGTGCTATATGCCAAAAGCGTCCTTTGTGGCATTAAACACGGAGCGTGAAGAACAAGGAGAATCAGTCTTTGCTAATCCACGTAATGCAGCAGCGGGGAGTTTAAGACAGCTTGATTCAAGCATTACAGCTAAGCGAAACTTAAGTACTTTTATTTATAGTGCAGCAGAAGTGGATGCTTTAGAAGTAGAAACTCAAAGTGACACCTTAGATCATTTTGATGCTTTGGGCCTAAAAACCAATCATGAGAGACAAGTCTGTGATGATATTGAGTCTGTTTGGTCGTTTATCGAGGCTTTCTCTGATAAACGAAACCAACTTGATTATGAAATTGATGGTATTGTGGTTAAAGTCAATGAGTTTGGTGCACAAGAGGACATTGGGTACACTGTAAAAGCGCCTCGTTGGGCGATTGCTTATAAATTCCCTGCAGAAGAAGCTGAGACTGTGATTCGAGAGATTGAGTGGACAGTCGGGCGTACGGGAGTAGTGACACCTACTGCGGTAATGGATCCTGTCCAACTTGCTGGAACAACTGTAGCGCGGGCTAGTTTGCATAACATTGATTTAATTCAAGAAAAAGATATCCGATTACTTGATCATGTAATGATTCATAAAGCCGGTGATATTATCCCCGAAGTGACGCGTGTCTTGGTGGATAAAAGAGAGAGTACAAGTGAGCCTTACCCAATTCCTACTCATTGTCCAACGTGTGACAGCGAGTTAGAGCGAATTGAATCAGAGGTAGCGATTCGTTGTATGAACCCAATGTGTCCAGCTCAGCTAAAAGAAGGACTTAATCACTTTGTTTCTCGCAATGCGATGAATATAGATGGCTTAGGCCCACGTGTTCTAGAGCAGATGTATGACAAAGAGCTAATTAAAAACGTGGCAGACTTGTACTTTTTAACAGAAGAACAATTACTGACGTTAGATAAAGTCAAAGAGAAATCAGCCAATAACATATTAACTGCTATTGAACAGAGTAAAGCAAATTCTCTTGAAAAATTATTATTTGGTTTAGGTATTCAGCATGTTGGCGCAAAAGCAGCTAAAATCATTGCCCAAGAGTATGGCACCCTTGACAAAATCATGGTGGCAACTAAAGATGAGATGAATCAGATTGATACAATTGGACCGATTATAGCAGATAGTATTGAAAAATACTTTGCCAACAGCGAAGTACATGATTTAATCGAAGAATTCAAACTGGCACATGTTAACTTGACTTACTTAGGCAAAACCAAAGCAGACTTATCAAACGTAGAGTCTGTCTTCAAAGATAAAATAGTAGTGTTAACTGGGAAGCTTATGCATTATAATAGAACAGATGCCAAAGAGAAAATAGAAGCACTGGGTGGCAAAGTGACAGGCAGTGTGTCTAAAAAAACAGACCTTGTGGTAGCTGGAGAAGAAGCAGGCAGTAAGCTTGTGAAGGCTCAAGACCTGGGAATTGACGTGTGGAGTGAAGAGGAAATGGTGTCAGCCATTGAAAATAGCACGAAGCGTTCATAAAATCAGAAGAGAAGATAGATGAGGAGTGACAGACAAATGGCAATTTCGAAAGAAGAAGTCAAAAGAGTAGCAAATTTATCAAAATTATCATTTAAAGAAGAAGAATTAGATATGTTTACAGAGCAAATGAGCCAAATCATAGAGATGATGGAGCGTTTGGAAGAGGTAGACACAGAAGGTGTTGCATTCACGTCTAACGTGACAAAAGAAATTAATGTGATGCGAGAAGACGTTGTCGTTCAAACCAACACACGTGACGAATTAATGAGTAACGTACCAGAAACACAAGATGGTTTCATTAAAGTTCCGGCAATTATGGATAATGGGGAGGCTGGCGCATAATGACAAAGGTACATGAATTATCAGTCAAAGAATTACAAACAGCGATAAAGAACAAAGAGGTTTCAATCGAAGAGGTTGTGACAGGTAGTTTTTCACATATCAATGCAACAGAAGACCAATTAGGAGCATTCATTACACTTAACGAAGCCAAATCATTAGAAATGGCTCGTCACATGGATAAAGAAGGAATAGAAGCACCTTTAGCTGGTATTCCAGTAGGGATTAAAGATAACATCGTAACAAAAGATGTATTAACCACTGCGGCAAGCAAGATGCTTTATAATTTTATGCCTATGTATGACGCGACAGCTATGAGTAAATTGTATGCAGCTGGGGCAATTCCAGTAGGGAAACTAAACATGGATGAGTTTGCTATGGGATCGACAACGGAAACGTCTTACTTCAAGAAAACAACTAACGCTTGGAACAAAGACAAGGTTCCTGGTGGTTCTTCAGGTGGTTCGGCAGCAGCCGTAGCAGCTGGTCAAGTACCCGCAGCATTAGGAACGGATACAGGTGGTAGTATTCGCCAACCTGCGTCATTCAACGGAATTGTTGGAATGAAGCCAACCTATGGCCGTGTGTCACGTTTTGGTTTGATCGCTTTTGGTTCTAGTTTAGACCAAATTGGCCCAATGACTCGTACAGTAGAAGACAATGCCATGATATTAAATGCCATTTCAGGTCATGATGTTAATGATGGTACAAGTTCTAAAGAAGCAGTGCCTGATTTTACAGCATCATTAAACAAAGACATCAAAGGCATGCGTATTGGTGTACCTAAAGAGTTTATGACAGAAGGTGTACATCCTGATGTCAAAGCAGCTGTGAAGAACGCTGTAGCTGTTTATGAGCAATTAGGAGCAGTTGTTGAAGAGGTTAGCTTACCTCATTCTCAATATGGCGTAGAAGTGTACTACGTGATTGCTTCATCAGAAGCATCATCTAACTTACAACGCTTTGATGGTATTCGTTATGGTTACCGTTCAGAGAATATTAATAACTTAGAAGATGTGTATATTAATTCTCGTTCTGAAGGATTCGGTGAAGAAGTGAAACGTCGTATCATGCTTGGTACGTTCTCATTAAGTTCTGGGTACTATGATGCTTACTTCAAAAAAGCAGGACAAGTAAGAACCCTTATTATGAATGACTTCAAGGAAGTATTTGCTAATTATGACCTAATCTTAGGCCCTGTATCACCAACTGTGGCTTATGATTTTGGTGCGGATGCAGATAATCCTGTAACGGCTTATATGCGTGACATTTTAACCATTCCAGTTAACTTAGCGGGCTTACCAGGAATGAGTATTCCTGGCGGCTTCTCAGAAGGAATGCCTATTGGCTTACAATTAATCGGAAATCATTTTGAAGAAGAGACAATGTATCAAGCGGCTCATGCCTTTGAACAAGCAACAGCATTCCACAAAATGACGCCCATTATTTTAGGAGGTAACGCATAATGAATTTTGAAACAGTTATCGGTTTAGAAATTCACGTTGAATTAAAAACTGACACAAAAATATTTTCTACATCAGCTGCTCATTTCGGAGCAGAACCAAATACAAATACTAATATTGTGGATTACAGTATGCCTGGTGTTTTACCTGTACTTAACAAGCGTGCTGTTGAGTTTGGTATGAGAGCTGCCTTAGCGCTAAACTGTGAGATTTCTCAATCCACTCATTTTGACCGTAAAAACTACTTCTACCCTGATAATCCAAAAGCCTACCAAATTTCTCAAGATGAGAACCCAATTGGTCATGATGGTTGGATTGATATTGAGGTTGAAGGCAAAACAAAACGCATCCGTATTGAACGTGTGCATTTAGAAGAAGATGCTGGTAAAAACATTCACAGTTCTGATGGTTATTCATTAGTGGATTTAAACCGTCAAGGGACACCTCTAATTGAAATCGTATCAGAAGCAGACATGCGTTCACCAGAAGAAGCCTATGCTTACCTTGAAGCGGTGAGATCAATCATCCAATTTACAGGCGTGAGTGATGTGAAAATGGAAGAAGGCTCAATGCGTTGTGATGCCAATATTTCATTACGTCCTTATGGGCAAGAAAAATTTGGAACAAAAGCTGAACTTAAAAACTTGAACTCATTATCTTACGTGAAACAAGGGTTAATGTTTGAAGAAAAACGTCAAGCGCAAGTCTTATTATCTGGTGGAGAAATCCAACAAGAAACAAGACGTTACGACGAAGCGACAAAATCAAGTATTTTAATGCGTGTGAAGGAAGGGGCTAGTGATTACCGTTACTTCCCAGAGCCAGATGTCCCTGCATTAGAAATCTCAGACGAGTGGGTAGAAGAAGTACGCAATAGCTTACCAGAATTACCAGCAGCCCGTCGTGAACGTTACACAACCGTATTAGATTTACCAGAATACGATGCGATGGTCTTAACTTTATCAAGTGCGATGTCAGATTTCTTTGATGCAACGGTTGATAATGGTGCTGATCCTAAACAAGCTTCTAACTGGTTAATGGGTGAAGTTTCTGCTCATTTAAACAGTGTGAAAAAAGAGTTACACGAAACAAAATTAACCCCAAGTAACTTAGCTGGCATGATCAACTTAATTGCTGACGGTACGATCAGTTCTAAGATTGCTAAAAAAGTGTTCAAAGAGTTAATCGAAAACGGTGGAGACGCTAAAGAAGTGGTTGAAGCAAAAGGGTTAGTCCAATTATCTGACCCAGCACAATTATTACCAATTATTAATGATATTCTAGATAACAATGAACAATCTATTGAAGACTTTAAAAATGGTAAGGCTCGTGCGGTTGGCTTCTTAGTCGGTCAAGCGATGAAAGCAACCAAGGGACAAGGTAACCCAGGTGTCTTAAATAAATTGATTGTGGAAGAACTAGGTAAGAGATAATAGTTGTTAAGGAGATGGCACGAATGAAAGCTCGTTTAATTTATAACCCAACGTCAGGTAAAGAACAAGTGAAGAAAAACTTAGCTGACTTGCTAGTAATTATTGAAAAAGCAGGATATGAAACAAGTGCCTTTGCTACCACCCCTGAGCCATTTTCTGCGAAGAAAGAAGCCCGTCGTGTTGCATTGGCTGGATTTGATTTAATTGTTGCCGCAGGGGGAGATGGTACCATTAATGAAGTCATTAATGGGATAGCTCCTCTTGAAAAGCGACCAAAAGTAGCGATTATTCCTGGAGGCACGACCAATGATTTTGCCCGTGCCTTACGTATTCCACGGGACAATCTACTAAAATCTGCTGAGGTAATTTTGAAAAATCAGACCATCAAATCGGACATTGGTAAGGCTGGAAATAATTATTTCATGAATATCGCAGCAGGGGGATACTTAACGGAATTAACTTACGAAGTTCCTTCTCAGTTGAAGAGTGTGTTTGGTTATTTGGCGTATTTAGCTAAGGGAGCGGAAATGTTGCCTCGTGTGAAGCCGATTGACATGAAATTAGTATTTGATGAAGGAGAATACAACGGGGAAGCCTCGATGTTCTTTTTAGGACTGACTAATTCCATCGGTGGCTTTGAGCAAATAGCCCCAGATGCCAAGCTAGATGATGGTAAATTTTCATTAATTATCGTAAAAACAGCAAATGTACTTGAAATTATGCATTTAGTTGCTATGATGTTAAATGGTGGTAAACATATTAATGATGACCGCATTATATATACCAAGACGGCAAAATTGAGCGCTGAACCTGTAGACCCAAGTTTCAGAATGATGATGAACCTTGATGGAGACTATGGTGGAGATGCACCAATGACGTTTGAAAACTTACAACAACACATTGAATTTTTTGCAAACATGGATGAAATTCCGGAAACAGCTGTGCATGGTGAAATTGAAGAAGTGACGGATCAATTTGTGAAACAGATTGAAAAATTAACAAACGAAGATATTAATGGTGATGGCCAGATATTAGGAAATGATGATGAGACTGAAGAGTAACCCTCTTCAGTTTTCTATTTCAGATAAGGAGAAGATGAATGAAAAATAATAATAGTAATTGTCCCGTTAAAAAGAATGAAGTATATGAGGTAACCATTGTTGACTTAACACATGACGGTATGGGTGTTGGGAAAGTAGATACTTACCCAATCTTTATTGAAAACGCGATACCAGGGGAAGAAGTGGAAGTGCTTGTTCTTAAAGCAACGAAAAAATTTGCTTTTGGTAAAGTGACTAACTGGATTAAAACAAGTCCAGACCGCGTAACAGATGTGGATGACAAATGGATCAGAACAGGGATTGCTCCTTTACACCACATGACATACGAAGCGCAATTACGCTTCAAACAACACCAAGTGGAATCAGCTATGCAACGTATTGGTGGGTTTGATAATATTTCTGTGGCAGAAGTTGTGGGTATGGAAGAACCTTATGCTTACCGTAACAAAGCTCAAATTCCAGTACGTAAAGTAAACCGTGAATTAGAGACTGGTTTCTTTAGAAAAAATTCTCATGATTTAGTACCAATGGAGAACTTTTATATTCAAGATCCAGCGATTGATGAAGCGTTAGTTATTCTTAAAGATATTATGAAAGAATATGGCGTAAAACCATACGATGAAGAGAAACATTCAGGTACATTGAAAAATATCATGATTCGTAAAGGCCATTATTCAAATGAATTAATGGTTGTCTTAGTAACTCGTAAAGCTAAAATCTTTAAAGTAGAACAAATGGTAGAAGAAATGGCCGAAAAAGTGCCTAACTTAGTATCGATTGTTCAAAACATTCACCCTGAAAAAACAAACGTTTTAATGAGTGATCAATTCGTAACGTTACATGGTAGAGATTACATTAAGGACACATTATTAGGGAACACTTACTGTATTTCAGCTAGCTCATTCTACCAAATTAATACAGTACAAGCAGAATCACTGTATACGAAAGCCATTGAATTAGCTGAACTTAAACCAACAGACACTGTAGTAGATGTTTACTGTGGTATTGGTACGATTGGTTTATCATTAGCGAAACAAGTGAAACAGTTACGTGGTATTGAAATGGTTCCTCAAGCCATTAGAGATGCTAAAACTAATGCACTAATGAATGACATCGAAAACGTGGAGTACCAAGTTGGTAAAGCTGAGTATATCTTCCCTGAATGGGTAGAAAAAGGCATTGAGAGTGACGTTATCATTGTTGACCCACCAAGAAAAGGATTGGACGCTCAATTTATTGAAGCCAGCGTTGAAATGAATCCAGATCGTATCATTTACATTTCATGTAACCCAGGTACATTAGCGAGAGACTTAAAAGTATACGCTGAAGCAGGTTACACAACGGATACTGTTTATCCATTTGATATGTTCCCACAAACAACTCATATTGAATGTTTAACTGTCTTAACAAAAAAATAAGCAAGAAAAAAAGCACGTAGCCTTTTAACAGGTTATGTGCTTTTTTAGTCCATAGAATGAGCCAATGCAAAATCTGTGTCTGCTGGGACGTAAGAATCTGTGAACTGTTGTCGGTATTGATTAGGAGTGTAACCTGATTCTTTTTTAAAGATGCGACTAAAGTAAGCTGGGTCTGAATACCCAACATGTTCAGAGACTAGGGCGATAGAATCTGTTGTTGTCACCAGTTGTTTTTTGGCCTGTTCAATTCGGTAGAAAGTGAGGTATTCAGTGAAAGGCATGCCTGTGGCCTCTTTGAATAATCGACTCACATAATTACGATGCATGTGAGAAAAATTAGCGAGTGTCGTCAAATTTATTTCTTCTTGATAGTTCAAATGAATGTATTGAATAATCTGATTAACTTGTTCCGACTTGTTATCAGTGATATCCGTTCTTGGATAATGGAGAAGAGACACTTGGTTTAAAGATAAAATACTTCGATGGATACTTTGTTGTAGCTCTTTTTCATCTAAAGGACTTACCAAATAGTCGATGGCACCACAACGAATGGATTTTTGTAAATTATCAAAGTTTTTTTCTGTATCAATCAGAATGACTTTAGTATTTGGTTGTTGCATTAATAATTCTGTTTTATACCGAAAGGGCTCTTTCATGTCAGAAGAAAGAGAAAGAAATAATAAATTAATTGGGTGTTCTTGCGCGGTATTTAAGACGTCTTCTGTGGAAAAGGCATCTGGTAATAAAGTGATATTAAAGAAATCACGTCGAATGATTTTTTTGATATACAGACGATCTTTCTCGATGGGTGTCGCAATTTGAACGTAACACATAGTATCATCTCCGTAAAGGTGTTTTTTGTACGTAGAGTATAGCATAAAAACAAGGAGATGCAAACGCTTATATAAGTGGCATGCTGAAATGAGAGAGCATGTTATAAAGGTAACAAAGTTAGATATAATAATCCTAAAAAGGGTCATGTTTTTCCTAAAGTAAACCGCTTACTAGGAGGTATAGTAAGAGTATCAAACGAGGGGGAATTAACATGACAGAAACAATTAACGGATTAATGGTACACGCCTTAGAAGCACAAGCAGATTACGCAAGCTTTGATCAAGCAGCAGTTGATAATATTGTCAAAGAAGTCGCGTCACGATTAAAGGATGCCTCAGTAGAGTTAGCTAAACTTGCCCAAACCGAAACAGGTTTTGGAAATGTAATGGATAAAACGACAAAAAACTTATTTGCTAGTGAAGTATTATACGAGAGCATTAAAGACATTAAAACGGTGGGAATTGTAGAAGAATTAACAGAGAAAAAAATGTTAAAAGTTGCGGTACCAATGGGAGTGGTCGCAGCTTTAATTCCATCGACGAATCCAACATCAACAACGATTTATAAATCATTATTAGCCTTAAAAACACGCAATGCGATTATTTTATCACCACATCCTAAAGCATTGAATGCTATTAGCCAAACTGTAGATATTATTAGAGAAGTATTAATCTCATTAGATGCTCCAAAAGATTTGGTTCAAGTGATTTCTGAGCCTTCATTAGAAGGTACACAAGCTTTGATGGCGCACCCATCTACAGCTTTAATTTTAGCAACAGGTGGAGAAGCAATGGTAAGAGCGGCTTATTCATCAGGAAATCCAGCAATTGGTGTTGGTCCTGGTAATACACCTGTTTTAATTGAAAAAAGTGCAAATATCCAACAAGCCATCCAAGACGTTGTCAGCAGTAAAACGTTTGATAACGGAACAATCTGTGCTTCAGAACAATCTTTAGTTGTAGAAGAAAGCATTAAAGAAGAGGTATTAAAAGAATTAGAAGCACAACATGTGTACATGATGACGGAAGAAGAATCTGCTAAAGTTGGGGCGTTTATTATGCGTGACAATGGCGCTATGAATCCTGAAATCGTAGGTAAAACAGCCTTAGCTATTGCTGAGCTGAGTGATATTACTGTACCTGAAGAAACAAAAATATTAATCTCAGAGCAGTCAGAGATTAGTAAGAAAAACCCATACTCTAGAGAAAAATTATCACCGATCTTAGCATTGTTCACAGTCGCAGATAGTGAAGAAGGCATTAAAGTATGTGATGCGTTGTTAAGAAACGAAGGAGCAGGACATACAGCCATGGTTCATACTGAATCAGATGAGGTTGTAAGAGCCTTTGGAACGCGTATTCCAGCTTCTCGTATCTTAGTGAATACATTGGCTTCTCTTGGCGCAATTGGTGGTACGACTAACTTGAATCCTTCTTTAACATTAGGATGTGGTTCAGTAGGTGGTAGTAGTTTATCTGAGAATGTTCACGTGGCACAATTGCTTAATACGAATTATGTGGCTTACGGAGTAGAAAAATAAAAATAAGTAACGAAAGAGCAGATTATCTGCTCTTTTTTGTATAGAAAAAGACTGTTAGCCTAAGCAGTAACAGTCTTAATGTTATCTAGTAAAATACAAAAATCGTAATATTTCGAGTTTAGAATTTCTTCATTTTGCGTGACAATAGTAATAGTACTTTCTTGAAGCATGTTAAATTTTTTGAGTATCGGCATCAATTCTAATAAAAACCTAGATTCAGACTTCGTTTGAGGCATATCGTAATCAAAAATTAAAAGATGATGTTCAAGGATAATGGCACGAAGGAGCTGTAGGATTGTTTGATCTGTTAAAGAAACACATTGTGCTTTTAAGCTTAACACTGACGATGTCAGATTAAACAAAGATAAATGCTCTTCAATCAGTAATAGTGATTCCTGTTGCTTTTTTCGGTTAATACCAAGAAGTAAATTTTCTCTAACGGTTAGGAATGGAATCATCGGTTGATTCTTACCTAGTCTAAGAACAACAGTACTGTTGTTAGAGGTTTGACAATGGTGAAATACTTGTTTTCTCTGTTCTCGTTTTCCTGCGGCATTTTCTAAAAGAACCGTCATTTTTTTTTCAATAAACGACTGATATTCCCATTGACTATCATTAACTGACACAATTAATCCCTCCGACTAAATAAGAATTTGGTATGGACACCAAATGATACAGATGAGCCAAGAACTGCAACAAACGTAAGAAAAGCAGTGTTGGCTATAATTTGTTTAATCATATGTGTTGAGCTGTTAATATTTATTTGACTCTCAAATAAAGAGGCCTCATTAAAGGGTAGTAGACCTTTGTTGGTTGTCTGTATATTATCTGAAGACAACGCGGTGCTGTTACTTATTTTATTTGTTCCATTGTTTGCTAATAAAGAAGGATTCACAACAATGTTTTGCTGAGACAAACTATATTTCACAGTGGTTTGATTTAAAGTGGTTGCTTTTGAGACAAAAGGCCCTTGAAAAAGAAGAAGTAAGATACTAACACTCAAGACACTTGCCGTGATAGGAAAAATCAGCTCAATAATTAATTGATTCAATATTTTCACTCGTTTGATTCCCATGAAATATAATGCTTGGATTTCTTCCTGTCTAGATTTAGCGAAGATAAAACCAACAAAAATAAAAAGTAACAGAGATAAAAATAAACATCCTACATACAAAGTTTGATAGAGATGCATGACTGATGTATTAGTATGTATCAATTCTTCACCAATTCTTGCATTAAAATGAGAAGACACTTTTTTAAAATACGTTACTTTACCATCGAAAAAAATCATGGTTGTACGTTGTGTTGCAATTAGCTGTGACAATAAAGTCAGCAGCAATAGCAATCCTGAAAAGAGGGCGAAAAAAAGAGTAAATGATTTTTTATGATAGGTCACTGCGTTAAATGATTGTTTCATTAAATCCATATATTTTCCCTCCAACTAAGATTGATTATAACGATAAGATGTGAAAAAAATATGAACAAATAAAAACAAAAACAAGACTTTGCGTGATAAAGTCTTGTTTTGTTAGATATTTGTATTATACTCGCTTATTTTTCTTTAAATAGGTATAGACAACTGTACCTATTATAGCAATTCCAATTCCTAGGTATAAGAAAGGATGGCCTTTTTCTCCCGTTTTTGGTAGGGTGTCTTTCTTTTCTTTTGATACAGTTTGTTCTGTTGTCTCTCCTGGTTCTGATGTGATTATTTCTGTAGAATCATCGGTGGCAGTAGAGCTGTTTGTACTAGTCTCATCTTTATGAAAGTCTTCATCCGTTACATAAAGGAGGGGAGCCATTTTTCCGTAACCTTGGGTGAGTTGTTCTTGTTCTGTGATAGATAACCGAGTTAAGACCTGTGTTAGTTCATCATCAGTCATCTTCCTAATCGCTAAAAAAGAACTATTGCTTGGATAAAGGACGCTTAGATATTGGTTTAATGCTGTAACATCTTTAAGTAGTTCACTGTAACTTGGAATGTCATTTGGGTTGTAATAAAGAGCGGTTAAGGCATCTTCTACATTCACAGTATTGTCAACATAGAGAGTGGTTAGAAGTCGCGCATAAGCACCATAATCCATCCCAGTAATATCATAGTTATAACGTGTAAAAAGGGTCATAGCATTTTCTAGTTGTGTATCTGTGTAGGCATCTAGTGTTTCTTTTGATAAATGATAGTCTTCTTTCATAAGCTCCTCTCTAATTTGTGAAGAGACAGGAGGGGTGTCTAAAGGAATAGCCTCTTTTGTATTAGCGTCAACAGCGGACTCGACAAAATCAATAATACTCTCATGATCGATTGGTTTATCACTATCCGAGGTGGTATCACTGCTGTTCACACTACTATTTTCTAATACCGTACTTTGTTCTGTTTCGTTAGTTGATTCAGCAAAAGCTGGGGTTGTATAGGTTAATAAGCTTGTACAAGCGACTAAAAGCAATGTGTTATACATGACTAATCGTTTCATCTTAAATCACTCCTTGTTTGTAATAATTGTAACACTCTTGTAATACTAAAGCAAAAGAAAGGGAAGGGCTACTAAAATAAAAAAAGAACAAGGCACAATAGCCTTGTTCTTTTTTGTTTATTTTTCAGTTGTGCTAGATTCGCTGGTTGACTCTGTGTTCTCATCATCTGAACCATGATATTCTTTGTATGATTTAGTTTCATACATTGGCATGGTTGATTGATTATTATGTTGAGAGAAGACACTCGTTGATTTGGCTCCTTTTTGAGCTTCAATCTCAAGCAACTGTTCTAAGCCACCTTTGTAGTCGTAATCTGCTGGATTCACAGGTTTCAAGCCACTTTCAGTGTAGAATCTTAGTAAGTCACCATTGGTTAAAGCATCTGACATGTTAAGTTGAGATGAGGCACGTTCACGGGCTACGTCAACTTCTTGTAATGTCTCTTCAGAAGGATCATCAATGATTTCTCCTGTTTCGTTTGAATAAATAGTGTGCCCAATTACTGTATACTTAGGTGTGACAAATGTTCCATTTCTAAAGGCAACGACTTGATTCTTATCTTCTGAGAATAAATCTTGTCCCAGTTGAATGTAGTTTTGATTATCAATACCTAAAAGATGTAATAAGGTAGGTAACATATCTACTTGACCACCATATACATTTGATACTTGACCTTTTGTTTGGCCAGGAATGTGGAACATCATTGGGACTCTTTGTAACTGAGCGTCATCAAAGTCATTCCAATCATCTTTTGATTTTCCTAATAAATCAGCTAAGTATTTATTTCTAGAGTTTGAAATACCATAGTGATCACCATATAACACAATAATAGAGTTATCGTATAAGCCTGATTCTTTTAAATAGTTAAAGAATTCTTCCACAGCTGTATCTAGATAGTTAGCTGTTGCGAAGTAACCATTAATAGTTGGGTCAGGTGTGTTAGAAATCGGGAACCCAGCATCATCGTCTTTAAATTGTGAATAAGGGTAGTGGTTCGTTACAGCAATAAATTTTGAATAAAAAGGTTGTTGCATATGTTCTAAGTATTGTACTGATTGATCAAAGAATGGTTTATCATGCAAACCATACTGGAATGAATTGTTTTCATTGACGTCATAATAACTAGCATCAAAGAAATGCTGATAGCCTAGACGTTTGTATGTTTCATTTCGGTTCCAAAATGCGCCGCCATTACCATGGAAGACAGCAGATGAATAACCGGCTTCTTGCTCCAAAATCGCTGGGGCTGCTTGGAAGGTGTTTTTGTCTCCCAACTGTGTAAATAAAGGTCCTTGACCTAACCCAAAGAAAGAATTTTCTAACATGGTTTCGGCATCACTCGTTTTTCCTGACCCAACTTGATGGAAGCCGTTTTCAAAGCTGAAGGTTTCGTTTGAATGATATAGTTGGTTTAAAAAGGGTGTCACTTCATGCTCTACGCCATTTTCATCTTCTAAGTTATAGTCAATTAAGAATTGTTGGAAACTTTCTAAATGGATATATATAACGTTGCGTCCTTTAGCGATACCAAACATATCGTCTTTAGGTTTAGCATAGTTATCTTTGACATAATGTTGAACGTCCACTAGATCGTTTTCACTGGCTTGAGCGCGTCGTTGATTAGCATTATATGTTTGAACGCCATCATAGACTGTAAACACGTTCATGCCTAAGTATTTAACGATGTGATCACGTGAGAATGTTCGTTTTAACAATTCTGGGCGGTCTGTTTCTGCTAAAGTCAAGTTGACTGAAAAGAGAAACACAGACAAACAGGTGATTGCTAAAGATGTTCTCGCTCGAACCGGACGCTCATCTATTTTGATTTTTTTGAATAGAAGAAGGCCGATAAGGACAATCAAGTCAATCCAGTATAAAAAGTCATAAGGTCTAAACATGCGCAATGCACTTTCGCCTAAACCTGAAGAAACTTTACCTGCTCCTAACATGGTATTTACGGTAATAAAATCGGTAAATTCTCTGTAATATATGATGTTTGAAAATAGTAGCAAGGTAGTTAATGCTGCTATTATGATCATTGCTGAATATGATCGCTTAGAATTCTTAACATACAATCCCGCTGACAGTAAAAAGAGTGTCGAGGCTAAAGGATTAATAAAAAGAATGAAATATTGGAAAATATTTTCAATACCTAAGTTAAAATCAGCAAAGTAGGCAAAAATACTTTTGACCCATACAAGAACAGTTAATAGACCGAAAAAGCCAAGTCTTGTATGTATCCAATTGGTTTTATAATTATGTTTCAAAGTGTTACTTCCTTTCTGAAAAACAACCCTGTTCAAATTTGTAAATGAACACACTTCAAATAATTTTACCTTTAACTGATAAACATGTCAAACATTAAAATAGTATCTGAGTCTTTTCTATTAAAATAAATTCGTCGCTATCAAATAAAAAAACTGATATAGTAGAGGATAGAGAATGAAAAAGAGGAACGATAAAGAAATGAAAAAAATAATAATTAAAAAAAATCAAAGCAATAAATTCACAAAAGGGTATCCACTGGTTCAACGAAAAGACTTAGTAGAGCCTATGACAACAGAACATGACGATCAATTGGTGATGTTTGTTAATGAAGACCACACCTTTTTATCTTACGGTTATGCGAGCGAGCAAAATAAAGGCATCGGATGGATGCTTAGTTTCAATCAAGCTGAACCAATCACAGACTCTTGGCTAATGAAGCAATTACGTTATGCTATTGAGCGTCGGGATTCTTTTTTTAAAGATGACTTAACAACTGCTTTTCGTTTGGTTAATGGCGAAGGAGATGGTTTAGGCGGTATGACGCTTGATTGGTACGATGGTTTTTTAGTCATCTCTTGGTATAATCGTGGTATAATTAAACAAAAATCTCGCATTGTTAAAGCGATACTTCAGTTATTGCCTGAAACAAAAGGGGTTTACGAGAAAATCAGGTTTAAATCTGAAGAGTATAATTATGAGTCCGCTTTTATCTCGGGACAAGAAGCACCAGAACCTTTACTTGTAGTAGAAAATGGGGTTACTTATGCCACTTATATGAACGAAGGTCTTATGACAGGCATCTTTTTAGATCAAAAAGAGGTTCGTGGGAGATTAACAGAGGGGCTTGCTGCAGGTAAATCATTGCTGAATATGTTTAGTTATACAGGTGCCTTTTCATCAGCTGCTTTGATGGGAGGCGCTTCTCATACAACCAGTGTTGATTTAGCTAAACGAAGTCGTGAAAAAACAGAAGAACAATTTAACGTCAATGGCTTTGACACAGAGTCTCAAGACATCATTGTCATGGATGTTTTTGATTATTTTAGGTATGCTAAGCGTAAAGAAAAAAGCTATGATGTGATTGTTTTAGATCCACCAAGCTTTGCAAGAAATAAGAAAAAAACATTTTCAGTGGTTAAAGATTATGAGCAGCTTGTGTCTGATGCCTGTGACATACTAAACCCTGAAGGTTACCTGATTGCTTCGACCAACGCAGCCAATCTATCTTATGATAAATTTGTGGAAATGGTAGAAGCTGGGATTAAGAAAAAAAACAAACGTTTTAAAGCAGTAGACCATTTTAGATTACCAAAAGATTTTGTGGTTTCTCCACAATTCAAAGAAGGCAATTACTTAAAGGTTCTATTGTATAAAATAGATTAAACATAAAATGAAGTGAATTTAGGATGGGGTCGAGACTGAATGGCAAATTTGAAAGTTAGAAATGTGACCTTAGGTGCGGGTAAACCAAAGGTCTGTGTATCATTAGTAGCAACAAATTTTGAAGAACTCTTTGCTGAAGCTTTGCGTTTGAGCAAGTTAGATTGTGACATGATAGAGTGGCGTGCAGATTATTTTATGTATGTTGGAGATTTATCTTTTATGCGAAAAGCAGTATACTTCATCAGGTATGCTATTGAAGATAAACCCTTAATTTTTACTTTTAGAACCCAGTCAGAAGGTGGAAATCAACCGATTGCTGAGTCTTACTACTTTGAACTGTATGAGTACATGATATTGACAGGGCTGATTGACATTATTGACATTGAATTGAACCGATTACCATTAATGGAAAAAAATGTGATTAGCTTTGCTAAAGCTAAAAACGTCAAGGTACTAGTATCTAATCATAACTATCAAGAAACACCTAGCATACCAGAAATGACGTCTATTCTTGGAGACATGGACAATGTGGGAGCAGATATCTTGAAGTTAGCCGTTCAACCACAGAATATGTCGGATGTGTTATCAATTTTAGATGTGTCCAATACCTTGCAGGAAGCCAAGCCAGAACTACCTTTTATTATGATTGGTATGGGCGAAGTAGGTAAATTAACTAGAATGACAGGCGAATGGTTTGGCTCGGTGATAACCTATGCTTCTAATAACCGATATCAGTCAGATTTAGGCCAATTACCAATTCATCAGGTGAAGAAGGGGATGGATATCATCGGAAAATAAAGCCGGTGATCAAGATTATGAGTAAAAAAAAGAGTGATAAAACAAACGCTATTCGCTTTTTAGCGCAAAAAAAGATACCTTTTGATGTGAGTGAGTATCATTGGGATGAGCATCATTTAGGGGCTGTTGAGACAGCCAGTGAATTAGGGCTAGATCCTGGTTCTATTTTCAAAACATTGGTAACAGTTGGGAATAAAACAGGGCCTATTGTAGCTGTTATTCCTGGAAACAAAGAATTAGACTTAAAAAAATTAGCAAAAGTCAGTGGTAACAAGAAAATAGACATGTTACCAATGAAAGAATTAGAGCCCTTAACAGGGTATGTTCATGGGGGCTGTTCTCCTATTGGAATGAAGAAGAAATTTCCTACTTACTTAGCTGAAGAAGCAGCAGATATGACTTTGTTTCATTGTTCTGGAGGAAGAAGAGGGTTACAATTAGCCATCAATCCGAAAGAATTAGCACAAGTAATTCAAGCTGACTTTGCTGATTTGACCGCTGAAAAATAACTTAAAAAGAGTAAGAAACGCATACTAGATGTGTTTCTTACTCTTTTTTGATAGTCATGTAGGTTAATAATGAAAATAACTTGCTACTTTCGCTGCATGCATACCTGCCACACGACCTGTTACAAAGGCAGCAGTGATATTGAAACCACCTGTATAGCCATTAATATCAAGCAACTCACCACCAAAGAAAAGGCCTTCTACGAGTTTACTTTCCATGGTTTTAGGATTGATTTCCTTCAGAGAAATACCACCACCGGTAACAAAAGATTTATCTAGAGGATATGTTTCATAGACTGTGAAAGATAATTCCTTCATATTAGCAATGAGTAATACCATCTCTGCTTCGGTCATTTGTTTGAAAGGAAGTTGCGTTGGTATCTCTGATTTTTCTAATAAAAACTCTAAGTATCTTTCGGGCAAGACGTTTTTCAACGCATTTTTTACCGATTTTTGTCCGTTATCTTGTTGCAAAGTAGTTAATTGTTTCAATAATTCTTCATGAGTGGTGTCAGGAACAGCGTCCAGAGTCATTGTAACGTCCCCATAACTCTTGCTTAACTCTTTATTAACAAACATACTACAACGCAACGCGGCAGGCCCAGACACACCAAAATGGGTGAAAATCATGTCCATTTGATGGCTGACGATTTCTTTTCCTTTGTCATTAAGTACAGCAAGGGTGACGTTACGCAGAGATAACCCTTGTAATGTTTTACTTTTGATAAAATCAGCATTGGATTTAATCGGTGATTCTGTTGGGAATAATTCTGTAATGGTATGACCAGCTTTTTTTGCTAAACGATAACCATCACCAGTGGAACCCGTGTATTGATAGGTTTTGCCACCCGTTGTTAAAATCACACAGTGAGCCATAATTTCTTCTTTAGTGTCTGTTTCCACACCAGTTATTTGACCATTAGTAATGATAAGCTTTTTGACGGTTGTTTTAGTAATAATATCAACCCCCAGTTCTTTTAACTTTCCAGCTAGACCATCAACGATTGCTTTTGAGGTGTTTGCAACAGGGAATAATCGTCCGTGATCTTCTTCTTTTAAAGGAATATTATTAGATTCGAAAAAAGTCATAATATCGTAGTTATTAAACTGAGAAAAGGCACTATATAAAAATTTCCCGTTGCCAGGAATAAAAGAAATAATTTCATCCGGCGATTTTGTATTGGTCACATTACAACGACCACCACCTGTTAGTCTTAATTTTTTACCTAACATTCTATTTTTTTCAATAATGGCCACTTTGGCGTTGTTTTCAGCTGCAGAAATGGCGGCCATCATACCACTCGTACCACCACCGACAACAATTACATCATAATTCATTTAAATTTGACCCCTTTCTAGAAATTTAGTTTATCACAGAATTGTAATTTTAGACGGGAAAGAGTAAAATATTTTTATATTGAAGATAGAAGGTGTTGATGCAGATGAAGGAAGTAACAAATTATATGGAACAATTATCTGAAAAATTTCACGGGGATTATCACTACCAACCTGAATTTTTACAAGCGGTGGATGAGTTTTTAGTATCTATTACCCCGTTTTTAGAGAAACATCCAATGTACGTGGAAAAAAATATTCTTGAAATGGTACTAAATCCAGAAAGACTGATTGAATTCAGAGTGCCTTGGGTAACGGATTCAGGTGAATGGATGGTGAATAGAGGATACCGAGTACAGTATAATTCTGCTTTAGGGCCTTACAAAGGCGGATTAAGATTTCACCCAACGGTTAACCAAAGTATCATGAAATTCTTAGCCTTTGAGCAAATTTTTAAAAACAGTTTGACTGGATTACCTATTGGCGCTGGAAAAGGTGGCAGTGACTTTGATCCAAAAGGAAAATCAGACAATGAGATTATGCGCTTTTGCCAAAGTTTTATGACAGAATTACAAAAACATATTGGACCTGATACAGATGTGCCAGCAGGGGATATCGGTGTAGGGAAACGTGAGATTGGTTATTTATTTGGTCAATACAAACGTTTAAGAGGCTACCAATCAGGTGTATTAACAGGCAAACCTCTAGAGTTTTGGGGTTCTTTAGGCCGAACAGAAGCGACGGGATATGGGTTAGTGTATTTTGTACGCCATTTATTGTCAGACAAATCAGACTCTTTCGAAGGTAAGAGAGTCTTGGTCTCAGGTAGCGGAAATGTATCGATTTACGCGATTGAAAAAGCCCAAGAATTAGGAGCTTTGGTTTTAGGCTGTTCTGATTCAAGTGGTTATGTGATAGATCCTGACGGTTTAGATTTAGGGCTTATCAAACAAATCAAAGAAGTGGATAGAGAACGAGTGGATCAATATGTGACACATCGTCCTAACGCTACTTTTTATCCAGGAGACTGTATTTGGTCAGCGGATACGGCTTATGATATTGCTTTACCTTGTGCGACTCAAAATGAAATCGACGCTGAATTAGCATTAAAAATGGTAGAGCAAGGGGTCAAAGTTGTGGCAGAAGGGGCTAACATGCCAACGATGATTCCAGGTGTTGAGGTGTTTGAAAAAAATAACGTTCTATATTGCCCTGGTAAAGCAGCTAATGCAGGAGGTGTTGCGGTATCTGCTTTAGAAATGGCTCAAAATTCTCAACGAGTGCCTTGGACATTTGAAGAGGTGGATACTCGCTTGGATATGATTATGAAAGATATCTATGAAAACTGCCGTGATACAGCCTTAGAATACAGCGAAGCCGACGATTTAGTTGCTGGAGCGAACATTGCAGGCTTCAAACGAATTGCTGAAGCAATGTTCATTCAAGGGTTGGTTTAAACCTAATTAAACAACGTGAATTATTTTTCAGAAAATTTTGTGCGTTTGTAATGAAAAAATGGTAAAATGAAAAGGTAGTAACAGGTGATTGACAAAACATAGGAGGATGATTATGGCTCACATTAAATTTGATTACTCAAAAATCGGTTCATACTTAGGAGAACACGAATTAGGGTACATGCAAGCTGAAGTAAGTGCTGCTCACCAACAACTTAGAGAAGGTAGTGGACCAGGTAGTGACTACTTAGGATGGATTGACTTACCAGTCAACTATGATCAAGAAGAATTTGCTAGAATTAAAAAAGCAGCAAACAAGATCCAATCAGATTCAGAGGTTTTAGTAGTAATTGGTATTGGAGGCTCGTACTTAGGAGCAAAAGCTGCGATTGATTTTCTAAATCATTCATTCTATAACTTATTAGATAATGGCGAAAGAAAAGCACCACAAGTCTTCTTCGCTGGAAATAGCATCAGCTCTTCCTATTTAGCTGACTTAATCCACATCATTGGTGATCGTGATTTCTCTGTTAACGTGATTTCTAAATCAGGAACAACAACAGAACCAGCTATCGCATTTAGAGTCTTTAAAGAATTATTAATTAAAAAATATGGCAAAGAAGAAGCCAATAAACGTATTTATGCTACAACAGACAAAGCTCGTGGCGCAGTGAAAACAGAAGCTATGGCTGAAAATTGGGAAACGTTTGTTATTCCTGATGATGTTGGGGGACGTTTCTCAGTATTAACAGCTGTAGGTCTATTACCAATTGCTGTTACAGGAGCAGACATCGACGCTTTAATGAAGGGGGCTGCAGATGCACGCACTGCTTATAGCAATGATGATCTAGCAACCAACGAAGCGTATCAATATGCAGCGTTACGTAATGCGTTATACCGCAAAGGGAAAGTAACGGAGTTATTAATCAATTACGAACCAAGTTTACAATACTTCTCTGAATGGTGGAAACAATTATTTGGCGAGTCTGAAGGAAAAGACCAAAAAGGAATTTACCCATCAAGTGCCAATTTCTCAACTGACTTACATTCATTAGGTCAATACATTCAAGAAGGACGCCGTAATATTTTTGAAACAGTTATCAAAGTAGATAAAGCGCGTCATTCATTAGCCATTCCTGAAATGGAACAAGATTTAGATGGCTTAGGGTATATTCAAGGTCAAGACATTGACTTTGTTAATACTAAGGCCTTTGAAGGAACATTATTAGCTCATACAGATGGTGACGTTCCAAACTTTATTATTACCATTCCTGAAACAGATGCTTACACATTAGGTTATTTAATGTATTTCTTTGAAATCGCAGTAGGTATTTCAGGTTATTTAAACGGAGTTAACCCGTTTGACCAACCAGGAGTAGAAGCTTACAAGAAAAACATGTTTGCTTTACTTGGTAAACCAGGATTTGAAGAATTAGCAGAAGAATTAAACAAACGTCTATAATACAACGTTTAAAGTATGTTTTTAGGTTCCGTGGTAACCAAAACATGTATGCCTAAAACAATACGTGGTGGTACATTTGGTACTACATTGCAGAAAAAGCACCCAGATTTTAGAATCTGAGTGCTTTTTTTATTCTAATAAAAAAGTTCCTCACACCCAAAAGTGTCAGGAACTAAATATATTATTTTTTATGGAATTTTTCTTTTGTTTTTTCTACAAATTCGTCTGTTTTTTTCTTGCCTTCGTTCATTAACCCTTCGGCAGTCTCTTTCACATCATGAGCGAATTCTTTTCCTTTACCTACAGCTTGATCAACATGACCTTCTGCTTTTTTTTCTTCGTTACCTGTAACATCGCCATAGACTTCTTTAGCTTTCCCTTTAAGTTGGTCTGTTTTTCCATTATCTGTCATAATACGTTTCCTCCTTAATAGTTTACGTTATCTTTGGTACAAGATAATTATCTATCTTAAGAGTTGAAAAGGCAAGTAAAATGCACTGATAGACTTATGAAAGTACCGATTTTCGTTCATTAATTAATAAAATAGGAGTTATTAGTATAAAAATACCCAAATAAAAAAGACCATGTGATACATTTAATTATATCAAGAGGGTCTTTTTAAATTTGTTATTTTTGATCATCATCATCACGGCCGGTTCTGAATTGTTGTAATAAGAAGATAAATAGGAAAAAGAATAGAGCTTCCCATAAAGTAGACGTCCAATCAATCGAGCCGGTTTTGACAAAGACAAGGTTACCGATATTAGCAATAATAAAGTAAATAAGAGTTAGAATTAGAGCGTTTTTAATTCTTTTTAACATGTTATCACCTTCTCCTTGTTTTCATTATACCTAAAATTAATAAAAAAGCATACCTTTATCCTACTAGCTTTTATAGGGGGAGGGGTATACAATAAAGATGCCTATTTTGATACAAATTTCACAAACGGTTGAAAAACGCTTACTTTGTGCTAAAATTAACTTATAAAATGTTGGAGGGATTACAATGGCAGTTGAAAAATTTCAAGCAGTAGCAGAGAATACAAAAGGGTTACAAGTATCATGTAAAGCCCGCGGTTTTGAGTTTATTTTAGATGAACCTAAAAATCTAGGTGGAACAGACAGTGGTATGAACCCAGTTGAGGCATTATTAGGTTCGCTTGGAGCTTGTAAAGTTATTGTAGCTAAAAGCTTTGCTAAATTTCATAATATTAACTTAAACAGCATCAAGGTAGAATTAGAAGGAGAACTTGATACTGACGGCTTTATGGGTAAAAACCCAAACGCAAAAATCGGTTTTTCAAAAATCGTTTCTAAGTTCTATATTGATGCAGATAATACTGACGAAGAAATCGAAAAATTTGTTATCTTTATTAACAATACCTGTCCAGTAGCAGACACAATTAAAAATGCGCCAGTTATGGAAAACTATATCATGAAATAAAAAGAGAAAGCACGGGAAACCGTGCTTCTTTTTATGCTTCAAGGTTTTTTTATTTCACTAGGTGTGATAAACTAAACCTAGAAACTAAAAGGAATGATACATGATGGCAAATCTTTCAGAGGATAAAAGAGAACACTTTCGATTCCCTGTCTATGATGACAAAATCGGTGTAAAATTAAATAGAAAAAATAAGCGTGACTTCTTAAAAGGTTTCTTAGATGATGGTTTTATATACGAAGACGAACGTGAAGCTTACGAAAATAAAATCGAAATCGATCCAGTTGACATGATTGAAGAACCAGATTATTTTGGGTCAGACAAATTATTGTCTCAAAATGATGTCGTGGCATCACCCAAACGACAATCGCAATTTGTTTCTAAAACGGTGACAATTGAAAGTGATCGACCGAAAAAAGGGCCGGATAAAGGTGACGTTTATGTTGCGCCTAGCGTAGAGACTGATGCTAGTTATCAGTCCCCACAAGCTGCTTTTTCTAATAAATTTTACGAAGCAGATCACTACGGTAAAGCGAAGCACAGCAAGCATATCAAGAATACATTTGAGTCGTCGTATAATTTACCAGGAGAAAAAAATCAAACCATATTTAAACCAAAACACATTCCAGCTTCTCTAATAGATGAAGACAATCGTCCGAAGCATGCTAGGGAGCTTATTGTGGATGAACTGAGACGAGCGGCAAGTGAAAACTTACTGGTACTAGAATCAGACAATCCCACGTCTTTAAACGGGGTAGAATCTAATCCTGTTAGTATAGAGGGCGTACCGTCTCATCACAAACCCGCCATCAATAACAAGAAAAAGAAAAATCAGCGGTTAGATAAATCTCTGTCAGGTATTATGGCAGACGAAGCGAATGCGAATATGGACCACTACTATGTCGACTAATTTTACTTACATTGGTTGTGTACCGATGTAAGTTTTTTTGTTGATTATTTGACAAAAGTGTATCATAATATGGTACGAATCATAACGTGATGAAATAGAGAGATAGAAAAGAGGATTTTTATGGACATTCATAAAAATAAAACATACCATTTTGTAGGAATTAAAGGGTCAGGAATGAGTTCTTTAGCCTTATTACTACATCAAAAAGGATACAATGTACAAGGATCAGATATTGAAACTTACTTTTTCACCCAACACGAACTAGAAAAAGCAGGCATTACTTTATTGCCTTTCGATGAAGGGAACATTACAGAAGACCTAGTCATTATTGCCGGAAACGCCTTTCCAGACACGCATGTAGAGATACGTGAAGGATTGAAGAAGGGATGCCAAGTTATTCGTTATCACAAATTCTTGGGTCAATTCATTAATCAATTTACAAGCATTGCAGTGACAGGCTCTCACGGAAAAACAAGTACGACAGGATTATTATCTCACGTGCTAAGTGGCATTCAACCAACCAGTTATCTGATTGGAGATGGCACAGGACACGGAGAACCAGATGCTACGTTCTTTTCTTTTGAAGCTTGTGAATACAGACGCCATTTCTTAGCTTACGAACCAGATTATGCGATTATTACAAACGTGGATTTTGATCATCCGGATTATTATAAGAGCATTGATGATGTGTTTGATGCTTTCCAAACATTCTCTAGCGGTGTGAAAAAAGGCGTGGTTGCTTTTGGTGACGATCCTTATTTACGCCAGTTAAAAGTAGATGTTCCTGTTTATTACTATGGTAAAAATGATAACGATGATTTCCAAGCCGTTAACATTGAAAGAACGACTACGGGCTCTAACTTTGATGTACGACACAATGGAGAAACCATCGGTAATTTCTCAGTACCAGCTTACGGCATGCATAATGTAATGAATGCCTTGAGCGTTGTAGCTATTACTTATCTTGAGGGCTTAGATATGGCAGAAGTTAGTCAAGAAATGCTATCATTCAGTGGGGTGAAACGTCGATTTAGTGAAAAACACGTCAGCGACATGACCATTGTAGATGACTACGCACATCATCCAGCTGAGATTAAAGCGACCATTGATGCTGCTCGCCAAAAATACCCTGATAAAGAGATTGTAGCTGTTTTTCAACCTCATACTTTCACAAGAACTGTTGCCCTTTTAGATGAGTTTGCTGAATCATTAGATCTAGCAGACGCTGTGTACCTATGTGATATCTTTGGCTCTGCTAGAGAAAATGCAGGCAGTGTTAAAATAGAAGACTTAGGTAGCAAAATCAACAAAGGTGGCGATGTTATCACTGTTGAAAACATGTCTCCTCTATTAGATTACCATCATGCAGTAATGATTTTTATGGGAGCAGGGGACGTTCAAAAATTTGAAATTGCCTATGAAAAATTATTAAGTAACACACGCAAGAACACAATGTAATGAAATGACAACAACATTTAAATAGGAGGTATCGTTATGAACAACAATCAAGTTGAAACATCGATTGGTTTATCCAAATTTTTTAGTAAAGTATACGGTATGTTAGGACTGGGGATTGCTATTAGTGGCGTAACGTCATTTTTATCTTTGACAGTGTTCCAAGAACAATTTATTAATTTATTCTTTAATGGTGGTCGTTTTGCCTTCTTTGGTATCTGGATTGCTCAAATTGCCTTAGTGGTGTACTTAGGAAAATCAGCGTTTGCTAATACCAACACATCTAAATCGATTGTGGGCTACATTGCTTATGCGATGTTGACTGGGTTAACGTTAACGGTTACGTTAGTTATGTATTCAGGACCTGCTATTGTCCAAGCTTTTGTAACGGCATCTATTATGTTTATTACGATGTCTGTCGTTGGAACGGTGGTTAAAAAAGATTTAAGTGCTATGGGACATGCCATGTTTAGTTTCTTAATTGGAGCAATCATTGCCATTGTTCTAAATGTCTTTTTCCTAAAAAGCTCAGCAGTTGATTTATTTATCAGTTTAGCATTAGTCGTGATATTTGCTGGTTTAACAGCATATGATAACCAAAAAATCAAAGTGTTCTACCAACAATACGGTGAGCAAGCCGGTATGGGACTCGTTGTTTATTGTGCTCTAACATTGTACTTAGATCTAGTAAACCTATTCTTAGCTCTTGTTAGAATTTTCGGTAGAGATTAATTTTATCCTTTGAAGACCTTTCTTATGAAAGGTCTTTTTTTGTTATAGTTGACATATAACATAAAACGTTATACTATATATATAACGAAAGGAGCTGATATAAATGTTTATTACCATAGATATGGAGTCAACTATTCCTATTTATACCCAGTTAGTCTATCAAATAAAGGAAGGTGTCCTACGAGGGAACATCCAACCTGGTACAGCTCTTCCTTCTGTTAGATCACTTGCCAGTGATATTGGGATTAATTTACATACAGTGAACAAGGCTTATAAACTTTTAGCAGAAGAAGGGATTGTGGTACAAGAGAAAAAAGGATTTAGGATTTCCAACGATCTTCCCATGAAAATGTCTGACCCTTCTTTGGCATTACTGAAAATAAAAATCAAAGAAATGGTCATAGATAGCCAGATTTACGGACTAAATCTAGATTCGTTAATACAAGACACAACTAAAACCATTCAACGAGGTGAAAGACTATGATCATCTATTTAATCGGAACCACTGTCTTAATTGGGATTATTTTAGGGGCTACTCCTTATATGAGTCAGTACCATGTGCCTTTTGGTGTGACGTTAACAGGACATGATGCTCGCGGAGAAACCGTTAGAAAATGGAAAAAAGCGCATTTTCTATATCATATGAGTTTAGCCGCTTTTTTGAGTCTTCTTTTATGGTTAGTGCAAGGGAAAGCAACGGAGGAACAGTTTGGGATTATTTATACCGGTGTCGTATTTTTCCAATTTATGTTGTCTTTTATTTTTTACATCCATTTTTACAATCAGTCTAAAAAATTAAAAGAAAAAGCTTTGATAACAACCAAGCCAGAGCAACGGATCGGCATTGACTTGGCCTTTAGGCAAGAACCCTTCACTTTTTCTACTAGTTATTTAGTCACCATAAACGTCTTGCTCGCCTTGATTACGGCTGGTGTGACACTGCTGAATTATGAGCGTATCCCTGAGGTGATTGTCACTCAGTGGGATATGTCTATGACACCAACGACGATGACAGATAAAAATTATATGTCCGTCCTAGCAATTCCAATGATGCAATTATTCATCGGGATAATCATGGGTATCTCTAATTATTCTATCCAACAAGCGAAACAGCGGGTAGATGCTCGGAAAGCCCCTGAGTCAGCTAAAAGAGACAAACGTTTTAGAAAACAATCATCTCTGATGTTAGTAGCTATTTCGATTGGTACACAATTACTCCTTATGGGAACTCAAAGTGCCAGCATGCAAGCTTTTATTTCACCTGAAGCCTTAATGGTCCTATCTCTTCTGTTTTTTGTGTTCGTTATAGGTTTGGTTTTATGGTTAGGTCTTCGTTATGGACAAGGCGGTAGTAACATTGATACTGAAGCTCTAGCCGAAGAAGAGGGGTTTCCAAGTTACGATGACGATCAGTACTGGAAATTAGGAATGTTCTATTATAATAAAGAGGATCCAGCCTTTTGGGTTGAAAAAAAGATGGGGTTAGGTGTTACTTTTAACATGGCAAAATGGCAAGGATGGGCCTTTTTAGTCGGAGTTATTCTGATTCCTCTCGTTATTGTTTATCTTATGATTTAAAAAGCATCTTCGGATGCTTTTTATTTTTCGCATAAACTGGCAAAGTTTGTTAGAATAAATAATGAGTGAAGAATGGAGTGGCTTAATGAAAAAAAATAAGTTGTTATTGATAGATGGAAATAGTATTGCCTTTCGTGGCTTTTTCGCCCTTTATCAATCTTTAGATAGATTTAAAAATGCCAATGGCTTACATACCAACGCCTTGTATGCAGTGAATAATATGTTGGAAGGTGTATTGAAAAACGAAGACCCAAGTCATGTACTAGTGGCCTTTGACGCGGGGAAAACAACCTTTAGACATGCTTTTTTTGATGATTATAAAGCCGGTCGTGCTAAGACACCAAGTGAGTTCAGAGAACAAATGCCTTATCTAAGAGAATTAATTGAAGGCTTAGGGATGAAACACTATGAATTAGCCGATTATGAGGCCGATGATATTATCGGAACCTTAGCTAAACGTGTGGACCCAGAATTATTTGATGTGGTTGTCTTATCTGGAGATAAAGATTTAACTCAGCTCGCAGCAGATAATATTCGTGTAGATGTGACGATTCGCGGCGTCAGTGAAATTGAGTCCTACACACCAGAACATATCATGGAAAAATATGGCTTAAAACCTGAACAGATCATTGATATGAAAGGTCTTGCGGGAGACCAATCAGATAACATTCCTGGTGTAACGAAGATTGGCGAAAAAACAGCGATTAAGTTATTAAAAGAATTTGAGACTGTGGAAGGCGTTTACGAGAACGTTGAAGACATGAAAAAAAGCAAGATGAAAGAAAACTTAATCAATGAAAAAGAGATTGCCTTTTTAAGTAAAAAATTAGCAACTATTGATGTGAACAGTCCGATTGAGGTTGATGTGGCTGACCTTGCTTATAGTGGGAAAAACTTAGACAAATTAATTCCTTTCTATCAAGAAATGGACTTTCAAGCGTTCCTTAAAAAATTAGATACCAGTGGCATCGATATTCCTCAAGAAGACAAGGCAGAGATTGCCTTTACGGTTGTCACGGAAAACGATGTAACGGAAGACATGTTCCAAGATGGTATGTCTTTATACGTGGAAATGTTAGATGATAATTATCACGTGTCTCCTATTGTGGGAATGGCTTGGGGAAATGAGGACAACATTTATGTCGCAGCTGATTTAGGCGTATTAGATGCGCCTTTAGTTAAAGCGTGGTTAGCAGATGAGTCTTTCAGTAAAAAAGTGTACGACTTAAAGAGAACCTATGTGGCTTTACATGGTTACAATAGCCCAGTTAAAGGGTTAACATTTGATGCGTTATTGGCTGCCTATTTAGTAGATTCTACAAACAATAGCGAAGATATGGGAGAAGTTGCAGAGCGATTTGGCTTTACTGATTTAGACCGAGATGAAGCGGTTTATGGAAAAGGCGTTAAAAAAGGCGTACCAGAAGATGTTACGGTCTTATATGAACACCTTGCTCGTAAAGTATCGGGCATTAACTATCTATATACACCTCTGTTAAATCAATTGGAAGAAAAAAATCAATTAGGCTTATTTACAGACATTGAATTGCCCTTAGCTCTTATCTTAGGTGACATGGAAATAACAGGAATTACAGTTAATGCACAACGATTAAACGAAATGAAGGGTGAATTTGCGGAAGTTCTCGCAGACATTGAACAAAAAGTCTACAAAGAAGCTGGAGAAGCGTTCAATCTAAATTCACCGAAACAATTAGGGGTGATCTTATTTGAAAAAATGGGGTTACCTGTGATTAAAAAAACAAAAACGGGCTATTCCACAGCAGTGGATGTTTTAGAAAAATTAAAAGGCGAATCTCCAATTATTGATGACATTCTAACGTACCGTCAAATTGCTAAAATTCAATCAACCTACGTTGAAGGGTTATTAAAAGTGATTGGGCAAGATCAAAAAATACATACCCGCTATGTCCAAACCTTAACGCAAACAGGTCGACTAAGCTCTGTGGATCCGAACTTACAAAATATTCCTGTTAGGTTAGAAGAAGGACGTAAGATTCGTCAAGCTTTCGTGCCTCGCCATGAAGACTGGCAATTATTTGCTTCCGATTATTCTCAAATCGAATTAAGGGTGCTTGCTCATATTTCTGATGATGACCATTTAAAAGCAGCCTTCAACGAAGGACAAGATATCCATGCGAGTACGGCGATGCGTGTCTTTGGTATTGGGTCTGAAGAAGAAGTGGATAGCAACATGCGTCGACAAGCAAAAGCGGTCAATTTTGGTATTGTCTATGGGATTAGTGATTACGGTTTATCCCAAAACTTAGGAATCACTCGTAAAGAAGCCCAACTTTTCATTGATCGTTACTTTGATAAGTACCCTGGGGTAAAAACCTACATGGATGACATTGTTGAGAAAGCAAAAGAAGCCGGTTTTGTTGAAACCCTGTATCATCGCCGTCGTTATTTACCTGATATTAAGGCGAAGAACTTTAACTTACGTTCTTTTGCTGAACGAACAGCAATTAATACGCCGATTCAAGGAAGCGCAGCAGATATCCTAAAAATTGCGATGATTAAAATTGATGCAAGATTAAAAGAAGAAAACATGGAAGCAACCATGTTATTACAAGTACATGATGAGTTGGTCTTTGAAGCACCAGCTTTAGAAATACCTAAGTTACAACAGATTGTCGAAGAAACAATGGAGCAAGCGGTCAGCTTATCTGTTCCTCTTAAGGCAGACAGTAGCGTAGGTAATACTTGGTACGACGCCAAATAAATAGTATATTAATATCCCTTTAGCGATAGAGGGATATTTGTTAGGAGAGACATTATGCCTGAATTACCAGAAGTAGAAACCGTCAGAAAAGGATTGACTCAGCTAGTCATAGGGAAAACCATTGCCTCTGTCAGTGTGTTTTGGCCACGTATTATTGAGTCCCCTGACGTAGATGTATTCAAAATCGAACTTATTGGACAACGTATCAACAGTGTTGAACGCCGTGGTAAATACCTTATTTTTAAACTATCCTCTTTCGATATGATTAATCATTTAAGGATGGAAGGTAAATTTGAATACCATGAAACAGACGATGCACGGAGCAAACACACCCATGTGATCTTCCACTTTACAGACGGCACCGAATTACGGTACTTGGATGTCCGTAAATTTGGCCGTTTTACCCTTGTTGCGAAAAATCAAGGGGGTGAGTACAAAGGCATTAAAAAATTAGGACCTGAACCCGTACTGCCTGATTTTGATTTAGAGACATTCGCTACAGGATTAAGTAAACGAAGTAAAGCGATTAAACCTTTGTTGTTAGACCAGTTGCTTGTGACAGGATTAGGTAATATTTATGTGGATGAGTCCTTATTCCTTGCTAATATCCATCCTGAACAAGAAGCAGATACCCTGACACCTTTGGAAATAGAAAAACTTCATCAAGCCATTATCCAGGTCTTGGGTGATGCTGTTGAAGCAGGTGGTACAACCATTCGTTCTTACAAAAATGCTCTAGGAGATGCTGGGACCTTTCAAGTCTCTCTAGCCGTATATGGCAAAACAGGGGAAGCTTGCCCATTCTGCGGAGAAGCCATTAGTAAAATGAAAGTAGCGCAGCGAGGAACTCATTATTGCGGGAACTGTCAACCTTATCATCAAAGAAAGAAGGCGACGACATGACCTATGTTTTAGGTATCACTGGAGGCATTGCTTCTGGCAAAAGTACGGTCAGCCAGTACTTCTCTGAACGTAACATACCAATCATTGATGCAGATATCGTCGCAAGAGAAGTTGTAGAGATAGGAACTCCTGGCTTATCTGCCATTGTTGCCTCATTTGGTCAAGAGGTGTTACTTGAAGATGGCTCGTTGAATAGAAAAAAATTAGGGGATATTATTTTTAAAGATTCTGATAAAAGAACCCTCTTAAATGCCTTATTAAAAGAGTTTATTGATAAAAGAATTCATGAACTTATCTGTTATTACAGAAAAGAAACCACTCCCTTAGTGATATTAGATATTCCTTTGCTCTTTGAAGCAGGGTATGAAGAGATGGTGGATGAAGTGATGCTTGTTTTTGTATCAAAAGAACAGCAACTAGATCGTCTCATGGCTCGAAATGATTTAACCGTGGAAGAGGCTAAAGCGAGAATTAATAGTCAAATGCCCCTCCAAGATAAAACGTTGTTATCTGATACAATCATTGATAACAATGGCACGAGAGACAATACTGTGAAACAATTAGATAATTGGATGTATCGTTTTTATGCAACCAGGTAAAGAATAAAAAAAGCGGGTGCCCACTCAGAACAGTGGCTACCCGCTTTTTTATTAACATGTTATACTCAATTTATATGAAAAGGAGTGATCGAATGTTACCAATGTCTGAGATACAAACAAGAATGTCACATTGCATAGCCTATGGTGACTCCTTAGCTGGAGCTAGGGTGTATTTTCGTGAAGACTGGGGGACGTATTACTTTGATCTATTAGGTAAACAATTCGGCTTAATGTCAGAAGCAGTAACGGAAGAGACCTTTATTACCTTAAAAAATGACCCTGATAAAAACATAGCCCTGCGAGATGCCTTTGAAGGGGGAATTATCCCTGGTTACTACGCGAATAAAAAGCATTGGAATTCTATTTATTTAGGCCACGAGATGGTAACAGAAGAACTCTTGGAACAAATGATTCTAGAATCCTATCAATTCGTCTATCAAAAATTAACGAAGAGTCAAAAAGCTACAGTTAACGAGGGACATAAGGAGGGATAATATGTTACTAAGCCGTGTGTTGTACGAACATACTAGGGAGAAACATCCGCAGTATCCCTTTTCTATGCCTTGGTTACAAGGGTTTGAAGGAATTGAGTTTGACCAGCCTGTCACGTTCTTAGTTGGTGAAAACGGTATAGGAAAGTCTACCTTCATTGAAGCATTGGCCATGACGTGTGAAGCCATACAATTAACCAATCAACCCTTCTCTCTTAACCCTGAGTATGAGGATGTTTCAAAGCTAGCGGAAGAATTGGTTCTTCATTGGCATTACAAAACCAAACGTGGCATGTTTTTTAGGGCAGATGATTTCATCACATTTATTAGACAGACCGAGCAACGAAAAAGAGAAGCGGAACAAGCTATTGAAGAGATAGAGGTGCGAAACACGCATTCACCAGAATTAGAAAAAATTCCTTACCTTAACACTTTAGCTGCTCTTGATAGACTGTACCCCGTAGAGTTACAGACCTTATCTCACGGACAATCATTTTTAGCCTTGTTTAAGAGCCGTCTTGTTCCAAAAGGTCTCTATCTATTGGATGAGCCTGAAACCCCTTTAAGTCCTCAAAATCAGCTGTCTTTGATGTATCTGATTCATGAACAGGTGAAACAAGGGTCACAGTTTATTATTAGTACCCATTCGCCTATTCTAACGGCTTACCCTGACGCATCTATTCTAGAATTAAGTGAGCAGGGGATAGCTCCAATCAAATACGAAGACATGGAGCACGTTCAATTTATGACTCATTTCATGTCAGACCCTAAGCGGTTTATACACTACACATTACAGGAGTGAATTTTCTAGTGCTGTGTTATAATTAATGTAGCTTATTATAAGGAGGCAATAATGTGAACTCTATTCATTTAGGTGGTAATCAAGAACTTAAGGTATCGCAAGTAGCTTTAGGCTGCATGCGTATGAACAGTCTGAACAAAACCGAGGCAACATCTTTACTAGAAACAGCCGTAGCAAGTGGCATTAACTTTTTTGACCATGCAGATATTTATGGTGGTGGTGACTGTGAGACCTTGTTTGGGCAAGCCTTACACGAGAGCAGTATTAAACGTGAGGACATCTTTATCCAAAGTAAATGCGGGATTAGAGAAGGGCAATTTGATTTCTCTAAGGAACATATTCTCACTGCTGTTGATGGGATATTGGAACGATTAGATGTGGATTATCTGGATGTGCTAGCTCTACATCGCCCGGATACTTTAGTAGAACCTGAAGAAGTAGCAGACGCATTTAATGTCTTACAACATAGTGGCAAAGTGCGTCATTTTGGGGTGAGTAATCAGAACCCTATGCAGATTGAATTGCTTAAAAAATATGTGGAGCAGCCCTTACTTGTTAATCAGTTACAATTTGGGGTAATGGCAACTGCAATGGTTGACCAGGGCTTTCATGTTAATATGCGTGATGAAGCGAGTATTAACAGAGATGGTAGTGTCCTCGATTATTCTCGTTTAAATGATATGACGATCCAAGCGTGGTCACCGTATCAATATGGTTTCTTTGACGGTGTCTTTTTAGGCAACGAGAAGTTCCCTGAATTAAACCAGACAATTGATGAACTAGCAGAAACATATGGTGTTACCAACACAGGTATTGCAACAGCTTGGATTTCAAGACATCCTGCCAACATGCAAACCATTCTTGGAACAATGAAGGAACACCGCATACAAGAAGTGGCAAAAGCGTCTGATATTCGCTTAACCAGAGAAGAGTGGTATCGTATTTACCGAGCAGCAGGGAATATTTTACCTTAATTGAAGAGACGAACGCGAGATTCTTTCATCTAAAGACCTCGCGTTTTTGTCTATCCTCTAGTTATTTAATAACAGAAGAGGTAAAATAATAACAGAAGGAAAGGTAAGGTGGTAAGAGTATGACAAAAATAACAGAAGAAACGATTTTTGAGTTAGTGAGTTTGTCTCAACCTGTGTATCGGGATAACCAGGTTTATTTTATTGAAACACGCTTGAATCAAAAAGAAGACACTTACGAAACGCGCATTCTTAGTATGGATTTAGAAACGAAGATAAAAAAACATTGGGGCAATGATAGTCTGAAAGTCTCTCGACTGGATGTCTCGCCAAACGGGAAATGGCTAAGTTTTGTTGCACCTGACAAGGAAGATAAGGGACAAGTTTATTTAATGCCTACAACAGGTGGTAAAGCAGTCCTTCTCACAGAAGAAAAGCAAGGAGTCAGCTTCTATAAATGGTCTGAAACAAGTGGTGCCATTTATTTTCAAACAAGTCAATGCCTAAATAAGGAATTAACAGAAGAAGAAAAGAAACGCCCGCAAGTCATGGCAACAGATAAGTTGACCTATAAATTAGACGGCGCAGGAACGTTACCTGCTAATCAAAACAACCAAATTAAGAAAATAGATATTAGTACGAGACAAGTAGCAACATTAATGGAAACAAAAGAAGACATTGGTTTATATCATGTCTCTATGGATGAAACGTTCTTATTATATGGCGCAGATTTAGTAAGAGATGATGAATGGGACTATGGTAATACGGTTTATTATTATGATATCGCTGAACAAACCTCCCATTCGTTAACCACATCAGTACCTAAAGGAAGTTTTTCTGTAGCTGATGTTAAAGAGGATCGTTATGTTTTGTTAAAAGGAAGCGATTTTAGATTTAACTTTGTGACACAAGAAGAGCTTTATTACTATGACTTAGAAGAGAGACAACTGATCTGTTTGACAGAAGAAGAAGACTTATCTATTGGTGATGGTATCATTAGTGATTTTCATCAAAACGTTAGAGGTGTACGCAGTCGTTGGAATGAGGACATGACGTTTACCTTCCCTGTGACAGAGCATGGAAAATTACAATTATACAAAGGGGATATGACGAAAAAAATCACTCGTTTATTCGATGAAAAAGGACATCTAACAGACGCATGTTACATGTCTGATGCAGAGATGATTGTCACGTATTCAGATTTAGTAACCCCTAGCCAGTTAGCTAAAATCGATGTGACAACTGGGAAATTAGAGCCTATTTATAACCCGAATGAAGCCCTGATGAAGGAATGGACAGTGAGTCAGCCAGAGATGTTTTGGTGTAAAGGGGCTCAAGGGTGGCCAATCCAAGGGTGGTACGTGCCACCAGTCAATGTAACAGGCAAACATCCTGCTATTCTTTATGTTCATGGTGGCCCACAAGTGTGTTACGGAGAGACTTTCTTCCATGAAATGCAGGTGCATGCTGCACGAGGATATGGCGTTATTTTACTTAACCCACGTGGTGGCGATGGTTATGGTCAAGACTTTGTTAAATCTATTCTTGGGGATTACGGGAATGATGATTTCAAAGATTTAATGATGGGGACAGATTTTGCCATTGAAGAGTACCCAACCATCGATGAATCCAATCTTTTTGTGGTTGGTGGTAGTTATGGCGGGTTTATGACAAACTGGATTGTAGGTCATACTAACCGCTTTAGAGCAGCTGTTACCCAAAGAAGTATTTCTAATTGGCTAAGTTTTTATGGCACGAGCGACATAGGTCCATTCTTTGTTAACTTCCAATTATTACATGATATCAATGATGTGGACGCCTTATGGCAAATGTCACCATTGGCTCATGCTCATAATATCAAGACGCCACTCTTGGTACTCCATAGTGCGGAAGATTTAAGATGCCCGCAAGAGCAAGGAGAACAAATGTATGTCGCAGCTAAACGGCAACGGGTCGACACCAAACTTGTGATATTCCCTAAATCAAGCCATGGATTATCACGCATTGGTATACCAAGTCTTCGCATGAGAAGATTACAAGAAATTGAAGAATGGTTTGATACTTACTTGTAAGGACTTCCTTTAGTATGACTTAAGTAATATACTTTATTATAGTCATTAATAAATACGAAAAAAACACCCTAGAAAAGAGGTTGCTACAAACCTCTATATTTCTAGGGTGTTCTTAGTTATCCGTATCAGGAGTGTCCCACAACCCGTTGATTGCATTTCGTTGTTCTTTATCTACAATGTGCGTATATATGGCTGTAGCGCTTGTTCCTGTTTGACCTAATTGATGAGAGACGGTGAGTAGGCTATTGGTTTTCTTGTAAAGTTGCGTGCCTACTGTATGCCTTAACTTATGAGGGGTAATTTTAACCTTAAAAGCTTCGGAATATTTCCCTACCATTTTTTCAACGGTGGACGGTTCAATTTGTTTCGCTTCTTGTTTGTAGGTGGTCAGAAATAACGCTTTTTGCTGGGGACTCGGTCGATAAAGGGTCCCTCTGTTGTTAGCGTAATCTGTCACGTAATCCATAAAAACAGGAGATATCAAGGTGACATCTTTAAAACCACCTTTTCGAATGACTGTGGCTTCCATATGATAGATATCTAAGTCTGTGATTTGCATGTTACAAAGCTCTGATAACCTGACCCCAGTTCCTAAAAATAAAGCGTTAATAGCAAGATCTCGGGTTTTATTTCGCCTGAATGCTGCTTTAGCTTGATGACTGGATAAGGTATCTTCATATTTTGTTTCAATAAATAATAAATAATCTAGAGCTTCATCATCAAGGAGTAATTTTTTTTCAATGCTTCGTGATCGTTCTTGCAAAGTCGTGCTTGTTTTCACGTTTTCAATCTTCAACATCACATTTTGAGAGAGATACGGTTGGTTATTTTCATCTTCTGTTTGACTACTTAAATACTTAAATAGGGAACGAAGAGCGGTTAGTGTGCGTTGAACGGAAACAAACGCCCGATGCTGCCCTTGTTGTGAGGTCCCGTTTTTAGGGGAGTGCATTAAATGGGCTTTGTAGAGATCAATGTCTTCTTTACGTAAACCTTCTAAATCCTCCAAGGTCACAGAGGTAGGAGAGGTGTTGGTTATTTTTTCCATTGATAGCCATTCAAAGAAGCGGCGATATTCCTTCGCATATTCGTATAAAGTAACAGTAGAGTAGGGAACAATACTTTTTGATTGCACGTATTCTTGGACAAACCAGGGGAGAGCGACTAATTCTTGTTCCAATCGTTGGAATAATTTATGTGTTGCGATAAAATATCAACTCCTTCCAAAATAGAGAACATACGTTCTTATCTTAATTTTAATATATAAATAACATAAAGTCAATTTTAATAATATTTAATATTGTTATTTAATTATCTACCTTTACGGAAAGGTTATACTTTCAAGAAAGGTAGATTCGTTCCACTTTTCTTCATTGACAAGAGAGGGTATAATAAATAGCAATCATATAAGCGAAAGCAGGTAGATAAAATGACAAACAAAATAAGAGTCATGCTCTATGTTGATGACATTCAAAAGATGACTGATTTTTGGTCTGACTTATTCAAGGTAACACCTTTAGTTTCAGAAGAGCTACCAGAACACTATACAACCAGCGTTATAGCACTATCTGACAGCATAGAATTAGCACTGTTCGAAAAGGAATTCATCAATAAATACTCCCCAGAAGTCGCTTGTAACACACCATCTTTAATTATTTTCAGTGATCAATTTGACCTTATTTACCGCCGATTAGATCAACCTGGGGATATTATCAATCCAACTGGTACAGATATGTTCAACTTTTCAGATCCCGAGGGAAATTATTTCGTTATTGCAAGAAACGAGTAATAACAAGGTTTTTTCAAAAAAATAGCACAAACTATTATACATTAATGACTATCCGTGTACGTATAAATCAAATGATTGATTAAGATATATAAACATCAATTTGAGACTTTAATACTTACTAAGACATTTATTTTATTAATAGAGACATTCATCCATCAATAAAATAAACAACTAACGAATGACATAATAGAATAATTAAAACTGAAATAAGTGTTATATATAGATTTTTTATATAACACTTATTTTTAATATCACATACGAGATTTTTTGATTATTGCCTTTCTTTTAGTTCTTTTATTCAACTTGGTATAATATATATTATGTAAACCAATAAGAATAATTTTTAAAAAAGGTTATCTAGCTACCTTACCTTCTTCTCTATACAAATAAAACAACCGTTAAGATATAACTAACGGTTGTTTTAAATTATAACCTTGATCCCATATACATAGAAAAGAAAATTAAACTAAAAAAGAATAACACTGTCATCACAGTGTTTACTCGACATATTTTAGATGTACTACAAGATTTGACAGGTTTGTAATAAATATTAACAAAGTTCGCTGCAACAGATATTCCCCATATCACATACAAACCGTTCACAGCTGTATTGGACATATTATTGATAATTCGTGAACCAAAACCTATTGGATAAATCATATCTTGTAGAAATAAAAATAAAATAATGCCTCCTTGTATTAAGGTAAAAAACACTAACGATTTTTGTCTCATTTTTTCAACTCCTAACAGTCACCTCATACTTTATCCTAATTAATTAACTCTCTTCAACTTTTTAGCTTGAGTGATTTTTCTCTATTTTCATAAGGATGATTTAAAGGCATTCTATGACCAATCACCCTATTAAAATAATTTAAAACGCTTAAAATCGTTCTCTGTGTTTTTTTGCCAATTCCCCCTTTCTTTTCTTCTTTTTATCTATTTGAGTTCATTATAATATAGAAAATAGTGAACTCAACCCTTGCTCTATCAAGGTTTAAAATACCCGTTTAAATGAGTTCCTTATTATGGTATTATAGATAAGTAATAGTGAACTGATTTAAATGAGAAATGAGGGGTTATTTTGGCCTATAATGTAGAGCCTTTGAGAACACAAGCAGAAATAGATGATTTTCTTTTTTGGTTACGTCGAACCAGTTATCCAAAAAGAGATACTTTCCTTTTTTTGTTTGGTATTAATAACGGACTACGTATGTCTGATATTGTTTCTTTAAAAGTGAAAGATATCAAATATGAAAAGCGCCCTATTATCGTTGAAAGAAAAACTGGAAAAAGAAAAACCTTATATTTAGATAACTTACAAGAAGTAATCAGTGATTATATTGAAGATAAAAACGATGAGGACTGGTTGTTTGAAAGTCGACAGCAAGGCGGTCACTTGAAAGTCAATACTGTTTATAAGCAATACCAATTGATTGCTGACAATTTAGGTAGGAAAGATATTGGCACACATACTCTTAGGAAGACGTTTGGTTACCACTACTACCGCAAGACGCGAGATATTGCTTCCTTGATGGAGATATTCAATCATAGTTCAGAACGTGTGACAAAGCGTTATATAGGTATTACCAGTGATGAAATTGGTAATACTTTAGCTGACTTCAAATTAGGAATCTAACAAGAAGTAAAAACACGCCTTTGCCTTAAACGATTTAAGGCAAAGGCGTGTTTGATTTTATTCATAATTAATCTCTTGATATAACGCAAAACAGGACCACTGCTACGAGTGATCCTGTTTATTTATTGTTTAGATTTTTTTATTAGCTGATGCACCAATCCCTGCAGCACAGAAAACAAGGACAACTCCTAATAAAACATAAAGAGAGACATTCCAAGAATGCGTCAAGTCATATAAGCCACCGAAGACTACAGGGCCTAATGATGCAAATAAGTAACCAATAGATTGGGCCATCCCAGACAACTCAGAGGCCATCTTAACACTGGTTGTTCTCAAACTAAAGAACATCATGGCTAAACTGAAGGCTGAACCACATCCGATACCAAAAAATACCATAGCTAAAGTAATCACTGTTGCGTTACCTGTTAACAATAATGCGATACCTAAAAACATCATAACGCTCGTTAAAATAACTAAGACTTTTTGATCTTTTTGTTTTTCAGCAATAATCGGTACCACAAAAGTAATAGGTAACATGGTTAATTGGACAACAGAAAGCAACACACCTGCTTTGGTAGCAGCAATGCCATTTTGAACCAAAATTTCTGGTAACCAGGCAACTAAAACGTAAAATACTAATGATTGTAATCCCATAAACACAGTAACAAACCAAGCGATTTTAGATTGCCAAATATTTGTCGTATCGTTCTCACCTGTTTGATTTTCCATATGTTCCTTACCTTTTAATTGAGGTAACCAGCCTATGATAGCAACAATAGCTAGGATAGCCCAAAATTGTAGTGCACGCGCCCAACCAAAGCCTAATTGTTCGGCTAACGGGAAACTAATTCCTGAAGCAATCGCACCTGATAAGTTCATACTAACAGAGTACATCCCTGTGACAACTCCACTTTTGTGGCTAAACTCTTTTTTGATTAATGCTGGAATCAGCACATTACAAATGGCAATAGATCCTCCGATTAAAATGGTTCCCACAAATAACCAAGCCGAAGCACTAAGCGAACGGAGCACAATCCCAATTGTTAATGTGACCAGCGATACGAACACTGTTTTTTCAATGCTATATTTTGCCGCAAGTTTTGGGGCAATCGGTGAAATAAGGGCAAAACATAATAAAGGGATTGTTGTAATTAGACCTGCTTCAAAAGCTGTAAGGCCTAAATCCCCCTTAATTAGTCCAACCAGAGATCCCACTGCCGTTAAAGGCGCTCTTAAGTTGGTTGCTACTAAAATAATTCCTAATAACAAGAGGTTTGCCATCTTGTTAGATTGTTTTTTTGACATGTATCTTCCATCCTCCAAAAATAAAAATAGTTAAAACACATATTATATTATGTGTTTTAACTATTATATTATATGTTTTGGTATTTAACAACAATATTTAGATAGATATCTTCATTTGTTTCATTAATGTAGGTATGTTTATTGGAAGCAGAAAAATTGATGGACTCAAAAGTATCCACTTCGTAAGTCTCTTCCCCAATCATTAAGCTCAATTTACCAGTCATAACAGTGACAACCTCAATAGAATTCAAGTGTTGCGGTGTCATTGAGTAAGAAGAGTTTGCTTTAAGTTTCACCCGATAGACTTCCATATCTGCTTGATTAAAAATAGGCTCAACATACCAATTACTCTCTGGATCAGGTATTTCGTAATGAGTCGCTAGTTTTGCAATGCTCACAGGAATCGTGGATTTAGCACCAAATAAGTGCGTAAAGGGCACGTTTAAAGCCTCAGCTAATTTCCAAAGAACGGTAACAGTCGGGTTTGAGCGGTGATTTTCAATGTTACTAATGGTAATCCCACTCACACCGGACATCTTGCTTAAGTGCTCGATGGTCAATTGAGCTGATTTTCGTTCTTTTTTTAAGTTTTGACCAATGTCTTGTATGATTTCAGGCTTATAATCTGTCATACCAAAGCTCTCCCCTTTATTTTCAGTTTATTATAGCTTAATCTATTAGATAAGGATTATCAATTATTTTTATAAGAAAAGAGTGTGACGAGTTTATGTCTTGCGTCTTTTTTTACTTTTTGTTACTCTTTTATCAGCTGTTTCATTACGATACAAACTCAGCTCATGAAAGTAGGAATGCACCATGTCACCATATGAATACACTTATATTCAGCAACATATCAAACAACTGATCAATGTCTATAAAACAAATCAAGATAAAGCCATGGTCAAAGTGACGCAAGAACAAACACGAGAGGCGATTTTACCAATCATTGGAGAAGAATTGCATCACACAATTCAACCTCTATACTTTGATGACAGCCTTACGAACGCAAAGGCGGAGGGCATTTATCAATTACTATTAAAGCATGTGGTTCCTTTCAAGCGTCCTAGTGATAAACAAATTGAAAAAACGTTTCGCAAGGTAAAGAAATTAAAATACCCTGACGTCTCTGAAGAAGAGCTACTACGCACCAACTATCTCGCTTGGGATGATATTGGGTCAAACAGGAAGTACCTCATGCTGTATCAAAATGAGAGATTGGTTGGTTTATACGGCACAATGTCCAGCACTGTCATCAAAAGCGCTTGTGCGATATGCCATCAAATAGATGCCGTTGCCATGTTTATGTCAACAACCAAACAAAGTGGCGATGGAACGTACACTAAAAAAGGGAATTATATCTGCAAAGATAGCAAAAAATGTAACCAACAAATGGCTTCAATGGAATTTCTTGCTGATTTTTATCAAACAGTGAGTCGCTAAATAAAAACACCCCGCAAGGATATTCCTTTGCGGGGTGTTTGCGTTTTGTCTAATAAAAAAACGCTTAGAAGCAAGCTTCTAAGCGTTGTAGTTATAAAGTTATAATTAACCTTTAACGATGTTTACTGCTTGTGGTCCACGTTGTCCATCTTCAACATCAAAAGTCACTGCTTGACCTTCGTCTAAAGATTTGAAACCTTCACCTTGGATTGCTGAGAAATGTGCGAACACATCAGATCCGTCTTCTTGAGTGATGAATCCAAATCCTTTATCAGCGTTAAACCATTTTACTGTTCCTTGAGCCATTATATTTCCTCCTTCACTTAACACATACGTGCTTTCTTGAATGCAATAAATGTGACGGAAGTAAGGAAAATATCCAACTCCGTATCATAAATACCACAAAGACTATTATAGTATATAATTTAACAATTAACAATCAAATCTTCTAAAAAAAGGTGATATCGCTTTATTTCTCATCAAAATCTAATTTTGAGGTTTTTGTTATCTTTGGATTTTCTCTATAAAACCAGTAATGCCAAATCTTCTGCCGATTCAGCATGATACTATAAGATTCTTGTGGGTTGTTCTTTAGAATCACTCGTTTGGAAGCGTGGTTATCCTCTTTACACGTTAATAACAATCTCTGAATACCTAAGTCATAGCCTAGATTACAAGCTAATGATAATGCCTGGCTTGCATACCCTTTTCGTTGCTGTTCTTTAATCACACTATAACTAATGTGCCCACCTTCTTTAGAAGTGTATTGGTTTAATCTTTTTTTAATATCAATCAAACCTATGAAAACACCTTCCTCATCAACGATCAAGTATTGATCAGTATCTTTTAATTTAGTGACCTGAGACAACCATTCATTGATAGTTTTAGCTTTAGCTAGTCCGTTAGAGCCATGTATAGGTTCTCCAGATTGGCCAAAGGAACGTTTCATTTGTTGTAACGCTTCTTCATACCCTTTATTTTGGGAGATTAAACGGAGATTAAACGGATATTAACCATTGGTTAACATAATATAATTATGGTTAACGATTAATGGATGTCCCCACACGATTCATCGTGTGACGCAATCCTCTAATAGCAATTGACATGGCATAAATATTTTCAACAGGGGCTAATCCGCTGTATCCCGCATCCCCAATATGCTGAATATCTACGCCGCAAATTTTATTACGAATGGCTAATTGTTTAATCGTTTCTGTGTCCGCACTTTCCTGACTTGTTCCAATGGCTGACATGGTTAACGCTCCTGCTTTATGAGCGTAATTAACGGCATCTCTGACTTGCTCATCTGTAACACCAGGAACAGTCCCAACTGCTGGCAATAAGATAATATCTGCTCCCTTATCTACATATGACATCACAGCCTCAATGGATATCACTGGTTCATCTACTCCCGCCCCATGCATTTTACCTGCAATAATTAGACCAAAAAAATGTTCTTTCGCAAGAGCAATCGTATCCGCAATCCGTTCAGTTGTAACCCCGGTTCCAGGATTACCTGTTAAACAAATAAAATCAAACCCTAACTTTTGTGCTTCAATTAAGGTTTCTTTGGTTGCTTGTCTCCCATCTGAAATCCCTACTTTGCTTTGGTTTAATGCTATTTCATTATCTACAGGCTCTAAATTAACACCCACTGGTCGACCTGTTAAATACTTCAACCGTGCCACAGGATTCATTTCAACAGGTAACGGTTCATTGATATTATCAATCACATCTTGTAAATTAGAGCTACCAGGTAACCCCATCACAATGGGATTGAATACATCAAAAGCATTCAATAGAATCAAATCTGCCCCATACGCTGCCGCAAGTTCGGAATTTGTAATGTCCCCTCCCACTGATTGTGATAACACGACATTTTCAGAACAAATCACTCGTCCTTCTGACGCTCGAATAGAGGTCTTTAGTTCCATTGGTGTCATTTTTTTAATATCACTTGCTGTTGCACTGATTAATCTTTTTGTCATCGTTAACATCCTCCAATGAGTTTTTATTAATTATAACATATACTCTATGTTTAAAAGAAACCTAGTAAATCATTTAATGATAATTTTTCTTTTTCTTCTTTATTATAATCCGCTACTACAGCACCATTTTCTAAGACAAGCAATCGATTACCATATATCAACGCATCTTCCATTCGGTGGGTAATCATTAAACAGGTTAATTGATGGGTAGTTACCATCTCTTGTGTTAATAACATTAACTGTTGTGCGGTTTTAGGATCAAGAGCTGCAGTGTGCTCGTCCAGTAATAGGATATCAGGTTGAGTTAATGTTGTCATAATCAAACTCAAGGCTTGTCTTTGTCCTCCTGATAAATCCCCAGCAAAACTCTTTAAGTGACGTTCCAAACCATTCCCCACCTGAATGCATCTCTTAATCACGTCATCTGTCTCCATAGGAGTTATTCTTAACCCACGTCTTTGTCCCCTCAGACCAGCTAAGGCTAAGTTTTCTTCTACAGTCATTCGAGGAGCAGTCCCTTGTTTAGGATCTTGAAAAACTCTAGCCACATACTTAGCTCTTTTTTCTTCTGATAGCTGTTTAACAGACTGATTATTAATTGCTACGTCACCAGAGGTTAACCGCAACTGACCACTAATGACATTGAATAAGGTTGATTTACCTGCACCATTGCCTCCTAATACCGTGATAAAATCTCCTGGTTGCACGCTTAACTCTAACTCATTCATAATTCTGCGCCCTGAACTCGTTTCTACGACCCCTTGTTCTATCCTTAATTTTGACATGTTTAACGTCCTCTCTTAGTTAATCGTTTGCTGGTTTTTAGCTGTGGTGATAACAAACAAACCGCTAAAATCACAGATGAATAGAATTTTAAATAGGTTGTATCAAAATTAAGTTGAATAACAAGTAAGATGATTAATTGATAAATGATACTACCAAAGACAATCGAAATTAATCGCTCAACTAACGTTAAATTATCAAAAATAATCTCACCTAAAATAATCGCTGATAACCCGATAACAATCACACCTATTCCCTTATTGACATCCGCATAGCCTTCACTTTGAGAAATTAATGCCCCCGCTAGAGCGATTAATCCGTTAGACATCACTAATCCCAATATCTTCATTCTATCTGTGTTAATACCAAAGGATTTAGCCATAATCTCATTATCTCCTGTGGCAATATAGGACTGACCTAAGTCCGTTTTTAAGAACCAACTAATACTCGCAATCACAATGAGTACCACAACACTAGACATAATAATGGTGTCAAAGCTACCAGGTAAGTTAACTCTCTCTAAAATATCGACTAATTTTCGTTGTTTAAGGAGAGATAAATTGGGTGACTTCATAACAAACAACATCACCGAGTTCAAACTACTCATGACTAAAATCCCTGCTAAAACAACGGGGATTTTTCCTTTAGTATATAACATCCCCGTAGCAAGACCCGCAAGCATTCCAGCAATAACACCTAGTAATGTGGCAATAACCGGGTCGACACCATGAGTGATACTCGCCACACACACCGCACCACCCAGGGGAAAACTTCCCTCAGTCGTTAAATCTGCAAAATTCAAAATACGAAAGGTTAAGTAGATACCTAACCCTAATATAGACCATAGTAACCCTTGAGAAATAGCCGTTGTTATCATTTGATTGCCTCCTTTTTAATAGTATCAGGAATAGGTATTCCTAATTTTTCTGCTTGTTCTTCATTAATCACAATATCCCCTGTTTCAAAGGTATAGATAGGAGTCGACGCCGGTTCAATTTCTCCTTTTAACACTTGAGCTGCCATTTTTCCCGTTTGACGGCCTAGCTGGTATTGATTAATACCCACTGTCGCCACACCACCTTCTTCTACCATTGTATCAACGGATGGAAAAATAGGGGTATTGGATTTGTTTGCGACATCTACAATCGTTGCCATAGCATTGGCCATTGTGTTATCTGTCGGTAAATAAATCACATCATTGTGTTTTGCTACATTTTCTGTCATTTGAGTCATTTCATTAGATGAAGGAACCGCATAAGTTGTCACCACGATACCTAATTTTTCAGCTGCTTTTTTAGCTTTCTCCACTTGATACACCGAATTATCCTCAGCTGAAGAATACATAATACCGATAGTCTTAAGAGAAGGTTGTAGCTGCTTGATAAGGGCCATTTGAGCCTCAACAGGTGATTGATCACTGACCCCTGTAATATTCCCTCCAGGACGGTCATTAGATGCAACTAACCCCGCACCTTTAGGATCACTTATTGCTCCTAAAATTATAGGAACTGTTTCCGTTTGGTTGGCTAGTGCCTGAGCTGAAGGCGTCGCGATTCCTATTAATACCTCTGATTGTTGGCTTAATAGTTGCTGACTCATAGTAGACAGCTTGCTTTGGTCGGCTTGTCCGTTTTGATAGACAATGTGAGCCGTCTTCCCATCTTCATATCCTTGTTCCTTTAATTCATCAAGGATTCCTTGATAAATCGCATCTAAAGCAGGGTGACTCACATATTGCAACACCCCGATTGTCGGAATATCAGCCCGTTTTTTTCCTGTTTGCTCTTTACTCTCATAAATAAACGCTCCTATCAAATACACAATAAGGACGATCATGGTTATCTTTAATCTTTTATTTGTCTTTGTCATCGTTACTCGCTCCTTTTTCCCCTTTATTCCCCCAATAAAAAAACCAAAACCCACTCAATGTAGGTTTTGGCTATAAAAAAATCCCCACATAAGAGTCAGCTCTATGTGGGGTTCACCGTCAACACAACATAGATACGTCCATTTAGAATGTTATCTAAAGGTTGTATCTACACACAAATAGGCATAAATACAACTATCTACGCCAAGTTTGCCATGAAAATAATGCTTGATTCAATTGATTGATGTTAGTAATAGAATGTTTCATGACAAGTCCTTCTTTCGTGTTTTATTTTATTCATCTTACAAATATTTTGAACAAATGTCAACTGTTTGTTATTAACTATTATTCAAATTCTACTTCACTCGTTTTGGTCACGCCTTGCCCGTTATCATCCATCATAAGTGTTTTTTCAACCACTTCCACTCTAACAGGTTTTCTCTGCGGAATGATTGGATTAACAATCCCTTTCATTTCCTCTGTCATTGATTGATCACCGTTCTGTAACGTATCAAAACCATACCTACCCACTTCTTTCCCTTTTGCTACATACATCAGGGTATTTTTGTGTTGTATGTCGTATTGTTTTTTATAATCTTGTAAGTCATAAATAGGTTCAAAGACATACACAGGTAAGTCTAATTTTTTGAACTCTTTTGAGCCAAACCATTGGTGCACCGTCTCGTACTCTTTGTTTTTTTGTCGATCCATAAAGCCTAGGATAACAGGTTCTTCACTCTTACCTAAGCGTTTTAACTCAGACTCTTTTGTGACGTACGTTACTTGGGCATTTTTTTTAGGTGCCTTCACAACAGACGCGATTTCTTTCTCACGTATTCCAGGCTGCAGTGCCTTTGCTACTAAATTAAAAGACACAATGACTCCTACACATAACAGAATGGGGAGAAAGATTTTTTTATACTTTACGAGTCGATCAAGTTGGAGTTGAGATAACACTTTTTGGCATTTTTCTTTTAAATGCGACATTAAATAACCACCTTAACTTTTATAGTCGTATTATACATGATAAAGTAGCCCTTTGGCAAAGGGGTTTTACAGAAAAATTAAGGATAATCTCTATGTTTTTGAGTATTTATAGTATATAATTAATAAATTGTAGATAATAAAATATTTAGGAGAGAAGTCACTTGACAAAAGAAATTAATAAATGCCCTAACTGTGGTCATACATTTAAACAGGATGATACCTACTGTCCTAATTGTGATATTTTCATTCCCGTGAACGAGGATCAACAACTAGAAGAACAGACACCAACTAACCATGACCATTCAACGGATGGCTCTGATACATCAAATAACCTATCACAAGAAGCTGATTCTATCTTTAAGTACCGTGGAAAAACAGCAGATGATATTAAATCAAATAACACGACGGACACTGAAGAAACGCCCAGTGTTGCCCCAATCAAGGAACAAAGTGAGGCAGCTAAATTCTCAGAAAAAATAACACAAGAGTTAAAAGGTCAGAGCGAACCTGTTTCTGATGATTTAGAAGAAAGAAACGAAGCAGAACATCAGAGTAACCCTTCTACCCCGGATGAGCCTGAGAAGGAAGAGGATATCATCGATACCACAACACCTGCTTTTGATACAGTTCTTATGGCAGAAGAAGGAGACAAAGCAGACCCCGTGACGAATGTAACGGAAGACGTTATTACCCATGTTACGCCACTAGAAGAGCGAGCGTCAGTCACACCGGAAGATTCTTCCAATAATAAAAAAAGTAAAAGAAAACGTCTCTTATTAGGAACGGTGGCCATATTAACTTTAGGAACAGGCTATACCGTGTATCAGTATCAGCAAAAACAAGCAGAATCAGCTCGCATAGAGAAAGTAACCTCAGACATTCAATCTGAATTAGCGAAGTACTTTACTCACTCAGACCATGTCTTTTTAACCGATTCTGTTACAACGGATGATATTGCACAACTAAAAAAACAAGTCAACGAATTAAAAGGGCATGATACTTATGAAACAGCTCTGAATGACATAGAAAACTTAGAATATAAATTCCAAAAACAAACCGAACTCAACAACCTTTTCAAAGAAAACGTCTTAGTTGGAGATACTCTTAATACGAAAGCCTATGTGGTTAACTCTGATAAAGTTACCCTTCTTCCTATCGAAGATGAAAAAGATGGTTTCGATATACTATTCAACCAAGGGTTAGAGTTAGCTCTTAAACAAAAAGAAGCTCTTACCTCTGTTGATACTGCCATGAAAAAATTATTCAAAGAAGACAAGGTCATCGATAATCCAACAAGGGAAGATTACGAAGCAGCAATCACATCCCTAAAAGCAATCACTGACCCTGAAGCGAAAGCCGTTCGCCAAGAGCAACTAAAAACCGCTGAAAAGAAAATAAAAGACATTGAAGAAAAAAAGGCCAAAGAAGCCGCTAAAAAAGCAGAAGAAGAAAAGAAAGCCGAAGAAAAAGCAGCACCAACGAATAACAACACGGCTTCTAACCCTGTTACTAACAACGGTCAACGTTGGGGCAATCGCCAAGATGCTTCCTTTGACTTTAGTGATCCTGCTTGGGGATGGAACCCTGGCATTCAAGACAAATTTATTGGAGAAGTCTTAAGTCGCGGTTATGTGACAGAAGGCGGTTATTCTCTCGTACCTAAGTTTGTTGAGAATGGCGAAGGCTATTACGATTTATATGCAACAACCAATTCAAAACTATTTCCTAATAGTAAACCTCAAGAATTTCCATTGTATGTTGTCACAGTCAATGTTAAAACAGGATGGTTCAAAGGAAATGGACCGAACTAATTTAAATAATCAGAGGGTAGTCAATTTACTTGTCTACCCTTCTTGTTTATTTGTTTAATACCAATTCAAAGGAGGATATCATATGTCATACGATGGACTATTCACACATCTGATGGTGAAAGAGCTGCAAGAAAATATCATAGGCGGCCGTATTTCAAAAATTCACCAACCCTACGACAACGAATTAATGTTTGTCATTAGACATCAAGGGAAAAACCATACCCTTTTATTATCTGCACACCCTTCTTACGCTCGGGTTCAGTTAACAAACATCAGCTATGTTAACCCTTCTACCCCACCTAACTTTTGTATGGTTATGCGAAAATACTTAGAAGGAAGTATTCTAAACGACGTGACTCAAATTGATAATGACCGAGTGTTAGAATTTTCTTTTTCTACTCGTAATGAGTTAGGCGATTTAGAAGATCTTATTTTAGTAGTTGAATTAATGGGACGTCACAGTAATATTATTCTAAAAAATCAAGAGACGGATAAAATCATTGACGCTATCAAGCACGTTGGTAGTAGTCAGAATACATACCGATCTATTTTACCAGGAGCTGCTTATATAGCACCGCCAAAACAAACCAGTATTAATCCCTTTGAAACAGACAATCAAAAGCTATTTGAATTTTTAAACACAAGAGATGAACTGACAAGCGCAGACATCCAATCTGAATTTCAGGGATTTGGTAAGGACTCAGCCACAGAGCTAGCCTATCGTATCAATCAAAATCCTAAAGATAAATACGCTTCATGGCACTCTTTTTTTGACGAGCTATTAACACGTACGGCTCCTACTTTAATGAAAGAGGGGAAAAAAGAAATCTTTGCACCTATTCCCTTTCATTATTTAGACCAGACTATCGCCCAATATGATACTCTGAGTGAATTATTGGATGGTTTTTATGAAGGTAAAGCTGAAAAAGACCGTGTGAGTCAACAAGCCAATGACTTAATTCGGAAAGTTAAAAACGATCAACAAAAGCTCAAAAAGAAAATCAAAAAATTGAATTTATCTTTAAAAGAAGCAGATAACGCTGAACTTTATCGCATTAAAGGAGAATTAATCACAGCCAATATTCATCAAATCAACCGTAGTGAAGCTCAAATTTACTTACCTAATTACTATGACAACAATGAGTTATTACGAATTGATATGAATATTGCCTTAACGGCTAATCAAAATGCGCAAAAATACTTTCAAAAATACCAAAAACTAAAAAGTGGGGTTAAGAAAGTACTAGAACAAATTGAAAAAGCCCAATACGACTTGTATTACCTTGAATCTGTAGAAATGCAGCTGGATTTAGCTACACCCAAAGATTTGGATATCATCCGGGAAGAATTAGTAGATCAACAGTATATCAAAGTGAAGCACAAAGGGAAAAAGAAACCGAAACAAAACAAGAAAAGCCTTCCTGAAGAATTTGTGGCTTCAGATGGTACCCTTATTCTTGTAGGTAAGAATAACTTACAAAACGATCAACTCACACTAAAAACAGCTCGTAAAACAGATGTATGGCTTCATGCCAAAGACATCCCTGGTTCTCACGTTATCATTAAAGAAGCAGAACCTTCAGAAGAAACGCTTGAAGAAGCCGCTATACTAGCTGCTTACTATTCTAAATACCGGTTATCTAGCCGCGTGCCTGTGGACTACGTCCAAGTCAAGCATGTAAAAAAACCAAATGGCGCTAAACCGGGTTACGTTATTTATGAGAATCAACAGACTCTCTTTGTTACACCAGATAAAGAAAAAGTAATATCACTAAAAAGGAGTTAAATTATGAGAATCAGAGAAGCACTATTCGTTATTATAGGCGTTAGTATTATGACCTTCGCCTTATCTTACTTTATTTACCGTTTAATCTTTAAAAAAGACTTGAAAAACTGGCGCATCAATGTGGCTGTTATCCTCTGCTTTGTTGTGGGAGCTGCTATTTCTACCCCGCCGAGCATTAAATTCTTAGAACAAAAGAAAGGGATTATTAAGAGAGATAATACATTGTATCTGAATGGTAAAAAAGTGGTAACTTATGCTAATGCAAAAGAACGTATGACCTTACCAACAGCTTATGATACCATCGAAAATACGCACCCTTCTGTTATTAGTTTTCCAAAAGAATGGCATGGTTACAAATACTGGATGGGGATTACGGCTTATCCTAAGGGAAATGCAGCCTTTGAAAACCCTCATGTTTTTAAATCAAACGACCTCGTTTCCTGGGATGCTGACAAATCAAACCCTTTAGATGAACCAACATCAAGTGAATTTACAGAGGGTGGCGCTCCTAAACAATACGATTCAGATACTCATATTATCTATAACAAAGAAGAAGACCGAATTGAGTTATTTTGGCGTTATGTGGATGATGTTAATGGTGATGTGATTATTTACCAAATGACAACCTCAGATGGAGAAACATGGACAAAAAAAGAAGAAATGTATCGTCATAAACGGAAAGCAGGAGATATGATTTCCCCTGCTATTGTAAAAGATAAAGATGGCTATAAAGTTTGGTATGTCCAAGGCGGTTACCGAATTTGGTATCGTGAAAGCAAAGATGGTAAAAAATGGTCTAAAGCAACGGAAGTGGTTATACCTTACAACGAACAAAACATGAAACATTGGCATTTAGACGTTCAAGCAACCGACTTAGGTTATGAAATGGTGCTAGTAGGTTTCAAAGCAACGGGTCAAAACACACCATCAGAACGCCATACGATGAATGTTTATTACAGTAAGTCAAAAGATAACAAAAAATGGGATACTCTGACACCTATTATTTATCCAACTGGAAAAGAAGATGACTTTGATGGAAAAGGACTTTACCGAAGTGCCTTGCTTAAAGAAAACGGCCGCTATTATGTTTTTTATAGTGGTATTGGTTTTGATGACACACGAGGAATTGGTTTAGCTTATGGAGATGATATCCATCACTTAAAAGGCATTGACTACTCTGATTACAGTGATCTATTTAAATAGATTTTTTAATAAAGATATTAACGTATTTTAATATTGCAGCGAAACTTACCACTTTCTACTAAAAGTTATTGTATCTCACTTTATTTGTGTATATGATAATAAAGGTTCCTATTTTTGAGCCGATACTTTTAGAAGGAAGTGGTTTTATTGGGTAGTTCGAAACAACTACGTTGGCACAATGTAGCAATTATTGCCTTCGTTTCTGTTTGGGGATTAGGAAACGTGGTCAATAACTACGCGACACAAGGTGTGTCAGTTATTACATCATGGATTTTAATCATGTTATTATATTTTGTTCCTTATGCTTTAATCGTAGGACAATTAGGGTCAACGTTTAAGGACAGTTCTGGTGGGGTTAGTAGTTGGGTTAAAAATACTACTACTAAAAAAATTGGTTACTTTGCTGCTTGGACTTACTGGGTAGTGCATATCCCCTACTTAGCACAAAAGCCGCAACAGATTGTTATTGCTTTCAACTGGATTATCAAACAAAATGGTAATTTAATTAATGAAGTAAGTTCTACTGTTGTCTCTATCATGAGTTTAACGATTTTTTTATTTTTCTTATGGATTGCCTCTAAAGGGTTAACAACCTTAAAAAGAATTGGAAATGTAGCAGGAACAGCGATGTTTATTATGTCATTATTATTCATTTTACTCGCAGTTTCTGCTCCAGCTATCTCAGGAGCAAGCTTTGCAACGCCAGATATGGGAAGTATTAAAACATACATTCCAAACTTTAACTTTGCTTACTTTACAACAGTTTCTATGTTGGTTTTTGCTGTAGGTGGGGCTGAAAAAATTTCACCTTATGTTAACGATACTAAAAACCCATCTAAAGAATTTCCAAAAGGCATGTTAGCTCTGGCTATTATGATTGCAGTTTGTGCGATTCTAGGGTCATTCTCTATGGCTATGTTGTTTGATAGCAACAATATCCCTGCTGACTTGATGGCCAATGGTGCTTATGAAGCCTTTGGTAAATTAGGGGCTTACTATAACGTCGGAAATCTTTTTGTGGTGATTTATGCAGTGGCTCAAGCCTTAGCACAAATTTCAGCGTTAGCTTTCTCTATCGACGCACCATTAAAAATTCTTTTAGCAGATTCTGATAAAGAATTTATTCCTGAAAGCTTTGCACAAACCAATGAAAATGGGACGCCACTTAAAGGATATGCTCTAACAGGTGTCTTAGTTAGTATCCTAATTATTGTGCCTGGTCTTGGGATCAAGAACATGAACGAGTTATACAACTGGTTACTAAATCTAAATTCAATCGTAATGCCACTACGTTATTTATGGGTATTCTTTGCTTATATGATGGTTAACAAAATGCACAAACAATTTGACTCTGAATATAAATTCATGAAAAACCCTAAAATCGGTTATCTTGTTGGCTTGTGGTGCTTTTTATTTACAGCCTTCGCATGTCTTTTAGGGGTTATTCCTAAAATGACCTATGGAGATAACCCAAAAGCCTATATTTTCCAATTGGTATTAAATATTTTAACACCGATTGTCTTAATCGCTCTTGGCTTCATCTTCCCAGCTCTTGCTAGAAGAGAAAATGCTAAACAAGCAGCTTAATCTAAAGGAATATTAAAAAGCCGCAACAGAAAATATCTGTTACGGCTTTTTCTTTTATTAATTTATAAATGTCGATTTTCCGGTAATAAAGCGTTGTTTATATGGGAAACTAACTCTTGTTTCCCATAGAATTCTTTATTTAATAGCTCTGGAAAGATCTCTTTAAAAAAATAAGTCACACTAGCTAAGTGTTGATATTGCTGAATCGTTGTGATGGATTCGATAAACATGCTCTTATAAACAGGTTCAGGGTTGTTATTAATAATTTCTTCAAAAGACTCATACAATAAGTCAACTTTATCAGCTACTGCTAATAACTGGCCCTCTTTAGAACTATCTTTTCCTTCTGATAACCGTTTACGATAAATATCTTGGAAGGCTTCAGGGATTTCTTGGCTAATAAATTCTTCAGCCATGCTCTCTTCAACAATCTGAAGCATCCCTCTTAATTCTACGCTGGCATACTTTACAGGTGTTTTTATGTCCCCGATAAAGCGTTCTGTATAATCATGATTTAAAGCTTTTTCATACAATACTTTCCAGTTAATGGTCTCTCCGCTCAATTCTTCAATATCACCTAGTACTTGAGCAATTGATGTCACTCGGTAAGAATGGGCTGCCACAGTGTGCTCTGTAAACTTAAAAAAACCAGGTGCACGGTATATTTTTTCCAAACTATTTAATCCTAAAATAAATTCATTTAATCCCATAAAAACACCTCCATATTTTTATCTATAATACCATTAACTTTGTTTATGTCAATCAAAATGCAATGATAAAGTTTACTATAATTATATTATGTTAACCATATAGATGAAAAGAAGGAAACAGTTCATCGACTGATTCCTTCTTAAGCTAATATTTACAATGGTTGAGTGATAGCCTTCAACCATATTTGTTCTGATTCAGGTAATAAATCAACCAATAGGCCATAGACTTTTTCGTGATACGCATTCAACCAGTTGATATCTTCTGTCGATAGTAATTCTGGTAAGATAGCGTCTCTATCGAATGGAACATAAGTAATGCTCTCAAAATGCATAAATTGGCCGTATTCGTTCTTTATTCCTTTTTGAACCAGTAGTTCATTTTCTAATCTAACACCGTGAGAACCGGCAATATAGACCCCTGGTTCGTTGGTAACAACCATTCCCTCTTCAAAAGGATGTGATTCACCTGAACGATACTGCCAACGAATACCAATAGGTGACTCATGAATGTTAAGTAGATACCCAACCCCATGACCTGTTCCATGATTATAATTCAATCCTTGTTCCCAGAATGGTTGACGTGCAAGGATATCAAGGTTCACCCCATTCACCCCATGTAAAAAGACTGCTTGTGAGAGACGAATATGACTCTTCAAAGTCGTGGTATAATGACGTTTCATTTCTTCTGTCACTTCACCTAAAGCAAAGGTACGACTAATATCAGTAGAGCCTTGTAAGAAGCCAGCACCTGTATCACTTAATAAAAAGGATCCTGGGGTCACAGTCTTATTACTTTCCTCACTCGCACTGTAATGAACAATTGCCCCGTGCTCACCAAAGGCTGTGATGGGTTCAAAACTTTGACGAATGTAGCCCTCTTGCTCTTTTCTAAAAGCTTCTAATTGCTCCGTTGCGCTCATTTCTGTGATCGTTTTCTTACCTACGTTGTGTTTTAACCAATACATGTAGCGTGTATGTGCCACACCATCTTTTAACTGAGCTTGTTTCATGTTAGCAATTTCAACAGGATTTTTAATCGCTTTAAAGACGACTGTGGGATTGGTTGCTTCAATCACTCTTACCGTCGTTGGAATATCTTGTTGCAAGGCGAAATTCATTCGAATCGGATCAACAAGTAACACGTTTTCTTCTGTTAGCGTTTTAGCATAATCATAGACACCATTGTAATCATTCACAATGACATGATTCGCTTTAAAATCTGCCATGATTGTCTCGTCTAGCTTAGAAGCATCAATAAATAGCTCCACTTTATCTGGTGTTATCACAGCGTAACTCAACACCATTGGGAAAAAATCAATGTCATTGCCACGTATGTTAAGTAACCAACAGATATCGTCTAAAGAAGTCATGATGTGGGTATTAGCACCCATGTCAGTCATAGCTTCTCTTAAACGGGTTAATTTTGACGCCGTGCTTTCCCCACTGAATTGTTCTTCTAAATGGAAAGCTGGTTCTGTTGATAGGGCTGGACGATCTGTCCAAATGGAATCAATTAAATCAGTGTCATACAAAATGCGACCGTTCTTTTTGGTAACAATCTCTTGATACACTAAGCCATCTTCCATAGACACTACTCGGCCATCAAAGCCTAATGTTCCTTGGTCTTGTAAGTTGGCTTCAATAAATTCTGCGATGGTTGGAACATCTGGCTCTCCCATTTTATATAGTGTTACCCCAGAACCTTTGAGTTGTTCTTCAGCAGCTAAAAAATAACGTCCATCTGTCCATAAACCTGCTTGGTCTAAACAAATAACCGCTGTTCCCGCTGACCCATCAAACCCTGTGATAAAAGCGCGCTCTTTAAAGTGCTCTCCCACGTATTCACTTTGATGAAAATCTGCCGTAGGGACTACATACATAGCCATCTCTTGCTCCATCATTAATTGTCTTAGTTGTGCGATTCTATCTGCAATTACTGTCATTCCATACAACACTCCTTCTTATACTCTTTTCTAGTTTACCACTTTTTTGTTATTTTTAAAGGGATTAACCTTGTCTATCAAAGCTTCTAAACCAGTTTCTTTTATAGCGAACAGTGCCTTTATCTCCTACAACATATTGATGGTAGACTTTTTTAGAAACATTCAACGAGAGACGTTCCTTATGAGTGTCTTCAAATATAAATGTATACGTTGTATTTGAATGAGAATGTTCTGTGCTGTGATTAACACTTATGGAACTATCTTTTCCAATTAATGTGACTTTTTTACTTTGTTCTTCTGCGGTGACATTAAGCAGTCCGTTGATAATCGCATAGAGAAACATCCCTACAATCACAACAGTAATCAGCGTAAACATAATCGTAAATAAATCAAATCCCATTATATCAAACATACACATACCTCCACTTTTTTATCCATTATAACAAAAAAAGCTAACAAAAACGTTAGCTTAGAGTATTATTTATCTAACCAGTTCTCAGGATCTTCTTTCCAAAGGGTTAACAAGGCTTTCTCTTCCCCATTTATCACATGGTCTTTTTCAGCTACTTCGATTAATTCTGTGTATGTCGTCAAAGTAAAGAAGGGTAAGTTATGCGCTTTAAAGTTGGCAATGCCTTTAGGTAATTCATAGGTGAAAATAGCTGCCACACCTATCACATCAGCCCCCTCATTTTTCGCGGCTTCTGCTGCATCAATGACACTGCCACCTGTAGAAATCAAATCTTCAATGATCACCATTTTTTGATTCTCTGTGATTCGCCCTTCAATTTGATTTTTCTTTCCATGCTCTTTGGCTTTACCACGGATATAGACCATAGGAAGGTCCAAGTAATCAGCGACCCATGCGGCATGAGGTATGCCTGCTGTGGCTGTCCCTGCGATGACTTCTATATCAGGGTATAGCTCTTTAATGGTATCTCCCAACGCTTTAGCAATGTCTTGACGAACATTGGGATAACTCATCGTCAGACGATTGTCACAATAAATGGGGCTTTTTAGTCCGCTTGCCCAAGTAAAGGGATCCTTTGGGCTTAAGGCTACGGCTTCAATCTCTAATAAATGTTTGGCAATGTGTTTCATGCTTATCTCTCTCCATTCCAGTCTGCTTTTATGTCTTGGTAAGCTTTGTAAGGGTTAGTTGCTTGTGTAATAGGTCTTCCTACCACGATAAAACTTGATCCGATTTCTTTTGCTTCTCTAGGTGTGACAACTCGTTTTTGATCACTGTTATCTGTTTGGCTTGGCCTAATGCCTGGGGTTAAACAAATAAAATCCTCTGCCACTTGTTGTCGGATGTGTTGGACTTCTAAGGCGGAACACACCACGCCATCTAATCCTGCTTCTTCTGTCATTTTAGCGTAATGTACGACGCTCTCCATCAAACTCATCCTCATACCTTGGTCTTGTTTCATTTGTGCTTCACTGGTGGAGGTTAGTTGTGTGACAGCGATTAATTTAGGTAAGGCTCCTTGATGAAGGCTTCCTTCTTTTAGCCCTTCATAGGCAGCGGTCATCATCTCTTTTCCACCTGCTGCATGAACATTTGTCATAGCTACATCAAGACTCGCAATACGTGCCATAGCGGATTTCACTGTGTTAGGAATATCATGTAATTTCAAATCCAGAAAGACATCATGTCCTAAATCTCTTAACCAAGTAACAATACGAGGCCCTTCTGCGTAAAAAATTTCCATTCCGACTTTGACATAAAGAGCTTCTTCCTTAGGGAAATGACTTAAAAAAGTGGCAATCTCCTGTTGGTTGGCAAAATCTAAAGCAATAATAGGACGATTCATTAGCGATTCTCCTTTACTTCTTTGATGAGTTGTTCTAAGGTTTCAATGCCCAGCTCATCCATGCGTTCAGGTAAACCTTGGATGAGTTTCGGGCAAATATAAGGGTCTGTAAAATTCATGGTACCTACACCAACCGCACTAGCACCAGCCATAAACATTTCTAAGACATCGTCCACTGTGGCAACACCTCCCATACCAATGATCGGAATATCTACAGCTCGAGAGACTTGGTGAATCATACGAATCGCCACAGGTTTAATGCCAGGTCCTGATAAGCCACCGGTCCCATTAGCAAGAACGGGCTGACGTGTCTTTAAGTCCAAGCGCATGCCCAGAAGCGTATTAATCATAGTAATCCCATCTGCACCGGCTTCTTCCACCGCTTTAGCAATGCTCACAATGTCTGTCACGTTAGGAGATAATTTGATGTAAACAGGGACTGTGGCTACTTTTTTCACGGCACGAGTTAACTCGGCAGCAACTTTAGCATCTGTACCAAAGGCTAGTCCACCTTCTTTAACGTTAGGGCAAGAGATGTTTAACTCAATGGCATGAACGTTTGGTGCATGACTAATCGCTTCACACACTTTCACGTACTCTTCTTCGTAAGAACCTGCGACGTTAGCAATAATTGGTACATCGTATTTTTCTAGCTCAGGTAATTGATGCGTCATAACCGTTTCAATCCCAGGATTTTGCAAGCCAATAGCATTTAACATCCCACTTGGGGTTTCTGCTACACGAGGGGTTGGATTTCCGTAACGTTTTTCTAATGTGGTTGCTTTAGCCATAATGGCTCCCAATTCACTTAAGTCATAATACTTTGCATACTCCGCACCAAAACCAAAACACCCACTGGCTGGCATAATTGGGTTTTTTAAGTCTAACCCTGGTAAGCTTACTCTTAATCGGCTCATAATTGTATCTCCCCTGCTCTAAATACTGGACCTTCATCACATACTTTGATATTAACGGATGGGTCTTTTTTCGATTGACACACACAGGCATAACATGCACCGACCCCACAGGCCATACGCTCCTCCATGGAAATATAGACATGAGGATGATTCGGATAGTGGGCTTCCACTGATTTAAGCAATCCTTTCGCACCACAAGCAAATACTGCCTTAGGTTTTTGTTTAGCTACTTGATCCATTAGAACCCCCACATGACCTGGGTCACCGTAACTACCATTGTCTGTAGCAATCATGGTATGACCTAAAGCGGTGAATTCTTCTTCGTAATAGACTAGCTCTTTATCCGCAAAACCATTCATAAAAACGATGTTGGCGTTTTTTGCCTTTAATTGTCGACCAAGTTCATATAAAGGAGGGACACCAATGCCCCCGCCAATCACATGAACCACGTCCCCTTCTTCAATCATATCCAGAGGAAAACCGATACCTAAAGGTCCTAAGACATCCACGGAATCCCCTGTTTTAAATTCAGCTAATACGCGAGTACCATCACCATCTGCACGGTAAATAATTTTACACGTCCCTGTCTCCTTAGAAATCTCAGCTAAACTAATCGGACGTCTGAGTAAAAGGTCTGTGCGAGGGACACGAATGTGAATAAACTGCCCAGGCATGCCCATCTCTTTGACCAACTCACCTGCTAAGGTTAATTCAAATATATGTGGTGCCAACTCTCTTTGTTTGACAACCGTCATTTCTTCTTGCTTCATATTCCCTCTCCCTTTCCTTATAACGCCATCATTGAAAAACTACGACCTTCTAACACTCTAAGAATAGCATCTGCTGTATCCAGAGAGGTCATTAATGGGACCCCATTCTCGACAGCCAATCGTCGTATTTTAAACCCATCTGTTGCATGTCGGTCATCGTTACCAGTGGTATTAATAACTAGTTGTGTCTGTCCTAATCTAATCACATCTAGTACATTTAGTTGCTCGTCTTGGCTAATTTTTGAAACTGTTTCAACGACTAAGCCATGTTCTTTTAAGAAGTTACTCGTGCCTTCTGTGGCCATTAAGCCGTAACCAATCTCATTGAAGCGCTTCGCTAAAGCTAATGCTTCTTCTTTTGTTTCATCTGCGACGGTAAACAAGACAGTACCATGATCGGCTAAGTGCATCCCTGCTGCTTCAAAAGCCTTGTATAACGCTTTTTCTAAGGTTACATCTGTCCCCATCACTTCTCCTGTAGACTTCATTTCAGGTCCCAATTGAGTGTCTACTTGATGCAATTTAGCAAAAGAGAACACAGGCGCTTTGACATGAACCAAATCAGAAGATGGGAACAACCCTTCTGGATAACCTAAATCGGCTAAAGTATTTCCTAAAATTAAGGTAGTCGCTACTTGGGCCATAGGAATTCCTGTCACTTTGCTTAAAAATGGGACGGTTCGACTGGCTCTAGGGTTCACTTCGATCACATAGACTTCTTCATCTTTCACGATAAACTGAATGTTCATCATGCCTTTACAATTCAATCCAATGGCCAGTTTTTTCGTGTAATCCACAATTTTATCAATCACACCTTCACTTAAGCTTTGAGGAGGGTAGACAGCCATTGAGTCTCCCGAATGGACCCCTGCTCGCTCGATGTGTTCCATGATTCCTGGAATTAAGACGGTTTCTCCGTCACTAATTGCGTCGACTTCACACTCTGTCCCAACTAAATAGCGGTCGATTAATACAGGATGTTCTGGTGACGCTTTGACCGCTTCTTCCATGTAACGCTCCAAGTCTTTTGTGCTCCAAACGATCTCCATAGCGCGTCCACCTAAGACATAACTTGGTCTAACTAGAACAGGATAATTCAAGCTCTCAGCAATGTTAACCGCGTCTTCTTTGTTGGTTGCTGTAGCGCCTTTTGGTTGTGGAATGTTTAGCTCTTGAAGGGCCTGTTCGAATTTATCTCTGTTTTCAGCACGGTCTAGATCTTCAATCGTTGTTCCGATAATCGGTACACCATGTCGCGTTAGGCCTTCTGCTAAGTTAATCGCTGTTTGTCCACCAAACTGAACGATCACTCCTTTAGGTTGTTCTAAGGCTACTACATGTAACACATCTTCTAGAGTTAATGGCTCAAAGTACAATTTATCTGAGATAGAAAAGTCTGTTGAGACTGTTTCAGGGTTACTATTCATAATAATGGCTTCATATCCAGCCTCTTGAATGGCTTTCACTGAATGAACGGTAGCGTAATCAAACTCAACGCCTTGACCAATACGGATAGGACCAGAACCTAGAACTAAAACTGATTCTTCTTTGCTTCTTACGCTCTCGTTTTCTAATTCATAGGTGCTATAAAAATAAGGAGTCTTAGATTCGAACTCTGCAGCACACGTGTCCACCATTTTATAAACAGGTAGGATGTTGTGTTCTTGTCTTGTAGCATAGACTGCATCGTCTGTTGTTTCCCATAAATCCGCAATAATTTTATCTGTAAAACCATATTCTTTGGCTTTTTTTAATGTATGGATGTCGTCTTTCTTTTCTTTCAATTCTGTTTCGATCTCGATAATGTGTAACAATTTATCTAAGAAAAACACGTCTATTTTGGTAAAGTCTGCGATATCATAGATTGAGTAACCTCTTCTGATAGCCTCAGCAACATGGAATAATCGGTCATCTTGGGCATGAATCATTAAATGTGTTAACTCATCGTCTGATAGCTCTGTCATTTCTGGTAAGGACAAATGATAAGCGCCTATTTCTAGTGACCGAACCGCTTTTAACAAAGATTCCTCAATGGTACGTCCAAGGGACATAACCTCTCCTGTTGCCTTCATTTGAGTACTAAGGACACGATCTCCTTTTTCAAATTTATCAAAGGCCCATCTCGGTATTTTAGATACCACATAATCTAAGGTGGGCTCAAACATGGCATAGGTTGTTTCTGTGACAGGGTTCTTCATTTCATCCAAAGTTAGACCAATGGCGATTTTAGCTGCTAATTTAGCAATCGGAATCCCTGTTGCTTTACTGGCTAAAGCAGAAGAACGGCTAACACGCGGGTTCACTTCAATCACATAGTAATTAAAACTATGAGGATCAATCGCTAGCTGAACATTACAACCTCCCTCAATTTTTAAGGCTTTAATAATTTTAAGTGAGGCATCTCTTAATAATTGAATCTCAATATCTGACAAGGTTTGACACGGAGCGAACACAATAGAGTCTCCAGTATGGATCCCCACCGGATCAAAATTTTCCATGTGACAGACCACAATGCCGTTATCATTAGCGTCTCGCATAACCTCAAATTCAATTTCCTTGTATCCTGCGATACTTTTCTCGATTAAACACTGAGTGGCAGGTGATAAATGTAAACCGTTCTTAGTAATCTCTATTAAAGATGCCTCATCCTCACACATACCACCGCCCGTTCCTCCAAGCGTAAAGGCCGGACGGACAATCAACGGGTAGCCAATCTCATTAGCAAAGTCGATAGCTTCTTGTACCGTTGTAACAATGGCACTCTCAGGTATCGGCTCTCCTAATTCTTCCATTAATTGTTTGAATAAATCTCTGTCCTCTGCTTGATCGATTGCACTAAGTTTTGTTCCTAAAAGTTCAATATTTAATTCATCTAAAATACCATCTTTAGATAAGGCCATGGCCATATTTAGACCCGTCTGTCCTCCTAATGTTGGCAAAATAGCATCGGGGCGTTCTTTTCTTAAGATTTTAGAAACGAATTCTAAGGTAATGGGTTCAATGTAAACTTTATCCGCTACCTCTTTGTCCGTCATAATCGTTGCAGGGTTTGAATTGATTAAGATGACTTGGTAGCCTTCTTCTTTTAAAGCTAAACACGCTTGTGTCCCAGCATAATCAAATTCTGCCGCTTGGCCGATGATAATTGGTCCTGAACCAATCACGAGTATTTTGTTGATATCTTGTCTTTTAGGCATGTTGATTCCCCCGATTTTCCATTAATTCAATAAACTCATCAAAGAGTGAGACCGCGTCATGTGGTCCAGGTGCTGCATCAGGATGAAATTGCACTGAAAACGATGGGTATTGTCTATGTTTTACCCCTTCCACTGTTTCATCGTTGATTTCTACGTGTGTCATCATGAGTTCCGTTGTTTCTAAACTCGCCTTAGATACGGCATAGCCATGATTTTGTGCGGTAAAGTAAATACGGCCGGATGCAATGTCTCTTACCGGATGATTGCTCCCACGATGTCCATAAGCAAGCTTATAGGTATCAGCTCCGTTGGCTAAACTTAGTAATTGATGCCCCAAACAGATACCAAAGATTGGCACTTGTCCTTGAATATCTTTAATCATGTCTGTTACCTCTTCAATGTCTTTTGGGTCCCCAGGTCCATTAGATAACATGACACCATCTGGTGATAGGTCTAATATTTCTTTTGCTGTATAGGTATGTGGCACAACCACAATACTACACTCTCGATTAACCAATTCTCTTAATATGCTATGTTTCAGACCAAAGTCCACGACTACCACATTTTTTCCATTACCAGGGATACTGTAAGCTTTAGTCGTTGAGACTTCTGCTACTTGGTTTCTTGGTAACACTGTGGCTCTTAGTTGATCGTATTGATGCTCAATATTGTCAATGTCATTAATGATGCGAGCTTTCATGGTACCCACTTCTCTAATTTTTTTCGTTAAGGCTCTGGTATCAATGCCTGAGATGCCTGGTATTTTTTTCCCTTTTAAGTACTCATCTAGTGTCATTTGGCTGCGCCAATTGGAAGCTACTCTAGCGTGTTCTTTAACAATCACCCCGTTACATGCAGGTACCATGGCTTCAAAATCATCTCTGTTGATCCCGTAATTTCCAATCAGTGGGTAGGTAAACATAATTAATTGCCCTTTAAAACTCGGATCCGTTAACACTTCTTGGTACCCGCTCATCCCTGTTGTAAAAACCACTTCTCCCGTAGCAATGCCTAAATCCCCAAACGCTTGGCCTTCATAGGTCGTGCCATCCTCCAAAATTAATAATCGCTTCATGCCTTTTCTTCTCCCCTAACGTATACTGTTTGTCCATCGACTAAGGTATATAATGTCTCACCTTTAACTTTTGTTCCGATAAATGGTGTGTTGTTTGATTTTGATGCAAAAGTGTCTGTTATGACGCTCTCATGAGTGATATCAAAGATGGCAATATCTGCCGCTGCACCGATTGTTAAAGTTCCTGCTTGTCTTTTGAATAGTCTAGCCGGTGCTTCAGTCATCCAATACACCACTTGTTCTAAGGTAAACACATCTGTCTCCACAAAATGCGTAAACATTAGTTGAAAGGCTGATTCACTTCCGATAATGCCAAAAGGTGCGTCTAGCATAGATTGATCCTTTTCTTCATGACTATGCGGGGCATGATCTGTGGCAATGCAATCAATGGTTCCATCTAACAGCCCTTCAATCAAAGCTTGTCTATCATCTTTCGCTCTAAGAGGTGGGTTCATTTTATAATGACCATGGTCACATGGGATATCCCCGTCATGTAAGATTAAGTGGTGAGGGCAGACCTCGCAGGTGACGTGAATGCCTTGTTTTTTCGCTTGGCGAATCACTTCCACGCTTTCTTTTGTGGACACATGACACACATGATAGTGACCCCCTGTTTCTTTTGCTAAGAGAACGTCTCTTGCGATTTGAGAAGATTCTGTGGCACTCATGATACCTGGTAAGCCTAACCTTTTAGAGACTTCACCTTGATGCATGACCCCTCCAAATAACAAGGATTCATCTTCTGTATGGGCCACAATCGCCATGTCTAGCGCTGCCGCTTCTTTCATAGCTAAGTACATGGTTCCAGCCGTTTGAACCCCTACACCATCATTGGTAAAAGCAAACGCACCGGCATCCTTTAGCCCTTTAAAATCAACTAATTCCTCACTTCTAAGTTCTTTTGTAATTGGGGCATACTGTAACACTTTAACCATACCGTCTCGTTTAATAATGTCGTACACTCTCTCTAAACGCTCTGGTGTATCTGGTACTGGGTTTAGGTTTGGCATAGCACATACGGTGGTATATCCCCCTTTTGCAGCAGAAAGACTTCCTGTTTCAATCGTCTCCTTGTATTCAAACCCTGGTTCTCTGAAATGCACATGCACGTCAACCAGTCCTGGAGTGATTAATCCTTCTTTTGCATCAATGATTGTTTCAGGGGTTAACTGACGCTCATCAAATCGTCCAATGCCTGCAATAACGCCCTCTTTGATCCATACATCGACTTGGTTTAGTTGATTGTCTCTCGTTACCATATAACCGTTTTTAATTAATGTTGTCATGTTCCACCTATGCCTTTCCATGTAGAATGGCCTCTAAAATAGCCATTCTCATAAATACTCCGTTGCTCATTTGTTCTGTGATACGTGATTGATAACTTTCAACTAGCTTATCTGCTAACTCTACGTCTCGATTAACAGGAGCGGGATGCATAATAATTGCTCCTGGTTTCATTTGTTTGGCTCTCTCTTCTGTCAAACCGTACTCTTGGTGATAGGTTTCTTTCGAAAAGCCTTTGTCCGAATCATGACGTTCATGTTGCACTCTTAACATCATCATGACATCCACTTCGTTAACCACATCATCCATGTCTCTGTAATCGCCGTAAGCTTCATACTTAGGGTTATACCAATCTTTTGGGCCACAAAAATGAAGGTTAGCGCCTAAGCGTTTTAACATTTTCATGTTTGAATTCGCGACTCTAGAATGGGTCAAATCCCCACAAATCGCAATATCCAACCCTTCAAATCCCTTAAATTCTTCATATATAGTTAAAAGATCCAATAAACATTGCGTCGGATGATTCCCGCTTCCATCTCCCCCGTTAATAATCGACGTGGTGATGGTTTTACTTTGAATCAATTCATTGTAATAGTCTTCCTCCCAATGCCTAATCACACAAGCGTGTACCCCGATGGCTGACATGGTGAGTACTGTGTCGTATAAAGATTCTCCCTTTGACACTGAACTGGTCTTCGCATCAAATTCAATCACATCTATTCCTAGCTTCTTCTCAGCTACTTCAAAACTTTTGTGTGTCCTAGTACTGTTTTCAAAAAATAAGTTGGCCACAAACAGCTGGTCATCTGATAAAGATGACTTACTGCCTTGCTTAAATTCTTGGGCACGCTTGATAAGTCCCATGACTTCTTGATCGCTCAGAGCTTCTGCTGTGAGTAGATGTTTCAAACTAATTTGTTCTGATTGAATGATCATGCTATTTTCCCCCTGTTTCTCTATTCCATTTCACTTTTAGCTTGTTCTGGTAATACTAAGTTAAGAATGATACCAAAGACTGTTGCTAGAGCCATTCCTGATACTGCCATAGCTCCCATTTGGAAGGTTAAACCACCAATTCCCACTACTAAGACCACTGAAGCAATCAGTAAATTACGTTTTAAGTTAAAATCAATCTTGTTGTCGATGAGTATTTTTAGACCACTTGAAGCAATGACTCCAAACAGGATAAAGCTGATTCCTGCAATAACTGGCCCAGGGATACTTTGAATGAGTGCTGTTAATTTACCTACAAAGCCCAACACCATCGCAAGGGTTGCAGCGCCACCAATAACGAACACGCTGTGTACTCTTGTAATCGCTAGAACGCCGATGTTTTCACCATAACTTGTTACAGGAGGACCTCCTACAAGACCAGCCATAATTTGTGCTAGGCCGTCACCTGTTAACGTACGGCTCAAACCTGGGTCTTCAAAGAAGTTACGTTTCGTTAATTTGTTTAAGACCATCAAATGGCCAATGTGTTCCGTCATTGTCACAAAAGCAATGGGTGCCATGGTTAACACCGCTGTTAAGTAAAATTTCGGTTGGTAAGTGACAAAGGGTGTTTGGAAGTTAGGTAAAGCAAACCAACTAGCATCTGCGATAGGTTGAGTGTCCACAATGCCAAAGGCTAAAGCCACCAGATAACCACAGACAATTCCTAGTAAGATAGGGATAAGACCTAGAAATCCTTTAAGGTACATGTTGAAGAAAATCGTTAAGGCTAAGGTAATCAATGCAACCGCGATGTATTTAATATTATATAATTGCGTGCCATCTGCTAAATTCTCAAACATGGCCTGATTCGCTGCATTGGCTGCTAAGCCTAACCCAATAACCATAACAACCGGTCCTACTACAATGGGTGGCAACAGTCGGTCTAACCAGCTAGAGCCGATTTTTTTAACGATGAATGCCACAAGCAAGTACACCAGTCCAGTGGTAATCGCTCCAAGAGCAATTGCTGCATACCCGTCACCTTCCATCAACATTTGCATGGCTGCAATAAAAGCAAAACTGCTGCCTAAGTAAGCTGGAATTTTTCCTTTGGTTACGATTAGGTACACGACCGTTCCTAGTCCTGAACTGAATAAGGCAATTCCTGGGTCAATACCTACAAGGATTGGAACTAGTACTGTTGCTCCGAACATAGTGAAGAGATGTTGTAAGCTAAGTCCTAACCATTTCACCCCACTTGGTTTATCTTGTATATCTAATACGACGTCTTCGTTTCTGAATTCTTTTGACATAATGTTTCCCCTTTATAATAAAAAATCCTCGTTTCAATTAGAAACGAGGGACACGAAAAGATAAGACATCAAAGGTTAGCCCCTTGTATCTTGTTTATTTTCGCTTTTCCTAGTCTCTCTGTACTCGATTAAAAAGCTTTATTTTTTAATTAAAATGTGATCAGCGCCGTCTACTTCTTCCACAGCAACAATAATTTGTTCTGTTTTAGAGGTTGGGATGTTTTTTCCAACATAGTCTGCTCTGATTGGTAGTTCTCTGTGACCGCGGTCAACAAGAACGCCTAGTGAAATTTTATCTGGTCTACCGATATCCATAATCGCATCCAGAGCGGCACGAATGGTTCTGCCTGTAAATATAACGTCATCGATTAAGATAACTTCTTTGTTCTCAATTGAGAATGGCACATTAGAAGAATGCACTTCTGGTGTGCCGTGATTGTTTTCATGGTGGTCGTCACGGTAAAGAGTGATATCCAACTCTCCTACAGGAACATCAAGGTTTTCCAGTTCTTTTAATCTTTTAGCGATGCGTTTCGCTAAATAAATCCCTCGTGTTTTGATGCCAATCAGTACGATGTCATCTAATCCTTTGTGGCGTTCAATAATTTCATAAGTAATCCGGGTTAACGCTCGGCTCATGGTGATGTTGTCGACGATTTCCTTTTCCATTCTGTTTATCTTCCTCTCTTTAGACAATAAAAAAATCTCTTACCCAGAGAGGATAAGAGATGACGTTATCACTTTATAGAGACCTACTGCTCCCAAAAAGAGCATAGACTCGTCCACGTGTATAAGCACCTTGTTAGCCTCTCTGGACTATTCTTTAAAGGTTCTACTATTTATTTATTGATTAAATCTTAACTTAGATCTTTACAAAAATCAAGAGCTTTTCTTAATTCTTCTAACGTTTCTTCAAAAATAGCAGGTAATTCTGACGTGAATTCCATGTTTTCATGCGTTGTTGGGTGTTCAAATCCAATGGTTTGAGCGTGTAAGAACTGACCATTTCCTTTTAATGTCTTACGTGGTCCATATAGCGGATCACCAGCGATTGGGAAATCGATGTAGTCTAAATGCACACGAATTTGATGCGTGCGTCCTGTTTCAAGGATACATTCAATCAATGTAAAGTCTTGGAAGCGTTCAAGTACTTGGAAATGAGTAACTGCGTCTTTTCCTTCTTTCACCACGGCTTGTTTTTGACGATTTTTGGGACTTCTACCAATCGGCGCTTCGATGGTTCCTTTATCATGAGGAATAACACCATGAACTAAAGCCACATATTTACGTAATGGTTTTTTCTCTTTTAATTGATTTTGTAAAAATTCATGACTGTGATTGTTTTTAGCCACCATTAACAGACCTGACGTGTCTTTATCAATACGATGAACAATCCCAGGTCTAATCACATCATTGATACTTGAAAGGTCTTTAACGTGATATAAAAGAGCATTAACAAGAGTACCATCTGCATGACCCGCTGATGGATGAACGACCATCCCTTGTGCTTTATTTACAACAATCACATCTTCGTCTTCATAAACAATTTCTAAGGGTAAATCTTGTGCAATTAATTCTAAGGTTTCTGGTTCAGGTGGTGTCACCATGATAATATCCCCAGATTTCACTTTATAGTTTGCTTTAATCACGTCGTCATTGACTGACACGTGGCCATTTTTTAACCAGTTTTGGAATTGGGATCTTGAGATCGTGTCAAAAATCTCTGGTAAGAGCTTATCGATTCGTCCCTTTTCGTCTTGTACTACATATTTTAGTGTATCCATTTAATAGCTCCTTAAGTTATTTCCTTTACAGTTTACCACAAATACTAGGAAATAAAAAAAGAACTTAGTAATTAAGTTCTAATTTTTATCTTCTTCTTTATCACTAAAGATAGCTAAGATCTGACCATCCTCTTGTTTCCCAGCAAATACGAGATACAATGACTCTTCTGGATACTTCTCCAGCTGGTAGCTGCCATCTTCTAAAAGGGCAGCATCTAACTCGTCCCAACTCTCAAACGTGTCAGAAAAACCAAATTTTTTAACAAGCTTTTCTGTTTCAGTTCCCTCTTCTTCTTCTTTTTTAGGCTCTTTTTTAATTTCTTCAATGTTAATTTGACCCGTATCTGTGGCAACTTTATCTGGTGTTTTTTGTTTGACTTGTTCTGAATAGAAGAAGTACCCACCACCTGCAATTAATGCCAACATAATAATCCATGAAAAAGCTTTCTTCACTCTTACATCACCTATCTCTCTTTAGAGACCCAACACACCGTCTCTAATTTTTTTGACTTGTGTATAAAGCTCATTGATGGGAACAAATCTTGCTTTACGCAAATATTCTTTCCCTTCAACAAATAATAAAATAACGGGAACGGTCATCACTTGGTAATCACGACTCACTTCAGGTATATCAAGTGTGTTAACTTCTAAGAATGTGATATCCGTTTGAAATTCTGCTAACTTTTTCTCTACTTGAGGTTTCAACCCATGACAAACGCTACAATTGGGTTGCCCAAAATAAACCAAGGTTAGTGTGTTTTTTTGTACCTCTTCATTTAATGTATCAATATTTTTTACTTGTGTAAACACATTTATCAACTCCTAATAACCTCATTGTAGAGGATAGAAGGAGACTTGCCAATCAATCTGCTTACAACTCTACCATACAGTAGGGGGTATCAGGTTCGTTGATGCTATTAGCTTCTACCAAAGCTTGATACATTAAGGCTTTTAAGACAAAAGGGGCTACTTTTTTTTCTTGATCTCCCATAGTAGATATCACTGGGACTACTTCTTCTTCGTACCATTTTTTTATAATGGCTGTATCTAGCGGTTGAATCTGACGAATATTCCCATGATAACAGCCTTCTTCAAGCCTTACGTATCCCATATCAAGTAAAGAAACCATCATAATATCCGCTTTATCTCCGTGAATCACTTTGCCTTTTAGAAGGCGTCTTAATTTTCTGTCCGTGTAATTAACATAGTATTCTGGGTTGATGTCACCTAATCGGCTCACAAGATGATGGTACGTGTCGTCTTCTATGCTCTCTTGACTTTTGAGAGTTAAATAATCAAAAAACTGTGATTTAGACCCATGAAAGGCCCACGTACTTGGTTGAAAAACGGACAGAACGTGACCATTCATAACTTCAAATGTCCTATCAATTGGCGCTTTTAGCCACTCTTTTGCTGATTCTGACTCTTCAAAAAGAATGAACGGTGTCTCGTCTGTCATACTGTCATTAAGACCTGTCATTAGAGCATAAAAACGTTGTTCCATTGGTACATTTTTCAAGTATTCCTCAAATATGGATACCCACCGAGGTAATTGTTGTTGCCAACAATCAATTAAGTGTTGTTGGGCCTGTGTTGTTAAGCACACCACTCCTGTTGTATATCTCCCGTGAACACGTGTTACTAGCTGTTCTTCCACCAAGGTATCAATCACATTCTCCCAGTCTTGAATCATTGGAAGTTGTCGTTTCATGTCTCTTAAGGTCACTCGTTCCTCTTGATGTTCCAATAAAAAGAACAGAATAGGTAAAAAATCTTCTTTCAATAATAATTCTGCTAGGACTTGGTTAAATGGTTGTTTTATTAGTTTAAACATAGTTCTCCTTTAAAAAAAGCTTTCAAGCACTGAGTCTTGAAAGCTTCATTAATCGACTTAGTTAAAAGCGTTTGTTAATGGTGGTACTACTTGTTTTTTACGAGATACAACGCCATTTAAGACCGCTTTATTATTTTCCAATGTGACATTGAAGGCTTCTTCAATTTTTTCTCTTGGTTCACCAACAACTAATGCTGTAGAATCACTGGTTAAGATATTCGTCACGACTAGTAAGAACAAATCAAACCCGTTCTCAGCATTTTCAGTCGTCATAGCTGCTTCTAACGCTTCTTGACGAGCCATCAATTCATCAACGTCCACTGTATTGACTTGACCAATACGAATGTTTTTCCCACTCATTGGGAATGTTTTAGCGTCACCGTTGATGATTGCTAACTCAGACTTGTCGCCAAGGTTAGTGCCAGCTTTTAACATATCTAATCCATAAACGTCCACATCCACTTCAGCGATTACTGCTAATTCTTTTGCAGCTGCCACATCTTCTGGTGTACAAGTGGGTGATTTGAATAATAGAGAATCTGACACGATGGCAGATAACATCATACCAGCAATGTTTTTTGGAATCTCTACGTTGTGTTCTTTATATAATTTTAAGATGATAGTATTCGTACATCCCACTGGTTCACAGCGGTAATACAATGGATTAGCCGTTTCAAAGTTGGCGATTCTGTGGTGATCCACAACAGATAATACATCTAATTCTTTAATATCAGCTATACTTTGTTGGGCTTCATTGTGATCCACTAACATCACTTGGTTGGTTTCTGGTAAGGCTTGTTCAATGACTCTTGGAGCTTCTACGTTAAAGTAATTTAAAGCATAAGCTGTTTCTTCATTGGGAGTGCCTAAAGCTACCGCCTCTGTGTTTTTTCCTAATTGTTGTTGTAAGTATGAAAATGAGATAGCAGAAGCAATCGCATCTGTATCAGGATTTTGGTGTCCAAAGACTAGTATTTTTGACATAATGTCACATTCCTCCAATAAATTTTTTGCATGGGTCTATTATATCATATATCAAGAGAGATGCTAAAATTATTTAGGAAATAAATTTCAGACCAATCGCTGATAATAAAATGCACGCGATGAAGAACAACCGCTTCGGTTCCTTAGATTCTCCGTAGTAAACAATACCTAGAATCGCCCCTCCTGAAGCCCCAATTCCCGTCCATACAGCATAAGCTGTACTCATAGGCAAGCGGTTAATCCCGTAAGATAACAACAGAAAACTCGCACTAAAGGTCAGGATTAAAAGAACCATATTTTTAAGGCTTTTTTCTTTAACGTATTGATTGATGCTATTAACCCCCAGCATCTCAAATAAGCCTGCTGCAATTAAACTAAACCATGCCATATTACGATTCCTCCTGTTCTTTTTCTTCATCTGACGTTATTTTTAGCCCAATCACTCCGATTAGCAGTAACCCAATAAACAGTAGGGTTAATCCTTTAATGGGTTGTCGGAACACTAAGACATCCACTAGAATAGTCCCAGTGGTACCAAGTCCAACAAACACCGCATACACCGTGCCAACTGGAATCTTTTCTCCTGCCTTAATCATAAAATAAAAACTCACCACAATCCCAATCGCTGTTCCTAGCCATTCTAGTGGACTTTGTGCATGTTTTAATCCCATTACCCACATCACTTCAAATATTGCAGCAATCAGGATATAGCCCCAACTTCGTGTCATATCTTTCACTCCTTCTCTTCTTCTAACACACTTACAAACACAAAAAAGCCTAGGAGAAATACATCTCCCAGGCTTTTATCCTTCCGTGTCGACCTTCTTATATCTAGTGAAGGCAGGCTTACTCTTGGACCAGTCTTGTCAGTCTATTGACAACGGAACCCTAGTAAGTACTTGTTTGTGTCTTAGCTTAAGTATACTCATGTGAGGATATTTAAGCAACTATCTGTTTTTGTAACCTGTATAATCTTCTACATGGAGTAAGGCTTGAGCATTTTTCACTCGATCATTCGTTGGTGGTTCAATGCCTTCTAATGGGTATTTCAATCCCATATCTTGCCATTTGTATCGGCCCATGGTGTGGTATGGTAAGACTTCCACTTTATCCACGTTGTTTAATGTTTTGATAAAAGCATCTAAGCGGATCAAGTACTCATCATAATCTGTTCTTTCAGGAACTAGGACGTGACGAATCCAAACAGGTTTGCCAATTTTTGATAAATGCTCCGCCATTTCAAGAATGGTGTCATTATCATTCATGGTTAATTCCTTGTGTCCGGCTTTATCAATGTGTTTGACATCGAATAATAATAAGTCGGTAACTTCCATTAAGCGATTAAATTCACTAAAGAAAGGTTCCTCATAAGTGAATGGACGACCACAAGTATCTATGGTGGTATGAATTCCTAATTTTTTTGCTTTGGTAAACAAATCAATAATGAATTCTTGTTGAAGTAAGGGTTCTCCACCACTAATCGTGATGCCTCCGTCTTCTCCCCAATAGTTCTTATAGCGTAAGGCTTCTTCAAGTATTTCATCAGTTGTCACTTCACGTCCTCCACCGATTTTCCAGGTGTCTGGATTATGACAAAATTGGCATCGCATTTTACATCCTTGCATAAATACGATAAAACGTACGCCTGGTCCATCTACGGTACCAAAATTTTCAGTTGAGTGAATTCTTCCTGTTACTTTTTCTGCCATCATTATCCATTCCTTATCTAAAAAGAGGCGACCAATCGGAATCAGCCACCTCTTAATTTTTTAGTCTTACATTCTATCGTGAGCCGTTCTAGCAATAACATCCGCTTGTTGTTCCGGAGTTAGGTCACGGAATTTAACAGCGTATCCAGAGACACGGATAGTTAAGTTAGGGTATTTTTCTGGATGAGCTTGAGCGTCTAATAATAGATCCGTTGTGAAGACGTTAACGTTGATGTGGAATCCACCATTGTCAAAGTAGCCATCTAATACGTTTCTTAAGTTATTAATACGTGTTGCATCATCTTTACCTAAACCATTAGGGTTAATTGTTTGTGTATTAGAAATACCATCTAAGGCATTTTTGTAGTTCAAGCGAGCAGTTGAGTTCAATGATGCTAAAAGACCATTTTTCTCACCTAAGAATTTACCATCTTGGTAACTTGGGTTAGCACCTGGTGCTAATGGTTTACCTGCACGACGACCATCTGGTGTGTTACCAGTTGCTTTACCATACACAACGTTTGATGTAATTGTCAATAATGACGTTGTTGGTGTTGAGTTACGGTAAGTATGTTGACGTTTAATTTGTGTCATGAAGTATTCTAAAATCCAGTTAGCCATAGCGTCTGCTTCTTGGCTGTCGTTACCATACGTTGGGAATTCGTTTTGTGGTACATAGTCCACTGCTAAGCCGTTTTCGTCACGGATAACTTGTACGTTACCATGTTTGATAGCCATGATACTATCTGTTGCATGTGAAATACCAGCAATCCCTGTAGCGAATGTACGGTTCAAGTGTGTTTCCATAAACGCTAATTGTGGTGCTTCGTAAGCATATTTGTCATGCATGAAGTGAATCACGTTTAATGTGTTAACGTATAATTCTGCTAACCAATCCATGATGTCTTTGAAGCGATCGATGAATTCGTTATATTCTAATGTATCTCCAGTCATTGGACGGAATTTAGGTGATACTTGTGCTTTTGTAATTTCATCCACACCACCATTGATAGCGTAAAGAACAGCTTTTGCTAAGTTAGCACGAGCGCCGAAGAATTGCATGTCTTTACCCATAACAGTTGCAGAGACACAACAAGCAATTGCACAGTCATCTGATCCCCAGTTAGCGCGTAATAAGTCATCGTTTTCAAATTGGATAGAAGAACTTTCTTTCGCAATTTTAGCTGAGTATGTTCTGAAGCCTTCTGGTAAATGAGAAGAATAAAGAACAGTTAAGTTTGGTTCTGGAGATGGTCCCATGTTTGTTAGCGTATGCAAGATACGGAAATCACTTTTCGTTACTAATGAACGACCATCTAGTCCCATACCAGCAATTGATAATGTTGCCCAAATTGGGTAACCAGAGAATAGTTGGTTATAATCTGGTGTACGAGCAAATTTAACCATTCTAAGTTTCATAATCAAATGATCAATCATTTCTTGCGCTTCATGTTCTGTAATGACACCATTTTGTAAGTCGCGTTCGATATAAACATCTAAGAATGCTGAGACACGTCCGATTGACATTGCCGCACCGTTTTGAGATTTGATTGCTGCTAAGTAACCAAAGTAAGTCCATTGGATCGCTTCTTTCGCGTCTTTAGCTGGAGCAGAGATATCATAGCCGTAGTAAGTTGCCATTTCTTTGATATCAACCAAAGCACGAATTTGGTCTGATACTTCTTCACGTAAACGGATAATTTCTTCCGTCATTGTTTTATTACCAACGTTACCTAAATCTTTTTTCTTTTGAGCGATTAAGAAATCAATTCCGTATAAAGCTAAACGACGGTAATCTCCGATAATACGTCCACGGCCGTAAGCATCTGGTAAACCAGTGATGATTTTATTTTTTCTAGCTGCTCTCATTTCAGGTGTGTAAGCGTCGAATACACCTTGGTTATGTGTTTTTCTATAGTCAGTAAAGATATGAGTTATTTCTGCATCTGATTCATAGCCATTCGCTTCTAGAGCGTTATTAGCCATGTTGATCCCGCCATAAGGCATGAATGCTTGTTTCAATGGTACATCGGTTTGTAAACCAACGATTGTTTCTTCTTCTTTGATTAAGTAACCTGGTTCATGAGAAGTGATGGTAGCTGGGATATTGTTATCCATGTCGTACACACCATTTTTTTCATGTTGTACTTCAAATAATTCTTGCAGTTTTGTCCATAATTTTTCTGTACTTTCAGCTGCTGGTTCTAAAAAGCTGTCATCACCTTTATATTCTGTGTAGTTAGCTTGAATAAAGTCTCTAACATCCACCGTTTCGCGCCATTTTTCGCCTTTAAATCCATCCCAATGTCCCATTATGAGAATCCTCCTTCAATACTTGTAATTAGTTTTTTTAGGTTTTTAAGTTTTATATTTGTTTTACATGTTCATTATAACACAAGACTAAAATCATACAAGTGTTATAGTGTAAAAAAACGAACTTTTTTGTTATTTTTTACACAATCTTTTACAAACCCTTATAAATAAAGGGTTTTCACCTTATTAAATCAGTGAAATCTCTTTGTTCACTCTGTTTCAATAATACGTACAACTGTACTATAACAGTAAGGTAAATCAAAACCTGTTTTACAACAGGTGTTCATTAAGTGTGTTCGTTTTTGATTAGTATAGACCTTTTGTGAAAAATATTCTTAGTTTAAATATCTTTTCACTTTTAATAAACAAGAATGTTTTTTTAAGAGGATAAAAAAGACCACTATCCCCAGGATAATGGTCTTTTTCGCTTATTCTTCTATTATTTTAGAGCTAACGTGGATCGTTTCTCCCATTTCTTTTTCATCAATCACAAAACTTCCGTTGGATTGACGGTCGCTTGTCGTCAAATCAGAACTTGCTATAGCAAACTCTGCTCCGCCTTTTTCAGACGTCAGGTAGAGCATTTGATTCGCTCTAGCCATATCTAAATAAACAATGCGGTGAGGGTTCTTTTTCAACTCTCTTAGTAGCATTAAGCCTCGTTTAGCTCTGCTTAATTTAGTCAAATCAGTTAATTTCATTTTCTTAGCTGCGCCGCGCTGGGTTACAATCACTAACACAGACTCTTCGTTAGCCGGTATAATCAGACCGTTGACCACATAATCTTCTGGTTTTAAGTTGATTGCTTTAACCCCACTCGCTTTAGAACCAACTACTGGGACTTCTTCTAAATCATAATACAACCCAAAGGCTTGGTGTGTTCCTAAAACAACACGGTAATCTTCTGACTCATCTACTAGGTAGGTAGCAATCACTTCATCCGTCTTGGTTTTAAGTTTCATGCAAGCCGTTGAACGACTCTTATATGTTCGCCAAGGAGAGAATTCCCCAAGGGAGGTTTGTTTGATCATTCCTTCTTTGGTAATAAACACAAAGTTCTTGTTTTCTTCAAGATTGGTATACGCATGAACGTACATAATATGCTCTTCTGCTTCGAAGTTCGTGACATTTAAAGATAAATGCTCCCCAACTTCTTTCCAACGTTTGTCGACTAACTCATGAACAGGTCGATACAACATGTTACCTTTATTGGTAACAAACAATAAGTGATCATGGGTATTAAGTTGTCCAGAAAAAACAAGGGCATCTGTTTCTTTCATATCAATCGCATCTTCTTTTGAGGCACTATAAGAACGTAAACTACTACGTTTAATGTACCCTTCTCTTGTCACGCTTACCATCACCTCTTCTTGAGGAATGAGGACAGCTGTTTCAATTTGGATTTCCTCTATCTTGTCTTCAAGCTGAGTTAATCTTGGGTTACCGTATTGTTTTTTGACTTCTCTTAGTTCTTTTTTAAGCACCGTTAACAATGTTTTTTCCTCTGTCAAAATAGCTTGTAATCCTTCAATTGTTGCTGATAGCTCTTTGTTTTCCGCTTCTAGTGCTGTGATATCAGTGTTGGTTAAACGGTACAGTTGAAGAGAGACAATCGCTTCTGCTTGAAGCTCTGTAAAATCAAAACGCGTCATTAAATTCGCTTTTGCGTCTTTCTTATCTTTACTTCCTCGGATAACGGCAATCACTTCGTCTAAAATAGATAACATTTTAATCAGACCTTCAACAATATGTTGACGGGCTTCTGCTTTTTTCAGTTCAAATTGACTGCGCTTAGTAATCACACTTTTACGATGAACAAGGTATGCTTCTAACATTGTTTTTAAGCCGACTTGTTTCGGACGTAATTCGTGGATGGCTACCATGTTAAAGTTATAATTAATTTGTAAGTCTGTATTTTTGAATAAGTAGTTCAAGACACCATTCGCGTCCACTTCTTTTTTCAATTCAATCACAATGCGAAGGCCTGTACGGTCACTCTCGTCTCTGACTTCTGAAATTCCTTCTAACTTACGAGATAACCGCAATTCATCCATTTTTTTGACAAGAACCGCCTTATTTACTTCATAAGGAATTTCCGTCACAACGATTTGTTCACGCCCAGCTTTTAGAGGTTCAATGGCTGTCTTAGAACGTAAAATAACTTTCCCACGCCCTGTTTCGTACGCTTTACGCAATTCTTTTTTCCCTTGTAAAATTCCACCTGTTGGGAAATCTGGCCCTGGAATAAAGTCCATTAATTTTTCAACGGAGGCATTCGGGTGATCAATCAGATACACTGTACCATCAATTACCTCTGCTAAATTATGTGTTGGAATTTCCGTCGCATACCCTGCTGAAATTCCTGTTGACCCGTTCACTAACAGGTTCGGGTATTTAGCTGGAAGAACAGTTGGTTCTTTTTCTGTATCGTCAAAGTTCCAAATGAAATCAACGGTCTCTTTTTCGATATCTTTAAGTAATTCCCCACTTAATTCTGATAATCGGGCTTCCGTGTAACGCATGGCTGCAGGCGGATCACCGTCCATACTACCATTGTTACCATGCATCTCGATTAGGGGTTGGCGTAATTTCCAGTCTTGGCTCATTCGAACCATGGCTTCATAAATACTGCTGTCCCCATGAGGATGATAATTCCCCATAATATTCCCTACAGACTTAGCTGATTTTCTAAAAGCTTTATCATATGTGTTGCCATCTTTATTCATTGAGTACAAAATACGTCGTTGTACTGGCTTTAATCCATCTCTTATATCAGGGAGGGCTCGATCTTGGATAATATACTTAGAATATCTACCAAATCGGTCTCCCATTACTTCTTCAAGGGTTAGCTCTTGAATGCCACGTTCTTCACTCATTGCTTTGTCTCTCCTTTATGGGCGTTAAAATAATTTAATCTCTTCGTAATCTTCTGAGTCATCTTTTGGACTGGCATCATGGCCTTCTAAGATGCTACCTTCTTCTGACATGGTAAACTGGACATTTTTTTCTATCCATTTACGTCGAGGTTCTACTTTATCCCCCATCAATGTGGTCACACGTCGCTCGGCTTGTGCCGCATCATCTATTCTAACACGAATTAACGTTCTTGAATCTGGGTCCATTGTGGTTTCCCATAATTGGTCGGCATTCATCTCACCAAGTCCTTTGTAACGTTGGAGCATGTAGCCTTTACCCATAGTATCTGTAACTTCTTGTAATTCTTCATCTGTCCAAGCATAATTTATAACAGCCTTCTTGCCTGTTCCTTTTTGCACTTTGTATAAAGGAGGCAAAGCAATGTAGACTTTGCCCGCTTCAATTAACGGTTTCATATAGCGGTAGAAAAAGGTTAGCAGTAACACTTGGATATGTGCCCCATCTGTATCCGCATCGGTCATGATGATGACTTTATCGTAATTACAATCTTCAATATCAAAATCAGCGCCCACACCGGCACCAATGGTATAAATCATGGTGTTAATCTCTTCGTTTTTTAAGATGTCTTGTAACTTCGCTTTTTCAGTGTTAATAACTTTACCACGTAAAGGTAGGATAGCTTGGAATTTACGGTCTCGTCCTTGTTTAGCTGATCCTCCCGCAGAATCTCCCTCCACTAAGTACAATTCGTTACGTTTAGGGTTTTTAGATTGGGCTGGGGTTAACTTACCAGAAAGTAACGCTTCCCCTTTGCGTTTCTTCTTGCCGTTCCGGCTATCTTCTCGGGCTTTTCGAGCCGCTTCTCGCGCTTCTCGGGCTTTAATGGCTTTACGGATAAGCATTTGTGACATGTCACTATTTTCCTGTAAAAAGAAGCCTAGTTGATCACTAATAACACTGTCTACAATCGTTCGAGCCACAGGGGTTCCTAGTTTTCCTTTTGTTTGTCCTTCAAATTGAAGCAAGTCTTCTGGAATTCTAACAGAGATGATGGCTGATAACCCTTCTCTAAAATCTGTTCCTTCTAGGTTTTTGTCTTTCTCTTTTAGTAATCCCACTTTACGGGCGTAATCATTGTAAGATTTCGTCAAGGCAGACTTCATTCCCGCTTCATGGGTTCCTCCATCACGAGTTCTAACGTTATTAACAAAAGATAACGTATTCTCTGAATAACCATCATTGTATTGATACGCAAATTCGACTTCGATGCCTTCTTTTTCCCCGCCAAAATAAATCACGGGAGTTAAATCATCTTTGTCTTCATTTAAATAAGCGACGAACGCTTTAATTCCATCTTCATACAAGAAGGTTTCAGTAACATCATGACGCTCATCTGTTAATGTGATCTTTATCCCTTTTAATAAGAACGCTGATTCACGTAAACGTTCTGCTATGATGTCGTAGGAATAATTAGTTGTTGAAAAAATCGTGTCATCTGGGGTAAACGTAATAATCGATCCATTTTTTTTACTAGCCACTTTCTTCTTGGCAATTGTTCCTTGAGGCTTTCCGCCATTGGCAAAACGGATATCTACTTGTGTACCGTCTTTAACGGTTGTCACTTTCATCTCTTTTGACAAAGCGTTAACAACACTGGCACCTACACCATGAAGACCTCCGGATGTTTTGTAGCCCCCTTGACCAAATTTACCTCCAGCATGGAGAACGGTAAAAATCACTTCAATGGTCGGTTTACCTGAGGGGTGCATCCCGGTTGGTATCCCACGACCATAATCTCTGACACTAATACTATTATCTTTATGTATCGTTACATCAATTTCATCACCGTAACCAGACAAAGCCTCGTCCACAGCGTTATCAAATATTTCAAATACTAAATGATGTAATCCTTTAGAATCTGTTGAACCGATGTACATACCAGGTCTTTTCCTTACAGCATCTAAGCCTTCTAATACCTGTATGGATGCATCATCATATTGTCCTTCTTGTCTTTTTGACATTCAAAAAACTCCTTTGTCTTGAAACTATGTGTCTGTTTCAAGCAATTTTTAGATAGATAGAAGCAAAAAAAAACAACTTGGTCACAAGCTGATTTGTCTCTCGTATCTTCAACTAGTCATATTTTAATACAAAACGTCTCATCTTGCAAAGTTTAATCTTTTAGTATTTTATGCGTTGTTCTCTTTTCAAATCATGGTTTTACGTGTATAGTAGTAAGGAATTAAATGTTCAAATAAACATATTTAATATTAAACTGTATTAAAGGACTGGTGTTATGATAAATAAAAGAAAACAAGCACATCCCAATCTCGTTTTATGTTCGTTATTCCTTGGTTATATGATGGTTTATATCGATAAATTATCTGTTGGTATTTCGATTGTTTCTATTGATAAAGATTACCCTATGTCAGAAGGGACAAAAGGGCTCATTCTTAGCGCCTTTTTCATAGGTTATGCCCTAATGCAAATTCCTATGAGTTTCCTCATTAATCGATTCGGTGCAAGACTAGTTATCCTTTCATCCTTAGTACTTATTGGTGTTTTTGACTTCTTATTCGGTAGGAGCTCAAGCGTTGAAATGCTCATCGCTATGCGTTTGTTGACAGGCATGTTGGCACATTCAGGTTATGCGTCTGCTGCGAGCAAAGAAGTGACAGACTCTTTCCCTATTGAAAAACGGACCTTCGTTAAAGGAATCCTCATTTCATCATCAGGTGTCGCTGGTGTGTTAGGTCCCATTCTACTCTCTCCTATCATTGAAATCAATGGTTGGCGGGCAGGCTATACCTTACTAACCATTGTCTCTTTAACAATCGCTGTGATTGTGGCCTTTACTATTCCTAAGAACAGAACTACCAATCAGAGAAAATTAGCTGCCAGTGCGGTCCCTATCCGTACTATTTGGAAGATGCCGATGATATGGTCTTTGTTCTTCGCGGCCTTCTTCGCTAATAATTTAGTCTACGGGCTAAATAACTGGTTGCCTAGCTATTTAACATCCGTTAGAGCTTTAAGCTTAACACAATCAGGCTTCATTGCCTCCTTTATCGGCTTACTATCACTTATAGGCGCTCTTGGAGGTAGTTACATTGCCAGTCATTTCTTCGCGAATAAAGACAAAGAAATCATCATGGTCTCCTCATTCATCGCAGGTATCTTAGTCTTTGTTTCCTATTTTCTATCAAACATTTATTTATTCACGTTGCTTTTAGGTATCGCATCTTTGTTTTTAACGACCACATTCGTCGTTCTCATGGCCATACCTATGAAACGTTTCGAAGGAGCACTATTCGCTCCTAGTTACTCTACCATCGCTACAGGCGGTATTATTGGCGGTGCGGTTGCTCAATTGGTTATCGGATTGTTAGTCGAAACGACAGGTTCTTACCTAACTGTCTTTTTATATTTTTTATCTCTAGGCATCCTAACTTGTCTTAGTATGCTCTTTGTTAAACAGAACCATCAATAAAAAAATGAGGTGTAACAAATGAACGTTTTAGAACTAGTCTCTCAAAAGAATCTGAGTCGTTGGCGTCGTCATCTTCATCAATTCCCTGAATTATCTTACAAAGAAGTTGAAACTACTCGCTATATTGAGTCCATCCTTGATCAATTCGAAGGCATTACACACCAGCGGTTAAGTAGCACAGGTGTCGTTGCAACATTAGTCGGAGCACACCCCGGCAAACACATCGCTTTAAGAGCGGATATCGATGCGTTGCCTATTGAAGAAGAGTCAGACGTGACGTTTCCTTCACAGCACACTGGCGTCATGCACGCTTGCGGTCACGACGCGCACACTGCCATGCTACTTGGCGCCATAGAAGTATTAGCCACTATGCAAGATTCAATACAAGGAACCTTGACCTTTATTTTCCAAGCGGCTGAAGAAGTACCACCAGGCGGAGCGAAGGAATTAGTAGAACTAGGTGTTTTAGATGATGTGGATAAAGTATTCGGTCTTCATGTCGCTCCGATGATGCCTGTTGGACAAGTTGCTCTTATGTCAGGCTTTGTGACAGCTGCATCCGATACCTTTCATCTAACAATCAAAGGAAAAGGCGCTCATGGTTCCACACCAGAAGTCGCCATCGATCCGATTATGATTGGTGCTGAAATCATTTCAAATGTAAACAACATCATTTCTCGAACAATCAGTCCTTTAGATAAAGCCGTTATTTCTTTTGGAGAATTTCATTCAGGCCAAGCAAGCAACATCATCCCTGGTACAGCTACTTTAAGCGGGACTGTTAGAACCAATCGACCAGAAACAAGGCAACAGCTGAAAGAACAGCTACATAGGACTATTTCTCATATCTGCCAAATGTATGGTGCTGATTTTGATTTGTTATACCATGAAGGCTACGGTTCGATTAATAATAATCCTTTAGCTACTGAGATGGCTCATGATGCCATTAGTCAAATCATCAACCCTGAGAACATTTTAGAAATAGAACCCTTAATGGGAAGTGAAGATTTTTCTGCTTATACAGATGTTCGTCCTGGCGCTTTCTTTCTTTTAGGTGCAGGCGTTGAAGCAGAGGGGTGTGGCTATATTAACCATCACCCTCAATTTAAAATCAATGAAGATTGTCTATTATTAGGTAGCGCTATGCATATCCTAATCGCATTAGAGGCCTTAAAATAAAAGAGTCACTAACCGTTATCTTCTTATCTGATTGATAAGAGAGGGGTCGGTTAGTGACTCTTCTTTTTAGAAATCAAAGCTATTATTAATGGCTTCTTGAATGAAACGTCGGCTGTCTAAAGTCTGACTGAACTCTTTAGCTAAACGGTCTAATCGCGTCTTAATGTCATCATTCACGATAGCTCCTTGATCTACATCTTGTTCTTCTAAAAAGACATAATTCGTTAAATGAATAGCTTTCATATAGGATAAGATAGGTTTTAATTGATGTTCAACCATTAAATAATGTTTGGGTGTCCCTGCAGTAGTAATAACCCCCACGACTTTATCTTGAAAGGCATATATTGGTAATAAATCAAACACATTTTTTAAGACGCCTGGGATTGACGCTTGAAACGTAGGCGTACCGATGATAATACCGTCTGCTTCCATCAATGCTGATGCTATATCTAAAGTATCCCCAGTGTACTCAAAATAGGGTCTACCATCGCTAAAAACAATGTCTTTTCCTGCTAAATCCACAACCTTAATCTTCATATCTGGCCTTTGTTCTTTTAACATACTCTCCATAGCAAGAAGAGCTGTTCTTGTTTTATTTCCTACAATTGAGCCGACTAACAATACAACGTTCATTTTAAATCACTTCTTCCTGACGGGTATATTTTTTAATTTCAGGTAAAATATCATTACCAATAATCTCAATGTTTTTCATAATTTTGTCAAAGGGAACCCCACCAAAATCAATTTGTGCCATAAAACGACTCATGCCATATAACTCATGTTGGAACAATAATTTTTCAATGATTTGATTCTTATCTCCCACCATTAGGGCATCTGTTCTACTTGGCGCTTCAGCGAATTGTGCTTTGGGATAACCTGTACCACGAATGGTTTTGAAGCCCGTATCAATGTGAGGATACATCCCTCGAAGGGCTTCTTGCGTGGTGTCCCCTACGTGAAATAGACTCGTCGTAGCCACTGGAAAATCTTTCGGGTCATAACCATTTTCGATAAGCGTTTCTCGGTAAATATCGACAGAATATTTAAAGTTCATCGCTGGCCCACCTAACGTAGTTAACATCATGGGTAACCCCATACGAGCTGCTTTTATTGCACTTCCCGGAGGACCGCCTACTGCACGCCAAATCGGTAATGTGTCTTCTAAGGGTTGAGGGTAAATCATGGCTCCTTTAAGAGGCGCTCTGAATTTCCCTTCCCATGTCACCACATCTTCTTCATTAATTAATTTTAACAAGCCTAATTTTTCCTCAAAGATGTCTTCATAGTCTTGTAAATCGACGCCTAGTAAATGATACGCTCCTACTCTTGACCCACGTCCTGCCACAATTTCAGCACGTCCATTAGATAATAAATCAATGGTTGCGAAATCTTCGTAGACTCTGACGGGATCTGCCACACTTAAGACGGTGGCACTGCTGCTTAATTTAATTCGTTCTGTGGCTTGGGCAATGGCTCCCAGCACAACAGTGTGAGCTTGCGTTGTAAAATAGGTTTGGTGACTTTCTCCCACACCAAAGACATCTATACCCGCTTGTTCTGCTAATACAGCGGCTTCCACTAGCTCATCTAGTCGTTGTTTAGCAGAAATTCGCTTGCCATCTACTGGGTTTTTCATGTGATCCCCTAAAGAATACAACCCAAATTCCATTCCTTTGGTTGGATCAATGTGTAATTTTGTCATATCTGTTGCCTCCTATTTCCTTTTATGTCTGTCTTATTTTTTTGATTAAGTAAGGTTTGTTCTGTTTTTTGTTGCAGCTTTGTCACCAACTTGTATAACTCTTTTTGTTCCGATTTTGTCAAACTGGCTTCGAATAAAGAGGTTTGAAACGCCAGTTGCTTAGGATAGACAGACTCTAATCGTTCTTGACCTTTATCGCTTAAGCGAATGAATTTTGTTTTCCATTCGACTTGTCTTTGGATAAGTCCCTCTTGTTCTAAACGTTTTAACATTTTAGACATACCTCCAGGAGAAACTAGGACTTTCTCGGCGAGTTCTTGTTGTGACACTGGTTGATGCTCGGATAATTGAAGGAGGACATCAAACTGGGCAGCAGTTAACCCGTAGTCTGCCAAAAACTGATGACTTAGTTCATTGCTTTGATTGGTAAACCGGGCAATACGTAAATAAATCAACGCCCCTAACGTATTTTTTTTCATATCGTCTCCTCCTTTCTATATCATCACTTTACTAGGAAACTGATAATAATACAATTGATATGCTTACTTTTTGGAAGCGAAAAAAGCACCAGAAGATGGTTCTCTTCTAGTGCTTCTTTTTAATAGATTACTTTAAAATTATTTGGCTGTGTCGCTTGAATCACAGGGTTCTTAATCAGGTATTCTGAGATAAGTTCTGTCATATCAACAGTGACTTCTTTAATAATTTTATCAGAACCAAACATGTCGTAGTCCCCACCGCCGACTGCTCGGTACTGGTTCATCACCACATCTAATTCTTGGTTGTCTTCGATAGGTTGCCCATTATAACTTAGCTTTGTTACCCGTTGACCTTTAGGGTGTTGAATATCAAAGTCATACTCAATCCCACTGTAGATATCATAGTTGTAATGCTCTACCTTTGGTTCTAAGAATTCTTTACTAACAACCAACTGATTGTCCTCGTTCACGTCAAAATAGCTCGCACAGCGCTCTAAATCGGCTTTTAAATCCGCTCCCGTTAAACGAAGAACAGCTAATGTGTTAGGGTAGATATAATTTGTGACAATGTCTCGCATGCTAATGTTTGATTGGAAACCTTTTCCATTGTTGTCAAACAACGCAGTGCCTGAAATCGTCGCCCCAGTCGCATCTCGTTGGACGTTTTGGATGAACTCAATATAAGGATGACCACAAACACGGACGGCCATTGGGTCTGTAATGGTCATATCCCCTTCAACTTTGCCTAATCCTTGATCTAACCACTCTTCTACTTCATTTAATAACGGCGTAAACTTAGCAACAAAGGTCTCATCTTCCGCCAAGGTATTTACTTCAATCAACTGTGCAGAACGTTCTGTCACCTTATGGGACGTTTCATCTACGGTAACGTCAACACGACCGATGTAACGGCCTTTGTCCCCTGGTTGTGTAACAGCACATGTTTCTGTGGTTAGTTCAATGACACGGTGTTGATGCCCTGTTAGAAGCACGTCAATCCCTGGAACATCATGAAGTAAATCATACCCTTCATTTTCTCCCGTTAAGGTTTCTGTTGGTTCTCCTGTGGTTAAATCTTTCTCAAACCCACCGTGGTAACTGACAACAACAACATCTGCTACTTCACGTAGTTTAGGAACAAATTCTTTGGCTGTTTCTACGACAGAATGGAAGACTAAGCCCTCTACGGTTTTTGGTTGTTCCCAGTGTGGAATATAAGGTGTTGTTAAACCTAACACAGCTATTTTCAACCCATCCCGCTCTAAAATAACATAAGGTTTCCCTGTTAAGTAGTCCCCATTATCAAAAGTGATATTGGCACAGACAATAGGGTAAGTCAAATTGTCAATGTTTTTCTTCAAGTAATCAAGTCCATAATTAAACTCATGATTGCCTAATACGCCAACATCAAAGCCCATCTCATTCATCATGTCAGCCATGGAAACGTCTGTGTTTCCTTTGGCGATGTAATAACTCATAGGAGACCCTTGTAAAAAATCCCCATTGTCAATTTTAATCACACTGTGGTGTGTTTCTTTCTCTATCTGGTTAAATACCTCTTTTACTTTTGTCAGACCAAAAGATAAAGACTGATTACGCGAACGGTAATCAGTCGGGTATACGTAACCATGAGTGTCACTTGTAGATAAAAAAGTAACGTTCATGCTTAACACTCCTTATCCATTTACTAATTTGCTTCTTAATTTGTTTGATAATACTTCAACAAGTAAAATCAAGACAATCAGTCCGATTAAAATCGAACCTACTTGATGCCAACGATATGAGTTCATCGCGAAAATAAGTGGTGAACCAATACCCCCAGCTCCTACTAAACCAAGTACCGTCGTATCACGTAAGTTCATGTCAAAACGGTAAATCGTAATTGAAGCGAAGTTGGCACTTAATTGAGGAATGATACCAAAGCGAATTTTTTCGAATGTGGTACATCCCATTGAGTCCATTGCTTCAAGAACGCCTGTGTCGATGTCTTCAATCACATCAACGTATAATTTAGATACCATCCCGATTGAGGTTAAAGACATGGTCAGTACCCCTGCAAAAGGACCTGGGCCTGATACACGAACAAACATTAATCCGTAAACAATCGCTGGTACTGTTCGAATGATAATAACGAAGAAACGTGTTAATAAGTATACAGGTTTTGGTACAACACTAGGTGCCATTAAGAACGCCACTGGAATCGATAAAATCGCTCCAAAAATCGTTCCCAAAAAGGCAATACAGATTGTTTCAAATAATAAATATAATACCCCTTGATTGGTAAAATTAATCAATAGGTCCATGTCTGGGGTTAAAATACCTTGAATGATTTTAACCGCAATTTGCCAACCACCATTATCCATTTCATTAAACGATACAGCAGATAGTGACCAAACAAACGCACCAACAATAATGGCGATCAACATGGCATATTGCATTTTTTTTGAAGGTTCTTCACGCAATTTTGCTTCTATACCTGGATTCATTGTCATACTCCTTTATTATTGTAGTTTCTTTCTTGCGTATTCACTGATCATTTCAATGATAGCAACGGTCACAATTAAAACAAGTAGGATCGTTCCTACGTTGCTATAATTACGGAATCCGAGTTCTTTGTTTAATAAAATACCTAAACCACCCGCGCCAACATAACCTAAAATAGCTGAATAACGAATGTTCCCTTCAAAGTTGAAAAGAGACGTTGATAAATAGGTCGGTAATACTTCTGGAATTACTGCGTAACGGAACGCTTGGAATTTTGTTAATCCCATTGATTCCAACGCTTCAAATGTTGACATATCAAGTGCTTCAATTTGTTCATACGTTAATTTACCAACATACGCCACTGTAAAAATAAAAATAGCTAATGTACCAGCCATTGGTCCAATCCCAAAAATGAAGGTAGCGATCAAAGCTGTTACAATCGTTGGTAACGTACGCATGATACTTAAAATCAATTTAAAAAAACCTGTGACAAAACGATTTGGGACAATGTTAGATGAAGCCAGCAAAGCTAAAGGAACAGCTACTAACGCACCTAATAAAGAGCCCAGTAGAGACATTTTGATCGTATCAAATAAAAAGCCCCACACAGAGTCTAAATAGCTTAAATTAGGTGGAATCATCTTACCTAAAATAACGAAAAACTCATTACCTCGTGTTGCCAATGCTTCAAAATCGAACTTAGTAACTCTCATTGAAACAAACGTAAAAACCAAAACGATGACGGTTACAAGGGGCGCAACGGACGGCTTCTCAACGACCTGTTTACCATTAGGTAAGTTAATCGTTTTACCTTTAAATAAATCTTTCATCCTTTTAACCTTCCTTTTTATCTTCTAAATAGATTTGATCCAGGACCTCTTGTGTTACATTCTCAGACGGGCCATCAAACACTATTTCACCTTTACGAATACCAATCACTCGGTCAGCATATTCTAACGCTAAATCCACATGGTGAATGTTAATTAAGACAGAAATATTCAAATCTTTATTGATACGTTTGAAATCATCCATAACCACGCGGGCTGTGACAGGATCCAACGCAGCAACTGGTTCATCAGCTAAAATAATTTCGGGTTTTTTAGCTAAAGTACGAGCTAATGCCACACGCTGTTGTTGTCCACCAGACAATTGATCCACACGAGTAAATGCCTTATCCAAAATCCCTACATTGTCTAACGCTTCTAAAGCAACAATTTTAGATTCTTCTGGGAAGACACCCAATAATCTACGCCACCAAGATAACTCTGACACAGATGAAATCATCACGTTTTTTAAAACAGTTGCACGAGTAATTAAATTAAACGATTGGAAGATCATGCCGATTTTCTTTCTGAAGGTACGTACATCTTTTCCTTTTAATGTGCTTACTTCTGTTCCATTTACTTCTAAAGAACCCTCTGTAATATCATGCATTTTATTGACACAACGAATCAAGGTTGACTTACCTGCTCCAGATAATCCGATAATCGCGATAAACTCGCCTTGTTCAATCTCTAAGTTAATATCTTTTAAGCCGACATAACCATTTGGATAGGTTTTCTGTACATTTTGAAACTTAATCATAAAAATTGTCCCTTCTTAAAAATAAACTGTGACCATGAAAACAGTCACAGTTTACTAATCTTATTTTACTTCGTTTCTTCTTGGATTAATTTTTGAGCTTCACGTTCATTGTCATAATCTTTTGATGAAGCTGGTTTGTATCCTTCGTGGCTATAAATAGCAATCACTTCTTTACCTTCTTCAGTGTTACCAAGGTTGATGAATGCTGTTTCTAACGCTTTTTTCAAGTCGTCATCCATGTTTTTAGATGTTTTACTTACTGAGATTGTGTCGTTGAAGATTGGTGGAGTTACACCAATAACGTTTGTTTCATCCCAGATGCTTTCTTTTTGGTTATACTCTTTAGTCCAGTTCTCTTCAAAGTCACGACGAGCGTCAGCATATGATAACACAACGTCAACTTGTCCAGAAGCTAAACGGGCAAAAGCACTACCGTAAGAATCTGCTTGAACGCTTGATTTCAAGTCAGTTAAGTTTTTACCAAAGTTATCTTTTAACCATAAACTTGGGAAAATATATCCTGCTGGTGATGTTGGGTTCATAATTGACCATGATGCGTCATTTAATTCATCCCATGTTAATTCTTCACCTTTGTTAACTTTTTCAGCTAATGCTTGCCCTTTTTTAGAAGGTCCAGCGATTAATAATGCTCTGTAAAATTCTGCTTGTTTGTCAGTTGGTGCAGTTGGTTTGTTGTCGTTCCATTCTTTTGCATCATCTGAATCGATTGATAGACCTGAACGAGTTGCTGTTAACAATACATCCACATCGTCATCATATAAAACATAAGTACCACCTGGAATGAACCCTACATCCAATGTACCAGCAGATAATGATTCACCTACAGCTTCGAAACTTGTTCCAACAGTGATATCAACATTTTTGATGTCATATCCTTGTTCCTTCATTTCTTTTGTTAGTAATTCTTTTAATGGTTCAGTTGCAGAAACAATCTCCTCTGGATCTCTTGATGGAACAAAACCGATTGATAATTTATCAAGTGATTTACTTCCTTCTGATTCTTTTGCCGCGCCACTATCATTACTACTTCCACAAGCTGTTAATGTTACCGCTAGGGCCATTACACTTGCATACTTAAGTGCTTTTTTAAACAATTCCTTTTTCCTCCTTAGAATTCACATAGTATTACTTTTGAATACCTTTTGAGTATATCATTGAAACCGATTAAATTCTATAATAATTAAATAATTGTCCTTATTTTTACATTTAAAATACATATAATTAACGTATTATTAGACAACAAAGTACGCTTTATTGTTATAAAACAGCGCAAAAAGCCCTGTTGTAACCACTTCCAAGGATGTTCATTGATTTTTTTACTTAAAAATACGTATTTTCTCTTCTTCACTAAGGTCTAGCCCACTTCTGTTCATAAAATGGCAACAGGATTAAAAAAACACTGGAGGATAATTCTAATTGTGAGTTGGTGGGTTTCATGATAAAATAAGTAAGATTTGTAAGGAGGATATGACGTGAAACCCTTGTTATTATTTATTTTGGCCTACCTACTTGGTTCATTGCAATCAGGCGTTTGGTTAGGGCAATTATTCTATCAAAAAGACATCCGTCAATTTGGTAGTGGCAATACAGGAACAACGAATACCTTTCGTGTTCTTGGTAAAAAAGCCGGTATTATCGTATTATTCATGGATATTTTAAAAGGAACCTTGGCGACTTCCCTTCCTACACTGTTCCACTTGGACATTAATCCTTTATGGTTTGGTGTAGCCGCAATACTAGGTCACACGTTTCCAATTTTCGGTAAATTCAAGGGTGGTAAAGCCGTGGCCACAAGTGCAGGAATGTTATTAGCTTATAGCCCTATCTTTTTTGTTTACTCTGCCAGTATTTTTGTGATTCTATTACTTATCACAAGCATGGTTAGTTTGACGAGTATGTTGAGTGCCTTTTTGATTACTTTATCTACTGTCTTACTTCCTCTTTTCTGGCCTCAAGTATTACCTGAACAAGATTGGTTGTTAACAATCTTAGCTTCTGGAATCACTTTATTTATTATTATTCGCCACAGAGATAACATTAAACGCATTCTGTCAGGCACAGAAAGTCGTGTACCAATTGGGTTAAGAAAATCTGAAAAAAAATAAGCGAGAACACACATCCTGTGCTCTCGCTTTTTTTATAATGTCATGACAATTGGTAATGTTAACATGCTTACTACCGTACTCAGTGCAATGTACTGAGAAACCTTGTTCCCTTCACCGCCATACTCTTCTGCAAGCAGGGCATTCAATGAACCTGTTGGCATTCCTGTTACTAAGGTAAGAACACCTAAAATCACCGGCTCATGAATCAAGAGACGCAGTGCCCAGATAAATAAAAGAGGTACGAGTATCACCCGAGCTAAGGTAAATTGTAAATTATCCTTGTCTACAATTAATGACTTAATGCTATTTTGAGAGAACAACGCCCCATTAATAATCATGGCTAAAGGTGCGGTCATACCACTCATTACTTCATTAAAGGTTGTGATTGGCTGAGGTAGTTTAATACCTAAAGCAAAAAACACAATCCCGACAAAAGCTGCAACAATGGTGGGCGTGGTAAATATTTCTTTCACACGCGCTTGTTTCGTATTAGAAAAAATCATAATGCCAATGGTGAATAAAAATAAACTCGTCACCGTATTATAGACTACTAATACGATCAACCCTTCTTGACCGTATAACCGTCCCACAATGGGGATTCCGATAAATAGAATATTAGAAAAAGTTAAGCAATTAACCCAAAGTCGTTTTAGCACGCCTTTTTTTCTAAATACGGTTGCTAATACATAGCCTACACCTAGCGTTACTAGTAACATAATCAGAGAATACACAAAAGTCGTTACCATTAACTTCGAAATTTCTGGTGTCCTCTCAACCTGAAAACTATGAATAATCGCCGCAGGTAAGGCGACATGGGTTAGTAACATCCCAATAAATACGCTGACAGATGGTTTATATGCACCCTTTTTATTTAAAAACCATCCGACCATCATGTAAAAAATTAACACAATGGTTTCACTAAAAACAATTTGTCCCACTTTCATCCCTCACAAAAAGGAAGGACACGGGGGTATCCTTCCTTCCATCTTTCTTTGCTTAGTATTTCCAAGCACCTTTTAATGTTTCTTTTCTTGCTGCAGCAGCTTCTCTGACACTTTCTTTCTCAGATACTTCTGCCACACCAACATTCCACCATCCATTATAACCGTCTGTCATAGTTTTTGGTAGGACTTTTATGTCAATTAAGGTTGAAACCGTTTGTTTTTTAGCCTCTTCAATCGCTGCAATTAGCTGTTCACGGTTGTTAACACGGTAAACTTTAGCTCCGTAACCTTCTGCTACTTTCGCATAATCAATGGTCATAATTTGGTTGTCATGGGTTCTGAATTCGCAGAAGTAACTGCCGCTTCCGTTCCCCATTTGGAGGTTGTTAATACAACCAAAACCAGAGTTATCAAATAACATCACATTGATTTTGTGACCGTATTGTAAAGAGGTCACAAGTTCTGTATGAAGCATTAAGAAACTACCATCGCCAAGCATAGCATAAACTTCTTTGTCTGGCTCCGCCATTTTAACCCCCATAGCTCCCGCTACTTCGTAACCCATACATGAATACCCATACTCTAAATGATATGTGTTTGCTTCTTCTGGATCCCACAAACGTTGCATATCTCCTGGTAAAGATCCAGCAGAAGCAACAGGAATACTGCCTTTTTCTACTGTGTCATTAATCGTAATAAAAGCATCCGTTTGCGTAAATTCTGTCTTTAAGGCATCTGCATAATCGTTCATAGTCTCTTGATCGAAATGCCCTTTAATTTCTGGTTCAAAATTATCACGGTTAAAGGTTGTGTTATGTAGACGTTCTCTCTCAACGTACCATTCTTTACGCCACTCAGCTAATTGCTCACCAAAGGCTGTTTCATAACCTTCAAGTAATGGTAACAAGGCTTCTAGCGTCACTTTAGCATCTCCAACTACTTGGAACGCATCAAATTTATACGTTTGTGGACGACTCACATTAATATTTAAGAACTTAGTTTGATCGTAATTAAAGGCTGTTTTAGACGAGGTGGTAAAGTCACTGTAACGCGTCCCGATACCAATCACTAAGTCAGCGTCATCAATGGCATGATTTGCTGCTGATGTTCCTAAAATACCTGTCCCACCTAAATTGTTAGGGAAAGTATACGCTACGGTTGATTTTCCTGCAGCGGTTTCCACTAAAGGGATCATGTGTTTCTCTGATAATTCTTGTAATACGTCACCAGCAAAAGAATACTTCGCCCCGCCCCCTACAATAATCACCGGACGCTTGCTTGCTTTAATCAGTGCTGCCGCACCTTCGATTTCTCTAGGTGATGGTAATTGACGATCCACATAGTGAACACGTTTTTTGAAGAACTCAACGTCATAGTCAAAGGCTTCTCCTTCCACATCTTGAGACAGACACACTGCAACAGGTCCTGCTGTGACAGGGTTTGTCATCACTTCAAAGGCACGAATCAAGCTACTCATTAATTGTTCTGGACGTTGCACGCGGTCCCAGTAACGCGTTACCGCTTTAAAAGCATCGTTTGTTGTCATCGCTCCGTTATGATCAATCTCTAACTGCTGTAACACAGGATCTGGTTGTCTTGTAGCAAATGTGTCTGCTGGTAAAATCAACATAGGAATATTATTGGCATAAGCTGTCCCGGCAGCTGTCACCATATTCGCTGAACCTGGACCTGCAGATGCTGTTACAGCAAAGGCTTCGGTTCTTAATTTTTGTTTACTAAAGGCAATCGCCGCATGAGCCATCCCTTGCTCGTTTTTCCCTTGAATCACATCAAGGTGTCCAGGGTCTTGCTCCAACGCTTCCCCTATACCTAAAACGTTTCCATGACCAAAAATATTAAAAATACCTTTAATAAATGGTTTTTCTACCCCATCAATTGAAATGTATTGTTGGTTAATGAATTTAATAAGTGCTTGCGCTGTGGTTAATCGAATCGTCTCTCTCACTTGTTGTTCATTCCTTCCTAAATATAAAAATTGGTTATGTTTTGATTATATTTTACTTCTTTTTTGGTATATTGTCAATCAACTTAAGGTGCAATTGAGCACAATAGCCACTCTTTTTGTTAACAAATAAAACTTAACTCCCCTTTATCAAACGAAGTTACCAATAAAAAAGTGAAGCCTTTTCATAAAAGCTTCACTCTTTTTTATTCAGTCAGTCTGACAGCGAGTTTTTCCAAGGTATCACGGTAAAAGAATAAAACTCTTTCAACGTAATCTCCCCTTTTGATTGGCGTAAAAGGATCCGGTCCATCTGCGGACATCTCCATGATGATCGGGCCTGTATAGCCAATCCTATCAAGCATACTTACTTGTTCTATTAACTGACTATGCCCACGCCCCATTCCTTCACGGTTGGAGTCTGCCAAATGATACACCCCTAAGTGTCTCCCTGCTTGTTCTATACTACGAACAGGATTTGGTTCTTCAATGTTCATGTGATAAGCATCTAGAAGTAAACTTAACAAAGGTGAATCGACTTCCTCTACCAAAGCCAGCCCTTCTACCACTCGGTTCATTTGGTGGTTTTCGTAACGATTCAGGAGTTCAAATACAACAGGTATCTCGTATTTACTAGCTTCTGTCATAATCTCTTTCGTACTCTGAACCAATAAAGACCAATCCAAAGCCTCGTTACCTGAACCAGCTACTTTTCCAACCTCACCGTGTAAGCAGATTCTCGGGGCATCAATCTCACTTGCCCAAGATAGTAACGCCTTAAAGTAATTCACAGCTTCAAGGCGTACTGCTTCATTCTCACTCGAAATATCTTTGTTCTCAGGAGTAACGGATAAAACAGATAGGTTATGCTTTTTGAGTATGTCTTTGACCAGACTAGGAGGTATGGTTACATCTCCTATTATTTCTACACCATCAACGCCTAATTCTTTCGCTAGACGACATTGCTCATCCATGTCGCTTATCCCTAATGTCCATAGACAAATACCAATCTCTCGCTGCATTCAACACACTCCCTGACTGATTTATAAACCTGTAACATCCTTAATGTAAGTACGTGCTTTTTGCGCATAAATGAAGGGATTTGCTTTTGCTGGGTCTTGTTCTGCTTCAACCACAATCCATCCTTCATAGTTGTCGGCTTTGATTTTGTCCCAAATAGGTGCGAAGTCAATCATACCGTCACCAGGTACCGTAAAGACACCTTCTTTAACGCCATTTAAAAAGCTCATGCTGTTAGCCGTTACTTCAGCCATTTTATCTTCACGAATGTCTTTAAAGTGAATGTGTTTAATACGGTCTTTGTGCAAATCATAAATCTCGATTGGGTCTTCCCCAGAAAATACTAAATGACCTGTATCGTATAATAGAGATACTTTGTTAGGATCTGTATTAGCCATTAGACGCTCGATTTCTTCTGTTGTTTGGACCCCAGTTCCCATATGGTGATGGTAAACAATGGCCATGTCTTTTTCTTGCGCCAACTCGCCTAATTTTTCTAGACCTTCTGTTAATTTTACCCATTCTTCATCGGTAAAAACGGGTTTTTGATCAAACACGGGTGTGTCCATTTGCCCTTGAACGCTGTGACCTTGCTCAGAAACAACAATCACTTTCGCTCCCATGGCATGTAAGAAATCACGGTGCTCAATAAAAGCTTCAGCCGTTTCTTCAAAAGGTTTTGTCGTTAAAAAGGCACTAAACCAAGCACTTGCTACTGATAAGCCTCGGGGTTCTAAGTAGCTTTTTAATGTTTCTGGGTCTCGTGGGTATTTGTTCCCAATTTCAGTTCCCACAAAGCCTGATAACGCCATTTCACTAATACATTGCTCGAAACTGTTTTCTTTTCCCAATTCTGGCATGTCGTCGTTTGTCCATGCGATAGGTGCGATTGCTAATTTGATTGTCATGTTAATACATCCTCCTCAAGTTTATGTTAATTAATTTCTTTTAAACTCACTAATTCATCGGTTTCATAAGAGCGTTGGCAAGCGATTGCCACTCGTGTAGACTCTAAGCCGTCGACAGCTCCCACTCCTGGTTGACGTCCTTCAAGAATACATTGAATGAACTCTTTCGTTTCGTTAATGAAAGCTTGGGCGAAACGTTCTGGGAAGTTTTGTGATGTTGGACGAACAATCCCATGTTCATTCATTAATGTCACTAAATTCTTCTCAGGGACTTGGGCAATTCGTAGCATGCCTTTTGTTCCGATAAGTTCTGTTTCAACGTGGTAACCATGTTGACTGTTACGTCCAGCGACTAAAATACCCATGGTTTTATCTTCCATTTGAACCATTGCAGCCCCTGTTTCAAGCTCTCCTACGGCATCTAATTCTGGATAAGCCGCATTTTTACCAATGGCCCACACTTTTTTAGCTTCTTTATTCGTAAACCAGCGCAGTAAGTCAATGTCATGAATCGACATATCCGCGAATAAACCACCGCTATTACTTGCTCCAGCGAATTTAACAAAACTTTCTAACCCATCACTTGGGTCAATCCCGTAACATCTGACCACTGTCAACTCACCTAGATCGCCACGGTCTACCATTTCTTTAGCGTATTGGTACGATTCATCGTAACGACGCATGAAACCTAGCATAAAAAGTTGCTCTGGGTGTGCATTAATCACATCAATGGTTTGATTGATTTCTGGAATATCAAGGCCAATCGGTTTTTCTGAAAAGACATGTTTTCCTTGCTCCATGGCTTTTTGAATTTGCTCACAATGTAATCCTGAAGGTGAAACGATAAATACCGCATCAATGGCCTCATCTTTCACCATGTCATCGTAATTTGTGTAGACTTTTTCTACTCCTAATTCACGTTTGGCATAATCCAACTCATCTTCTATCATGCTACATGCTGCATATAATTCGCAATTTGGTACATTAAACGCCAAATTCTGCGCGTGGGCTTTCCCTAATCTTCCTAAGCCAATAATTCCTACTTTAACCGTTTTTGCCACATTATTTCCCTCCTATACGTTCTCGATAAAACCCTTTCAAAAGAGTTTTAATAAAAAGGACAACAACGAAAAGATAACCAGAAATTCATCATCATCTATGGCATATAATATCATATCAACCAACAATTGGTCAATATGAATGTTAATTTAATCAAAAATAAGGAAAGTTAGTTAATTCATTGAGATAACAAGCTTATATTAGTCTTTGTGAAACAGATACACTTAAATAAAGCCACTCAAGGACAATAAAAATAGTTAAATCGTGACTAATTCTTGATTAAGTTAACCATAAATGCTATGATGACCTTATAACTAAATGAGAAAAGATGGTAGATTTGTATGAAAGAGAAAAGGAATGACAAGATTAAGGATTATATTTTGCACAACGAGCAAGTCTCATTAAAAGAACTACAAACCACCTTTAATGTATCCATGAACACGATTAGACGTGACATTTCACTCATATTGGATGATCCTCGCTTCGAAAAAGTCTATGGTGGCATTCAAGTTAAAGAAAACCCCATTGTGTCTTACGAAAACCGAAGCGTTAAGAATCGAGACATTAAGATGAGCATTGCTAAAGAGGCAGCTGCCCAAATTAACAATAGCGACTTAATTTACATTGATTCTGGAACAACGACCAAGTATATTCTCGATTTCTTGGATAAAGATATTAACATTACAGTCATTACGAATAGTTTAGACGTGATAGTGAAAGCGGAACACTTCCCTAACATGTCACTGTTTGCTTTTGGTAACATCTTCAGAAAGAAAACCCGTTCATTTGTAGGGATTTCACCAAATCAAATTATTGATAAGTACAACGTGTCAAAGGCGTTTATTTCTGCTACGGCAGTGTCGATTGATAACGGATTAATGAATGCTGATATTCTTGAATATGAAATGAAAAAACAAATCGTTGGAAAGGCATCAAAGGTTTATTTACTCGCTGATCAAAGCAAATTTAATAAATCCAATCTGTTTACCTTCGCATCCCTCCACCAAGTGAGTGATGTGTTCACAGACTTCCAGGTAACGCAAGATTATTTAGATTATTTCAACGAGCACGATATTATCGTGCATCATTTATAGGAGGAATCAGTATGCCATTAGTACAATTCAACATCGTTAAAGGAAAATCAAAGGAAGACATTCAACAATTATTAGATCTCTCTCACGAGGTATTTGTTAAAAGTTTGAACCTTCCACCAGGCGACCGTTTCCAAACTGTTTCAGAATATGAGGAGCACACACTTGTGATGAAAGATGTGGATTTAGGTTTCACTAGAGACTCTGAGCGCATCTTAGTATCCGTGGTAAGTCGTCCTCGTCCAAAAGAACAAAAAGTAGCCCTATATAAGGAGTTAGTAGAATCTTACGAGACACACTTAGGTATCAAACCAGAAAACGTGATGATTAATTTTGTGATTAATGATGACGAAGATTGGAGTTTCGGCTTCGGTCGCGCGCAGTTCTTAACAGGTGAATTAAGTTAACACAAGTAAAAAAGGCCTAACCTCTCAGGTTAAGCCTTTTTTTGTTGGTAATCTTAGTCACGAGATAAAATCCATTCGTGATCTGGGTCATTATGAAATTGCCATTTTTTCGTTGGGCCAGCCATAATGTTCAAGTAATACGATTCATACCCATCAGGAACTGCAACTGGGTGGTAACCTACAGGAACGATCACCATTTCTTCGTTTTCAACAGTCATGGTTTCGTTTAAACTACGATCATCTGTGTACACGCGTTGGAAAACAAACCCTTGAGGTGGGTTCACTTCATGGTAATAGGTTTCTTCTAAAAATGATTCGTAAGGTAAATTGTCTTGATCATGTTTGTGTGGTGGGTAGCTTGACCAGTTTCCGCCACCTGTGTACACTTCTACTACAATTAATTTATCTGAAATCGGACTTTGGTCATCTAAAATGTTATGAACTTGGCGTTTGTTGTTGTATTTACCACGGTGCTCTATTGTATTATCAGAGGCTTTGATTAATGTGGTTGGTAAATCTGCCGTTGACGGTGCGTAACATAACAATACTTTCGCTGTGCTTTCTGCTGTTACAGTGATGGTTTTACCTGAGGCCACGTACACTGAGTCCGTCGGGCATTTTTCGAAAACAGAGTCACGGGTACCAATAGATGAGAAGGTTTGCTCACCGTCAGAAACCGTCACACGTCCTGTCAGTGCGACAACACACACTTCTAACCCATCAAGAGTTTCTGTGTATTCTCCCCCTTGGTCCAAACCTAAAGAACGAGATTCAATGTACTCAAGTCCCGCATTTTCTCGCGTTACGTGTTGTTTTTCTGTTACTAAGTCATTAATTTTGTTTGCTTCTACCACTCTTTTTAATTTAGCCATTGTTATCTTAATCCTTTCTGTCTCACATAGAAATAAAGGGAGGGAATGTCCCTCACCTTCTTATTTTTTTATTAGATATCGTCTCTTGATAAGCGTGCTGTTACTACTTTGTTGCGTGTGTAGAATTCCATGCCTGCTTTACCATTTGCTGGTAAAGTACCGTAGAATGATGATTTCCATCCTGAGAATGGGAACATTGCCATCGGTGCGGGTACGCCTAGATTGATTCCTAACATGCCTGCATCAATGTTCTCACGGAAGTAGCGGATACCTGCGGCGTTGTTTGTAAATAAACATGCCCCATTCGCAAATTCTGATTGGTTGGCAATAGCAATCCCTTCTTTTAAGTCTTTGATCTTCATCACGGATAAAACGGGTGCGAAGAGTTCTTCTTGCCAAATCGTCATCTCAGTTGTGACACCTTCAAAGATTGTAGGCCCAACAAAGTAGCCTTCTTCATTGACTGTTTCACGGCCGTCAATGGCTAATTTAGCCCCTTCTTCTACTCCTTTGTCGATATACCCTAGGGTACGTGTCAAGTTGTCCTCACGAATCACAGGTCCTAAGAAGACCCCTTCGTCTAAACCATTCCCCATCTTAATGTCTTTCGCTTCTTGAACCAAACGGCCCATGAACTCGTCATAAATCCCTTCTTGAACGGTAACAACCGCAGCGGCCATACAACGCTCACCCGCTGAACCAAATGCTGCACCAACAATAGCCGGCATGGCGTCATCTAAGTTCGCATCATTTAAAACAATCGTGTGGTTCTTCGCCCCTGTTAAGGCTTGGACACGTTTCAAGTTCTTAGACCCTTCACGGTACACATACGCACCAACAGGTTTAGACCCAACAAATGAAATCGCTTTAATATATGGGTGTTCTAAAATACCATTCACCACATCATGAGCACCGTAAACAATGTTAAACACACCATCAGGCAAACCTGCTTCATGTAGTAACTCTACGACTTTTTCCATTAACATCGGTGTACGTTCTGATGGCTTCATGACTACTGTATTACCTGTAGCAATCGCCATTGGGAACATCCAAAAAGGAACCATCATTGGGAAGTTGAAAGGTGTGATACCACCCACTACTCCTACTGGGTATTTATACGTTGTGGCTTCAACGTCTGTGGCAATTGATGACAGGCTATCACCCATCATAAGGGTTGGTGCCCCTGCTGCGAATTCAACGTTTTCAATCCCACGTTGCACTTCACCATAAGACTCTGATAAAGCCTTTCCATTTTCAATCGTTACAAGACGAGCCAACTCATCTTTATTTTCAGTGAGTAATTGATGAAATTTATATAAAATACGGGCACGTCTAGGAACAGCAACTTCTTTCCACTCCATAAATGCTGTTTGAGCAACCTCTGCTGCGTTGTCTAAGTCTTCACGTGTTGATAAAGGGACCTGGCACATAACTTCCTTCGTTGCAGGGTTAAGTACATCCTCATAGTGCGTGGTATGACTCTCTACCCATTGACCGCCAATAAAGTTCTTTAATTTCCTAACCATAATTACTCTCCTTTATTTAACCAAAAATAATGTCATCTTTTGGTTACATTGATTATGTTCACATCTAAATATTACAACTTTAAATGATTAAAGTCAATAATTCCTACTGATTTATCCCACTTAACCAACTTAACCATCAAGAAACACTCTTTTGAGCGCACAAAAAAACCATAGACTTCCATGGTTAGTCTATGGTTTTGACATTTTCATTAAAATGTTTTACGCTTCTTTGTTCATAACGTCTTTCCCGTCATAATGTCCGCATGAAGGACAAACGTGATGGCTTTTTCTCATTTCACCACAGTTGCTACAAGTTGTTAAACCTGGTGCAGACAATTTGTAATGAGTACGGCGTCTTGCTTTTTTGGCTTTTGACGTTTTTCTTGCTGGTACTGCCATTCTTAAACACCTCCTTAAATCTGAGTATATGTAAAATTACATATATATTCCAATCTTACTCGTTATCGTCGTTAAGTAATAACTCTGATAATTTCGCAAGACGAGGATCAATTTTATCTTCTGATTCTAATTCGTCCAAATGTTTCTTGGCTTTCAAATCTTCTTCAGAAATAACGTTCCAAAATTCACCTTTTGGAAGGTCGGTTGTTGTCATCTCTTCTTCTGTTAAAATTTGCAATGGCAAATTCAATAGAATGAAATCTTCAACGGCTTCAGTTAAATCAATCAAATCTTTTTCTAAGACCATGATTAAACTTTTTTCATCTTCTGAGATATCAGCTAAGCCCGCGTACGTGCTCTCTGTCATATAATCTTCATCGATCGTTAAAGTTAATGGATACTTAACTGGTGTTAAAGATCGTGATGAGGGTAATGTTAGCACGGTGTCCATTGTGAAATGTGCCAAGTATCGACCAGTGTCGACTTGGATAAAGCCATCTACACGAATAGGTTCAACAGCTAAAATTTGTGGTTCTCTTTGTTTTAGTGATTCTTCTAAATCAATGGTTTCGGTAAATCTTAGTTGATCGTTTTTAAATTTATTAAGCTCACTTAATGCCCACTTCATATACTCACCCCTTAAGCAACAAAAATAATTATACTAGGGGACTATCCCTTTGTCAATCAGTTTTTACTAAAAAACAAAGAGCCTCTAGCCTTGACGACGATTTTGCCCAATCATGTTGATTTCTTTTGATAAATAACGCACCCGTTCCATGATGCGTTTTGCTTTCAACGGTTCATCTTCTCCTCGCTGAGAATACCTTAAATGCTCGTTTTCTAACTGCGCCATGTTAAAGTTCGACGAGAAAAATGTGGGCAGTTGTTCTTGCATTCGGTACTGTAAGATAACACCTAAAATATCATCTCTGACCCAGCTACTCATGGAATCTGCCCCGATATCATCTAACATCAAAATAGGCGCGTTCTTAATGCTTTCTACTTTCTCTCCTAGGTTATCCTTCCCAATGGCTTGCTTCATTTCCACTGCAAGGGTTGGAAAGTGAACCAGAGTCGTAGAAAAGCCCTTTTCTGCCAAAGCATTAGCAATAGCTCCTAACAAATAGGTCTTGCCTACACCGAAAGTCCCTTGAAGGTACAATCCTTTATGGAAGCCTTTAGGATTACTTTCGTACTGGTTAACAAACTGAATGGCTTCTGAAAAAGCTTCTTTCCGTTCATTGGTCATCTCAAAGCGGTCAAGACGGGCTTCTCGTATGTCCTTAGGCATGTCCATCGCTTTTACTCGGTTACGTACCTCAGCAGCTTTTCTCTCCTCTATCAGCCTCTCTGTGGGCATATAGGTCACATCAATGTAATGATGATTGATAAATAAGGCGGGTTGGTAACCAGGAGCAAGCATGGTGTGATTGTTCGATTCAAATTTTTTCTTCTCTTGCACAAATTCATAAAGCTTCGAATAACTTCTGACAATGTCTTCATCCGTTAGACGCTCTCGGTTGTTAGCGATAAACAATTGCACATCAGGATCTCGCAGAGCTTCTTCCATTAAATCATCAAACTTTTTAGAGAAGCCTCTTTTCTTAAAGGTATGTTCAATGCCTTTACCAATATGATCCATTATGAGTCACCTCCTGATTTTGTTTGTAATAAGCGTAGTTGTTCTTCAAAAAAGGCTTGGTCTTCGGCAGAAACAGGGGTTTCTACTTTCGCGTTTCCCTCTTTGGCCCAATCAGGCAAGGTTTCTTTACGGGACGATTTTCCTTGTCCCCCTTTTTTACTATAGGTGTTTCTTTTAGGTGCCGCTTCTTTTTCTTGTTTTAGCGCTTTGACTTTTTGAAGGCCTTCTTCAGCGGTTTTTACCTTACTTTGAGCCCAGTCGTTCGCAATACTGTTAACCATGTTTTGATTCAGGGAGCTGTTTCCTTGGACAACGAGCATATAATGAATCAACATATTAATCACACTATTAGGCAAACCAGACTGATTCTTCAGATTCTCTATGGTCCACCGCTCATTATTGGCAACATACCCATTTTTTTGCTTTTTAATGGCTTTCAAAAAGACCATAGGCGGGGTTTTTTCACAGGCAATCAACACACCCACTTCCCCTTTAGAATACCCCAAACGGCTCAATTCTGTTTCCCTTAAGCTCATTTGTTTAGACGCCACTTCTTCCTCCCTAGAAACAACAGGGGCTTGTAAGGGTTCTTTCGGGCGTTTCTTTTGATGGTATTCCTTGTAGACACTTTTCTTAAATTCGCTAATATTAATAGTACCTGTCACAAAATCAAAGGCGCGTTGGATGTAATCAGACATGACCATCTCATCGATGCCATATAGATAATGGAAAGTATCAATGCTTTTTTGCAGTTCTTTTTCCATGGTATCTGGGCTAATCGGCATCCCTTTTAGTAAGCTCTTAAAGAAATCCCAATCAAAGGTTTCTTTCTTTATATCCAACTCTATTCCTTTGTCTTTAGACGCACTTTCTTCAATGCCTTCATGCTTTAATAACGCTTCATGGCTTTCCAGTTGGTACGAATTCACCTGATAGACGTCAAGAAACTTCTTCGTGATAGGTTGATAATCTGGAGCTATGTCTATCCTTTTTAAGAAAGAGTCTCTCAGGGCTAGAAAAGCGTCTTCCCCGATTTTTTCTAACAATAACAAAGACAAGACATCATCTTTTAAGAATACTTTCGGCTCTAAAGGTTTTTGTAACACATACATAAAGTGATGGTCCTCGTCCAAAGGTTTGACGTAACTGGTCATCAGCCCAATCCCTTCCAGTTTCAACCGGGCCTCATAGAGTCTTGGAAGCCCAATATCTAATCGGTTCAACAACACATTATGGCGTTGGTTTCCTTTTAGGCCTGTTTCTGCTTCGATAAATAAGGAATGGAGCAAAGCGAAAGCATCGGTGCCAATGATGGGCTGATACAAGCGGTTAATAATTTTTATGTCTGTATCGGTTATCCAATCATTCAAGACCACCGTGTAATAATCTCTGGGTTTTAAATGTTTCCATGGATCATTCATTGTTGCACCTCCCTTTCTTTCTTACTTATCATCGGTTTCTTTATCAATGATTTCTTGTAACTCTTTTAAAAACACACTCATGTCTTTGAACTGACGATAAACACTAGCAAAACGAATGTACGCAATTTCGTCAAGGTTAACAAGGTCTTCCATCACGTATTCTCCAATATCCGTGGTGGATACCTCGTTTTCGCCAATGTTTCTCACTCTATTTTCGACGCGTTCTACCACTTGTTCCATCTGTTCTAAGGACACAGGTCGCTTTTCTGCAGAACGGATCAAACCACGTAATATTTTTTCTCGATTAAATTCTTCTCGTGCACCGTTTTTCTTCACCACAAGTAAAGGAGCCACATCCACTCTTTCAAAAGTTGTAAAACGGAAGGTACACTCTTCACATTCTCGGCGGCGACGTATCGCGCGACCGTCATCTGCTGGGCGGCTATCAACAACACGAGAGCCGTTGTAATGACATTTTGGACACTCCATCTTTCTAACACCTCTCTCAAACTTCCTATTATCCTAAATAATACCAATATTATAACATGGAGTGAAGGCTTTGGTATAGTCAAGTCATATTATCATCATCATCCAACTAAAAAGCACTCATTTTAATCTGTCCCTTCATTATCTTTAGAGAGAATCTATGCTATGATAATAAGCAATAACTGACACATAGGAGTGATGATATGAAGACGACAAAACAGGTTTCTTTACCAGAAGACTGGCTCGAACAGCTCAATTTATCCAAAGAAGACACTTATCTGTTAAAGAAGCAACAACACAAACTCGTTATTGAAAGTACCAACAAGCCCCTAGAGAGTCAACAAATTTCCTTGCGGTGGTTTATCCTTCCCGTCCTAATAACAAGTCTCATCTTTTTTATGACCTTTTATGAGACTGGGCGCTATCAAGTTCCAATGAACGGGGATAAATCCATTGCTAGCATGATTATCCTCCTAGGATTGACAAGCGGGATGATTTCCTTTTCTTTTTTCTTTATTAAGATGAAACGACGGACCGACAATGACGAACTCAGAAAAATTCACTGGCGTAACGTTCCTACGATTATTTTTTCGTTTGTGGTGATCTTGTTACTCGTTTTATTGGGCTTTTTTTGGGTGCTAGGCACGGTGTTTGAGGGGGCGAGCTTTGATTACTACACAGCTACCGCTATTTTCGCAGTCTTTATGGCCATTATTAACTATGTCATGATTATCGCTGCCTTATCTTTTTCATCAGATATGATTATTAAATTACTCATTACCGTTATTATTAGCGGCGTCTTTTTCGCTATGATAACCAATAGCCAAACAAGGTGGTGGCAACATAACTTTAGTTATCTCGGCACCAATGAAGCCTCAAGCAGTTGGCAATTTAATTTAACCTTAATGCTTTCCGCCTTTTTAATGATTGCTTTGATTGACTACTTGTTCGAATCATTGAAACACACAGAACATGATTCTCTCAAATTGCTAATTTTAAGAATTCTCTTAACCCTTGTGGCCATTTCTTTAGCCGGAGTAGGCTTTTTCCCGAACAACGGGCGTGGACAACTGCATCTGCTCCATACTAAATCAGCCACGTGGCTTGTCTATCTCATCGTTATCTTGATTATAGGCATTAAATGGTTGTTGCCAAAAGTGACCAAGGAATTTTTATTTTTTTCTTATTCTATGGCCATTATCCTTGTGATAGCTAATGTGTTATTCCAAACGATTGGCTACTTATCTTTAACGGCTTTTGAACTCATTGCCTTCGCCTTGGCTTTTAGTTGGTTACTCCTTTTATTGCAACACATCCAAAAACTATCCTCAGATAGTCCCCATCAGTTTTACATCACCTTTGAAGCAGAAAAAAATGAGGCCAACCCTTAAGGTTGCCTCATTTTTCATTTGCCAACGATGCCTTCTGCAATAGTGTAATCCCCTAAATAAGGTTCATCCACTCCATTTACTTTTTGATAAGCATCTCGCCCTTTTCCAGCAATAATCACAGAATCTCCTGATTGACTCATCTCAATCGCTCTATGAATCGCTTCTTCACGGTCCATGACCATCACTTGTTCCACACGGTCTGTTGTAATATGAGCTGAAATTTCTTGTGCTATCGCTTCTGGCGATTCATGGCCTGGATCATCTGCTGTTAAAATGACCACGTCTGTCAATTCTGATAAAACATGACCAAAGTCCGCTCTTCTTGAAATAGACTTATCTCCTGGACTTCCTAAAACCGTAATAATACGGCCTTTAGTGTCTGCTTTAGCAAAACTTAGCAATTGTTGTAAACTCACATAATTGTGGGCGTAATCAACAAAGATTCGTGCCCCATTTTTATGGGTTAGCTGTTCCATTCGACCTGGAACGAGAGCGTCACCTAGTCCTAACTGAGCCTCTTGAACCGTTGCCCCTGCCAGTTGAGACGCCAAAATACTGGCCACAGCGTTGTCTTTATTGAAGTCCCCCATTAAGTTAATTCGGTAATTCCCTCTTGGGTTCACTGGTAGAGACTCTGTTCTTGTTGCCACATCAAAACTTAAGGCATCATCAGCCCCCTGTGTCCAATAAACATCTGGGTGATTTTCTTGACTACCATAAGAAAGGTAAGGCACATTATAACCTTCGCACATCTCTTTTAGCAAAGTATAGTCCTGACAGTCCACATTTAAAACCATCTGTTTCGAATGGCGAATCAACTGACGTTTGCAGTAATAATAGTCATCAAAAGTAGGATGTTCAATTGGGCTAATGTGATCCGGAGAGATATTTAAGAAAATACCCACATCAAACATTAAATTGTACACTCGCTCCACTTTGTAGGCTTGAGACGAGACTTCCATAATCAAGTGTGTCATACCATTGTCCACGGCTTCTTGCATCATGCGGTACAGGTCAATCGATTCCGGTGTGGTTAAGGCTGACTTAAAATAGGTTTTTCCATCTAAACTGGTGTTCATCGTGGAAAAAATCGCTGTTTTTTGATCCGTGTGATGGTCTAAAATGAACTTAGTAAAGTAAGCACACGTGGTCTTGCCTTTGGTTCCTGTGTAAGCAATCAAGGTCAATTTATCCTGAGGGTTATCATAGAAAGCCATACTCAGCACTGCCATGGCTTGTCTGACGTTGGTCACAATAATCCCTAGCCCTTTTTGCGTATCATAGACTTCTTCGGATACATAAATCTCTAACCCTTCAGTCATGGCTTTTTGTAAGTACTCCTCTTTAAAACCAAAGCCTTTACAGAAGAATAAACTGTCTGGTGTGACGGTTCTTGAATCATAGGTAATGTGTGTCAAGGTTCTATCTGCTACAGGTAAGTTAAAAAACCAATGGGACTCGTAAGTAAATTCTTTTAATAAATCATGTTCTTTTAATATCTTTTCTATGTCTCGTAATGTTATTGTCATCAAGGAATCCCTCGTTTTCACTCATATTTGTTCCGAATGAACGGATGTCTTTTCCCATTTTACCACATAATTCTCAAAACACTTGAGAAAGACCTCGAAAAAATAGAAAAACACCTAGAAAGTCTATGTGTATAGCTTTTCCAGGTGTTTTATGTCAGTTAAGTTGTGTAATAAATGATTATAGTTTTTGTACTTTCACAGGTTGACCTGTTTTTAATGATTCGTTCGCTGCAAAAGCCAAACGTTGCGCCATGATACCATCAACAAAAGTAACCGGTGTTTCTGTGTCTTGTTGAATCGCATCTAAGAATTGTTGCACTTCTTCAATATACGCGTTGTTGTAACGTTCTAAGAAGAAATGCAGCGGGTTTTGGCTATGTACCCCTTCTTTGTTAGATAGTTTAACGTTGTTGACTAATTCGTTTTCTGCTTCTGATGCTCCTTTAGAACCAAAAGCTTCTAAGCGTTGATCGTAACCATAAACCGCTTGACGACTATTACTAATCACACCAAGACAGCCATTTTCAAATTTCAATGTCACAATCGCTGTGTCCACATCAATTCCTTTAATTTCAGGGTTCACCAAGGCATCACCTGTAGCAAAAACTTCTTCTACTTCGCTCCCAGTAATGAAACGAGCCATGTCAAAGTCATGAATCATCATGTCAAAGAATAGTCCGCCTGATGACTCAACGTATGATAAAGGTGGCGCTTCTGGGTCACGTGAATCAATGCGTAATAATTGAATGTCGCCAATTGCTCCTGTGTCCACATGATCTTTGACTTGGGCAAAGTTGCGGTCAAAACGACGGTTAACCCCAATTTGGAATTTTACCCCAGCTTTTGTTACAGCTTCATAGGCTTCTAATGTTTCTTCATCTGAAAAACTAATTGGTTTTTCACAGAAAATATGTTTGCCTGCTGCTGCTGAACGCTTGATTAAATCAACGTGAGTATCTGTTGGCGTACAAATGAACACCACATCAATTTCTGGGTCTTCAAAAATCGTGTTAAAATCAGAAATCAACGGAACCCCTGTTTCTTTCTCAAAATCTGGCATCTTGTCTGCAAAGATATCTGCCACATATTTCACGCGTACGTCTTTCATTTGAACTAAGTTGTGTGTGTGTAGTTTCCCGATACGTCCTCCACCAATAACACCAATGACTGTTTCTTTACTCATTTCTTTTTCAGCTCCCGCTCTTTATTAGATTCATTTTTTGTAACCTATCAGACGATTTATTTTTGATCTTCCATCAGTTGCTCAATCTCCGCAACCGTTGGCATTGCTTCTGATGAACTGTGTTTGCTGACAACAATAGCTGCTGAAGCGCTACCATATTTAAGAGCTGCTTCAATGCCTTTTCCAGCGTTAAGAGCATATAAGAAGGCTGCTGCATAAGAATCTCCCGCACCAAATGTTTTTAGAACGTTTGATTTGTACGCTTTTGTTTGGAAGGTTTCTCCTTCTTTAGTGTAGGCATAAGAGCCTTGTACCCCGTGCTTGATTACCACTAATTCTGGGGCATGCGCGAACAAGTAAGCAACCGTGTTATCGTTGTCACCTTCTGTTACGTTCTCTAACATATTATACTCATCACGTGTTCCAATAACAATGTCTGATTGCTCAGCAACGATTTTGTAATAAACAGAGGTCTCTTCTGCGTTTTTCCAAGTGTATGGACGGTAATCTAATTCAAAGACCACTTTAACTCCATTTTCTTTGGCAACAGATACTGATTTTAAGACCGCTTCACGAGAAGGGCTTTGCGCCAATCCTGTTCCTGATACGATTAGCATGTTAGCTGATTTAATGTACTCTGGATCCACTTCACTAGGTTCTAAGTATAGATCCGCTACCTCATCACGGTACATTAAAATACTACATTCTTCTGGGCTTAAGATTTCCGTGAAAGCAAGACCCGTTTTGCGTCCTTGTGTATCTAGAACAAAATTACTTGTGTCTACCCCGACGTTTCCCATATAAGTTGTAATAAAACGGCCATGTTGATCGTCTGGTACTTTACCGATGAACCCACAGTTCAACCCTAATTTAGACGCACCAATAGCGATATTCGCCGGAGAACCTCCAACGTATTTACTAAACGTCATGGTTTCTTCCATAGGACGGTTATATTCTACTGCATTTAAATCCACACAAGCTCTTCCGATTGCGATTAAATCAAATTTTTTCTCAGTCATGACAATTCCCCTTCTTATTTACAACCAACCTAGAAAATACTCTCTAGGCTGGTGTCTGTTTTTTTAGTTAGATGTCGTCTCTTGATAAGCGTGCTGTTACTACTTTGTTACGTGTATAGAATTCCATTCCTGCTTTACCGTTCGCTGGTAAAGTACCGTAGAATGATGATTTCCATCCTGAGAATGGGAACATTGCCATCGGTGCTGGTACGCCTAGGTTAATTCCCAACATACCTGCATCAATGTTCTCACGGAAGTAGCGGATGCCTGCTGCATTGTTTGTAAATAAACATGCCCCATTCGCAAACTCCGATTGGTTGGCAATAGCCATTCCTTCTTTAAGGTCCTTAATCTTCATCACGGATAAGACAGGCGCGAACAACTCTTCTTGCCAAATCGTCATGTCTGTTGTGACACCTTCAAAGATCGTAGGCCCAACAAAGTAGCCTTCTTCATTGATTGTTTCACGGCCATCAATGGCTAGTTTAGCTCCTTCTTCTACCCCTTTTTCAATGTAGCCTAGAGTACGTGTTAAGTTGTCCTCACGAATCACAGGTCCTAAGAAGACACCATCTTCTAGGCCGTTACCCATTTTAATGTCTTTGGCTTCTTGAACCAGACGGCTCATGAATTCGTCGTAAATGCCTTCTTGAACGGTAACAACCGCAGCGGCCATACAACGCTCACCCGCTGAACCAAATGCCGCTCCAACAATGGCTGGCATAGCGTCGTCTAGGTTGGCATCATTTAAAACAATCGTGTGGTTCTTCGCTCCTGTTAAGGCTTGCACGCGTTTTAGGTTCTTAGACCCTTCACGGTAAACGTATGCCCCAACTGGTTTAGACCCTACAAAAGAGATTCCTTTGATGTGTGGGTGCTCTAAAATACCATTTACCACATCGTGAGCACCGTAAACAATGTTGAATACACCATTAGGTAAGCCTGCTTCATGTAATAACTCGACAACCTTCTCCATTAACATCGGTGTACGTTCAGATGGCTTCATAACCACTGAGTTACCTGTCACAATGGCCATTGGGAACATCCAGAAAGGAACCATCATTGGGAAGTTGAAAGGTGTGATGCCACCAATAACCCCAATTGGGTACTTGTAAGTGGTCGCTTCAACATCTGTGGCAATTGATGATAAACTATCACCCATCATCAGAGTTGGTGCCCCTGCTGCGAATTCAACGTTTTCAATCCCACGTTGCACTTCTCCGTAAGACTCCGATAAAGCCTTTCCATTTTCAATCGTTACAAGACGAGCCAACTCATCTTTGTTCTCCATTAATAATTGATGAAATTTGTATAACACACGAGCACGTCTTGGCACTGCCACTTCTTTCCACTCTAGGAAAGCTTCTTGGGCAACTTCTGCCGCTTTATCTAAATCTGCTCTTGTAGATATAGGTACCTGACACATGATTTCTTTTGTTGCAGGGTTGAATACATCCTCATATTGCGTTGTATTACTTTCTACCCACTGGCCACCAATAAAGTTTTTTAGTTTTCTCACTGTTGTCATTTCCATCCTCCGCTCATTATTTAACCAATTTAATCATTATGAAGCGTTTTAATTGGTTAACTTATAGTTAGAATTTAACACAACTTACCCAAGTTAGTCAATGGTTTTTTTGTTTTATTTTGTTTTATTTGTTGATATAGCCACAAAAAGACCATAAATGATAATCTATTGATAAATTAGCAAAGTTATGGTAAAGTTTTAGTATCATAATAAAAATGGGGTTCTGATATGAAAGAAAAAAGAATTGACCTAATCAAGGAATACATCCTCGATAAAGAGAATGTAACCTTAAAGGAATTGGAAGACCATTTCAATGTATCGATGAACACGGTTCGCCGAGATGTGGCGAAGTTAATCAAAGATCCTCGATTTGAAAAAGTCTATGGCGGCGTTAGTGTGAAGAAAAATGACCTTGTCTCTTTTGAAAACCGCAATGTTGAAAATAAAAACATTAAAAAAGTTATCTCAGAAAAAGCTGCTAGTTTAATTGAAGATGGGGATTTAATCTACATCGATTCAGGGACAACGACTAAATACATTTTAGATTATTTGAAACATGATATTTCCTTAACGATTATCACCAACAGTCTGGATGTGGTATTAAAGTCAGAAACCTTTGATAATGTCTCCGTCTTTTTAATTGGGAATATCTTCAAACGGGAAACTCGCTCATTTGTCGGTTTAACCCCTGATCACGTGATTGAGAAGTACAACATCTCTAAAGCCTTTATGGCTGCTACAGCTGTTTCTGTTAACAATGGCTTAATGAATTCAGACTTTATGGAGTATGAAATCAAAAAGAGCATCGTCTCTAAAGCTAATAAAATTTACCTGTTAACAGACGAAAGCAAATTCAGTAAGTCAACGTTACTTACCTATGCTCATCTAGAAGATTTAGATGGCATTATTACGGACAAGGAGTTTGACGAAGGCTACAAGAGCACCTTGGCTAACAACGGTGTAGATATCTTCAATGTTTAATCATTAAAAATAGGACGGTTCTGTCTTTAGAACCGCCCTATTTTTTTAGGCAAAAAAAGAGGTGCCTTTTAAGGCAACCTCTTTAACAGACACATTATTCAGCTGTTTTTTTACGTTTTGCAGCTTTTTCACGTTCTGATTTGTTTAAGATTTGTTTTCTTAAACGAACGCTTTCTGGTGTTACTTCACAGTACTCATCATCATTTAAGAATTGTAATGATTCTTCTAATGTAAGAATTTTTGGTTTTTTGATAACTGATGTTTGGTCTTTATTAGCAGAACGAACGTTAGTCATTTGTTTTGCTTTAGTAATATTAACCCCTAAGTCATTCTCGCGGCTGTTTTGACCAACGATCATTCCTTCGTATACTTCAGTACCTGGTTCAACGTACACTGTTCCACGTTCTTCGATACTCATGATTGAGTAAGTCGTTGCTTTACCTTGATCGATTGATACTAAAGCACCGTTACGACGTCCACTTACTAAACCAGAAATAACTGGTAAGTATGAATCAAAGGTGTGGTTCATGATACCATAACCACGAGTTAGAGACATGAATTCAGTTGAGTAACCGATTAAACCACGAGCTGGTGTCAAGAAGATTAAACGTACTTGACCATTTCCTGAGTTAATCATGTCTTGCATTTCACCTTTACGTTGACCCATTGATTCAATAACGCCACCCATGTATTCTTCAGGTGTGTCGATTTGAACGCGTTCAAATGGCTCACAATCAACGCCATCGATTTTACGGTAGATTACTGTTGGACGTGATACTTGTAACTCAAAGCCTTCACGACGCATATTTTCGATTAAGATTGATAAATGCAATTCCCCACGACCAGAAACAATCCATTTGTCTGGAGATTCTGTTTCTTCAACTTTTAATGACACGTCTGTTTGTAATTGACTTAGTAGACGTTCTTCGATTTTACGAGATGTTACGTATTTACCTTCTTTACCAGCAAATGGCGAGTTGTTAACTAAGAACGTCATTTGTAGTGTTGGCTCATCGATAAATAGAGTTGGTAGAGCGTCTTGGTGGTCTACAGGTGTTACTGTTTCCCCAACGAAGATGTCTTCCATACCTGAAACGGCGATTAAATCTCCCGCTTTCGCTTCTTGGATTTCCACACGGTCTAATCCTAAGAAACCTAATAATTTAGTAACACGGAATTTTTTAACTTCTCCGTCAAGTTTCATTAAGGCTACTTGGTCCCCAACTTTGATTGTTCCACGGAACACACGTCCGATACCAATACGTCCAACATAGTCACTATAATCTAATAATGATACTTGGAATTGTAATGGTTCTTCGCTGTTATCGATTGGTGCTGGGATGTGATCTAAGATAGCATCATAGATGTAATCCATTGTTTCTTCTTGGTCAGTTGGGTCATCAGATAAACTTGATGTTCCGTTAACTGCTGAAGCATAAACAACAGGGAATTCTAATTGATCGTCGTCAGCGCCTAATTCGATGAATAATTCTAATACTTCATCAATAACTTCTGCTGGACGTGCTGTTGCTTTGTCAATTTTGTTAACAACTACGATTGGTGTTAATTTTTGCTCTAACGCTTTTTTAAGTACGAAACGTGTTTGAGGCATTGTTCCTTCGTAGGCATCGACTACAAGCACAACCCCATCAACCATTTTCATAATACGTTCAACTTCTCCACCAAAATCCGCATGTCCTGGTGTATCTAAAATGTTGATGTGTTTGTCTTTGTAATTGATGGCTGTATTTTTAGCTAAGATCGTGATACCACGTTCTTTTTCAATATCCCCTGAATCCATTGCGCGTTCTTGGATTTGTGTATGACCATCTAATGTGTTTGATTGTTTCAATAATTCGTTAACTAACGTTGTTTTACCGTGGTCAACGTGGGCAATGATTGCCACATTACGTAATTCTTCTCTTAATTTCAATGTTTTTTTCTCCTTACTCTACTTAAAGCATAGACAACTTGACTGTCCTTAAAAATGCCGACTGTTTATTATAACAAAGTTTGTGCCTGAAAAAAAGTGAAAACTTTTCATTTTCACTTTTATTTAATAAATTTTTTATAAATTGTGTTAAAAGCCTGCTCTGTTGCAACAATAAACTTGGTTCTGCCACCAAGAATATCATAGGTTGAACCATCTAGATTACGACACACTAAGCCTAACGGTTCACTCAACGCAACACCTGCGGCAAAGTCCCAAGGGGCGAGATTTGAAATATAAGCAACTTGCTTCCCTCTCAGCACATCCAAAAAGTCTAAACCGGCACAACCAAACATCCTAACACCTAAACCAGAGAATGCGATTTCTTGCGTATGATCAATGTTATTCGCAAACATCCAGCCATTGACTCCTATAATACCACTTTCTAATGGTGTGTTGTCAACCATTGGCAACTCTTTTTCATTTAAAAATACGCCAACTGCCTTGCCACCATAGATAAACTCACCCTTTATCACATTATAAATAAAGCCTAAAACAGGGACATCCTCTTCAAAAATACCAATCATCACACAAAAATTCTCTTGTTGTGTGACGAAATTCATGGTACCGTCAATCGGATCAATCACCCAAATACGGCCCTTCGTACTTGTGGGATTCGTGCCGAGGCCTTCTTCTCCGATAATTTGATCTTCCGGATAGTGGGTCTTAATTTTAGCCACTAAAAAGGCTTCTGTCTCTTTATCGACATTGGTAACTAAATCACGGCGATCGGTTTTCTCCTCCACCATAATGGGAGAAGACAACGTGTCTTTGATTCTCTCCCCTGCTTCTAGCACCCAGTCATGAACCTGATTCATTAATGTGGTGTGTTGACTCATTTTTTTAAATCCTTTCTATTGAAAACCCCTGTTCCTTGTTTTCTAGCCGCTTGCATGACGCGGTATAAGGAATAACCCGTCCCTTCTTCAAAGGAATTCCCTAATTCTCGTTCTTCGCCAATGCTTTTAACAACGGCTTTAAACTCTTTATGTGCGGCTAGGATATCCTCGACCATCACTTTTTCTTCGTACGCACGCTCTACCATGGTCCACATGCCCATCACAGCAATCAACTCTTCTGTGCGCCATTCGCTATTGATTGGGTAACTATAATTTTCTGACATTTTTTATCCACCTACTTTTAATAATACATTGATTGTAACAGATTATGAGAAACGGAGGTAGTAAAAAAGGATAGTTAGACTATCCTTCCTCACTACTTTCTTCTAATTTATCTGGAAAATGCACCGCAAAGGTCGTTCCTTCACCTAATTCACTGGTAACATCAATCCGCCCCTTGTGCAAACGTACCAACTGATCCACAATCGGTAACCCCAAACCAGATTCCCCGTACTTCGTATTCTTACGAGAAGGGTCTGCCTTGTAATACCGGTCCCAAATATTCAATTGCTGTTCCTCGCTCATGCCAATTCCTGTATCCCTAATGGTCACAATACTTTCCTTGTACCCTCGCTCGATGGCAATCGTAATCCGGCCGTTTTCAGTAAACTGAATGGCATTAGTGATAATGTTGACCATGACTTGAACAAAGCGGTCGTAATCGGCCCAAACTTCAATGTTGTCCTCTGTCAAAAGAACCAGTTCGTTGTTTTTATCATGAGATTTACCTGACAACTGCTCCACTAAGGTGGCCAAAATTTTCGTTCCATTCAGTTGTTGTACCACAATACTGATTTGGTTCGTTAAGATTTTTTCGTAATCCAAGTTCTCATTCACTAAACGAATCAAACGGTTCGTCTCACTTTGCATCAATTCAATGCATTTTTGCTCTTGATCCTTTGGTATCGCCCCATAATAAATCCCTTCCAACAAGCCATTAATTGTGGTTAAAGGCGTCCGCATCTCATGTGCCACATCCGCCATAAAGTTACGGCGACGTTCTTCTTGTCGCTGAATCTCTTCTTGTGACTCTTTTAAAGACACAGCCATTTGGTTAAAATCTTCTGCCAAATCGTCTAACTCATCGTTGTTATTGACCTCTAAATGCACATCAAAATTCCCAGAAGCAATCTGAGTTGTCGCACTTCGCATGCGATTGATTCGGTTCACTTGGAATTTGGCTAAAATATAGCTAATCAATAACGCAATCAACGTAGACAATATAAAGCCTTTAAACAGATTCTGAGTCAGCTCGTTCACACTTTTGTCAATGTTACTTGCCGGTTGATAGGTTAACATCAAGCCTTGAAAATGAAAATTCGGTTCTGAAAAAAGAGGTTGCATGTGGACTGCCATGGTCATTTTCTTCCCATTGATGTCTTTACTTGCAATTGTTTTTTGTATCGGTTTCCCGTTCTTTTTAAAATTTTCTAAATCTTCTTCAGAGACAAAGCCGTCCCCTTTTTGTCCCGCAAAGCTAGGCGGGTAAGTCGCTACTCTGTCTGCATCCAGTAGAATAAAACTCACGCTCTGGTTTTGAAGCACAGCAGTGGACGTATCCAAAGAATCCGCCAAGGTCCAATTCTGGGTTCTCGAATTCTCCAACACGTTGGTTGTATAGCCTTCCAGTTGCTGATACGTTGTTTCCTTCATGGTTGTCTTGGTGATTTTCGTAAAGGTTAAGCCAAAGATAACTAAGACCGTTAAAATAATGGTAAAAAAGCCAATCATTTGTTGCAATAGGTAACGCATTATTGACCGACTCCAGAGTCATCAAATTTGTAGCCAACCCCCCACACGGTTTGAATCACTTGAGGTCCTACTTTTTCAATTTTTTGTCTTAGTTTCTTAATGTGGGCATCCACTGTTCTCTCATCACCAAAATATTGATAATCCCAGACTAATTCTAGCAATTTCTCACGAGAGAAAACTTGGCGTGGTTTTTTAGCTAATGTTAACAATAAGTCAAACTCTTTTGGCGTTAAGCCTTCGATTAATTCTTCGTCTAAATACACTTCTCGAGTACTAACATTCATTTTAAAATGAGACGTTACCACATCAAATGCCTCATCGGCTGTTTGTTGCGCCCCTCCATTTTCTTCTGCCAATACGGCACGACGGTGCAAGGCCTTGATACGAGCAATCAGCGTTAATGGACTGAAGGGTTTGGTTACGTAATCATCCGCGCCCATTTCTAACCCAATCACTTGATCGCTTTCAGAATCTCTTGCTGTCAGCATAATGATTGGAACCGTTGATGACACTTTGCGGATTTCTCGGCACACAGATACCCCGTCCATTGTAGGTAAGTTCAGATCGAGGGTAATCATTTCCCAACTCTCAGGTGCTTCTAAAAAGGCATCTAGCCCTTCTTTTCCGTCATATTTAAAGGTAACATCCCAGTTTTCATTTAAGAAAAACATCTGCATCATCTCTGCTACAGATTCATTGTCTTCTATCATTAATAATTTCATTTGTCTTTCCTCCTTGACGTTAATCATCTTGTTCGTCACTAAATGTTTGCAATGCTTTTTCAATGCTATAAAAGACCATTGTAATAGGGATAAACAATAACAATAGCTCTAAAATAAAGAACTTAGATAGCCCGGTCCATCGTAAAATATTGCCTAACACAAAGGTCCCTAATCCAACCAACAAAAAATAATTTCTTGCCTGTTTTTGTGCATACTCATAAGTCGCTTCACTATCCGTGGCACGTCCCGTTCGGTAGCCGTACTTTGATGCCATTTTTTTTGATGGCATGACCGCATACATCACACCAATAAACATTAATATTAAACCCACTGTATAAAAAATCACTTTCTCCACACCTATCCTTCAGGGGAATCCCCCTTTACTACGGTTCAATTGTATCACAAAATCCTTTCCTACTATATCCTGGAATCTCTGATAATTTATGAATATTTGTGTCTTTTTCATGAAATTTTTCAAAAAGCTTGTCATTCATTAAAAAGCATGATACATTATATATAGGAATTTTGTTACCATAACGTATATGCCTTTTCATAAGAATCATAAACATGAAAGGAGATTTTATTATGGTATTTACAAACAAAACGCTTCAATACCGTGTCACACTAGACACTGATACAAATATTTTCATCGTATTTGATGCAAACAATGAAAACATGTCAGCTCAAGGTAACACGATTGAAGAAGCAAAAGCAAAACTAAATCAACTAGTTAAGGAGTAATCAACTTGGAAGATTCATCCAGCTATTGACAAGGCGTTCTATTCAGCTAATGAAAGAATGCCTTTTTGTTATGCCTTTTGTTCATTTTACCTACTCATATATAAAAAAGACATAAAAAAAGACCAAGCAACCCGTAATTCATAGAATCGGAGAAGATCGCTTGGCCCAGTTAAACTAACCTATTCAATAATACCTTAAAATAAGACAAAAAGAAAGCACTCTCAATCAGAAAAACTCTTTTTCATTAGTTTCTGTCCTTTCTGTTGTCTTTTCTTCTATTTTATGTGACTTAGACGATGTTTTTTTCGTTTTTCGGTATTGTTTATTGTGCCCCTCAGCCAAGGTTATCGCTTCCAGGTACAAAGCTAGTTTTTCTTCCAAAGTCAGCTCTTTCCTTTCACTCATTAAGACGCTCTGAGCAAAGGCCTCTTTATCAATTCGCATGTCTTCATTCCTATCTTTTTTAATCGACCCTTTCTTATTTTAACACTTAATCATCCAAAATAGTCGTTTCTGCGTTAAAAGAAAACGATATCCCTCATTATGAGACAGACTTATTTTTTATAAAACAAAAAAACAAGAAAAAGCCTTGCACCCTTTTGTACCACTTGTGGTATGATATTAAAATAATTAAAGAAAGGTGGTCTTCCTAATGAAAAGAAAGCGCAAGCGACTCCCTTTTATCTTGTTCGTCTCAGCTCTCATTCTTATGTTTATTTTTACCAATCCCAAACGAGCCATACGTCTCAACGTTCTCTTAAAAGGCTTTCCTAAAGAAGCCTTGACCTCAAAGGTGGAATATAGCCATGATTATAAAGGCAATATAGGCGTCTATTACTTAGATCCTACACCTGTTGGCAATACAGGTCCTTTAGGGCTATTCGGAGCCAAGCAGGCCGGTCCCTTCTACATTGGTTATTTCATCGGCGCGATTTAGTCCATCTACTTAAGATGTTAATTGACGAAGTTGTTCTTGAAACATTTCTTTCTCTTTGTTAGACAGAGGTGTTTCAATGACCTCTTCGTCTTTTTTTGCCCAATCAGGTAGACTTTCTCGACGCATCCCCGGTGAGCCCCCTCTTTTTTTCTGATGCTTCCACGCTGAATCAGTCGCAGATAAGGCCTCTAACTCTTTAATTCCCTGCTGTTCCCACTTAGACAAAATGCCTTGCACATAACTTAACGTTTCTTTTTTATTTAAGACCGTTCGGCGAATCGCTTCTTTCACCATGCCTGGTTGGTGCTTTTGACTCAATGCCTGTAACTCCTCTTGCTCTAAAGGGCTCAGTTCTCGGCCGAAATTATCCGAAGCATAGATGATAATATCCTCCACCTCTTTAGTGACTTTTCCCCTATTGTTTCTTTCTTTTTCTGTGTTTTCTTTACTGTCTTTCCTTGCTATCTTAGAAGATGCCTCGGCTATAGCCTGGCTATTTTTATTCTTCTCCCACCGCTTGGATGCTCCTTTTTTGCCCGCTTCAGATAATCGCTGACTTTTCGCATCTTTCATTGCCATACGGTTCATGAAACTCTCGGAGTAAAAGCACTTACCATCCTCGGTAAAGACAAATAACCCAAAATCCTCCACAACCCCTTTAACAAGCCCTGCGTCGACACGAAAATCAAAAGCTAGCATATTATAATCCTTCATACTCATGTAATCTGGTTCGTCTCGCAACCGTTCCAAAATCATGAAATACACACCATACCCTGCCACACCATGCTTCATTCGTACCCCGATTAATTTATCTGAATTCCTGGCCGTACTATCATGACTAAAATATTGATTCATCTCTTGTCATCCTTTCGTTATATAACACCCTCTACTACTAGTAACGAAATGACTTAGCAAATTGTTAACCGTCTCAGTAACATTCTCATCAAATTATCATAAATAACGTGTTTTTATTCTTCAATAAACAAGAGGCATGATTTCATGCTATGATATTATTAACACAGTCTTAAGGAGGGGAATAGAATGGCACACAGACCCACATCAAAAAAGAGAAAAAAAAAGAAGCCTTGGTATCGGCGCCTTGATGTCTGGTTAATAGTGACTTCCTTGACCCTGAACCTTTTTCTTTTCAGAGACGCCTACGTAACAAGAGGCAAGCTAAAAGAACTTGACCAAGTAACCACACATCAAGCCCATCAGCTCAACGACCAAAAAGTAGGCGAGGCAAAAAACACCCCTGAAAAAGAAGCCTTAGAACAACACTTAAAAAAAGACGAGCCCTGGCTTATAGGCCAGCAATGGGAATTAACGGTGCACGACGTCAAAGTAACCAAGGAACGGAACGCTATCAACAAAGAAAAAGACAAGCAAATCATTGTGATTGATTACTCCTATCATAATTTAGGCTATGAACATCCTGTCCAAGACCTGTTTTTAAAACCAAGTCTTGTCTTAGATCACACAGGAGAAGTGGCAACCACGTATCCATTGACCTCTCTTAAACAGCCACAACCCACACCAAAAGGAGCGAACATCACACACGTCAAAGCAGCTTACGTATTGCCTCATGACAGTGACGCAATCACGGTTCACTTTTCTCAATACGACAATCACCAACACAAACAACAGGCTATCTATGATTTAGAAGTCACACAATAAGCCCCGAGAATTGACAATAGCCACCCTAATGTAGGGTGGCTATTTGATTAACGTATTATTTATATGTAAAGTGTGACTAGTACCATTGCTCGATTCTTCATTATTTCTCGTTTAAGCGGTGCAATCCCAACCTCTAAAGCACCCTTTGTAGCTCTAAGCTACGCCAGTGAGAATAAACTTCTACAAAATAAACCTTCATGTTGCGTATAAATATTATTAATGTTCCTTTAGTATAACACAGACACGCTAGGCATGCAAGCTATTTTAGACTCAGCCTTCTTTTTCTTAATAATTAACTCTTTTTTTCATACATTTGACAGCTGTTTTGTCTGAACAAAGTAAATATAAAGAAAATAAGATTCACTCACCCTTTAGGCAATCATTTAAAGTTGATTTTATCTATTAAAAAACCTAATAACAAAACTATTGTTATAAAATAGGTAATGTAGTATCATAAAAAGTGCGGAAACTATGTTAACTGCTATTTATAACAATAAAAGTTAACAACATACTTATAACTATTGGAGGAGAAGTTATTTTGAAAAAATATATATTTGTCTTTGCTGTATCTTTATTACTATCAGGTTGTAGTAGCTCTACTGATGACACGAAAGAAGAGGTTTCTGTATCAAAATCAAGCGAAAGTACAGTTATCGAAACAGAAATAATAACCGAGGATACTGAAAAAGAAGAAGAAATTGTAGCAAAAGAAGAAAAAGTACCTAGAGAACATGCCTCTGCTTTAAAAAAAGCGGAATCATATGCTAAAACAATGAGCATGTCAAAAGCCGCTATTTATGATCAATTAACATCTGAATACGGCGAAAAATTTTCAGAGGAAGCGGCACAGTACGCTATGGATCACCTAGAAGCTGATTTTAACGAGAATGCCTTAAAAAAAGCGGAATCATATCAAGATTCTATGTCTATGTCTCCTGAAGCTATCAGAGACCAATTAACATCTGAACACGGGGAACAATTTACTCAAGAAGAAGCCGATTACGCTCTGGAACACTTAGAAGAATAAACAAACAATCCCTCTTAAAAATTAGAGGGATTTTCTTATTATATGGTACACTGAACAAGAATGGAGATGATACCATGTTACAACTAAAACAAATGACCCCAAGTGATTACAACGATTACCTAGCCATTGCCATTCCCGATTATGCCAGTGATAAAATAAAAGCAGGCACTTGGACCAAAAAAGAAGCCCTGCACCGAGCAGAACTTTCTTACAACACCTATTTACCAGAAGGCAACCACACCCCTGATCATTACCTTTATACCATACAAACATCAGGGACTGTCATTGGCTATACGTGGATTAAATACGAAGCCTCCCCCGTTCCTTCTGCCTTTCTTTACGACATCATGCTGTTTGATACCTTTCAAAATCAAGGATATGGCACAAAAAGTATGGCTCTTATTGAAGAACAAGCAAAAGCATTAGGAGCCCACACCATGGGACTCCACGTGTTTGGCCACAATAAACGAGCCCTTCATGTCTATCAAAAATGCGGGTATGAGATTACGGATTATTCCATGACGAAACCCTTACACTAACTAACAAAGGAGCACTACTATGAAAGTTACCATGCGCTATACCATTCTATATATTAATGATCTGCAACAATCTCTCCATTTTTATCATGACATCCTAGGCTTACCCATACGATTGCAACAGGGAACCTATATTGAATTTGACACAGGGGCTACGGTATTAGCGATTAATACGCGATCATCGGTCACAGAAGAAATCGGCTTAGTTGTTCCCGAATCCTCTCATCGCTCACAAACCTTTGAACTAGGTTTTGTTGTGGGCGATGTCTCACAAACAATCGACACCCTCCGCCAGCAAAACGTCCCCATTATAAAAGAACCTGTCACCAAACCTTGGGGACAAACCGTTGCCTATGTGGCAGACCCAGACGGTCACTACATTGAAATTTGTTCAGCTATTTAGTCACCCCGCACCATAAATAGCTCGTAAAAAAAGAATGAGCCTACACTCATTCTTTTTTATTTTCTTTTTTCATTAATTCTTGGATGTTTTTCTTGAACGTCACAAGAAAGAAATAAAGTGGTATCGCCGCACCAAGTCCCCAAGCGATTTCTCCTGTCAGTAACGTGACAATAAGTAACACCAAGCACGCCGCAGCGAGTGAATAACTGCCAAATAATTCTTCTTTGTACATCTTTTTTCTCCCTTTTCAACTCATTATTTTCTTAATGATTACTATTTAGTCCTAACAAGGGCATCAACAAAGTGCCCAGATGTCTCACCTAACGAGTATACCATAGGACAACCCTTGATATTGAAGGAAAATAGCCATAACATAAAACCGACCCAGTCCTATCAAACATTCTATATCAAGTATTTTAATAACGTTATCACAATCTCTTACCAATTACCAAACACTACTATTGATAACGTTTTCCTCCATTTTTACCAAACAGATAATTTGTCTCACCCTCCTATTTTTGATAGAATGAACAAAGTTTCACGAAGGAGATTATTATGACAAACAACAAAGTAACGTTCAAACAATTTTACGAGTTATCAGAACTCTATACAGCACCACTGAATTTATTTATTATTTTACTTGGGATATCCTCGGCACACTTCCTAGCAAGTGCTACCCTTTCCCTCAACCTGACCCTTTTTATCGGGATTATTTTATGCTTTCACATTGCCGTGAATATTTTTAACCACTGGATGGATTACCAACACGCTGAAGACGACCACTACAAAACGGTGACCAATATCATCGGACGAGATCACTTATCTCTAACAAGCGTTAAATTGTATTTCTACGGCTTCATGCTACTGGCGACCCTTCTAGGAACGTATCTCGTGAGTCAGACCAATCTGATTGTTGGTCTTTTAGGTTGTCTGGGCTTTTATATTGGGTTGTTCTATTCTTATGGCAAATACCCGCTGAATTCACTGCCTATCGCGGAAATCGTTACTGCCTCAGCATCTGGGTTTGTGATTACCTTGATTGCTTTTTATCTCAGCACCCTTAACACAAACAGTAGCTATACCTTGTCCATTATGTCTTTAGCTGCTATCAGCTTGCCCCTCGTTTTAAGCATGTTTAATAACCTGCTAGCGAATAACACCTGTGATTTAGAAGAAGACATCAACAATAATCGCCATACTCTGGTGTATTATTTAGGCAAGAAAAAAGCCGTTCATCTGCTTATCGCTCTGACTGTTTTTAATTACCTGTGGCTAGGAGCTTTGGTCATCTTGCACCTAGCCCCTATCTCGATTTTGTTGTTACTTATCACCTTACCAAAAGTCATGTCAGCCTTGAGTCAGTACCGAAAAGTACAAGACAAACAAACCACCTTCCCCATCGTGTTAAAGAGCATGTCACTTATGATGGTGGTTTATCCCGTTCTTTATTTTTTAGGCAGTTATTTCTAATAAGCCAAAAACATCCCCAAAAAGTGAGCTGGCGTGCTTAACTTTTTAGGGATGTTTTTTTAAGATGATAAATTTCTTTTATGTTTTAAATGAGATAACCTATTTTTTACGTATCTTATTTATAATAAAAAGAGAACCACTAAAGGGAGTGCTTATATGATAGAGACCACCGTTCCAGACGGCCACACGCTAGTTAATACCAATCAATACCGTCGCTTTTTGCCTAAAGTCACCACAACGGAGTACATTGTAAAAACTGACATCAAAGACATGTGGGACCGCCAAATAGCGAAAGAACATCAAAAGGAAATCAAACAGAACACACCTAAAAAAACAAAACAACAGAAACGACCTAACTATTATAAGAAAAAGAAAAAAAACGTGTCTCACGAAGACTATCAAGAACGCCTCAAAAAACGTTATCATCAAAGACATTGGAAGAATATGGATTACGGAGACGTCACAAAAGCTGGTCCTGTAACAACGACAAAAAGAGAAGCAAAAGATTAAATACCTTAGATTGACTACGCTTTTGACTACCCCAACTCTCGTTTTTACCCAAATTCAGCCAAAAAAAAAACCACAAACCTTGGTTTAACAAGGTTTGTGGTTTTTGATGTTACCCTATGGAGGCGGCGGGAGTCTCTTTTTATCATATATACCAATGGTTAAAGCGTTTTGACTCCCCCTTTGACCACATCTAAACAAGATGATTATATTTCTCATAAATAGGTATCAAATCAGTTACTTCCTGTTCACCACAAACATACCTCCCCATAGCTATTTTATAAGCTTCTTTGTATTCAGTTACATCTATCTCGTCATGTATTGATAATTCTGCTTTTAATTCTGACATCTTGGAAACTAATTCTTCTATCTCCATAAGCTCTCCACTCTCGATAACAGTAATATACGATATAATCAAACATTTAATTGTTAAAATATAAAAGAAACAGACATGGAATAAAATGATATAATGTAGGTACATATACGCTTAGGAGTGAAATAATGAATATAAGGAAGACTGGCTTTAATACAATATCTAAAATAAAAAAGACCCCTGTTAATAATTTTATTAATGAATTTAATTTAGATAACAATGAAAAAGAAATACTAATGAAAAAAAGATTAAACAATATATTAAACTTTGCTAACCAAAATACAGAATTTTATAAAAATTATAAAAATTTTGATGATTTTCCAATAATTGATAAATCTATACTAAGAAGTCATTATGATTGTTTTATCTCTAAAAAAGCAGACCTAAATAATTCTATAAAAATGACAACAAGTGGAAGTACAGGGCAACCAATGACTTTTCATTTATCAAGAGAGAAAAAATTTAGACAAAATGCTGAAGTTATATTCTATAATAGATGGGGTTCTTTAGATGTAGGTGACTGTCATGGTTACGTTCGTGTTACTGATGCGAAATCTTCTTTAAAATTATTTATTCAAAATGAATATTTAATGAACCCAAAAGAATTAACAACTGATTGGTTAGCTGATCAAGTTGAACTTTTAAAAAAGAAAAAAATAAAAAGTCTAATAGGTTACCCTTCAGCTATCAGTGCTATTGCCTACGCTTCTATAGAAAAAGGTAACAAGCCTGAGGATTTCTTTTTAAAAGGAATCATTACTTCTTCTGAAACTTTACAAGAAAAAGATGCTGAAGCTATTTATAAAGCTTTTGGAGTTAAGCCTATAAGTAGATATTCTACTGAGGAATTTGGAGTACTAGCTACCTCATGTCCTAAATGTTGTAAATACCATGTGAATGATACAGGTTATAAAATTGAAATATTAGAAATTGGTAGTAGTGAATCTGTAAAACCGGGACAAGTTGGAAGAGTAGTTGTTACTGATTTATTCTCAGATTATATGCCTCTAATACGCTTTGATACAGGTGACCTAGCTACCCTATCTAAAGATGTTAATTCTTGTGAATTTTACAATACGGGTATTACTTTAGAAAACATAGTTGGTAGACAAATTGAAACTATTTATAATATTAACCGAAAACCTGTCTCAGCATTTGCTATAAATGGGGCACTTAGAGATTTCGAGACTATCAAGCAATACCAATTTATTCAAAATGATTACAATGACAATATTCTATATGTCGTGACAACTGACGGTTTCTCTGATGAAGATGAAGATATAATTTTAAAAAGATTCACCGATATTTTAGGTTCAACACCTAAATTAAAGCAGATTGAAGAAATAGCTCCTCTAAAATCTGGAAAACGACCTTATATTATAAGTAAAATTAAATAAACAACAAAAAAAGCCTATCCCGATTAAGAGATAGGCTTTCATATTTAATAACAAGGTCCCCAAGATTCAGTTTTAATTTTTCCATTTGATTTACCAATCGCTACGAAACCGTACTTACCGTTAGCTCTTGGTTGTCTCACCCAAACATAGCCACCCTTATGAGTAAACTGATCATACTTAACTTCTTGACCAGGCTTAATCCACCCTAAAACTTTTCCGTCCACCGCTTTGTCTAAGATAGCAATGTTAGCATTACCTGCATTTGATTTAAAGGTTCCCTTCTCAGCGTACCAACCAACTTTATCCGGTTTAGCTGTTGCTGGTACGTCAATCGGTTTGCTTGTATCGATATTATCATTACGGTAAGCATACCATCCCATATAATAAGGACAGGTAGTTGCTTCATTATCAATATAAACACCATTCATACTAGGGTTTTTGTAAGTACAGTGAATGATTTGAGTATTATTGATAAACTCAACCACATGACCTGCCGCACCACCTGACGCTCCTTTTTTCCCAAAGATGACAATATCACCACGCTTAGCTGTCCAATTTTTGTTATCTGCAATTAGCTTATATCCATTTTGAACTAACCAAGCATGCATTGAATCAGTGTTGTATAGCCACGCGGGTCTACTTGCCCCTGCCTTTTCAACCGAACGAACTATTGTACCTGAACAGTCACCTGTTCCATCTGAACCGTCTCTAGCACCTGTCATTGAATATCTAATACCTTTCTTCCTTAATCCATCCATGAATCCAATCGATGTTTCAATGTTAATTTTTACCATGTGATCACTCTCCTATTTTTTATTTGGCCCTTCATCTAGCTGACCTTTTAATTTTGTTAACGTGCCTTTCACCCATTCAGGCAATGGTAATCCTAACTGACCCCAATTCTCTGTGATAGAAATTGCATAAACCACAATAAAGAACCAGATAAACAAATTAGAAAAACTATCCAATCCTGCGATATTTAGATACGGTATCGCAGTCAAAACTAAAAGGACTACTAGTAGATGTTTAATCAGTCCTAGAAGTCCTTTTGTGCTATTACTATCTTTAATGACGAAACCTTTTACGATTCCTGTTGTTATATCGAATACTACCGACCATATAAAGATATGAACCCAGTAATTACTCATCAAATTCTGAAACTCTCTTAATAAATCCGCGCTACTTATAATCACCATTTTTACCACCTTTTCTTATTATTGATTAAAAATTGTCTTTATATCTAATGAGAAAATACCGTTTTCTTTTTTTACAGATAATAGTAAATTGTTAATATTCCCCTTATTTTCATCTCCTCTATTTCCTAATATTTTAATTTGGTTAATAGGATTAGCAAAACCGATTAAAGCTCCGTCTGAAACTCTTTGAGGATATAATTCAGCAGATTCAAGTCTAAAACCAAAAGTAGAATTCGATGTAGGCTCTAAAATAGCAACTGTATGCATCTTCTCGTCTTCAATTGAGTAAAATAAAACGTCTAAAAGTTTAGTTGTTGCACCGTCATAACGATTTAAAATTAAAATACCGTGTGGGTCTTCAAAATAAATATTTGCATAAGTTGGTGGAAAACCTGTTAAGTCATGTAGTGTTTCAATATTAGAAAAATTAACGCTTTTATCGGATTTTCGCTTAGCTCTAAAGAAGCCATGATTTGAATCGTCATTAGCCCAGTAAATATCATTCTCCAAAAAAATAAAATTTAGCACTCGTGCATAACGTCTATTTCCTTCAAAAACTACTTGCCATGTTTTTCCGTTATCACGAGATTCTAAAATCTTAGATGCAGAATCATCATCACCAGTTGATGAATACACACAACCTGAAAATGAGTCATAATTTATTGTGTGGAAATGCTTCATCCCAACATTATTATCTCCACTCAGCGTATAACTTTGTGTTACTTCCCAGTTTTTAGGATTGTCAAAAGGTTTGGTAACTGTCCAAATATTAGCTGTTAAATGTGATGGTCTCGTGTACTCTGCAAATATAAAAGTATCACTATTATCAATATAATCTACCCCACATGATTGCAACCAAGCTGTCGGTTTTAAATCGCCTAATATTATTTCTTTAGGATTTTTCCAATCGTTAGTCCTATAAACTATAGGATTCTGTCTAACGTTGTCCAATCCTTGTCCAGTCCCCAATAAATCGCCACGCCAGACACAAATAATGTCACCTTCTTTAGTAACATGTGCATGATATTGCTCTGGTGTTGAAATTTTATCCCAAGTGATTTCACTATTCCAATCGCATAAATATTTTAAATTATTAGGACTTCCGTTTGCATAATAAATCGGAAATGGTGCTACTGGTAGATAATAAAGCCAGCCAATAGGACGTGGCACTTCATCGCTTCTAGTATTAGTTGTTTTAACAGACCATAAAATTGGCGAAATTTCTTCCTGATTTTCTATACCAGTTTGAATATCTTCTTTTTCTATAACATTATTTTCTGTAGCGTTTTCTGTAAACTTCATTGTTTGTATGACATCCACTTTTTCGATTTCATTCACGTTTCCAACTAAACCGATGTATAAAAACACATCTTCTTTATTAAAGAATTTATAAGTCATGTTGCCTGAAACATTTGATTCTGATATTTTCAAATTCATAGTACCAGCATCTTCTATGCCTGCCCTGTCAGATGTTGCGATTATAAATCTATCGTGTTTTCCAAAAGTATTGATTAATATTTCGCTATTTTTAGATATGGCTATTATTTTAGCTCTTTCTTGATCAACATTTACAATAATATTAGATTCATTATTGAACCATATTTTATCCAGTTTCTTTAATGTTTGTTTTTCTGAAAAGTTCGTAGTCATATCATTATCTATTTCAACGATTTCTATATTTACATTATCAGTAATAGCACTAGATATAGCATTTTGATAACCGACAACTAGATAATTATGATCTAAATTATTTTCAAAATAAAACTCATAGTTATTTTTAATATTGGCATAATTAGCGGTGAAACTATAGAATATTTCACCTTTACTACCAGAATTTAAATCGTTAGTCGAAAAAATTGTCATTCTATTCATATTACCTTCTAATTTTATTCTATAGTGTTTACCTTTTTCCATCTTTGAAAAAGTACTTCTCAAACCCTTTTCAGAATATATTAACTTAGTCGAAATATTTATCCAAACGCTACTTTTTGTTGCCTCAATCTTTTTTTTATGAACACTCATAAAATTTTGATGAGTAAAGTTAATATTTTTTTCAGGTATTTTTCTAGCTTCTACATTCTCATCTTTTATTAATTTTTTTGTTATTGAGCTTTCTTTAATAACTCTTTCGTCGACAGAATTATCATTTAGATGTTTATTCAGAACATTTTTATCTTTTATCTTTCTTTCATGGATTGCTTCGTCCTCAATTTTAGAACCATCAATTGCGTAGTTTTTGATTTTTTCACGACTAATCGCATCTTGTTGAATAACTCGCTCATTTATAGACAAGTCTTGTAAATTTCTATTTCTAATAGCTCTCTCTTGTAATTCTCTTTCGCCAATCGAATTCTCCTTTAAAACAGGATTAGTTTTAGCATCTTTTATATCTTTACTTAACGATGCATTTTCTTCATACAACTCTTTAAAGTTCTCATTCGTATCATCTAATTGTCGCCTATTCCAGTTAGTTTTTAATATACGTCTTGCCACATTCCATCACTCCTTACTTATTTAAAACTAAAGTTGTACCACTCGTTCGCTGTCCCGTCGCTATTGTAGCTCGTGGCTATTGCTACGTTCTTACCGTAAAGTTGATTCGTTACTTTGACTATCTCTTTAACTGGATAGTACATATTGTTATCAATTAGATACAGATATTCTGTACCAAAAGCAATGCCAGTGTGGCCACCATCAGCTTTTAAAGAAGGATAATTAGTATCTTTCATTTGAGTTGTTGTGAAGTTAAGAAACCTTTTTGAGTCTCCTGTCATACCTATTCCATCTAAAAAATAAGCGGGTAAACCTATATCGATTCCCTTATATCCTAGATAACGTCCCCTGGGGTCCATAGATAACATTGACGTAAAGTAATCGTCATCAGCACTTTTTCTGTATGACCAAGTAATGAAGTCCCCTTTTGTTTCAAGTTGCATCGATATGCCACGAATGTCGTCGTTACCTCTCTTAGAACTCTCGCCCATGTTTCCAATTTTTCTTTTACCATGCCAGAATTCCATACCGTTTTCATTGATTTTTGCGGATAAAAGATTGTTTCTATAAAATTCCAGTCGATTGCTAAATAATTTTAAGTTAGTAGAACTACTATTAAATCCTACAGTAATCGCATTGGCTGCTAAGTGATCCGCAGTAATTGAGTTTGCCATAATAGCGTCTGCTAAAAGTCCGCGTCCTGTTAGAGCATTTTTAAATGTTTGGCCACCGTCATCGCTAATCCCGATACCTGCTGCATTAAGTATGACGATTAAGTTAGGGTTCTTCTTATCAATGGCTATCAAGCTACCATCTTCTCCAACAGCTAACTGCGTTTGAACAGATTTTAAAAGCTTCGTAACAATTTGAATCTCATCACTCATCGCTTGAAACGGCAGTTTCTTCTTCCCCTCTAAAATATCAGTGATTTCCTTAATGGCATTGTTTAACTTGCCTTGATACCTCGCAACCATCCCTTCAGAACCAAACGTAAAGTTTAAACCAGTAATATCACCTTTCCAGTTCCTGGTAATCTCTCTTGCGACAACTCTCACTGTTTCATCCATTTGAATGTTTTCGTCAATCAAAAAAACCGTATCACCTAAATTACTTTGGGCATACGGATAATTTCTATTTCTTAAATCAATGAGATTGGCTGTGACCGATATCTTGATGGAATTATCTACTAATGACTTTAGATTTTCGTCCATTGTCGCAGCCTTAGTTATATTGGCATTTTTGATTGGTGGGGCTTCACGCTTACCTAAAATCCTAGCGAGTGGACTGGTGTATTCGCGTTTTAACTTAGCGTTTTCCCATCCTTGTTCATCTTCTCTAAAGTCTCCATATCCCCTAGCATAGGTCCAGTAGTCTTGGCCATCAACTTCTTTGACGATGTTAGAAGCGTTCAATCTGTGACGGTACATAATATCTGTTTCAGAGCCAATTCGCTCTCTAATCGTGACAGATGGCCCTGTGAATTCAAACTCTGCACCAATCCTTTTTAATACTCGTTGAAACATGGAAAGGCAAGTATCACCATCACCAAAACCTTCAATTTTTATATTGTTCCAGGCACCAATCATGCGATATGAATAGTCTGTAGGTTTAAAAATGATACGGAATAATTCTTCCACGGCGTATGATCCCTCATACCGTTCGTACACACGCGTTCTATTCAAATCGTCGTACAATTTAGGAATAGCTCGTATGTTTTTAACTGGATACTGTCCCATAGATTGCTCTTCACAGTAAACGATTTTATAAACTTCCTCATTATCATCTACTAGCTCCCAGAATTCTGCTAAGTCAGATAAAAAGACTCTATTCACCTTGTTAGGCAACACTTCAATAGAGATATCCATGTTTCCGTTTATCTCGTCACTTACTGTGTAACTAGCCATCATTGGGTATTCATTGCCACTTAAATCTCTTACATACATTCAACCACCCCCCTCTACATATATAAATATTTGAAATCAAAACTAACAACCGCACTGCTTGCTCCTGTAATGGCAAACGTGTTCCATCCAGGACTTAAATAAATAAACTCCTTCGTGGTGTCTTTGGCCGACATAAGTGAATTTCGCTTGATCACTGGACCATCAAATAACCACGTTTCAGTTGATACAGGCGTCCGTTTGATTCTGATTCTGCTTCCATTCGCCTTATTGGTTAAGGTAAATATACCTGTCGCTCCACTGATATTCTTAATCTCTATCTTCAACATTGTTTCAAAGGGATGGACATCAACGTTACCGGCATTAAATACTCTGAAATTGGTGCTATGGTGTGTGTAGCGTAGTTCGCTATCATCAACTGTTTCAAGTCCCATACCGAATCCCCACAACGAACCAAGTTCAACTCCTCTACTTTCAATCACTTGTGTAGAGGCTACGGATTCAGCAACTCCTTCAAACGCATTGAAAACAACTTCAAACACACCATAAACGTTATCTTGATTTATAAAAAATGGCTCGTCCAATCGAACAAGCCACTGCCTTCCTTGTTGTCTTCCTTCTATTAAATAAAAAGGTTCTGTAGAGCCTAACATAGCGAATATCTCATCTCTTAGTAACCCAAACGTTTCACGCATAGATGATTCTATTAGAAATTTACACTCAATCTCACGAGGCCCATACGTACTCCCCACATCAATTGCTCCACGCATACCATCAACTGTGGCGTACTTACTTAATACATTAGGAGAACTGATGTCGATACTCACTGTTTTAATGTCGGCGTCATTCAAATTGAACGTCTGCCCGTTTAACTTTTTAAATATCATTCTTGTCCTCCTAATTAAATACGTTGATTAAATCATTCACAGCGTTCACTCGATTATTTGAATGAGCTAATACTTTGCTGTCTAAAATAATATCCGTATCCTTATTTAAAATACCTTTCAGTAACTTCACTTGTGATTCCCCGTTCTCTTCTAAGAGTGGTCTGAATCGTGCTAATTCATAAACTAATTGTCCAATCAACTCATTAAGACTACTATCAGTTGATTGCGTAGGAACTTCTTTAAACGAGTCGTTAATGTTTTTCATTTGTTGGACATTCGTTGTACTACTAGGAACACCCACACCGCCTGCATAGTTAGGAAACATATTTCTCGTTTGTCGTGCCGGCAATACTTTGGATCCTTTTGGTAAAGGAAGAAATACATTACGTCCTTCAGGAATAAAGCTTTGTCCTGTTGGTAAAGTAACCATCTCTTTATAAAGTGGCCCTTTTTGGTCATTGACCATTGCCATCCCACCTGGGTGATGGTCTGTTCCTTTTTCAAACCCTAACCAACTCCCCACAACATTAAGCGACTTTGTAATAACATCAGGCAAACGCCAAAAATCATTTACTGAACTTGTTGCTTGACCAGCATTAGAAGAGGCGTTATCAACTGCTGTTAAATATTTAGTAGACGGATTGTTTCTATTGAATGAGTCTAAAGACCGCTCACCACTACTTGCAGAATTTGATACGTTTGTTGAGTTACCCGTTAATAGCTTTTGTTTAGGATTATTGTTTGAGTATTTATTCAAACTACCTTCACCCGTTCGTGCGGCTTGATCTACATTTGAACTATTACCTTGCAATAATTTCATTTTAGGATTATTAGCATCGTAAAGGTTTAAACTACTTTCTGCATTAAACAACTTTTGAACAACGTCTTCATTTGAAGCGAGTAACCCTTTCATTTCAGGCGTTAACGCTTCGTACTGCTCTAATGCTACTCGTGTGTCATCAAAGGTCATTTCGGCATGGCCATCTGCAATTAAGGTTTTTAAGACAGGCGTTAAATTATTATACTCATCTAACGAACCCTTGCTATCAATAAGTGACTGAATAAGTTGAACATTATCTGCTTTTAATAGTTTGTCATCTATCTCATACTCATTCCAACGACCCGATTCTTGAATTGCTTGAAATATCATCTCTTTAGCGTTAGAGGTTAAGTCGGCGTTATGTAGAATGAACTTCATTTGATTCCATCCATCTTTCGTTTCAATGGATTTCTTTATTTCTTCAGGTGCATTCGATTTAACTTCCGCTTTTTTATCATCCCATATTAAACTCTTCCAGGAATTATTAGCGTCTCGAACATCCTCCGACATCTCATCTGTACTCTTTGCGATTAAATCATTTGATTCCGCCATATCAATGCCTGCTTCACGCATTAACCTAGCTTTATCTTTGTAATCAATTCCTAGTTGACCCAATCTGACACGAATCATATCAGAACTTTCCCCATTGGCCTCGGCAAGCTTAATCATGTTGATGGCCATCTGATCTGTTGAGGCTTGTTGTAAAGCTTCTAGTTTCTTCAATTCTGCTTCATACTCCGGTGAGCCTTCACCTAAAGCTGTTGCTAATGCCTGTTTAGCTTCTATGAATTGCGTGTTTCTATCTGTATTGAATTTCGTTAGGTCTTTCATCGCTTTTTCGCGCTGCTTACTAGTCATATCATCAATGTCACCATTCAAAGCAGCTAATACTGTTTTCTCTTCTTCTGCTGATAATTCCATTAATCGTACTTTTTCAGCGTTCATTGTTCGAGTATTATTGATAATAATTTGCTTTTCATCATCAGTAAACTTAGTGACATCACCATTATGTTTTTCGTAAATACTCACGACTTGTTCTGACGCTTGTTGCGCAATCTCTACTGATTTTTTATTAGCTTCTATTTGTTTCTGAGACGCTTCATTCACGCTCTTTTGCATCTCAATAGGTAGTTTAGCAATTGATTCTTCGATTTTTTTATTGGCTTCTTCTCCAGCTTTACCAATATCCTCAGCCATTCCTTGGAAAGATTCGGTAATATTGTCCACTGAAGTTGCAACTCCGACATCTAAATCTTGAATCGCTCTTTGCCCACCGTCGCTAAACTCTCTGTACTTGCTTAATGATTTGTCAGCTTCTTTTCCGATATCAGAGCCCCATTGTGCGGTCCTTCTATTAGATTCACCTACTGTTTGGTCATATGCCCACCATGCAGCAGCTCCCACAGCTAAAATACCAACGGCACCTAAAACATACGGATTCAACCCTCCTAGCGCTGATGTGAAACCACCAATACCACTAGCACCTGTTGCGGTACCTGCGGATGTCCCAACGGTAGCAATAGACGTTCCAACACCTTCGATAGCTGCTCTTTCGGCTTTATTAGCCGCAAGATCTACAATACTTTTACCCATTCCACCAAGCGCGGTTGACGTTTTACCAGTGATTGATATAATCCCACCTAAACCTTTAGCGGCTGGTCCTAATGCAGCTGCAAACAGCCCCCACTTAACAATGTTTCGTTGAGTGTCTTCATCAAGCTCCGAAAAGGCTGTTGCCATGTTACCTAGTGATTTTATTAATGGTTTAGCTGCATCGAGTCCATCTCTTAAAGCGTCAACAAGCGGACCACCAAATTCAATAGCTGCATCCGTTGCTTCATTTTTCAGCATTTTCAATTTAGAAGCTGTTGTTTCGTAACGTTTATCTGCTTCTTCAGTCAGTGCCGTGTTTTCTGCCCACGCCTTGTTTCCTGTTTTAATAGCATCCTCGAATACACCTGAAGCTCCTGCCGCACGTAATAAACTATCACGCAAACGAACTTCTGTAATATCCATGTCGTCTAATACTTTAATAGCAGACGAACCTTGTTCTTCAGCATTCGCTAACCCTTCAACGAATTTCATAATAGCTGCTGCCGGGTCATCTTTAAACATTTGGCTAAATTGTTCATCTGTTAATCCAGCAACTTCTGCAAAGTTATTAAGTGATACCGCTGAATTATCAGCTTCTTTATAAAGGGTTCGTAACTCTGTACTGGTATAACCCATTTGACCCGCTACACCCTTTAATTCCTTACCACCAATTCTCACGGCGTTTGATACTTGATCCATGGAAAGCCCAGCGTTTTCTGCTTGTGCTGCTAAACCATCAAAGGCGGTTCCTCCTGATTCCGTCGCAAGTTGCATTTGAATCATTACCTTACTAAAAGCAGAACCACCTGCTTCAGCCTCAACCCCAACGGAACTTAAAGCCGCGGCGAATCCCATTATTTCTGCTTCTGACATACCTATTTGAGAACCCGCACCAGCAAGGCGTAGACCCATGTTTGTTATTTCTGCTTCCGTTGTAGCGAAATTATTACCTAAATCTACAATCACAGAACCTAATCTGTCAAAGTCTTGTTGAGACATCTGTGTGATATTCGCAAATCTAGCTAGAGCTGTTGCAGCTTCTTCTGCTGACATGTTAGTTGATTCGCCCATGTCAATCATCGTCTTAGTAAAGGCGGTAACGTTCTCTGTTTGAATTCCAAGCTGACCAGCGGCTTCTGCGACTCCAGCTATTTCAGAATGCGTTGCTGGTAATTCTTTAGCTAGTCCACGTAATCCATCTTCTAAATCCTTATAGCTATAAGTGACGTTACCATTAGAATCAACTACTTCATCGTTTGTTTTCTTAACGCCTGCGAACGCTGATTCCCAAGAAATTGCTGCAGCCGTCACAGTCCCCATCCCTAAGGTTAAAGGAGCCGTGACATACTTGGTCATGCTTCCGCCAAAACTTGATAAGCCATCGCCTATTTTTGTTAGCTTCTGGCCATTATCGATTAATGAATCAGAATGCTTGTTGATAGCACCTGTTACACCTTCTGTTTCCACTTTATAACGGGCGATTTCACCGGCTGTTGTTTTCAACTGCGCTTCATAACCACTTAGTTTAGCTTGTGCTTCGTTGTATTTTTGAGCCGCTTTAGCAGTCGTTGACGTTGCTTTACCTTCAGCATCTAACGTCTTTTCATAGGCTGTCTTAAGATGTGCTAATTCTTTCTCTTGTGCTGAGATAACCTTTGTTAAGCCTTCTTGTTTATACGTCAACGCATCTATTTTCTTACCGCCATTATCTAAAACGCGAAACCCTGTTTCCATTTCTTTGACAGATGTTTTTACAGCTCTTGTAGCTCCTGTTAAGCTATCAGAAAAAGCAGATGTTTCTAATCCTAGTTTTATGACCATTTGACCTAACGGAGCGCCGTTTTGAACCATTTATTTTAACCTCCTTTCACCGTTTTTAGGAACTCGTGCATTGGCATGACTTCTTTTTTCTGTTTCTTCTTCTGTGTTTTTTTGTTCTCGGCTTGAACCGTCATCATATCCATCAACGTCGCGTCATCTGTATCAAGAACATCATTAACAGTCCAACTAGGAAACGCCGTGATCACATGTTTAATAAATTCAAGTTGAGAGTCATAATACTCTTGCCAACTTATGACTCCTTTTTTTCATCGTCACCAATTTTTGATGGTCTTGGGAATGCCATGACGTCGTAATAAATAATCTCAGCAATCTTATTAGCGTCTTTGGTATCTAGGCCATCTAGTAACAAATCTTTTGTGACGTCTTTGTCATCGAATAAAGAAGCAACAAATTCTGCCTGATATTCTGCTAGTTCCATTGAGCGCTCTTGTTCGTCCTCAATCTTCAATAGTTCTATTTCTCGGCGTGAGTATTCGAATCGTTTACGATACGGCACCATATCCTGCATAAATTTTTTGTATTTACCATTGGACATTCTTAGTTCTAACTGAATCATCTGTTTTCCTCCTAAAAAAATAAGGCCAGTCCATGACTAGCCCTATCCTTTGATTTTTTATGCTGCACCGAAACATTCTTTTTCTAATGCGGTATAACTTTCTTCACTATCGGCAATACCAACCACATGATTACCATCTTCAAACTTCTTAGTGATTGGTGTATAAACGTACTCACCAGGTTCAGGTGTAAAGTCGCCATCATTTAAGGTTTCTGATTTGTAACCATCACGGCCAAACGAACCAACGTACATACCAAACCCGATTTTTTCACCTTGTAAATCTTCAGATTCGAACAACACTGCGCAATATGGTGGCTCTGTTTCATCACCGATATGAATAACGCCATTGGTTGATTTAGTAAATCCTAAAATTTCTTGTTCGCACTCCATTGGTAAATCTAAGAAACCTAAGTTAGCAGCCACGTTACCAACACCTTTACGTAAAGTGAAATAAGGAACGTTACTACCATAAATTTTAACCACTTCTTTAGATAAACCCGTGATATCAAACGAGGTACCAGCACCTTTACTCATATCGCCTTGAATCGTCCATTTCTTGCCTTCTACTGGTTTTAACTCTTTATCTAAAACTTGAATAATACATCTTTTATAACCTACTGTTTGCATTAATTTTTCCTCCTCGTTGTGGTGTATTGTCTTGTTAAGACATGTACGTTTTCTAATTTTTCATGTGGTCTATCGTCGCCATAAATCTGACGATAACCGTTTTTTTCTAATAATCGATCTAACTCATCAATAAAACTTTCAATATCCGTTACGTTAACATCCACAAAAGACATAACCTGGACATGATATTTACGGCCATGATACCGATTCGAACCATAGCCAATGTTTTTATTTAATACTGTCTCGACTTTACAAATAGGTAACTCTTTTAACTTCTGATAATCGGGTGGTATTTTATAAGGGAAAGATAAAACACCTGTCATATTTTCTTCGATGATATCAACGGCAACTTCAACAATTGGATTCATAGTTTCAACCCTGCTTTCAAATCATTCATGTAAGACCTCATGATATTTTCAGCTTCCTGTTCTACGGTCTTCTCAATGAAGTGCTGTCCTGTTTGAAACTCTGACCCCATGTTAACAACGTGGGCTCTAAAATAAGCTCCTCTACCATAACCAATCATTAAATGGCCATCTTCCCTTACAGCCCCAACCGTTACAGTTTGTGACAGCAACGTTTTCCCAACATAATCAACTGGTGTATTAGCTGCTAAGGCTTCTCCTAACTTAAAGCCGGCTGTTTTACCTGCTTTACGCCTGATTGGCCCTTCAACATCAGCAATACTTTGAGCGACATTCTTCTCAACATCTCCCCAATCAACTTCAACATTTGACATCTAATCACTCCTTTTGATAAATAGAATAAGAAATGCTTCATTTTCAACATCAGGATTCATTTTTATAATGTCGTACTCAACCTCTTTAATGATGACTTTAAAATCATTTTTAGGGGTTAATCGTTGCTGTTGCCTAATGACAATAGTTGTTGAGTCTTCAAAGAGCGTCCCGACTTCATCTTTTACGGTATCAACGTACTTTTGTTTGTAAGCAAACCAAACGGGCTTACTCTCAACGAAATTTAGTATTTTTTGACCATTCGGACCTTTTTTATCACCGTCTTTATATTTAAAAGTAAGCCGTCTATTTAATTTACCTGTTCGACTAACTGCCATCTGGTTCACCTTCTTCAAAAGATAGATAGCGTGCTTTAAGTTGTAAGATAATACTCGTAAACCCTAAATCAACTTCTCTTAAACTCCCAGTAGCATTCGCACTCTCAACTGTTGAAGAACGAGTATTGTAATAGTGGTCAGCTTGCATAATTAAAGCAACGTTAAGTAATTCATCTGTTTCCGTGCCTTTTTGGGTATAAAAAGAGGGCTTATCGAATCCGATTGCCCCCTTGATATATCCTGTTGCTGCCATGACTGCTCGTTTAACACCCTGTTCATCGTCGGAATCAATTCTCATCTCTTCCATGATTTCTTCTAAATCGTCAATAGGATGTAGCATTGACTATCACCTCTATTCTCCTGGTGTTACTGGTTTTTCATCTGCAATGGCTTCAAATTGGATTAACACCGCTGCTTCATCATCTACTAATTGAGTATCGAAACGGTCAATCACACGCACTTTAGTTGTATCTGTTTCAAAAGCACCGCCACCAATGTTAGTAGCAAGTAATGACATTTGTTCGCGGTCATAAAGTGTTACAGCTTCTTCGAGTGACCCTAAATATAAAGGCATTTTCTTTCCTTTATTTTTCAAGAATCGGTCTGAAATACGAGCAATTGGTAAACCTAAGAAAATAAACCCTGTTGCTGAAGTCACGTCTTTTTGCAAAGCATAAGAACCATCTGCTTTTTTAATTTTATCTAGAACGTCATAGCCTGATTGATTTGTTAAGAACATAGACATATCAGAAATAGCTGGATCAAGTGTTACGTTTTTAGCTGTTTTAATATCATCCATCGTTTTAGCGTCTGCTTTGTGTTTAAGACCATCTAATGTTTTTAAAATTGCTTCGTTACGAGTAACAACCACTTTCTTAGATACCCAATCAGATAACCACGCTAAAATGTTTTCAGCAGAATCTTTTAATAATGAGTTCGTTACTGTATTGATACCAGCATAACGTGCGATTAAGTATTTGATGATGTAAAGTTGTGGATCATCATTATCAGGAATTTTACCCGACTCATCATCTAGTTTAGTTAAAGGCTTCATATCAGCCATTTTTTCATACACTCGTGACCCGTTATTTGTTGTGACGCGTTCCACTCTTACGAACTCTTGCAATGAATTAAAGCGACGTACTAATGTGTTAATGGTTGTTCGAATATCACCAGGGATTGTTAAGCCAATAGCATTACCACTATCATCAGTATCAGAATTTAACTCATTCATGATTTGTGGGTTACCAACCATCATAGCTTTAAAATCGCCAATGAATTTATCTTTTAATTCTAATTCGCCTTGATCTAGCGGCTTCACTTTTTCTAAGTTAGCAATTTGTTCTGCTTCCACATTTGTTACTTGTTCTTTTAATCCATCACGTTTTGCACGTGCTGTCTTAACTTGATTCTGTAAAGACAATACATCTTCCTCTGATTTTGTATCATCGATTAGTGCTGCGTTTAATTTTGCATTTAGGTCTCCAACTTTGTTACCAGCTTCAACCCAGGCATTTTTTAATTCTTCTAAATTCATATTTTATTCTCCTTTTAATAAGTTTATTTTTTTTTGTGTTAAAGATAAGATATCTTTCGGTTCTTCAATCTGTTTCTCAGATTTGATAATCAATTCTTTCAGCTTGTTGACTGAAGCTTTTGGAATGATGTTAGAAGTGCTATTAGTAATTGTTATCTTTTCATCAAACATCACTTCATTAGCAAACCCGTTTTCTACCGCTTCTTGCGCATTGAACCATTTATCCTGTTTCATTAAATTAGCAATTTCTTCTCTTGCTAATCCTGTTTTAGCTTCATAAGCATTAATAATTGACTCATCAATACCAGCTAATAATTGAGTCAATTGTTGATATTCCTCTTTATTACCTGAAGCCACGATTGAAGCATTATGAATCATAATATGAGCGGTTGGCGAAATTCTTACGTTGCTACAACCCACAGCAATAACGGATGCGGCACTTGCAGCTAAACCAAATACTTCCGCCACCGTGTTACCATTGTGTCCACGTAGCATTGTATAAATCTCACTAGCAGCAATGACATCTCCACCACTAGAGTTAATTTCTAGCGTTATTTCTTCAGAATGATTATCTGCTAGTACATCACGTATCTTTTTAGGTGACACACATTCGATTCCAAACCAATCGTATAGCCACGCCGTATCATCATCCACGACATCTCCTCTTACTGAAATTCTTGGCATATTTTGTCACCTCCCTTCAATGCAAAATAAAAAAGCCTAGTGATTAGACTTTAGCTTTTATCTCGAAATATTCTTTTAACTCCTCTTTTAATTCTTCCAACGTTTCAGACTCTTCAATAAACATAGCGACATCGTCTCTTGTTAAATATTTTCTCAAAGTATTTTCTTCTACTTCATTTGCTATCCAAATTGGATGTGTACCAGCTTTACTGTATGTTGATTGTGGTAATAGCTCCAACAACGCTTCATACCTTTCTGATAAATCAATACATTCACCAGCAAAATAAATAAAGTCTTCATCATTTAATTTTTCTTCATATTTTTCATCATAGTTTTTTCTAATCATTTCTTTATGAATAGCTTTCCACTCTTCGCTACTAAACCTACTTCTAGTTACATAAGGTCCGTAAACTATTTCTTTGCCATTAACTTGAACTTTATACGCCATTTTAATATCACCTCATAATTTTATTTAAAATAAAAAAGCAATCGTTAGATTACTCTGTATTCTTTAATCACAATCGATTTATCATTAATAAAACGTAACTCACTATCAAAATTCTGTTCGTAGTAACGTTTCTTGGTTGATAGATAGGCGTTGGAATTGCCCACTGATTCTAGTTGTGGTTCTTTAGGGTTTTCAATAGATACTTCCATCCCTTTACCGTTCGCAATCGCATTATCAATAAACTTTAAAAAGTTTTCTTTTCTTGTTTGCACTAATTGCCCCTCCGATACTTTTCAGTCAAGGCAAAAGTCCGTTCGTATTCATCTCTGAATGCCAAATGTTCCATTGGTGATAAGTAATTTTTATCAAGCATTCGCTCTAATTGCCGACAACGTGACATCAAAGCACCCCAAACAATGTCTTTATCTGATTTTTTACAAACACCTTCTTGATTAATAATCACATCCATCTAGTCCACTCCTGTTCCTTTGTTTGATTTACGCAACGAGGGATCCATTCCTATTGAGTATAAGTCCCCTGATATATGATAGTCGTTCATACCGTCTAAATCAGACGGCTCCTGGTCTTCTAACAAACGAACCTCATTAGCTGAATACGCACCCGAACGCCTCATAATCTGATAAAAAGCCCCTCTCGTTTGAGTGTCAGCTCTTAAGAGACCCGCAACATTAAACTTATAACGATAGCCCTTCATTTTTTGTCCAGGCTCTAATGTTTTCTTGTTTAATTCTTCTTCGTATTGCGTAACTGTTGATAATAAATTATAGGTTAAAAACTCCATATTCAGCTGTTCTTGGGAGTTATAACTAACACCCTTGCCACTACTCACAAAATGTTCCGGAACGTTGTAGACCATAGCAATTTTACTTTTAGTGATACTATCTATATCTAGCAACTTAGCATCGATTAAATCACGTTTGATTCTATCAACTTCTGTTCCATTTTCTTCTACAATCAGTCCGCCATTTTCCCGGTAAAAATTGGCAATTTGTTTCACTGCTTTCTTTTTATCCTCTTCATTCATGTTAGTAGCGAATTTTACTTTGATACCTTCATTTGTTCCGTTTAACTGCTTCAATGATATCTTTCTAACCTCTTCATCAAAGGCTAGAGAATTATTGAGAATATCAAGCGGATTAGAACCTAAAACCCCGCCACCTAAACGAATATGCTTAAAGTGAAGAATTTCCATGTAGTGAACATAGATTGCCTTACCTTCTTTGCCTTGAATCTGATAATACAATTCACCACCATCTAAAATAACGGGATGACAAACACCTGGCTTCAATAGTGACATGTTAATAATTTTCCCACTGTTGTTTTTAAATAATTGAACGTAGGCATTACCAGTCAAATTACGTAACGTTTCAATGTCTCTAAAAAAATCAAACCGCGTTAAATAATTTGGGCCCTCTTTCATAATGTTAAAGGCGCTGCAATCAGTAGGCTGTTTGTAATCCTTGTCAATCATCTTCAAAGGGAGTGAAGCAAACGTGTTCGATACCTTACCAACAACTGAAAAGGCTGCTTCTGATATCTCCTCACTACCTACTAAATAATCAACCAGCTTAGGATCATTAAAAGATATTTCTTCTCGTTTACTATTTTCTTGTGAACCTGTAAAAAAATTCTTAATGCTTGTTAAAAATCCCAATTTTTATCACATCCTTACATATTTAATAAATCATTCACTGAATAGTACGTCAGCTCACCACTGCTAACTGGTTTGGAAAGAATATCGACAACATCAACATGACAGTTTAAAGCAGCAGCAACACCATCGATTTTACGACTCTTAGATTGTTTCGATGGCATGTAGTTTGAGTTTCTATCTTTGACTAGCTTCACATTGGATAAATACCAAACAAAAAGACGAGAGTTATTAAAAATAACTTTCCCGTCTAACAATAATTCTTTGAAGTTTTGCATTGGTCCGCCCAACGTTAAGAAGCCTTGTCGAGTTTCTTTCGTAACAAAGCCATAATTTTTTAGAGCATTGTTTAAGAATAACGCTTTTGCCTTATCGTAATTAATCTGAATGATTTGATATATATCAGACATTTCAACAAACCAGTCATACACATATTCAAACTTCACGTAATCACCAGGTATAATCGTTAAATCACCGTCTCGTTCCCATTGCTGAATCCGTTCCTGATTTCCATCTCGTTCATATCTTGCTTGTGGAATCCAAGTGTGCTGCAAAATAAAAACGTCGCCATTATCTAGAGGAAATTCTAGAACGGCAGACGTAAAGTCTTCTGTTTCTGATAAGTCAAAACCACCAATACATTTTCTACCAGCAAGTGTTTCTATATCAATGATTTTGTTATTCTTTTTAATCGTCGGCATATCAACGAATGATAATTCATCAATATCCGAAAATAGATTAAACTGTTTCGTTATCCAATCGGCTAATTCTTTTGGACTCGTTCTATCCTTTTTGTAATCTGTGATAAGGTTGACGACATCCATTAAACAAAGGTTAGGGTTAGCTTTCATCCACATCATTGGATTATCTGCCTCTTCTACTTTATCTAATTGCGCCAAGTAATAAAACATACGCTCGTCCAAGTCGTCCTCTAAGTGCTCTAAACAATCCACACCACTTTCATACATCTCCATCAGTGGACCATCTAAGACTGTCCCTGCGGTGGTAATGTACATGATTAATGGTTGCCTTCTCATACCCCTTGAACGTTTCATAACGTTGATAAGGCCATAATCTTTAAAATCATGTACCTCATCAAAACAACCAAAATGTAAGTTCTCACCATCTTTTGATTTTTCCGCAGACATGGCTTCCATCTTACAATTCATTTTAGGATAAAGGACTTCCCTAGACATTGCTTTTAATTTTTTAGAAAGGAAGGGAGACGCTTTAATCATTGCCTTTGATTCTTCAAATAAGATATTGGATTGTTTTTGTGAGTTGGCCAAGATATAAATATTGGCACCGTGTTCCCCATCTTCTCCTAGCATATAATTGGCTAGTCCTGAAACAATTGTTGTCTTACCATTTTTACGTGATACAAAATCCAGAGCTTCACGATATTTTCTAATACCACTATCTCTATGCACCCAACCATAAATGCTACCTATCACAAAATGCTGATTGGGTTGTGCAACGATTTGCCTAGCTTCACCTTTTGACGGCTTACACTTTTTCTCAATGAACCGAATAGCCCGATGCGCTTTCTCTTCATCAAATATCCAGGGGAAATCATCTGTTCCTTGTCTCTCTAGATCCCTCATGTGCCTTTTAGCTGCTTGAATGATTAATTTACTTGCTGGTATCATTGGGGCCCATGGCGTCCAAGTGGATTGGTCCTCTAACTCCCCAAAATCAATAACACGTTCAGCATACCAAGTTGTTAGTAGTTCTGGGTACGGCTCTAATAGATAACCACCCCAGGAAGCCATGCCTTCTTTAAAGTCTTCCCACCAAGAGATTAACTCCGTGTAATTCATGTCGATAACTGGTTTAGTAGTTGTCGTCATCTTCATCACTAGATGCCTCTTCTTCAGCTAATTTTATGGCTAACTTAGCTCGAGCAGATGGTGATAGTCCTAAATCAGAACCAAAGGAACGCATATTACGAGAACACGTATCCATTTGTTTGGATAGTGGGTTTCCGTAAAGTTCAGGTGACAATGTAATATCGGTCCCTTTCTTCACTTGCTCCTTATACGCTTTCTTGTGATCACGCTTCATCTTTTTATACTGCTTTATCAGATGAACGTATTCAGCGTACCAACTACAATACAACGCAATTGCAAACGTATCTGGATTCTCAATCAATTCAATAGATAATAATTCGTCCTTGATAAAATCAAAGGTTTCTTTCCCAACCTTATCCAACCAAGATGGCGCTATGATTTCATCACTCTTCATCTTCAAACGCTCTTCCATTTCAGCGCGTTTTTTTAGCTCATCAACATTCCGTTTGTTTGGATTGCCTTGCAACAACTGCAACTTAGCACTCTTTGCTGGTCTAGCCATAATATCAACTCCTTTCTTTAAAAAATCTCAAAAGCGACTACTTAAAAACTTTCAAAAGCGGTAATTCTGTGAAGGAAGGACTGCACCGTTCTCCTGAACGTTGATACATCAACCTTTGCATGAGGGGGGTATATCTCAGTTTTTCTTGTTTTCTGATTTCATAAATCGGCTTATTTCTCGTTGTTTGCATAGAACTTGACGGTAGAACGGGTTGTTTTGCGTTGTTTCTGTCCACCTGATCGTTCCGGATGTTCTTTGTTATGGCAAGCAGGACAGATACATTCAAGGTTATCTTCATCGTAGAACTGATTGATATCATCACGTGCTTCTATCTTGTGATGAATGATGTTCCCACGTTTGATAATGCCACGACGCTTGCACTCTTGACACATGCCGTAGTCACGACTGATGATGACTACTCTAACCTTCTTCCATCTTGAGGTCTTGTATAGCTTATCGATATCATCACGTGGTCTTGCATACTTTCTAGTCACGACTGTCATCCTTTCTGGTTTTTGGCATAATAAAAACACCTAAGTTAATTAGGTGTTTAGTCTTCACTATAACAATCTATATCTTTTACCCCGAATGTATAAGTATTGGAAGATTCATTTATTTTGTATATTTCCTTGTTTATATCAGTTTTATTTCCAATAATCGAATTTTCTTTATTATAATCAAACCTCTTAGTTTCTCTGTCCCATTTATAATTTAGTTTAATTTGCTCTCTTCTAATAGTTGTCAGATAAATATCTATTGTGTCATAAGGAAAATCAATAGGATCATCAATAGCTCCACTTACAGTTGCAGCTATTGCAGTATCTGTAATTAATATATCTTCCCCAGATTTTAACTTAATTTTATTAATTCCTATATCTTCCTTATTATTAATAACCACCTTTACCCCAAAAACAGTATATTCGTTCACGTTAATAATGTTAATTGCTGGAATTGAATATGTAAAATCAGGCTCATTAGGTGTACCATCAGTATAGTCATCAATAATATTGTTTATTACCTCAACAATGTTTTCTTTTTGATTCGTTGATTTCGCAGAAAATAATACTTCCGTTTGTTTACCACAGCCCATAAAACCAAATTTAACTATAAAAAAAGGTCTAACTTTACTATACTCAAGTTCATAATCAACTTGTTTTTGCTTTTTTGATTGCCAAACAATCATTATTAATGCTACTCCTGATAATATAGCTCCAACCCACTCAGCCACTGTTCCCAAATTATCTCCATTTAACATTTACTTCATCTCTCCTTTTGTCCTTATAAAAGAATCATACCGAACAAAAGAAGAAATGTGAATAAGAAAAATTAACAAGTAAGATTATATGATACAAAAAAATAAAAACACCCACGATTGTGAGTGTCAGGTTGTTATCCAAAAATTGATAACGTACTTTCTACTTCTGATACTTTTTTATCAAACTTGGGACCATTTTCATAGTTAGGTGCCCCTACAGGGTATTCTGTAAACTCAAACGATACTTCAATTTCTTCGTCACAATTAGGACAATTTACAATTAAAGTTCCATCGTAACCTTCTTCCGCTCCCATCCCTCTATCATCATCTGTCCATGTATTTTGGATATCAAAATCAGAACCGTTCACCACAATCTTTTCGTTGCAGTCTTTGTTACTACACTTAAAACTAGCTTTTCCTGAAATCATCTAAGCACCTCCTTTCGTTATCATTACTCTAATGATAACAGAAACCCTACCATTTAAGATAGAGGAAAGGAGTATTTTGTCTTATAAACAAAACACCCGACAACCTTTTCTTGGGAGAGATAGTTGTCGGGTGAAAAGTTAAATTACTACACTAATAGAATAACCTATCTAAAGCAATAGTTGAATACCGTCTATGACCATACATTTATGATACATTTCAAAATAAAGATAATTGATTATCATCAAGTATTCCTGTTTCATAATACTCAACCTCATTTATTTTGTTCTGACGATCATCACGCCTTGATTCGTATTCATCTACAAACTTTAAAGTATTACGTATGTCTGAATGTTTCTTTCTTATATATGATGCGCTATAGCCTGTTATCTCAGCTATGTCTTCTAGAGTGAGGTTATCAATGTACTTGAGTTTTACAATTTGGTTCTCAACACCTGCAAAAGAATCGACTAACGTTATAAGTTCTTTTTTCTGATGACTTAATCTGTCTAGTTCGTTTAACATTTTATCTATGTTTTCTTCTAAAGAAGAAGACCTTGAATTATTTTCTAGCTTAACGTTCGCCAGGTCTCCATTAATCCAACGATCGAGTTCCAACTTGCTTTTGTTTAAATTCCACTTGATATATAATATCTGTTCATCAAGTTCTTGATAATCCTTTAACCATTGAAACCTCAAAACACCACCCCTCATTCCTCCTAGATTAACTTACTTCGCTGGGACTCTTATAAAAACCTGACTAACTAGTTCCGCGACCGTTCCGCCATAATCTTCTGCCACTTGGTTCGCAACATCTGCCTTCTGAAAGTTAGTAGCTTCCATTGGGTTTAAACTCAAACAAGCCTTCTCGGAATCAAAATCAACATCAATAAATCCCTTACCTACCCGAACACATCTTTTAACTTCTTCATTAATCATTTCAATGTTACTTTCCATACTTTGACACTCCTTATTCACTGAAGCCACTAGGTCTTCCACTTTTTTACCTAACTGAGATTCACGTTCCTTCTTTTTACCATCCCTGATTGCAATAGCTCGACAACTTTTACATACTTTATCTTTCTTCTGATTCTTCAAATTTCTAAAGTTATCCATATCTTGCATTGCCCCACATTGAGAACAACGTTTTTCAATGATCTTACGCTTACTTATCAACTCAGCGTTCTCCTTCCGTATCATCTCCCTGCTACTGCCATTGGAAACAACATAGCTGCTTTCTTTAATGTGTACGATCTCACCTGTGAAGATAATATTTTCATTTCTTAATGTAACTCCTCGAATGATATCCCCTGCTTCCATAGTGTCCACTAATATGGAGCTGCTTCATCAGCAGCGGTTTCCGGTTCTTCACGATCAACTTCAATTTGTTCCTGTTCATTTGTGACCATCGTATCGCCTTCTTGCTCTACAACTTCATTCGATTCGTCATTACTGATTGTAGAGATTATTTTCCCGGTTATCTCTCCTGCTTCTTTTTTAGTATTCCACGCATGAGCAAAAGGTGCCAACTGTGTTCTAGCATGCTCTAATTCCGTTAATAACGTTGTTTCTGACATTTCGAAATAATCAGCTATTTCAGACAAACTCACTTCATCTTCCAGCTGGCTTAGTACTTCTCTAGGGTTAATCTCTCCTGGGAACTTGATGTTAGGAGCGTTCAAGATATAATCATCAATCACATCTTTTTCAATAGAAAAACTCTTATTAAAGATATCTACATTACCCTTACCATCAACATCAAGCTGTACCTGTTCCTCTTTGACCAGGTTAACAGTACCATCTGATTCCACTTCATATCTTAATGTTGCTGCATTCGTTGATTTATCAAAAGGTATGATGAAGCTGTATGTTTCAGGAATGATTAAGACACTGACTGTTTTGTTTGAAAACTTTCTTAACTCATCATATTTCCCGTTTAAGCTATCGTTCTTAACTTCCAAAGTGATTTTCGTTAGATCCTCACTTGCGATATTAATACTTTTTACTGTTGGTCTAAATTCTACTGTCATTTATTTTTCCTACTTTCTGTTTTTAATTAATCGCAACTATTCGACGTTTCCCACTTTAACGAATACTCATCTTCTTCTGTGTTAATTACGGGATTAACTCTATAAAGACCATATCCACCAGGGTGATATCCTACCTTGGTACTCACATCACCTACAAAATCTTCCTCATTTTGTTCTGTTATAAATCTACCTGTCTTAACGTTTGCAGTATGGTTTATAAAACCGCCTTTTTCTTCACTTTTATAAGCTAATATTTCAATATCTTGTGTCATCTTTTTCACTCCTAGAATTTATTTAAATCTGTTACATTAACATGATTAATCAACAGTTCTTTACCTTGTTGTCCTGCTTCAAATGCTTCTACTATTAAATCTAAGATATTATTAACTCCTTTAAAATCACGTCCAATATTCGCATCTTCAGGTTCCCCGTCTAAAAAGCTCATTTTTACTTGACCATCGACTTCAATTTTCAATCCTTGTCTAAAATCGAATTTTCCAGTTTCATCTGTAAAAGTTATTTGTTTAATTTTCATCTTTCGTCCTCCTAAAATAATGTCTCCTGCTGACTTTCCAACGGACTAATAATAACTTCTGCCCTAGGATTACTTGAATAAAATTTTTCAGTAATCAACTTAACGACTTGGCCATCATCTTCCCAAACGATTCCTTTAAGTGCATCAAGTATTCCTTTAGCGTAGTTGTCAGCGTCAGGTTTAGTGATTGGGCGTAACTCTTTGTTTTCGGCCTGTTCTTTTTTTATTTTCGAGAAACTTTTCAACGTTTCTTTATAGATATATATTTCTACAGCTAAAGGTCCTTGCAATAATTTTTCCGGCTTATTCCTTGCGGCAACCATAGCTACCTTTTTTTTATAAGCTGCACTTTTCGGAGGATCATATGCCCTCATGAATGGTTTAGTTGTAAATTTTGGTCTCCCTTGTGGAACAGGTTGACCAGGTATAATAATTTTCATTTCTCTCTCCCCAATTCTGCTAATTGTCTTTGAAATTCCGCTTGTTCTTCTTCTGTTAGCGGTGTTTCAGTTACTGGTGCTTCTTCCGCCCAGTTTGGTAGTGATTCTTTTCGACTTGAGTTAAATTTATTATTTTTCGGCTTCTGCTTCATTTGGACAGACATTTTATCAAAGTTCTTTCTAAGACTCGTTGGGGATAGAATAACACCTGACCAAAAGTCGTGGTTACTCGACCAAAGAATCATATCTTGAACTTCCTTCCCACTTCTATCGTCTATCTCAATTGTTAATCTAATAGTGTTAGCCCAGGTATTTAAATCCGGTTCTTTTATGTTTTGTCTTTCCCTTATTTTCTTTAGTAAAAGGATGGCCAACTTTTTATTAGGATCATCGTCGTCATAGACTCGTTTTTTACGAGTTGTGACATTAATATCTTTATTCTTATCATTCTTATCATTCTTATCATTCTTGTATGTTGTCAGTTGATTGTCAGTTGATTGACGGTTGCTTGTCACTTGTTTGTCACTCGTCTGGTATTCAGACCAATTAAGTATTGATATGACGCTGTATTTTGTACTTGATTTGATTGACAACATTCCCTCAGTTTCAAATTTCTTCAACCATCTCCATAGAGTTCTGTGTGAAATCTGTTTGTCACGTGTGACTCCTTCATTGAACTCTTTTGCTATAGCGTAGGCTCCCGTGACGAATTGACCGCTTGACAGCACTACTTCCTGACCGTTGAATAAAAACTTCCTTCCCTCATGACTAGCTTTCATTAAACAGAGCGTCCAGAGCTTAAACATATCTGAATTGGTCCATACGAATGAACTAGTCACTTTTCTATAAAGTTTTATATAGCCTATATTCATTCGTCTTCACCACCTAAGCTATATAAACTGGAACGCCAACAAGCTTTTGTGTTTCTTCCTGGAATAACTTTTGATTACTGTTACTATCAGAAAGATGTAATAACCACACTTCTTGTAAAGACGTACTCTTATTTGCGCTGATAAACTCTAATGACCTTTCATAATCAAAATGACTCTCAATGATTCTTGTTCGCAGCCGTTGATTAAGTTCGTCACTTGATACACGCTGGTTCATGATCTCGTTAGAGTAGTTCATTTCAACCATCATGTGTGTTACATTCGGAAACTTGTACTTCACATAATAACTATCAGTAACAAAGACCAGTCTGTCACCTGCTGCCGTATCGATAAGAAATCCACACGGTTCTCTCACATCATGTTGTGTTTCAAATGGCGTAACATACCAGGTCCCGATGACTGTCGTTTCTTTATAAACCAACTGATTGAAGCGATATTTGTCTGTCTGTTCTAATCTCAACGCACTATCATCAAACATAGCCTCATTCGTTCCTGTTGTTGCATAAACATCAATCGATGTTTCATCCACTAACCTTTTTATATATTTGCAATGGTCTCTGTGTTCGTGAGAAATGAGACATCCAGCGACTCTTGATAAATCATGTTTCATATCTCTAAAAATAGTCTTCATTGAAACCCCCATCTCAATGATTAGCTGAGAATAACCATCATCAATTAGATAGCCATTCCCACTACTACCAGAACCAAAGACATTTATCTTAATCAATATGGATCACCTGTTTCTGTTTGTTCTGGTACATCTGTAAAAATGCCGTCATGAATTTCACCATTTTGATCAACATTTTTTGGTCTACTCTCATGTGATTCTACCGGTTCTTTAGGTTCTAAAACTTCTGAATTAGCATTCTCATTAATTTCTTCAATAATCTCTGCTTCCTTACGTTTAGATTGTCTTGCTTGAAAATCATCATCTACATTATCGACAACTTGCTTAATGTAAGCATTAGAGAAATCTTTAGGTATCTTTTTAACTATTCTATTTCTCATCTTTCTCACAATCATTGATTCCCTGCTCTGTGGCTCTTTCCACGCCGGACTGATATTACCTAATTTTTGCATTTCTTCATTATCTAGAATCTCGTCTATCGAATGAGATTCAGAATACTCTTTTATTTTGATTTTTTTACTCTCTTTTTCCTTATCCCACATTAAATTATTGTACATATGCGCTAAAAGATTAGCTTTTACGTCTTCACGTTCCGATATGTAAAATTCTACTTGGCCATCATTAAACTCTACAGGATAAACAACTCTAATGACTTTACCAGAACCTTTAGGGCTCCAACTCGGTGGGGTTACGGTAAGACCTGAATAACCTGGATAAGTAAACCCATCATCTTCTCTCACTTCCCAGTGACGATGGACCTGCTTCACGTTTCTCCCAAAACGGTTAAGAATAGCATCGTTACCATCTCCCTCAATCCCCATCTCAATAATTTGAATTGATTGGCCGTTTTTAACTTTTTGATTACGCTTGATAAAATAAACTTCTCTGGGTGTCGCTGTAGCATTTAATTGTAACGCTGCTACTTGCATTAATGTTTGAGTCAAATTACTCTGATCAACTTCTTGAATTCCCAATCCTTCTTTAACTAATAGCTCATTGATAGATGAGATAGAGTTAATCACACACGTTCTTTGATACTCCGTCATATGAATACCGTTCCCGTGTAATTGTGTTTCGATTTGTGGCATATATGTATCATTAATTTTAGCTAATTGTGATTTAAAAACTGCTGGTGTTTGATTAGTCATTATCTGTTATCCCCTTTTTAATAAAATCTTTTAAATCTTTTTCTTTTTCATTAATCTGCTTTTTTAAAGCATTTAACGTTAATGTTTTAGTAACTTCTAATATATTTTTTACACTTTCATCAGAATTGTCAGATGTTAAATTAAATGAGCAAAACTTTAAATCGTTCGCTGGTGTAGTGTAAAATTGCAAATTTTCCATTCTTTCAACCACAATGATTTTATTTTTTAATTGTTCAATTTCGATTGTTCTATTAATAACTCCGTCATTAAATTTTTTTACTTTCCCTAAATCCATTAACCATCAACCTCCACTCTAAATTCTTCATCTTTAGCAAATAACTGGATCAACTGGCCATCAAACGAAATTGGTAATGTAATGGACTCAGCATTATCTAAGAAAACAGGCATCGAGATATTCAACCCTTTTGATAGACCTGAAACAATATCTAGGTCACAACGTCCACGTTCTCCAGTACTCATGCCAGCGGAATAATCGACACCGTTAAATGTCGCCTCACATACTTCATCAAGTCCGCCATTTTTCTGAATATTAAAGAGCTTGAATCTTACTAATTCAAAATGGTTATTAATGCTTTCTTCTAAATATTTCACTTTTTTACGTGTAAATTCATCGATTAAGAAGAGTTGTCTCTCAACTTCCATGTTCTGTTGTTTCAATGCAGAATCCTCTGACCTTAATTCAGCCATACGCGCTTCAATTGGAATCACTTGATCAAACTTAAAGACAGATTCGATAATTATTTTAACCTCTTCTTTTGCTGCATCTCTTTCTCTAATTGCTTCTTGGACTATTTGTGTAGAATCAGCTTTAGCATTTAATATTTGTTGTTGTAGAGCTTCAATGTCTTTTTTTATCTTCAGATACACATCGGTATCTTCAAATTGGCCACCTTCAGCCTGTACCTTATTAAGCTCTTCATTTATTAACTTGTGTTGCTGTAACAAGTCTTCTAATTTACGTTCCACTGCTTCAAAAGCTTCTTGTGTTTCTTTGATAGATGCATTACATGTAGTAATTTTAGAAGCTATCGTTTTACCTGAAGCTATATTTCCCTCTAATGCCTGGGAACGTTCTTTATTAAATCTTGCTATCATTGATTCTATTTGTTCTTCTGGCAACCCCTGTCCACACATTGCACATTCTTTTTTATGTTCATCAAACGTTTGCGCTTTGATTTTATTGTACTCAACAAGCATGACGTCCTTTTGTCTCTCTAGTTGCTCTTTCTCTTGAATCAATTCACGTAATGTCATCTTTAAGTCAGTATGCTCTGTTCTTATCTTAGAACCAGTATCTTGTAACGCATTACTATCTTTACGTAATGACTCACTAGCCAAGTTAGCTGTTGCTAAAAATCTATTACGTTCTTCTGATAACTTAAGATTTAACTGCGCTACACGCTCTTTATAGTCAAGCGTCGCATTTCCATTTTCGGCAGCGACAACCCTCATCTCTGATTGCTCTAACTTCTGCTGTGCTTCTTCCAGTTTTGCTTCCAACAATCCTTTATCAAGCTCGCTGAGATTCAATCGGTCTATCATGTCTTGGTTTTCTTGGATGCGCCCAGGTAACGACTTGATATTATCTTGTAGCTCTTTCTTACGACTAGCTAAGATTTTCTTCATGTCTTCAATGCTCTTATCTTCTAGCACAGATTCTAACTCTAAGAGTTCAGGATCCATGGAAATAATTTCAGCATCTGTTAAACCAGTTAGTCCGATTAATACATCTCTTCTGTCTTTCCAGTTCATTCGCATAAAAAAACTAGCGTCCGTCATCATTTGAAGAGTTGTCTCGAGATTAATTTTTTCAATGAAGGCTTTCCATTCTTTTTCTTTTTGTGGAACGCCGTTAATAAAATAATCTGTAGAATCATTACCACGTGTTTTTTCTAATTCCCCACGCTTTGACGCCCATTTTTCCTTTTGCACTCGTTTCATTGTTACCAATTCACCATCAATAACTAGTTCAGCTTCAACTGTCGGTTCTAACCCTAGAATTTCATTCATCTCGTTATCTTTTGGTTTAGGGTTTAACTTCGTTCCTTTCGTGTCTTTACCAAACAACAACCATAAGAAACCATCTGCTAAAGTTGTTTTCCCACTACCGTTCGGACCAGAAACTTTTGCTGAATGACCGTCTAAAGCCAATTTAAAATCCTTCAATCCTTTAAAGTGTTTGTAATGGATTCTATTTATTACTACTTTGGACATCTTATTCACCTGCGCTTTCTCTTCTATCAAACAAAGCTTTTAGAAAATTTGCTAATATCTCACCAGGTTCAAACTCTTTGTCATCTTCGTCGACTTTTTCTTTTTTTTCACGACAATTAGGACAATCACACTTTTCATCATTCAAAATAAGCTTTGTACCTAATAATCGCAGCTTATTAGCATCTCTACCTGTCACTTCTTCAATGTCGTAATCTAGCATAACTAATGCTTGAGAGAGATTTTTAATACTACCCACAAAACTTGTTCCAATGTGATTCGCTTCTTTAGAGAATGTTTTCATTAATAACGTTACACCCTCTTCTTCACATGTTTCAGTTAATTCCTTTACTAACGCTTCGATTTTTTCCATGATATATTCCTCTTTCCGTGCTACAATGAACACAATTAATAGTTTTATTTGACTGATTTAGCTTGCCGGCGGATCAGTCTTTTTTTGTTTCTTCAGAATAAACATCGATGTACCCGATAACCAATGAGTACCCTTCTTCTTGAATTTCTTCATCGGTTGCATCGTCTGGCATTTCAAATTCCTCTTCATGCTTCATGCCACCAAAACCCGTTTCTAAAACAGCTTTAAACTTTCTCACTCTTCCTCACTCCTAAAATCATCAAATTTAGCTAATAAACGATCAATTAATATTTTATGATTTCCCGGTAAATTCCCACTTATTTCAGATGGTTCTAATCCGTAATGTCTAAAACAAAATCCATTGAACCAATCAACAACTGTAGTCAACTCATCTTCTGTAAATTCTATTTCTAACTTCTTCACTCTTTCTCACCACCTTTTAATTTGATATACTCTTGTAAAGGAGTTGTTTGTTATGTACGAAAAAATAAAACCTGGATTCAAATTTTTCTTTTCAGTTTTCGTAGTCTCTTGGCTTGGTTCCTATTCATATGACACATTAAAAGTAGCTAAAAAAACTGATAATGTTTTTGAATCACTTAGTAAAATACCTAGTAATTTAGTCGATAGTTCAATCGAAAACGTTATGAACAATAATGCTTTAAATAATTTTGGTTTCATCATATCCATATTTTTTATTTGTTCTATTATTATGTATGTATTAGATTTAAAAACAGTTTTAAAGAATAAAACTGCAAATAAGAAATTTCTTAAAGTTTTTTGGAATATTTCTTTAATTATTTTTTCAATTTATTGTGTAGTCTTAAGTTTATTTACTTTAAGTTTTAATACTCTGATTAATTCTCATTTACAAAATAATATAGAGATAATCCGACCTTATATTACTGAAAAAGAATACATCCTTTTTAAATCTGATTTTTTCCAAATTGATAATTATGATGACTACAGTGCTCTCAATTCAAAAATTAATAAACTTTCTAAAGAGAATAACTTAAAAACGAAGTAAATATAGCGCAGTCCAAACTGCTAAAATCCCAACAACTAATTTAAGAGCTAACTTAAGTAAATATTTAAGTTGGTTCTTTTTCACAACTATCATCCTCTCTAAAACCTTCATAAATTTGTTGCTTTTGGTAACTCAAGCCCGATATATTCAGCTTTATCAAACCAATCGTCAAACTCTGGATTAGTTCCTGTAAATTCATTTGAATTTTTGATTGCTTTAGTTCTCGTTTGATATATCAAGAACCCCATCTCATTTAAAGCGTGTAAAAATCTAAACGTGTTTCCTTTTTTGTACCAACCGCGTTTAAAATCCTTCTGAAGTTCTTTTGGTGTTCTTTTCACTCTTCCTCACCACCTCTAAAATCCTTATAAATCAACTTCTCAATTGGTATATTACCCAATCTTGATATTTGCTCTAGTCTGACAGCGCTTGGTATGTTGACTCCGTGTTCCCAATTTGAAACAGTCCCCTTGTTAGCAACTGGTAATAACTGAGCTCCAAATTCTGCTAAGGTCATTCCCTTGCTGAGCCTAATAGATTTTATCTTCTGACCAATAACTTCATTTGATTCATTCGCATTCAACTTGCAATTAATCTCAGTAAGCAGCGATTTGATTTCTTTAAGTTCCTGGAGAACGTAACGTTCATTCACTTAAACCACCCTTTCGCACTTGTCATTCCGTTCTCTATACAACTGACCTAATTGAGTAGCCACATACTGGCCATCATCAGTACTGTAGTAAACATATTTAGATGTGGTCTTGGTACTCCAGACTTGAATGTTGTGATCAAAGAAATAATTTTCAGTTGGTGTCATTACTACTGCTTCCACTTCGGCACCTTCTCCCCTAACGTCTCAACGATACCGACTGTAATAAATAAGAATGCCATCGATAAGAACAACAACCACCAGTGACTAGAATCAAAAACTGTCATCGTTAACGTCACTGCAATAATAAATACCCAACAATGTGACAAAATGCTTAATGCTTTTTTACTCACGTTCATCCCTCCTAAAACTTCTTCCAACCGTCAACGTTCCAACTGACGCGACAACACTAATAACAATAATGATTAACCAATCCATGATTATCCCCCTTCAAACTTTGTAATTAGATATGAAGGAATCAACATCCCTTATATCGTATTGAGGACGACTTTTTTCATCCATGATTATCTGCTTCATTCCTTTTTTCACCCATTCATTGATAGTGCCTGGTGACTTACCTGTATACTGACAAACCTCTTTTTGGGTTAAATATCTCCTAGGGACATAATTTAAAAGTTTAGAATCTAATTCAGATACTTTTATAACTTCCATTCCTACCCCTCCTTATTTACTGGCTCCCGTAGCTTGTAATCTCTTATTATAGTTAAGATGAACAAGTTCACCGCTGGACCTTTATCTTTCCCCTTAAGCGCTCTCTGTACCCACACGCGACTTTTACCATAAGCACTAGCTAAGTCCTGTTCAGATACTTTGTTTTCTTCCATGAACTTTCTAACTAGCTCTCTGCCATTATCAATTTCCGACATGTCACAACCTCCTATATCTTTATAATAGTAAGTTAAAATGATAGTAAAATCGCTATTTCACTTGACGATAATTAGCGTTAATGCTATTATGAAGTCGTAGAGAAATAAGCCTATAAAACCATTGATATTACTAAAACCGTCGCCAAACTGTTTTATATTATGGTGTTTTTAGTTTGCTTTTTTTCTATCAAATTAACTTACATACACAGTATAATAGCGTTTAAGCTAATTGTCAAACTTATTTTAGCTTAAAAGTTATTTAAATTCAGTGTATGTCAATGAAAGGTTTGATAACATTGACTTTAACAGACAAAATAAAAATGTTAGCTGATAGCAAAAAAACTAATTTTGCTGAAATCGAAAGGAACATTGGTCTTTCTAACGGACAAATTAGAAGATGGGACTCTTCTTCTCCTAAAGTTGAAAATGTCCAAAAAGTAGCAGATTACTTCGATGTGTCTGTCGATTATTTATTAGGACGAGAAGAAAAGACTTCTTTAGCTGAGAAACATGGTGTTTTCGCGTTTGATGGTGAGCCTGTTAGTGATGAAGAAGTAGAGTTTTTAAAATCTGTTTTAGCTGCTAAAAGAGCTTCAGAGAACAAGTAAAGTGAGTGATTGAATGTATGAAGTGAATGATCGTTTATTGAAGATTGTAAGTGATTTGGGTTTGGATTTGGTATTTACGGATATGGATAGAAGTGGAATGTACTTTGCTGACGAGAAAGCTATTATTCTAAGTAACAAGCTTATAGAAGATAACTCTGAATTTGAAATATCTCATGAGCTTGGCCACTGTATTAAAAAGCACGAGGACTACGCTGCTTACTATAACGCGACTAGCTCTAGTCGTAACAAGCTTGAACGTGAAGCTAATGAGATAGCTATCCAAATTCTTTTAGAAGTTTATCTTAATGAGTATGATATGGAAAAAGAGGAATTAAACGTGGTGAAGTTTATGGAATATTATAAGATATCTAGTCACCTAGAAGATTGCGTAAAAGAATCCATGTTAAATTTTGGATAAAAAAAGCCATACTCTCCCCTACAAGTTTGAGTAATGGCTAATAGAAATAAGATGTATCTCCAATAAAAGTATATCATATTGGGGGAGTTTATATTGAAAAACAAAGTTGGTAAAAAGGGAGTTTATAAGAATTGGTGGTTTTGGGCGTTAACTGTTTCCATTGTTCTGAATATTTTCTGTTTCATGGCTATAGCCGGGTTCAATAAAGAGAATGAAGAATTGTCCCAAAAATTAGCTGATGCCAATGTAACAGGACAAAACGATACATCTAAGGGGATAAATGATCCTGATGATTTATTAACCGACGAGCAAGAAGAAGAAATTATGAAAGAAGCTAAAAAAAAGGAAGAGGAACAAAAAGAACCTGAAGATAATGTTTTTTCTATCGGAGAAGTAGCCGAGTATGACGGTGGTTTAAAAGTAACTGTAGACTCTATCTCACCTTCTGACGAAACACCTAATGGTGAAATATCAGGTAATTTTATCAAAATTGATTTTACTATAGATAATCAGACAGATGATGTCGTAAAATTTAATTCTCATAGTTTAGCTGTATACGATGGTGAACGAAATAAAGCTGAACTAGATTCAAAAAATTTCTATTCTGAAAACATCGATAAAGGTATGAAAGCTAGTGGCTCTGCCTACTTTGATGCTAAAGAAAAAGGTCCATATACAGTCATTATAGGTGCTGGAACTTGGACTGAATAATAAAAAATAAGCACTCCCTCTAACTTGCCGGTCTGAGGAGTGCTTAACCAAAAAATCACCTAGTGAATAGGCTTCTTTTCTATACCCTATTTTACTAGAAATAGGAGGTAAATACAAATGGCAGTAATAAAGAAGTACACCAAACAAGATGGTACTGAAGCTTATATGTTTAAAGCTTATCTAGGAAGACATCCAGAAACAGGTAAAGAGATGCGCACAACGAGAAGAGGCTTCCAGACGCTTAAAGAAGCTAAGTTAGAGTTAGCACGATTAGAATTAAGTGGTTTAGATTCGTTAATTGCCAAAGAGTTCTTAGAAAAAACGTATACTTATGAAGATCTATATTGGAGTTGGTACGAAGAATACAAAACAACAGTAAAAGATTCTACTTTAATGAAAACAGAACGCATGTTTAAGAATCATATACTCCCTGCCTTTGGCCATTATGATATCACCCAAATTACACCTATGATGTGCCAGGAACAAATGAATATATGGCATTTGAAGTTAGCCAAAGCGCGTGAAGTGATGAATTATGCTGGTACTGTCTTTAATTATGCTATGAGGTTGCAACTTATAACAATTAACCCTACTAAGCTAATTAGAAAGCCTGTACGCAAACAAGAAATAAAAGAAGATAAAGATTTAAACTTTTATGATAAAGAGGAATTAAAAGAATTTTTAACAGTGGCAGAATCTCTACCTAATCAACGTGCGTATATGTTTTATCGCTTGTTAGCTTTTACAGGTATGAGAAAAGGAGAAGCTCTAGCGTTGAAATGGTCAGACATTGATTTTAAGAACAAGACTCTTTACATCAACAAGGCGGTTAGCCGACGTGAAACGGGTCTATATATTCAAACACCTAAGACGCCTGCTTCTATCAGACGAATATCTTTAGATGATAAGACATTAGAGTTAATGAAAGACTTTAAGAAAGAATCGCAATCAAAAAAAGGAGATCTTATCTTTAGAAATCCTGATGGAAAAATATTATCAGTAGCTAAACCTCGTAAATGGCTACTTCACATTCAAGACACAATAGATAAACAACGTGACGTGCCCATGAAAAGAATTACCACACACGGATTTCGACACACTCATGCGTCTCTACTTTTCGAATCAGGCGCATCGATAAAAGACGTTCAATCAAGATTAGGTCATTCTGATGTTCAGACAACGATGGATGTTTATACCCATGTATCAAAAGCAGCCAAAGAACAATTGGCTGAAAGATTCAATAATTTCATCAATTTTTAGTCATAATTTGCATGCTTTGACTCCGTGTTTGACTCCGTCTTTGTTCAAACTAGCGAAAACTACCGAAAATAAAAAGAGCCAAAACATTGATTTAACAACGTTTTAGCTCTTAGTGAAAACTACCGAAAACTACGAATGGAGGCGGCGGGAGTCGAACCCGCGTCCAAATATATTGCTACTTAAACTTCTACGCTTATAGATGTACTATTTGAATTTCGCTTCACCTTCTGCCGTACAACAGGCCTTAGATGTCGCTAGTCTGATAAGCTCTTTTACACATTACAGACGGAAATGTATAATGTATCCCACTTAGTTTGAGACCCTTACTCGAGCACATGGGCGATGCCGAGAGGATCTTCACCCGCTGTTTTTAGGCAGCTAGAGCGAAAGTATTGTTTTCGTTTTTAGCAGTTATATTTAACTGTGAACGTTTTTACGTAGACGTAACCTACGAAACGCAATTCAAGCTCAATTATACCTGTCGAATCCGTAACGCCCCCGGAATTCCAACGTTATTAATTATAACACAACTTTTAAAATAACACCAAACAAAAAGAAACTTCTCCCAAAATATCTCCCAGATCGTATTAATCAAGAGAAAAAAAAGAGACTGACCTTAGTCAATCTCTTGGTGTTTCTTATTGCTCGTTTAACCAATTACCTACTGCACTGATCGCCTCTGGTAAGCCTGCTGGGTTTTTACCACCAGCTTGGGCCATATCAGGACGTCCACCACCGCCGCCACCTACAAGGGGTGCGATTGCTTTGATTAAGTCTCCGGCTTTTAGACCTTTGTTGTTCATCTCTTTGGTCATCCCTGCTAATAAACTTACTTTATCTCCTTGGGCTGTTCCTAAGACTAACACATCTGATAATTCTTTTTGTTTCCATTGGTCAGCTAACTGACGCAATTGGTTCATGTCCTTCACGTTGACTTGTGCTGCGATGTAGCTCACATCTCCCGCTGTTTGGACGTTTTCAAAAATATCAGCCGCTTCAGCGTTTGCTAATTTCGCTAACAATTGATCGTTTTCTTTTTGAATTTCTTTTAATTGCTCTTGCAATTGTTCTACACGGCTCACCGCATCTTTTAATTGAGGAGCTTTTACAAGAGAGGCAATCGCTTTTAGGCGTGACTCTTCTTCGTGTAATACTTCAAAGGCTTCTTGACTTGTGATGGCTTCAATACGACGCACACCTGCACCAATGCCTGATTCAGACGTGATTTTGAAGATACCAATCTCAGAGGTATTCACTACGTGTACCCCACCACATAACTCGATAGAGTAATCGCCAATGTTAACCACACGGACTAAGTCTCCGTATTTTTCTCCGAATAAAGCCATAGCGCCCATGCCTTTAGCTGTTGCTACGTCTGTTTCAACGGTCACAACAGGTAAGCTTGCCCAGATTTTTTCATTTACTTTGCGTTCCATCTCAGCTAATTCAGCTGATGTCACTTGTTCAAAGTGAGTGAAGTCAAAACGTAAGTGGTTAGGTGTCACAAGAGAGCCTGCTTGGTTCGCGTGTTCCCCGATAACATCTTTGATTGCTTGGTGAAGCAAATGAGTCGCAGTATGATTACGTACAATTTTAGCACGTAATGTAACGTCTACCACTAATTCATAAGACGCTCCCACAGATAATTCTCCTAGAACTTCTACTAAATGAAGGGATTGTCCTTTTGGTGCTTTTTGTACGTTGGTTACTTTCGCTACCACGTCACCTGCTGCATTTTTGATGATGCCTTTGTCTGCTACTTGTCCACCCATTTCAGCGTAGAATGGTGTTTCAGCAAAGATTAATTGAGCCTCACCCTCAGTAGTCGCCTCAACTAAAGCATCCCCTTGAATGATTGCGCCAAGTGTTGAGGTATGGCTTGTTTCTGTGTACCCAACAAAAGCACTCTCTACAGTTAAGTCCGTTAATAAAGCCGATTGAACGTTCATTGATTCTTCTTTGACACGAGCAGAGCGGGCACGGTTTCTTTGGGCTTCCATTTCTTCTTCAAACCCTGCATGGTCTACTTTAAGCCCTTCGTCTTCTGCCATCTCTTCTGTTAATTCCACTGGGAAACCATATGTGTCATATAATTTAAAGATGTCTTTACCAGGAATCGTGTCTTTACCTGATGCTTTTAAGTCTTTGATTAAATCTGTGATAATTTGTAACCCATCACTAATCGTTTCGTGGAAACGCTCTTCCTCAGACTTGATAATTTTTTGGATAAAGTCTTGTTTTTCTAAGACTTCTGGGTAGTAACTTTCCATAATGCCACCTACCACAGGAACCAATTCATATAAGAAAGCTTTTTTGATGCCTAATTTGTTTCCATGCATAACAGCACGACGAATCAAACGGCGTAACACATAGCCACGTCCTTCATTAGATGGCAATGCCCCGTCACCAATAGCAAAGGAAACCGCTCTAATGTGGTCTGCAATGACTTTGAATGACGTGTTAATAGCCGCAGAATCACCATAGTTAGCAGTGTCAGTTAATTCAGACGTTGCCGCGATGATTGGTAAGAATAGATCCGTTTCAAAGTTAGTTGGTGCATCTTGGAAGATTGACACCATACGTTCTAATCCCATCCCCGTATCAATGTTTTTATGTGGCAATGGTAAGTATTCATTGTTATCTGTGTGGTTAAATTCAGAGAACACTAAGTTCCAGATTTCTAAGTAACGTTCGTTTTCCCCACCCGGGTAATTTTCTGGATCGTCTTCTGCCACATCATTGTACTCTTCCCCGCGGTCATAGAAGATTTCAGAGTTAGGACCACATGGACCTGCGCCAATGTCCCAGAAATTATCCTCAATATCAATAATAGATGTTTGAGGTAAGCCAATTTCTTCATGCCAAATACGACGCGCTTCTTTGTCGTCTGGATGAACCGTTACATATAATTTATCTTTGTCCATAGCATACCACTCTTCAGACGTTAGTAACTCCCATGCCCAGTGGATCGCTTCGTTTTTGAAGTAGTCTCCAACTGAGAAGTTACCTAACATTTCAAACATGGTATGGTGGCGGGCTGTTTTTCCCACGTTCTCGATATCATTCGTACGGATACTCTTTTGTGCATTGGTGATTCTTGGGTTTTTCGGTACAACAGACCCATCAAAATATTTTTTCAATGTAGCAACCCCAGAGTTAATCCATAAAAGGGTTGGGTCCTCTACAGGAACGAGAGATGCACTTGGCTCAATACTATGGCCTTTAGCTTTAAAAAAGTCCAGATACATTTGACGGACTTCACGACTTGTTAGTTGTTTCATTTGATTTCCTCCTAAAATAAATAAAAAGACCCCTTGCAGACAAGGACGAACACACGCGGTACCACCTTGATTGCAACGATGCCTTTGACATTCATTACCTCTTCGCTTCCTTAACGCGGAAAAGACGTGACAGTTTCCTGCCAACATTAAAGGGAGCATTTTGTATTTAAGTTGCTTCTTTTCCACCAACCAAGAAGCTCTCTGAGTCTTACAAAAATAGAAAATATGGCCTTTACTCGCATACAAATTATAATGAAAAACACAGACTATGTCAACCACAAAAGTCGGTCTTATCCCCTTTAAAAGACAAAAAAGACCCCTAACATTCTTCACAGAGTATGATACACTTAATATAAGAAACTTAAAGGAGAGAAGCTTTAAATGATTAACGTTCAATTCAGCAAACAACAATGGGTGAAAGCCGCGTCCTTTTACCTCAGAACTTTAGTCTTTGTCCGAGAACAAAAGATTTCACCAAAGGCTGAATTTGATGCCTTTGACACAGACGATACCTTTTATTTGGTGATTTTTCATAACAATGAGCCCATTGCAACAGGTCGCTACCAACAAGATAGCCCTGATGTGGTGAGACCTGACCGGTTGTGTGTCCACCCTTCGTGGCGTCAAAAAGGATTAGGACGTCGTGTTATTTTAGAACTAGAACATCAAGGGCGTCACAATCACTGTACCTTATCACGCATTCATGGAGAAAAACATGCCATTCCTTTTTACGAAAAGCTTGGGTACACCGTGGTCTCTGATGAATTCATTGAAGATGGTATCATTTGTGTCAAACTCGAGAAAAACCTCTCGCCCTTAACAAGACCCGTACCATCCTTTGCACAAAAGACAAAATAAAACAGGGTTACACGCCATTACGGGTGTCCCTGTTTTATTTTTTAGTCTTCCCTTACAGCGGATTCAAAGGCTAAAGCATTGTCTTTCAAAGCAACGGTAACGAGAGATTTCGGCATCACTCGACCGGACAATATTTCTTTGGCTAAAGGTGTTTCTACTTCACGAGTTAAGAAGCGTTTAATTGGACGTGCGCCATAAATCGGATCATAGGCTTGTTCAGCAATCCAGGTTTGTGCCTCTTCTGATATACGCAAGGCAATGTCTTGCTCTTCTAAGCGTTTTGTTAGAGAACTTACCATTTTAACAATGATGCCTTTCACGTTATCTAAACTTAATGGTGTAAAGAGAATCGTATCATCAATACGGTTCAAGAATTCTGGCTTGAAGTGGCCTTTTAAGAGCGTCATCACAGCTTCACTTGTGGCTTCTTCAATGTGCCCATCTTCTGATACTCCTTCAAGTAACAACTGAGAGCCTATGTTGCTTGTCATAATCAACACCGTGTTTTTAAAGTCAACCACGCGTCCTTTAGAATCTGTTAAACGACCATCGTCTAAGACTTGAAGTAAAATATTGAACACATCTGGGTGTGCTTTTTCAATTTCATCTAATAACACGATGGTATAAGGCTTGCGACGAACAGACTCTGTTAATTGCCCCCCTTCTTCATACCCTACATAACCAGGAGGTGCGCCAACTAAACGAGAGACACTGTGTTTTTCCATGTACTCACTCATGTCTAATCGCACCATGTGTTCTTCTGAATCAAACAAGTTTTCAGCTAAAGATTTAGCTAGTTCTGTTTTCCCTACTCCTGTTGGTCCTAAGAATAAGAACGAACCTAAAGGACGATTCGGGTCTTGAAGGCCTGCACGAGCACGAATCACTGCATCTGACACAGCATCTACGGCTTCATCTTGCCCAATCACCCGTTCATGAAGGGTTTCATTCAAGCGCAGGATTTTTTCCCGTTCTCCTTCTTCAAGTTTGGACACAGGAATACCTGTTAAACGGCCAACCACTGTGGCAATTTCTTTTTCTGTGACCACTTCTTGAACCAATTGACGGCTCGTATCTTCCGTTGCCGCTTCTAATTCTGCTAATTCTTTTTGAAGTTTTGGAATCGTGCCATGGCGTAAAATAGCCGCTTGTTCTAAATCATAGTCATTTTCAGCATTCTGAAGAGCCGTTTTGGCTTGGTCAATTTCGCTTCGTTTGTCGCTTAGCTTATTGACTTCTTCTTTCTCTGTTTCCCATTGCATTTTCAAGGCATTGGTTTCTTCTCTCAGTTCTGCCAATTCTTCTTGAAGAATACCTAAGCGTTTTTTACTGGCTTCGTCTTCTTCTTTTTTTAGTGCCGCCTCTTCAATTTCTAACTGCATCAAACGTCGAGTCACTTGGTCAAGCTCTGTTGGCATGGAATTCATTTCCACACGAATAGTGGCACAGGCTTCATCCACCAAGTCAATGGCTTTATCGGGTAAGAAACGGTCCGTAATGTAGCGGTTCGATAGACCCGCTGCTGCTACTAAGGCATTGTCATGAATGTTCACCCCATGATGAATTTCAAAACGCTCTTTCAAACCTCTTAAAATACTGATGGTATCTTCTACTGTTGGTTCTTTCACTAATACTTTTTGGAAACGTCGTTCTAACGCTTTGTCTTTTTCCATGTTTTCACGGTACTCATCTAAAGTGGTCGCACCAATACAGTGCAATTCACCTCGAGCAAGCATAGGTTTTAGTAAGTTACCTGCATCCATACTGCCTTCTGTTTTACCTGCTCCTACAATGGTATGAATCTCATCGATGAAGAGAATAATCTGACCATCGCTTTTTTTGATTTCTTTTAACACAGCTTTCAACCGTTCCTCAAACTCACCACGGAATTTTGCCCCCGCAATTAGTGAGCCCATGTCCAAAGAAAAGATAATTTTATCTTTTAAGTTTTCTGGGACGTCTTTGTTTACGATACGTTGAGCCAACCCTTCAATGATCGCTGTTTTACCTACCCCAGGTTCCCCGATTAAGACAGGGTTATTTTTTGTTTTTCGCGATAAAATACGTACCACATCACGAATCTCTTCGTCACGCCCAATGACTGGGTCTTGTTTACCACTTTTTACCGCTTCGTTTAAGTTCACTGCGTATTTTTTTAATGCTTCATATTGTTCTTCTTGATTTTGTGATGTCACACGCTCTCCTCCTCGTATGTCTTTGATTTTGTCCTCTAAAGCTCGGTACGTTAGCCCTTGTTTGACCAACTCTTCTGTTAAACTAAAGCGTTTCATGGTCATCAAAGCCAACAACACGGTTTCTGTGGCTAAATAGTCATCTTCAAATTGCTCTCTTATTTTGTCTGCTTCTTGTAATAAGTTAAATAAATTTTGGCTTAGGCTTTGACCATATTGCACGTTTCCACCAGATACACTTGGATAACGGTCTAATTCTTGATCAATTACAGCCTCAAATCCAGCCACATCCACACCTAATTCTTGGTACAGATTGCGAGCAAAGTGGTTCGGTTGCATCAATATCTTAAACACATGAAGAATGTCAATATCTTGATGCTGTCTTGTGATCGCCACTTGTTGCCCTTGTGCGATGGCTTCTTGCAAGGTTGTTGTCATTTTTTCAATGTTCATAGTCATTCCTCCTCTTGCTTACATTCTTAGTTTATTACATTGGTCAAAATTGGTCAAATAATACGACTTGAAAAAAGAACCTTCATAAGCATTACTTATCAAGGTCTTTCTTCGGGCGTGGCATACTGGATTCTCTTAAAATATAAATGGGGCGTTGCTTGGTTTCTAAAAAGGTTTTGCCTAAATACTGACCTAGAATACCCAAACAAAATAACTGCAAACCGCCCAATGCTAAAACAATGGATACCATCGACGGCCAACCTGATGTGGGATCGCCAAACAGTAACGCACGAATCACAATAAAGATTAAAGACACACAAGCTACCACAAAAGATAACATGCCTACAATGGCTGCAAAAGCTAAAGGCGCAATAGAAAAGGCCACAATGCCGTCTAAGGAATAACTCACTAATTGCCAAAAAGACCAAGAGGAGTTTCCTTCTTCTCGCTCAATGTTCTCATATTCTAAGTAATAAGTCTCAAAACCAACCCAACTAAATAAGCCCTTAGAAAAGCGATTGTATTCTTTTAACTCTAAGATAGCATCTACCATTTGCCGTGTCATCAGTCTAAAGTCCCTAGCACCATCAACAATTTCAACATCAGATAATTTATTATAAATTTTATAAAATTTCTTAGCAAAATAGGACCTTATCTTAGGTTCCCCTTCACGACTCACTCGCCGTGTGCCGATACAGTCATACGTACCAGATTGAAGCAAAGCATACATCTCTGGCAACAAACTAGGTGGGTCCTGTAAATCCGCGTCCATAACGGTGACGTAATCACCTGTCGCATGTTCTAATCCGGCATAAAGGGCCGATTCTTTTCCGAAATTTCTAGAAAAAGACAAATAATTCACTTTATCAGGATATTCCTGTTCTAACGCTTTTAATTTTGTTAACGTGTTATCTTTTGAACCATCGTTAACAAACAGATACTTAACATCAACTTCTTTGATTTCCTTGACCGCTTCTTCCACGGCAGAAAAAAAAGCACTCACGGTTTCTTCCTCATTATAACAAGGCACTACAATGGATATAACATCCTTCATATTATTTACCTTCCTTTTTTAATCTCTTATCCCTATTTTAGATTATCTACCCCATAAAGGAAAGCCATACCAAACAAAAAAGCAGGAGAGCCTTCAGAAAGCTCCCCTACTCTTCAGTTATTATGCTTTTGCTTCATTCAAACGAGCAATTTCAACAATCAAGCTTGTTGCTTTTTCCATGCTTTCAACGGCTACGTATTCAAAACGGCCATGCATGTTTTCCCCACCAGCAAAAATGTTTGGTGTTGGTAAGCCCATGTATGAAATTTTAGACCCATCTGTTCCACCACGAACAGGTTCTTTGTTTGGTTCGATATCTAAGTTACGCATAGCCTCTTCTACTAAATCAATGATGCTCATGTCTTTTTCAATCACTTCACGCATGTTGTAATATTGGTCAAATAAGTTCATCTTAATGCGTTCTTGACCGAAATCAGCATTCATTTTATCAACGATTGCTGTTAACAATGCTTTGCGTCCTTCAAATTTATCATGATTGTGGTCACGAATAATATACGTCATCGTTGCTTCATCTGGCACACCATCCAATTGTAATAAATGGAAGAAGCCTTCGTAACCTTCTGTTTTTTCAGGTACTTCATCTGCTGGTAATTGGTTATGTAGATTAATCCCAACTTGCAACGCATTAATCATGGTATCTTTCGCTGTTCCTGGGTGAACGTTTTTACCTTCAATAGAAATCTCGGCTTGTGCCGCACTAAAGGTTTCAAATTGTAATTCCCCAACAGGACCACCGTCCATTGTGTAAGCAAAATCAACGTCAAATTGAGACACGTCAAACTTATCAGCCCCGACACCAATCTCTTCGTCTGGACCAAAAGCAACCATGATTTTCCCATGTTTAATTTCTGGGTTTTCGATTAGGTGTTCCATGGCTGTCATAATTTCAGCAATCCCTGATTTGTCATCCGCTCCTAAAAGAGTGCTACCGTCTGTTGTGATCAATGTTTGACCTTTGTAATTTTTAAGATTCGGGAAGTCTGATACCGTTAATTTGAATTTTCCTTCTTTATCTAAAGGAATGTCTGATACGCCGTCATAGTTTTCAACAAACTGAGGGGTCACATTCACTGCGTTAAAGTCTGCTGTGTCCATGTGAGCGATGAATCCCATGCTACGAACCTCTTTGTCAGTGTTGCTAGGTAATGTAGCAATCACAAAGCCGTTTTCTTCGTTATAAAAAACATCTGACATGCCAATGCTTTCTAGTTCCGCTTTCAATTCTTTCGCAAAAGCGATTTGCGTTGGTGTTGAAGGGGTAGTTGTACTTGTTGCGTCTGAGCGTGTTTCTGTTTTAACATATTTGATAAATCTAGGTACTAAATTCGTATACATAAAATCTCTCCTCTTATATGATTTCAAAAGGATTGGTGTCTGTTTCACTAACAAAAAAGGACACATCCCATTGGTTCTCTTCTTTCCATTCGTTGAATAACTCAACAAATTTTTCCTTACATAATTCCTCAATATAATGACCCGGATCAAGCACTGTTAGCTGATCTTCAATCATGTCGTGAGCCGTGTGATAATACACGTCACCCGTAATATACACATCTGCGCCCTTTTTCAGAGCCTCTCGGTAAAATTTCTCTCCACTACCCCCACAAATGGCGATGGTTTTGATCATTTTATCCTTTCGGTCTGTCACCAAGCGCAAGTGATCCACTTTAAAGACCTGTTTCGCTAAGTCAATAAAATCAGTTAAAGGCATCGCTTCAGGCAGCGTTGCCATACGGCCAATCCCATAATCTTTTGTCAAATGACTCAATTCAAAAACATCAAAGGCTGGTTCCTCATAAGGATGAACCGCACTGACTGCTTTTAGTACCTCATTTACCTGATGACTCAAAATAATCGTCTCGATTTTTTCTTCAGGTACGGCTTCTAATGTATTCAATTGACCAATATGCGGGGTCGCGTGATGAATCGGTCTAAACCTACCCGTTCCTTCACTAGTAAAACTACACCCATCATAGTCTTCTCCGTATTGTCCAGCACCAACAGACATCAAGGTCTGCCTAACATCTTCTACCGCACTTTTAGGCGTATAGACTACGACTTTGGAATAAGGGTAAGAATGGGTTTGTTGAATGTAATCATAAGGCTCTGCCCCAAGTTCTTCGCAAAACCAATCATTCAGACCATTCTCAATAATATCCATGTTAGTATGCGCTGCATAGATAGCAATGTCATGCTTCAATAAATCAGCATACATGTTTGTTTGAAAATCATCCGTTGTCAATCTCCCAATTTTTCTGAAAATAGGCGGGTGCTTGGCAACAATTAAATCAATGTTTTTGTCAATGGCTTCTTGCACCACGGCTGGACGAACGTCTAATGTCATCATGACGCGTTGAATGGGTTTATTTAATGTCCCAATGTGTAAGCCCACAGGATCTCCTGATTCAGCTAATTCTAAAGGACAAAAGGCTTCAAATCTTTTAATAAACGTCTGGCCTGTTATCACGACTCTAATACCTCCTCAATCATTCGAATCTGCTCTTCAAATTCTGCTTGTTTGACACGGTTGTCTTTGTCAGATTGTTTTATTTGTTTCAAGACATAACGGCGTTGTTGTAATTCTTGTTGCCATTTTTCTTTAAATATATCACTTTTTTCTCTCACTAGATGAGGGCCAAATAACAGCTCTCTTGGCGTTAAGGCCACGGGTTTATCTGATTTTTCTGCTACGATGATTTCGTAGCGCTTTTCATTTTCTTCTAGAATTTCCTCTGCCACAATCGCGTACTGATGGGCCACTAACCACTGTCTTAAGGTCGGTTCCCCAATATTTGGCTGTAAAACTAAGCGCTCTTTGCCAGATAAACGCCCCCCCTTAGCACCTCGGTCTAAGATATCTCTAATCAAGGAGCCTCCCATACCACAAATACTAATCGCGGTCACTTCATCGGCTAAACTGACCACATCTAGTCCATCTCCAAGACGCACGTCAATGGCATCTGTTATCCCTAGAGTCGTCACAAGATGCTTGGCTGATTCAAAGGGACCCGTCACCACTTCTCCAGCAATCCCACGAGACATTTTTTCATTTAAATATAAATATGCGGGTAAATAGGCATGGTCTGACCCAATATCTGCTAATACCGCTCCTTTTGGAATGTAAGTTCCTGCTTGATGCAAACGTTTTGATAATTTTGTATGATCCATAAATGACCCTCTCTGATTTTAATCGATACTCGTATTATAACACTCTTTTATTATTTTTAAATTGATTCAAACTGAAAAAGCAAAAAAAGAAAGTAAAAAGCAACTCCTTTGTCTCCACACATCACTATTTTATATAAAACCTAGCTTTTTTGACTTAATAGGCAAAATGTGGTATAATTGTATATAAGGAGGGATAGTATGAAAAAATTAACGCTTTTCATATCAACTCTAGGACTTTTTGGTATGTTAGCTATTGCCCCAATGACAAACGTGACAGCTGAAAGTCAACTATTACCACGGGGTGTGACTGAGTGTCCATCACCCAATCATCACCCACAATTCAAACAACATCAAGGGCATAAAAGCAAACACAACCAAGAAGAGAGACGAGAGCACGGCAGAGGACATGGACATAAACGTCATGCTACAAACAAACATTACCAAAGACAAACCCACTGCTATCGTCTCCAATAAATGAAAAAGTAAGGGCGTGTTAACGCGCCCTTACTTTTTTTATTCTTCCACAGTTTGAATGTTCGTCACACCAATAACATACATCACCGAACCAAAAAACAGACCACTAAGACTATAAATCAAAATATTTTTCAAGGTGAAGGCATGTAACAAGTTGCCTTTTTGGGATATCTCTGTAAAAATAATCTCGTTCATCACAAACATCCACCCTCCAAAGAAAAGACCTGCACGTCTTCCCTTTTTCTTCATGCGTTGTTTTTCAACGTCGTACTGTTTCTTTTCCACTTCTACTTGCCCTAAGCCTAAAGAGATTGTCGCAGACATAATGTACAACCCAATCCCAAAAATTCCCACCACAGCATTCCCAATGAGTAGGATCCATAGAGCCCATGTAGGATGGTTCATTCCCACCACGACTGCTACAAAACTCGACAGCAACATGTACGCCCACAACATCATGAAGCTATTATTCCCGATGCGATTGATTTCTTGTCTTTTATATTCATCCAAGACACCACTCACACCATAAAAACGTTTGACGGCCTTAACCCCAATACTCTCTTTTTTCTCCATTATCTATTCCTCCCAAAATAACCCATTCAAATCAGTCCCTAAAGCTTTTGCTAGTTTCAAACACAAGTCAAGAGACGGGTTGTACTTGTTGTTTTCTATTAAATTAATGGTCTGTCTTGCCACGCCAACTTCTTTAGCTAAGGCAAGCTGTGATACTTTTTTCTCTGTTCTAAAAGCTTTCACACGGTTCATAATAATCCTTTCTTTTTGTCATATATATATGACATTTATTCTATGACTAGCATATAACTCTCACACCTATATGTCAACTATATATGACACATTTTCCGATAACCATCCCATAAAAAAACACCCCACATTCATTCCTATCGAATGGATGAAGGGTGTTGAAAGTGCGACTTATCTGCGATTTAATTCAAGGACATCAATTCCACTAAATGACCAGACCAGAGTATCCTTGCCTTTTTTGGTAAAGCCGTACTCTCCTACCATAGCCTCACTGAAAAGATCAACGAAATCACTCATAATATCCACATCGGATTGATCAAACTCAGTAAAACTATCTAAATCTTTTGCTTTCACTGTAAAAGAAATGCCGTTGTCTTTGTATTTAATCGATTTAATAAACTGCTTCATTTGCTTACGTTGAGCCGTGGTTAAAGTGGCTTCGCTTAATTCATCTTCAAATTCTTTTATAAAGTCATCGTACTCTCCTCTATTATCAAACTCATCAGCAAGGACCACATGAGCCGTCATACTTGATAATGGCATCTTATAGGTTTCGCCTTTATCTTTGGCTAATTTCCCAGAGATTGCTACATCTGTATCTGAGCTGTATGGCGTATTGATCGTGATTTTACTTCCTTTAATCGTCACCACAATTTCCTCATCACCTGCCTTGTATACCCACTCTCCACTCAACGGGCTACGGTTCATTAGAAAAATAGCTGCTATAACAACTACTACAACAACGCCCGCTATCATCATGTTTTGTTTAACCCAATTCACCAAACTTGCTAGATTGAAAGCTCCAGAAGCTCCTTCTTTTATGGGTTCTTTCTCAATGCGTCTCGCTTGTCCCAATTCCACTTCCTCTACACTTTCACCAAATTGAGTCCCACATTTTGTACAAAACTTGCTTTCTTCTGGTAATTGATTCCCACACTTATTACAAATTTTAGCCATTGTCATTCTCCTTTTATTCTTGCTATTATAGGTCTTTTAAATCTTTTTCTTTGATTACTTTTCCTGTGTCAAGATTGACCAACATCACTTTATTTTCTTCTTGGATCAATAAGGTATTGTCTACAAACTGGTAAAAGACAGCCTCTTCTGATAACGTCGTTCCATCTTCATACAAAATCCACATCTCTTTCCCATCGTTATCACGAGGTAGGATATAGGTATTCCCTCTGTATCGACTCAGTGCTGGTATGGCAATAGACGCATTTAAGACCTCTTCCCCTTGACTGTTATAAACTTTGGTATACATCTCATCTCCAAATAATTGTTCTTCAAACAAATTCGTATCTGCAATGGCATAAAAATTTTCTTTAAAATCATCTTTTATGACGTCTTCTTCTATTGTCATAATCCCTTGGTGTTCTCCTTTTTTGAAGGTTAACACCCCTTCTTTATTAGGAGAACTTAAAGAATCATACTTAGCATCGATCACGACATCCCCTGATAAAGTTGCCAGACCGTCTTTATCATTATCTCTAAACACAAAGTATTTCCCATCAGATGAAACACTAGAAGAGATGTACGTCCATTTAGGTGGTAGGACTTCTTCTAGTTTATCATTCATGATTCCTTTTTTACCTAAAGCATTTGTCACAACAAAATAGCCTGGTAAATCATAAAAGGAAGATATGTCATTATAAGACGTTTCTTCTAACACATTGCCCTCCATATCAACAATCATAAAAGAATCAGACTCATTTTTTTGAATACCTATTAATTTTTCACTAATGATTGTTACCCAATTGTTAACAGGTTCAACCACAACCTCCCCTGTTTCTGATAAAACACCTTGACCACCAGACCCATTTGTCTTGTAATATTCTGTCATGGTTCTTCCCATAAAAGGACTAATAAAGACTTCTCCAGGTTCAAATACTATGTCTCCTTTGGTATTCATTAACCCCATCAAACTGCTATCAGATTCTAACACTTGGATATCCAATACCCCAGATTTGGACTGATAAGAGACAACTGGATACCCATTACCATGCATCACACCAAAGTGGCCCATATTAGAATCGGTCATCTCTGACACAGCTTCTCCTTTAATATCGATTAATCCTGCCTTCCCATTTTGATAAGCCACACCAACACCATGCTTATTAAATTCTACAGGAGAAGCACTCACATTTTCGTTAATTACCGTTAATTTACTATCTAATATCCCGTAACCTTCTCCATTTTTATAGGCATAGATTTTGGGACTCTCTGTTTTGATTGCCTTTTCTTTTTGTTTTTTGATTTCTTTTTCAGATGCTTTCTTTTTCACTTTGGCTGTTTTAGGTTGTTTGTCTGAAATATTAAGAGCATCGTCCCCTAAAAAAGACATAACGCCAAACAACACAACAGCTCCTAAAGCACAAGCGCTACCAATAACGATCCATTTATTCAAGCCTTTCTTAAGGGTTTGTCCCACCACAGTTTGATCCGTATCAATACCAAAATCAGTCCCGTCATTTAATGTCCCACAGCTCGTACAAAATTTGGCTCCCTCAATCAAAGGTTGCCCACATTTTTTACACTTATCCATCTTTATTCCTCCTACTCATTCCTTTTATATCTCTGTTTCTCGGATAATTTTACCCGTTTCTTTGTTTACTAATCTCACCGTTGTCATTTCCTACAACTCCTTATTCATTTGCCATGTTATCTGAGACTTTCACACCTCCATCGCCCATATTCATAAATTTGAACCCAGTAATGCGTTTCCCACCTTCATCGTACTCTAACTTGACTCTTGCCCTAGTATAATCAAAGCCTTCGTCCCGTCTTTTTTTCTTCGTTTTATAAGGGTACGTGGTGGAATACATCACATTGTAATTGATGTCGTAGGTATCATTTGTCACAAGCTCTATGTCATTTACTTCAATAGAGAAAGACACACCTTGATATTCTCCCTTAGCAGAGCGATCACGGCACCACTGGATGTAATCTCTAATCCCAGTAAAGCTATTGTTGTTCTCGCCACCCTCATAAAAAGTATTCGCGAAAATTTCCGCATCAAAAGGATTTTCTGCATCCACAGCTTGTCTAAAGCCATCGTAAAACAAGCGTAAGCCCGTTTTTATTTCTGAATCGTTGGCCTCTCTGATTAGTAAGTTCATGGTATCTGAATGGACATTTTTTCCAGTGCCCTTTGGTTTCTTGATTTCTTCTTTCTCCGTTCTTACTTCCCCATCCTCTGTTTCTTTGACGACTTCCACCATCATGCCTTCTCGCCATAAAAAGGGCCCGATTTCTTCCGTACCCTCAGTGATTTTACCCACTTCTTTACCATCTAATAGTATTTTGCTATTTTTGAGGTTAGAATACACACCCACTGTGGTCATCTGAAAGGACATATCCACTTCTTTTGCCTTCTCTTCTTTCCTATCAGGCAGCAAGTTCACTGTCTCTTGTTTCGTTTCTTTTTGCTCTTTTACAGTGGCTGTAAACGTGTACTCACCAGGGATTAAAGGGCCAACCTCTTGTCTAAAATCATCCCCTTTTGTTGTGGCAAGTAATTCACCGTTCATTTCAATCACACTGCCAGAGACATTTGACGTAACGGTGGTATAAACAGGGGTTACTTCTACTTTGTATTGAGGGAAAAAGACCATCTCTTTACCCGTTTCTTTTAATTTAAACCCTTGATACGCTTTTCCTTGCTCAAAGGCTTCTTTTATTTTAGATACGTCCTCTTTATTGTTCTTAAAATAGACAAACATTGGAGACAACCCTTCTTGTGTCACTTTCAAGTCTCCCTCGCTTACGACCATGTTATTGGCTAAAAAGGCCCCATCTTGTTGATTCATTGCCTTGATTAGCGCGTCAATTTGTTTGTCTTGGCTATACTTATCTTTGAAATAAAGAAAGCCACCGCCTGCACCTATAACTATCAGAGCAACCAAGACAAGACTGATTTTTTTCCCTGTCCCCATTTTCTTTTTATCCTTAGGTAAGGGTGTGATTGGTTCTGTTGGTGTGGGGGTTACCTGTTCTGATAGGACCTGTGGTTGCGGTGGAACTGGAGCTGCTTGGCGTGTGTGCTGTGGCTGTCTTTTTTCTTGTTCTGGAAATTTAGTCCCACAACCTTCACAAAAAAGGGAATTAGCTACTCGCTCTGTTCCGCAATGCTCACAAAATTCTTTACTGACGGGCTCAAACTGTACGATTTTTGTTCCACACTGTTCGCAAAAAACAGCCCCTTGTTCATTTCCATGCCCACATGTTTGACACTGACTCATTTTGTCTCTCCTCCCTCTAATAACGCATCGATTTCTTTGATAATCTTCTCGAGTTCCTCATTGCTATATCCTTCACTCAAAACACTTAACACATAAGGTTTATGACTCATCACAATACCAACATCGTGATTAAACGCCTCGTTTGTTCCAATTTTATGATAGGTCGGTTTATCCAACACCCCAATTTTTTCCTTTTGCCATGCAGTCTCTTTAAAATAATCCAAACCAACCTGATTATGATAAATAGCCTGCATCAAGTTTCCTGCCGTTTGTGCTGTCATATTTTTAGTAAATACAGGTAGTTCAAAAGTGTAATAAGGCTGTATGGCTTGAAGGAACGCCTCTCCGTTCCTTTGTCCCACATAATAGCCCAACATATTGCTGGCTAAATTGTCAGACTGAGTAATGCTCCACCCCAACAACTCATCCACTTGAAACGCTTGACGTATCTCTAGCATGCCTTGCATGATCCCTGTACCTCCTCGAATCATAGCCCCAGGAATCTCATTGACCGCGCCCGTATAATCGTAATAGGTATCACCTGTGATTGTCTCGGCTTTTAATTGCTCTTGGGTGTACAAAATAATCGGTAATTTCGCAATGCTCGCTCCGTACATAACTGTGGTCTCATTAACCCCGTAGCTTGCCTCACCCTCTATTTCTTTAATATAGATACTCAACGGCTTCTCTTTAAATTGGGTCAAATACAATGTAAGAGCATCTTCTGAAAAGGTCTCAGAAGATGCTTCGCTTGTTGATGCTATTGTTTCTAATGCTGTCGTGCTACTTATGATAGGGACCTGTTCCGTGGAAATATTTGCGGACGAACCAGTTGTGGCAGTATCCATCCCTCCACAACTCGTAAGTCCTAACAGTAACATCCCTAAAGACGCAATGCGTTTATTCTTTATCATCAGAAACGATTAGAATCCTATAATACGGGAAGTAATTGACTTAGTCGCTGTCTCGAATAATTCCATGATGCTTGTCCCAATCATATCGCTTAATAACACATTGATAATCAGTTGTACAATCAACGTGCCAACCATGATACCAATCGTCCAATAAAATTTATTTCTCGTAGAACCAAGGTTCTCAATTGCCCAAATGTTAGCGAAATACGAAATGTTGATAAAGAACATCGTCAATAATAACAACATAGTGTACATGAAACTAAAGCCGTATTTCGAAACAAAAGTTAAGAAAAACATCACAGCAGCAAAATAGAAAACAATACTAATAGGAGCATAAATGTGTTCAAAAATATCTGCCATATTGGTTTTGTTCTTAAATATTTTGCTAGATAACACATAAATCGCTAACACATTAATAAATTGGCCGATCATCAACAACATTAATACTGGGAACAACATTTCAAACTTAAAGTTCATTCCATGAATTGATTTTCCTAAAGCATGACTAATTGCTAAACTAATCAATAGGTTAAAAACAAAGAAAGATATTACACCAAATGATCGATTTTGACTCATGCCACCTAACAACGGGTTTTTAATATTACCATTAATATATGACAAATAATTTTTACCTTTATCAGCAAATTGATTCACAGATTGATTGACCGCTTCTTGATTAATATTAATGAGTGGTGTCTGTTGAGACTGCTGCGTATTCTGAGTTTGTTGTTGGTACTGTTGTTGCGTGTTCTCTTGTTGTTGGTAATGGTTTTGTTGAGACTCTTGGTAAGTATTTTCTTCCCCAGATTCGTAATTCGCTTCCTGAATAACTTCTTCTTCATAAATAGGTGCGTCGTCCATGATAGGCGTTTCTTGAGACGTTGGTTCTACTTCTTTTTGCACCCCACCACAAAATGCACAGAATTTTACCGTATCTTTAATTTCTTTCCCACAATGCATACAAAATTTCATTTCCTATTCCTCCAATGTTATAATTCCTAATTTGTGTTTCCATGTCATAATTCTTGTGACCGACCTATTCAAGTCCTCTTCTTTATAATCACCCGTCGCTATAGCTGCTTTAATCGCAGGAATCTGTGTTTTATAACTAGACGATAAGATAAGGTCATTGCCGGCCTTCACAGCTTTTAGTCCCGCTTCTTCTTGGCTAATAAAATCTGCCAAACCGTCCATATCCATGTCATCTGTCATCACAACGCCCTCAAAGCCTAATTCCTTGCGTAACACATCGTGCACACGAGGGGAAATAGACGCTGGTAAGCTGTCATCTAGTGCCGTCACAATATTATGGGACACTAGAATGCTATCTGCTCCGGCATCAATCCCAGCTTTAAAAGGAGGGATGGCTTCTTTGTCCAATTCCTCCCTACTCCGATTGTCGTGAACAATGTCTGTATGAGAATCCTCATTGTCCCCATATCCTGGGAAATGCTTCAAGGTAGAGCCCGTGCCTTCCTTGGTTAGCTCTTCCACCACCGATGTGACAAATGTCGACGTCCCTGCCACATCTAACCCAATCGTTCTTGGATAAATAAAACTTTCCTTATGTGTCGATACATCTGCTACAGGATACAATCCCGTATGAATCCCTAGTTCTTTAAAAATAGCTGACTTAGTCCGAACGTCCTGCCTGATACCAGTCATGCCATCTGTGTCATAAATCTTTTGTGGCGATTTAAACTGCTCCGGCACGACCTCTTTGTTTCGACTAATTCGAGTCACGGTGCCACCTTCTTCGTCTGAAGCAACCATAAAGGGCGTCTTAGCTGTGTCTTGATAGCTTTTGATTTTTTCAGTTAAACTCTCTTTGGTTTCTCCCTCAATGTCACGGCTAAAGAGCAGATACCCACCTAAATGGTATGTGGCAATATCCGCTAGTTGGTCCTCAACAGGTACCCTCACTAAGAATAATTGGCCGATTTTTTCATCCAATGTCATCTGCTGAACCAAGTCATCCAGTTGCTCCTCAAGGCTTGGAAGTACCTCAACCGTCGAATTGACCTCCAACTCTGTGCTTGATTCTGAGATAGAGCTATACTGCGTCTGACTAATGTCCGTTGAGTTTTCCTTGGGTGGTGAGGACTCTTTCACAAGCAACACAATGCCTGTCGCCACAGCACCTATCAAAAGAATACTCGCAAAGATGGCCTTTTTAGTACTTGTTGTCATCTACTAAGACACGCCTCCATCATCTATGACTTCAAAATTTTCTTTCCCACCTAAATCAACAATCTGTAACTTATCCTCTTCCTCGTTATAGCGTAACGTGGCTTTCGTGTACTTAAAGGTTTGAACCACTTCATCTCTTTTCATAGCCTTATATCGCGTACGGTATTCGATGAAATATTGGACTTCATACAAATCTTTCCCAATCATGTCAAAACTTTCAACCTTCGGGGTTCCCATAACACTTGATTTTTCTTCGCTTTCACGAACACTTTTAATAAAGGTAAGAAAATCATTGTAATCCTCATTGTTTGCCCCCTCGTCAAAGTATCCCGTTAAAGACTCAATCTGATAATCTCTCAAACTACCCGAGCCTCGAGTCATATCTGTTACATGACTATACATCTCGTCTAATGAAGATTGAGCCATCTCTTTTGTTTGGACTCCTTCAACTATTAAGTTGATCTCCGAGCCTACGTCCTCGTAATTCTCACTCCAATAGATGCCTTCTTCCACTTCTCGTTCTTCAGATACAATCGTTTCTTTGTTGATTTTTTTCTCCACTCTAACCGACATACCTTGATGCCACACAAGGTCTTTAACCTCAAGTTCTCCTTTTTTTAGGGTGCCGATTTTCTTATTATCTACAAAAACATCCCCACCCTCTAAATTAGACATTACTTTAAACGATACTTTATGAAAATCCATTTTTAAGGTGCTCGCTTCCTCAAAATCAGGATGGTCATATCGAACCAATACAACGTCGCTTTCAGTGTCCACTTTATCTAAACTACCTTTCACCTTGTATACGCCTGGAGTCAAAGGTCCAATCTTCATTTCTCCTGTATCATCCATCGTTTCTTCTTTATTATCTACCGTTACTTTTACATCTGGTTCATTCGCATATACCGTTAAATACACTGGTGTTAGTTCTAAGCTATAATGATCAAATAAAAAGAAGTCCTTCCCTTCTTTAACCACAGAGAAGTCTGTCGCTTCCTCCTGTTTCTGGCTTAATCCTTTAACTATGTCAGAAAAAGCCTCTTTTTGATCCGCTTCACTGTAATAATCTGTCATTTTTTTTAAGCTAGCCGCGCTGATTTTAAAATTAGGGTCACTAGATATCGTAATCTCTGCCCATTTCTTAGGATCCTTTGTCTTTATCACTTCTTGCATCCGTTCAACTTGTTGATCATAACTGTAGTAATTTTCGCCATATTTGTACGTTCCTACAATCGCTGATACAAGAATGACCCCTACAATCGCCCCTGCTTTTTGTTTTTTAGACCACTTTTTCTTTTCAATTAATGGCCCCTCAAAATAAGGGACACTCTCTGGTTCTTTAGGGTTACCATTTTCTTGTTGGGTTACCATCATCGGTGACGCCTCAGGGATATCACTGGTAACCAAAGAATGATCTTCGACTCCTAAACGAAGATCTGAACCACAATTTTCACAAAAATGAAAATCTTCTTCATTTTTATGACCACAATTCCAACAAAACATCCTTTAATCTCTCCTTTTCGAATAATATATATACAAAACTATCATACCCTTAGGAAAAGTCATATTACGACTCTCTGTTACAATAATTCTGCTTTTTTTATATTAAATAGTATTATCATGCTCATTTTATACATTTCTATACAAAAAAAGACTTTAGAACACATGTCCTAAAGCCTTGATTGCTTATTTTATTCTAGAAAATCTTTTAATTGTTTTGAACGAGATGGGTGGCGTAGTTTTCTAAGAGCTTTCGCTTCGATTTGTCGAATTCGCTCACGGGTCACCCCAAATACTTTCCCAACTTCTTCTAATGTACGTGTGCGTCCATCATCTAGACCAAAGCGTAAACGTAGTACGTTTTCTTCACGGTCTGTTAAGGTATCTAACACACTTTCAAGCTGTTCTTTTAATAATTCATAGGCTGCATGATCTGCAGGGCTTGTTGCTTCTTGGTCTTCAATGAAATCACCTAAGTGCGAATCATCTTCTTCACCAATTGGTGTTTCAAGCGACACTGGCTCCTGAGCAATTTTTAAGATTTCTCTGACTTTTTCTGGTGGAAGGTCCATCTCTGCACCAATTTCTTCTGGTGTCGGTTCGCGTCCTAAGTCTTGCAATAATTGACGTTGGATACGGATCAATTTGTTGATGGTTTCAACCATATGTACCGGAATACGAATGGTTCTTGCTTGGTCGGCAATCGCACGTGTAATCGCTTGACGAATCCACCATGTGGCATAAGTTGAGAATTTGAACCCTTTTTCATGGTCAAATTTTTCTACAGCTTTCATTAATCCCATGTTACCTTCTTGGATTAAATCTAGGAACTGCATACCACGGCCTACATAACGTTTCGCAATACTAACAACCAAGCGAAGGTTGGCTTCCGCTAATTCTTGTTTCGCTTCTGGGTCACCTTCTTGAATACGTAAAGCTAACGCTACTTCTTCTTCTGCTGTTAAAAGAGGCACACGACCAATTTCTTTTAAGTACATTCTTACGGGGTCGTTGATTTTAACCCCAGCAGGAGCTAATAAGTCTTCAGGTTTTTCTTCTTTTTTCGCTTTTGCTTCTTTTTTCTTTGCAGCGCTCAAACTTCTCTCGCTTGGTTCCCCTTTTTCGTCCACAACGCTAACACCAGCGTCTTCAACTTTTTGAATTAAGTCATCCATTTGATCTGAATCTAATTCAAAAGGAGTGGCGATTTCATTAGTTAAGTCATCAATAAAAACAGAACCTTTTGGTTTGTTCGTTCTAATGAATGAATCGACTGTTTTTTTGTACTCTGCTTGATTTTTAACTTCCTCTTTTGACATAAAAGAAAGCCCCCTTAATTCAATATATTTTTTAATTCCTTTTGTAACGTGATAATGTTAATTGTTGCCTCAAACTCTAATTCTTTATTGCCTAGCCGTTGAGCTTCTTGTTGAGCTCTCATCTGCTCTTCCATTTGCTTTTGAATCGCAGCGGTCGCAATTATTTTAACACAATCCTTTAACTCTTCAACGGAACTTTCTTCACTATAATTTTGCAAAGAGATACTGACTACTTTGTGCTTCAACGTATCTTCTTGTAAATAATCAATAAAATCAGCTACCTCAAGTTCACCGTGTAAACTCATATAATTACTAATATGAAGGTATAACTCTTGATAGATATCGTGAACAAAAGAAAAATTAACTTGTTGAGCTAAAAAATTATGGGCGTTCCTTTCATTCATCAACCGGTAAATCAGCTGTAATTCTGCTTTCTCAACAAGGCTTACCTTTTTGACGTCTTGAAATTGTGGTATCACTGGTTCAAAGGTTTGTTGAAAATGTTGGGTAGTTCCTTGGCGACGAACCGCCTTTTTCTGGTTTAACTCACTTTGTAAGCTCTCTTTGGATAAACCAAATTCTTCTGCCAGTTTCGTCACATACAAGTCCCGCTCAATCACAGAATCTACCTCAGATAGTTCTGTTAGAATACTATCAATGTAGGCTAGTTTATCAGATTCTATGGACAAATCATACTGCTTTTTAATAAACTCATTTTTGAATTGAAAAATGGTTTCTCGGCTTGCATGAAGTAATTCTTTTAATGCTTTTGGTCCGTAGTGTCTACGGTAATCATCTGGGTCCATTCTCTCAGGCATTCGGATGATTTGAATGTCCAAAGCACTCTCTTCTTGTATTACATGCACTGCTCGGTTAATCGCGTCTTGGCCAGCACTATCTCCATCGTAACAAATCAATACGTCTGTTGCGACACGCTCCATGGCTTTTATTTGCTCAATGGTCAAACTAGTCCCCATTGTGGCGACCCCGTTTTCTATCCCACTCATCCAAGCAGAGATAACATCCATAAAGCCTTCAAACAAAATAATCTCATTGCTTTTACGAATAACTGGCCTTGCCTGATGAAAGTTATAGAGAACGAAACGCTTATTGAAAAGTTTCGTTTCTGGGCTGTTTAAGTACTTAGGTTGATCCGAGCTGTCGAACATCTCATCTTCCAAAATCCGACCAGAAAAACCAATCACTTTCCCTTGATAATTTTTAATCGGAAACATAATCCGTTGATAGAACCGGTCCAACCATTGGCCAGAATCTAACATAAATAACAGACCTGTTTCTTTTAAAACCTCTTCTGAATAATTGTCCTTCTGTAAGATTTGATGAACGACTCGTCGGTCCTTCGGTGCAAAACCAATCTGAAATGTCTCAATCATCTCATCTGTCAAACCTCGTTCATGTAGGTAAGCCAGCGCCTTTTCACCAATTTGTGTGTTCATCAAAATATGATGATACAACTCGGTTACTTTTTGGTGAATGTCTAACACTTGACGCTCTTCTAAAGAAACATTCCCTTGGCCACTTGGAGATGCTTCTGCCGTATAATTAGTAGGTAAATCAATGTTTGTTTGACTCCCGATTTTTTCCACGGCTTCTGGAAAAGACAATCCTTCTATTTCTTGGACGAATTTAAACACACTACCGCCTTTACCACAGCCAAAGCAATGATAAATTTGTTTGTCTTCTGCTACTGAAAACGATGGGGTTTTCTCGTCATGAAATGGACATAAGCCTAAATAATTTTTACCAGATTTTTTCAGTTGAACGTATTCCCCAACAACATCCACGATGTTAACTTCTTTACGAATGGCATCAATCGTTGCTTGTGGAATCATTTGTGACATCGGTTTACGCTCCTTTATAAAGCCACAAAAGTCGCACTGCAGACAGCGCGACTATTTGGCATAAATATACATATTAAAGTATACCATATTTAGTTAGTAATGCAATTCTTATGACCTCGTTTCTCTCATTAGTTTGTTACTGGTCTTTTGATCAACCATTTATCCAGCATGAACTTGCCGCATAAAGAGAGAACAACTAATACGAAAAAGACTGGTAATGTCGCACTTGTTAAATAAGAAATCTCTAGAATTCCTTTAAATAGCATAGCAGCCACATATGTTCCTACAACCGTTGTTACAGCTAAGAACACGCGTAGTGGATTAAACGGCAGACAGGCTTTCACCACTGCCATACTGCTAACAGCAATTAGCATGTAATACATTAATGTGGTTGTATCTATGGTTGACCACGCATAATGTTGGCCTAGGAAATAAATAACTAACACGTTCATTACTACTAACAACGCATTCGGTAACGCATTTCTAAGAGCCGTTGGTAAGAAACGCGTGTCTACTTTTCGGCGGTCATTCTCAAAAGATAAGAAGAACGTTGGGTAACCTTCAATCGCCAAATCCAGTAAGGTAATTTGGATGGGGATAAAAGGAAAAGCCACAGCACTTAAAGCACACAATACTGACAGTATCAAAGAATAAATGGTTTTGATAAAGAAGATACTCGCTACCTTTGTCACGTTATTGACCACACGACGTCCTTCAAACAACACATCTGGTAACGTGGTAAAATCAGAATTTAGTAATACTAAATTGGCAATCTGACGAGTGGCATTGTCCCCCTCAGCCATAGCGATACTACAATCAGCTTCTTTTAAGGCTAAGACATCGTTGACCCCATCTCCAGTCATTGCAACAACATGGCCTTGGGATTTCAATTCTTGGACAAGTATTTTCTTTTGTTGGGGAGACACGCGCCCAAATACTGTGTAGTGATTCACCAAAGAACGAACCTCTTGTTCCTCAGTAATAGCGGATAAATCCACATAAGAAGCATACGTTTCAAGACCTGCACGTCTTGCTACGTTAGACACAGTGACCGGATTATCTCCTGAAATCACACGAATATCTACGCCCTCTTCTTTTAAATAGGCTAACGTCTCATTGGCGTTTTCTCGAATCGGATCATCAATCAGAAGAACTGCTAACGGCCTCAGTTCCGGTAAGACGTCGTCCTCAACTCCCCCGTCGCTTAACCCTAACATCAACACTCGGTACCCTTCTTCTTGACCTACTACAACAGAACGTGGCAACTCTGAATCACTCACTAAACGTTCCGGAGCGCCTAGTACTACTGTACCTAATCCTTTAAATTCAACGGCTCCCCATTTCTTCTCAGAAGAAAAACTGACCACTTGGCCCGCTTCAAAAACGTCAGATTCTTTAAACGCTTGACGTAACGCTTCCATCGTTAAATTGTTATCTTTAGATACTCGCAAATAGCTGCCAATAATATCATGGAAATCTGCTCGGTGCTGTGGGTCTAATACATCTACATCCAACACTTTCATTTTACCTTCCGTGATGGTCCCTGTTTTATCTAAACAAATCACATCCACATGAGCCAAGGTTTCTACAGCATACATGTCTTGTACAAGCACTTGCTTGTTTGCAAGCTTTGCCACAGCTGTTGCTAAGGCGATACTAATCAAGAGCACCATCCCTTTAGGCAACATTCCTAAGAGAGCTGCTGCAGAAAAGACGACGGAAGATTTAATATCGGATTGTCTCACAAAAAACGCTTCAACAAACAAGATTAAGCCTAACGGCACAATGACATAACTTGTAAACTTTGAGACTTTTCTAATGGAAGACACCAATTCTGATGTCATCGGTTTGTGCACTTTGGCTTCATTGGCAATCTTTGTCGCATAGTTGTCTTTTCCAACATGAACCACACGGCCATAACATTGACCACTGGCAACATAACTTCCTGATAATAGTGCTGTACCAGGTCCTTTTTTTATCAAGTCTGATTCTCCAGTCAATAGCGCTTCATTCACTTCAATATGACCTTCGACTACCTCCATATCAGAAGGTATCTGATCCCCAATGCCAAGCTTAACAATGTCGTCCATCACAATGTCTATGGACTCAATCACAACTTCTTGCCCATCTCGCATTACCCTCGCTTCGTCTTTGTTGACGATGGATAATTTTGCGACAAGATTTTTTGCTCTGATTTCTTGGGTAACCCCGATAATAACATTGACCATGATAATGGCCATAAAGAATAAATTACTAAAAGCCCCAACCATCCCTAAACAAATGGCAATCATGAGATTTAATAAGTTAAAGAGGGTCATAACATTATCTTTAATAATATCTTTGTTCGATTTTGCTACATTCTCTTCATAATTATTGTGCAATCCTTGTTGCACGCGTTGTGTTACTTCTTCCTTCGTTAAACCATGTAACGGTTTTTCCATTGTTTCATTCATTCCTTTGCAACCATAATGGGCTTTTTTATTAATAAAAGACCTCTATACTTTATCATATAGAGGTCTACTCTCACAACTCTGGGTCATCATTACTTGGTTCTGTGGGTGAGGCGCTGGGTGCATCCGCAAATCGGCCATTGCTAATACCAAAAACAACAGTATCATTTAAACCAATGTATTGATTGAACACACTCATTTTGACAATTTGTCCTTTTTCTTGTGATGAATCCACGTAGTACACATCATAAGTAATGCTTGCTCCTTTGGAATTAAAATCATCGTATAGCAGTTTAGGGATGTCTCCTTCTAACTGACCATAATAAGATTTAATATAAGGGCTACCCATGGAATACACCACTTTAACAGGTTTAACCTCTTTCCCTGTCATTTTCGTACCTGCTTCAATCGATTGACTAATCAAGCGGCCATAAGGGACATCGTTTGAAAAGACTTGTGTCATATTTACTACGAGTCCTTCCACAGCATCACTTGCCGCATCTGGACGCATGTCTGAAAAATTAGGTACTACTACGGCTTTACCTAATGATTCTTCAAAAATCACCGTGTCATTTTTAGCAATTTTCGTATCTTTCTTTACGTTTTGAGAAATAATTAAGCCTTCTTCAATTGTATCTGAATCCGTCTTTTCATACTTAACTGACACACCATTCTTCTTAGCCCATTCATCCACAGTCGCTTTGTCTTTCTTAGTAAAGTCTGGCATGGCAATGTTTTTCTCAAAGACCTCTTTCCCTTTAGAAAAATACACATTCGCACTGTCTCTGCGTCGATAATTTTCTGCGGTGATGTCTTTGTTGCTAAAATCAATTTTGATAAACGACCCTTTGTCAACTTTATTATCGTATTCGGTAATCACCGTTAAATTCTCTGCTTTATTCTTCTCAATAAACGCAGCAACGTCCGATTCAGTCATTTCTTTAAAATTCGGTAAAGGAATCAACTCTTCAGGATCTGGACCATCACTGACAACCACTGTTACATCCGAGCCCTTTTTCACATTTTTACCAGGTTTAATCGACTGTTCTACCACATCATTGCTCGCCTTTTCAATAGAAAAAGTACCATCATAGGTTACTTTCATCCGGTTCTCAGCCGCCCATTTCCTAACCTCTGTCACAGACTTGTCGGTAAACTCAGGCATTTTAACTCGGCTTATATTAAAATAAATAGCATATATAGCAATCATCGCTAGAATACTGCCGCCAATAATGACTAATTTTTTCCGTTTTTGCTTCGAGGCATAGGTTGGATCAATCGCTACTTCATGATCAGAAGAACTGTCGTATTCCAAATCATCTTCTTGCCCCTCATCGTCTAAAAAATACGCCGATTCGTCGGTATAATTCGGCGTATCGATTGGAACAAACACTGGTTGATTGTCTGAGGTAGAAGAGGTACTAGGTTTTCTTTTTCGTTTTTTGCGGCGAACGGGAGGACCGGTTACTGGTGTTACCTCTTCTTCTTGTTCCTTTGTAATGGGACGTTGGCGTTTTTGAGATGACTTTTTCTCTTCTAATGTCTCTTTATAATTCTGAGCATCAAAATTAGATAAGAAATCACTCATAATCTCTCAAAACTCCTTTGCGTAGTAAAAATGCTTTATCTGATTGTTTGGCTATCTCTTGAGAATGGGTTACCATGATGACACATTTATTGTGGTCATGAGCCAATGACTTGAAGATGTTCACAATTTCTTGTTCCATCTCTTCGTCTAGGTTTCCTGTTGGCTCATCTGCCAAGATAACGTCCACGTTAGTTGCTAAGGCTCTAGCAATAGCAATACGCTGTTGTTCCCCACCTGACAATTGATTGACCATGCGTTTGGCTTTCTCTTCTCCAATCCCAATATAATCTAGTAGATTGTAGGCTACTTTTTCGTGATTATCTGGTAGTTTATTCTCTGTAATTGACATTGGCACAAGCACATTTTCTACGCCTGTCAAATAAGGAATTAAATTATATTGCTGGAAAATAATGCCAATATTGTTTCGTCTATAGTTATCATAGCCAATCGACTTAATGTTTTTCTTATTGTAGAACAAGTTCCCTTTTTTAGGTTCTTCAAGCCCGCCAAGAATAGAAAGTAAGGTTGTTTTACCTGAACCAGACTGTCCCACGATACAATAGAACGTTCCTTGCTCAAAATCAACATTGGTATTCTTCAAGATATAACGTAGTTTGTCACCATCTTGATAATAATAATCTAATTTTCTCGCTTTAATAATCGACATGTTCATTCACCTTCCTTACATCATTATTTTCTTCGGATTGAGTCGCATAATATAGATTAACGGTGCGACTGCAGACAATAACACCACACCCAAACCAACCACATAGAATAAAGCAATGTATTGAGGGGTTAAGGTGATTTTATAGGCTTCTACCACATCATCTTCTGTCACCGTATTATTAGTCAATTGAGATATTTCCCAATCTCCGCCCATCATAAATCCACCATCTAAGACGTCTTCTTGACGTTGCGTTTGGATCAAGGAATTAGAGAATCCTTTGGCTAACATATTGCCTGTAAACACAGAAATCGTAATGGCAACTAAAGAAATCAAGACCACTTCTGTCACAATCTGTCCGACCACTCGGCTACGTTTTTCTCCTAATGACAAGTAAACGCCTAACTCATGTTTACGATCACGTAAAAATAATATAACAACTAATGTAATAATTAAAACGGAAGCAACCACTGAAATAATCAAGACTAAATTAGAAATTTTCGCCATACCTTTCACAGGTCCTGCCACTGAATCGTACTGGTCTGAACTCGCTAGTACTCTATAGTACTTAATATTATGACTATCCAATACTTTTTGGGCTTCTATTCTAAAATCTTCTACTAATTCTGGTTTTTCAATAATATACATTGATGTGCCACGGTTATTTTCCCCTGTCATAGCTTTTAACACATCGTCTAACTGAGGTTGTTTACCATCTTCAGCGACCCAACTGTAGTTATTCGGGAATTTTTCAAAGGCAAATGTCGTAAATTCTTTTGCTGTATTAGAGATATACGCATTGGGAGCGTAGATGGTGTTCATTTGTTCATACAAATTAAAATCAGCCATCCCGTCATCTTCTTTTTTACGTTTTTTCTCATCTTCCACTTGGACTACTTGGAAGGTACCTATTACTTCCATAGGGTAATCTTTAGTGGCTGTATCAACTTTACTTGCCTCTTCCCCGTCAGAATTCATCATGCCTTCATCATCTTGTACTGTCCGGTCAACAATCATTTTGTCTCCCACAGCCAAATTATTTTCTTTGGCTAACTCTTCAGAGATGATTGCCACAGCTTTCCCTTCTTTGACTTCTTCCTCAGTAAAGACGCGACCATTCGTCATTTTAATTTTTTGACTCTTCACGTCAATCACTTCAGGGTAATTAACCCCTTTGAAATTCATGTAAGATTGCCCTTCCATTCCAATAGAAAAAGACTCATCTTTAGGCTGAACACTTTTCAGCTTTTGTGTCATCTCAAAGTCAGTTACTGAGTAATCAAAGTACTTTACTTGTGACAACGCTCCAATTTCATTGTAAATGTCTGGTGTCGGATGGGCTACTTTATCGTAGTCCTCTAGCTCAGATTTTTCCATCTTCTCATAATCAAAGGATACCGTTGCCGTAGCCCCTAATTGTTTCTTAATGGTTTCCTCCACACTCTTGGTTCCTTGTTTAATTGAGATAGCCCCAGCCATCACATTCCCTAGAATAAAAATCACAGCAAAAAGGATGAGGGATTTTCCTTTTCGGCGAGTTACACTATACATAGCTCGTTTAAAAAAATTCATATCTTTCACTCCTCACATTTATCCCTAGTTTTTTTTCATCTTCACTCTTAATTTTATCATTAAAGACTCATAAAACCTATTCTTATTTTAAAAAAAGAGCGACTCATAATGGGCCGCTCTTTAAGTACTACTATTTATTTAACAATTAGTAAATCAAGGCTTGCAAAGGATAAAGCTATTTTAGCAATCTCTGTTAATTGGTTCAGTCTATTTTGACGACGTTCTTCGTCTTCTACCATGACCATGGTTTGTTCAAAGTAAGCTTCAATTAACGGATTCAATGCTTTAAGACCTTCAAAGTTCTCGTTAAGCGTTAACTCTCCAGCTTTTTCTTTCAAAACATTGACAGCATCGTATAACGCTTTTTCTGCCTCATTTTCGAATAATTCTGGTTGAATCGTGCTTTGGTTGTCTGCGTCATTTTTCATAGATAAGTTAATAACACGTGTCAACGATTCTACTGTTGGTTTGAAATCTCCTTGTTCTGCTTGGTTTTCTAGAATGGCTGCTGTTTCAAACATTTGACTTAAGTCATCTTGTTTGCTTTCAACGACAGCTTCAATAATATCGTGGCGAATGTTCTTACCACTAAACCATTGTTTCATGCGGCCTTTAACAAAATCTTGAATGCTCTCTTTACCATCTTCAAATTTCAGACCAAAAGTATCGTAGTCACTGTTAATTAATTCCTCAATTTTCCCTTGTAATTGATTCAATGGGAATTCCCATTCTTTGTTTTCTACGATACGAATCACACCATATGTTTGACGACGTAATGCGTAAGGGTCATTTGATCCCGTTGGGTTTAAGTTTACAGTAAAGAAGGCAAATAACGTGTCTAATTTATCAGCAATCGCAAGAACAGCTCCCACATCGCTTGCTGGCAATTCTCCATCGCTCGATTTTGGTAAATAATGTTCACGAATGGCTTGGGCCACTTCTTTTGTTTCACCTTTGCTTATCGCGTATTTTTCTCCAATAACGCCTTGTAATTCAGGGAATTCCCCTACCATATTTGTCATTAAATCAAATTTGTATATCTCACTAGCACGTTTCAATGTGCTTAATTGATCGGCATCTAAGCCAACGTATTGTCCAATTAACTGCGCAATCGCACCCACACGTTGCATTTTCTCATAAACTGACCCAATTTTTTCATGGAACGTCACATTTTTTAATTTATCAACACTTGTTTCAATGCTCACTTCCATGTCTTCTTTGTAGAAGAATTCAGCGTCTTCTAGACGTGCTTTTAATACTTTTTCATTACCAGAAATGACATTATCAATGTATTCACTATTACCATTACGGACAGAAACAAAATGATTCAATAAATTACCTTGAGCATCTAGTACTTCAAAATAACGTTGGTGCTCTTTCATTGAGGTAATCAGCACTTCTGACGGGATACTCAAATATTGTTCTTCAAAATTACCTACAAAAGCAGTTGGGTACTCGATCAAGTTATTGATTTCTTCAAGTAATGTCTCATCCGCTGGAATTTGCCAGTTGTTCATTGACTCAATCTCTGTTAATTGTTTGGCAATCATGTTTTTACGAATAACTGCATTCACAATCACGCTTTGTTCTTCTAATTTTGTTTCATATTCATTGGCATGGTTAATCGTTGCTTCTTGTCCTAAGAAACGATGACCACGAGACGTTTTGCCACTCTTAATGTTGAAAACTTCAACAGGTACTAACACATCATCTAAAAGAGCCACTACCCAATGAACGGGACGAATAAATTTATAATCGAACGCTGCCCAGTGCATAGAAACAGGGAAGGTTAAGCTCATTACGACTTTCCCAATACCTTGCAATACGTCAGCAGCTGGCTTGCCTTCAATAAATTTATTGATATAAACGTATTCTTCTCCTTTGAATTCTTGGAAGAATAAATCCTCTCCGGTACCACCTTGGCCACGGGCAAATCCTAATGCAGCCTTGCTCCAATTCCCCTCAGCATCTTGTGCAATTTTTTTAGAAGGGCCTTTAGCAACTTCTTCAATGTTCTCTTGTTTATCTACTAATCCGTTGACACGCACTGCCAAGCGGCGAGGTGTTGAAAAGATATCTACGTTGTCAAAACTCAAACGCTCTTCAATTAAGTAATCTGATACTTTTTTTGCTAATTGATTAATCGTCGGTGTCACAATATGTGCCGGCATCTCTTCTAAACCAATCTCTAATAAAAATTGTTTCGACATATTATTTCTCCTCCAACGTTTCTTTTAATAATGGGAATCCTAATTTTTCACGTTCAGCAACAAAGGCTTTCGCTAAAGAACGAGCCATGTTACGAATACGTGATAAGAAGCCTGCGCGCTCTGTTACAGAAACAGCACCACGAGCATCTAATAAGTTAAAAGCATGGCTACATTTTAATACATAGTCGTATCCTGGATGAACTAATCCTTTTTCAATACAACGCTTCGTTTCTGTTTCATACATATCAAATAATTGTAATAACATGTCTTGATTACTTACATCAAAAGAGTACACTGAATGCTCGTATTCAGGTTGAACAAAAATTTCACCGTATTTAACGCCTTTTGTCCATTCTAAGTCATAAACACTGTCTACTTCTTGAATATATGAAGCCAATCTTTCTAAACCATAGGTAATTTCTGAGGTTACAGGTTTACATTCTAACCCACCTACTTGTTGGAAATAAGTGAACTGAGTGATTTCCATTCCGTTCAGCCAAACTTCCCAACCTAAACCAGCACATCCCATAGAAGGATTTTCCCAGTTATCTTCAACAAAACGAATATCATGTTGTAATGGATCGATGCCTAATACTTTCAAACTCTCTAAATAAAGTTCTTGAATGTTATCAGGTGATGGTTTCATCACTACTTGGAATTGATGATGTTGGTATAAACGGTTTGGGTTATCTCCGTAACGACCATCATCTGGTCGACGTGACGGCTCAACATAAGCCGCATTCCATGGCTCAGGTCCGATGGCACGTAAGAACGTGTAAGGACTCATTGTTCCTGCCCCTTTTTCTGTATCGTAAGATTGCATCAACATGCACCCTTGGTCTGACCAATATTTTTGTAGTGCCGCAATCATTTCTTGAACCGTTAATTTTTGACTCATGCTTTTTTCCTCCTGTCGTTAGGCACACAAAAATCCCTATGCCTAACAAAATATGTTAAACATAGGGACGATAATTCGCGGTTCCACCCTACTTCCGAATACTTTCGGCAGCTTCATTTGATGATCACTCCAGAGTGCCTTTTCCAAAGACTCAAAGATGTTTGACTTTCACTCACTCAAACTCGCTTTAATCTTGATGTCTTCTTACTTCTCTCTTTCAACGTGATGCCTTTATATTACAATAATCATAATAATTATCTATGGATTTGTCAATTCTTAATCTTCTTTTTTTAACATCTTTTCCCAAGATTTCATATTATCAATAAATTTTTTGCTTTTTAAGTGAACCCCTACATACTCATCATACAAAATGTCCAAGGCAAACCGGATACTATCTTTTGTGTCTTGCTTTAGATTAATCTGATTAATTTGACTCAATTGAATGTGAGAAAAAAGTCTTAAAAAATGAATGGCTTTAGCATCTAGATTAAACCGTTTCACACCAGGTTGAAAATGTTTGTCACAAATAATCCCTTGATATTCAGAAGAATAATCAAACTTTCCCTGTTGTTCTCCGCAAATCGCACACTTGGACCAATCTATCTTAATCCCAAATCGGTTGAGTAGTTGGACCTCAAAAATGTTAGTAATAATTTCAGGGTCATAATGTTCATCTAGTAGTTGTAAGGCCTTTTTTAAGAAACCGTACAACGCAGGATCGTAGACATTGTCCTCAATCGCCACATCCGCTAAGTTACAAAGATACGTACCGTAAGCCGATACCGTAATATCTGTTTGCATCGTCTTGAAGCTCGAAACATCTTTAGAACTGTTTAGAAAAGACAAGCCTTCCCCTCTCAGATCCATAATATAAGTCGCACAAGTAAAGGGTTGAATCGCACTTAAGATATCTGAATTTTTTCGGTTCGCATTTTTGACAAAAAACATCTTTTTCCCGTAAGATTCAGTAAAAATCTTTACGAGTTTATCTTTTTCACGGTAATTACGAGTAAACAGAATGATGCCTTCTGCTTCTTGTATATTTTTCAACCTACCACCTCATTTGTTACAAGCTGATGCTTAATAATCCATTTCACGGTAGCCAAAGTTTTGAAGATCTTTGTTTTTATCTCGCCAATTTTTTTGAACTTTTACCCAAAGTTCTAAATAAACTTTATTACCTAACAAGTTTTCGATGTCTCGACGGCTCTTAATTCCAATGTTTTTTAGCATTTTGCCGCCTTTACCAATAATAATCCCTTTTTGACTATCACGTTCTACAATAATCGTGGCTTGAACATGGACTTTATCAAACTCGTCTCGTTGCATGCTCTCTGTGATTACTGCTACAGAATGAGGCACTTCTTGTTCTGTTAATTCTAGTACTTTTTCACGAATCAATTCAGACACAATGAAATACTCCGGATGATCCGTTACTTGATCTTTCGGATAAAACTGTGGTCCTTCTGGCATATCTTCTACTAAGGTTTCTAATAAACGTGGTACGTTATTTCCCTCTGTTGCTGAAATTGGGACAATCTCTTTAAAGTCTAACTGTTGACGATAATCATCAATAATTGGTAATAAGGCATCTGGATGTACCGTATCAATTTTATTAATTACCAAGTAAATAGGGGCCTCTGCTCGTTGCAAGCGTTCAATGATAAAGTCATCCCCACGGCCTCTTGGTTGATCTGCACTAACCATAAACAAGATAGCATCCACTTCACGTAAGGCGCTATAAGCTGTTTCAACCATAAAATCACCTAGTTTTGTTTTAGGCTTATGGATACCAGGCGTATCGATGAACACGATTTGTTCCGTATCAGTCGTATAAACCCCTTGAATTTTGTTACGTGTTGTTTGTGCTTTGTTACTCATAATCGCAATTTTTTGCGCGACTACTCTGTTTAATAATGTTGATTTCCCAACGTTTGGTCTCCCAATTATTGCTACAAAACCTGATTTAAATCCTTCGTTTGTCATGCTTAATCTCCCATCATCTTATCCATTGTATTAGTTTCGGTATAAATATAATGCCCCCTACAATTAAGGATAGCACCGCTGACAATAACACTGCTCCAGCTGCCATGTCTTTGACTTGTTTGGCTATAGGATGAAACGACTCCCCTACAACTAAGTCGACTAAATATTCAAAGCTTGTGTTAATCACTTCCACTATGAGGACGATGAAAATAACCCCTACAAGCCATAACCATTCGCTCACGCTCAAAGGAAAAATAATGCCTAAAATAAGAGCTAAAACACCAAAAGAAACATGATATTTCATGTTTCTTTCCGATACAAATGCAGTCTTTATCCCATTTTTGGCATGTTTAAACGACGCGTTCATATCTTTGTTTTTTCCTACTTGCTTATCTTTTAAGTCCATAATTATCTAAAATCTTTCTTTGTAAATCAAACATTTCTTTCTCGTCTTCTTCCGTCATATGGTCATAACCATTTAGATGCAGAAAACCGTGGACAATTAAAAAGCCCAATTCACGGTCAAAGGAATGAGCGTATTCCTCCGCTTGTTCTTTGATTTTATCCACTGAAACAAAGATATCACCAATGTCTCGAGGTAGATCGAATTCTTCAAACACTGCTGAAAATTCTTCCTCCATCTCGTCTTCGATGGCAAAGCTAATAACATCTGTTGCTTGATCTTTATTGCGATATTCTCGGTTGATCTCTTGAATTTCTTGATTGTCAACAAATGTAACGGACATTTCTGTGTCATCTTTTAATTGTAATTCTTCCACAGCTGCCGCACATTGAATGATTTTATCCACTAGGGTCAGTTGTTCCTCTGTTAATGACTTCGTTTTATCTAATACAGTCATATCCATCTTATTCGTTCCTTCTTCCTTCTTGTTCTTGTATCATTTTTTCTGCTTCTGATTTCATTTTCGGGTATTTAATTCGCGAATGGAACGTACTGCATAGACCATCGATAATCGATTTTTCTACGATAGCAATTTCATTCAATGTAAGACCCGTTTCAATCAGCTGACCATCTTCTAATCGTGAACGAATCAACCCATGAACAAACTCTTGAATTTTTTCGTTGGACGGATGATCCATTGCTCTAACAGCCGCTTCTGCGCTATCAGCGATGTTAATAATACCAGCCTCTCTGGACTGTGGTTTTGGTCCTGGATAACGGAACGCTTCTTCCATTGTTTCAGGATTTCTTTCGCTTTCTTTTATGTAAAAATACTTCATCAGGGTCGTGCCATGATGCTGTTGGCAGACGTCAATAACAAATTGGGGCATTCTTTCTTTTTTAAGAATCTTAACCCCTTCTGTCACGTGACCAAAAATAATCTCTTTACTATCTGAGGGTAATAAGAAATTATGTGGGTTCTCAGCTCCTGCTGGTAAATTCTCCACAAAAAAGTTCGCATGTTTAATTTTGCCAATATCATGGTAATAACACGCTACCCTAGTCAATAGAGAACGCCCCCCTATTTCAGCGACTGCATTGGCACTTAAACTGGCTACCATCATACTATGATGGTACGTTCCAGGCGCTTCTTGAAGCAACTGTTTTAATAAAGGATGGTTCGGATTACTTAACTCATTTAAAACAATCACACTGTCATCGTTCAATATAAGTTCAATGTACGGATACAGGCCAATCGCCAAAATGAAGGAGAACAGGCCACTACCAGAAGCAATAAAGATACTGGTTAATGTCCGACTGTCACCAAAGTCTAATCCTTGATACGCTGTCAATACAGTAATAAGCAAGATAGGAATCACAATTAATAAGAAGAAAGCTTCTTTTAATTGGGTTCCAATTCTTTTGCGATTTAACAATGTTGCGATACTCCCACAAAATGAATAAAATAAGGAAATAACTAACAAGGAAGTGGTTCCAGCCAAGTTATAAAAGATAAAAATGGAGAACACTGATTGGAATACTGCTGACATAAGCCCCCACTTTCGGTTCAGGAAAATTGTTAACAACACAGGAACAAAGGCTGCAGGGTACAACAATCCCACATTAATAGAGGTATCTTTTTGGAATAAATATAAAAATTTCATAAAGATAACGCCTACTAAGATAGCGATGGCATAAAACGTAATCTGTTTCACTTGTTCCCTACGTTCATCTTGTTTTCGTAAAATGTAGACTAGAAGTAGCACTTGAATGCCTAAAGCTAACATCATCGAAATAAGTGGGAACACAGATGTAGACTGATTACGAAGGCCTAAAAGATCGATTTTTTCAAGTGACTTCTCATCAATCTGCTCCCCTTCACGCACAATGATCTCGCCTTGATAAATCATGACAGGTTGGACGTTATGTTTGGCATTTTCTCGGATTGATTCGGTTACTTTATCATTGGCGATTTCATTAACAACAATGCTTTTATCCGTGATTGTCACAACTGACTGTTGCATCTCTGTTGTCATACCAATGTATTGAATCGCGTCTTTTGCTTTTTGTTTCTCCATGTTTAATGTTGAATTACGAATTTTTTTGGACATCGCTTCGCCAACTACATCTAGGGTTTCTTCTTGCACTTGCTTAAGTTGCCCCGTACTCATAGTGAACAACGTCTCATAAAAAGCATCTGTAAAAGAATTAAAGTAAGCTAAGTCCCCAGGGTTTAATTTTTCAAATTTGGACTTCAATAAAGGCAAGAGATCTTCTGCAACCAACTCGTTGCTCGTTGTTTTACTCTTAGACTTTGATTTATCCTCTGTGTTTTGCAATTCTTTTGCTTCCGTCATTACGTCATCAATCATGGTGAACATGGCATTGATTAAACGTTCTTGATTTTGAGCCTTGTTTGGTTCATACGTGTACTCAGGAAGGACCGCCTCCATTGCTAAGCGTTGCTTCTCTTCTGTTTCTTTTTTGTTTTCTACGGTTTTACTCGCTCGTATCGTCTCTTCGGCTAATTGCCCCTCGTTAAAGGTAATCGTTTTTTGTCTCACACTGCCAAACAACATAGCAAAGAGCAAGACCGAGGTCACAATTAGAACAAGGGGTAAATATTTTTTTCCTAATTTCTCAGGAATCTTCCTTACATCTATTTTCATCGGATCACCTCTTTTATCTCAGCGACTATCACAATTACGACAACTCTGCATAAGCTTTAATAATATCAGCCACTACAGGGTGTCTAACAACATCAGTAGCAGAAAATCCAACAAACTGAATGCGTTTAATTCCCTTTAAGATACCTTCAGCTTGAATTAACCCGCTTTGAACGCCTCTAGGTAAATCGATTTGTGTTTTATCACCATTGACGATCATTTTTGAATCATTACCTAACCGGGTCAAAAACATCTTCATTTGCGACGCTGTGGTGTTTTGAGCCTCGTCCAATATAACAAAGGCATTTTCTAATGTACGCCCTCTCATGTAAGCTAAGGGGGCTATTTCGATAACGCCACGCTCCATGAGTCGATTCGTGTGCTCTGTTCCTAATAATTGATACAACGCATCATAAATCGGACGTAAATAAGGATTCACTTTTTCTTGTAAGTCCCCTGGCAGAAAGCCCAGATTTTCTCCAGCCTCTACCGCAGGTCTTGTTAACACTATTTTTTCTACTTGGCCTTTTTTCAATGCAGCAATGGCCATCACTACTGCTAAGAATGTTTTACCTGTTCCAGCGGGCCCAATACCAAACACGATGTCATTTTGTTTAATGGCATCAATGTAGTGTTTTTGACCCATGTTTTTGACTTTAATTGGTTGTCCTTTAAAATCTTTGATTAATGTGTTTTCAAATAAGGCTAAAAATTGATCTAATTCATCTTTCTTTGCCATCTGAATCGCTGTTAAAACATCTGTTGATGTCACACTATGACCACGATTAACTAATTTATGTAAGTCGCTTAATATGGCATGAACCTGATTGACTTGGGTCTCATTCCCACTAATGTGAACAATTTCTCCTCTGTTGGAAATCACTACATTGAGAGAGTCTTCCAACATTTTTAAATGTTTGTCGTGATTTCCAAATATCTCGTTTAAATCACTGGCATCGTTAAGAACAATATCCATCGTCTTTTTCTCAGTATGAATCAAATACTTTACAACTCCTTTAATCATCATTATCTATAAATAATACCATAAATATCACTTATCATAAAGAAAAGGGCAAAAAAGAAAAAGCGGTGAGTTTCCTCACCACTTTTTTATTAAGACAATTGCTCTTTTACAAAAGCGTTTACCTTTTGGCCGTCCGCTTTACCTTTTGTTTTTGGCATAATAGCGCCCATCACTTTACCAAAATCCTTCATACTAGAAGCTCCGGTTGCATTAACCGCTTCTTGAATCAATGATTTCAACTCGTCATCTGACAATTGTTCAGGCATATACTTAGAAACAATCAGAATTTCTCGTTCAATCTTCTCAACTAAGTCCATACGGTCAGCTTTTGAAAATTCTTCAAGAGAATCTTTACGTTGTTTCATTTCGCGAGATAAAACAGTTAGCTCGTCATCAGGTGTTAAAGACGTACCTGACTTAATTTCTTCGTTTTGGATAGAGGCTTTCATCATTCTAAGAACAGATAAAACATCTTTATCCTTACTTTTCATCGCTGTTTTGATATCATCATTTAATCTACTTAACAGTGACATAAATATCAGATCCATTCATGAAAACTAGAATTTTTTACGTTTTCTTGCAGCTTCAGACTTTTTCTTACGCTTCACGCTTGGTTTTTCGTAGTACTCGCGTTTGCGATACTCTTGCATAGTACCAGTTTTAGAAACGGAACGTTTGAAGCGACGAAGAGCGTCATCTAATGATTCGTTTTTACGAACAACAGTTTTTGACATATAAATCCCTCCCTCTAAACTTTTCTGGTAACCGTTTTTTATAAAAAAATATTAAACAAAAAACCGTTCGTTATACATTATAACTAATAGCTTTTTTTCAGTCAACTATTCTAGACAATATTTTTTAAACAATTTTCACATTTACCCAAAATTTCGAAGCGATGGCCCTCAATTTCGCATCCTGGTAGCTGCTCTTTAAAGAAGTCCATTGGGCAAAGATGAATCTCCTTAGTCGCCCCGCAACCCGTGCAAATAAAGTGATGGTGGTGATGATCACACGCTGAAACGTCGCAATGAAAACGGTATTTTTTCTCCCCCATAAGCTCTGTTTCTTCAAGTACCCCCATTAAAGAAAAATCTTTCAAATTTCGGTAAATTGTGTCGTAACTAATGCCAGAATACAAAGAATTCATGTAATCGAAGACCTCAACGGCTCCTACGTACCGATTTTCCCTGATTAAAAACGTCAAAATTTCCACACGACGTTTTGTGTTTTTAAATCCTTTATTTTTCATAATGACCATTGCTTGATCTAGTTTTTCTTCCAAATTTTTCACCTCTTGCCTAATTCCCCTTTATTATATGCTATAATTGAATGAAAGTAAAAACATGAGAAGGGTACGAGATTATGTCAAAAAAACACCTTTATTTTTATATCATTTCTGATTCTGCTGGGGATACAGCCTCAAAACTTGCCTCTGCTTCTGTGGCCCAGTATGACCGCGCTGACGTTGAGATACACATGGTTAAGCGAACGTTTGTCCAATCTGCAGAGGATTTGTTAGAATGCCTTCAGGAAGCTAAATCTGTTGATGCGATTGTCCTACAAACCCTTATTGCTAAAGAGCTTGTAGACATCTCTCACGCTTTTTGTGCAGAGCACAACATCTTTACTATTGATCCTTTGTCACCTCTCATCGATGAAGTAACAAGACGAACAGAAATAGAACCTAAGCGTGTCCCTGGCGCTATGCATTTTCTTAACAAAAGCTATTTTGAAAGAATTAGTGCCATGGAATTCGCTGTTAAATACGATGATGGGAAGGACCCGAGGGGATTTTTAGAAGCGGATATTTTATTACTGGGTGTGTCAAGAACGTCTAAAACACCACTTAGTCTCTTTTTAGCAAATAAAAACTTAAAAGTTGCGAACTTACCTCTGATTCCTGAGGCTCATATTCCACAACAATTATGGGAAGTGAACCCTAAAAAAATTGTTGGTCTAACTAACGACCCAAAAATCTTGAATTCCATTCGTAAAGAACGGATGAAAGCTTACGGCCTTAACCCTGATACAGCATACTCTGATATTAATAAAATCAAATTAGAATTAGAGTTCGCCCACAATTTGTATCAAAAATTAGGCTGTTTAACAATCAATGTGGCCCAAAAATCAATCGAAGAAACCGCATCAATTATATTAAGTGAATTGCACCTTGACGATCATAGTTATATCAATTAAAAACAGCCCTCTTTTTACAGAGGGCTGTTTTTAATTGACTGATATCGTATATGTTCTACTAAACACTTCTCCATGTCCTAGATGGTTCATACCAAACTTTTCAGTTAATTCTCCTGTAGCGTCTAGCGTGTCCGCAATGCCACACCAAGGCTCTATACAGACAAATGGTGCTTCTTTATCATATGGCGTCCAAAAACCAACGTAAGGAAAATCATGGTAACTCAACGTAACAGAATGATCTGTTTTTTCAGACGCAATCGTAAAACTATTTTTACCACTGGTTTCTAAAATAACAGCGTCGTTTTCAAATAAAGACCGCTTAATTTGAATCGGCGTATTCGTTTGTCCTAATGTTTTTTCTGACAAGTTAATGAATGGGCCTTCTAACGGAATCATCAATCGTGATTTTAATGGGTTAAAATTCAAATAAAAATCATCGTACTGACAACCTTCCACTAAGGGAACGTTAAAGGCAGGATGCCCCCCTATCCCAAAAATCAAAGTCTCAGACAAACTCGTCACATGATACGTCACGTGTAAATCATGCTGACATAATTGATACCCAACCCTAAGTTCAAAGTCAAAGGGATACATACTCAAAGTATGAGGGTTACTTTTCAATAAAAAAATGACACTGTCTTCGTTTACCTCTTCTACCTCAAACACTTCATCTCTTGCGAAACCGTGCTGTGTCATTGTATATTGTTTGCCCTCATAGGTATATGAATCATTCTTTAAACGACCTACAATTGGAAATAGCACTGGTGCACGTCTTCCCCAAAAGGTCGGATCTCCTTGCCATATATACTCTACTTCCTGTTGTTTATCTTTAAAACTAAGCAATTCTGCCCCCATTGTTGTCAGATTCACCACATGGGTCTCATTTTCTAAAGTAACACTCACCTCAAGCACCTACCTTTAACTTAATGATTGTTTCGTCAATTCTTCTTTAAACAAGGGATTGATAATTTTAATATATGTCCCCTTCATTCCCAGAGAACGTGTTTCGATGACACCAGCTGATTCTAGTTTCCTCAGAGCATTAACAATCACAGACCTCGTAATACCAACCTTATCTGCTACTGTGGACGCTGTTACCCGACCCTCATCTTCTTCTAGCTCATAAAAAATAGCTTCGACTGCTTTTAATTCACTGTAAGACAAGGTACTCATAGCTAATTGGACAGTCGTTGTGTGGCGAATGTTTTCTTCTTGTTCTCTTGATTGTTGATAGAGTATTTGCATCCCTATAACAGTAGAACTGTACTCTCCAAGAATCAAATCAATGTCATTAAATTTCTTACCGATACGACCTAAGATAATTGTCCCTAACCGCTCTCCAGCACCAAACATTGGTATAATCGTGGTATAAGCATCCGGTAATTCCTCTCTTAACTCCACAGGAAAAACCGTGCTATCATGCTCAATCCCGACATTTTCCACCGTACTGTCAAAAGTATGAAGGTGACGAATATAAGCATCCGGAAATTGTTGATTGTGCACCATTTCCTGCACGCGTTTTGTGTTAAAATCATGGACAATCATATAGCCAAGTAAGACGCCTTCTTTATTTAGAATATAAGCGTTACTCTCTAAAATATCCCCAAGAATATCTGCCATATAGTTATATGGCAGAATCTTCTCCATGCTTAAAGTATTTTCTTTTTGTAATAATTCATTAATCATGCGTGTTTTATTTAATAGTTGCTTCATGGTTGAAACCCTTCCTCATCACTGCTTATAGAATGAAGCGACTTAAATCTTCATCCTTAGCAATATGATCTAATTTCTCATTAACATAATTTTCTGTAATGGTAATTTCTCCCATTTGCATATCTGGTGCTTCAAATAATAAGTCTTCTAATAATTTTTCTAAAATGGTATGAAGGCGTCGTGCCCCGATGTTATCTGTTTCGCTGTTAACATCATAAGCAATATGAGCAATGCGTTCTATGGCTTCCTTCGTAAAGGTAATGTTAATGTTTTCTGTTTCAAGTAAAGCAATGTATTGCTTGATTAACGCATTATCAGGCTCTGTTAAGATACGGACAAAATCCTCTGCAGATAAATCGTCTAATTCAACACGAATAGGGAAGCGACCTTGTAATTCAGGAATCAGATCACTTGGTTTGCTTAAGTGGAAGGCTCCTGAAGCAATGAATAAAATATGCTCTGTTGAAATAGCTCCGTATTTAGTATTCACTAAAGAACCTTCAACGATTGGTAAAATATCTCGTTGTACTCCTTCACGCGATACTTGGCCTTGTGATTCTGATTTCGATGTAATTTTATCAAACTCATCAATAAAAATAATGCCGTGATTTTGAGCTAATTTAATAGCGTCACTATTAATATCAGCATCATTAACTAATTTTTCAGATTCTTCGTTAATTAAAATCTCACGAGCTTCTTTTACTGTTAGTGTGCGCTTGATTTTTTTCTTAGGCGTTAAAGCACCCAAGGTATCGTTTAAATCAATGCCCATCTGTTCTAAACCGTTGTTCATTGATGGCATTTGTTTTTTCTCTTCTACTTCAATTGTGATTTCACGGTCTTCAAGCATTCCTTTTTCAAGCTGAGACTGTACTGTTTCACGGCTCACACGAATCGTGTCGGTTACTTCTTCTGTATCCTCTTCTTTATCCGCTTGGAAAGAATTCATCATTTGCATCATCATATCAAATTGGTTACCAGATTGACGTTTTTCTTTTTTAATCCCTGGTACAAGAAGTTTCACTAAGCGTTCGTCAGCGGCTTTCGCTGCTTGACTGTAGACATTACTGTATTGTTGTTTCTTAACAATGACAACACTTGCTTCAACTAAATCACGAACCATTGACTCAACGTCACGTCCGACATAACCAACCTCTGTAAATTTTGTCGCTTCCACTTTAACAAAAGGCGCACTCACAATTTTAGCTAAACGGCGTGCGATTTCTGTTTTACCGACTCCAGTTGGCCCTATCATTAATAAATTTTTTGGTGTAATTTCTTGCTTCATCGTTTCTTCTAATTGCATACGACGATAACGATTTCTCAGCGCAACAGACACTGATTTTTTAGCAGTGTGTTGCCCAATAATATATTTATCTAATTCTGATACGATTTCTCTTGGTGTTTTTTCCATCATTCCCATGTTAGACCATCCTCTTACAATTCTTCTACAATGATATTGTGATTTGTGTAGACGCAAATGTCTCCTGCCACATGCAACGCTTCACGAGCAATGTCTCCAGCAGTTAAATCCTCACGTCCATTTTGTTTCATAGCTCTCGCTGCAGCCAGAGCATAGTTGCCTCCAGAACCAATAGCTAAGATACCATCATCCGGTGCAATCACTTCCCCTGTTCCTGATACAACAAGCATTTCCTTATCGTTCATAACAATTAGCATCGCTTCTAATTTTTGCATCATTTTATCACTGCGCCATTCCATAGCAAGTTCTACCGCTGCACGCATTAAATTCCCTTTATATTGATTCAATTTAGCTTCAAATTTTCCTTCTAAATTAAAGGCATCTGCGACACTTCCTGCAAAACCTACAACGACCTCATCGTTATAAATTCGGCGAACTTTTTTTGCCGTGCCTTTCATAACAACGGATTCTCCCATTGTTACTTGGCCGTCACCTGCCATTGCAAATTTTCCGTCTTTTTCAACTGCACAAATTGTGGTTGAGTGAAATGTTGTATATCCCATTCGTTAGATACCCCTTTATTATTAATAATCATGCTCTTGGATGAAAATTACGATAGCTTTGTTGTAATTTATCCGTTGTAACATGCGTATAGATCTGTGTAGATGATAGGCTAGCATGGCCCAATAATTCTTGAACCGTTCGTAAATCAGCCCCATTATTTAAAAGATGTGTCGCAAACGTATGCCTCAGCATATGGGGATGTATATTGGTCGTCAGTGTGCTTTTTTTGATTAGTTGATTCAAAATATACTGAACCCCACTGGCTGTTAACGGATCCCCTTTATGATTAACAAATAACACATCATGTGGTTGCTTCGCTTTTACTAAAAGAAGGTCTCTCCCTTTAGTAAGATATTCTTGTATTCCATCGCTTGCCACGGCACCAAAAGGAACATACCTTTCCTTGCCACCCTTACCATGAATCAACATCGTGTCCGTTTGCCAATCAATATCCCCTAAGGTAATGTTGATACATTCCGTCACACGAATCCCTGTCCCGTAAAGCACTTCAAGTAATGCTTTATTTCGGTAATCCAAAGGCCGTTCACCCTCCACTTGAACAAACAATTGATTCAACTCTTCCTCGTAAAAAAACCTCGGTAGCTTCATATTTTGTTTTTTCAATTGGATATAGGAAAAAGGGTTCTCCTCCACGATTTTTTCTCTCATTAAAAAATGATAAAAAGAGCGAAGACTCGATATTTTACGACTCATGGAATTACGACTGTATCCCTTATCTGTTAAATGTGACAAGTAAATTCGAACATCTTGAACAGAGACTTCTGTGACTTCAGCACTTCCTGTTTCAGTTAAAAAGTGATAAAAATCACTAATATCGTCCTGATACGCTCGTTGGGTTTTGTCTGAATAGTCCCGTTCTGTTTTTAAATAACGTAGGAAATAATCCATATATTCTAGCATGTTTACAAGCCCTTTCATCCATTTACAAAAATAATGTATCATATAAAAAATATTAAAACAAACAAATTGTCATAATTTAAAGAATATTGACGGAATTTATCACAAATTCTTCTTATTTTTAGCAATCGAAGGAGAAGAGTGCTAAATCAGGAACAAAAGAAAAGCATACCACTTGAGTATGCTTTTCATAATTAACCGATTTTTTTCTTCATTCTATCGGTCATATCTAAGGCGCGATTAGCAATGGCTTGGTATCGTTCCTTTTTATCTTTTACTCGTCTTGGTAATTCTGGGAATATACCAAAATTAGCATTCATTGGTTGGAAATTAGACGAAGAGGCATGCGTAATATAATTGGCCATGCTTCCCATCGCTGTTTCAGGGAAAAAGATCATTGTTTTCTCACCCTTCGCTAAGCGGGCGGCATTAATCCCTGCAATCAAACCACTGGCTGCACTTTCAATATACCCTTCAACCCCTGTCATTTGACCAGCAAAAAAGATGTTAGGGTTCTTTTTAGATTGGTAGGTTGGTTCAAGTAATTTAGGAGAATTCATAAAGGTGTTACGATGCATCACACCATATCTCACAATATCCGCCTGTTCTAACCCTGGAATCATGCGGACAATACGTTTTTGTTCTCCCCACTTGAGATGAGTTTGAAAACCAACGATATTATATAAAGATGCCGCCGCATCATCTTGTCTTAATTGAATCACAGCATACGGTTTTCTACCTGTTTTAGGATCTTCTAATCCAACTGGTTTCAAAGGACCAAAAAGCAAGGTTTTATCTCCTCGAGCTGCCATAACTTCCACTGGCATACAGCCATCAAAAAACTTTTCTTCTTCAAAATCTTTTAAAGGTGCCACTTCAGCCGTGATTAACGCTTCTTTGAATGCATAAAATTCATCTCTTGTCATCGGACAATTAAGATAGGCTGCTTCTCCTTTATCATAACGTGATTTCAAGTAGACTTTATCCATATCGATACTGTCTTTTTCAATGATTGGTGCCGCCGCATCGTAAAAATATAACCCTTCAGACTCTGTATATTCCCTGATACTTTCCGCTAAAGGTTCACTGGTTAATGGACCAGTCGCAATAATCGTGATACCTTCTGTTGGTATCTCGGTGATTTCTTCATGATGCACTGTAATATTAGGGTGGTGAGTGAGTGTATCAGTAACATGACCAGAGAAACTTTCTCTATCCACTGCCAACGCCCCACCTGCAGGAATCTGATGCTTTTCTGCTGAACGAATAATAATCGAATCAAATTGACGCATTTCTTCTTTCAAAAGCCCTGCAGCATTCGTTACATTGTTCGCTCGAAGGGAGTTAGTACACACAAGTTCTGCGAATTTATCTGTATGATGCGCGGGTGTTTTTTTTATTTGTCTCATTTCGTACAAATCAACCTTCACGCCACGTTCTGCTATTTGCCACGCTGCTTCACTTCCAGCCAATCCTGCCCCGATTACTGTTACTCTGGTTTCTGTCATCTCTCTAGCCTCTTTCCTTTATCCAAACAAATAAGTAAGGGACACAAAACACGTGAATGTTTCTGTCCCTTTTGATTATCTTGATTATACACATTTTTTTAACAGTTGCACATCGTTATTTTTGCTCTTTTTCCTTGTAGTCGCAATCGCTACATTGAATTTGGAAACCGCCTCGAATTTTCTTTTGTACTAAGTACTTAGTACATTTCGGACAATCTCTACCTACTGGCTTATCCCATGTAGTAAATTCACAGGCTGGGTACGTTTCACAACCATAAAAAATACGGTTTTTCTTCGTTTTCTTCTCAATAACCTCACCCTTACTACATGTGGGACACGTCACGCCAATTTTCTTAACAATGGCTTTTGTATTACGACAATCAGGGAAGTTACTACATGCATAAAACTTACCATACTTACCTAATTTAATTAGCATTGGGTTGCCACATTCTTCGCAATCGAATCCTGCGGGCTCATCTTTAATTTGGATTTTTTCCATTTGAGATTCTGCCACTTCTAATTCTTTAGCGAATGGTTGGTAAAAACGATCCACTACCTTGCGCCATTCTTCTTCAGCAATAGCAATCTTATCCAAATCTTTCTCCATTTGAGCCGTAAAGTTAACGTCTACAATACGAGGGAAGAATTCACAAACCAACCCATTTACGATTTCACCTAACTCAGTAGGTTCAAACCGTTTCGCATTTAGCTTAACATAATAACGACGTTGAATGGTTTCAAGGGTTGGTGCATACGTTGACGGACGACCAACACCATTTTCTTCTAAACTCTTAACCAACGTCGCCTCACTAAATCGTGCTGGTGGTTGCGTGAAATGTTGTTTTGGTTCGATATCTGCCGATTTAACAATTTCTTTTTCTTCTAAATCTGGCAAGATGTTTTCTTTGTCTTCTTTTCCTTCGTCTTTACCTTCAATATAAACTTTAGTAAATCCTGGGAATTTAATTTTAGAGCCGTTTGCAACAAACATCACACCGTTTTGTTCTAAGTCAACACGCATCGTGTCCAACACAGCTGGTGCCATTTGACTTGCTAGCATACGGGCCCAGATTAATGAATACAATTTAAATTGGTCTTTATCTAAGAACTCTTTAATTGATTCAGGGGTTCTCATAACAGAAGATGGGCGGATTGCCTCATGAGCATCTTGCGCTCCTGCTGCTTTTTTCCCTGGTTTTTTTGCGCCAGCTACATATTCTTGACCGTATTTTTCAACAATGAAATCATACGCATCTGATTTAGCAGTGTCAGATAAGCGCGTTGAATCCGTACGCATATAAGTAATGAGACCGACTGTTCCTTGGCCTTTACCTAATTTAATCCCTTCATACAATTGTTGCGCTACCATCATGGTTTTACGCGTTCTAAAGTTGAGTTTTCTAGCTGCTTCTTGTTGTAAACTACTTGTTGTAAAGGGTTGAGCTGGGTTACGTTTGCGTTCTTTTTTCGTGATTTTTTGGATTTCGTAGTCACGACCTGTTAAACGCTCCGTCACCTCTTTTACATCTGCTTCTGTTGACAGTTTTTGTTTCTTACCATCTACACCGTAAAAATTAGCTTTGAATTTTTTCTTACCTTTAACAAAGTCACCAGTAATGCTCCAGTATTCTTCTGGTTTGAATTCTCTGATGTCGTTTTCTCTATCAATAATCATTTTTAAAGCAACAGATTGAACACGTCCCGCACTCAATCCTTTTTTAACTTTTTTCCAAAGAATTGGACTAATGGAGTAACCAACTAAACGGTCAAGGATACGTCTTGCTTGTTGAGCATCTACTAAGTCCACGTTAATTTTTCTAGGTTCTTTAAATGCTCCCTTAACGGCTTCTTTCGTAATCTCATTAAACACAACACGGTTATTATCGTTTAAATCTAAATCCAGTATATGAGCTAAATGCCAAGCGATAGCTTCCCCTTCACGGTCCGGATCGGCTGCGAGGTAAACTTTATCCGCCTTTTTAGCGTATTTTTTTAACTCTTTAATAACTGGTCCCTTACCACGGATATTAATATAATGAGGTTCGTAATTATCCTCTATATCAATCCCCATCTTACTTTTTGGCAAATCTCTAATGTGGCCGACACTCGCTACTACCTTGTAATTTTTACCTAAGTATTTTTCTATTGTTTTGGCTTTTGCAGGGGATTCAACAATCACTAAATATTTATAACTCATAAATAATCCCTTCTTTTCCTACTATTTTATGTTTCTTTTTTAAATGTTCAACAATCGTTAATCATCTTAGACTATTAGTTAGGCCTTTGTCAAGCAAGGAATTTATTTATGACGTCAAGTTTAGTCCCATTCCTCCAAAATATCTGAAGGTTTCCAGGTGCATTTTGCCCCCTCTTGAATAAGGTTTAAACAGCCCTGAGAATTTGTATCAAAAGGATGACCCGGTACAGCAAAAACATCTCTTCCTTCCTCTAAAGCAAGCTGCGCTGTAATTAAAGAGCCACTTCGCTCTTTCGCTTCAATAACGCATACCCCTTTACTAATACCTGCTATAATTCGGTTTCGACTTGGAAAATGGTAACTTCTCGGGCCTGTTCCAAGTAAATATTCGCTTATGACTAAGTGGTGTTTCATCATATATTCTTGTAGCCGTCGATTTTCTTTGGGATAATTAATATCCAAACCTGTACCAATCACTCCAATAGTGTTCCCTTTATTTTTGATTGTTAATTGATGGGCCCAAGTGTCATTTCCACGAGCAAGACCACTAGCTACAACAATTTCTTTTTTTACTATCGCCGGAATCATTTCTTCCAGTATTTTTTTCCCTTGAGGAGAAGCATCTCTTGCACCCACCATCCCAATGATAGGTTGTTGCAAGAGCTCTATTCTGCCTACATAGAACAAACAAATAGGTGGGTTATATATCTCTGCTAAACAACGGGGATACTCTTCTTCTAATAAAGTCACCATTTGGTAAGTCTGACTAAACACTAGAAACTCATCGTAAGTAATCTGTTTGGCTTCGTAATAAGAATGCACAAACTGCTCTTTATATCGAGACTGTACGCCTCCATAAGTAAGGTAACCGTGCAAACTTTCCTCTTCTTCTGGGTTCTCCAGATAATGGTTCAATAGGCGTAATAACCCTTTGTTGCCTATTCCTTTTAAATGCTTTAACCGAAACACAAACAATCTTGTATCCATCACAAAAAAACCCCTTTGCTCATTTCTTAATCATAAGTTTCGCAAAAGGGGCTCATTTTATTTATTTTTTATTGGCGCAAAGGTTTTCCGATGAATAGGTGTAATCCCGTACGTCTCTATTCCTTCTAAATGCACTTTTGTACCATATCCAGCATTATTAGCAAAACCATAACCTGGAAATTCTTTATCATAAGCTACCATCATTCGGTCCCGGGTCACTTTTGCAATAATACTCGCACACGCAATGGATATACTCTTAGCATCCCCTTTAATGATATTTTCTTGAGGAATCGGCATATCTAAGGTCATAGCGTCAATCAATAAGAAGTCTGGTTGGATTGATAGCTCCGTCACTGCATCAATCATAGCTAGTTTCGTTGCTTGATAAATATTAACTTCGTCAACAACACTTGCGTCTTTCATCCCAATACCAACAGCTATCGCTTGATCCATAATCTTATCATACAATTCTTCTCGCTTACTTAACGATAATTGTTTAGAATCATTGACTTCTAATACATCAAAACTATCAGGTAAAATCACTGCACAGGCCACAACAGGACCCGCTAAAGGCCCACGACCCACTTCATCAATACCAGCTATATACGTTGCACCCTTTGTTTTAGCTTGCTCTTCGTATTGCCACATTTCTTTGAAGTGCGCTTCTAATTTCTTTTGTTTTTCGAAGCGTTTAAAAGTCGAAGCAATGCTTGTCTGAACAGATTTCCTATCATCGGTTAATATACTTTGAAACCAAAGATCTTCTTCAGTCGTCACTTCTTTTAATCGTAATTTTATTTCTGAGGCCGTTAATTTAGTCATGCTCTCCCACTCTATCTAAGGTATATTTCCCTATGCGTCCATCTCTAATTTCTTGAACGATCATGGTACTCCCTTTATCATAATCTTCCATAAACCCACGTTTTTTTGTGATGATCATTAATAGGTCAACCGTTGATAACTCTAAATCATCTTCACTTAATTGATAGCGGTGCGCTAATTGGCCTGGATAATTCACTCTAAAGAATTCTAAACCGAACAAAGCTAAATCATCCATGTGTAGTAAGGTATCTTTAATAGCTCCAGTTAAGGCTAATTTACGACCAATCAATTCATCCTCGAATTTAGGCCATAAAATACCTGGAGTATCTAAGAGTTCTAACTCATTCCCTGATTTTAACCATTGTTGTCCTTTGGTTACACCTGGCGTGTTCCCTGTACGAGCCATGTTTCGTTTAGCTAAACGATTTAAAAGAGTTGATTTCCCAACGTTTGGAATACCAATACACATCGCTCTAATGGCGCGAGGTTTGATTCCTCGTGATGCTTGTCGTTCTATTTTTTCCTTTAAGACTTCTTTTGCCAAAGGAACAATTTTATTCACACCTTGCCCTTGACTGGCATTAATTGATAGGCATGAATGACCTTGTGCTTCAAAATAAGCTTTCCATCTTGCTGTTTCTATTGGATCTGCCAAATCAGCTTTGTTTAATAAAATAATGCGTGGTTTTTGTTGGATGATGGTATCAAGCATTGGGTTACGACTTGATATAGGTAATCGTGCGTCCACAATCTCTAGTACAATATCCACTAATTTTAATTTTTCTGCTACTTCTCTTCTTGCCTTGGCCATATGACCAGGAAACCATTGAATTGTTGCCATTTTTTTCTCTCCCTGTTATCTGATAATGCCCATGTCTTTCAATGGATAGTAAATAATCTGACCTTTTCCTAGTATACTCTCACCAGAAATGGTACCAAAAGAACGACTATCCTTACTCAACCTGCGATTATCCCCTAGAACAAAATATTGATTCTCGGGTATTTTTTTCCTATTTATAATATCTTTCGAATGAAAATCTGTGGTAAACACATACTCATTCTTCTTTTTCTTCACATCTTTCAAAAAGGGTTCCTCTACTGGGTCTCCGTTAACATACAATTGATCTTTTTCATACATAATTTGATCGCCTGGTAGCCCAATCACTCGTTTTACTAAGGTACCTCCAGTGGGAGATGTAAAGACAATAACATCAAATCGATGGACCTCACTGAAATTTTCAGTAATGATAAAATCATTTTCCTTTAATGTCGGTGCCATGGAATTTCCCGATACTTCGACTGGGATCAAAAAAAAGGCTCGTATCATCATGACAAAAATCGTACACACAACCAACAATTTTGTCCAATGCCAAAAATAATCAAGTAATTTCTTTTCCATGTTTTCACCATCTTCCTTGTTATTCTTCATCATATTCTATAATAACACAAGAAAAAAGGGAACATAAGATGTTCCCTCTCAGTTTATTTTTTTTCTAATAATTCTAACGCTTTGTTGTATTGTACATCATTTGCTTTCCAATGATTGTAAATCGCCTCTTCTAAAGAATAGGCGGTCTCTTTGTCTACAACACCTGTCTCTTTCAAATCGTGATCCTTTTGGAAGGCTCTAACACTTTCAACTGTTTCTTCTGAATAGATGTCACTGTTTTTGTCTCCACCATACCCTAGAACCTCTAAGTATAAATGAATAGTTTCAACATTTTTATTAACAACTCCTAATTGGTAAGTTAAAGAACGATCGAGGACGGTTGTTTTCATGTACTCAGGGTAATCCACTTCCACAGTAGGTTTGACACCTTTCTCGTGAATCCAGTGACCGTCTGGTGTTAACCATTTACTAATGGTTAACTTCACTTCACCACCACTCGGCACAGGAATAAGTGTTTGAACCGTTCCTTTACCAAAGGTTTTGACGCCGACTACATCTAATCCAGCAGATTCCACAAACGCTCCTGCCATAATTTCTGACGCGCTAGCACTGTTACCATCGACTAACAACACTGTCGGTTCCTTTATCTTGTCTCCATTATCGAGTTCTTTACTAGCCACTTCTTTGGATACTTCCTTTTTACCACGCGCTTCAAATGACACGATGGTTTGGTCGTCTTCTAAAAATCGACTGGTAATGCGCTCAACAACACCTAGAACTCCGCCAGGATTCCCTCGAACATCAATAATGAATGACTTGGCCCCCTGCTCTCGCAAAGCTGTTACCTTATCGTTAAACTCATCTGTGGTGGTTTCATTAAAACTAATAATTTGAATGTAACCAACGCTCTTATTTTTAGCATCTATGTTTCCTTTGACAGACTCAACAGGAATTGTATCTCTGACAATTTCTACTGGAAAACTGCTGTCTCCTCGAATAATATCGATTGTCACAGTGGTACCTTTTTCTCCGCGAACATCCTTTACAACTTCTTGCAAGGGGCGTCCTTCTGTTTTTTTACCGTCTACTTTGATAAACACATCACCGGCTTGTAATTTTGCTTTTTCTGCCGGGGAGCCTTTAATAGGAGGTTCTGCTACTGTTGGGTAGTCATTCTCTATCTTCATGACTGCGCCAATTCCTTCAAAACTTCCAGCAACACTGTCATCAAAATCTTTGGCTTCTACTGGAACAAAATAGTCTGAATAAGGATCACCCATGGCGCCAATCATCCCTTTCATCGCACCATCAATCAAATCCTGTTGATCCACTTCTTTAATGTATTGCGACTGGATTAATTGGTTTAAGTACGTCAGCTCAGATAAATCAGCATCGCCACTCCCTAAACCAAGCGTTCCAGATGAGTGTTTTGACTCATAGATAAACATGGTGGTTCCTGAAGCTAATATGGCGACAATAAGAATACTTATAATATACTTGGCCAAAGAAATCCTTTTTTTATTAGATTGGTTCGGTTCTTGCAACGGGGTCACTTCCTTTTAATTTATTTGGTTTGTTCATACAAGGCCCATAATTCATCAAATATATCCATACTCGTGACATAATAGGCATTCGTTTCTAAGTAAAGTGACACCTCATCATAATCAGTCGATTGCTTTGGAAACTGGGTATCATTAAAGATATCTTCTGCCAAACGATGAAGGGCATTCGGATGTAAAGCCCCTCGATACGTTTGGGTAAACTGATAAAAACTGTGTCTCATACATTAACCTCGCTTTATTTGTCCTATGATACTATTTCTTCTTACTTTCCTTAGTTGGTAAGAAAAGACTAAAACTGATTTCATCATCAATCAAGTTAATTTTATTGGCTCTAATACTCATCCCATTTTCTAATGTAAATTGATCTAAATGTAGCGTAATGAGTTGCTTATCTGCGTCAATCTCAACCCATTCAGGAAAATCCATACTTCTTGAAATATAGTTAATCATTGCTGGTATTGGCACATTCAAACTACCTACGGATAGATGTTTGGCTTTTAATTGAACATTACCATCATTTAATACATAAGGTTCAAAATAAAGGTAAAAGTGAGTATCATGACCTAATAATTGAAACGTCCCGTCTAGCATCGCGTCACTACCGAGTGTAAATTGATAGTCCATTCCTGATTCTTTAACAGCATCTGCAAAAAAGAACTCAACGATATTATTAATTTGTCCTTTTTTTAGGACAACATCTAAAACTGGTTCATTTTTGTGCGCTACTTTGGGGGCATTTGCATCGTAAGTCGTTCTTGTCGTCGTCACCCTCGTGTAAACTAGCGCTGTAAAACCTATAACTACCGCTAGTAAAATAAAAAATGCCATTTTCCATAGATTATTAAACCAACCCCTTGGTCTCATGTTTCCTTCTCCTCGTTTCAGCGACATTTATGTCCTCCTAATCTAGCCACAATTCTTTAGTGGCCAACATTTTACTCTTAAAGGCATTGGCAATAATTTGATAACCTAAGTTATTAGGATGAAAGCTATCTTCTTCAGATAGTAAGTTATTTAAAACATCTACCCCATCAAATAACTCATCCAAGTCATGACCTGCTGCGACTTCATCGATTGTTGCCAACCCATTGTAGATGTCTTCGTTAATTGGAACAAAAAAGGCATTATCAACTGACGCTGTAAATTCAGCTGAGCCTTCGTTCCAAAAGTCTACAATTTCTTGCATCTCTTCAATCTCTGAAAAATTCTTGTAGAACGGGTTATAAATACCTAGTTGATAAATAGGAGCATGATCGTTTAAGCTTCTAATTTCTTCGTACAGTTTATCTAATTGTTCTTGGTATTTTTTCCTTGGCTTTTCAAAGGTCTTTAAGGTCATTTTGCCAAACATCTTCGTTTGGATAACTTTCATTAAATCGTTCCCGCCTACTGTAATTAAGATAACATCCGCTTTTTTGACTGATTCTTGCATGTCCTCATTTTTTTTCAATCGTTTCAGTATTTGATCACTACGATCTCCAGACTTACCATAATTTTCAGCCTGAACCACATCAATTGGCTGACTGTCATTTAAGTCACGTTGAAGTAAGGGTAAATACCCCCCTGATTGTGTATTATCGCCAATCCCCTCTGTTAAGGAATCTCCTACCGCACTCAGCCTTAATATTTCTTTATTTTTTTTAACCGTTTCCTCTTTTGTGTTATCAGGCTTAATTGATTCTGCTTTAGGTAAAAGCACACTTGTCACAATAAACGTGGTAAGTATGACACCTAAAAATAAAAAAAGATACGGCATGTTTTCTTTTATTTTCGTCATTTTCATCCCTCTAGTCAAAAAAAGCAGACCCTTCGATCTGCTTTCAACAGTCTATTTTATTTTGTGCAGTACATAATCGCAAAGGCACCTTCACCTGCATGAGTGGCAACCAATGGTGTCGTATGGAAAATAGGCACAGACATATCTGGTTTCATCGTTACTAACATTTTCTTTAACTCTTCAGATAACTCACGACCATCTGCCTCTGAGATACCGATCGTTGTAATATTAGCTTGTGAGATTGAGTCTGTCATCGTTGCTAACCATTTAGTAAAAGTTTTGTTCCCTCTACCTTTAGCTCGTAACTCTAATTCTCCACCTTTTAATTGTAGCAATACACGCATGTTTAAAAAGCCTGATAAAGCACCCATTACTTTACCTACGCGTCCACCCTTAACTAAATTGTCTAAAGTTGACACACCTATATAAAGATGAGTGTTCTCTTTGGTTCTCTCGATTGCTTCCACAATCTCTTCTCTGCTCGCTCCTGCATTAGCCATTGTGGCTGCTTGATACACTTGGAAGCCTAGTGCTTGATCAATGTAATCACTATCAATCACAGTCACATTACTTTTTGACATGTTGGCCGCTTGGCGTGCTGTATTAACCGTCCCGCTTAACTTCTCTGTTAAATGAATGGAAATAATCTCACTGCCATCAGCACCTAAGGTATCATATAACTCCACAAATTCACCAATTGGTGGTTGACTTGTTTTAGGTAAGGTTGAAGATGCCTTCATCATGTTCATGAAATCATGAGGGTCCAAATCACGTGGATTAGCATAAATAACCCCATCAATCATCACGGAAAGATTGATTGTATGAACGTCTAAACCTACCATTTTTTCTGGAGCAATAATGCAAGATGAGTCTGTCACAATTTTTATATTCGTCATTCTCAAACCTCTTTCAAAATAAAACATTATCATGTAGAATTAAATTAATCTATCTGTTGAACAGTATAACAGAAATATAATAGATTTTCACTAAAAAAGAGAGAGGAGCTTTAAGTTGCAACATACAAACGTTTCTAAAAAATACCTTGTTGTTAATGAGGTCTTTAACGCCATTACACATGGTATTGGGACAGGTTTGAGTATCGCAGGATTAGTCTTATTGATTATTAAAGGCGCAAGCATGGGTTCTCCCATTCGCGTGGTCTCTTATAGTATTTTTGGGGCATCCATGATTTTACTTTTTTTATTTTCAACCTTGTTCCATAGTTTAATTTTTACCAAGGCTCGTAAAGTCTTTCAAGTATTCGATCACAGTTCGATTTATTTATTAATTGCTGGGAGTTATACTCCTTTTTGTTTAGTTGTCATTGGCGGTTGGCGCGGTTGGGCACTGTTTAGTGTTATTTGGTTACTCGCTATTGGTGGGATTGTGTATAAATCCATCTGGCTAAGTAAAAGAGGAAAAACGGACGTCATTCTCTATATCTTCATGGGTTGGTTATGCCTACTTGCCATTAAACCTCTCTATCAAGGACTTGGATTCAATGGTTTTTTACTTTTATTCTTAGGTGGGGTTTCCTATACCGTTGGTGCCTTCTTCTACAACTTAAAAAATGTTAAGTTTATGCATGTGGTCTGGCATCTCTTTGTTATGCTTGGCGCGATTTTCATTTTTTTCTCCGTTTACTTGTATACTTAATACCATATTTAGCAACCCTGTCAGGGGTTGCTTTTTTTTAGGACTAAAGTTTGATGACAAACACCCTTTTCTTTTATATAATGAGCTAGGAAAAGTTTAAAAAAAGGAAGTTACTACACATGGAGTTGTTTTTGGTTTACTCAGCCAATAATAGTTGGCTATCTAAAATAATTAAATATTACACAAAAGAACATTATAATCACGTGTCTTTATCTCTTACCAAAGATTTAAATACAACTTATAGCTTTGGTAGAAAAGAATTAAGTAATCCCTTTATTGGAGGGTTTGTTCAGGAAGATTTTTGGAACCCTTTTTTTCTCAACAGTGACTGTAGCATTTATTCTATTACGATTACTCCTGAGCAGTACAACCAATTAGAACAACGTTTGCATCATTTCCACCATAATCAACATGCCTACCGTTATAATTTTTTAGGACTGTTAGCTCTATCTATGGATGTGGATTTTGAACGCAGACATGCTTATTTTTGCTCTGAATTCGTGGCGACGTTACTTCAAGAGTCACGTATTATACCCACTGATAAGAAAGCACAATTCGTCAAACCCCTTGATTTGATTAACGACCAACCTTTTCAGCACATTTTCGAAGGTAAGATGGTTGATTACTTAACCCAAGAGACTTATGTTAACACAAGCATGTCATATAATTAAAAACAAGGGATAATCATTGCTGATTATCCCTTGTTTTTTTATTATTAATTTGATACTCGTTGATACGTCTCAAAATCATGAGGATACGGGTTACTATCGTCCACTGTTCCTTCACTCGTGCTAACAATGTTCCACTCGTCCCAATCTAAATATGGGAAATAAGTGTCCCCTTCAAATTCATGTTTAATTAACGTTCGGTATAACACATCGATATGTGGCAAGAAATTTTTATAAATTTCACCACCACCGGTAATAAAGGTAATCCCTTCAAAGGTTTCTGAGAACCTTAAGATTTCTTCAACAGAATGCATCACCATTGCTCCTGCTCCATCGTAAGATGTATCTGTAGTCAAAACGATTGTTTGACGATTTGGCAATAATTTTTTGCCCATTCCTTCAAATGTCTTACGCCCCATCACAATCACGTTATTTTCTGTCATTTGCTTAAAAAACTGTAAATCATCAGGCAAATGCCAGGGTAAAACGTCATCTTTTCCTATCAGACCATTCTCATCTTGAGCCCAAATTGCTGCTATCATATTTAAAAATCCTCCTATTGTTTCCCTTTTACACGGCGATTGGTGCCTTGATACCAGGGTGTGGCTGATACCCATCCAGCCCTATATCATCCATATCAAAATCAAAAATTGATTGTTTCTCTTTATTTAATACTAACGTTGGCATCTCACGAACATCTCGGCTTAATTGCTCTTTCATTTGTTCAATATGATTGACGTACAAATGAGCATCTCCAAGTGTATGAATAAACTCTCCAACTTCTAGGCCTGTTTCGTGGGCAATCAAGTGCGTTAATAACGCATAACTCGCAATATTAAACGGCACTCCCAAAAAAACATCCCCGCTTCTTTGATATAGCTGACAACTTAGTTTACCATTAGAAACATAAAATTGAAACAACGAATGGCAAGGTGGTAATGCCATAGTTGGGACATCTTCAGGATTCCACGCAGAAACAATCAGACGTCTAGAGTCAGGTGTGTTTTTAATCATATCTATAACATCTTTTAATTGGTCAATAGTCTCACCATTTGTTGTTTTCCAACGACGCCACTGAGACCCATAAATATTTCCAAGTTCACCATAAGTCTGAGCAAATAGATCGTCAGATACGATTTTCTCACAAAAAAGTGCCATTTGTTCTCGGTAAACGTCGTTAAAATCAGAATCGACCAAACAACGACGACCAAAATCTGTCATATCAGGCCCCTCGTAAGCTTCACTTTGGACATATCGTTCAAAAGCCCACTCATCCCAAATATGATTGTTGTGCTCTAATAAATATCGTATATTAGTGTCCCCTTTTAAGAACCACAATAACTCACTTTTGATAAGAGAAAAAGGCACACGTTTAGTGGTTAGTAGTGGAAAGCCTTCAGACAAATCAAATCTCATTTGATAACCGAATAAACTTTTTGTTCCTGTTCCAGTCCTATCACCTTTGACATCACCATGAGCTAAGATATCTCGACCTAATTGTAAATACGTTTCTTCCATGTCTACCTCTCCTAATCCTCTGTTTGAAACTCGCTTAAGTATTCCCAGCGAGCCATTTTATCTTCTAGAGCTTCTTCTGCTTGTGTCAGTTCTCTCTGAAGTTCTTGAAGTTTTCCTGCATTGCTTGCTTCTTTTAGCATGGTTGATTGAATGGTTTCGATTGTTTCTTCCATTTTTTCAATGTCGTCTTCAATAGTTTCCCATTCTTTCTTTTCCATGTAAGTCAATTTTTTCTTCTCTTTTACTAAATCCTTCGTTTCAACCGCAACTTCTTTGGTAACTTTAATGGCTTTTATGTCTTTCGTTGACGCCTCACCTTCAACTGTATCAAGGTAATCACTCATTGTACCGTAATACGTTACAATCTCGCCTTCTCCTTGAAAAATTTGTAACTTATTGACTGTTTTATCCAAGAAATAGCGATCATGGCTGACAGTGATAATAGCACCTTTAAAATGACGCAAGTAATCTTCTAATATCGTCAACGTTTCTACATCCAAATCATTGGTCGGCTCATCTAGCAATAGCACGTTAGGTTGTTTAATTAAAATATTTAATAAATACAGGCGACGTTTTTCTCCACCTGATAGTTTAGAAATTAATGCCCCGTGGGTATTTCTTGGAAACAAAAAGCGCTCCAACATCTCTGTTACACTAATGGTCGTGCCGTCAGATTGTTTGACTTCTTCCGCCTGTTCCTGAAGGTATTCTATCATTCGCTTAGACTCATCCATGTTTTCATTCTCTTGGGTGTAGTAGCCTAATTGAACCGTTTCTCCTGTTTCAAGAATCCCTGAATCCAAGCTTAATTTGCCTGCTAAAATATTCAGTAAGGTTGACTTACCTGACCCGTTCGCTCCAGTGATACCAAGACGCTCGTTTCCTTGAATCAATAAATCATAATCCGTTAAAATCACCTGGTCTCCCATATTGAAAGAAGCTTCTTTTAATTCGAATACTTTTTTACCAAGTCGTTTGGAAGCCGTAGTAATCTCCATGTTATCAGCACTTTGCCCGTTAGCTACCTCTTTTTTCAAATCATCAAACCGATTAATACGCGCTTGTTGCTTGGTTCCTCGGGCTTTAACCCCAGCACGCATCCACGCCAGTTCCTGTTTAAATAATTGTTTCTTTTTATGGGTCGCTTTTATATCAATTTCTTCTTGTTCGGCTCGTTGGACCAAATAAGATTGATAGTTCCCTTGATACTCTTTTAAGTGTCCTTTAGATAATTCAATGATTCTATTAGTCACTCGGTCTAAGAAATAACGATCATGGGTAACAACGACTAGGGCTCCCTTGTAATCCTTTAAATAAGATTCTAACCATTTGATACTAGCATAATCCAAGTGGTTGGTCGGCTCATCTAATAACAATAAATCTGGTTCTTGTATTAAGACTTGGGCTAAGCCTAATCGCTTTCGTTGCCCCCCAGAAATATCTGATACTTTTTTATTTAAATCAGCAATACCTAATTTGGTTAAAATCGTTTTGGCATTCGTATCTGCCATCCACGCATCTTCTCGGTTCATTCTTTCTTCTGCTTGCGTGTATTGGCGTTGATGTGCTTCATTGCTTCCATCGATTTCTAATAAATGCAAAGCTGCTTCGTACTCTTTTACCGCTTGCATGATGGGACTATGTCCTTTAAAAACCGCCTCTAAAATCGTGCTATCTTCTTCAAAGGTATGTTGTTGTGAAGCGTAACCTATTTGATAATCTTGTGGATGATCTAACCCACCTTTTTCAGAGCTGTCTTTGCCTGATAAGATGTTCATCAACGTTGATTTACCTGTTCCGTTAATACCGATTAAACCTATTCTATCTTTTTCTCTGATGATAAATGACACATCATCTAACAATACTTTATCCCCATACGACTTTACTAAATTATCCGCACGTAGTAGTTTCACAGAATCACCCATCCTTAATATTCTTGTACATTTTAACAGATATACTTCTAAGGAACAACTCACTCAAATGAAAAAACCACCGAATCTCTTCGGTGGTTACTCATATCACTCTTTAAAATTTATCACCATAAACCTCTGTTACGGTTTGATTAGCGTCAATTACAATGTATAATTTATTCTCACTTGAGACTTTCGTTGATTGATGTAAATTATCTAATCCCTCTTGCCCTGGTGTTCCTTTGTCTTGATATGGGAAATAAATAAGATCCTCTGTCTCGTCATCAAAATGAATGGCCATTTTTTCGATATCTTGATACTTCACTGCTCGGTCAAACATTCCTAATTCTAAACCGCCTAAATTAATATCATCAGTTTTCACATGGTCTGCCTCATTCAAAATTTCAATTTTGAATCCTTCGCAGGGATGAATTTTTTGGAACTCTCCGCCATGAATTCTACCATAACTTGTAGAAATACGACTAATCCACAAATCTCCAATAAACTCTCGATTAATTGTCCAAGTTTCACCGTTTCTAAAATAAAATTTCAAACTTTGCATTTCTTTTGACATGTGCAATCTCCTCTTTCTATTTAGAATGAATCACTGACTTCATGGATAATTATACCACGATATTTATAAAATGAAAACGACTTTATTAAAAACTTCACAAATAAATCACACTATCCTAATTTACCCATAAAACGCTCTTCATTCACAATGTAGCGAACGTGGGTACCATGAGCAACGGTCTCTCCCTCTTGAACTAAGCGACAATCAAAGGTCAGCGCCTTTCCTTCTCTGGCAACCAATGTCGTTATCGCCTTAATAGACGTCCCTACTCTAGACGCTTTAGTGTGGTTAAAATCGATTTTCGTACCTACTGTCGTTTCGCCAGGCGATAATCCTTCTTTCGCCAGTAACATAGATACATTTTCTACCATCGCTATTGCTCTTGGTGTGCTTAGCACCTGTAAATTGCCCGACCCCATAACCAAAGCCGTGTCTTCTGGAGCGATAAAAAACTCTTTTTCTAATGCTGTCATTCTCCTCTTCCTTTCAATGTTTGTTCCCAGTATGTGAGTAATGTGTCTGATTCGTTCACTAAGTTCCCAGCCACTACTTGTTCTTCTAAACATTTCAGAGAATTACCTAACCAAGGCCCAGGTTGTTGGCCACTATATGCCATTAACTCTTTGCCGCTAATCGCCATATCTCTCAAATGATGAATGGGCAAAGCATTGTAATCTGTAATAGCTTCTTCTAACTGAGAAGGGTAACCTAGATAATCTAGGGCTTCTTCTACTAGTTGGATTTGTTCTTCTCCCGCTTGATATAGTAGTGCTTTTGTCCAACCCTGTTCTTTTCTAAAATCTAACAAGGGACAGGCTTCTTTTATTAAGGTTGTGATGCGATTAGACGCTTTCCATTTTTTGAAAAACAAGCTAACTTTCGGTATACCAAGAGTATCGATTAATAACAACCAAGCCAATTCTTCTGTCATTACTTGTCCTTTAGTCAATCGTTCTTTAAATAAGATTAATTCTTCTTTTTTACCTTGTAGACCTGGACAATAGTTGTAGCTACCTGTTGAAATAAATGGAGCTAACCCTTTTGGTGCAGACTGACCCATTAATAATTTGACCCATTCAACGTAAATGCGTTCCACTGAAATTTTATCTAATAAAGCATGATGCAAATGAATCGCTTCTAATGTCTTTTCTTCAATATCAAAAGATAACTGACTAGCAAAACGTAACCCTCTCATCATTCTTAAAGCATCTTCAAAAAAGCGTTCCTCTGGTTCACCAACTGCACGAATGATCCCTGTTTGAATATCACTAATCCCATTAAACATATCAACTAATTCACCGTCTTTACTTAAAGCTAAGGCATTCATTGTAAAGTCACGGCGCTTTAAATCTTCTTCTAAAGACCTAACAAAAGTTACTTCATCCGGACGTCTAAAATCTTGGTACGTCGATTCTGTCCTGAACGTCGTAATTTCGTATTGTTCTCCTTCGAATAGCACAAGCACTGTCCCATGCTCAATCCCTACATCGATGGTATGCTTAAAAATGGTTTTAATTTCATCCGGAAACGCACTGGTTGCTATATCTACATCGTGAATAGGTTGATCTAAAATAACATCTCTGACACTCCCACCTACAAAATAAGCCTCGTATCCCGCTTCCTCTAATAAGGATAGTACCTCTTTAGCCTCTATAAATTCCTTTGGTAACTTATCTAATTTCATGTCATCTGTCCTATCTCTCTGTCGTTTCTTGTGTTCTATCATCCACTCGCTCAAACCGGAATTTATCTCTGTTATTAAATTTGTCCATGTTCTTGTTAAAGATATCTGTCAAATCAATCTCTAAAGAATTAGCCATGATCATAGAAACAATCAAAAGATCTCCCAATTCTTCTTCCACTGTATTTGGCGCTTCTGTGCTCTTCTTAGCCTTTTCACCGTAATGATGGTTTACTTCCCTAGCCAACTCCCCAACTTCTTCTGTTAGTCTAGCAAGTTGTGCTAAAGGAGAAAAGTACCCCTCTTTAAATTGATTAATGTAATCATCTACTTCTATTTGCATTTCTCTTAATGTTTTATCCACTTTTTTGACCTTCCTTTTACATTGCTCTGTTATGCTTATCTTATAAAAAAAAACAAGATTACGCAACACGTTGCTTTCCCTCTTGTTGTCTTATTTAGACAATGCTACTATGAAGAGGCAAGAATCAAGACAGGAGACTTCTCATGAAAACAAAAAAACATTTTTTAGTCAATGCGTTCTTTATTTTTCTCGGAACGTGTATTTTTGGGTTTGGGTTAGTAACATTCAATATGGCTAATAATTTAGCAGAAGGCGGTATGACTGGGATTACTTTAATTATTTACAATCTGTTTAGTGTCAATCCGGCCTTATCCACCATCATTTTAAATATCCCCCTCCTTCTCATAGGGCTTAAAATATTAGGCTTTGAAGCGTTAATCTATACCTTCATTGGTACCTTTTCTCTTTCTTTAAATTTATGGTTTTGGCAAAAATTTCCCGTCGCACTATCTGTTGACAACGACCTCCTTATCGCAGCTCTTTTAGCAGGTTTATTCGGTGGACTTGGGAGTGGGCTTGTTTATAAATTTGGTGGAACCACAGGTGGAACAGATATTGTGGCTCGAATTATCGAAAAACGATACGGATTAACCATTGGTAGATCACTGCTACTGTTAGATGTGGTGGTCTTATTACTATCTCTATCTTACCTATCCATTAAAGAGATGATGTACACGCTCATTGCCGTCTTTGTCTTCAGCCAAGTGGTTGACTTCGTGCAAGAAGGGACCTATTCTGCTAGAGGCGCTTTGGTTGTATCCGACTCTTACGACCTCATTGCTCAAAGAATCATTAATGATATGGGGCGCGGTGTCACGTATTTAAAATCAGAAGGGGCTTACTCCAATACTGAACGAAACATTATTTTCTGTGCAGCTAGTAGCGTTGAGATTAATCGCATTAAGGAGATTTGTTTTGAAGTAGATAAAGATGCCTTCATTTCCATCATTACCATTAACGAAGTGCTAGGTGAAGGATTTACCTTCGAAAAAAAGATTGACTAGATTATCATATCTAGTCAATCTTTTTTATGTGCTGGTATTCTTTACTCAATTGCATAAATAACGCTTCATCGCCGTTTTCTAGTGCTTGATCAATACTATTCAACAGCTTATTCAACGTTTGGTGTTTATGATACTGTGTCAAAAACGTCTCTACTTTTTGACACATGTCTCCGTCCAACTCTTCATCTCTTAAAGAAATAAAAGGGTTCGCTTCAATCAATCGTTCAAACACACTTTGACCCACATCAGGTTGAACCATAACACTGATATATAACGTTTCTTTTTGTCTTTGTCTAACATCTTGAAAAATAACATTAGGATCTGTGATTGTTTCATGTCCTTTTCGAAGCAACATACCAGGTCCCTCGAAACTTTCATCCTTTAGGATTAATCCCCTAGGTGTCTCCTCCGCTTTATCCACAAACACCACTCGGTGCAGGACTCTTTCATGATTCAATAAAAAAGTGAGCACCCAATAAGCATGCTTTTCTTTTAAAGGAATGTCATTAAGCAACCATGACACATAGCGTTTCTTATCACTCAACGTTACCATGCTAATCACCACCTATTATTCTTCAACGAGTGACACAATCTCCATATCTCCAGGTACCATTTCTAAATAACGAGCTAACAATGACATTGCCTCTTCCTTGCGTCCTTCTTCTCTTAAGAACAAGCCAAAATCACGGATAAATTCAGCATCATCAAGTAAATAATCTTTTGCTTTATCATAGAAATCACTTGCCTTATCAAACATTTCTTCTCCGTAGTACGCTTGTGCTAAGTACCAGTAAGCCAATCCTTGATCTGGGTTTTCCAAGTGAGTCAGTAAATCAATGACTTCTTCATAGGCTTCTTCTTTTAACAATAATTCAGCTAATTTAATCTTAGAAAAGTCCACTTCGACTTCTAAAGAAATCACTTCTTCCAAATAACCTTTTGCTTCTTCTTTTAAGTTAGAACTATAAGCAGCTGCAGAGGCTAAGTGATACAACATAACTTCATAAGGGTTCGCTGAAATCCCCGCTTCGGCTACATCTAACGCTTCTTCAAATTCTCCTTCATCAAACAAGATTTGACCTAATGGGTAATGAACTTGATTGAACTCTTCATCCATTAAATGCACCTGTTTTAATAAATCAATGGCACGTTGATTCTCTCCAATTTGGTAGAACGTTAAGGCTAGTTGGAATAAGCGTTCAACGGTCTCTTCTTCTTCAACAGATGTTTCTAAATAAGCAATAGCTTCTTCAAATTCTCCGATTCGAGATAACGCCACACCAATACGTTCCGTTAGAGACACAGGAGAATCGAAGGTTGGGTATTGTTTTTGTAACCCTTGATAAGATTCAATGGCTTGTTTGTAGTTTTCTGATGCAAAATAAAGTTCTGCTAATGACAAATCTAATAACGGTTCATCTGGCATGAATGCTTTCGCCGCTTTTATTTTTTGTTCACTCACTTCAGGGATACCTAACATTTGATAAATGTCAGCCTGAGTGACTAAACTTTGTGGATAAACATCGCTACTTTCCTCGATTTGTTCTAACCATTCAAAGGCTTTCTCTAATTCATCATTTTCTATAGCAATTTCAGCCAAAGAAATGCGTAACGCATCATCTTTAAATTCTTCTAATAATTGCTCAAATAAACTCTGAGATTCTTCTAAAAAGCCTAATTGAAATAAATTATCGGCTAATTGTAAGCGCTCTTCAGGTAAGTCTTCTTTTTTAGCTTTCTCAAAAAAGACCTGAGCCCCCGCTAAATCGCTATTTGATAATGCTTCTAACATTTGTTTACTGTATGACATGATTAAAAGTTCCTCTCTCTTCGTAGTATGTCCGATATGATTCAATGGCATGATACAACTCTTCTAAAGTAGGTAAAGACGTATCACATGCTTCCCCTATCTGAGTTAACCCCAGAATACGTGGTGATCTCTGGCACTCTTTTAGGATAGCTTCACTTAAATCATAAGTCACCATACGACGTGGTAATCTTAAATTTATAGATACTATCTGTGCTACCCAATCATAAAACGTTTCCCTATCAAAGGTCAAGCCTCCCCTATCAAAAGCCCAAGTTAAATGTAAGAGTAGGCCAATGCATTCCTTTTGAGTACTATCCAAATAGTGCCCTTCGTGCATTTCATACAGTCCTTTACTGAACAATTGACCAAAACTCCGATAATCAGTAGGTAGTTTTAAGCTACTTTCAATGATTTCTGGCAAATAAGCAATTAATTGATTGTCCATAAAATGATTAAATAAAGTCTCCAATAATCCTTGATTCGTTAAAAAACCAACACGTAATAACAAGTTGAACTCTTGCACTGTATGGACGTAAACGTCGGTTTCTGGAGTCAAATGCAAGTCATAAACAACTTTTTCTGGCAACAAGGAAAGACGGCATTGATTCAATCTCTTATGGTCGTCCAACATCGCTTCCCCTGACAAACTATCTATTAACCCAACAATATCACTTGGTAAATAATACAACCCCGTAATATAATTAGATGTGGCTGCTACATACCCACACAAATGATAACAAGAAGCATCACCCATTGAAAACAGTAGGGTCTCTTTTGGTAACGCCATTTCGTCAATATAGTCAATCAACTCCTTGTAGGCATCCAAAGTATTATGCTTCACTGCATTAGGAAGAATGTACCAATGAAAAGCATCAATCGTCGGTACAAGCTGAATTAATTTATCGTACCATAACTCATAGTAATCCTCACTAGAAACAAACAAAACGTGAGTTTTCCTCATTAACTCTTCAAAATATCCCTCGTGTATTAACTTATTAAGGGTTTCTGCATAGGTTAATTCAAGTACTTTTTCTTCTTTTTCTATAATCTGTTTCACCTGGTTCCTCCTTTAGAACAATCATTATCTTTTTCTAGTAAAGATAGATGATATTGCCACAACAATCACGGCGCCTAATATAGAAGGTACCAAGGCCATTCCTGCTAATTGACCACCCCAGTCATTCCCAAAGAGTTTCTGACCAATCGATGCGCCTACAAGACCTGCTACAATGTTAAACAAGCAACCTTTCGAATCCCCTTTACTTACTAACATCCCTGCGACTGATCCAATAAAAGCGCCGACGATTAATATCCATACCCAATACATCATGTGTTTGTCCTCCATTTCTTAACTGTTCTTCTTCTATTTTAAAAGTTATTACCATAAAATGCAAAAAGTAGCACTAATGTTTGACCATTAGTGCTACTTTTTATACATTATTTAACCGCATCTTTCAATGCTTTACCTGGTTTAAATGCTGGAACTTTGCTAGCTGCGATTTGAATTTCTTCACCTGTTTGTGGGTTGCGACCTTTACGGGCTGCTCTTTCACGAACTTCGAAGTTACCAAATCCAATAAGTTGAACTTTTTCACCTTCAGCTAAAAAGTCTTGAATTGAAGCGAAAACTGCATCTACTGATGCAGTTGCATCTTTTTTAGTTAGACCAGTTGCTTCTGCAACTTTTTCGATTAATTCTGCTTTGTTTGCCATGTTTCAATTTCACCTCCTCAAAAAAGGATAGTTTGTGTATTTGGACATCATATTTTAGGCAACCATTTTTGAGTGGTCCAAAAATGATAAATTGAAATATTGTACCATCAATACTTCTTTAACAAAGATACCACAAGAAACAAGTGATATCAAGGTTTTTGACGCTTTTTATTACGAATATTATTTCTTTATAAATAAAATTGAATAAAATAAAAGGGTATGTTAAAATGCCCTTTTATTTTCTGCGTCTTGCAATCACCCGAATTGGTGTTCCCTCAAATTCAAAGGCTTTTCTAATTTGATTTTCTAAAAATCGTTCATAAGAGAAATGCATTAATTCTTCCTCGTTAACAAATACAACAAAAGTAGGTGGTTTCACCGCTACTTGTGTGGCATAGAAAATTTTCAAACGTTTCCCTTTATCCGTAGGTGTTGGGTTCATTGCCACCGCGTCCATAATCACGTCATTCAAGATAGATGACGGGATTCTTAACTGTTGATTCAAGCTAACTGTTTCAATCATCTCTGGCAATGTATGAAGTCTTTGCTTAGTTTTAGCTGATACATAAGCAATCGGTGCATAATCTAAATAACGAAATTCTTTACGAATGTCTTCTTCAAATTCTTTCATAGTGTGATTATCTTTGTCTAAAGTATCCCACTTATTGACAACGATAATCACACCTTTACCTGCCTCATGAGCAAATCCTGCAATACGTTTATCGTATTCGCGAATTCCCTCTTCAGCATTTAATACCACCAATACAACATCTGAGCGGTCAATAGCACGCATGGCTCTCATTACGCTGTATTTCTCTGTGTTTTCGTAAACTTTTCCTTTTTTACGCATACCGGCTGTGTCAATCATAATGAATTCTTGTCCTGATTGTGAAACAAAGGATGTATCAATGGCATCTCTTGTTGTTCCAGCAATACCAGAAACAATCACTCGGTCTTCACCTAACATAGCGTTAATGAGTGATGATTTACCAACGTTAGGGCGTCCAATTAAACTGAAACGAATAATATCGTCTTCTTCTTCCTCTACTGAGAAATCTAATTGTTGTAAGGCTTGGTCTAACACATCTCCTAAGCCAATCCCGTGTGTCCCTGATACTGGGTAAGGATCGCCTAATCCTAGTGAATAAAACTCAAAGATGTCATTTCTCATCTCAGGATTGTCCACCTTATTCACGGCTAAAATAACTGGTTTGTCACTGCGGTATAAAATTCTTGATACATATTCATCAGCGTCTGTGACACCTTCTCGGCCACTTACTACTAAAATAATAGCATCCGCTTCTTCTATTGCAATCTCCGCTTGATGTTTAATTTGATCCATAAACGGCTCGTCGCTCATTTCAATACCACCTGTATCGATAATACTAAATTCGCGTCCTAACCATTCTCCATGAGCATAAATTCTATCTCTCGTAACGCCAGGAATATCTTCCACAATGGAAATACGTTCTCCTGCGATTCGGTTGAATAATGTGGATTTCCCCACATTTGGTCGGCCAACAATGGCTAAAGTTGGAATTGCCATATTTGCCACCTCCTATAATAACTTATTCGTTCTTTAGTAGTTTATATGAAGGATAATCATGTTGCAAGTAAAACATGATACTTCCCACATAAAAAGTCAGGTTCTCACCTGACTTTAATGAAAATTTATTCTTCAATTGTAATATCTGTGTTAATCACATCGGCTAAAGTAAAGCCTGTTGATTCTTCTGGCATAGTATAGCTTTCTTCTACTTCTACTTCTGCCTCTTCTTTTTCTTCTAAGGCTTTAATGCTTAAGCCAATACGTCTATTTTCTTCACTAACGTCTAATACTTTTACTTGAACCGTTTGGCCTTCTTCTAGTGCTTCATGTGGTGTTGCAATGTGTTTGTGAGAAATTTGAGAAATATGAACCAATCCCTCAACGCCTGGTAACACTTCTACAAAAGCACCAAATGATGTTAAACGTTTAACAACACCTTCTAATACCGATCCAACCGCTGCATTATCAGCAATGTTGTCCCATGGTCCTGCCAGTGTTTCTTTGATTGATAATGAAATACGTTCTTTTTCAGGTGTCACACTCAATACCTTCACGTTTACTTCATCACCTACTGTTAACACTGAATCTGGTTTAGCAATATGTTGATGCGCTATTTCAGAAACATGAACTAATCCATCAACGCCACCTAAGTCAACAAAGGCACCGAAGTCAGTTAAACGAGCCACTGTTCCAGTCAACACATCTCCTGCTTGGATTTTTTCTAGAATTTCTTTTTTAGCGATTGCTTTTTCAGCTTCAATCACCGCTCTATGAGATAAAATCAAACGATTCTCAGAAGGTTCAATTTCAATAATTTTGTATGTTAATGTTTTTCCTTTATAATCAGAAAAATCAGAAACAAAGTGATCTTCGATCATTGATGCCGGAACAAAACCACGTACACCTGCGTCAACGACTAATCCACCTTTAACAACATCTGTTACTGGTGCTTCGATGACTTCGCCAGCTTCGAAAGATTTTTCGATATCTTCCCACACTTTTTTAGCGTCGATGCGACGTTTTGATAAAAGATAATTACCATTTTCTTTGTCCTTGCCGATTTCTGAGATAACAACTAAATCAACTACATCACCGATGTTTACAACGTCTGTTACATTTTCAACTGGTATTGTTGATAATTCTTTCAATGGAACGACACCTTCGACACCTGCGCCAATGATACCAACAATTGCTTGTTTGTTATCATCAATCGATAATACTTCACCTTGAACAGTATCACCAATTTTTACTTCTTGTACACTTGCCATTGCATCTAACATTGTTTCATTATTGTGCTCTGTCATACTCTCTTCCTCCTAAACAACAATTGGTCAAAATCTACCTATATCTCTATTTTACCTAAAATAAAAGAACTTTACTAGAGTAAAAGCTTTATTTTAGTTAATACTTGTTTGAAACACGCTTTTTATAGCGTTTACCACTTCGTTTATGTCCATTCCTGTCGTATCTACCAAGATAGCATCTTCAGCTTGGACTAAAGGCGAATTTTCACGAGTAGAATCATAGTGATCTCTTGCAGCAATTTCTTGTTTTAACGTGTCAAAATCCGTTTCAATGCCTTTTGATTGATTTTCTTTGTAACGACGTTCAGCTCTCTCTTCCACACTTGCGACTAAAAATATTTTCAAATCAGCGTGAGGTAAAACAACTGTACCAATATCACGACCGTCCATAATAATACTAACCGAATTAGCGATGTCTTGTTGACGTCTTACCATTTCTTCGCGAATCAACTTATGTGCGGATACTGCCGACACGTTATTGGTTACTTCTGTAGAACGAATAGGTTCAGTAACATCTACATCATTGACAAACACTTTTTGTCCCTCTTCATGGTACTGAAAAGTAATACTCATTGTTTTTAGACAGGCCACTAAATCAGATTCATTGTCAACATCTAATCCATTAGCTAGTGCTTGATACGTTAATGCTCTGTACATTGCTCCCGTGTCACAGTAAATAAACGATAACTCTTTAGCTAAAATCTTAGCGACTGTGCTTTTACCAGCTGATGCTGGGCCATCTATTGCAATTTGTATAATTTTATTCATTTTCATAACACCTTTGTCTTAATATAATTTAAAAAGTCGCCATACGACGACTTCTTGTTTTCTTATTGTACTCGGATTGCTTGACCACTTTGAATGTTTTGAGAATCAATACCTGGGTTTAATTGAATTAATTCTTCCACAGACATGCCATTGTTTTGGGCGATACGCCATAAACTAATGTTTTCTCCCTCACCAAAACTTACAGATGGGCCACTTGGTGCTTGTTGTTGGTTCCCTTGGTTTGCTGTATTAGCATTGTTTTGCGCTTCAGCAGGGCTTACTTCTACATCTTCAAACGTGCTGCTTGGCGTTGTATTAACTGGTGCCTTGCTTGGGCTTGTACTAGCAGAGCTACTTGATGACGATGATGTTGAAGACGATGATGATGTCTCCTTCGTTTCAGAGCTCTCAACACTTGATGATTCTTTTGTTTCTTTTGTTTTTGATGAACTTTCCACCACAATTGAACTTGGTGTTACTTCTTGATTGTTCATTTTGTTATTCATATTAACGTATAAAATCGCTCCAGTTGGAATTAATACAATTAAGAATAATAAAATGATTAGTACAACCATATACCAATTTTTATTTTCAGATTGAGTACGACGATCTGTTCTAGAACCATCATCTTCTCCCTCTTCATAAATCGGTTGTTCCCATGGTTCTTGAGTATTTGTCTCTTTGTCATCAACATTTTTATTTTTTTTGCTCACTTATAAACCTCCTCAAAACTTCTTTTATTATTCTATCACATTACTGAAAATAAAGCTTTACATTTATTGAAAAAATAATTTTTCTAATCGTTTTAACCCACTTTTTTCATCATCTGAAATGACTGTTATATCAGTCATCTGGTTAATATCCGGTCGTTTATCCGAACATAAATCACAACAATATTCTGGTTTTTCTAAATGAACATCATCGTCCCCAAAGTAACTTAAGATATGCTCTCTTCGGCATTCTTTTTGAAGCATGTAATCTTTCATTCTATACACATTATGTGTGTGCTGTTTTTTCTTACGCTCTAGTTGTTGCTCAAATTGTTCCCAACTTGTGTCGCTTTTAAGGATTTGTTCTAACCATCTGGCTTGTAACTCTGTTAACAGAGGCGTCATCTTAGCGACTTCCTCCTCTGTTTTCCCTTTTAAAAACATTAAATCTTTTTTTTGATTAAAGGTGTCATCATGTAAAAAGAAATGAATTCTCTCATCCCCTTCATTATAAAGGACAATTGAAATACTCTGCTCACCATCCCGTCCCCCACGGCCAGATTCTTGCACGAAACTTTCTAGGCTTTCTGGCACATGGTAATGAATCACATAACGGATATTAGGCTTATTGATTCCCATACCAAAGGCACTCGTTGCACATAAAATCCGAATGTCATCTGTGATAAACTGCTGTTGAATTTTCATCCGGTCTTCATTGCTCATATCACCATGATAAAAAGAAACCTTGAAATCAAGCGCCTCATTTAATAAGTTAGCGACACGCTCAGCTTCTTTCTTACTAGAAAAATAAATAATACCAGGCACGGGATTCGATTTAGCAAAATCAATAATATAAGCACTCTTATCTTCTGTCATCACTACATCATAATAGATATTGTGGCGATCAACAGATAGTAATACCTGCTCATACTCCTTTGTAAACAGCTGTTCTGCAATGTCTTGTCGAACAATATCAGTAGCTGTTGCAGTGAGTGCCAATGTTAACGGGTTCGATAACCTCGCTTTAACCTGATTCAACTGTAAATAACTAGGACGAAATTCATGGCCCCACTGGGAAATACAGTGAGCCTCGTCCACAACAAACAGACTAATACCAATGTGCCTTAATTGTTCTAGGATGTCTTCTTGATTTAACATTTCTGGACTCGTAAAAATAAATTTAAACCGAGACAATTGGCGAATTAATTGTTGCTTTGAGGTAAAATCTAGGAGGCTATTAATAGCCACAACAGACTTTTCCCCTTGTTGTCTTAATTGATTGACCTGATCCTCCATTAGGGAAATGAGAGGAGAAATAATGAGAGTATGGCCTTCAAAAAAATAACTAGGGTATTGATAACACAAAGATTTACCTGTCCCTGTTGGTAAAATAGATAAGACATCCGACCCTTTCAACAAGGCTTCTACAGTTGCTTTTTGCCCTGGCTTAAATGTCGCATAACCAAACCGTTTGTTTAATATTTGTTCTAAGGTTTCCATCTCTCAGCCTCCTGTTCGGTTAAAAAATATTGATAAAATCTAAATTGATAGAAATTGAGTTGTGGAAATGCTGCTTGGCACTCTTTAAAACGCCAATGCTTAAAATCAGGGTTCGTTGCAACGTATACTGACATCTGTTTTTTCGTGTCCTCAGTTAAAAACAAATCCGAGCCAGATGCCATGTTTGTCAAATAATACTCTAAAATATGATCTGTTATAGTACTGCTTTTCAAATGCCTCTGAATACCAATTTCTTCTATAGACATCCCCTTAGAAAAATAATCAAATGTTATTTCCATGGTTTCTTTTTTGCTCCCGTTCATATCCAAATTCAATACAGATAAAAACACAGGGTATCTATCAGGATTAGACAAGATATGAGTTATAACCCTGTGCCAAGTGTCATAAAAAATAAAATCACTTTCATAATAAGACATCCCCTGTTCTTGCCCAAGTTGATACAAGGTTTGTCCCGTTATGTCATGTCCTACTAATTGATATGTTAGAAATATCTCACGTTCCTCAGGGAGTATTTGAACGATGGATACCCATTCATTATAGAACGAGCCTATCACATCATCTTGTTGTTGAGCTAACCAGTGTTTAATGATTTGCTGCTTATAGGGATTGCTTTCAATCGGCCAATACCTTGCATTCTTATGTTTCTTTTCTGATAAAATTTGAGTAATAAATAGAATTTTTTGCCAAAAAGACACATCGTATTTCCAATACCTTATTTTATCTAGACCAATCATGTTCATTGGATGATTTGCCACAACCACCTTCCCCTTCTCGGTCATTCGGTAAATCCCTTCCCCTTCCTTAGACAAGTACCCTTCCTGAACAAGCTCATATAGGATATGTTGGTACTCTTTTTCTTCTAAACGAGGGTATAGGTAGTAATAAGGTAATAATTGATAAAAATAGCCATAAGTTAAGGTTGAGGCAGTTTTTTTTCCTTTCAATAGGTGGTACAATGTGGATGCACGCATGTTTTCTTCGTGTTTAAAACAAGATAAAATAAATCGATTAATATAAGTCATCATTCACCTCAAAGGAGTTTTTAGTTATGAAATGTGTTATTGTTCCAGAAAAATGTATTGCTTGTGGCCTTTGTCAAATCAAAGCACCTGATTTTTTCGACTATTATGATAATGGGCTTGTCAAATTTTTAGAGTCTGAAGACCTTGATAAAACAGTGCCAGATGATATTCCAGAAGCTCTATTAGAAGCATACAGACATTGTCCCACTCGCGCTATCTTACTTAAAAAATAAAAAGTTATCTCACCCATCACGGCGAGATAACTTTTTTATTTGACTTCTTTTAATATTTCACGTGTTACTAAAGAAGTAAATGCCTCGCTACCTTCAATATTAACATGAATACCGTCTTCTTCAAACCATGTCGTTTGCCCTTCGGAAATACTTTTCCAATCAATCAAATGGGCATTATCATATCTTTTCGCTGTATTGTCAAGTTCCTTATTGACTGATGTTTGCCAAGGCCTGTTTACCATTGTGTTCATGAAGAAAACAGGTCTGTCACCAATAACAGCCATAATCTCATCGATGTCTTTCTTCTCAAAACTACCATTAGTACCTAAAACAACAAGTACCACATCTCCTAATTGCTCTTTTTTCTCTGCTTTTTTAAACACCTCTAAACTATCCATCAGCTGTCTGCCCACTTCTGCATCTATTTTACTGTTAGGGAACACTGTTTGGATTTCTGGTGCAGCACTTAATAAAAGAGAATCACCTATCGCTCCAAGTTTTATGCTCTTAGCCTGTTCTTTTTCCTTTTCTTTTAAGGGAGCAATTATCGGATTAGGCTCAATTGTTTCTTCTGTCGACGCTATGGTTGTTTCTGACGTAGATTCAACTGTACCACTTTCCTCTGTTGTTGAACTTTCCTTGACCTCGGATGTAGCTTGTGTTGGGCCTTCTTCTAGTTTATTCTTATTTTCTTTTAGCTTATTTTCTAGATTTTGGCTTGCTTCGGTCTTGCCGCTCGTAGCCATCACTAAACTGCCACTAAAACCAAGCATTATCAGGACACAGACGCCCATTATTAACTTCTTCTCTTTGATTGTAGAGAAGACATCCTTCAAGGAAGAACGGCTCATTTTCGTAACGATACGATACGTTAATTCTGATAAAATTAAGATAAGAGTCAGTTGTAGCAACAAATGTAACCAAACATTTTGACCATTCCAACCGGTTATTTTTTCATAGGCCACAATAACTGGGTATTGCCATAAGTATATCTCATAACTTCTGGTCCCAATCCAATCAAATAAAGGATTAGTAAACAAACGATTCATGTCTTTTGACACAATAATTGTCCCAAGAAGCAATGTAGCGATGCCACTAAAAACAAACATCCCACCAAAATAAGTCATTTTCGCTGTATCCGTCACAAAATAATAACTAGCACATAGTAACGCGAAAGAAACCAACCCTACAGCTTTATCTCTAGCAACCATTAAGTCGTATATTTTATTTTTCTCTTGTAATTCAATGGCTAACCATGAACCAAACATAATTGAAAACAAACGCGTATCTGTTCCATAATACACTCGGTCAATCATATCAGGTTGATACAACAAACCCATCAATAATGCAGATATACCTCCTAAAAATAGCACGGCATGCTTCAATCGTTTCGTATCTTCTTGCTTGTACATCACAAAAGCAAACACAATAGGCCAAATAAGATAAAATTGTCCTTCTATTGATAGTGACCATAAATGAGTAAAAAAGGATTCATTCCCAAAACGATCAAAATAAGAAGACCCACTGCTCATTTGCCACCAATTATTGATATTAAGTAAACTGGTCGCAACAACTTCTCTAAAGTTTAATAAAAATGCCTTAGAGTAAAACATTGCCCAGTTACCAAAAAGAAGTAACACAATAAGTAATGAAGGATAAATCCGTTTCATTCTTTTTTTATAAAAGGATCCCAAGGAGACTTTATGCGAACGCCCCCATTGATTTAGTAATATATTTGTCATTAAATAACCTGAAATAACAAAAAATAAAGGCACTCCTAAGTACCCTCCAGGTAAATATTTCGGTAGTAAATGATAAATTAGAACACCTAGCACGGCGATGGACCTTAGTCCATTGATTCCTGTAATGTATGTTTTCTTGCCTTCCAACCGCCACACCTTCCTTTACCGTTATGTAACATATATTAAAACAATTTTACAATTATATCAATAGATTTCTTGATTTTATGGTGAAAACTACAAAAAAAGCTCAGATACATCTCTATTCTACACTAAATCACGCGTTTATGTTACAGTTATATGACTAAAGTTACAAAACGATCGGAATTAATTCACAATTTATTCATAAAAAAAGAAGCGTCGAAACGCTTCTTTCTACATTTATTATTGAGATACCTTATGATCAACGACGGTTAATCGTTTTTCAATGGTTGGCAGTAATTTTTTATAAACCACAACAAAGGCAGAACTCACTATAATTCCTTTAATAATATTAAAGGGAACAACACCGTACAGCACCATCTCTGCTATAGGCATACCAAAATCCATTCCTAAAACATATAGATAGAACGGCGTAATAACGTAGTAGTTAGCAACGGCCATAAAAACCGTTAACATGGCTGTACCTAATGCCAGTCCTCTGATTAACCCTTTGGTTGATGTGCCTTTTTTACTTAAATAATACACTGGAAAAATTAATGTCAGAGACGCTAAGAATCCTGTTGTATTTCCAATCAAACTACCCAAATCCCCACCACTTGTGATGAATTTTAAGGTTGAACGAACAAATGCTATCATCGCTCCTCCCGCTGGACCGTATAGAAATGCCCCGATTAATATTGGGATATCACTAAAATCAATTTTTAACCATGGAAAAGTTAATAATACGGGGAAATCAATTAACAGCAATATATAAGCAAATGCTGCTAATAGTGAAATAACCACCATTCGTTCTGTTTTCGTTTTTCTCATTGAAAATCCTCCTGTTAAGGGACATCTTCAGACACTTCAAAGATAACAATAAAAAAACCGTCTTTCTGCCTCACATATGCATGGCAAAAAAACAGTGCTTTACTTGATATTATTATCCTCAAATAAGCCCTATCTTCTTTACTCAGACTCTAACTGTCGGTATTGGAATTTCACCAATTCGGCTATTTACGGATAAATAGTTCGTGGACTATAACCACCGGTCGGGAATTACACCCTGCCCGTGAAGACGACCTTGTTTATTTTTTTATACTTTCATTATACAATAATTTTCTTAAAAATCAAAGATACTTACTTATTAGCAGCAACAAAAAGTTGGCTTACTTCTTTTTTACTCAATTCACGGTAATTACCTGGAGATAAACCAATTAAATCTAAATGCCCAATTTTTTCACGTTTTAGTTTTAATACTGGGAACCCAACAGCTTCAAGCATGCGTTTTACTTGATGATTACGTCCTTCGTGAATAATTAGTTCTACTAAACTCGTTTCTTTTTTCTTATCTGCAGACAAAACTTTGAACTTAGCAGGAGCTGTCTTACGCCCATCTAAAGTCACACCATGACGCAAGGCCTTTAACAATTCGTTAGAAGCCATTCCTTTTACTTTCGCTACATATGTTTTTTCCATTTCGTGTTTCGGATGGGTCATACGATTCGCAAACTCTCCATCGTTCGTCATAAGGATCAAACCTGATGTATCATAATCTAAACGGCCTACTGGAAAAATACGTTCTTTCACCATTGGGAAATAATCATTAACCACTTTTCTCTCTTTGTCATCTGTTACTGCTGAAATAACTCCACGTGGTTTATAGAAAGCGTAGTATACGTGATGTTCTTGATAAATTGGTACACCGTCGACTTCCACTCGGTCTTTTCCACTTACTTTAACACCTAGTTCTCTTACTATTGTGCCATTCACTGAGACGCGTCCTTGTTGGATCATCTCTTCTGATTTACGTCGTGATGCTACCCCGCTATGAGCCATTACTTTTTGCAATCGTTCCATGTTCATTCTCCTTATTGGTCACTTATTTGATCAAACTGATCTTTAAATCGTTCAAAAAACAAATCTTGTGGAATCACTTCTTCTGCTTTGTTTTCTAATTCTTCTATTTCAGGTAATTCTTTAATTGTTTTTAAGCCAAAGTAATCTAAAAAATACTGTGTCGTTCCATATAACTTAGCTCGGCCTGGCCCTTCTACCCGACCTTCTTCTTGGACCAGCCGTCTTGCTTGAAGCTTTTGAAGAGAACCACTGGATTGTACGCCACGGATTTCTTCAATTTCAACACGTGTGATAGGTTGTTTATAAGCAATAATCGCCAAACTCTCTAATGCTGCTTGGGACAAAGATTGACTAATAGAAGATTGTGCGTATTTTTTTAAAACACTAGCTAATTCTTTTTTAGTGCTTAGGATAAAGACATCCCCCAATTCTAGAATGGTCAATCCTTTGTCTTCATCTGCTTCATATTGCTCTTTTAAATACACAACAGATTCATACACATTTGAGCTACTGACATTGAGTACATAGGTTAACTCATTAAGAGTCATTCCCTCTTCTCCAGCAACAAAAAGCAGGCTTTCAATTTTACTTAAAATACTCATAACTCTGTTTCTCTCCCTTATTTGGCAAATAATAAAATAGGTTGGGTCGGATCTGATTGCCTGGCAACAATTTCTCCTTCTTTCATCAATTCTAACACTGCCATAAAAGTTGTCACGATTTCCATACGATGATACCTTTCAAACAGAGACTCAAAACTGACAGAACCTTTATCTTTCAACCCTTTCAGTTTTTGTCTGATTATCTCGACTCTACCTTCAATGGTAAATTCTTCCGTGATAATCGTCGCCGGTATCTCTCGTTGCTCTTTTTGTCGGTTCAAAATATCATGAAAAGCTAAAAACAAATCAATCGTTGTGATTTCATTTGGGACAAGCTCGATTGGTGCCTCTCTAAAATCATCTAACGTCGCTGACTCTCTCGTATAATACAAGCCACGCTCTGATTCTTTTTCTTTCAATACCTGAGCCCCGTATTTATATTTTCTATACTCTAATAGTTGGGCCACTAATTGCTCCCTTGGATCATCTTCATCGTATTCCAGTTCATCATCAAAAACGACCTCGACTTTTGGTAATAGCATTTTACTTTTTATTGACATCAAGGTAGCTGCCATCACTATATATTCCCCTGCTATTTCTAAATCCAATACTTTCATTGATTTAATATAGGCCATATACTGCTCAGTGATTTCTGCGATGGGAATATCATAAATATCAATTTCTAAGGTTTTTATTAAATGAAGGAGTAAATCCAATGGCCCTTCAAAAATTTCTAATTTTACGTTCAAATTACTCATTCTGTCATCCTTCAGTTCTCTTATGATCGAGGAAAATATTGTTTGTAAACATCCGCCATACGTTGTTTACTAATGTGGGTATAAATTTGGGTAGTTGATATGTCAGCGTGACCTAATAATTCTTGCACAATCCTTAAATCAGCCCCATTTTCCAACAAATGGGTAGCAAAACTATGACGCAAGGTATGAGGGGTAACTTCCTTATCAATCCCTGCATGCTGGACATGTATTTTCAGGTTCTTCCAAATACCTTGTCTAGAAAACGCCTTCCCTTGATAGTTTAAAAAGAGTTCCTCTGGTTGGGCCCCTTTATTTTTAATCACTAAGCTAGGTCTAACCTCATCTAAATAACGCTGAATCCAGTTCATAGCAATATCACCAATTGGAATGATACGCTCCTTTTCACCCTTACCTATGGTTTGAATCAAGCCTAAAGAAAGATGCAAATCGTCTAGCTTTAGAGTAATTAACTCTGTCACCCTTAATCCCGTAGCATACATTACCTCTAAAATAGCCCTATCCCTAATGCCAAGTGGCGTTGTTACATCCGGAGATTCCAGGATCTTCTCGACTTCTTTAATGGATAATGTTTTTGGTAATTTTTGCTTCTTTTTTGGCGTATCGATGTATTGCATAGGGTCAACCTCCACCAATCCTTCTTGACGTAAAAATTGATGAAACTTACGTAAAGTCGATACCATGCGAATAATTGTAGCTGATGATTTACCAGATTGGCGAAGGGCTTCTAAAAAATCCAACACAACAAATCGGTCCACTTCAGACCAAGAGCCTATCTGTTGCTCTTTTAAAAACAAGAGGTATTGTGTCATATCTCTTTGATAACTGATGACCGTATTTTCAGATAAACCTCTTTCAATTTTTAAATAGTGACTGTAATCGTCTAGTTCTTGTTTCATTGTCTTTTCCTCCACATACCGCACTCTATTTTAACAGTTTTACTAACTGATTACTATTCTTATCCTATTTAAATTTAGCAAAACCAAAACTTTAAATAGACTTTTTTTCGACAAACCGATACAATAGGAGTGTTATAAAAAGGAGTGAGTCTCTTGTTTTCACGAAAACGACATAAGCGCTACTATGAAAACTTGGATTTATTGACTCTTGTCCAGATCAATATCGATAAATATCTAACAAGATTTGATGACTACAATTCAGAGAAGAACATGTTATTTAAGCTTTCCTTGACTTTGTTACTTCCTATTGTTAGTGTCATCAGTTTTTTTTGTTTGTTTCACTTTAACACACCTTGGTGGTCTTTTCTTTTATATGCTATGCCAACAGCTATCATTTCTTTTTTCTTTGTTAGCTTTCCAGTCTACCGAGCCTTGGTGAAACCAATAGAAAACAACGAAGAGAATCTATGCATTGAAATAGATGAACATTTAACTGAATTAGCGAAACAGAACTATTTTTCTAAAGACAGTAAAGCCAAACGCCTACTAAACCAAGAATTCCAACTAGTAAAGCTAGAACCTGTTAATGCGAATCAAGTAAACCTCATACTAGACAATCAAACATTAGCAACGAAAACATTTGATACTATCAACATTATCACCAAAGAAGTGGTATCATCTTCTACCCTTTTTTATGAACAACGTCCGATGGCACCAATCATCCTTGCTACGATCAAATTTTTAGGTCCTGATAAGAAATTTTCTCGGCGCATCACTGTCCCCATTGAATTTGAGTTAGTTAGGGGACTTGTTAGCGAGCAAATCACCTTTTTGGATAAAGAAAATTACATTGTCAATCCAATGATATATATTGATTTTGATCATTTTCAAGAGATTTATGAATCCGAAGAATAAAGAAAGACCTTGCCATTCACGACAAGGTCTTTCTTCTTTTATTTTGTATAGTTATCAAAGTAGCCTTGGATATAAACGATTGGCGTTCCTTTGTCACCACTACCAGAAGTTAAATCAGCTAAAGAGCCAATTAAATCTGTTAATTGTCTTGGTGTTGTTCCTTGTGCTTCCATTGCGCCAACTAAATCATCTGATTTAGCGTCAATGTGTTTTTTGATAGCCGCTTCTAAATCTGCCCCTTTTAGGTCTGAGAAGTTGTTATCAGCAAGGTATTTTAATTTCACTTCGTTTGGTGTTCCTTCTAATCCACTCGTGAAGGCAGGTGAAACCACTGGATCTGCTAATTCCCAAATTTTCCCAACTGGGTCTTTGAATGCACCATCACCATAAACCATTACTTCAACATGTTTGCCCGTTTTTTCTAATAATTGGGCTTGGATGTTGTCTACAACAGGTTGGCAATCGCGAGGGAATAGTTTAACCCCTTCTTCTGTTGATTTATTAGAACCTAATAAACCATAATTTTCATTATAGCCGCTTCCGTCTACTGATTCTGATAATACATCATCAAGTGTGAAGACTTTTTCAGCGCCATTGGCTTCTAGAATACGTTTCGTACGGAATCTTGTATGAATATCACATGCCAACACTGATGTGGTATGCGCTAAAATTGATTTTGGTTTTTGTGAGAAGATAACTTCTACTTCTGCTCCTTCTGCTTGAATCAATTCTTTGTAGTATTCAATATAATCCACACCTGTAAAGTGATGTTTGTTATAACCAAATAGTTCTCTGAATTCAACTTCTGTTAATTCATCTGTCCAAGGATTAACACCTTTTTCATCTAAAGCATCTAATGAAATTAAGTGATTCCCTACTTCATCTGAAGGATAGCTTAACATTAAGACAATTTTTTTAGCCCCACGAGCAATCCCTTTTAAGATGTTTGAAAAACGATTACGACTTAAGATTGGGAAGATAACTCCAACTGTTTCGTCGTTAAATTTATGTTTAATATCTGTTGCGATGTGATCGATTGACGCGTAGTTTCCTTGCGCACGTGCCACGATTGATTCTGTTACAGCAACAATGTCATTATCTCTTAATTCAAATGTTTCACCAGCTGAGGCATTAAGGACGCTCTCAACCACAATATTTTCTATTTTATCGCCTTCATTGATAATTGGGCAACGAAGACCTCTTGTAACGGTACCGACTGTTCTTTCCACTAAGACTCTCTCCTCTTTCATAACCGTTCGTTATTAATCTGACTACCATAGTACTATACCGTTTTTTTCATCATAAGTAAAATTAATATATGATATAATAGGTATAAGGAGGAGTTATATGGTTATCAAATTAGATCTTTACCGAATTTTTATTTCTGTTTCAAAACATAAGAGTTTTTCAAAGGCTGCTCATGATTTGTTTCTCACTCAACCTGCCGTCAGCCAGTCCATTAATCAATTGGAAACAGAACTGGATACCCTTCTATTCAACCGAAGTCCCAAGGGAGTTACCTTAACAGAAGAAGGAAAAATACTGCACGATTACATCAACAACGCTCTTTCTTTGATTGATTCTGGAGAACAAAAGTTAGAAGAATTAAAAAACTTATCCGCAGGAACCTTGGCTATTGGTGTTAGTGATACTATCTCTAGGTATTTCCTACTTCCTTTGCTGGAAGTCTTTCACGAGAAACATCCCAACATAAAATTCAAATTAGCTAACGGAACCACCGAAGAGTTATGCACTACTTTAAAAAATGGTGAACTGGATTTAATTATCTGTAATCTTCCAATTGAAGAGTCTCAGCTAAACATTATCCCCTGTAAAACCATTCAAGATACCTTTGTTTACGGGAGTAAGTTTAACCACCAGTTTGAGCAAGAGATTTCTTTAGAAGACTTACTAGATTATCCCCTAATCTGTTTAGACCAAGAGTCCACTTCAAGACACTTTATTCAACGCTACATTGAAGAACAAGGATTTAAGCTCATTCCTGAATTCGAAATCGGCTCCCACGAATTATTACTTGATTTAGCTAAAATTAATTTAGGCGTCGCGTGTGTCACCAAAGAATTTTCTTTAGAATATCTAGAAAGAGACATCTTAAGGGAAGTCACTCTAACAGAGCCCATCCCCAAACGCTCCATCGGCATCGGCTATGCTAAAAACATGGCACTTTCCTCTGTGGCAAGTACCTTTATGACGATTTTAATGGAAGCCAATTCTTTGTAACCTTATTTTTCTCGTAAATAAATCCCTTTTTCTTCTAGATTAAGGAAGCACTCTTCTAAATAAAGGTCATCATGTTCCTTATAAACAGGCTCAGTCCATTCAACTTCTGACAATGCCACATGGGCTGGGCAACTTTTTCCCCGGTACAACGGATCCTCCCAGATGGCATCTGGTTTGTACCCTCTTTTTTTCATTTCCTTCATAATAAGTTCATGGTATTGGTATAACTTGTAGGGAGAATAACCAAAAACATAATCCACCGTTCGATGCCTTCTTTCCCAACCATTCCCTCTTAATGCGCATACTTCCCTATGCTGCCCTAACAATTGTTGCCTTGGCAACCGGGTAATTAATGACTCGTGCCATAATCTCACAATGAAACATCTCCTTTATTGTCTATTTCAAATTAAAAAATATATGTTATTTACAATTAAAGCTATCCGTGTTCAGTCTTTTTTGTTAAACTAAAAGTATGATATATGAAAGGATGAAATATTTATGAAACGTTATGTTATAACGGCTGGTTTACTTTCTTTGATGTTATTATCAAGTTGTGGTAATAACCAACCGACCACAACAGAATCTTCAGTTGACACCTCAACAGAAATCCTTGATAGCGAAACAGAAGGTGAAACAGATGCTGAACGCATCACTCAATTTAACGCACTACCTCAAAACATCCAAACATTATTAGCAACAACTGTCGTAGATACACGGGCAGAACCTTTAGAATTTGATGGGTACGTCCTACATTACAACTACGAAAACGAAGACTTAATTGTTAGCGTTAGTTCTGAAATGAGTACGGGTGAGCCTTGGTTCAGATTACATATTACAGAAGACTCTGTCACTGCTGTTGACGGTCTTAACTGGTTAGGAACAGAGGGCGTTGAAGCGATTAAAGTCAACACTGAACCTGTATCAAAAGCCGAATTGTTTAAATTATACCAAACATCCCAATCTATTTACGACAAAGGTGCTCAAAACAGTGAACTCAGCAAAGAGATGACTGTAGAAGCCTTTGAAGCGAATAAAGCCATGATTGACAACGAATAACATCAAACAGGAATAAAAGCTGAATCTTCAGATTCGGCTTTTTATTGTCTCTTTTTATAATAATCAATCAGTAACTCGCTAAATGCTTCCATGGGACCTGTCATTTGCTTGTCTTTATGATGAATGAGTTGCGCTTTGATATTAGACGAGGGAACATTAAAATCAATTCTATCAAATCCACCTAAAGAAAAACCATGTTCCACCACAAAGCGTGGTAAAAAAGAGAAACCAAATCCTTTACTTAAAAGTTGAAGAATGGTTTCTGGGTTAGCAAGCTCTAGTTCTGGCATGAGTTGGCACTCTTCTGTGGCTAACATTACTTCCAGTTCTCTTCTGTAACTGACACCTTCTTGGGTTAAAATAAATGGTTGCTTAATAATATCTATTAACTCTGGTTGATCAGGCAATTGTTTGATGTAGTCTAGGGATCCAACAAACACGCTGTCTTCTTCTTCCTCATATATTTTGACCCATTCAGAGCCATATACCAAATAATCCAATGTAAACATCATATCAATTTCATGGTGTTTCATTTTGTTCTGTAATTCTTTTGTGGTACCAATAGAAACCACCGTTTTTATTTCTGGGTAACGCTCATGAAGTTGGAGTAAAATAGTAGGAATAATGGTTGTTCCTAAAGAATCCACCGTACCAATTCTCAATGAGCCTGTTGGCCGGTCAGGGGTTTTTAGTTTAAATTTAGCTTCCTCAATTTGTTTCATGATGCCCATGGCGTCTGTCAAAAACAACCGGCCCGCATCAGTCAAATAAACTTTTCTGCCCATTCGTTCAAACAAAGACGTATTCAATTCTTTTTCCAGCAATTGAATGTGAACCGTGACGGCTGATTGCGAATAACCTAACGCCTCTGCTGCATTAGAAAAGCTTAGTAACTGGGCGACTTTTATAAATGTTTTCAATTGATTAAATTCCATTATAGACCTCTTTTTATTATTAATATTATTAATCCTATTATTCAAAAAGTTGAATAATTCTAATGACAATTCCATGCTACACTAATCCTTAGTTAATAACAATTATTTTTAGGGGGATGTTACTGTTATGGAAATCAAACACCATATGGAACAATTTATTGAAGATTACTTTACGCAAGAGACCAATTTTAGAGAACAGCCAGTGGTCCAACTAGCTGACAAAGACACTTTTGATTTGCTCGGTGGGATGACAATACCTGAAACTGGGAAACCTGTGGATGAGATGGTTGAGGTGCTACGTCAACATGTCTACCCTAATCGAAGCATTAGTGAGCACCCTAGAAATTTTGCTTTTATTCCAGCACCTATTGAAGATATTTCTAAACTTGGAGACATGATTAATACTTTCTATAACCCAAATGCATGCGGATGGTACCCAAGTTCTGGTACTTCCTTCATTGAACATAGCCTTATTGATTGGTTATGTCAGCAAGCAGGATATACAACTAAAGCAAGCGGAATCTTTGTTTCTGGCGGTTCTACAGCAAACCTAACCGCAGCGATTGCCGCAAGAGATGCTTATCTGACACTTGATGAGATTACCAAGGGTGTGGTCTATATTTCTAACCAGGCCCATCACAGTGTGAACAAAGCACTTCACGTTGTTGGTATACCAAATGACCGAATCAGAAGAGTTCCTACCACTGCAGATTTAAAAATCAATCCAGAAGCATTGGATCAACAAATTAGCTCTGATATTGAAGCCGGATTAAAACCATTCCTTGTTATTGCGACAGCAGGAACAACAAATGCGGGTGTGATTGATCCCTTAGACGATATCGGTCGTATTGCACAAGAACGACAACTATGGTTTCATGTTGATGGCGCTTTTGGAGCATCTCTCTTACTTTCTGGGAATTACAAACACCTAGTAAAAGGGATTGAAACAGCTGATAGTATTACTTGGGATGCTCATAAATGGTTATTTCAAACCTACTCTTGTGCCATGCTTTTAGTGAAGGATAGACAAACTCTGCTTAATAGTTTTAGTGATGATCCTGAATATTTAGAAGATGCGCACCAAGATGACTTAACAAATTTCTGGGATTTAGGCATTGAACTATCTCGTCCCGCTCGTGGCGTCAAACTCTGGTTAAGTTTACAAACATTAGGTACTCAAAAGATAGGTGAACAAATTGATTATGGCGTACAAATGGCAGACTATACTCAATCAATCATTGAAAAGGACCCTAACTGGGAACTCATTACTCCTGCTCAAGCAGCTATCCTAAACTTCCGTTATACTAATCCGGAATTGACGGAATCTGAACTAAACCGATTAAACACTAAATTATCTGAGGCTATCACACAGAGTGGGTTTGCTCATGTCTTAACCACTAAATTAAACGGGATGACTGTTTTAAGAATGTGTACGATTTCCCCTGATACAACCAAAGAAGACATTCATGACACGATTCAATTTCTAAACACACAATTAGACTCAATCCTTCAGACCTTATAAAAAAATAACCCACAGACAACCATTATGTCGTCTGTGGGTTATTCCTCTTTGTTTTTGAAATCTACTGCAATTGCATAAGATAGAATGAGTAGGCCTATCCAAGTTAATAAAGGTAGAAAGAAGCCATCACTTAAAAGAGATAACCATCTAGCTATTCGTTCCAAAGCAATAAAATTTAATAGCGTATACAACATAATTTTTACCTTTTTCATTAATAGCTACCTCCTACCGGATGTGATTAATCATTAAAACAAACAGTAAAATAACAATAATCATTGGAACATACTTCAGAATCATATTACTAATTTTATGGTCATCTGTCTGTTCTTCCAATAATAAACTAGCGTTTTTAACAAGAGAAACGCCTTTTTTTCGTTTGATAAAAAAGGCCGAAATAAGTAAGATAATACCAATTAGAATTCCTATCATAGAAAGGGTTGATAATTCTTCTACCCCTTGGAATCTCACACTCATTTTTTTCACCCCTTCATTCATTATTCGCCCTATAAATATAACATATTTGTAAATAAAAAGCTCCTAGAATCTACTAGGAGCTCCATTTTTTATAAATCGTCTAAAATAACGTAAATAACTTTTAATGGTCCGTGTAACCCAACCACTAACTGCATTTCAATATCTCCTGAGTTAGAAGGTCCTGAAATGAAATGAATGGCCGAGCCTGTTTCTTCACCCTTTGTGATTTTGTTAGCGTAAAAATCAGCGGCTTGTGTCGAACGAGGCACAATTTTACTTTTAGGCACTAATGAAATATAGTGTTTTGGTAAAAAGTGCAGTGAACGACCTTGTCCTGCTGTTGTTTCTACGACAATACTTCCGGATTCCGCTAATAAGAATTCTGCATGAGCAATCGCAATATTCGCTTGTTCTGCTTTCTTAATGTTGGACTCACGGTTTTCAACTCCTGGTTCCCAAACAGAAACAGCCTCACCATATGTTTCCTCTAAGAAGGCTTGTGTTCCATTATCGAAACGAGTGTCTGTTGGAAGTAAAATGTTACCACCTTCAAAATCTTTGATTAAACCTGTTAATACCTCATTCAAATTCTCACTTGTTGTGCGAACTAAATTCGTATGGATATCTTTTAGCTTTTCTTCACAGATTTCGATTAATTCTTCTGTTGTTTTATCCGCTAATTGTGTGTGAGGTAAGTCATTTTTGGGAACAAAAGGATGAACCTCTGTATCTTCAGGGCTTGTTCCTAATTGTTTGTGTAAATGAGCTAGGAATGCTTCCCGATTATGAATAGTCGTCATTATTGTTCACCTGCCTTATGATCTTTAAACCATTTTCTAAAGCTATCTTTGTATTTCGGTGGACGTGGTAAATCTTTTACATCTGTCCATCCCTTAGCCATAGCTGGTGCTTTAGAAATATAACCACCGTATTGATACATGTTTTGTACAGAAATATTACTCTTCTTACTTAATGCACCCATACCACCATGAGCTAATTTAATCGCCGCGCCAAATAAGAAAGGTGAAGCCGTTCCTTTTCCGATAACCTTCATTTGGAAATCATCAAAACCATGTTGCATGCCAAGCTCATCTGTCATGACTTTACGATGCTCAATTAATAAATCATGCAACGGAATCTTAACTGGACATGTTTCAGTACAAGCGCCACATAAACTTGAAGCATAAGGTAATTCACCAAACTGTTTGTAACCACCAATAACGGGTGATAAAACAGCGCCAATGGGTCCTGGATAAATAGAACCGTAACCATGCCCACCAATGTGACGGTATACCGGACACACATTCAGACATGAGCCACAACGAATACATTGTAAAACAGATTGGAATTCTGTTCCTAATGCTTTTGAACGACCATTATCAACAATGATTACGTGAAAATCTTCTGGTCCATCTGACTCGTATTCTTTTTTAGCGCCTGCGAAGGTAACGTAAGTCGTTAAACTTTGACCTACCGCACTTCTCGCTAATAAGTTATCTAAGACCTCTGCTTCTTTCATTGAAGGAACAATCCGTTCCATTCCCATTAAAACAATCTGTGTCTTAGGAATACTGATTGTTAAGTCTGCATTACCTTCATTGGTATCTAAGTTAATCATACCGCTATCAGCAATCGCAAAGTTACACCCTGTAATCCCAACGTCCGCTTCTAAGAAAAACTCACGCATTTCTTCACGAGCGCATCTTGCTAAGTTAACAGGATCATTATCCCCTTCATAACCTAATTTTTCTGCAAACACCGAGCGAATTTGGTCACGGTTTTTATGAATACTTGGGAAAACAATATGAGATGGCTCATCCCAATCATCCATTTGTAAAATAAATTCCGCTAAATCCGTTTCCATGACACTAACGTCACCTAATTCAAGTAACATTGGGTCAACGTCCACTTCAGTGGTTACCATTGATTTTGATTTAACGACTTTTTTTGCTTCTTTCTCTAGAACAATTTGTTTAACGTATTCATTCGCTTCTTCTGCCGTTTGAGCAAAATAAACATGACCGCCTTGTTTTGCCACATTATCACTGAATTGTTCTAAGTAATTTGGTAAATGAGCAATCGTGTGTTGACGAATTTGTTCACCTAATTCACGCCATTCTTCCCAGTTACCTAGCTTATCTCTTGCGCCTTCACGTTTAACCCATTGTGTGTCTTGAGCTTTTGCAACGGCTTGTTGCATGAACACGTCTTTTTTACTGTCTTCTAATCGTTCTTTGAACGGTTTAGAACTTGTAGAAATTCCCATTTTTAGTCACCACTTTTCCTTTTTAAACTTTTGCTTCCAATTTAATACGTGATGGATCCACGTTTTCATTTAGAACTTCTGCAATGTGCATGACTTTAATCGGTTTACCGTCACGGTTAAATTTCCCACCGATATTCATCAAGCAACCCATATCAGCACTGATTAAAATTTCTGCCCCAGTACTTAATACATCGTTCATTTTCTCTGTTACCATCATTTCTGATATTTCTGGCATTTTAACAGAGAACGTTCCACCGAAACCACAACAGTTTTGGATATGTGGAATAGGAATCATCTCTAACCCTTCAACGTGATCTAATAACACAAAGGGTGCTTCTTTCTCACCTAGTAAACGCGTCATATGACATGACCGATGATACGTTGCTTTGCCGTCTAAACAAGCCCCCACATCTTTCAAGCCAAGCACACGATAAATAAACTGACTAAACTCATAGGTTTTTTCAGCCAATTCTACTGCTTTTGGTCCATATATTGGATCGTCAGCTAATAGATGAGGATACTCTCTTAACATCCCCACGCATGAACCTGCACCACCAACAACATACTCTGATCCTTCAAATGCTTCAATTTGGTTAATTAATGTTGCTCGACTTGCCTTTTCATACCCGCTGTTCATTGTTGGTTGCCCACAACAAATCTGTTTTTCTGGAAAATCAACCTCGCAACCCAATCTCTCTAAAACCTCGACCATTGCTATGCCAACATTCGGGAACATCAAGTCAACGACGCAACTAGTAAAAATACTAACTTTCATCTGTTTGCCTCCCTATTTCAAAATTAGAACTACACTAAAATAATAATAATAACTATTACCATCTGATTTTATCACTATGAATTCAGAAAAAAAAGGGAATATTCAAGGTTATCCTCAAAATAACCCTATATTTCCATAATTCTACGACAATACTAGCTATTTACGAACATATTTTATCATATTTTTTTGTAAAAATCTCTGATAACCTGAATTCATTTTGTTTATAAATATGATAATGAACAAAACATTGATATCATAAGGTTCTACCTCTCTTTTTTAATTGATAATGATTATTATTTGCAATGGATAAGACCGAACAATTCTTCGGATATTTTGTGAAAATGGTCAGGTTTAACCGTTCGTTATTCGCATCTTTTTTTATAAAAGACGCCTTGAATAATTATTACCGAATAAGAAACCGTTTATTGTCATAAAATTAGTTATTAATACCATACTATCTAACATTAATAGTTATATATGTTATTTTGTTAATAAAAAAAGAACCTCTGTTATTACAGTGGTCCTTCTCTCTTTTTTTATTGATATAAAGCATCATCCATTTTACTTTGTATTAATTATCATTTGATAAACTTTCTTTAATGAGTGCCATAAAGACTTCCCCGTATTTATCCAGTTTATTTTGTCCGACGCCTTTAATTTGTAAAAATTCTACGTTCGTTTGAGGTTGTTTTTCAATCATTTCTTGCAATGTTTTATCTGAAAAAATGACATATGGTGGCAAGTTCTGTTCATCTGCTAAATCTGAACGTAGCTCCCGTAATTTATCAAATAAAGCATCATCTACGACTAATTGTTTAATCACTAGTTGTTTTCTAAAGACCTTTTCTTTTCCCAATAACACATCGATACCTAATGCTGTGAGTGATAATAACGGGTATTGGCCTTCAGAAGGGGCTAAATAACCTTCTGCTGTTAAATAATCAATGAGCTGTACGATCTCTTTTTGAGTCCAATCGCTCATTAAGCCGTAGGTTGATAAATCTTGAAATTTCCATTGAGTTATTTTTTGATCTTTAGAACCGGTTAACACTTTTCCTACCAGACCTTTACCAAACCTCTCCCCCATACGTTTCACACAAGATAAGACTTTTTGAGCCTCTAGAGTGATATCGACCGATTCCCTATCATCTAAACAATTACTACATTTACCGCAATCGCTCCCACTCTCTCCAAAGTAACGTAGTATATAACATTGTAAACAGCTCTGTGTGTGGGCATATTGGTTCATTTCTCTTAATTTCAAATATTCATTTTGTTTGTAGTCTATTTCTGATTCCGATTGCTCAATAAAGTAATGTTGAATCTGGATATCCTGAGCCCCATATAATAAAATAGCTTCACTTGGTAGGCCATCTCGTCCTGCTCTGCCAGCTTCCTGATAATAAGACTCTATGTTTCCTGGTATTTGTGCATGGATCACGAACCGGACATTACTTTTATTAATCCCCATGCCAAACGCATTGGTTGCGACCATCACTTGTACTCTATCATAAGAAAAATCTTCTTGGCTCTTGGTTCGCTCGTACTCCGTTAGACCACCATGGTACATGCCTATTTTAAGCCCACTGTGTTGAACCAACCTAAAAATACGCTCGACCTCTTTACGAGTGCTGGCATAAATAATACCAGATTGCCCTTTATTCATTTTTAAGTACTCTAATAAATACACATCTTTTTGATCTTTTAAGACGTGAAAAGCTAGATTTTCTCTAGCAAAACCTGTTGTGACTTGATTTTCTTCTGGTATGGATAATTGTTGACAAATATCTTTAGCTACTTCCGGCGTGGCAGTAGCTGTTAGAGCAACTATGGTAGGTTTCGGAACAAAAGACCGGATAGTTTCTGCTAGTTTTAAATAACTTGGTCTGAAGTCATGTCCCCATTGGGAAATACAGTGGGCTTCATCTACCGCAATTAAATCAACTTGTACATGTCTTACAAGCTCCATAAAATCAGAAGTTTCTAAGCGCTCTGGGGCAACATAAAGTAGTTTGACTTCTCCACGAGCCGCTTGTCCTAATCGGTACCTTATGTCTGAATAGTCTAATGTACTATTTATATACGTAGCCGGTATCCCCATATCATTTAAGGCATCGACTTGATCTTTCATTAATGAAATCAGTGGTGAGATAACGAGGGTTAATCCCTCCATCATAAGGGCTGGTAACTGATAACAAATCGATTTCCCTCCACCTGTTGGCATAATTCCTAAAACATCTTGTTGTTGTAAAATAGCTTGAATAATAGTGTCTTGTCCTTGTCTGAAGGTTTGATAGCCAAATTTTTCTTCTAATATAGATAATAATTGATTCATCGTCATCCCTCTCTCCTTGACCATTATACCTGTTTTATACAAATATCCAACCGTCTAAGCCATCTAAAGACAACTATTTCTTTTCCTCTATTGAAATAGGACCGTATTTTGGTCTATGATAAGGAGGACAGCAACAGTTGGAAGGAGAAACATGTTTGAAAATAGGAATGAGAACCATTAAAACCGGAGTCTGCGTCTTTTTAAGCATACTCATTAGTATTATCTTCAAGAGAGAAACCTACATTGTTATCGCTTTGACTTCAATCTTCACCTTACGAGAGGATATGATTAATACCATTAAATATGGGAAACATCGTGTCGTTGGAAACTTAGTCGGTGCACTTACCTCTATTTTCGTGATTTTTATTTTTAGTTTAATTGGTAATTCTGATATGATTCAACTATTCGTTATCCCTATTACCGTAGTTATCATGATTGCTACTTTAGCCAACCTAGGTTTTCATGAAGGAACAGTTGGTGCTTGCGCAACTTTACTCACTATTTTATTTATGATCCCTGGAGATAAATCTTACTCTTACGCGTTTGCACGCGTGATTGATAGTTTTATTGGCATGGGGATTGCTTTACTAGTGAATAGTTATTTACCAACCAAAACAAAAAAGGAATCTTAGTCATCTTCGACTAAGATTCCTTTTTATTTTACTACTCTTTTTTTCGTTTAACATAAAGAGTTACAGCACCTAATAATATAACAATACCAGCAATAGCTAGGATTCCTTGATTTTTTTGTCCTGTTTGAGGTAACAATGGTTTCCATGGATTACTTGGTTTAACAGGTTTTCCTGGAACAACAGGTTTTGACGGTTTTATAGGTTTTCCAGGTATCATTGGTACCTTGGTGTTTGTAATTTCTAAGGTTGTCACATTTGTTTCTTTGCCTTCCTTAACACTCACTTTAATTGGCGTTGTATCTAATTCATAACCTTTTGGTGCTTTCGTTTCTACTATTGTGTAGTCTCCAAATTCCAACGGCACACTGGTGTAGCCATGACCTGAAGCATTCGTGATAATATGATCTACTTTATTACCTTTTCCATCCAACACATCAAATTCAGCTCCGGCTAGTAATATCCCTTTATCTCCCGCATCTTGCTTCACGATGTGAAGCGTTCCTTTACCTGGTAATGTTGGGATGATTGGCACGCCTGGTGTTTGACTGTTTGTGATTTCTAAGGTTGTCACGTTTGTTTCTTTGCCTTCTTTAACACTCACTTTAATTGGCGTTGCATCCAATTCATAACCTTCTGGTGCTTTGGTTTCTACTATTGTGTAGTCTCCAAATTCCAATGGCACACTGGTGTAGCCATGACCTGAAGCGTTCGTGATAATATGGTCAATAGTTTTTCCTGCCTCATCCAGCACATCAAATTCTGCTCCAGCTAGTAACTTCCCTTTATCTCCCGCATCTTGCTTCACAATGTGAAGCGTTCCTTTGCCTGGTAATGTTGGGATGATTGGCACGCCTGGCGTTTGACTGTTTGTGATTTCTAAGGTTGTCACATTTGTTTCTTTGCCTTCTTTAACACTCACTTTAATTGGCGTTGCATCCAATTCATAACCTTCTGGCGCTTTGGTTTCCACTATTGTGTAGTCTCCAAACTCCAATGACACACTGGTGTAGCCATGACCTGAGGCATTCGTGATAATATGGTCTACTTTATTATCTTTTCCATCCAACACATCAAATTCTGCTCCAGCTAGTAACTTGCCTTTATCTCCCGCATCTTGCTTCACGATGTGAAGCGTTCCTTTACCTGGTAATGTTGGGATGATTGGCACGCCGGGTGTTTGACTGTTTGTGATTTCTAAGGTTGTCACGTTTGTTTCTTTGCCTTCCTTAACACTCACTTTAATTGGCGTTGCATCCAATTCATAACCTTTTGGTGCTTTGGTTTCTACTATTATGTAGTCTCCAAATTCCAATGGCACACTGGTGTAGCCATGACCTGAGGCGTTCGTGATAATATGGTCAATAGTTTTTCCTGCCTCATCCAGCACATCAAATTCTGCTCCAGCTAGTAACTTGCCTTTATCTCCCGCATCTTGCTTCACGATGTGAAGCGTTCCTTTACCTGGTAATGTTGGGATGATTGGCACGCCTGGCGTTTGACTGTTTGTGATTTCTAAGGTTGTCACGTTTGTTTCTTTGCCTTCCTTAACACTCACTTTAATTGGCGTTGCATCCAATTCATAACCTTCTGGGGCTTTGGTTTCTACTATTGTGTAGTCTCCAAATTCCAATGGCACACTGGTGTAGCCATGACCTGAGGCATTCGTGATAATATGGTCTACTTTATTATCTTTTCCATCCAACACATCAAATTCTGCTCCAGCTAGTAACTTGCCTTTATCTCCCGCATCTTGCTTCACAATGTGAAGCGTTCCTTTGCCTGGTAATGTTGGGATGATTGGCACGCCGGGTGTTTGACTGTTTGTGATTTCTAAGGTTGTCACGTTTGTTTCTTTGCCTTCCTTAACACTCACTTTAATTGGCGTTGTATCCAATTCATAACCTTTTGGTGCTTTGGTTTCTACTATTGTGTAGTCTCCAAATTCCAATGGCACACTGGTGTAACCATGACCTGAGGTGTTCGTGATAATATGGTCTACTTTATTACCTTTTCCATCCAACACATCAAATTCTGCTCCAGCTAGTAACTTGCCTTTATCTCCCGCATCTTGCTTCACAATGTGAAGCGTTCCTTTGCCTGGTAATGTTGGGATGATTGGCACGCCGGGCGTTTGACTGTTTGTGATTTCTAAGGTTGTCACGTTTGTTTCTTTGCCTTCTTTAACACTCACTTTAATTGGCGTTGCATCCAATTCATAACCTTCTGGCGCTTTCGTTTCTACTACTGTGTAGTCTCCAAACTCCAAATTAACTGTCGTCTGAGCGACACCCGATGAATCCGTCACGATATGATTGACTATTTTTCCAGTAGCATCAATAATATCAAACTCGGCTCCTTCTAAGAGTTTGGCACTGTCCCCTGCATCTTTTTTAATAATTTTAATCGTGCCCTTACCTGGTAGTGTTGGAATAATTGGCGTCCCTGGTTTTAACTTGTTAGGGACTCTAATTGTCGCAACGTTCGTTACTTTTCCTTCTAACACCCCCATAACAATCGGTGTTTCATCTAATTCATAACCTTCTGGCGCTTTCGTTTCGATCAATCCATACTTACCAAAGTCAAGCGGAATGTTAGATTTCCCTTTTCCATCTTCTCCTACAATAATATGGTCAATTTTTTGAGCACGTGAATTATATAAATCAAACTCGGCTCCAGCTAGTAATTTTTGTTTATCCAACGAATCATGTTTAATAACCTCTATGGTTCCTTTACCTGGTAACCAAGGCATAATAGGTACTCCAGGTTCCCACTCATTGGTAATATTCAACGTGATGATATTGCTCTCTTGACCTTCTATCAAGTTAACATATCTTGGTTTAGTGTCTAACTTATAACCTTCTGGGGCTTTCATTTCAATCACTGTGTATTTACCAAAATCTAAAGGTTTCGTGGTCTGTCCATGCCCTGTTTTATCTGTCACGATGGTATCAATTAAGGTTTCTCCATCTGCAGTGTAGACATTAAATTCGGCTCCAGCTAATAGTTTTTGATAATGAGCTTCATCCCGTTTAATAATATGAATACTTCCTTTTCCAGGCATACCTGGCTCTGGTGGTAACGAAGGAAGTGGGGTGTTTTTAACTTTAATCGTGACAACGTTGGCATCATTATCATCCTTTACAACAACAATAATTGGACGATCATCCAGTTCATAACCTTCTGGCGCTTTCGTTTCAATTAAGGTGTACTCTCCCAATTCTAGTCCTTTGGTTGTTTCGCCATGTCCTGTTTTATCAGTGACAATATGGTCCACGGTTTCACCCAAAGCATTTCGTACATCAAATTCAGCTCCGGCTAATAATTTAGTGTAATCTTCTTTGTCTTGTTTGACTAAATGAATGCCACCTTTTTCTTTGTCTGTATTCAATACTTTAAAAGTAACCACATTGCTGTCTTTTCCTTCAACGATGGTGACATGAATAGGTGTTTCATCTATTTCATAGCCTTCTGGGGCTTTGGTTTCTACTACTACATAGTCACCAAATTCTAAAGGTTTGGTCGTTTGACCGTGCCCTGTTTCATCTGTCACAATCCGAGTAGTATCACTACCATCTTCATTAGTAACGCTAAATTCCGCTCCAGATAAAGGCGCGAATGTTTCTGAATCTTGTTTAATAATATGAATGCTTCCTTTTCCAGGTACACCTGGTTCTGGTGGTAGTGACGGGAGGGCCTCATTCATAAAATGTAACGTAATTTGTTCTGTCTCTTCTCCGCGACTCAACCTTACTTCTAGTGGTGTATCGTCTAATACAAAGCCTTCTGGCGCTTTGGTTTCTTTTAGTATGTATTTACCAAAAGGGAGTGGATTCGTTGTTTCGGCAACACCTAATTCATTACTCGTTATGGTTTCCACAACAATCCCTTCACTATTTGTCACACTAAATTCGGCTCCGGCCAAAGGGTTCTTGCTAGATGTATCGTCTATTTTTTTAATGGTTATCTTACCTAATTCTGGTAAAGCCACATTGTCCATGTGTACTTCCAATACGTTTGACTCTTTTCCTGGTTGAACGTCTACTTCTTTAGGTGTCACGTCTAATTCATAACCTTCTGGGGCTTTCGTTTCCACCAATGTGTATTTACCAAAGTCTAAATCAACCTTAGTCCAACCATGTCCTAAAACGTCTGTTACAATATGATCCACTTTTTCTCCGGCTGCATCCAACACATCAAACTCTGCCCCTGATAACATGATTCCCTTATCTGATGCGTCGTGTTTCATTAGATGGATTGTCCCTTTTGATGGTAGCTCGGGAATAATAGGTTCACCAGGGAGTGGATTATTATTGATATCAAGGATCGACACATTTTCTAAGTCATTCTCTGTGACCTCAACAGCATGTTTCGTGGTATCTAATTCATAGCCTTCTGGGGCTTTGGTTTCAATCACGTAGTATGAGCCAAGAGGTAATTTAGCAGTACTCTGCCCCTCACCCTTCTCTCCTATCACAATATGATCGATCCATAAGCCTGTAGTAGCTTCAAACACGGCAAATTCGGCGCCGCTTAATAATTTAGCAAGGTCGGTGGCATCATGCTTAATGATCTTAATCCCACCGGTTGGCTGTTTTATTTTTTGATTGACTAACTCAACGGTTACAACATTAGTTATTTTTCCTTCTACAACTGAGACTGTTTTAGGTGTTGTGTCTAATTCATAGCCTTCTGGGGCTTTGGTTTCAATCAGTGTATAGTCACCAAAATCCAGTGGTACTGTGGTGTTTCCTTGCCCGTTACTTGTCGTTACAATGTGATCGACTACCTCTCCTTGTTCATTTTTCACATCAAACTCGGCTCCTGATAAAAGAATTTCTTTATTCTCCGCATCTTGTTTAATGATTGAAATAGATCCTTTACCAGGTAAGCCTGGAATAACTGGCTCACCAGGTAACTGATGATTGTCAATTGGGACAGTGACTATATTAGATACACCATTTTCAACCACTTCTACGGTAATGACATCTTCTAATAATTCATAGCCTTCTGGGGCTTTGGTTTCTTTCAATGTGTACTCACCAAACGCTAAAGGAATCTTTGTGACAGCTTTTCCTTTCTCGTTAGTAATAAGATGTTCCACAATGTTCCCTTCTTTATCCAACACATCAAATTCCGCTCCTGTAAGTAACTCTTGTTTGTTTGCAAAATCTCGTTTAATAATCGCAATGCCACCGGTTTCTTCTAGCTCTTGTGTATTATCAACGAATACCGTTGTCACATTCGATTCGCCATCCTTGGTTACGGAAACCTTGATAGGTGTTGCGTCTAATTCATAGCCTTCTGGGGCTTTGGTTTCAATCAGTGTATAGTCACCAAAATCTAACGGAACATTCGAACTACCTTGCCCTGATGTCGTCGTTACAATATGATCCACCTTATTATTGTCATGATCAAACACATCAAATTCAGCACCCGACAACAACTTTTGTTTATTGATACTGTCTCGTTTAATAACCGAAATAGCACCCTTTGGTTCTTTTATTAACCAGGTATTCCAAAAATTATGGACTTCCATATGATTCCGTTGATGCAAATCTGCTGCAAATAGATACCCATTAATATTACCTGATGAGAAAATAACTGTGGCTAAAGGCGCTACCACACTACCTATAACAGCAACACCACCACCGTACTCGGCTGAACCATTAGCGCCGCCGCTGACTGCGTATTGTTTAAAGTAGTCATGATTATACTTATCTTCTCCTGATTCCGTCACTCCTGCGTCATTGTGTTCAATACCAGTTGGAGGAAGCACTTCTGCTCCGTAGCCGGCTTTATCAAAATAATTGACCACGGTCGTTGCTTGTCCAAAATTATAGACTAGTTTTTTGGCATGTAAATACGCGCTAGGATCAGACAAGCTAAGGACACTCAAACCCCCTTCTTTGTTTTGTAAATAATTCCCTTTGAAAACAATGGTATCTGCCTGACGGCCTGAAGCATCCATAGATGTTACGATAATGTTAGAAATAGCGTCATTCGCAATCACCTCGTTATAATCAAATCCAAAACTCTCAATAATGGTGACTAATTTTCCATCTACTTCTTTAGGTGGAATATTCAGCACAAGAACAGAATAGTCCTTATCACTGACATCATAAGGATAGGTCATCAGCTTACCATCCATATAATCTCCCAAGGTTTCACCTTTTGGACTACGCTCGGCTACATAACTCGCCATATCTTCAGATAAACTAAACATGTCTGTTTCCATTTTATTAAAGGCTGAATCAATAAATTCATTTGAAACAGCTTTTTTTTGAGCGTCTACTACATCTACTTTTTGAAAATAGCCTTCTTCACTTACATGTGGAGAACTTAACCACCCTATTTTTTCAGAATTATAACTTCTTGATTCAATCACCGGTTTAATAGTAGTTGAATGATTCTTGATATTACCACCAATCAACAGAGCTGTTTTTTGCGTATCAAAATGCAAGGGTGTCCCAACTGTATTAGGTGTAGCATTGAACATAGCTCCATAACTGTATGTCTCCAACTTAGAACCAAAACTTGAATCTTGTCTCACAGCTAATGGTCCTTCGATATCTGCAGAATCTGCAGAGTGATACCCGCTCAAAAAGACATTATAATCGTTCAAATTCTTTGATACTTTGCTTTCAATTGGTTCTGCTGCTTCAACCTTTATTTGAGAAAAACTTAACATACTTTGACACAATAAAACCATGACACAAAGCAAATGAGCATATTTTTTATTTTTACTTAGCATTAACATTCCTACTTTCGCTACATATTTTACCTACATTTATTATTACCTATGACTGTTTAACACATAAAAAAGAGAACGTGTTATTTAAAGTACATTACCTCCTCATAGTGTTTTTATTATCAGTCACATTGTAACATCTTATAGATATTTTTGTTATATATAGTGCTAAGAATCCTTTTATAAACCCTCGTAAATTACATTTTTTATACTTTAGTACGTTTTTTAAAAAGATATAATAAAAATAATCCTCATGAGAGAGGATCATTTTATGTGACACTATTCAAAAGAAAAGTCTAGCCATTTGGACGAACATCAGATAGTCCCTAATGTGTTGAGATATTAGTTTTTCTAAATAAATACAGCTTTTACCTGTCAGTGTTTGTAAGAGAAACCATGACAGATACCTCATTATTTTAAAACGTTTTAATCCATTGCCCAAATCAAATAGTCCTTTTATTTATTGCTCGTTTCCCCTGGTTAGTTCAATGAGCCAAACGTAATGCCTGTTTCTTTCTTCTTTAACACAGCATCAATGAGTTCATATTGATTGTCCCTCACCATTAAGATCAGACGATCTTGTTCCGTTCGATTTAATTCTTTCAAATTTAAACGATACCCTGTAATCAGTTCTGACACTATACAAGTACGTAGGTGTTCCAATCTATCATCATCTTTTTTTATCTTGCCCTCCAACTGAATCTGGCTTGTCATTAAGCGTTTCATTATAAAGTAATTAGCCTCCAACTGATTACTTAACTCTTCGCTGAGAGAGTAATTTACTTCCAATTGTTCTTCTAACAACACCATCTCTTTCAACCAACCGCCGATTCCCATTTTCTGTCCTCCTTTCTATCTATTTTATAAAAAAATTTGGAAAAAATGAAAAAAGAACAACTTAAGTTGTTCTTTTGTCGAAACATTTTCTTATCACTGGTAAAAACAATACTTTAAGTGTTGTTTTCTCACTGATTCCCCTTCACTTCTTCCAAAGCCTGTTGCAGGTCCTTAAACATGTTGTTTACCAAAACTGGGTAGCCTCCAATGAGTTCTAATGCTCTCATATATCCTTCAATTTCAGACTTACCTTGTTCAACTTCTCCTTGTAAAATCTTGATAATACTTATCTTGGATTTAAAAATTAGTTTATAAAACATATGGACTGGGTCATTTTCCTTTAACATGTATGCTCCTAAATGATCCAATACTTCTAAAGCTAAATCTAGTTTTCGTTGGTTCACAAAATGACTAATAATAAAGCTCACAAGTTGGATATTCTCCATACTCAGGTCAGCAAAATCTTTTTGATTTTTTTCAAAATTTCTCGCGACTCTTCTGTAATGTAGCATAATATCATCATCAGACAAATACTGAATGAAACTACCGAATAAATAGTTCTCATAATCACACCATTGATCCACACTCTTCAAATAATCACGAATAATCATTAATTTATCTTGAGTAATTTCTTTATCGATATTAGCATAATAACTCGCTTTGATAATTAAAGACATGTGTAGATCTTTATTACTTTGACTGTCACGATATAATTCATCGTAATATTTTCCTATTTTATCCAGTTCATAAAAATTATTTGAATAAATAAAATGCCCTACTTCTCCTGTTTTGCGGTTAACACTATCCAAATTATTCCCATTATGGAGCCGCATGAATTCTTTCCATGACACTAAAATCTTATTTAGTAAATCATTTAATTTTGGAACAGTAATACTTGATTCTCCTTTTTCAAACTTTGATAGAAATTGTGTTGACACAATCCCTTCCGCTGTTTCTTTTAAAGAATACCCTTTATCAATCCTGATTTTCCTAAATGTCTCCCCGTAATCTTCCACGGCTTAATCCAACTCCTACCATTATTTCTTTTTAAGTTTTTTATAATATCTATACTATTGAGACATTCTAATGACCTATCACTGTTCTTTACTACGTTTTTTGGATACACTATAGATAAGTATTAAAGAAACGAGGTGCTAATACATGACTTATACGTTAAAATTTAGACTTAAAGAATTAGCCGATGAACATCATATCTCATTACGCGAACTGGCCCGTCTTTCTAATATAGAACCTTCTATCATCAATAAAATGGCTAACAATAAGCGCAATAGCATTTACATCGAACATCTTGAACGTATTGCTAATGCACTTAATTTAGAGGATCTTTCTGACATTGTCTACTTACAAAAAGAAAAGTGATGGTAACAAGTCACTCAGTTATAACTATTGTATGACCTTTTAATACACCAAAATCAGCTAAACCCATCTACTTCTTCCAATCCGTCACAAACTCCCTGAAACCACTTAGCCTATATTTCTTTTACTCTTTTTAATTCTCTTCTTTTTAAGATATCACATCGATAGCTATATAGACAACATTTTATCATCAATATTTCTATTTTATTATATTATACACCTTTTTTTCTGTTTTATTTATCACAAACTTTAAATAGGTTAATATAAAATAAGGTGAGAAAAAAGAGAGGAACATTCCTCTCTTTTTTCTATTCTCTTGTAACCACATTACTGAACTCTTTCTCCGTGTATCAACAATCTTTGCTCATCTGTTGGAAAAGGGTGACAAGTAATAAGTGTTGCTAAATCTTTGCCTTCCTCGACCTCTAATGAGTTTGTTTCGTCTGGGTAAACAACTTCTGTACTATATACTCTATATTCTAAGGTCTCAATCATTGTATGAATATAAAAATAATGACCTTCTTGAATCTTATCTGCATACATAAGCATTTGTTGTGTCCATAAGCCTCGATGCCCTGCTAAAACGGTATGAGTACTATCTCCACCAATGGGTAAAGAAGAACCTTCTACGAGTCCTATCCCTTTAGATAAAAACTCTTCCGTAGCACTTAAATAAATAGGGACAACTAAGTTTAAGACAGGTATTTCTAAAATCGCAAACACATCTTCTTGATTCATCCCTAAACAAGTCTTCATTTGATCCAAATTTTCTTTATTAGAAGAAAAAGGATCCATTAATTCTCCTTGGTTCGTTTTCAATTTATTATTACACTCTGTAATTTTTGTTTGTAAGGCCTCAGCTTCCTTCTCTGTTAATCCTTTAGAAGCCTCAACCAACTGATCGTAACTACTTTTATTTTTAATCTCATGATAGTACCTCACACTATAAGGAAAAGCAATTAAACCGATGCCTATCACTAATAACGCTAGGATGAGTATTTTTCGCTTCATTTAATGTCTCCTTCTCTTCTTATTAGAACGACGGTACCATGTATATAGGAATAATAATAAAAGAACGACTAACAATATGGCAGCAACTAATAATATCATCTGTTTAGAACGACTCTCTCGGCTGATGGTTATCTCTTCTGCTTCATAAGGAATGCGTTGTCCAAATACTAATAATCTATGCGTATTTAACATGTAAGGGTCACACGTTAACAGCGTCACAACTTCTTTTTCTTTGTCTTGTTGTAACCAATCCGTTTCATCAGGCAAGACCACTTTTGTATCAAAGACTTCATAAGTATGAATCTCATCTAGGACTGTAATATAGAAGATATCTCCTTTAACTAAGTCATCCAAATACCTAAATAACTTAGCAGACGGGAGCCCTCTATGAGCCGTTAACACACTATGTGTCCCTTCTTCTCCAATCGGTAAGGCTGAATTTTCTAAATGGCCAACCCCCTGACTTAACACTTTATCTCCTGATCCATGATAGATAGGTAAGCTTAAATGCAACTTTGGAATATCAAGCACTGCCATCACGTCCCCAATATGAAGGGCATCGTAATAACTTTTAGCGCCACCTTCCTCCGTTCCATTTGAAAAAGGATCCACATAAGTGAGCTCTTCTTCTTTAATTTTATCATTGTGTTCCTTTGCTATCCTGGCTTCTTCTTTTTTTTGCGCGTCACTTAATTGGCGCATTTTTTCTTCGTAACCGTTCACCGTTTTAACGTACCCTGTTGTGGAGACATAATTAGCGATAAATGGGTATGAAAAAATAGAGAGTCCAACCAATATAAATAGAGCAATTAATCCGTTTTTTTTCATTGTGTCACTTCCTTACAAAAGGACAAAAGAATCCTAACCACTAGGATTAGAATTCTTTATGTCATTCGTGATTATGCTTGTTTACGGTCTTTACGTGCTAATAAGACAAAACCAACTAACATAAATAATGTTCCTGAAACTGTGAATAGAATCGTTCCTAATCCACCTGTTTTTGGTAAGTCCCAGCCAGATTGAGAGTTTTCTACAACAACTTCTTTGTCATTCACTTTGTTTTGAACCACTACTTCTAATGGTTTTGTTAATAGACGGTAAGGTTTTACTTCCCCTTTATCATTTGTAAAAGTTGGTGCTTTTGTTTCATGTAAGTAGTAAGTACCTGGTGTTAAACCAGTAATGTTGATTTCACCGTTTTTACCTGTTAATAATCCTTCTAATTTACCTTCCACAGAAGCTCCATTTACTTTAATAACTGTTCCTTTTGCGTCCACAACGTTTTTGCCTTCAGCATCTGTTGTTAACTTAAATTCAGCATTTTCTAATTTTATCTTGTGGTCTTTTTTATCCACTTTGATTACTTTTAATCCACCATCTTTTGGATCAACCGTTACAACGGGTGGTTTTGGTGGGTCATATGGTGGTTCAGTTGGATCTTCTGGTCTTACTGGTTTAGTAAATGAGCCATGATTATTGTTGAAATCTAATTCAGCCGTATTCGGAATAGGTTTCGTTTGGCCTTCTTCATCTCTCTCTAATACTGCATCTTTTTTAATTTTTGCTGCAAACGTAATTTTTACATCTTGGCCTGGTGTTAATAATGATAAGTCTTTGACAGACCAAACTAATTTTTGTCCTTCTTGTTTGAACTCGATGTTACTTGCATCTGTTCCAGCAACTGACCATTTACCAGCATACTCTAAACGGTCATCTAATGTATCTGTTACAGCTAATAAAGCATATTTTTCAATATCTTTTGGTGCTTTAATTGTTAAATTGTAGTTGAATTCAGTATCACGATCAACTTCGTGGTGGTTCTTTTCTTCCACATCTTTTTTAAGGTCTGGTAATTTGTAGTTGGTTACTTTACCATCTTCTGTTAGGTATTTATCTTGTGCTGTCCAGTTAACTTCAACTTCTTGTCCTGATGCATCTTTTGTTACTTCAAAAGCTAATTTTGAATCGTTTAATGCTAAACCAGGTAATGTTGATAACTCTTGGAAATAGTATTTTCCAGCTGCTAAGCCTTCTACACTAATTTTACCTTCTTTTCCAGTTGTTAATGTTGGAATTTCTTTTCCTTCTGTATCAACTGCTTTTGTGCCGTCTTCGTTAAATAAACCAAAGGTAACACCACTTAATTTTTCACCATCTTCGTCTTCTTTGATTAATTCAACCGCACCACGAACTGTTTCATTCTTTGGATACACGTGAACATCATAGTTTAATTCTGTTCCTTCTTTACTTGTCATTGGAACATCTACTGAAAATGCGTCTTTGTTCAAGATAACATGTGCAGGTCCTTTTGTTTCTTGTACTTTATAACGACCAAGTTCTAAGCCATTATCTTTTGTAAAAACAGCTTGACCTTTATCATTTGTGATAGCTTCAATAGTCTTGCCATCTGTTACTTCTGTCCAAGTGTCTGCTTGAGCGTCATACTTGTGTGTCATTGTTAAGGTAAAAGTAACGCCTTCAACAGCTTTACCTTCTGCGTTTTGACCTGGAAGACCTGTTCCTTCTTCCCCTTCTTTAGTCCCTGGTTCTTGTTCAAACTTATGAATCGTTAAACTTGGGTTTGATACCTCTCCCTTTGTTTCATATGCCATAGCAATACTAGGTACAAATACTGATACAAGTAAACCTAATGTTAATAATAAATGAATGGCTTTCTCTTTTAATAAACTCATCTATTTTCTCCCTTTCTTAATTTCCTTTTTATTTATATGAAGAACACTATTATTGTTCTGACATATCAAGCTTTTTGTTTCTTTTCTTCTGTAACACTAAGTATCCACCGATACCCATCATTGCTAAACCAACACCATAGAATAGTGCCGTCCCAATACCTCCTGTGTTTGGCAAATGCCATCCTTGTTTGGTATTTTTAATTGTTAATTCAACCTGTGACTCTTTATTTGTAATGGAAACACTGATTGGTTTTTTCAATACATTGTAACCTTCAGGTGCTTTTGTTTCTTTCAATGTATACTCACCTAACGGAAGCCCTTTAATTGTTGCTGCCCCTTCTGTATCAGTAATTAACGTTGTTATTAATTGGTCTTTGTCATTATATAATTCAAATTCGGCGCCAGATAATTTTTTAACATCTCCTGTTGCTGTCTTCTCACTATCAATCTTAGTAATAGACAATGAACCATCCAGATCCATGTACACTCCCACTTGGAAAGGTTCCACAGGTTGTCCACTATCCGTTGCTATCGCAAAAGAATTGTATGCAGCTCTCTTATGAATATCTTCCATCGGATCTAATAAAGACTGATCACTGATATCTTCAGCTTTTGGTGCTTCCATGGTATAAATAATCTCCATGTCGACACCCTTAATCCATGTTTCACCTGGTAATAATTCTACCTTGAATGAATGAATAGATGACCAATCACCTACTTTTGACTCACTTATCCAGTTTGGCTCTTCAGCACCTGCTGGGTTCGCCAGTTTCATAACACCATTGGGGTACTCAACATTTCTCGTTAAGTCATCCCTTTTCGGATTTTTTGCTTTACTATAGAATACTTTTACTTTACCTTGCCATTCTACTGGTAAGTTGATTGGCCCTTTTAAGAATGGTGTAAATTTACTACCTCTAGCGACATTATCTGTGATACCGATATCGCCAACAGAAGGTAACACATCAATTAATGTCATACTTGATAAATCTTTTCCTGTTGTATTAGTCATAAATAACTTATACTCGAAATTTTCACCTGGCGTTATTTTTGCTAAGTTACTCCATTCGTTATCATCTGTATGACGAACAAACTTTTCAGCCTGTAAATCATGTATACTACTCAATACATAACTATTTCCTGATTTAATACGAATACTATCATTCTTACCATCACCATTTAGATCATCTGTATTTTTTGTTTGTAGCAGAGTATCTGTGATACTGTTATTCCCTGAACTCGGCACCTTAAGCGCATCATCTCCAGAAAATCCGTAAACATCAAATAACAATCGATTTGGTGCATTGTCTGAAATATCCACATCCAATTCAGCTTTGATTGTTTCGCCAACTTTAATTCGGTCTTCATCCCAAACAATCCCCACTAATTGACGGCCACTTCCATTATAATTATCAGAAATCACTCGATAAGAGCCTGATGTTTTTTCGTCATCTCCATCAATGAATGTAGCATTTGGTTTTGTTGCCAATTTAACACCCGGTGGTAGCAATACACTGGACTCTAATTTTTTCTGAATTGTTAGAACAGATGCATCATCATTTCTAAAAGCAATTTCCATTCTATTTTTCCCATTAGTTATTACCCCACCATTTTGGTCTAATAAACTAATATTTATTTTTGCGACAGGAGGTTGATTCGTTGGTCGCTTAACAATGGTTGCATGTCTAGGCCCAGCAGGTGTATTCCTCCCTACAAAAATGCCAGGAAAGTCTTTAGAAACATCAAAAGGTCGTTGGGTATTAGGTGTAAAGAATTGTTCTGCTGTAGATACCCCACCATTTGATGCCTTTTGTCTCGTCCATGTAGTCGTACCTGTCATGTTAAAAACATTTTCTACCTCACCTATCGCACCTTTTTTAATTTTGAAAAAATATTTAGCTCTAGGTGCTCCTACAGCCTGAGGAGCATTTTTAAAAACATATTGCACCTCTTTAATTCGATTAGAGTCAACAAATCCTTGAGCAATAAAATCTTTTCGTGTAAGAAAAGCACCTTGTTCAGGTGATGGAATTGTTAATTTACCTTCTTTTCCATTAGGAGCCTCATAAATTAGTACTAAATCATATTCTGGAACAGTTTTTAATGGTAGCTTTTTGCTGGATTCCTCATTATTCCTTCCCATGTACCAATCTGTCCCCATAACAGGTCCACCGATAGTCTTAACTTTATCAAGTATCAACTTCTCATCAATTTTATATGATATCGTCCAACTTTTCATTGGGTGATGATAACTATAAATATGTCCCCTAATCCCATGCTCAAATAATAAATAGGCATCGTCATAGACTTTTGGATTAGGATCTTTATTGGCATTAGTTCCTACAGATTCACCTTTACCATCTTCAGGTCCGATATGTTGAGGCATTACTATTGCACCTTCTATTGGACCAGTACTTGGTGCTGAATCTCCTATAATGACATTTGCTTTTGTTGAATCAGCTGGACTTAATGTTTTCCCATCAATTGTAACCCCTGCTATAGTTGCTTTATTTTCTAGCTCGCCGACATATTTATTATTCGTGCTTACTTTGGTATCAATAGACAATGTTTTTGTAAATAAACTGTCTGTACTCTTGATTTGCTCTTCCAAACTTGGTGCATCAAACGTCCAAGTCAACTTTTTCCCGCTAATAGTTGGATTAGGAGTGCCTGACTGACTTTTTATAAATGTTAAGCCATCTGGCAACTCATCCTGTACAGTAATTTTTGTACCAGGTTTCAAATACATTTGACCTGTTTTATTCTTAGGAACACTTACCTTAATTACCCAGCTAACGGTACTACCTAATGTTGGTATTTCTTTCGTTCTTATCACCGCTTTTTGAATTGCCATGGAATGACTTGATTTTATCTTTTTGATAGCATTATCAGTTTGGATAATCTCAGCGTCACCATTCCCTAACTTTAATTCAGATTTTACTATCACCGACGTCCCATTAGCAGACATGCCATTTTCAGTATGTAATTTAATAATACGTTCATAGGTTTGACCTGACTTTAATTCTTTAAATATATACGTTAATTCTTTTGTATCTGAATCGTACGTAGGGACGACTCCTGCAATTTCTAACTCATTTAAATCTTGTTTAAAACTGACAACTTCTAAGTCTGGTAGTTGGACAGTTATTTTACTTTGATTGTATTTCACTTGTGAACCGGTTGTTTTCAGTGTCAATTTGAATAGTGCATCATTACCAGATTCCACGAGTCCTTCACCCACACGTTGAATACTTAAATCTCGTTGTAGTTCTGGTGCTGTTTCGTTATGCACTGGTAATTCTTCTTGGTTTGTAATACTTTCTTGTTTCTCTGCCTCTATTTCTGTAGCCTCTTCTTGTGTTTCTTCTATGACACTCATTGTTTCAAAGGAATGGACAACTTTCTCTGCCTCTTGCCCTTCGTATAAAGGAATGACTGATAACACGTGCTGCCCTGTTGAAATATTTTTAAGTGAGACAGTTACTTCAGTTATGTCCTCACTTATGTTGTGGATCATCACTTTATTCTGTTCCTCGTCGTACTCCCACTGATAATCTCGTGCCTGATTATCCATCTCATCTTCATCAACAGTGGAGAACTCTGGCAATTCAATATTGAGCGTGTCTACTGTTCCTGGCTTTAATACACCAATTTGAAAAGAAGCGCGGTCTTCGGATACTCTGTTTCGTTCTTTGATTTCTATGAGATCAGAAGAACTTGTACCAAACACAACTTGAAGAGGATATATGATATTTGAAAGTACTACCAACAACAACGTCATAAATGTTAGTCTTTTCTTCATCTATTTACTCCTTTCTTTTAATTACAGATAAAGAGTAACAAATGAACAATGAACCAATACTGAACGAAAACGGTTTTATTTAATATATAATATAGGATTTTTATAACAAATAAAAAAAGGTGAGACACAATCTTAATCATTGTGTCTCACCTTTCAAGTATGTACATTAATTCACCCGTTTTTCTATCCCTAATGGCAGTGGCAGGTGAAGTTCTGTTTCCCAATGTCTTAATACACGCTTCCCAAAAATTTGCGCTTCAATTTTATAATGATGCCTATCATAATAATTTAAAATTTCTTCGACACACTGCTCTTTGCTTATCACATCTTCTTTGTTTCTTTCGATAAAAGTGTGTAGATTAATATAGGAAATAGCGTCACTTTTTATAGAATACATGATATATTCTAAGACCCGTTGATGTAAATCATTTCTGTAGATACTGGCCCATTCAACATGTTCTTGTTCTAAATACAAGCCCACATAGGTAGAAATAATATACTCTGTTCCTTCTAAGCTAGGCTCTTTTTGTATCATTTCTTCTACTACATCTAAATCATGTTCTACTTCAAGGATTAAATAGTACCTTCCTTGCTTGTATTGAATCGGATTTTGAAGACCTGCTTTTTTAAAACTTTGTCTAATTTGGTAAATGGTTGTGTGAAGCATCATGGTACTTGATTCTTTTGTTTGATGTTCCCACAGTTTTTCCATCATTACGTCTTTCGTCACACCTTCTCGAAAATGATGCCTCAATAGGAATAATAATTCATAGGCTTTTTTTGTGCGTAACTCAATAGGCACGCCTTTGTAGTCCATAATAAGCCCCTCACCAAACACAGCCATCTTGATTTTATCGCTAGAGGTAATAGTCTGTGTTTCTTCAAAACTGATTCGGGAAATCCCTTGATTAAACCGCTTTTTGGTCACAGGTTTTAATAAATAATCCAGCGCATTTAACTCAAAAGCTTTTACAGCATACTCTGAATAAGCCGTAATAAAAATAATTTGAATGCTTGGCTCTAACCGGTTGATTTCTTCTGCTAAATCTACACCAGATATACCACCCATATTGATATCTAACAGTATAAGTTCAGGTTTTACGTCATCTAGTTTTGCTAATACGGTCTCCGCTTGATGTGTGCTATAAACTAAAGTTAATTTATCGTGGTCAACTACCAATTTTTCTAACATTTTTAGTGCAGGTACCTCGTCATCTACAATCATTGTTCTCATTCTACCGATCCCCTACCTCTGCCTTTAGATGAAATATTAATTCCGTTCCTTGATTTTGTTCAGAATGGAATGTCAATCGTACGCCCATAATTTTTTTTAACCGATGATACGTATTGCTTAAACCAATACCTGAAGATGTTTTCATCTTTTGAGAGAGTATCTCATCTAATGTCAATGTTGTTCCCAAACCATTATCTAAAATCCTTACTTCAATTTCACCATGTTTCTCTTGTACGGTAATAGTCAGAACGCCCTTGCCTTCTAAAGGTAAGATACCATGTTTAATCCCATTTTCTACTAAGGGTTGAATCGTTAAGGGTAAAATATCGACCTGTTCCAAATTAACTTCTGGGTCAATGTTCCAAACCACTTCTATCTTGTCACCAAATCGGGCTTTTTCTATCACAAGGTACGACTCAACCAAGTCCAATTCGTCCTTTAAAGTAATAAGATCATTACTACCACTGTATTTATATTTCTGATGTAATAGTAACATAAAGGCATCCAATACCTCATGCATGGCCTCTTCGTCGTAGGTTGATAAGCTAATAATCGTATTGAGTGTATTAAATAAAAAATGTGGTTCTATCTGAGCTTGTAACCAAGACGCTTCGTAATGAATAGCTGAGGCAATGCTTTCTTTCATTTCAAGCAATGTCCTCACCTTTATTTGTAGTTCATTACCATCTATTGGTTTTTCAATATAATCATTCGCACCAGATGCATAAATAGCATCCAGTTCAAGTTTGTATTTATTGGTTGCTACTAATAAGATAGGTAACTCAATCATATTATATTCTTTTCTTAACGAGGCAACACCTTCATAACCAGTAATACCACTCATTAATACATCACTAACTATCAAATCTACTTCATACTCTTTAATATAAGATAAACCTTCTTCAAAAGATTCTGCTATATAAACATTATTTATTTCATTTGTTAGTAGCTCCTTTAATACAATTAACTGTTTAATATTATTACTGATTACTAAAATACTATGTTTCGTATCCGACGTGTCATTAGATAAACATAATCGGTAATTTTTTAGATATTCATAATCATCGTACTGTAATTCAGGTTTTTCTGTTGCTTGAAAATCCATACATAACACAATATCATTTTTCTGTTGTTGTATTTTAAATTGACCTCTTTGATGATCAACCAATTGCTTGATTCTCATTATAGGCACACTTAGATCATCTTCAAATAAACCATTGTTCAAAATAGTATCCTGAGATGTTTTATTTAGATCTATTAGCATACTCTCTTTCATCTCACACTCTATTAGTCTTACTTCCAGTACAATTCTATCATTCTCTCTTGTATCAGAAAAAATGATCTTCCCTTCTGTCATAGAACCATGAACCACTGAAAAAATTTGATAAATCATCTGAACAAATGATTTGAAATCACCAATCATGTAGTCATCTCGTCTTGTTAACTGTAGTTCAATAATAAATGAAGCAAATTTATCTTCTTTTTTAATCATCTTACAACAGTACTCAATTTTATCATGGAGACATACAGCAGTTAATTCCGACTCTTCTAAAGGTAAGTTATCTGTGGTAATATCCATTACATTCTCTATCAAAATCAGAGCTTCTTTATTCATTCCCTCTAATCTAATCAAGTCATCTTTCACATAAAGAGCCTCTTCCTTCTTTAACGTATGGTCTATAATACTTAACATGTCATTTAAAGGCTCATTTAGTCTTAAAGTTGCCTTTGTAAGCAATTCTTTTTTTGACTGACTGCTCTCTATTAATGATGTATTTAAATGATCCATCGTCCCATATAGATCTTTGTAATTTTGGAACCAAGCTAATAATAAACACACTATTGATAACAGTAGATCAAAAGGATAATGGGGCAGTGTGATACTAGACGTTATATAATAAATCCACCACACTAAATGGTTACCACCACTCAATAAAGAAAATATCAAAAACAAACTCACTTTATCATTATGAATACCACTTTTTTCAACACCTACTACAGCGATTACGATAGACAATACTCCACATATTTTATAAAGTATAGCTAATTGAAACACCACAGAACTCGGAACAACGAGAACTACCCCACTCATGATTAATAAAAAGGTTGTAAATCTATTCACCCAAGCTTTTGTCGTTAATAACCGGTGATTGTCTGTTAACCTAATGATAGTAAAACAGAATAGATACACCAAGCTAGACATCAAAGAAAAACGGATTCCATTAGGTAAGCTAAGTAGCTGTTGTAATATTTTTTCCCCACTTGCTAGCATCAGAATCATCGACAATAGTACTAGCGCTAAACCAAAGTATAAATATTGTCTATTTCGTTTCACAGTAATATATAGCCCTAAAGAAGCTAAGCCAACCAGCAAAATAATAGAAGAGGTCAGCAGTTCAGAACTATTTGATATGTTAACACTTTTCATCACTTTTTTAGCATCACCAAATCTAACACCGCGAACATTTTTTTTAGTAGAATGGGCTAATCGTTCTGAAACCTGGATGACGATGTCTAGATTATCTACTCCTTCATCCTTTTCATAAATGACTGTATATGGAAAATACCCAACTCGCTTCATTTTATTAAGAGTAGGTTCATTCAAAACATCAAACACACACTCATTGTTAATGAATATTTTATCTTTGCTACTAAAGCTAGAAAAATGTAATGCTAAAACCATTTTTTTCTCTGTTAGTGTCATTGATAAGTGATATATCCCTTGTTCAATATTTTTATTATTCCTTGTTGTCTGCCATAGATTTTTTTCCTGTACCTGTGAAAGGGGCGCATCTCCTGAATAAAAATCCCATTCGCCATTTAAAAAGACCGTTTTATTTACTAATTCATTAGCCTCTATAAAAGCTATTTTTCCATTTTCAATTGATTTTTCTGGAACAAAAAAAAGATAGCTCCAAAGAAATCTACCCCCAACCAAACCAATAATAAAGAGAATTATCAGTGAACCTCGCTTCATCACTTTATGATCCAACCTACCAACATCCCATCTATAAGCTTCTAATAAATTAAGTCAACTTTATAATTAAATAACATTTACAATTTATTATATATTACCACCTATAACTTTGTAAGGGCTTTTAAATAAAAAAACCTTACTTTTACAAGTAAGGTTCCTTAAAATAAATCACTCTTAAAATGTCATCTCTTCCATTGATGCTTCATAAATAGCAACCACATCTTCTACAGATAATGGCACATAACCATCGGTACTAATTTTACTATGTTTCACTGCTTGTGACGCCATCTCTTCAAGTAGACTTGTATCAATTCCCACTTCTCCAAGTGTCATTGGCACGCCCCAGCTCTTAGATGTTTCATATGTTTTTTGAATTGCTGCTTTAGCATCCATCATGATATCACCTGTTACAGGTAAATCAAAGACACGGTGTCCATAATTAGCAAAACGAGGGGCTGTCTCAGCGTTTAAAACATGCATCATCCAACGTGGTGTCACAATCGCTAAACCAATACCATGTGTAATATCATAGTAAGCGCTCAATTCATGCTCAATCGCGTGACATGACCACACCCCTTTTTTACCCGACCCAGTAAGGCCATTTAAAGCAAGAGAACTTGACCACATTAAGTTAGCACGTGCTTCATAATTATCTGGCTGCTCTAATGCAATCGGTGTGTAGTGTAATACCGTACGCATCAAGCCTTCTGCAATACCATCTTGAACCATTGTATCTGGTGTACTATTGAAATAATTTTCAAATAAATGACTTAAAATGTCAGATGAGCCTGCCAATGTCTGGTAAGTTGGCACAGAAAAAGTATAGGTTGGGTCTAAAATAGACACTTTAGGTACAACTAAGCGACTATGGAAGCTTAATTTTTCTTTCGTCTCAGCATTTGTTATAACAGAGCCCCAGTTCATTTCTGATCCTGTTGCTGCCAAAGTTAAAATGGTCACGATGGGTAATGCTTTTGTTACCAAACGGCTATCTGCTGTAAAGTCCCAAGGATTACCATCATAGAAAGTTGCTGCGGCTATGGCTTTTGAACAATCGATGGTTGAACCGCCACCTACTGATAAAATGACATCAATGTTATGTTCGCGACATAACTCTGCCCCTTTGATGACTGTTTCTAATCGAGGATTAGGTTCAATTCCTGATAATTCAAATAAGGTAAACTCATCCCCTAGTAATGATTGAATATGGTCATATAATCCATTACGTTTAATGCTTCCTCCACCATAAGTTAGTAATACATTTTTACCATAATTAGATAACACCTTTGGTAATTTTTCAACTTGGTTTTTACCAAATAAAATATTTGTTGCTGCTTGGAAATTAAAATTTTGCATAAATAACTCTCCTCTCACACCCATCATTCAATGGGTCTCACCTTTTATTTTCTTCTTTTTTTCACACACTGTCAATCAAAAAGAAACACGCGTTAGCTTTACCTCTAGGGATGTCTTCACATTTTTTCACAATGTACAGCTAGTTCATACTACTAGACAATTCTGAGCCATTCACACGGTTACTCTGTCATCGAAATAATCACTTGCATCATAGCAGGTGCCAGTTCTTCGAATGACAGATCAGACATAATTCGGTAATCAGAACGAGTATCAATAATATCAAAAAAGGTTTCCGGCAAATGAATCTCATTATCTTGTCTAGGAGTCATCGAAAAATTGGTAATTCGATGATAATCATACACAAAATCTGAGGTATCATAGATTTTATTAAAGACTCGGTCTGTTCGTTGAATGCCATAATGGTAATCCGCTGCGAGAGTGATTAGGGCATCTGTTAAAAACCGTTCATCTTGTAACGTGGATGGCCTTATCTTGTTATCAGATAACTCCTCTAAAACTCTAAAGACATCTTTTGACGCGATAGGGTGCGTCATACGGTACAATCGTCGATCATCCCATAAAGAATAAGTGCCTGTATAAGGTAGCGCTTCGTTCAGCACTAAAGTGGGTATTTTCTCAATGTCCTCTAAACTCTGTATTAAGTGAGCATCCGATGTTTTATAACGATCATATAACAACTCACTTTCAGCTAACGTGTCCTCCGCAATAGCAACTGGACGTAAAAAAAGAGCATTGATTTGATCGATCTCTACATCAAATAGCAAAGCAAATAACACCCAACCTAATTGTTCGAAAGAGATATTCGTAATAACCGGTGTACTATCGTCACAACAAATATCGTACACCACTTTAACCCCTTCATCACGAAAGATAGCCCGCTTACTTTGATGCATCACTTGAACGTCTTCCTCGTCATACAACACAATTCCCTGATCATCTGAATCCCTGCCCACAAATAAATTGACAGGATTGATATCAAAGGCTAACTCCTCGTCTGTTGGTTGCATTTCTTTTTTCAATGCCTCAACATTGTCAATTTTCCATGTTTCGTAGCGACTGATTTTACGACCGAGGACAAATAAATCTCTATCTACTAACTGTAAAATAAGTTCAATGATTCCCTCTTTGAAACGCTCATCATCTTCTATCGGAACTAACTTACTTTTCAATAGTCTTGGTGCTTTATGCTCAAACATTTCTTTCTTCATGTTCTCTACATAGCGTTGACCATACTGATCGTACATTTCAAAACGCATATCTTGCGTAATACGAGTACTCGTATTTTTAGAAAACAAGGTTAAAGGAGCCCCTTCTTTTAACTGTTCTGTTGGTGTTGTGTGATATTTAATCATGTTTACGTTCAAATCTCTTATTTTTAAATACCGATTTAAATCAAATGTTGATTTTGGCACAATGGTCCTCCTTTGTTCGTCTACGTTAATACTCCTCATTCAGAATACCATATCATCCATCATTTTTCTTTGGAACAACAAAAAAGAGACCACATTAAGTCATCTCTTTTGACATAAAATAATTGGTAAAGCTGACTTCTGATAAAACAACCACATTTCTTTTAACCATCTGGTACCCTTGTTTCTCAAAAAACGGGCGTGCTGTGATGGACGCGTGTGTGGTATATCTAGCCTTGACGACTTGTTTTTCAAGCTCTGAAACTAAGGCGTGACCTATGCCTTTCCTTTGATATTCTTTATGTGTATAAAGCCTATCTAAATAACCTTCCTGATCCATGTCTGCAAATCCTAATATCTGATTATCCAACACAGCAACTAGCGTCACATGCCCCATTAATCTTTCATTCCATTCAACAGGATCAATCTCCCTCTCATCTCCAGCCCATACAGCAAGTTGTTTTGGGGTATAATCTTGTTTATTTACTTCCCTCACTGTCTCTTGAAATAAGCGAAAGGTGCCTTCACTATCAGTAGGACGATATGCTCTAATATCTATTAAAGGCATCATATTTTATCTTTGATACTGGTCATTTCAAATTGCTCGTACGCTTTAAATGCGTCGATTAACTGATTAGAATGGTCGATCAAAAAGAGAACCTGATCGTCTTTGGCAATTTGGCCACTCTGGCAAGCAGTTAAAAAGATACTGTATTCTGCTATCGCATGACTTAGCCTTTGGTAATGTTCATTGTCACTGTTCAACAACAAATTCAAGGAATCTCGGTTTCTTAACACCTGACCAGAAGGATTAATAACCTCTTTAGAAATAAATTCATCGTATTCCATGATGTATTGTTTTAACTTGCCTAAATCAGTTAACCGGTAAGCAATTAAGCTATCATAGGTTTTGGTCCTTCTTATTTCTTTTCTTTGAACAAAAAATTGGAGTACTTGCGCAAATAACACAAGAACAGCCACAAAGGTTGTAATAACAGCCCATTGAAATGAACCGTTACTATCATAAAACACATTCAACATATCTACTACTCCTCTTTGACGCATCCCAACAAAAAATGGCCAAGCTTAAGTACCCTCTCGACCATTTTTTCTTTTTATAACCTGTCTAATACTTTTTTAAGCGTTGCTGTAAAATAATCACGATCACTCTGCGTAAATGGCTTAGGTCCTTTGGTTCTTTTACCAGCTTTACGCATCTGCCCACCGATATAGCGTTGCGTTAACAAGGCGTCGATGGTTTCTGGTAAATATTCTTTCCCGCTGTGATGAAACACACGCACCTGTTTCCCTAATAACAAAGAAGCTAGCCCATAATCTTGCGTGATGACTATGTCCCCAGGTTGGATTTCTTTTACAATGCGATAATCAGCACCATCTGCTCCCTTATCTACATAAATAAAGGAAATAAAATCAGGGTACTCTTTTGTAGTAAAGTGATCCACACTGGTGACAATTAATACCGGAACAGAGTATTCTTTTCCTAGCTGAATCACTTCATTTTTCACAGGAGATCCGTCTCCATCAATAACAAAACGCACAAACATACGCTCCTTATGACCTTATTTATTTTCGATAGCGTGGCATTAAACCTTTAAGAAAATTACGCGTGAAATTGTCACCACATGGCTTATAATTACGATGCCCTTCTTTTCTTAAGAACGCACCTAATTCACCCTTGGTCACAATCACACCAGCATCATCCCAAATATCAATCATCTCTTCTGTTGTTAAAGATAACGCGATTTTTAACTTCTTGATAAATAAATTATTGGCATTGTCTTGATTTAATTCAAGCTCTGGTTCTGGTCCTTCTTTTGGCCCACGCTGAGACGTAATCATACCATTCATAAACCGTTCAAAGTCCTCATCAGACAAATCTAGCTCATAATGATCTTCGTTCATACGCTTCAACATTTGTTTGTAGTCATCCATACTAACCTCAACCCCGCCCAAGGCAAAAATCCTTAGCATGTCACTGTCTTTAATATCTAAGGCGTAACGCAAACGCGTTAAGCGGTCATTGTTACTCATATTCATTTATATCCACCATCCATTTCTTCTCAATTTATTATAACAGAGAAATACGCCTCGTCTACAAAAAAACAAGTATTCTCCAAAATCGAAGAATGCTTGTTTTAATTTTATTCATTTAAAAACGGGTACTCTTTATTCGTTCGCTTTTTATACTCACTCTGGACGTAATCATCCCAGTCTTTAAAAAGAGCTTCTCCCTCTAACCCTTCTTTCGTTCCGTCCTTATAGTAATCTCTCTCTATTTCACTCATGACCCATTTCATTTCTACGTAGTCTTCCTTATCTGTAAACTTGTTGAAAATGTCTAGTTCAGCTGGATCAAAGTGAATAAAGACATTTTCTTTATCCCCATCGTGTGCGGATATATAATCCCCATCTTGAGAACCTTGCCCTCCTATATAAACTTCTTTATAGTGTGCTTTGAAGGTTGTTTCTAAGAACGTCATCATCTCTTCTCGTTGACGAACATATGCTTCCAGTTCCTCATTTGGAATACACCAACCACCAACTACAGTACAACCTTCGTACGTCATCTCTTGTTCTGTCATTCTATCATCTCCCTCAAGATCTTTATTATATTCTAACCCATGCCCGTTGATCCACCAATGACCTTTTGGTTTAGTTGTCACTCCATCTTTAGATGTAAAACGCCTAGTCTTTGTTACTGCTTAGCAGACCCATTTCCGTGACCAGGGCTATAATTTGATGCTTCAGCTACAGTAATTAGCCCAAAATTACCCGGATTCTTCACTTGACCATAGGTTTTACCACTTTCCCATTTAATAAATTTAAAGCCATGAGGTGCTTGATACCAACTTCCAACTAATTGAGGTTCCCCTGGTGTGTTCCTAGCAACCTCTTCTGCTTGCTCCTTAGCTATTCTTGCTTCTTCTGCACGTTGTTGTTCTTTTTTAGCTTCTTCTTGTTTCCTTTTCTCTTCCTTTTTAGCATCACTGCTCTTTAGAGCATTAGTATAACTCTCATCCCACTGATGATAATTCTCCCCTAAATCCCCTGGATCGTAGCCCTTTAATTTTAGTTTCTCATTTATCTTCTGATGATTTGTCTTGAGTGTTTTCGTTTCTTCATCAGTGAGTAATCCATCCGACAATAAAGTGTCCATGGACGTAGCCAATTCTTTCGTTTTCTTCTCGTACCCTTTAAAATCTTCAGTTGCTAATTCTTTTTTCTTCTGAATCGTTTCTATTAACTGATACGTCTCTTCTCTTTTGTCTCTCGTATCATCGACACTGTTTAAATTTTTTAATAATTCTTGATTTGTTTTTTGATCCGCTTTTAACTTACTTTTTTCTTCCTCGGATACAAACTTATTTTTTAATAACTCTTCAGATGTGTTATTACTCTTTTCCAAATCTTTAACGAGTTCTACCATTGCCTCTTGATTAAGCTTAACAGTCTGATTTAAATGATTAATCTCTTTGGATAAGTCTCTAATAGGTCCAACTTTACTACTATCAGATAATCTGTCTACTTCCTCTATAGCCTCTTTAATATGACCCCTATCAAGAGCCACAACAAAATCTTCTTGTCCTTTTTTCTCTAATAAATCAGACGTTTTTTTTAACTGTTTGAATTCAGCTCTCGCTACACGTTTTTCTTTCTCTAATAATCTATCTTCTATTTTTTCTAAATGATGACTATCCTTTTTAATTATACCCTTTAATTGTCGTCTTGTTTTTTTTGTTTTTTCTTGGTCAAAATACTCTAAACGTTCAGATAACAATGCTTGATCTTCTTGGGATATAAATTCAGACTCTATGGCATTATTAATCATTTTTTCTTGTTTTTCGTGTTGTTTATAGACAGTGTCATAAGCGTTAGCATCCGCTCCAGTCGCTATGACTCCTACTGTTGAAAAGGCTAGTACAATACCTAATAACTCTTTCTTTAAATTCATTGGTCTCCCCCTCCTATTAAACTAAGTCCTTCTTTCGATGATCAAAAGAGTGTTGATACCATTCAAGAGAAAGCGTATCATCACTCTTTTCATGAATATCCTGTTCTAAATAGTCATAATATTCTTTTATTTCATTAATAATGACTCCAAAATACTGGTTCCCTTTTTTTTGTTTTATTTTTTTCTTGATTCCTACTTCCTCTAAAAATATTTTTGTTTCTTCTTTAAAATAGGCTTGTAATTGATAGTCAAGAAAAAACATAAAAAAAGCATCCTCTGCTAATTTTTTATCAAACTCTTCTACAAAACAGACAATCTTTCGGTAATCTTTACTGATTACTTTCGTCTTGTTAGCATAATACAGCGCAACACTCATTGATAATAGATAAATAATCATAGGACTTATATTAATAACATCCAGCCACACAAACACACTAGAAATAAATAATAATCCACCCGAAACGACCAGCACTCGCTTGATATATTGATCATGTTTTTTATATAGCGATTGGATATAACGATATTCACTCACTTTACTACTCCTAACATTAGTTATTTTATAATAATGATAGCCTTTTCTAATTTAGCTTTCAACTCTAAAATAAACAAAAAAACATCTTCCGCCAAAGGAAAGATGTTTTTTCTATTAATTATAAATATTTTTTAGCCATAATATAACTCACTGACAATAATCCGATACTATATAGTGGTAAGACCGCTAAGCTTCCGTTGTGAAGAACACTCATCATAAATGTAATCAGGCTTACTAATAAATAATAACCCAAACTAAAGATGGCTCCTGCTGTGCCGATCACGTCTTGAAAATCAACTAAAGCAAGACTCAAACAGTTAGGTATCATCATCCCTGTCCCATATAACAAAATAAATACCGATCCCATATAAGCAATAGGCATCAGATTTGTCGTGCTAGGAATCGTGCCGATAACAAGTAACAATAAACACGCACCAATTAAACCAATGCCTAGTCCTAGTCTAATAATCGCTTCAGGTCTTTTTTTAGATAATAATCGTTTAGACGATAGAGCACCTAAAATAGTTGCTAAAGCAATGATCAAGCCTAAAAAACCATATTGAGACTGACTCAAGCCAAATACTTCGATAAATACATAAGGCGCTTCTGCATAATAGCTGAATAATAAGCCATTAATCACGCCAATCAATAGGCCAAAAGTCAAGACTCGTGGACTACTTAATAATCTCTTAGCCACGTCCATAATAGATACCTTTTGTCTCATTTCTGGCTGGAATGTTTCAGGTAATCGTAGATACGAAAAACTAAAAAGGCCGACACTCATAACAACCAATGTCAAGAAGACACCTTTGAATCCATAGTATTGCCCTACTATTCCACCAATTAACGGTCCTATAGCAGGTGTAAACGCTAGGGCTGCTGATATTTGAGCGAAAAGACGGTGCCGCTCATCTCCAGAAAAGCCTTCCCTAAGAATCGTTTGTGTTGTAATAGACCCTGTACTGGCACCAAAGGCTTGGATGAATCTTGCGACCAATAGAAAAGAGATTGTCGGGGAAAGATAACATAAAATACTCCCAACACCATATAATAAAATGCCGGCATTCATCGCCCCCCTACGGCCAATGATGTCTGATAACCATCCCCAGGTAAAAACACCTAACGCAAAGGCTAGGAAATAGATACTCAAGGTCATCTGGGCAGTGCCCATGGATGTGTTATAAAAAGTAGCAATCTGTGGCAACGATGGTGTAAAAATAGTTTCGCTAATCTGGGGAAATCCTACTAAGACAATTAATAGGATAATTCCTGGTTTATTTTCGATGTTTTTTTTCATTATGTACACTCCTAATTAGTATAATCCAACATAAAAAAAACATCCTCTGAAGGGAAACGGTGGAATCATGACTTTTATCCATTCATAGGTGGTCATTAACTCACCCCTTTCTCATTAATAGTATGAGTATAACTAAAATACTTGTACAAGACAAGTGCATTTTTCTTACCTTACCATCACACCATCTGTGGGAATTTGACTACTTTTATAACTATTATAATTTTAACCATAAATACACAGAATAATCCTAAAAAAAATGATATAATTAGTTTAAAATACAAGCGAGTAGATCACACTGAACGACGTGTTGCTACCACATAGAAAGTAGAATTAATATGATACCTAAAGAAAGACAAGAGTATATCAAATCAATAATATTACAAACCAAATCCGTCCAAGTTTCTAAATTAGCTACTGAACTAGATGTCAGTGAAGAAACAATTCGCCGCGATTTATCAGATTTAGAACAAGAAGGATTCATTAAAAAAGTTCACGGAGGAGCTGTTCTTTCTAATCGTGTTCAAGCTAAAGTTGATAATAGTATGCTGAAAACGATTTTTGTTGAAAATAAAAAACAAATTGCTAGACAAGCAGCGGATATGATTAATACTGGAGACAGTATTTTCTTAGATTCTTCTACAACTGCTCTAGCTCTCTGTGAAGAAATAAAAGGCATGAATATTACTGTATTAACCAATTCTATCGATATCGCTCATAGCCTCTCTACAAATGATTCTCAAGTCACTTTACTGTGTGCTGGTGGTCGTTTACTAAAATCTAGAGGTTGTTTTGTAGGGAGTCAAACCCAAAAATTTCTAGATTACTATTCATTTGATAAAGTTTTCTTTTCCTGTAAATCACTTGACATAGAAACTGGAATAACAGATTCTGACGATGCCGAAGCTGAGATTAAAAAAATGGCTTTAAAAAATAGCCGTAAACGGATCTTACTTGCTGATCATTCCAAATTTGGCCGTGTCTCTTTTGCAAAGATTTGTCCACTTAATGATTTGACCACACTCGTAACAGATAAAGTTCTAGAACCACTATGGCTAGATGTATTAAGTTTATCAGATGTGGATGTGAAATATCCTAGTATAAAATAAAAAAAGCTCTTTATGAGCTTTTTTTATTTTATACTAGCTAAACAGGCTAATATAGAATCATATTTAGCTTCTGCGGTAGAACCTCTTGAAGTCAAAACAATAGGAACGCTTGCTCCTGTAACAAAACCTACAGCATTAGCCTTACCAAAAATTCCTAAAGCTTTAGATAACAAATTACCTGATACTAAGTTAGGAACAACTAATATATCTGCATCACCTTTTATGATACCCTCATAGTGTTTCTTATTAGCTCGTTCTTTATTCATCGCAATATCAAAAGATATCGGTCCATCAATCACACAATCCGTAATCTCTCCTACACGATTCATTTCTTTTAGTTGACTAGCATGAATAGTTTCTTGCATCCTGTCATTTACAGTTTCTACAGAACAAAGGAGCGCAACTTTAGGTTTTTCATAGCCCATACCATTCATGACTCTTACTGCATTATCTATAATCTCTCGTTTTTGCTTTAAACTAGGCTCGATGACAATTGCAACATCTGTCAATATGAAAATCTTATTATACTCTTCTAGTTCCATTATATTAACATGTGAAATAGTCGATTTTACAGCAATACCATCATTTTTATGAACTACTGCTCTCAGCATATTTGCGGTATTCAAATGTCCTTTCATTAAAAAATCAACATCTTGATTTTTCGCCAATTTTACTGCTATTTCTGCAGCATGATCATCATTTACAGAATCAATCAATTGATACTCACTTGATTTTTCACCCAACTCTTCTAGGTATTCTTCCATTTTATTTTTATGACCGATTAAAATAGGTTCGATGAACCCCTTTTTTTTAGCTCTGACAACTGCGCTTAATGTTTCTTTATCATTAGCAGCAGCCACCCCTAACTTTTTTTTACCTTTCATCTCTGCATATTGAAAGACATCATTCAACGTTTCGTACATAACTAACTACCTTTCTTTTATAATTCAATCAGCCCAAACTTCTTCCGGAGTCGGTATATAGGCATCTGAAATAAGCTTCGAAACTTTTGTTACATTCATTAAGTGTTTGTACGTTAAATTTTCAGAAATAGAATTATTTCCCCAAGATCCACAACCTAGAGAAATAGTTGGATCCAAACCATTGTTATATCTTGCTCCTGAACCAGCTCCTCCACCTTGGTTTACCACCAATCTACCTACCGGCAGTCTATCTCCTGCTTGAATAATGTTTGCTTCCGTTTCAGAAAAAATAGTTGATGTATGTCCAGCGCCTTCCATCAATAGATTAATTCTTCCCCACTCAAATGCTTCGCTTATGTCTTCGTAACATCTATAACGGACAATCGGCCATAGTATTTCTTTGGCTAACACTTCCTTTGGCCCATGGTTCGTTACTTTTACTAATAATATCTTAGTTTCTTTTGGAACCTCAATATTCAGCCCCATAATATTAACAGCTTCTGATGGTGTTTTACCTGTTAGCTCTAGATTTTGGTGATTGTTAATGAAAACTTTTTGACGTAAACTATCTACTATTTCTTCATCTGATATGATATAGGCATGATTGGATTCAAAAGAAGACAACACTTCTTTTTCTAAAGATTTCGGAATATACACTGTTTGATCTCCAGTACATGGCAATCCCAAATCTGCTGATCTATTTGCGACAATTGTTGCGGTCGCATAATCAATATCTGCAGATGTATCAATATAAGACTGTACATTGCCTTGCCCTACACCATAAGAAGGTTTTCCGCTAGAATAAGCAGATTTTACCATACCAAATCCGCCAGTCGCGACAACAATATCTGCTTCTTGCATTAAATAATTAGTCATATCAATACTAGGTTCTTCAATCGCTAAGACCAAGTTTCTAGGTGCACCTACTGATTCAATCGCATCTTGCATAATTCGAACCGCATGTAATGTACAATTTTTAGCTTTTGGATGTGGTGCAATAACAATAGAATTACGACTTTTCAAAGAAATCATGGCATTGTGTGTCGCTGTGGATGTTGGATTCGTACTCGGTGTAACACTCGCAATAACGCCCATTGGTTTGGCTAAGGTGATCACCTGTTTCAAAGGGTCCTCCTCAATAACTCCTACTGATTTTTTGTCTTTTAAATAATCCCACATAACAGTGGTTATTCCTGTATGCTTATTTATTTTACTCAAAACATTACCAAATCCCGTTTCCTCGGCTGCCTCTTTAGCTAATATCTCAGCATGATCGTAGATTGCTTTTCCTACAACTTTTACCACACGATCAATTTGCTCTTGAGTATAATCTTCAATTTCCAGTTGTGCCTCTTTAGATTTCGCCACTAACTCTTTTATTGCATCTTGATTTGTCATCGTCGGATATCCCTCCACTTAATATTATTCCTTATAGTTGTACCGGTTTTTCTTCGCCTTTGATAACTCTTAATGCACCTAATGCAAGTCCTTCATTTTCAAATTCTCCTGGTAAACAAATAGTTTGTGCTAATTTATTCACTCTTTTATTTAAAGCACTTATTAATTTTTCAGAATAGGCCATACCTCCTGTATAAACAATGGCATCTACTTCACCCTCTAATACTGTGACACATGATCCAATTTCCTTTGCTACTTGATAAACCAACGCTTCCCAAATCAACGCTGCCTGTTCATCTCCATCTAGAATCATTTGTTCTACTTCTCTCATATCATCTGTTCCCAAATAGGCTTTTACACCGCCACCTACTCGTAGTTTTAATTGTGCTTCTTCTAGTGAACAATTACCTTTATACACAGCCTCTATTAATTGGCTCATTGGTAATTGGCCTGCTCTATTAGGAGCCATCGGTCCATCTCCTCTAGTGACGTTATTAACATCGATAACACGGCCATTGCAATGAACGCCTACAGAAATACCAGCGCCTAAATGTACAATAATAAGCCTCATCTCTTCATAATTTTTATTCATCTGCAGAGCTATTTTTCTAGCTACTGCACGCTGGTTTAGCGCATGGAATACAGGAATTCTTTCAAAATCTGGATGACCTGCTATTTTTGCTACAGGCTCTAACTCATTGACAGTAGGTGGGTCTGTAATATAGATATCAACCTGTTTATTTCCAGCTAATTTTAAAGCAATCGGAACACTTATCACTACCCCGTGATAGAATGGACCCTCTTCTTCATAATTATCTCTAATAATTTGTTGTAAGTATTCATCAATCTTATAAGTGCCTCCACTTGTTGACATATCACTAGGTAAATTCCCGCCTCTTACACCAATAGCCGTTATCTCTTTTTTATCAAAGTCAACACTCTTCATCCATCGCTCAATCATCAATGAACGGTACTCAATATGGTCACGGTTAGTAACTAAGCCAGCTAATTCATCTTTTTCATGCCTAATCGTTGTTTTTTTATGTACCATATCATCGAAATAAATACTTACTTTTGATGATGTTCCCCCTAAATTAATGACTAATATTTTTTCCAAAAGACTCCTCCTTCTTACAACTCAAGTTAGTTAAAATAGCTCTTTATATCAAAAGCCGTAAATACACCTTTATTAGTAACAATTCCACTCACTAGTTGAGGTGGCGTAATATCAAAGGCTGGGTAGTATGCTTGCACACCTTCCATAGTAACGCGCGTTCCAATTAACTCCATCACTTCATCAGGATTACGTTCTTCTATCGCTACTGTATCAATTGTCGGATGTTTTGGATTAGGAGTACCGGTACAAAAATAAGGAATTCCATAGTAGTTAGCTAATAAAGCTAATGTCATTGTTCCTACTTTATTAACAATATGACCATCCATCGTTATCATATCTGCCGCAGATGTCACAAGATCTACTTTTTTATCTTTCATAATATAGGCCGCCATGTTATCTGTGATAACATGGACGTCGAACCCCATATCTTGAATAACACTCGCTGTTAAACGAGCACCTTGTAAAAAAGGTCTTGTTTCTGGGGTGATAAATTTAACTCCGATATTTCCTGTTTCTTTCAAGCGTTCTAAAATAAAGCCAATAACGGCATCTGCAAAACACTGTGTCATAACAACTCCATCTATAGGGATTAAATCCGCCAAGTATCGGCCTACTTCTCTAACACTAGCGTATCTAGTCGTTGCTTCATTAATGGCATATTCCTGAATAAGACCCAATAAGCTTTCATTATTATCCCAGTCGCTTGTTCTCATTACCTCTACAGCACCATCCACAATTTGTTTCATACGGGTTGATGTAGTTGGCCTTGCATTAGCAATATTAGCGGCGGCCGTTTCCATAAATGAAATCATCTCATTTTTTTCTAAATGACGACCTTCATAACAAGCTAATACCATTCCCATTGAAGCTGCAGAATAGGGTCCACCGCTCTGTGTTACCATATCTTGAATAGCTTTGACAACATCTTTATAAGAGTAGCAAGTAACATAAATAACTTCTCTAGGATAAATCCGACGATCTAAAATCTTTACAACGCCGTCTGCAAACCAAGCAACGTTTTCAAATCGTAACATAAAAGCTAAATTCTCATCAATCCTCATCATCATTCCCCTTTTTCTCGAATTATTTCTTGTTCTACTATTTCCATAAATCGACGTTGTTCCGCAATCTCTTTCCGATTCATAATAAATGCCTTACCGATTCTTATAATTGCTCTCTCCATCGTTCCCATTAAAGGATGTTCTTTATTATTATCTAAGTCCCATACTTTGGCCACACCTACGGTTCGTCGAATCATCTCAGTTGCAGCATATCCTAAAGAATCACTAATAATAGCAGTTAGATAACTATCTTTAAATGCTTCCGTCTGAAACATTGGAGTCTTAACATCTTCTAAAAAACGACTATTATAGGTAGAGATAAACGATGTCATCGTCGCATCTATTGATTCTTTTAACCATTCCTGATAATTTGAATCATCTTCTGTAAAAACAGCGGTCACATAACTAATAATTAGGTTGCCTAATACATTTCCAATGTCATATCCCATAGGTCCATAAAAAGCAAATTCCGGATCAAATACTTTTATATCTTCATGGTTGATGAAGATAGATCCTCCGTGTAAATCACCATGAATCATTGATTCACTCTTATTCATAAACTGATTTTTCAATTTGGCTACTTCTAATTTTAATTTTTCATCTCTATACAGTTCTGTCTCGACAAACGCTATATTTTCTTTGTTATAACGGTTTAAACCTTGTTGATTAAGATAAGGCTCTGTAAATACCAATCGTTCACTAATTTCACACATGTCTATGTTAACTAATTTACTTTGCCATTCTTTTTTCTTATCGACATCCATTACCAAATCCGTGGTCTTTACTAAAGTATTATATAAAAATGTCCCTAGATCTTTTCCTAAGTGAGGGAAGATCTCTTTATTCAGCATTCCTTCTCTTAACACCTGATATTCACTTAAATTTTCCATAATAATACAATGATGTTCTGGAGAATAATAATATACTTCTGGAGCCTGCCCTCCAGATAACTCGAACTGTTCTTTTAAAATATCATATTCAATTTCATTTCGTTTAGTTGATAATTGCCTGGTATTAGAATCACGAATAAAACTGTCAGCAAATTTTACAATAACAGATTTTTTATCCCCTGTTACTAAATAGATATAATTAACGTTACCATCCCCGACTTCTTTTACTTCTAATCTTTCTTCTTTCCCAAATAAATCAGTATGTTCTTTGGATAACTGAATAATGATGTCTTTTGATAATTTCGTACTCATTTACATAGCCTCCTTGAAATTAAATACTCATATTACGATAATGTCATACCATCTATAACGCTAATTTGAAAATACTTTCTATCTCTTCCTGCGTTGGTTGAACTGGATTTCTCGGTAAATTACCATCCAACAATGTCTTTTCAGACAAAAGTACTATATCTTCTTCTCTTACACCAAGTTCTTTTAACGGTCTCCTCGTTCCAATGGTTTCAGACAATTGAATCACTGAATCAATCAACCACTGACTCGCTTCTTCCACGGTCATATGTTGTGTATCAAAGGGGGCCACCGCATTGGCAATAGAAGCATAATCCTCTAAGGCTACAGATTGGTTGAACGTCATCACATAAGGTAGTAAAATCGCATTACATAAGCCATGTGGAAGATTATACACGCCACCTAATTGATGCGCCATGGAGTGTACTAGTCCAAGTCCACTGTTGCAAAATGACATACCTGCCAATGATTGTGCGTAAATTAGTTCTTCTCTTAATATAGTATTGTGTGGATCTTGCACCACTTTAGGCAAACTCTTTAGAATGAAAGAAATCGATGCTATGCTCATTGATTGAGTTAAAGGATACTTACCAGTCGATACATAACTTTCTATAGCGTGAGTCAATGCATCCATTCCTGTACTTGCTGTAATAGATGTCGGTAGCCCCATCATTAAATCAGGATCATTGAAAGAAGCAAAAGGAAGAGTATGGATGTCTTTAAAAATTAGTTTCTCTTGCTTTACCTCATCTGAAATTAAAAAGGCCCGTGATATTTCACTAGCTGTCCCGGCTGTTGTATTTACCATAAATAGTCTAGGAGATGGGTGCTCACTCTGATTAAAGCCAACATACTGTTCTATCTCCCCACCATTAGATACCATCATGCCAATTGCTTTAGCACAATCGTTAGGTGAACCACCTCCGATACCAATAATTAAGTCACATTTTTGATCTTTATAAACTCGTGTGCCCTCTATAACATTTTCCTTTGTAGGATTTTGCTTAACACTATCATAAATAGTGTATTTTATATTAGCTTCTTCTAAAGAACTTATCACTGGTGAAATAACTCCAAGAGAGACAAGATTATGGTCTGTCACGATTAGTGCTTTTTTTCCTTTAGTCTCTTTAATAAGTGTGCCAATACTCGATACACACCCTTTACCAAAACGATTGATAGAGGGTAAGACAAACTCGAACATCTAGAAACCTCCTTCTAATCCATGTTATATTTTTTTTTCAGTATATTCACTGCTGCTTGAGAAACAAGTTTTGGATGTCCCATTTGTCTAGCAAAGTGATAAATTGTCGCTGCATCCTCAACATAAACCGCTCTTAAGTATGCCTGATTTAAGTTGGTCCCTACTGCTAATACACCATGATTTTCTAATAAACAAGCATGACGATTTTCTAACGCAGATACAGCAGATAATCCCAATTCAATTGTTCCAGGCAACTCGAACTTGGCCAAAGGAATATCTCCTCCAATAAAAGGTAGCATTTCAACAAGCACTAATGGAATGTTTTCATGAACTACAGCAAAACTTGTAGCTCTAGGTGAATGGGTATGAATCACTGCATTAACTTCCGGTTTATGGCGATAAACACCTGCATGCATTTGCCATTCAGAAGAAGGGGATAGTTCCCCCTCATATTTTTCACCATCCAAAGACATGATGATAACATCTTCTGGTTTCATAATAGCGTAATCCAAATTAGAAGCCGTAATAGCCATTACTTGATTTTCTCTATCAAATATACTAACATTACCGCTAGTCCCTGCCACTAAACCTTCATTATAAGACTTAACAGCTATACGTTGCACTTCTTCTTTCATTATTATATATTTAGACATTTAAGTTACCTCCAACATTTTTTTAGTAGCCAATTGCTACTGCGATGGCTAAGAAAATCCAACTCATTAAGAATAAAATACCTGTTAATTTCAATGCAAAGCGTAACCAACGATCAATTGGTACTCTAGCAATACCTAACATTGCCATACTTGCACCAATTGTTGGATATATATAGTTCGGTAAAGTTGCTCCAAATTGAAAAGCCAACACTGTTGTCTGTTGTGTTAACCCCATAATCGTTCCTAATGGTGATAATACTGGCATAATTGATACCGCTAGACCACTTCCCGATGGTATAAAGAAATGGACGATAGCTGTGATAACCGAAATAGCGATTGCTCCTGCAGTTGGACCTAAGTTAGCAAGAGGTGCTGATAAGGAGTTGATGATAGTATCCATAATCATCCCTTGTTCCAATACGATTTGAATTCCTCGAGCAATACCTAAAATTAAAGCGATACTCGCTGCTGAACTGACTCCTTTAATTAATAAATCAATAATTTCTTGAGTTTTATAACCATAAATATACCCTGCTACTAGACCTCCGATAATGAAAACAGCTGAAATTTCATCCAAATACCACCCCAATTGACTCGCGCCATAGATGATAGCCCCAAACATTGATATTAGAACAAATAATACTAATTTATGACGTCCTGCCATTTCATACTGATCAAAAGATTTGGAAAAACCTAACCCATCCGTATTAACATCTTTTACTAAACTTTTTGAAGGATCTTTTGTAATTTTTTTTGCATATAATGATGTAACTATTGCCACAACACAAGTTCCAACAAACCAAATAACTAAACGGTAACCCATACCAGAGAAAATAGGTAAACCAACAATAGAATGAGATGTTCCTAAAATAGATGCATTGATTGGTCCAAAGTTAAATCCCGCATAACCACCACCCATGATCATAGCCAAACCGACAATTAAGTCATAGCCTAATCCTAAAGCAATTGAAATCCCGATTAAGGTAAATGGAATTTGTATTTCTGGACCAACAATCATCCCCAAAAGTGAAAATAAGAATGTAATTAACCAAATAACTGCAATTTTTGGAGTTTTAGAATTGTTAATTCTATTAAGTAAGACACCAATACCATTTTCTAAAGCACCTGTACTATTAATAATAGTGAATGATGCTGTTGATAATAATATTAAGAAAATAATACTTGCTGACCCTACCATACCTTTAGGAATCGCAAGAAAAATTCCAAATAATCCCACACCCTGTTGTGGTACCTTTGCATAAGAGCCTGGTATAACAACAGGGTTATTTAATCCTTCTACTACTTCTCTCTGGAATTGTCCCGCTGGTAAAATCCAAGTCAAGATAGCTGCTAAAACAATCATTGAAAATAAAATTACATAAGTATGTGGTATCTTCTCCCACCAGTTTTTCTTCATCATAGTTAAAACTCCTCATTTTTTATTTTTAAACCTGATACTGTTTTACACCAATAACATTATCCCTAGATTGCTGTTTTACTTGCTGCTCCTCTCTATTAAATAGCATTCCCATATGAACAACGTCTTCATAACAACCATTAACAACTGTATCTTCTCTTGATATCCCTTCTATCTGAAACCCATTCTTTTGATAGAGTTCAATCGCGCGATGATTCTTCTCTAAAACGGTCAATTCTAGTTTTCTTAGCATGAGCCAATTACCTGACAGATCAAGCATTTCATTAAACAATTTAGATCCAATCCCATAGCCTTGGTAATCATTATGTACCGCAATACTAATATTTCCTTTATGTCTTCTTCTGTTTTCTTCATCTATGACTAACTTAATATAACCAACTATTTTTTTATTTCCTTCATCCAGTTCTGCGATAAAAGTATGTGTTCGATTAATCTCCTTGGTAAAATAATTATCTGTTTCGCTCATCGTCTCATCCTTTAACGATAAGATTGTTTCAAAAACACCCTCACTCGTCCGAATACGATTTAACTCCGGGATATCCGCTTTACCTAAAGATCTAATGATCACATGATCAGACATTTCCTCACCTTCCTTTTTATGACATATATATTTCAAGCGCTTTCATAAACAATATATCATAAACCCAAATATAAAACCACAAATTCTGTTGTTTTCACGTTAATTAACCACAAAAAACAACACTTAGCTTATTTTACACTAATTAAATTGAGATTTTATTATCATTAAAAGAATTTCCAACAAAAAAACAGTAAGAACTCACATAAGTCCTTACTGTTGGCTATTGATTGAATGCTTCCTTGTATATCTCTTGATTCCGTAGTTTTAACTTAGGAAGTTTTGTTGATTTTTTTTCTATTTTTGACGCATTTGGGTCTATAAATGTTTTGATTTGATTTACGGCATGAACCGCATCTTGATAGGCACCTGCAATCAAATTCAGTTTGCCCTCATATGTCAAGGCATCTCCTGCAAGGTAAATACCAGGCTCTGATGTTTCTCCTAAGTTGGTTCCAATTAACCCCTTTTTCTCATGCTTAGCTATTTTAATATCACTTGTAGTCATCAATCTCATATTTTTCTCATAACCATGATTAATAATCACAGCATCTGTTTCTATCCTCGTTTCAGTGTCTGTCTGTTCTTCTCTAATAATCACAGAGTCAATTGACTCTATGCCGTTCAACTTTTGAATAGAAGCACCTAATATCACCTTAGCTTGACTGCTCATTAATTTCTTAATCTCTGCTTCATGCCCTATCATTTCACCGTTACGATAAACAATCGTAACACTTCTGGCCACATGTAGTAATGTGTTCGCCCAATCCACCGCAGACTTGCCACCACCTGATAATAGTACCCTTTGACCTCTGAATTGTTCAATCGTAGGTACGGTATAGAATAGATTAGTCTGTTTAAAAATTTCTTCTCCTTCAAGGCCTATTTTTTTAGGCTTCACTGTGCCAAATCCTGCTGCAATTAGTACTGTTCTTGATTGATACTCTTGTCCGGTCAACGTGGTGAGACTAAATCCTCCCTCTTCTAACCGTCTAATAGAAGAAACTTCTTGATTGCAACAAATTTCAGGATGAAAGGTTACCCCTTGCTCCACACTATTTTTCAAGAAATCAGATCCTAAGATTGGTGGTTGCCCCCCAATATCCCAAATTAATTTATCTGGATACACATGGACTTTTCCGCCCAAAGCTGGTTTTGCTTCGATAATTCTAACACTCATATCACGTAATCCTGCATAAAAAGAAGCAAACAAGCCTGCTGGTCCACCGCCAATAATCGTTACATCTATTATCTCTGTTGCCATTTTTTAGTTCTCCTTTGGTTAAATCCATAAAACAGACCTAACATCTATCTCAAATAAACACATGATTTATCAGTCTATTCTTGATAATGATAATCATTATCAATTATGTAGTCAAGAGATAACCTTAATTATTCGGAATAATCTTATGAGTTAATTACAAAAAAAGGCAGAAAATATAATAACTTTCTGTCTTTTAAGCTTACCTTATTTCAAAAAACGATGACCACAACTTTTACATACCCAGCCGCCCTTTTCTTTATTACCAAGTAAACCTAATGACGCCCCTTTCTTACCGTATAAACTGGCGCCTAATAAAGCCTTACTATAAGAAAAAGGACTTCTGACATCTTTTAATAAAAAGATGTCCTGGCTACCACACTTAGGGCATTTTTTCTTTTTTTTATCACTAGCGTCACCAATTATATACATAACAACTAAGACAAAAACAATAGTTAATATAATAATAGCAACAGTGGGGAAAAATATAAAAAGGCCTATGATAAATGTAAATATAAAAAACAAGTACCACATAAAATCTTCTCCTCTTCTTATCTATTCCTCTGTTCAAAAGAAGCTATTTTCACTTGATTTATTTTAGGTTCAGATAAATCCCCATTTTGTTTTTTTACTGGTCCATAAGCAATAGCTTCACCTTTTAGTAACATCTTTAAAGTAGTCTCAACCTCTTTTCTATCAGTCATATCAGAAGTCATAGAACGAGCAATTGCTGTCACTTGAGACTCAGGCGGTAAAAAATGTAATTGTTCTGCGGCATTATAAATCGCTTCTGCATCATTTCCTTTAATAGAATCTAAAGATTGAGTAGCAAAAATACCCGACATCCCAAATTTTCGTCCTTCTCTTAAAATTTTAACTGCAGGAGAGGACGCGTTGAAATTAAGATTTTGAACTTCATCTAAAACTAGCGGTAAAGGTTTCCCTTCATTTCCAATTCTAGTAGCAAACTGGTATAGATCCCAAAGTAAAAATTCTATTAGCACTTTTTGAATATTTAACTGGAAACCTTTTAGTTGAAATATATTAATTTGACCAGTATTACCATAAATGTTAGTCCAATCAAAGTCATTATCATAAGAAAAAGGATCTCTTGTTAATAAAGCGCTAATACGGCCATATAAATTTTGTTGTGCTTTGTCTTCACTATACTTTAAATCAGCTGCTAAGTGACTAAATTTATAATTATCTCCGTTAGATCGATAACCAGATAATATCGATTCTGATAGTAATGTCCTTTGCTGAATACCTAAATCAAAAACAAAATCTATCACTTGTACTACCCTATCTACCATATCTTGTTCACTTTCAGGTATAACAAAACCACCCAAATCAATTTCTTGTCGTTTAAATGGATTAATTGGCAATTTATCTTGTAAAATGAACCTATTCTTAATTTTATCATTGTAACGATTATTAAAATGAGAATCTAGCTGATTAGGTAGAAAACCATCAGTGTAATCTATAACCAATGTGTCAATATTATGATTTGATAGTTCTGATAACAACGTTTGAACAAAGTATGTTTTTCCTTGTCCAGATTTACCTGTAATGAACAAATGCCTGTTAGCTAATTTACTATGACCAAACTCCCAATAGAGATGGCTACCTGAATCCACAGTATCGCCAAAATAAAGTCGAGTATCTGATAATGTAGGACTAGCTTTTATTTCATCAACAATATTAGTTTGTATTATATCAGTTTCATCTGGTTCTACTTTAATATTGTCACTTATCATTTCTTCTATTTCATCATTAACTAAATCTATATAATTTGTTCTAGGTTCCTCACTAGTAAATATTTCATGGATATTGCTCATTTCTAGTTCATCTACTCTATCTAAAATAACTTCTTTCTCAAATATTATATCCTCAGATATAACATTGTTCATTGATAAATTATGATTTAGCAATACTTCTTTTCTAAAATCAAATATTTCTTGCTGAATTTTAGAAACTACATCCACTGTTTTATCCGCTACAACATTATATGCGTCTGATTCAGGAACTTTAATTAACATCGTATTCCGGCTAGTTATCAAGTTGGCTCTACGTACTGTCTGATCTTTAGAAAATTCAAATACTATACCCTGCCCATAATATTCTTCTAATTCATAAGAAATATCATATTCTCCTATTACTAGCTTATTTTTAATTTCTTTATAGTTCGGAATCGCTCTCCTAGTAAAAATATTACTACTCAGCATTTTCTCTAAGTTCCCCAACATAATAGAAACAAAAAAGTTACGATAGTACTCTCTCATAAATTTGTCTTCGTTATCCTTACCCAGATATTTTTTTAGTATATCAGCAGTATGCTTTAACTGTTTAAATGCTTTATCTGTGACTGACTGATTATTAATCCCCACTTTAACCTCAATTGGAAGAAAGTGCAGTTTAATCCTAGTTCCCCTTAAATCAATCCCCATAAAAAGTAAATCGTCACTTGTTACACCAGTATGTCCTAAATTTTTACTACTGAATAGACCTTCTTTCATACTTAAGCCTACCATACCTGATACTCTTAATATTTCCTCAAGTGATATAGGTACCCAATAAAAATCAGGATGATCTAAAATACCTAGCATTTCTTTATACGAAGAAATAATACTCAGTTTTTCTCTAAGTGCATTAGAATTTGTTCTCTTTTTTGTTTTGTCTGAAATTAATTTTAGTAACCATTGTCCATTAATAACATTAAAGTTTTTAATTACTTCTTTTGTATCAAATACTTTCCTATCAGATAAATCTTCTAAAAGAGTCTCCTTTAACAATCTATCATATTGCTTAATATCATTTGTAACTGTGACAGATTCATACTGCGCCATTGTGCTCTGATCTGTATAATGGATAACCAACATTTCACCATTAGACTCATCAAAAAAGTAAGATAAATCAACATCTAAATTTAATAATGTCACCCAACTACTATGTTTTAAAATAGGAGTTATCTCATCTCGGTTCAACTCTGGTATATTATTAATCAAAGTGTCACCACTTCTGAAGATATCTGTATCTTTATTAGTAGATGCTATAAAACTATTCCATTTAATCATAAAGTTTACAAGAGGGGTTCTATTATGTTCTATTATTTCACCCAAACCAAATCCATTAGCATAACTATTAGCCTCTTTATTATATTGAGGACTGCTTAACAAACCGCCTAAGGCATAATTTTTACCTAACTTATCCATTTTAGCCACACTAAGACCTTTTCGCTGCATGAATTGATAAAAAGTGACATGGAAAAACAAATCCATCTCTTTCATTGTTTTATTCTCAGGTATCTTATAAACATTTATTTGTTTTTGTAATAATTCTAAAACTTCATAATCTTCGAACTTAGAGCCTTTATAAGGTGTTTTTAACAAATCGTTCAATTGTGTCATCGTAGTAACATCATACAGTTCCTTAAACAATGAATTTATTTGAACACCAAGTTTGTCGAAGTAAATATTGATTGGATTAATTTGTTCTAATGAGTCCACATCTTTCAATCTTTTCACAATAAAGTTTATGATGGCATCAAAGAAACTAGTTTCATCAACGATTCTTATCGCTGCTATGTTTAATGCAATTTGACTGTTGGTTTCAAACAAAAATTTATACTGTATCATATAGTCATCTAACCTATGAATAATAACATTCGAACCTAAATCAGATAATTGTCTCTCTTTCATCTTATTATAAAAGAGCCACTTAGGTACTTTTTTAGTATATGATGATTGATACTCATGATCGTTAATTTTTATATACGGCATCAAATATTGAGGATTCAAGGTTGCTATAATAGGTTCTTTAGGTACTTCAGTCGTCTCAGACAACTGTTGATACTCTTCTATTTGATAGGCAATCATAAAAGGACTCAAAGGGGTTAACCCAATTGAATCTCCTTCAACTACCATCCCAATATATTTAATATTTTGAACATCAGTCGCTGTTTTTTCCCCTTCTACCAAGCTGGAGTCTAAACTTTCTTCAACAGATAGGAGAACTTTCTGTAACAAAGATATATACTTATCGTTGAATACTGCCAAAGAAGGCGTCGTTTCCTCAGCTTTATAATAAGCAATTAACTCCTTATAAGTATTAACTACTTTTTCAGGTAAATCTAATTCTTTAGGATAATAAGTTTCATGTGTGACTTCACCGTATAAAGAACAGTTGTTTAACATAGTCATCTCAATGTTCAACCTATTCTTATACATTTTTTCAACTAGCAGTACATTTGATCCATTAAATATTTTATTGTCTTCATAAACTAATTGTGAGTCAGACAAACCTAATCTAGTTCTTTCAATGCTCAAAGGGAGGACTGGGACTGGTTTTTCGGTAATATCTTGAAACGCTATCGGAAAGAAAGAACCCTCTAAGTAAGTTGTTGCAAATAAAGACCCATTGCTCTCTTCTTCATAAATAGTATCTTCAAAAATTATTTCTTTATCCATTACATCCAAAACCTTTAAGTCCTGAAGTTTATTAACTTTAACGACTTCTTCAGTCGATAAACCAAACTTATATACTTTAACATCTGAAGAGATACCAAAATAATATTTTTTCTCACCTTTCAAGATATCCACTTTAAAATTAGGTCTTAGTTTATGAATTGTATTTAGAGAAGGTGGGATAATCATAAATTTAACAGAAAACGTTAACTTATTGATATTTTTGTGTTTATATTTCAAAAGACCACCATATGATTTTTGCCTGTCGAATCGATGAATAGTAATGTTAATTTTTTTCCCCTTAGCAATTACTTCAATATCATCATGTTTCACACCATGAGTTTCAAAAACAAAAGTATTGGAATCAATAATACTCGATTTATTAACAATATCATCAAAGAAAATATCAAAGCTAAAACTATCCATTTCGTGATTAGCAGAGGACATTATTAGATGAGCTTTTTTACTTTTCGCTCCCTTGTCTCCTTCCAATCGATACCAGGCACTTTGGTTACACATATTGAATTTATCAAAATCAAAATTTAAAGTTATTTCCTTATCTTTATTTTTTTCCTGTATTCCTTTTTCAACTTCTCTGTATTCCGTCACTTTCCAATCTTCAATTTGACTCAATTTTTTGATGACATCTCCGGAGAATTCTTCATTCAATCGCTCTTCTAAATCAATATGATCATGTAATCTTTCTACTTTTTGAAACATTGATTTGTTACTTTCTAATCGTTTATCCATCACATTTTCAGGTATTGTATCTAGAGACCTATCTGGAAAGAATCCCATGTTATTAAAGTCTTCATCATCAATGCTTGACTTTTCTAGAATTGAGAACAATGTTTCGTAATCTTTTAATACAGTATTGCTATTATTCGTAACATCTTTAACATATAAGTCCAAGGCTTTTTTTTGACCTAAAGACAGTGATTGATTATTACTAATATCTTTTATCACTTCACTTTTTATTTTTGAGATAGAGAATGGACCATCTTGTTGCGTCACATCAAAGGATCCTCCGATGATAGAATCTAAAGCATCGAACACAATAAAGAATACTGCTGTATTTTGCCATTCTGCATTATTAGCATTCACACGATTTCTAACTGTTACTAAAAAGTCTTGTGTTATTCCATTAATAGGTGCTACAAAAAGGACATTGACGTCATCTTTCTTATAACTAAATGTTTCGTAATCAAATTCCGACGATTTAAATTTTGTTTTATTTGGATAATTTGACTTAGACAACGAATGATAAAAGTTAGTTGCTTCAGCGATATCATCAAGCAACACAAAATATTTATCTCCTGCTTTTAACGTTTCTCTATTATCTAACCACTGAATTAGCCGATTTGATAAAAATTTATAATATTGATTTAACATATTGTGCATCCCCACTATCAGATAATTTTTCTAGAATATTGATATCTTCAAAGAAGGATATCAATTCTTTTCTACTTTTCTTATCAAAATAGATTCCTCTCTCCTCAAATTCTAAGAACAATTTATTTAATAATATCTTTTCACGGCTTCCTATAATAACACCAACAAACATGATAACTAATTCCTGAGTAGCATTCAGTGTGTATCCAAGTCTACCTCTGCTTTTTATAAATCCAAGATTAGAAAATTCATCAAAAGATTTTCTATATCTGTTCACCGTTTCGTATGCAGTATTTTGTTTAAGATAACCTTTAAGCTGTTTTATTTGGAATAAGACGTCTTCCTTAGAATCAAATGCTTCTCCAGTTGATTCTGAAAATAATTGGTTAAATAACAAAAGGTTATTTTGAAGCTTGGGTAGATTATTCACATCTTCTAAAATGTCCTTTAACATTCTGTAAGAGTCATTTCCTGAGAGTACATTGATATAATCTAACAAATCATTATTTATTAACAACTCCTTGGATACTTCATTAAAAACTCTGTACCCTTTTTTTATAGAGTCCCTACCTGCTGTCACTTTTTCTTTATCATAAGAAAACCATAATTCCACTTTTCTATCAGAATAAGATGTCATTAATAGCGTTTGTTCTAAAATATAATAAAAAAAGTAATAACTAATAAGCAATTTGATATCATTCAAGAAAAACTTATCATTCCTCATCAGCTGATTTAGATCTTTATTAAACATCGTGACTAGTTTATCCTGATTGAAAAAGTGGAAATTATCTTTTCGTGACTCCCTCTCGTTTATTTGAGGTAAGCAACCAATATATAACTCTTCATACAAATCGGTAATACCAGTCATAGATATGTATGTCTTCCACTCCTCATTTTCATCTAGTCTTAATAATTTAGTAATATAATAACCTAATAGCGCCTTCCCTTTTGATTCTACTTGTTCTGATTTTGTTTCTAATGCAACTGGATAGTACTGAATCAAGACAGGATTGGTCATGTTATTAAAATCAATCTGAAATAATTGTTCCACTTCTTGGTCACTTATATCTCCTATAAACTCTAACTTATCAACAATCAGATGAGCATGTTCCTCCCTAACATCCTTTAAAATAAGCTCCTTATCTAACGTAGTTCGTGCAATAATACCGATAATTTCATTAAAACTTGTAGTAAATTTTACACGCTCACTTGCCCTTGTATGAAAAGGAAAAATACGTCCTTGTAAATGATGCTCTGACCTAGGTTTTTTACCTTCTTTATCCATCCCTAAAAATTTGACTAATTGATCCACTTCTTGAGACATATTTAAACAATTCCTTTCGATAACGTTATTTTACTCATGAATTTTTTCAATTCGTAGCGCTCTTTTGTTTCAACATCCAATATAATATTTTTATTCATTACCTTCATAGAATTAACTACTTTATTTACAAATAAATCAAACGTTATCGCTATTTGTTTGTCCTCTTCTTTAAGAAAATAGCCATTATTTAGTTTATGCAAAATTTCAAATGTTCGATAATCAATTTCTACCTCTTGCAATTTATCGTTAACTTGAAAGCTTAAAATAATTCCAGCTCCAGATATCGCATTTTTTATTGGGACTAAATCAATTTCTACTAAGATTTTAATTCTACCTTTTCCTGGGTTTTTAATAATATATCCAGGTATACCACTATCTCCATTCCACTTGGAGAACGATTCATTAACTAATTCGAACAGTGAAATAGCCTGTCCTTGATTGTCAATTTCAGAATAGTGTTTCAGATACTCTTTAAATAATTGATTATCAAATAACTCATCGTGGATATCAATCAAGTACTTTACTCTAAGATATGTATTAATAAAATTATTAAAGTCTTGTTCTTTATCTTTAAAAGATTGAAAAACACCATAGAAGGTATTTGATTCGCTTCCCAATAAATCAGATACTTTATCTAATGTATTAGCAGCATGATACATTTCAATTGAGATTTCATCAACTTTACGGGTTTGCTTTCTAATGGGATCCAATAAATTAATAATTGTTAAAAGTTCCGATTTATTAGTATTTTCAAAAAGCAAGAAAGGCAAGTATGAATTAAAACTACTATGATTATCTCTAGGCATGGTTATGTCATAAAAAAAGTTAAACAACATTCGTGCAGAAATAATAATTTTATGCTCTATTTCTGCCCTTGCCAAGAGATAGATAATGGTTTGTTGAAAATCAGTCCTAAGTAAATATTCATAATTAACATGTAGTAATTGATTCATCCCATCATCCATATCTTCTAAATAAGCTTTATAAAAAGGATTATCTACATTCTTATTATATATTTTTTTAATGATTTGTTGGTAAAACTCACTTTCTACTTCACCGTTAATTAGCTCAAAGTTGCGTTGTTCAATAAAAGAAATGATATTAAACGGCAATTCTCTTGTCTTTATCAATTTTCTACTTGATAAAATATCTGTTCCTTCAAGGTATTCTATAAGTTGTGTGAAGCCTCCTTCTTTATTTAATTCTGTAATAAGATTTGTTAAGATACCTAAATTTATAGCGACAATTAAGCGACATTCCCCTATATTAATCTGGCTATCTGAAAAAGGTAATAAAACTCTTTTCATGGAATCTATAGCGGTACTAGTAGGAGAATCTGTCTCTGTTGCATCATTATGAATTTTGATATCGTATGTATCAAAACTTTTATGGTATTTGTTCATCATGTAAGAAATGATATGACTTTTACCATCTCCAACATTACCTACAACAAATAAGATGTTTTTTTTATTCGGTATAATCTCATCAAATAATATCTTTTCAAACTCATCTTCTATAGGACGTCTGACGTGCATATATTCTTTAAACTCATTAAATTCATTTTCATTGATAATAGCATCCCTAGATTGCATAGATAATTTTCTGAATTGAACTTCCAATCGGCTAAGTGTTGTTGTTCTATTAATATTTACTTTCTTAAAATGAGCATATAGCTCTGTAAGTTCATCTAGTTCTTTGTCTGTTACTCGGTATCCTTCTGACACTGCATTCAGCGTTCTAGAAATGTTTAAAATTTTATTTGTCTCATCAAAGGAAATCTTTTTTAATCTATTCCCTAATGTATAGGCGACATTATTAAAATTATTAATTGAAAACTCACCTTTTTTAATATTAAATTTATCTGATAATAGTTTATATAAGTTAATCGACAGCGCTTTAAATTGTTTGTTATTGTCCAACATCTAGACCTCCAAATGTATAATAATAAATCGTTGTAATATATATTATAGTATAAATAACAACCTATATTTAATTTTAGTTTATTTTATCCCCATAAACAATACATTTCTCCTTTTTGATATAAATTACCAAAAAAAGACAAGCATGAGCATCATGCTTGTCTTTCCTTTATTTTTCTTCAAGAGCGAGAATAGTCTGTATGACATCAGCTAATGTAACGCTCTTTAATTCCTCATTTAATCGTTCTTCAATTTGATCTACATAGTCAGTCAAGGATGCCTGAATGTTTCGACCAACAAGGCAATTGGGTGACGTATCTTGATGTATCATAAAGAGATCCCGAGGTGACTCTACTGCTTTGTAGATATCATATAACGTCACAGTCTCCGGTGGCTCCTTTAGTACTGTTGGTACAGGTCCTGGAGAACTATCAATTAAATTAGCTTTCTTTAATTGGCTTAATATTTTACGTACCACAGCGGGATTGGTTTGAATGCTACCAGCTATTTGAGTCGAAGTAATCCCGGTGGCTCCTTCAAGATAAATCAATGCTAACACATGAGTGGCAACACTCACTTTCGTTGAAAAGGCCACATGCATCACTCCTTGTCTTTTATTGCCAGTCCATTTCCCCTGTGACTACTTTGACACTCAGTTCTAATGCCCCTTCACTAATATCTGGAAAGGCTGACGTCATCTCTGTGATGATTTCGTCACTTCTGGTGTGTTTTTCTTCTACTTTAATGAATGTATTAATATAATCTTTCGTAAACGCGATGTTTTCTTTATCGAACCGATTACCAGAACCAAAATGCCCTGGTATCAGCACATCAATGGCTAATGTTTCTAAGTACTCTAAATCTTTCACCCAAGACCTTTGACTAGACAGTGTTTTTGTATCTGCCATAAACACATGCGTATCTGCTATCACCGTGATGCCACCAATAAGTACTTTTGATGCCTCATTATAGAGCTGTGTTCGATGCTTATCTCGGCCAACAATGTTGAATCGTTGCCCTTTAAAATCAATCCCGTCATTTTCTACATGAGGGATTACTATATTAGTCGGAGCCCCTTCTTTTAATACCTCTGACCACACCTTTAATTTATCTTGCCAAGTCTCTTCGATTCTGTCAATGGTCTCCTGAGTAGCGTAACTCTTAGCATGAGGAAATGCTTCTAAAATAAAGGGTAGGCCAAAATAAAAATCTGGATCACTATGAGTGATAAAAACCTTTACTAATTTAATACCCCGTTCTAGCATAAAATCAATAACTACCTTAGCATCAGAGGATGAAAATTGCGTATCAATCAGGAAACCTTCTCCCTCTTTTTCCACAAGTGTCATACTTGCACCCATAACTGGATCCGGCTGAAACACATTATAATTCAAACCATTTAGGCTGATTTCTTTAACTATCATAGGTTCACCATCCTTATTTATAAAACTGCTCAGTTAATGCGACAAAACCATCAACAATGGTTTGGAAAAAGCCTAAAGTACCTTCATTAGTAATAGACCCATCTTCATTAATAAAAGACGTCACGTTGCCTAAATATGCTTCTGGTTGTTGCATCGTTAGTACATTCAAGAATACCAAAGATTGTCTCAAATGATGATTCGCTCCAAAAGCACCTGGGGCTCCAGTCGATGCACTCACTACTGCACCCACTTTTTTGTCCCATCCACTACTACCATAAGGACGAGAAGCAACATCTAAAGCATTTTTCATAGCGGCAGGAACGGAACGATTGTATTCAGGTGTTACGAATAAATAACCATCCATCTCTTTGACTTTTTTTCTAAAGGTTGTCCAAGCTTCTGGTACCATACCTTCCACATCTAAATCTTCATTGTATAGAGGTAATTCCCCTATTTCGATGATTTCTACTTGGTAATTTTCAGGGAATTGCGACATCAGTTGACTGGCTATTTTGCGATTGTACGACTCTTTTCTTAGACTTCCAATAATAACTCCAATTTTTCTTGTTTCCATCACGATCTCTCCTTCAATTTTTTTACCTAACTAGAAACTAATCTACTACTTACTTAGTCCCTTCAAGATAGTAACTCAATCAGTTACTATCTATCTAACTTAATTTAAACAGAAAATCAATGTTTTGTAAAATGATAACCCTTCGTTTCTAAAGATATAACACATCAATAGTACAAATAAATAATTTATGTTATCTTATAACTACCAAAAAAAGAGGTGATACTATGCAAGAAAAAATGTTTTTAGTTTCTATTGTCGTTTTATTTATTAGTTTTCTGCTTCTAGGGCTAGTTGGCTTTTCTTTTAAACTACGTGCGGTAACTAATAAGCGTGCTTGGGATGGTTGGACTAAGCCATTGACCATTAGTGGCGCGATACTTTTTATCATCGCCTTAATACTACTCTACGCCTTCTATCCTTATTAACAAAAAAAGAGCCTTCAGAGCTCTTTTTGTATGGGTACCTTACTAATCCTATTCCTTTTATAACGCGCTATGATCTTTCACCAATTGGATATACATAGCCAAACCTGATGCCATCGCTTTCTCGTCAATATCAAATTTAGGGTGATGATTCATGTAGCGATACCCATCCTCTTCTATCCCTCCACCTAGTATCATGAAACAGCCTGTGTAACGATCAGTATACTCAGAAAAGTCCTCACTTACCATTTTCTGGGGATTAGAAAAAATAGCTGGCTCTCCGACACTTTTTAAAGCAGAACCGTAAGCCATCTCTGTCGCTTTAGAATCATTGATGACTGGACTATATCCCTTAATATAATTCAACGCATACTGTGCATTGTGAGCCTGACAAATACCTGAGACAACTTCATGAACCCTTGCTTTTATTAGTGTTCTTATTTCCGGGTCTGTAGTCCTTACATTGCCTTTAATAACAGCCTTATCAGGAATAATATTAAAAATATCTCCAGAATGAAACTCACCAAAAGAAAGGACTGCTGAGTGATAAGCTGAAATATTTCTTGATACAATGTGATGCAGGCTACTGATTAATTCTGATCCCACTAAAATAGGATCTACCCCGCATTCAGGTGTAGCACCATGAGTTCCTTTACCAAATACCTCTAACTCAATAATGTCTTGCGAAGCCGTAATCGCTCCCTCAGCAATCCCAATATGTCCCACAGGGTGATTAGGAAACACATGAAAGCCGTACACAAAAGCCACTTCATCTAGTACACCTGACTGAACCATTTCCACCGCACCACCTGGAGGTACTTCTTCAGCACTCTGAAAAATTAACACGACTCTATTAGAAAATGCCTCTTGATTGTGTCCTAACCACTCCGCTAAACCAAGCAGCATCGCCATATGAACGTCATGACCACAGGCATGCATCACACCAGGAACCGTAGATGCAAAGGATAGACCAGTCTCTTCTTCAATCGGTAACGCGTCCATATCTGTTCTAAAGGCAAGCACTTCTTTTGTTCCAGATTTATGACCATCTATAACTGCCACAAAACTCGTTTTACCCACCTGTTTAATCTGGTATTCTCCAAAAGAACTTACCAAGTTCTGTAACCACTGACTCGTATTGTACTCCTTATATGATAATTCTGGGTGCGCGTGAAGATACCTGCGCCATGCAATCATGTTTTCTAACTGTTTTTCCTTTTGTAAAACCATTCTTACCACTCCTTTTTTATGTCCCATCATATCTTCGGTAAAAAAATAGTAAAGGTTGTGACTCTATCACGACTAGCCACAGCTATCTGTCCATCATGGGCTTCTATAATATCTTTAGATATAGCCAATCCTAGGCCAGCCCCACCATTATTGGTTGTCCTCGCTCTATTCAGCCGAATAAATTTATCAAACATAGTAGCCATGGCCTCTTCACTCAAGGTATCACTCGCATTAGCGATAGTAAGGGTGACACCCAGTGCCGTGGCCTTGGTTTTGATGTTTATAGGGCTATGGTCGTCGCCATACAGAATGGCGTTTTTGACAAGATTATTCAGTACTCTTGCGAATTTTTCTAAGTCCACAGAAATCAGGAGACTCTCCACCTCCATCTCTGCCCATTGACCTTTCGCCTCCATTTCAAAGCTTCGCTCATCCACAATTTGTTGCAACATTAATTTCAAATCTGCCTGTTGCTTTGTTAAAACAATGTCTTGCATATTGAACCGAGTAATGTCAAAGAATTCATTAATAAGCCCTTCCAAGTCATTGGCCTTGGTCAAAACCAACGCAAGGTACTTTTGACGTACCAACTCGTCGATTTCTTCAGCCTCCACAAGGAAACTTAAGTAACCAATAATGGAAGTTAAAGGGGTTTTGATGTCATGAGCCAAATACACCACGAGATCATTCTTCTTCATCTCGGAATCCTTTAGTGCCATTTCACGGTGGTTAATAATCTGCTTGCTCTGATTGATTTTTACAGAAATACTAGATAACTCCGGCGATAGTTCCGTCAGGGTGTCACTTTCCGTTACGATGGTTTTGAGGTTATCATCAATTTCATTAAAATAAGTCATCACCGTATTAATTAATTGCCTGAAAATAAAATAAATGGCCCCTATCATTAGAAGCGAGATGATTTCTATTTTATTTTGTCGAATGGCACGGTGATAAATTGTAAAGGCACTTTCATAATCCAGAGACAATTTTGTTTGGAAAAATTGCAATACCCATTCTGCTACTACACCACTGAACAAAGAAAATAGAAACAATAACACAACAACACTTACCACTAATCCTTGAATTAACTGAATTAACAACCGACGTTTCAGTAACGTAAAGTTAGCTTCATTCTTCAAACTTATACCCCACTCCCCAAACCGTTGTAATGTATGCCACACTTGGACTAAATACTTTTAATTTCTCGCGGATGTGTCTGATATGTACCATAATCGTATTCGTTGCTGATTCATAGTAGGCTTCACCCCATACCTTGGCAAACAATTCTTCTGAAGACATGACTTGACCTGGGTGTTTAGTCATTAATGAAAGAATACCAAACTCTTTAGGCGTCAGCTTAACTTCATGCCCATTCACAAAGCATTGATGGTTGTCATACTTCACCATAAGCCCTTTGCTTTCAAATACATTGGTGACTTCTACCACTTTGTCCCCTTGGCTATAATTCGTATGACGTCTTAGCTGAGCTTTGACCCTAGCCACGAGTTCTAAGGGTTGAAAGGGTTTAGTAACATAGTCATCTGCTCCCATTGTTAGGCCATGAATTTTATCCATGTCTGTGTTTTTAGCCGTTAACATAATGATCGGAAACACTTCCGTTTGTCTCAACTTCCCGCACAAATCAAACCCATTCATATCCGGTAACATCACATCAAGAATACCTAAATCAATAGCGTCACTTTCAACAAGTGCTAAAGCCTTGGCACCTGTCTCCCCCACTACTACTCGAAACCCTTCATTTTCCAAATAAAGTCGCAATAAATCAGAAATTTCTTGTTCATCTTCTACTACTAATACACAGTCTGTCATCCTATTCGCCCCTTATAGTTGATTGTAGAGACTCTTGGCATCAAGCATATTAAACTGCTTGGTTTTGTGATCCCCTTTTGCCCCCACGGTAATCACAATGTACTCCTCACCCTCTACTTCTGCAAGGCTTGCCAAGCAAAGACCCGCTTCTTCCGTGTAACCTGTCTTGCCACCAATGATATCACCTTTTTTAACAGATGTATTCCCTAATTTTTTAAATAAGGTACTCTCAAAAGAATAATTGCTTCCCACATACTTTTCAGTCGTAAAGACGTCTCTAAAAGTGTCATTTTGAAGAGAATAACGCAACAGTAAGGCTAAGTCATTCACAGTAGAGTACTGATCCGCTGATTCGGTTCCATAAGAATTGGTAAAATGTGTCTTTGTCATACCTAACTCCCCTGCTTTTTTATTCATCTCTTCAGCAAAAGCAGCATCGCTCCCTGATATAACGTGAGACAATGTTACGGCAGCGTCTGCTCCAGACGGCAACATCAATCCGTACAATAACTCTTCCACCGTTACCATAGCATTGGGTGCAAAGCCCGCAACAGAAGCTCCTTCGTAATACAAGTCAGTGATGCCACTTCCATTGATAGGAACCACTTGTGTCACATCTGGTAACGTTTCGATAGCAATAATAGCCGTCATCATCTTCGTTAAAGAAGCGGGTTTAATTGTTTCATCGCTGTTTTTCTCAAACAACACTGTCCCATCTAATTGTTGCATGGTTGCGTTGTTACTGTATATTTTGTGTTCTTGTCGTAATTCACTTTTTGAGCTTCCAGTCCCTGCAAAGATATCTGTCATTTCATTATACATATAATAGCCTAAACTTAAGAATAACCCTACTAGCATTATCACGAGTCTTGTCATATTTTTTGTCATCTGTCTCGCCTCCTGTAACCATTTAACCAATAAAAGAGGCGGCACATCTTCATTTCCTCTGAAGGATTTATTAATGTTTTCTTAAGTCGCAATGTCATAGGTATTATTTGCTATTACCTATCAAAAAAGCTAGGAATGCATGACGCACATTCCTAGCTTTGGTTAGTATCCTTATATCTCTTCAGCAATATCTTTCAAACTATCCAGATAGTCCGGTGAAAAAATCCATCTAGGATTAAAAAGAGCCTCAAAAAATGTCATAAAAGTGTCTTTTTGGTGCCGTGGTTTCAACATTCTATGAGTCGCTTTATTTATGTGCTTTACCCTTAAATGTTCTCTAGTCACGCACTCTCGGTAAATCTCTTCGGTTTCTCGTACATCAACATTGATATCATGGTCTCCTAACAATAAATAATAAGGCTTATTGATTGCCTTGAGCTCTTCTGTATTATCAAGAGTCATGTTTTTATGAATAAACGCCCACCTATCTTCTGAAATGACCTCTTTATCCAACCCACTATTAAGATACCCTTGGTAATCATTTCGTTGTAGATACTCTGTGATATCAGCTTCTACTAATCGTTTGTCCTCGATTTCCTTTGACGAATACCCTTCGTAGGTCATCTCACTTATCGTATTAAATTCACCTTGTCTCAACCAATTAACAGCTGGTGCGACGCCAACGGCAAACTTGACAGAATCATTGTCAGTTAACAGTTTGGAAATCACCCACCCTCCTTGACTAGCTCCCCAAACCCCCACTCTCTCTGGATCAATATCAAAGGTTTGACGTGCCCATTTTAACACTGTTTCCGCCTCATTTTTGCGGTCTTCCATGTCTTGTGTCAGCCAATTTCCTGTGGACTCACCTACACCGGCCTTATCCCAACTAACTGATATCATGTTTTCTTTTGACAACACTTCCCAAGCCGGGTAATACCCTTCGTCTAGGTTCTTATTAGCAGGCCCATCCCCATGAATAAATAACATCAATCCAGGTCTGTCACTGCTCTTTTTAGGCATAGCATACTCTACGGCGATGCGGGTTCCATCACTATGAATCACCTCATCGTTAATAAGCATATCAAATTGGTTATTATAACTGATCACCCCTACCAGACCAAGGATGATTAACCCAAACACTAGGCTATATTTTTTCATTCGCTACCTTCCTTATCAAGTACTATTTCCTCCCATAATAAAACATCCTATTTGTAAACAGGAAGCCTTCAGTGAAATTGTAGCACTCTGTTGATAAAAAATCTATGTCACAGTTTGTTGTACGTGGTTCATCCAACAACAATAGGAACATAGCTTCTGCCATGTTCCTACAATTTATTACCTTTATCTTCTTGCCGTACTCTTTTTCTTTCTTACCTTTTTAAGATAGATCACGTGGTCTTGTGTATCACTCTTAAACAAAGGACTCAGCATTACTACTTGAATGTCTTGCTTTATTTTTTTTCGTCCCACTTGCATCAATGGTTGATTGTTCCATTTTATGCTGTACATATTACTAGGTAAATCAGTGAATTTGGCTACATCATTAGGTTCAAGATGGATGTCATATGGAACACCATGACGAAGCATAGGTTTTTTCCCTTTTTTATCAAATAAGGCTAATGTAACAGCTTTATGTTGGTTAACAATCACTAGCTCAATTGTCATTGTCATTTGACGCAACCGGTATAAATGAATATGTCGCCATAAAAGAAGCACCCATAATAAAACTGCGATAACCATTCCTATCATGATCAGCCACTGTTTAAGCTTACGCCATTTGTCCCCTTCTTCTTGTTGTTTCTTGATTTTTGGCGTATAGGGGACACGGTAACCTGTCACTAGCAACCGATGGGAATTAATCATATACGGTGTACACGTCACTAGTGTTACTAAATCTTGACCCCCTTCTTTTTTCAATATATCTGTTTCGTTTGGTAACACTACATGAGTATCCCGTACCTTATAAGCTAAGGTCTCTCCTAATACGTGAAGTAAAAAGAGGTCCCCTCGTTTTAATTCAGGAAGGTTAGTAAACAATGTGCGTTGTGGTAGTCCCCGGTGGGCAGAAATAACGGAATGGGTTCCCTCACCACCAACAGGATAGGAGGTTCCTTCTAATACGGTGGCTCCTCTATTAAGTAATTCATTGTTTGTCTCATCATATAATGGGATATTAAGGGATAGACTAGGGATGTCAATCGTACCAATCAAATGTTGATAAAAATAAGCTTCGGTTTTATCAGTCGGTTTTTCTTCATTAAAAGGATCACTTCTTGGCGAAAAATAGGCTTCGTTTTTTTTATTCTCTTCAGCTAATTCGCTTTTTTTCTGCTCAAACTTCTTTTGTTCGTTTTTTAAATAAACAGCAACTCGTTGTTGGTCGATAACATGGTTCAGTGCATTGATATAAAACGGATACGTCATAATCAGAAGACCTATTAAAAAAAAGAGTAACATACCTATTTGTGAGATTAATTTATTTCGTGGGTTCTTCATTTCTTTTTCCTCAATTCAAGTAAATAGTTCTTTCCATTCTCGGTCTTAATCGTTTTAAAACTCTCACGTTTACCACGCAACACAAATTGTTTATCCTTCAATGAATGAATATAACCTTTTACCATTGGGCCTTTCTTTGATTGACGTGGTCTAGCCCAGTATTTACCACCAGGTAGTTGATGAAAACAGACTTCTCCGTTGACATCACTCACTGCCTTTAATGTCTTTTTATGTTTGCGCACAACGTCTTTCCCTGTTGTTAACACAAATACCTCACCTACCACGGGCTTACTATTTTGGTGGACAGTAAAGATAAAATCATAGGTGTATTTACCGCTTTGATAATAAACAAATTTACGCCACATCCAATAAAAAATAAGACCAAAAAGAAAAGGAAAGCCAATCAGAAATGCACGAAAACGACGTTTATGATAGTCTTGTGTTTTCTGTTTGTCATCTTTCATTTGTTCCGCACTATAGGGGATACGATGGGCGGTCACTAGTAACCGATGGGTATTAACCATATAAGGGGTGCAAGTGACAAGCGTGACTAAGTCTCGGCCGTTCTGGATTTTAACATCGTCCAACTCATCCGGTAATACCGTCTTAAAACGATTCACTTCATAAGCCAACGTCTCATCCCCAACCTCTATATATATCACGTCTTTCAGTTCTAATTTGTTCAAATCAGTCAATAATTTTTTATCTGGCAAACCACTATGTCCTGTAATAACGGAATGAGAATCCTCGCCACCAATTGGAAAAGAACTCCCTTGTAAAACGGTCGCACCAACCTCTAATAACTCATTCGTTGTTTCATCAAATAAAGGTAAACTCACATGGATCTTCGGAATATAAATTGCTCCAATAGTATGTTGTTTATAATAATCCGGTTTTTGCTTAACTCCTTTAGTATTTAAAGCAGAGGCAAAGGGATCCTCAACTGCTCCCATCCCAGGGATATTTAGGCTCTTTTTATTGGCTGCTAACTCTTTATTGCGTTGAGTCATTTCTGCTAATTGTGCTGCTTTTTTTTGGTTAAACGCTGCTTGATTTTCTTTATGTAAAGCTTCAATAACTTTTTGATCATAATAATTATTAATTGAATCCACGACGAAAGGATACGAAAAAACCATGACACCTGAAATGAACAGTAAAGCCATCAGTAATTTTAAGATTAGATTGAGTCGTTCCTCTTTTTGCTTTGTCATAAACTACCTCCTTTATTTGCTCAAAAAATTAGAGAGCCACATCGACCTCTGATAGATGTACTATATCTAATTTTTTCAACTTAAAAAGAAAAGGTAACCCCTGAATGGCAGTTACCCTTAATTGTTTCATTCGTTATTCCGATTAGACGTGCGCTTGTTTTCTAGATTTAGAAAACCAAACATACGCTATAGCCATCATGGCTGTTCCCACTGCGATAAAGGCATAAATACCTTTACCACCTGTAGCTGGTAACAACCCTTTTGGTGTGTTCTTAACTGTTTCTAGGAAAGAGGTGTCTTCATATTTACCATGCACCACTGTAAAGTTATAAACATCTGTCAACAACGCATACCCAGTTGGTGCTTTGGTTTCTTCTAAGGCATAATCTCCGTTGGTTAACCCTTTTACAGCAAATGTACCTTCTTTGTTAGAAATAAGTGTCGTTGCTTTCGCTTTGTCTGTTGTCCACTCAGCAAACACATATTCACCCGTTGTTTTATGCGTTGTAAAGATAGCATAGTTTGCGCCTTGTTTCACCACAAATTCCGCCCCTTCTAATGCCTCGCCTGACTGAGCATCCGTTTTGATGAACTTACGGCCACCTGTTCCGAATTTTACTGGTGGGTCCTCTGGATCTGGGTCATTAGGATCTGTTGGTTTTTCTGGATCGTCTGGGTCTTTTGGATCCGTTGGTTTATTCGGATCTTCTGGATCTTTCGGATCAGTTGGGTCTTCTGGATCTGTTGGTTTTTGATGTGTCACCATCTCTGTTACTGTTTCATTGTTAATCTTAACGATGGCCTTATTTTCTTCTAATAGTTCTGGTTTAACATCAGCGGTTAAGGTCATTTGGTAACCCACAACGATTGCTTTACCAGCTAGTGCTTGTACTTTATTGCTCTGTGTTTTTAAAGATAATTCAAAACCATTTCCTTTTTCAGTCAATGTATAATCAACGTCTTTAACTAGTCCACCATCGAAGTAGAGACCTAAAGAATCTGTTACGTATTTTAGATTATCAGATGGTGTATCAGTTAATGTATAAGTGTCTTTTTGATCAATATCAGCTGGTATATTGAGTGTGACATTAAAGTCCAAAACGTCACCGGTTGATACATTAACATAGTCAGTTCCGTCCCCATTTTTGTCCCACTCAAACTGATTGCCCACATTTATAAATTCTTTTGTGTCATAACGCGTTTCATTTTTTGGGTATAAATGAATGTCTGTGTTTAAAGTGTCTGTTGATTTACCTTCTGCATCTAGTTTATAGATTGGCATACCAAGAACGATAGGTGCTGACTTTTGTGTCACACTCACTGTGTTCGGTGTTTTCGTTTCTAAGAATAAGTAGACTTGGTCGGTTTTGCCATCCGCTGCTTTTAAGGCTAAATCAGAAAATGTGACAAGCCCCCCATTGCTAGTTGTCCCTGCTATGACTTTATTTGTCTCGTTTGCAACGTACTCTTTCTGAAGCTTAGCAATCGCATCCGCAGGAGATAAAGGATTATCCCCTGAACGTAATCCTTTATACTGTGCTGTCACATCATAGACAGTAAATTCAGCACCGTCTAGTGGCTCACCTGTAAAACTAGCATCTTCCGATCCTGTGTTTTCTTTTGTCCCTCGATTATCCGTGTAAATTAATTTATGCAAGGTCACATCCGCTGTAGTGGTCACTTCTGCTGCAGAAACTGGCATAGAACCCATGGCTCCCAAAACAACTGGCAAAGCTAACAGACTCAACGCTAATGTTTTTAACGTTTTGGTTATTTTTTTCATTTATAGTTCCTCCTATTTTTGTTTTCTTATTTAAATATGACGCATCATACCTTAAATACTCCGGTGATTCTTCCTTTTTCTATACCACACATAACTAATTACGGCCGTCAGCACGACTCCCAATAATGCCATGATTGATTTTACTTCACCTGTTTGTGGTAAGAAGGGTTTCTTAGGCCTTGGTGTTGGCTTTGGTTCAGGTGGTTCTTTTTCATCTGGAACAGGTACTTTATACTGTGCATTCTTTGGATATAAGTGAATGGTAGCTAAATTCGTTCCTTCTTCTAAAGGATTTTCTACGGGCAATATCACAAGCATCGGTGTTGCCATCTTGATGATTTTTTGTCCTTTGACTAATGGTGCTGCTTTTTCAAGTATTAAGTACGCAGGTGTTTCTTCCTTAGAAGACGTGTGAATCACTGCCATACCACTCTCACCCTCAATGGTTTTAGTAACTACCGTATCTAACAAATTAGCTTTAAAGGTTTCTGCTAACCTGGCAGGCTCTGTGTCTCGAAAATAGGTTTGGATGTCTTGTTGTGTTTTATTATCCTTTTGTTGTTGCTTCACATAATCCGTCACATCATACCATTCAAAGACAACATCATTTAACCCATAAGCTATTTCCTTATCCATAAATGGTGCATCTGGCATTGGCGTTCCCGTGTTTAAAATATCTTCTGGTTCTGCTTTAGGATCAATGTACATTCGTTTATGTAAGACAATCTCTGTTTGGATGGTTGGTGTTTCTTCCGCCTGTACTTGTGTAATACACCCTACGTTCAAAGTAAGAGTGAGCAAAAACAAAAAAGAAAATACGTTTGTCCCTTTTCTCATTTGACTCTCCCCCCTCTATGATGACGATAAACATAGTAAGCTCCTACTATAGCCAAAAGGGCACCTAATACCATGGCGGTAACTAAATAGGTTCTTGTCCCAGTCCCCCCAGTTGCAGGTAGCAAGCCTTTCACACTATTGGTAACTGTCAGTTCAATCGTATTTTTTTCACCTAACACGACCGTTGCTGTATCCTCTTTTCCATCCACAGCTACCTTACCTGATTCGCTAATGACAAGGGTGATGGGTTCTTTTAATCCCACATAATTCTCAGGTGTCACGGTTTCTTTTAACCTGTATGTTCCAGGTTTTAAAGAGGTGAAGGTAAACTTGTTTCCTTCTAATTCGTTTCCTTCAGCTGTTACTTTTGTCCCATCAGCCGTATTGGTTAATTCAAAGACCACTCCCATGACGGGTTGGTTGTCTTGATCCACTTTGATAAGGTTTAACTCAAATTCTTTTATATAGTTAACGATGTCATTGTCTTTTGGTAAACCAATAACTTCTAGCTCTCCTGTAGCGATATTTTGTTTAATTTCCAATGGGATTGGTTTAATTGGCTCATAACCAGCCAAACTTGCTTTTTCTCTGATAACATATTTCCCAATTGGTAAAGGATGAAACTTTACTTTCCCTTCTTTGTCAGAGATGACTTCTTGAATCATATCTGTTTCTTGTTCAGAGGAAAGGGTAAAGACGACTCCTTCTAACTTTGCTTTTCCACCATTAATTTTTGTTAATTCAATCGGCGTTGTCATTAATTCATTTCTAATAGTGATGGTTTTATTAGCAGTCTCTCCAGTGACTTGTTCCTTGTCGTAAGAAGGAGTGTGATAACCTAAGACACGTTGATTGCCGTCCGACGTTTCAATAACTCTGTAATGAATCATCTGTCCCGATGGCCCTTTTTTAGCTAAACGGTTAAACACATGTTCCAACTCTTGGCCTGTGGCATCTGCTGGAAGAGTGACCTCTTTTCCCTTCACTTTTTCCCAATCACCCGAACCACTTCTTGACTCTAACTGAAGGGTGATATCTTGTCGTTTCCCCCAACGGTTCCCTTCATCTTCCCATTCTTTTTTCACAGGTATATCAAAAACATCCGCTCGAACTGATGGTACAGCAAAGCCAATGGACTCTCCGTAATTAAAGGCTTTAGCTGAAGTAGGGCCGTTTGCTGGATAAAAGCTGCCATCTCTGTATTCTTCCTTTAATTCCACTTTATAAGTAAAACGAATACCAAATCGTTCAAGACTCGTGCCTGAAAGGTTCATTTCTGAAAGCTTAATCGTGTTATCTTCTACTTTGGCATTTGATTGGATCATTTGTGCGTACAATGGGAAGTTTGGCGTCCCTTGACCGATAATATCGAGAGAATTAGGGGTCCCTTTTTTTAACGTTAAGGCATCAAATCGGATAGTAGACACATCATCAACAAGGTCTACATATTGACTCATTGGATCCGTCGTAGTTCCCAGTGCAAAGACATCTTCATACCCTCGAATCACACGAGAAATCGTTTCAATGGCTTTGTTTAAATCAACTTCGCTTTGAGCATCAAACTGACCATCAGGACCAATCGCAGAAAGTGTTCCCGGGATATACGGCCCAGAAGCACCTAGACCAATAGAATATTTATGAAAGCTACCCACGTTTGGGTAATACCTATTGTTATAAATTCGATTGTTTAAATAAACGATGGTATTATCATAAGAATTCTTCGGATTATCGGAAGATTCCGTCCCGTTACCTAAAAAATTACCAGACGTTAATTTATACGTTGTTTTTCCAGACTGACTTGTCACTGTAGACTGTGAAATGCCTTTAGGGTTGGTGTTGTTAGGATAAAAAGTAGCCATACCATCCGTTAATACAATTAAGAATTTTTCAGCTTCTGGCCGAGCCTTTTCTTGTAAAATCTTCGTTCCCAGTTCAACCCCCATATAGGTTGGCGTCCCACTTGTCGTCGGATTCGTGGTAATAATAGTATTGTTCATGAACGTGGTGGCATCATTTGTAAATGGCGTGTTGTTAAAATTCGAATGCTCCGCCCAAACGGCCGTATTTTTATTATTCCAATCTGAACCAAAGGATACTGCTGATAAACGCACATCATTCCCTGGAGCCAATAGTCCTTTTGATAGTTTATTTAGCGCACGTTTCGTCATCTGCCACCGCGAATTATAACTAGAAAAACCAACATTGGTTCCATTAATATCATTGGCCATACTTCCTGACTTATCGATAACAAATACTACGTCAACAGGTTTTGCTACTTCTGAAGCCCCCGCAATCACATCAACAGATACATCAAATTGATTCGGATTGGTGGTTGGTTTCACTACTTTTTTTGTTAAGACACTGCTCTTTTCAGATGTTGTACCTGGTCTTGGATGTTCGTGGTAACCATTTAGTAGATTAGCATTCCCTCCAATAATATTTGTCGTTGTTGGAGGTCCCTGATAGGCTTTACCATAGTCAAAATTGCGGGTTGTGTTCTCTTGATTGGTGTTAATGGTTGAACCCGTTAAATACTTATTTGTCCATACTTCAGGGAACACCCCTTCTTTTGTATGGCTGTATACAAAGGGATCCGTATAGGGTAGTGTCCCTTGTCTTTCTGTTCCCGACAACAAGCGCTCGAATCGATTAACCTGCTGATGTTTGGGAGGGTCGAGAGCCTCACTTAGCTGTGTAATATTCCCTTCATCACTGCCAATTTCGCTAGTTTCAGTAGATTCGAGAATCAGTTTTTCACTGTCTTCTTCTTTCTCCCTTTGTTCTTCAATTATGGGAAGGTCAAGCTCGTAAGGTCCTTGTAAATCTACGGATAAAACATCCATGTTTTCTTCAGTATCTATCTGGACCTCTAAACGTAATTCAGGGATGTCTTCTTTGGTAACGAGAGATAAAGAACCAGCACTTGAGTGTGTTGCATTTAACTCAGTGAACCAGTCTTCCTTTTGTTCCCAATGTCTCTTTTTTAAGACTCTCACTTCTTCCCCTTCAGAAGTCAGCCGTAACTTTAGGCGTTGATTTTCCGTCCCTTCTTTACGATAATCAACGGTCCAAACAATCTCCTGATTAGAACGAGTCGGAGTGACAGTCAGTTGTAATTCATCCGTATCGATAATCCTTTGTTCCCTATTTGACGCACTAGTCACTTCAACGGATGGCATCAATAAGGTTAAAACAATCGTTAATAAAGATAACCAAGCAATTATTTTTTTCATATTCCTCCTCCTTAACACGTATTGAGAATAATAGCCTTGTATCCTCGTATCTTCTTCCTCCGTTTTTATAACCGAGGCGTTTCTGTCTGATACCAATACATAAAACAGATGATTGATTCTATCATTAGTTCAGCTACCTCATCCCTTTACAATCCTTCAATTTATTCATAAACATATATTGTTACCACAATCTATAAATAAATGAGACATAAAAAACCTTGGATAATTATATGATAATCGTTATCTTATTATTTTTTTTGCTAATAATTCCTATTTTCATTCATATATTCGTCAAAATGACGTTAAAAATGCTAATAACAAATCCAAAAAAGGAACAAAATATATCTTTATGTCCCTTTTTCTTTTTATTTTATTTTTTTATAAACAAATATAAATATCACGCTTTTTCTTTAACGGTCATTTTTTAAAAATAAAAAGAAAAAATGACAAAGATTGCCTTTGTCTTTGATTTATTTTTTTCTGTATTTAAGATATATTTAAAGTGAATCATGTCAATTTAAGGAGTTGATTCAAATGAAAGATATACTTGAACCTGTCTATCAACGTCAAATAGACATTTTAGATTACTTACTCATACATCATAATAAAGCATCATTAAATGAATTAGCTTCTGTCGTGAACGCTTCAGAGAGCACTGTCTTAAGAGACATTCATTATTTTGAACAACAGTTTAGTCAATATATGGAAATGAAACGAGACAATGTGAAAGACATAGAACTTATCAATACCTCTTCCCAACAAATCAAACACATCCAATCAACCATACTGAATAGCTCATTAAACGTTCGAATGATTAAACACATATTCTTAACACCTTTTAACACTATTGACTATTACGCAGACCTTCTCAACGTCAGTGCTTCTTCCGTACGAAAAAACATTAAGGAGGTCAACAGTAAATTAGAAGAGTACCAAATTAACATAAAAAGAGTCAGTCACAAATATTTTATTTTTGCGGAGTCAGAACAACTGCTCAGAGAGTTATTGAGTATTTTTTGGGTGGAAACGCATCTCTTTAATTTTGAAGACAGTATTTCCGATTACACCGACATCATTTATGAATTGAACCATCATGTGGCACAGATTTTTACAACCGACAAATTCCTAAAAAACTACTATCTTGCCTTTATTTATGTCTCTATTGTAAGAGAAGAAGGTCATTTTTTCTTAGCTGAGGCTCCCATCATCCCAAAGGAAGACAGCCGTGAAGAACTCCTTGATCGTATCAAAAAGAGCATTCTATATTCGCCCTATACCGATAATGTCTTTTTTATTAATCGCAAATTTTATAAGCTAACTGACTACTTACAACGGGATCTCTTTAATACGGATAATCTTGACGCCATCCTGCCATTTTTTAATATTATCAGAAAAATATATGAAAATGAGATTTCTCATCAAGTACCGATACAATTATTCATTAGCCAATTAACGTTTTTTTATCATGAACTTGAAAATACCCCCTATATCTATAGCGAGGTACATTCTATTATTTTGAACATACAACAGATTCTCCACATTGATTTAACAGACTATACCCCCTTACTCAGTTATATTTTAGTGGTCTATTACCCCAACATTGTTCGTTCCCATGCTAATAAAAATGAGATTATATACGTCCATAGTATATTTTCTACACGACACGCTCAGTTTTTAATCCATCAATTAGACTCTTATTTTAATTATTATTATCGGTTTTATCCCATTGATACTCCGGCTATCCCTTCTCTCAAAACAAAAGGATTGATCATCACTAATGATCAAAAAATGGTGTTGAACCAGAGAATCATTGTGGATGAATACATCACTCACCAAAAGTTAAAAGAAATAGAAAACCAAATCATCCATTATAAAAACAAAGAATCACCTTCTAAGTTAACTTAGAAGGTGATTCTTTATTTCTTGTAGCTGCTCATCAAAAAATGGGAATATATCTACAACAATGTTATTTTCAATAGCTAATGGCACATCAGATAGGATAAAAGCAAACTCTGATGGCTCCTTTGTATCAATGTCCTTTGCGTCAATCCATGTAAGATTATCAATATAAACACTGCTAAGTTGCAATTTTTCCTTAATATAATCAGAAAGAAAAGCCGCATGTTCTATAGAAATCTCACTCACTACTAATATAGGGTCATAAAAAATATGGTTTAAAATACTAGGATGGGTAATCGCAAGGATATAGATCAAATAATCCTCATACTTAGCAAAAGAAATACCCGTTTTGTCTTCAAAAGAAGCGAGTAATTCTTTTAGTTGAACATAATTATGACGGTGCTCTTTCTTTATATTGCCAACAAAGAAAAAAATTCGGTCATAATAAATGGCGTAGGTCTTGCTGTAATATTTTAGAGCCAGATACACATCCATGAACATATTAAATACGTAATGATCCCTTTCATCTAAATGGTATTGTGTGTAAATAGTATCCAGGAGTTCTGTTATAACTCGAATGTCTTCCCTCTGAATGGCGGAAGATAAGGCATAGTTGCAAATATAAATGGTGGATTCTATGGCATGCAATCTTTGCGTCTCTACCAGTAGATTCATTGTGTTTAACTGACCTATCTCAGTATCCGTTACCTCAACATCTTGTCCTATGAAATGAGGAGAATACTCAACATGGTGTCCTTCTCGCTCCCTTGTCAATGAAATAAAATAAAACAAAGAATAGTAAGCGATGTAATCATCTGAAATGTCCACCTTATTAGCATGGTACATATGTAATAAGCGTTCCTTAAACAATTGGCACATTTCTCTATCCATAATTCTAAGAACATCATTGCCATACACTTCAAGGAATAATCCCGTCACAAAGCGTCTATAATTATATTCGTCTTTACAATGTATAGAGTACAAGGTTCCCTCACTCCCTATCCTTATCTGATAGGCGCTAAAATAATCGTTGAATTCATTAATCATTCGGTAAACAGATGATTTACTCGTATATAGCTTATCCGAATAATAATTGATATCTTTATTAGGAGTCTCCAACAACTCAAAGATAAACTTAACGATTAAGGAATCTAATAGAATCGTTGACTGAATCATAACAAAATCTTCTATGGATACATTCGTTTCAATCTTTTCATTGTTACACTGGTACCTTACATACAATCCCTCAATATCAGATAAATAGTAACTCAGTTCTTTCAAATCTTTCGCTAATGTTTTCGTTGATATATCCAGCCGCTCAGATAGCTCATTCATTGAATACTGGCGGTCGTTTTGTACCAATACTTTTAACATACTTATCATTCTTTTGGATGATTGGTTTATGATATTATTGATAATTACACTTCCTAACTAAAAAAAGAACCTTATTAAATTATGATAGCTATATCATAGACAAAAACCATCGTTATAGCAACTATTTATTATAAAATAGCTATTACAATCGTTATCGCCATAACTAGTATACCTTCATTAACACCTCCGCTGAGTAACGATTATATATTCTCTTTTATAGAACGAAAACGTGCAACAAAAATACGATGACCTATCTCCATTACATAATGGAAAAGCCACCGTATCAGCCTAATTATTTTATCAAACCACACAGCTCATCATAATACGTTTCTCATTCTTCCAACTAGAATCACTCTTAGTTAGTCAGTTCCTTCCCGTATAATCTAATCGGTTCCTGTGTCTCTTCTTCTTCGACGAGTGTCACAAAAGACCACCCGTATTTTTCATATAGTCCTTCATGATCCGTAATTAAATAGAGATGATAGACTTCTTTAGACATCAGATACTGCTCCATCTCGTTAAATAACTTCTCTGATAGTCTGTGCCCCCGGTAACCTTCCTCCACGTACAAGGCACAGATATTTGGCGTCAAATCCGGTCGATTGTGAAAATCATTGTCAATCACACCAGCTCCAGCGATAATGGTATCATCCTCGATTGCAACAAACCAACTAGGAATCACACCTTCTGTCACCATACTTTCTAAATAAATCCCTTCATCAATGCCCCACTTACTAGAAAACCATTCGGCTGCTTCCTTCTGTAGTGGCGGTTGATCGGCTAAATTGATGATACTAACTGTCATATTCTCTCTCCTCTGCTTCATCTGGTTATATTGATTATATCTGTTCAGCCTTGAATAGGGAAATATGAGCTGGCTCCATATATAATCAATAATTGATAAATTTTTTTCTTTATATTACAATAATCGCAAAGTAGCCAATAAAACTTAGAAAGGAGAATGATTATGTTAAATAATAAACTAGCAACCACAGAAGACTACCACATGATTTTAACCATTTGGGAGAAATCCGTATTAGCCACACACGATTTCCTTAGCACCACTGACTTACATTTTTATAAGGAACAAATTCCCCATTTCCTAGACCAGGTAGAATTACGTATTTGGTCTATTGATGAACAGCCAATTGGCTTCACTGGCACAGGACATCATGAATTAGATATGTTCTTTCTGGCTCCCGAAAAAATCGGTAACGGTTACGGGCATCTCATTTTGACTTGGCTCATTGACCATAAGCATATAACTAAAATCGATGTGAACGAACAGAATCATCATGCAAAAGATTTTTATCTAAACCATGGTTTTAAAGTCGTCTCAAGAAGTGAAAGAGATGGTTTCGATAAACCTTATCCGATATTACATTTGGAAAAAGAATAACCGTGCCCACTCACGTTGAGTAAGCACTTTTTCTTTTTGTATATATTAAAGGTTGACTGCCTCCACTTAAGCTCCTCTAACTAGTTTAAAAAATCAGATGTTTCTTTCACAATGGTTTCCGTTTGTGTGTGGTGCAAATAATGAGCACCTGGCAACTGAATCACTGTCCCTTTGTCTAAACCTTTCACTTGATCCTGATGCATTTCCAACCAATTTTTTTGATTGTTTTCATTGTCCGCTACAAATAATAAAACAGGCATATCTGTTGGATACCTTAAGCCACGTGACTCAGGAAAACTATTGCTCAGTTCTTGTAACTCCTCTTTCATTGCTCGGCTACTCATGTTTTTCATTGTTATTAGCTTCATCTGCTCAAAGTTAGGATTCTCTTTTGACACACCCAATCCCACTTCCGGGTTTACTTTAATTAATGTCCTGAAAACACCTGCTGTTTTCAAGAAATCAAACAACCTCATATCTATCCCTGGCCAAGGTTGCTCTGGTGTACTTGAATCAATCCCAATAAAGCCTTCCATCTCTTCAGGATAAGCTTGCGCATAGTTAACAGCATACAATCCCGCGATTGAGTGACCCATCAACGTGTATTTAGATAAATTAAGTGCGGTTGCCACTTGATGAATCTCCTCCACTATATTTTCCACGCTACGAGGACGATTCGTTTGGCTACTTAACCCATAGCCAAATGGTTCAATTGTCACCACACGATACTCTTTCTTCAATTCATCAATCATTGGCTTGAAATCAAGATAAGGAGTCGCTGTTCCTTGACCTGGTAAAAGTAAAATCGTTTGTTCTCCTTCCCCCTCATCCACAATCGTCATATCACCATCAAAGATGTGCAGCTTCTCACCGTAAGGTTCAATTCGGTTAACCTCACTCTTAAGACTCACTTGGTGGACAGTGAAAGTCACCACTAAGAAAACGACTAAAGCAATGATACACCCTAATATTACCTTACCAAAGCCTTCAAGTAGCCTTCTCATCAATGGTTTATTTTCATCATGCTTTATCATTTAATTCTGCCACCTTTTTCATTATTTGTTGGTCAATCTCGGTTAATAACTCGTCACTAAGAATGGGCATACCCGCATGTTCCAATACGCTTTTTGCTGCTCTAATTTTTTCAAAAAAGGTTTCTGATGTGTTCGGAAATAAGGCTTGTATAAACCAGGTACTTAAGATTAAGATGGCCAGTTCAGCCATTTGCTTCGGCTGTTCAACTGACACTGATCCATCTTGATTTCCTTCAACCAAACAGGTTGCCACTAGGGGAGCCATCACGTCATTCGTCGTTTGAATATACATTGAAAAAAATTTAGGATTATCTAGTAAAGTAAAACTCAACATCCGTGATTGACTCGCATCGCTATTAAACATGCCCTCAAAGAGAAGCGCTTGTATCTTCTCCAGCCCTGTTACTTTTTTTTGATTCATAATAACTTCAAGAGACTCTTGTTTAGGTATAAATCGCCTAACAACGGCATCAATAATCTCATCTTTGGACGCAAAATGATGGTAGACAGCTCCTTTGGTTAACCCGTCTAATCCTTTAACAATATCTGAAATAGATGTTTTCTCATAACCTTTTTCAACAAATAACTGAGTTGAAACATCTAATATTAATGATTTAGCTTCTTCTGCTGTGTATTTTTTAGCCATTACTATCTCCTTTCGCAAAAACATTCAATCGGTATGTTTTTATATTATGCTTTTTACATAGTCTTGTCAAGGTTCCCGTTTATCTTTGTTAGATAGTATAAAAAAAGCTATAAACCTGATAGTAGATTAACTCTATCATCTTCATACTCTTTTAATTTATCAATTAAAGTAAACTTCCTATAATAATCATTAATAATAATGAACCTCTTTTTCTATTCTTTATATTTGTTAACCTACAGCCCATGCCATTAAACATATTGAGATATCTTAGGCGACGTATCTCCTATTGTTCATCAACCAACATTGATGATCTATGGTGAGAAAGATATCATTCCACCACTTCCAACTATCAAAGATTTTGTACCAAATATAGGTATTGAAACTTTAGATGCTGGACATCGGATTCAAGAAGAACGACCAAACGAACTGAACAAAATGATAATGGAGTGGTTAAAACATGAATGAGCGTTTATTTTTTGAAAACAAAACTGAATTTACTAATTGGTTAGAAGTTAATCACCAATCATCTAATGAAATTTGGCTAGGTTTTTACAAGAAAAAATCTAAAAAAGTCAGTATCACTTGGTCTGAATCAGTCGATTGCGCACTTGCTTTTGGCTGGATTGATGGCATCCGTAAAACGATTGATGATGAGAGTTATAAAATCCGCTACACACCTCGTAAGCCTAATAGCGTTTGGAGTAAAGTTAATGTGGATAAAGTTCACAAATTAATTGAACTGAATCATATGAGACCTGAAGGATTAGTTGTTTTCAATCAAAGAAAAGATCAAGTCGGCTATTCATACGCACAAATAAATGCAAAGTTATCAAAAGACTATCTAGATAACATTAAAAAAATACAAAAGCACTTGAATTTTACAACCAACTGCCGCCTTCTTATAGAAGAGATTCTATTTGGTGGGTAATGAGTGCTAAAAAAGAAGAAACACAACTACGACGTCTACATCGTTTAATTACTGCATGGGAAGAAAAGGACATGTTGCGCCCATAATACTTTTAATCAAAAACGATCTAATCATAAAGTTAAAGTAATAAAAAAAGACTATAAGCGCTGATAATCCAGCATTTATAGTCTTTTTTTATTACCCTACTGACCCTTCTAAACCAACGTTATTAATTAACTTGATTTAACCTCAATTATCATTATGTTTAAGATCTTATCCGGGACAGTTTAAGGTCACATAACTTTCAAATTAATCTTAATATTAATTATATCGCATTAAATTGTAATTTCGACATCTCCAGAAATTAAGCGTTCAATTGTTATCTCTTTTGTAACTGATAATTTAATCAAAGGTCTATCTTTAATTATCGAATTAGTAGCTATTGATAAAAATAATAAATCCTTTTTAATACATAAGAAGGAGCCATTGCTGTTAAATAATACAAAATTTTATAATAAAACTTTGTTCCTATAAACAATTAAATTTCCCCTTTCTATGTTCAACTAAGTATTTTTTATAATATCAACAATGTAATCACGATTAATCATTAAGGCTTTCCTTTTTATTTCTTTTGTTGTAATAGGCATACGAATTATCACACTTTCACCGCTACCTTTAGGTCTAACTTGAAATGGTTCATATGTATCTTTTTTAGGTAAGTTATCTCGCCAGGTTTGGTGACGTGTTTTACCCTCGTTATAAACTTCAACTCTATCATTTTGCAGCATTTCTTGAATATGGTTAAATAACCTCTCAGCTTGGTCAATTAATGCTTGATCAGGCTTCCAGATTTTATAGCCAACAAATCTATATCTTCCTTCTTCAAATTCATCCCAAATAGCTAAAACATACTTCGTTTCAGCAAACATTGAGTACCAACTCGATTCTTCAAAGTCATCATATGATAATTCTGTAAAGTCTAGGTTAGGGAATGACATATCTTGATTTTTAGACTCATCAAAACGATTACGAACTGTTTTAATTGCATACCCCTCTTTTGTGAATTCTTCTGTTTGATTAACGTTTTTACCATTTGTTTGGAACATGGAACTCATTACATCAAAGTGGTAGCTTTTAGATGTTCTCTTTGTTTTACAGCCTGTTTGGTTGGTTATTACGATATCTTCTTTACCTATATACTTATCAAGAGTTGAGGTAATAGTTTCTTCAAATGATTTCTTTTGAGGAACTAAAATATGCGTAATTTCTTCTGGTGTCATTAGCTTTCTAAAGTAAGAACTCATGTATCCGACTTTATATGAGTAGGCTCTTGATTTGGCATCTTCATCTGAAAAAGGCTGTTTTACTAAATCTTTACCTTTTCCTTGCCCCTTTGTACATGCACCTAAGTATTTTTGATCTTTTTCTGTTATTTCATGAGCTCGTCCACTTTCAATCATTGATGTTATCTGCTCATAATCAATTTGTACTATTTCTTTGTCTTCTTCTGGTAAATTAAATAATACAGATTTTAAAACTTTAAATTCATTTACTGGCGTATTTTCTTCATGAAGGTAAAAAATTAATAGCATACTCTTGGTTTTCTTATTAGGTAGACTATCTTTGAACTCAATTTTATAATCATTCATATAATTGATCATTCCTAAAACTAATCTTTCTTTTGAAGAATACAATTTTCCATTCTTGACCTTTTTAACAGGTGTTACTTTTAATTCAATACCATGATAAGTAAAATCAGCACCTCTATCTGAATTAGCTGGAATACCAAAATAATCAGATTGAATCATATTACCTATGCGGCCTTTATTACCACCATTTTCCAACCAGCCGCTTTGATCCAACTCACTTAAGCTTTTACCTTCTAATTTTTCGGATGCTACTAAAATGTCCGATATGGACCAATCTTTAGAATATAAATAGACACTCATTTATTTACCCCTTTTTAACTAATAGTATAACTAAGTTAATTTAATTAAGCTAGGGGATCTTTAGACTTGATCTCTTGTGTGTTTTACGTTATAATAAGCAATGCAAATCGAAAATATGTTCTTATTTTAGTTAGGAGAATTTTTATGAAAGTTTTTTCAATGTTTGATGGTGTCGGGGGATTTATCATCGGCTTAAATGATGCTGATCCTTCGTATTTCCAAACACTTTATTCAAATCAGTATGAGCCATCTAGAAAATCTCAAGATGCTTTTGAGGTTGGGTTATATCGTTTTCCTAATATGGAACATATTCCAGACGATGTCTCTACTATAAAAGACGACAAATTTATTGAAATGAAAGAAAATGGAGTAGATATGATTGTTGGGGGATTTCCATGTCAAGACTACTCTGTTGCACGTAGCAAGAAACATGAAATGGGAATTGAAGGTAAAAAAGGGGTTCTCTTTTGGGAAATAATAAGAGCAACCAAACACATTAAACCTAAGTACCTTATCTTGGAAAACGTTGATCGTCTGTTAAAATCGCCATCAAAACAACGCGGACGTGACTTCGCTATTATGCTTGCCGCCTTTAATGAACTTGGTTATTCTGTTGAATGGCGAGTTATCAACGCAGCTGATTACGGAAGAGCTCAAAGAAGAAGGCGTGTTTTCTTCTTTGTTTATCGTAACGATACAGGTTGGGCTAAACATTGGGACACAAAAGAGGGAACTTTACCTCATGATAATATTCTTAATGATGAAGTTACTTTATACGAAGACTATATATTTAAAAAGGGCCTTTTTGCTAGACAATTTCCTGTATCCAATATAGCTTATAAAGATCGTCATGCTTATGGAGAACTATCTTCTGATATAGTTGAAATATCTGATACTTTTGTTGGTCAAATATGGAATACTGGGATTATGAGACATGGTAAGTACTATTCAATTGATACTGAACCCACCTTTGCGGAACAACCTATCACTTTAGCTGATATTCTTGTTCCAGATAATGAAGTACCTGAAAATCTGTATGTTACGGGTGAAAAACTTGAAAAATTTAAATATTTAAGAGGACCAAAAAAGATACTACGTACATCAGCTGACGGCCATCAATATACTTTTTCTGAAGGTGGTATGAGTCCATTTGATTCATTAGATTTACCAGGAAGAACCATGTTGACTTCTGAAGGTTCAGTTAATCGTTCTACCCACCTGTTAAATATTGATAATCAGTATAGGCTAATTACTCCGATTGAAGCAGAAAGAATGCAAGATTTCCCAGATGACTGGACTAAGTATAAAAAGACCTCTAATGGCGAATTAGTTGAGGTTTCTTATCGAATGAGAATGTTCTTTATGGGAAATGCACTTGTAACTGGAATAGTAAAACGTATAGGTGAAGAATTAAAAGAGATTGATTCAAATTATTAAAAGTAATACAAATTAGATAAAAATGAGTATAATTTAAAAGGGTGATGGATCAAATTATGATTCATCACCCTTTTTTTATATATTTAAGAACGTTTCACCTGTCTAGTAAAATTTATCAGTTGTATAGGAATATTTATATTTAACTAGCACAGAGAGATTCAACTAAAAAATTCCTACTACTAATTTAAAAATTTCGTATAGTTTTACAGACATATACAGGCCTTTTCACAGACCCCACATATTTTTAAAAAAATAAGCTATAAACATTGAATTAACAACGTTTATAGCTTATCTATTAGTGTTATCCCACTGACCATTCCAGCAAAAAGAGAGGGATTCTGATGAACCCAACAGATTGTAAACGCTATCATATCAGCGTTTGCATTCCTATAAGCTTCTATCCATTCTTCATAATTTTTCAGCATTGGTGCTAGTTTCGGTGTTAGTTTTCGAAGAAAAATGTACCAAATTCACTTCATCTATCGATATGATTATTCATATTAATTCTAAAGATTGATATCAGTATCACTACAATTAAAACTTTTAATAAGTGGCAAAAGTACAGTCTATTTTTCTATTTCAAAGCCAATATAAGTATACTTTGAAGCATTATTAAAAAAGCTTTATTTTTCCAAAAATCTCAACTATATTTTCTTTTTCTTTTTGTTGTAAATCTTCCGAAATATAAATAACATACAGATTTTTACGTGCTCTTGAACAAGCAACATATAATAAATTTCTAACACTATTAAATCTAGTAATCTCTTCTTCCGTTAAATACAGATTTCCATAATTTTTAAAGAAAAATTGGACATAATCTTTCCTATTCGCAAAATTATTTTCAAGTACAATAACTACATTATCAAATTCCCGCCCTTTTGATCCATGTAACGTATAATAATTTATGTCTTTTACTTCTTCATTGGAATAAATATATTCATACCAATGAAAAAACTCTTTTATCTCTAAATCAAAGAAGGTATTTATATTACTCATATCCCTTTCTTTATCGTCATCTTCATGAGTAAAATAGAAATAGTCATGTGCCCGTTTTTTTATTTGCTCCATGTAATTATTAGCAGAATCAATCGAAAAAATATTTTTCAAAATCAAACTAAGTTCAAAATTATTTTCTGTATATTTATTATTATTGATTTGTAGTTTTCCAAATTCTTTTATAAAGTCACCAAGCTTTGTAGACTTTATAGATTCGATTCCTTTAATAAATTGAATAAAAAAATCATAAGTAATTTTTCTAGGTTCTTCTATGAAATTTGTAACCATCTTTACTGTAGAATCCTCATTTTTCACTTTTTCTATAAGGTCTATAAAGTTGAGTATATCTCTTAAAAACCATCCCATGTTTTGTAGATTATTTGACAAAAATTCTGAACCAATATTATTGTAATTCTGACCACTAAATCTTGGAAATTCTCGGATTTTATTTAATAAATTTTTAAATTCTCTTTCTTTTACTATATTATCATTCTTTAAAAATAAAATTGCACAATCTTGATCTATTTCTTTCTGTGATAAAAAACTAGATAGATTTTTCAACTTAATATTTGTATGATATAACCTATGCTCACCTTCATTAAAATTTTCATAGATACTTTCTTGTCCAAAACCATCATTTCTTATCTTTTCAATGAGCTTAACAATCTGTGACGAAGATCTACGATTAAATGTCTTTTTTATTGGAGTAAAATCTTTAACTATTGTATCTAATCTGCCAACTCCACTTTCATAAATATTTTGCATATGATCGCCATAATATCCTATCAAAAAGTTGGTCTTTCTTTCTCTTGAATAATCTAAGATACTAGCAAAGATATCAACAACCCTTCTATCAGTATCTTGATATTCATCAATTAAAACATAAGGATATTTATCGTAAAATAATCTTTTTAAGATATTATTATCTCTAATAATCGAATAAGCATAGTCAAGTAACGTGTCATGACTAATAATAAATAAATTGAGATCATCTCTATTACGAATTGGATTGTACTTCACTTTATTTTTTCCTTTATTGGAATTATTCTCTAATGTTTCCTTCAGCTTTTCCTTATTCCTTAAGTTTGATATAATTTTTTTAAAATTGGATACATTTCTCAAGATTTTTGTATCAATCTTTCCAGTGTCCATTATTGCTGCTTTAAAAATTGGTGCTGGCTCACTATAGTATTTATAGAATACATCAAGAAATTTTTGATCTAAGACTATCTTTTTAAAATTCTCTTCATCATCACATTCAGTATATATTTCTAGTTTAGATAAATTTTCTTCTATTTTTTCCAATTCTTCTTCTATTTTTTTCTGATGTTCATTCATTAATAATGGCTGTTGATTTGCTATAAACCTCCACAGAAATTCATGTATCGTCGATACAATAATAAGTGAATTTTGCCCAATCCTTTTTAAAATTTCATTTTTGGCTGAGTTAGTATATGTTATACATAATATTTTTTGCTTCGCGCGAAATAATTCATCAGTTTTATTCTCTAATATATACTCAATTGATTTTTGTAACGAGTACGTTTTTCCAGCACCCGCACCGGCATCAAAATAAAAACTTTTAAAATTCTCTAAACTTTCGTTTATTTGATTTTGTATCTCTATCTCTTTTTCTCTGTTTTCTTCACTAATCAATCGAGTCATTTGTCTCCTCCCAAAAATGTTCCTTCAGTTCTTGTAATCCAAGTTCGATATATTGTGGGATTCGTATTTCAAACTCAGGCTCTGTTGTATTAAGAAAAACTAATCCTGTTGAAAATTTAGACTTTCCATCAGATAATTTAACTTGATACATATAAGAATAATTTACAATTTCAAAGTCTTCATTGATATCTTTAAAGTATTTCATTTTGGGATGAACATACTGTAAAAGCTTTATCAATGATTTCTTATTTTTAAATTCGTCATTATTATTCTTAGAATTAGTCAATACTATTGCTTCTTCAAAACTTGTTGCATAGTTTCCATTAATTTTTCCTTGAGTGAAAAGTGATACATTACAATGAGATATTTTTAATGATTCCATTTCATCAATATGATCTATGATGAAGTTACTGATTCTTTTCTTATCATCAGCAGTTTCATTCAGATTCTCTTTTTTTATAAAAGCTAGTAATGACTGATTAGTAGTGATATACGCGTCAGAATTAACACGGTACTTTAAATCTGTTATTGGCTCAGGAATACGATCTTCTGCATCAACTTTACTCAATTTCACTGTCTTCTCTTCCTCAGAACGTTTCAAATCTAAGTCAGTAAAAATTATTGTTTTTATCTTCAGTAAAGTTAATAAAGTTGTAAATTGATGTGCATAGGCACCATCAATTCTATAAATTTTTAAATGATGTTTGTTCAAAATTTCATCATTATCAATAAGATATCTCAAATACGTCTCTTCGGATACTCCTTCAACTAATACTACTGCATCCGCGAAAAAAATATCTGAAGCTTCTAACCTTAAATATTTTTTTATATATTCAAAAATTCCTAAATCGATTTTCATTTTTGAAGTTAATTCTTCGTCTCTTATATTCTGTACAGTAATTTCATTTTTATTGTCATATCCTAGATAAACAATATTATTTAAAGTATTTCCAGAGTGAATTTTGCTATTTAAAATAGAAGAAGAATGAGTTGTTATAATTATTTGAAAAGTATCTAATTTATTTTCATTTTTACTTCCTAGTAATTTAGCAATGGCCTTAGAAATATTTTTAATAAAAAGCTCTTGCATTTGAGGATGCATAAATGATTCTGGCTCTTCAATACACAGAATATTAATTGCACCATTTACATCTTCTTTCCCATACAATTCAATATAATCAACAATCTCAGAGATTATAACCATTAAATTAGTATATCCTAGACCAAATTGATTTTCAGGAATATAATTTTCATTCTCTTGGTATTCATAAATAATGCTATGATTAAAAATTGTTGGCAAATTGATGTCTGGTTTTAAGTTCATCTTTAAATTTTTAGCTGATTCTACGCTTGTTACTGCATCTTGTAAAATTTTTGTAATGTTATCATCAACAATGTTTTTAGTTTGGTAATTTAATTGATAGATATAATTATCTAAATCTTCAGTCTCATGATTTTTTATATAAGTAGATACGATTTTATTATATGCATTTGTTAATGTCTTACCATCTTTTACTGAATTCGCAGCAATCGTTTTTACTTTTAATAATGAAGATAAAGTAAAATCTTTTGCTGGTTCATCACTACCATCTGGGTAGAAATTTAGAATATAGTATTTACCACAAAAATGTTGCAAATAATTCCTAAAATTTTCTTCTTCAAAAAAATTAATAAATCTTCTTATTTTTTCATTATCACTGACTTTACTTTCTAGCTCCCTTATTGAAGCTTCAGTAGTATTTTTTGAAAAAAGTTTTTCAATATCATCTACAGATAAGTCCAATTGAGACAACCTTACCATTACATCTTTATTTAAATTAGCTAATGAATCTAAAAAATTAACTTTATTATTAATTTCATATTTTATTTGTATATTTACATCTGCTACATCTTCATTTTCTTCAACAGGTTCTTTTTTTACATCTCTGACAATTAGAATATCTTCAAACTTGCCAATTACATCATCTTTATCATTAATACCTATTTCTAAATTAAATTCTAACATTGGTAAGTTCTGAGAAGTAATATTTTTAATTTCCTCCTGAGTTTTCATCCAGATATGCTCGTTATACCATTTACGTAGATAGTTAAAATTAAAGTCAGTATGCTTGAAAACGTCTGATGATCCACTTTTCTTATCTTTCAAACATTTTAATAAAGACAAAATAGTAGTTTTTCCTGAATTATTCTTACCCACCATTAATGTGGAATTTTTAGAAATATATTTTTCTGTTGCTTCTTCACTCTCATTTTTCTTTTCTATATTTAGTTTTAATTCTTCAGCCCAAGTTTCATGTGCAAACTCTATTTTTTGTGAATTTTCTCCAAATTTTCTATAATTTCTAACAGATAGGCTTTTTAAGTACATTCTATTTCTCCTTATGACATATATTCTCAATATTTAATTTGCAAAGTATTGATTTCTTTAATTGATGATTTGAAATTTAAAAAAATTAATTATCTCTTATTCATGTGTTAGAAAAAACAGATAACTTCTTTTTCTAAAATATCCTTTTCTAAACTACTGTGATTTAAACGTTCAATAACAAGATTGCTTTTTCTCAATCTATTTAAATTTACAATTAAACTCTTTGTGCCACCTTTTATTGTTCGAATAGATATTAACTTCTAACAATAGACCTATTTCCAGTTCCCTTACTAATTTTTTATAATTTATATTTATCTACTGGCCACATGATTGCTCCATTATAGTCCAGTTCCTCATCTATATTCTCATCTACTTTATGCTCTAAAAGATTAAATTCTTTTATCAATCTTCCAATTATTAAATTTCGTAGCAATAAAATTGGTTTTTCCTGAACTAGTGGATTTTTCAATTGTTCTGCTATCTCTTCCTCCGTATATGAAACGCTATTCAAACTTAAAAGCTTAGCTTTTAAGTTTTTTGAAAGTAAAAACTTCCCTTTATTGTACTTATACCAATATAATAAAAAGTCTTTCATTTCATTATGTATTGATTCAACTTTTTTCTCATTACGATAATCTGTATTATTTATTTTTTTTGCTATGTTTTTTATGAAATCTTCTGCTATTTTTTTGGGAATTATTATACTTGGTTCTCTAGAACAAATGAAATAATTTTGAATAAAGTCTATTGGGTAATCTTTACCTACTAATATAAGTATTTTCTCACCTAACTTTACATATTCATCATACTTACTTTTTAATTCTATACTATCTCGTAGTAGATAATCTAGAGTAACTCCGAATATCGTTCTTAGTTTTATACAATTTTCCAATGATGGCATAACATTTTCATTTTCCCACTTTACAATTGTTCTTGTCGAAACATTTACTTTTTCAGCTAACTGATTTTGAGTTAAATTTTGTTTTTTTCTTTCTTCTATTATTTTCAAATGAATTCCCATCTGTTAAAACCTTCCTTTTCAAACAATTCTAAATATCCTGTAATATCATCTAGACTTGCTTCTAATTCTTCTAATAAATCTAAATAATCCACTGGGTCTCTTTTATCTTTAATCCCAATAAATCCCGCACTATCATTATATATTCTGCTATATAGTCTATTTTCGTCAACATACTTCACTCTTTTATCCATCATCCACCTACTACAAGATTGATACGCATTTTTGCAAGCAAAATAATCGGCTTGATTGTCTTTTAAAAAATCTTCATAGCAACGCATAATTAAATCATATTTAGGTGCTACAATCCAATGATTACTATTGACTATTTCATATCTAGTTATAAATTCCGTGATATTCTCTATCACACAATATTCACTTATCTCTTTTCCAAATTTATAATATTTTTCATTATCATCAAAAATCGGCTCTATGTTTTCAGAAACTAAATCCTCTATCGTTATATCATACAATTCGCTTAAAAAAGCTAACACTCTCGGATCAATTGTTGTCTCTCCAATCTCCCACCTACGAATCGTATCAACTTGAATACTAATCCCTATTCCATCCTCAACTATTTTTGTTAATTGCTGTTTAGAAAAACCTTTTTTCTTTCTTTCTACTTCCAATTGTTCATTAAGTTGCATATACTTTCTCCTTTCTATTTATAGACATATCATATCAAGATATATTTATGATTTGAAGGAACCTAATTAACTAAAAACGCGTTAAATGGTTCTCTTTATTGAATATTCAATAAAAAATTAAAAATAGTCCATATTGACTGTTAATTTATTAAACCTTCCCTTCTCTTTCTACATCAAAAGTAAAGTTATAGAAAGATGAAATACCTATATAAAGATTAATTTTCCAAAAATGATATTAAAAAACCATAATATAACTTAATTAATACAACTAGATTTTTTACGTGTATCTATAAATAGTAAATATCCACTTCTTAAAGGAATCCAAGTACTCTTATTTACTTATACTATCCTGAATTCTATCATTTAATTTTCGTTCTCTAATGTACTTTTTAAGCGTTTTTTCGATTAAGTTCCACCATACTTACATAGTAGTCTTTCAACCAAAATCCACTCGTACCAAATTTATTTTTCAAGTTACGACTATTCATGAATTAACCTCTCTTCTAGAAACTCCACAAACCCTGACGCACCCATTCTAAGCGGAATACGCATTAGTTTGACGATATGATGATGTGGCATTAGCTTTTATTCCTTCTGTTTCTTTCATTTCACATAGTTTCCTTAAAACTTTGCTAATATCTCGCCGAGATTGCTTATAGTTTTTTTCGACAGTTCTGGGTAAAAATAATGTGATACTTAAAATTCCAACGATTACGTGCTAAACTTTTATCATCATCTGACACAAAGAAATCCCTTACATTTAGATGTGTCAATTAGCAACTTCTATCCAACATAATCAAAAGAGATTCTTATCACTATAACTACTTCTCTTAAAACAGTTTAGACTGCTTAGTCCGCACTTCACATATCTAAAAAAACTGAAAACTTCTAAGGGTGTTATGCTCAATCCCAGTCATTTATTTTTTTCCAATGTAGTCATCATAATATCAATCTCACTTCTCTCTACCTTACCTGAGTCCATGCCAGCAATTCCGATTGAAGCAGATAATTCTGCAAACCTTACACTCTTTTCGTTTCAATAAATTCCTGTTTAAAAGAAATTTCGCAGTATGATTAGTCAAGGAAATTAATTTCCTACGCTTACTTTAAGTATTTTATATTTGACATGCTCCACATTTTTTCAAGGACTTCTTCTTTTACTAACTGCGCAATCTTTTTTTATTTGAATCTGTAAGTGGTAATTCTATACTTGTAATCCAACTTCTTTTATCAGCCATCATATCCGGATCATTATTCTCTGTATAAATAATAAAACCAATTAATGATATTACTTCATAATAAACAATCTACATAATCTTCATTTGATCACTATTTATATCTAAACTATTTTACTTAAATACTCTAATATTCGTTGCACACAAGAGACAAACTTTACAAAATATTTAAATCCGCAAAAACCTCTTTCATAATTCAGCTATTCTATTTTGAACTTCTTCTTAATTCCTTTAATTCCTTTAATTCTATTATCTTATTTTAAGTTTTCATACTCATTTTTGAATTTTTCAATTGCTATTTCTTTAAAAAAACTCGTACTTCAGTTGCTTCTTCTTTATTAAAATAGTTTAATTGAGTATTCACTAAAACTTTTTTAACATTCTTCTTATTTCACTATGTGCGATGACAGATATGAAGCTCGAAGATATTATATATTCCGTTGGACACAAGGATTCAAAAATAACTAAACAAGTTTACAGTTATTACTTCCAAGAACAAGAAGAACATAAGGCTGATAAATTTGCTCAATTTATTGAATCAGAAAAAATCTATTTTAATTAAAAAGGAGAACTCATTATGACTTATAAAAATAATTACAAATCCATTCCCAAGCTATTGCCTCGGGAATGGATTTGGAAAAGAGCCTGAGAGGGAACTACTTGGAAATGATTATGTTACATTATTTACACTCTTTGAAATAGAGAAGTTAAAAAAAAATATACGTGTTACAAGTTTAGTCAAACTACTTGAAAACTCACCATATCACAATAACGGAAGAACATATGACACACCTTGCAACTAGAATATGTTAGATATCCTTTAATTTTAAAAAACGATAATAAAAAATTAATTTTCTTTGAATTTACTGGTGGGACAATTGAAGATTCCAGAAAAAAACTTAATGTTTTATGTAATTCTTTGAATTTAAAATACTATATTCTAAAAAGTTCTGAGACTCATCCTTTGGATAGAACAAGAAGGGATTATGGATTTATTATAACTAAAGTCAATTATGAGTACTACCAACAAAAAGGAGTCATTCCTTTAGCACACATTGTTAATTAAGCTCATTGTTGCTACTTTTATTTCTAAACATCAAAAGAAGCTAGCCATGCTGTTGTATAAGCATTACTAGCTTTTTTCCATTAATATTCACAATTGATTTGTTTTTTTTCATAAATTAACTTCATTAATTTTCACGTCAATCATGCTTTTTATCTCCAAAAAATTATTATTATGCATTGCCGTAAAATTTTGTCCCATTGAACGATTTAAAAACTCAAGAAATGAACCAATTTCATCACATATTCTACCTATCCGTCGAATTGTCACATTTAACTCCACAGTAGAGGTATATGAATCACTAAGATTTTTTAACCTATCACTATATTTTCTTTTCTCGTTAACCCAATATTCAATATACTCATATCGTTTTTCACCATAAATGTTAGGGATAATTTCTGCTTCATTTGGAGTGTATTTTAAATCTGCCTCGTTAATTATTATAAATGCTAACTTTTCAGAATATCTAGTATCTCTCATTAATTCTGTTACTTCATACATACAAGCTTCTGACTTCAGATAGTTATCTGTTATTAATGAAACAATTATATCATTTTCTTTTATTGTATCCATGTACTTTTCAATGTCATCTCGATAAACTAACTGGTTATCTCGATTAATCTTCACTTTGTACCTATACTTTTCATTTAGATTTTCTTCAACTATATCAGCCATCTGGGAAGTTTTATGATTGTAAGAAATAAATATTTTAACAATCTCTGCTTCCTTCATCATATTATGATAGTCACTATAGAATATGGGGAAAATCCCTCCATAATTAACTCCATCACTTTTCATATCTACATCAATCTGTAAAATAATTTTGTTATTTTCATTTAATTCTTTTATTTTAAAATCTTCAAATCCATTTAATTTTTCTACTAACTTCTTTTTTTCAGGTGTTTCAAAGGCGTAGCCTTTGAAATGTAAATCGCAGCCATCGTCTTCAATACCAAATAATAGAGTTCCTCCTCTCATATTTGCAAGTGCTGCAATCATTTTAGCAATCGTCTCTATATCTTCACCAGGATAAATATATCGAATATTTCCCCTCTTCTGCTCTTTTAATAATTCTTTTAAGTTAAGGTTCATTTCAAATCTCCTAATATAAATTTCTTAATGGAATAACAGATATTTTTGTAGTCTTTAAAATATCTCCTAAAGTTACCAATTTTACATTTTCACCATTATCAGTCCATAGCTCGTAATTATTACTATCTAGTACATTCAATTCTTTATCTTCATAGAAAATAATTTTATCTTCGTCACTTGGTCGTATCACAATATAAATTTCATTGTCATTCTTAGTTGCTTTGAAAATAGTGTCAGACAATTTTTTTTCTTGCCATTCTTCAAATGTTGACGGAACAAAGTAATTAACATTACTTGTTAATTTAGTAAAAACATTTTTTGTTGATCGTTCAATTAATTCATCAACTTTTTTCTTACTATAATAAGATTGCTTAGATATATGTTGAAATTGTTGCTTCATTTCATCTGTAATTTCTCCATCAAAATCTAGAAATTCAGCTAAAAATTGTTCATTTGAAACAATTGTATTTAAATCTTCAATAGATATATTTTTTTCAGAAATTATATCTCCAAAATGGTTAAGTTGTTCAGAAAATTGTTTAGATCTAAGTTTAGTTCGTTCCTCATATATAGATGAAAATAATTGTGCACATTCATCTGGTTTCTGTACAAATAGCTTCAAAACCTTATTAAATAACTCGTTGGTTTCTATAGTCCTATTTTCTTGAGTCTCTTTTGAGAGTAATGAATAAATATGATCCGAAATATCTTCAGAAATTCTTTCATTTGATTTCTTAATCATTATATTTTTAAATTTTTCAGGAACCGTTATTTCGGATAATACAATTTTTTTTAGTCTACTTTTATTAATTGTTGTCCATATCTCAATTAATTCTGGCATAAGATTTTCTGTTAAAATCAACTCATTAGGTCGGCAAAAAACACCAACAGAGTTCGGGATATAATATTCTTCAAAACCTTTATCTAGCAGATCATTTAACAACTGATAATAATTATTTAGCCAATTTATATAATCAATTTCTCCTACCCAGTCTGCCAGTTCCTGAATAGTTTTATTTTTAAGCTCTTTTTCAGAAATAGACTTTAAGGTTATATCATTATTTATTACAGTTCTCCAACCATCTATAAACCGATATTCAGGTATGTTAATATTGGGAATCATAGAAACGAGCTTCCAGACTTTTTCTTTAAATTTTTCTGTTGTTGAATTTGGTATACATATTTGAATTTCTCCTTCAAAATCTTTAATTGGTAATAGACTTCCTGTAACCGTCTTTATCACTTCTTCATTCAATATTATAGAATCCAGCTGACTAACTAGTTTCTTTTTATACTCAGAATTTTGTAAATGATCAAATTTACATAAATTAAACGTATCTCTTTCTGGGTTATTTTTAAAACAATCGAGAAGTTTTTTATATTGTGATATAGCTTCTTCAATAATTGCCATATTAACTGGATCTAATTCAAATATTCCATTTCTGTCAATTTCAACATTAAATTTTTTTGAATTCAATACTAATGGAAACGGATACTTTTCTGAACCAATTAAAGGAAAATTACAATTAAGTTTTGCTATATTTTCAGGAATTTCTTCAAAACGGGGGCGACTATTTTCTTCATTTATCGGTACTGCAATAGAGCCTTTAGAAAATTCTAAAGTTAGAATACTCTCCTTCTCATCCAACCCAGATTTTGAAACTGTAGTAATAAAAGCATTTGGGAGCATTTGGCTCTTTTTTAATTCTATCACTTCATATTTACTTTTATTATACTTAATAGAGCCTATTTTTTTATTGAAGCTCAACAAATATTTAAGATGATTAACTAAACTTTCAATCCCATATTCTATTGCTTCAATTGATTCTTCAACATTTTCAGAATATTCTAAATCATAAATAAATTTGGTTGAATTTCGTTCTTCAAAATATTCTATTGTTGTTAGTTTTGTCATTTGTTCAATTAAATCTATATTATCTTTTATTGAATCTCTAATGTCTTCCCTAGATTGTCCAGTTCTATCTAAATCAAGATTAAATGGGCGGTTATCATCTTCTAAAAAGCTTTCTATAGTGATTTTTGGAGAAAGCAAAGTCGTTGTAATAAATCCTGTACCAAATTGCCCTGTAGTTTTATCATCAGACTGCTTACTTGAAATTTGTGTGGCCATGCTCCAAAGATTTTCTTCTTTAAAACCTTTACCATTATGTTCAAAAGACAATTTGGAGTGCCCATCAAATTTAATTTCTATATCAATTTTTTCTCCATCTCTGCAACAATCACTAGCATTTTGTATTAATTCCCATATCCAACGCTTACGAAATATTTTTTGATTTTCTTTACTTGATTTTCTTAATTTTTCTAACTCATTAAATATTGTACCAACAGCAGAATTCAAAAGCATAGTATCTTTAATATCATGTACCAAAAAATCAGCTCCAATATACCTTTTCATTTTCCCTTGAAACACTTCTAAGAATAAATATCACACTTATAACTATTTTTCTATTATTATATCAAATAAACACACTACTAACATCTTGTTTGCGGTTTCTATCTCATTCAAAAAAATATTGAAAAAAAAAGTGTATTCACCAAAATAGAAAAAAGTTTGTTTTAAAAATCCCGTTGGTGCTACTTTTATTTTCAGATATATAAAAAATCTAGAAACATTGAATTAACAACGTTTCTAGATTAGATGTTAGTGTTATCCCACACTACCTTCCATTTCATAACTGATCAGTCTATTCAACTCAACAGCATATTCCATAGGAAGTTCTTTTGTAAATGGTTCAACGAATCCCATAACGATCATCTCTGTCGCTTGTTCTTCTGTTAGACCACGACTCATTAGATAGTATAACTGTTCTTCTGAGATTTTTGATACTTTGGCTTCGTGTTCAAGGGCCACATGACTGTTGTGAATTTCGTTAAATGGAATCGTATCACTCTTAGATAAGTCATCCATAATAATCGTATCACACTCAATATGAGAAATTGATCCTGCACTATCTTTAGCGAAGGTTACTTGTCCACGGTAGTTCACTTCTCCACCATCTTTAGCAATCGATTTAGATACGATTGAGCTTGATGTGTTTGGCGCGTTGTGAATCATTTTAGCACCTGTATCTTGGATTTGGTTAGCTCCAGCAAAGGCAACAGATAACATGGTACCACGAGCGCCTTCCCCTTCAAGGAACACACTTGGGTATTTCATCGTTGTTTTTGCTCCTAAGTTACCATCAATCCATTCAATGGTTGCGCCTTGTTCGGCACGAGCACGTTTTGTTACTAAGTTATACACGTTATCTGACCAGTTTTGGATGGTTGTATAACGGCAGTAAGCATCTTTTAATGTAAAGATTTCTACGATGGCAGCGTGTAAGCTATTGCTTGAATAAGTCGGTGCTGTACAGCCTTCCACGTAATGAACGCTAGCGCCTTCGTCAACAACGATTAACGTACGTTCGAATTGTCCAGTGTTTTCAGCGTTGATACGGAAATACGTTTGTAATGGGACATCAATACGTACACCTTTTGGTACATAGATGAATGTTCCACCTGACCATACAGCCGAGTTCAATGCCGCTAATTTGTTGTCCGTTGGTGGGACTAACTTAGAAAAGTATTGTTTGAAGATTTCTGGGTATTCTTTAAGGGCTGTATCTGTATCAGTGAAGACAATGCCCATTTTTTGGAACTCTTCCTTCATGTTGTGGTACACCACTTCTGATTCATACTGAGCGGAAGCTCCGGCTAAGTATTTACGCTCTGCTTCTGGAATCCCAATTCTTTCAAAGGTTTCTTTAATTTTATCTGGTACATCTTCCCAGTCTCTCGCTGGTTTGTCACTTGCTTGTTGGTAATACTTGATTTTATCAAAATCGATATCTGATATATCAGGTCCCCATGTTTGCATAGGCATTTTATTAAATGTTTCCAATGATTTAAGGCGGAAATCTAACATCCATTCTGGTTCATCTTTTCGTTTAGAAATTTCACGAACGACTTCTTCCGTTAACCCTTGTCCTGTACTGAAGACAGGTTTTACATCATCATGGAAACCAAATTGATACTCCTCTAGTTCTGGTACACCACTCATTTAAGTCACACTCCTCTATTCTTCAGTATGTATATGTCCTTCGACAGTTGTCATATTATCTTGCACAATGCCTCGTTCTAATGCTTTCCACGCTAATGTGGCACATTTGATACGAGCGGGAAACTTCGCCACACCACTTAACATGCGCGCGTCCCCTAAGCCTTTGTTTTTCTCGTCTTCTCCTTGAACTAAATTCAAGAATGAAGCAATTAATTCAATGGCTTCTTTTTCGGTTTTACCTTTGACAGCCACTGTCATCATGCTGGCACTGGCCATACTAATGGAGCACCCATGACCATCAAATTTAACGTCTTCTACCAGACCATCAACGATTTTCAATTGCAGTTGGATGACATCGCCGCATGTGGGATTATTCAACTCAATTTGGCTTGTTGAATCATCTAATATCCCTTTGTTGTGCGGGTGATTGGTATGATCCAAGATGACTTGGCGGTATAGATTGTCTAATTTAGATAAGGCCATGGCTAAAAAACTCCTTCGTTGCTAAGATGGCTTCAATTAAGCGATCCGCATCTTCTTTTGTATTGTATAAATAAAAACTTGCTCTGACGGTTGATTGCACATCCAAATAAGAAAGCAATGGTTGGGCACAATGGTGACCGGCACGAATGGCCACGCCTTCCATATCAAGAGCCGTTGACACGTCATGTGGGTGCAAGCCTTCAATGTTAAAGGCTATCACACCACTGTGTACAGCGGGATCACTTGGTCCATATACCGTTACCCCTTCAATCTCTAATAATTTAGGTAACACATACGCTACAAGCTCCGCTTCATGCGCTTCGATTGCTTCAAGTCCAATGGTTTCTAAATAATCAATGGCCGCACCTAAACCAATCGCACCGACGATGTTGGGTGTGCCTGCTTCAAATTTCCAAGGTAACTCTGTCCAAGTACTGTGATCATGGTAAACAAAATCAATCATCTCGCCACCATACTCCACAGGTTCCATCTTATCTAACCATTGACGTTTTCCGTAAAGTACACCGATGCCTGTTGGCCCACACATTTTGTGACCACTAAATGCAAGAAAATCGCAATTAAGTTGTGCCACGTCTACGACCATGTGTGGCACAGATTGAGCCCCATCTACGACGATGACCCCACCTTTTTCGTGCACCCACTCACCAAGGATGGCAACGGGATTAATCACACCTAAGACGTTAGACATATGCGCCACAGATAAGATTTTTGTCTTCTCTGTGATTTTTGCCTTGGCATCTTCCATATCTAATTGACCATCTTCCAATAAATCGATGTAAACCAGTTTTGCCCCTTTGCGTTTGGCTAACTCTTGCCAAGGTACCACGTTTGAGTGATGTTCCATCTGAGTAATCAGAATCTCATCCCCCTCAGAAACGAGTAAATCCCCTAGACTTTTAGCCAACCAGTTCAAACTTGTGGTTGTCCCTCTTGTAAATAAGACTTCCGCCGTTTCCTTCGCATGGATAAAGGCTCTCACCTTCTCACGTGCCCCTTCGTATGATGTGGTAGCACGTTCTGCCAGTGTATGCACTCCGCGGTGGACATTGGCATTGTCTTGTTCGTAATAGTCTGTGATCGCCTTAATCACCTGTTTGGGTTTTTGGGTCGTCGCAGCGCTATCCAAATAAACAAGAGGTTCATCGTTCACTTCTTGAAATAGGATAGGAAAATCATTTCTTATTTGTTGGTTCAACATGTCTAATCAGCCAACTTTCTATCAATCACTTTCACAAATTCTTCTTGTACACGTTTCACTGGGATAGCTGTAATAACTGATCCTAGGAAGCCACGTGTTACTAAACGTTCCGCTTCTTTTTGTGGTAACCCACGACTCATTAAGTAGTATAATTCATCTGGATCCAAACGACCAGCACTTGCTGCATGCCCTGCCGTTACTTCGAACTCATCAATTAATAAAATTGGGTTAGCATCGCCACGGGCTTTATCAGATAACATTAACACACGACTTTCTTGTTGTGCGTCTGCTCCTTTAGCTCCTTTTAAGATGTGTCCAATACCATTAAAGGTTAACGTACCACGGTCACGAATGACCCCATGTTGTAAAATATGTCCCACAGAATGAGGGGCTTTATTTGTCACACGAGTGTCAATTCCTTGTGTTTGACGACCAGAACTGATCGCAACAACTTTCACTTCTGAATGTGCGCCTTCGCCCACTAAATCAGAATCAAAATCTGCCACAACGTCTCCGTCGTTCATAATACCTAATGCCCAGTCAACGCTTGCGTCACGCATCACGTAACCACGACGGTTCATGTAAGTACTTACTGATTCGCCTAAACGGTCAATGGCCGCAAATTTCACTTTAGCTCCTGGACGAGCAATTACTTCTACCACAATGTTGGCTGAGATTTTTTTCGCGTCGTCTCCTGCTGAGTGAATGCGTTCCACGTAGTTTAATTCACTGTTATCATCTGCGACGATAAGCACATGTTTGACCATCGCGCTTGTGTCACTTGAATTATGTAAGAATAATGACTCAAACGCCTCTTTTACGACCACGTTTTTAGGAACATATAGGAAGACCCCACCGTTCATAAACGCCGCATGGAAAGCTGTTAATTTGTCTTCATTATAAGGAACTGCTTGTGTCATGAAATATTTTTGAACCAAGTCACCATGCTCACGCAATGCTGTAAAGATATCTGTAAAGATAACCCCTTGTTCAGCCAATTCTGTTGGCATTTGTTCGTAAAAAGTTGTTGTACGTCCTTGAAGAATCATTGGGTTATCTTCTAACTCGTCAAATGATGGTAAGACAGGTTCGCCTACCACTTCTTCATTTAAAGAACCAACGTTCATTAATGGCCAACGGTGGATTTTAACACGTTCGATAACGGGTAATGCTAAGTCATCGGCTTGTTTTAATGCATCCATACGTAAGTCTAACATCCATTGTGGTTCTTCTTGACTTGCAGAAAATAATGAAATGTCCTCAAGATACGCTGTTAAATTTGATTCCTTCATATACCTTGTCTCCTCCCACTAAGCTTCTTCTTGATAGTCGATTCCTAATTCTTCACTGATGCCTTTGTATCCTTCAGCCTCTAAGCGTTGTGCTAATTCAGCACCGCCTGTTTTAACCACACGGCCTTCCATCATAATATGAACCACATCAGGAACGATATAGTTTAGTAAGCGTTGGTAGTGAGTAATGATAAGAGAACCAAAGTTGTCTCCACGCATTTCGTTCACGCCTTTTGATACCACTTGTAACGCATCAATATCTAAACCAGAATCAATTTCGTCTAAAATAGCGAAAGTTGGTTCCATCATTAGTAATTGTAGAATTTCGTTACGTTTTTTCTCTCCACCAGAGAAGCCTTCGTTTAAATAACGTTCAGCCATTTCTTGTGGCATATCTAATAATTCCATTTTTTCATCTAATTTATCGATAAAGTCCATAACTGAGATTTTGTCATCTTCAGCGCGTTTTGAGTTGATTGCTGCACGCATGAACTCTGCATTGGTAATTCCAGGAATTTCACTTGGGTATTGAACAGCTAAGAATAGTCCTGCTCTTGCACGTTCGTCAACTTCCATTTCTAATACATCTTCACCGTCAAGTAAAATTTCACCTTCGGTTACTTCGTAGTTAGGGTTTCCCATGATGGCTGCTGATAATGTTGATTTACCTGTACCGTTAGGTCCCATGATGGCATGAATTTCGCCTGTTTTCATGGTTAAGTTAACACCTTTTAAGATTTCTTTGTCTTCAATCGACACATGTAAGTTTTTTATTTCTAAAACGGACATTCTGTTCCCTCCATTATTGGTTAAATAATTAATTCGTGTACCTTACTTATTCTATCCTAATTGAGAATGAACTTCAAATAGTTTTGCTCAAAATTTGAATAAGCCTTATATTTATTGATTTCGCCCCTCATTTTTCACAATCTTCCATTTGAGAATAACTATAATTAAATAAATACTATTACTTAGGTTTTTTAATAATAAAGGGACATCATATAACAAAAAAAACATTATGAGCCCCCCTTCCTTAACGGATAGGTCCTCATAATGTCAATGTAAAAGAGCCGGACATATTTTTTAGTCGTATCTGGCGCGTTGTTCATTCCCAAACGTTAGTTAGACGAGCTCTTCTTTTTGGTTCTTGTTATACGGCTAACGACCTTCCAAATGGCCTCATTCATCTTATCTAAGACATAGGCGGCCATAAAACTAATCACGCATATAAATAAAACAATGACTGGCATATAATTGATTAATTTTTTTCCATCTCCAAGCATGCTCAGTAGGTGTGCGTACACGGTTTTATCCACCATATAAGACATTAAATACATTGGTAATGTCACTTTAGCCACAGCTGTCACCAGTCGATTTTCTTTGAAAGGGATTCTCATCAAGACAAGAAACAAGGTCACAGATTGTAGAACCACCACAATCGATGGGTAATAGCCTTCAGTAAATCCCGCATAAGGATTGGCATAATGGAAATTGTATGCTACTCCAAACAAGGTGATGGCAACATTAAACAGCCCCATAAGCCAAATATCCTGTTTGCGGAGCATTTTAACAACATCATAACGCCGAATATATGACCCAATGCTGTAATACAAAATAGGATACATTTGCACCCAAAAATTTGGGAGGTAGAACACGTCAGTAAGGAACGGAGCATTGTTAACAAAACTAGGCAAGGAACACATAAACAGAAGGATGCCGATTAAATAAGTAAATTGTTTTTTTGTCACGTGATCAAACATGATATTCATAAATGGGACTAACAAAGCTAATCCGATATACATTTCAACATACCAAGCGTACCCTACCATCTTAAAAGCACTAATACGATAGATGGTCTCTTGTACACTAAAGTGTTGGTCATGTAAAAACATAAATAAGAACAACGTCGCAATAGAAGCCAATAAGTATAGTGTATACAACTGGACGATGCTCATGTAATGTTTTTTATCTACCTTTTTATTCGTCATTAAGTAGCCTGTGACAATTAAGAATAGGGGGACGCAACTAATAAACAGTTGATAATTTGCAGCAAAAAACAAGGAAGATTTAGCGCCAAAAGCTTCTTCTGGAATCATGGGCTGAACATTTTTTCTAAAATGAACGGCAATCACCGCAATAGCAGCAAAGGCTTTGACGTAATCAATATTGGGTACTCTTTTTCTAGATTGGCTCATACATAATCCTTTCAATCGTCATAAAGTCATGTCTCTCTTTATGTTAAACCATAACTGCGTAAATAACAATTATCATTCTTTTTATTTAGGACGTTTTTTATTTTTTCCTCCTATACCAATCATCTAAATAAAAATTATGCTAAACTATGACTAGTTGATTTTGAATAAACAAAGGAGTCTTTATTTTATGGTGGAATTATTTATTTTAATGATGGAACGGGTTGGGTTAATTATTCTTTTGGCCTTTTTACTGGTTAATGTGCCCTACTTCAAAAAAATCTTGCTTAGCCGAGATGATTATCGTTCCAAAATGCAACTCGTTATTATCTTTGGGCTATTTGCTATTATTTCAAACTTTACAGGGATTGAGATAAAGGACAATCAAATTGTTCCTAGTAGTATCTTGACCAATCTTCATGACAATGTCTCTATTGCCAATACGAGAACTTTAGCAATTGGGGTTTCTGGTATTGTTGCTGGTCCCTTTGTTGGTAGTATGGTTGGGGTCATCGCAGGAACTCACCGGTTCATTCAGGGAAGTACGTATAGTTTCTTCTATATTCCTTCTTCTATTCTTGTGGGGATGTTATCTGGATGGTTTGGTAACCGGTTAACAAAAAAAGGACAGTTCCCTTCTCCTATACAAGCGGCGGTTATCGGCGCCTTAATGGAGAGTGTCCAGATGTTGTTCGTTATGTTGTTTAGTGGGAGTGGGAGTTTACAGCAAGGTGTGGATCTTGTGAGTTTTATTGCTCTACCCATGATTATTTTGAATAGTATTGGAACCTTTATCTTCCTATCTATTCTCACCACCACCTTGCAACAAGAAGAACAAGCCAAGGCTGTCCAAACACATGATGTGTTAGAACTTGCCGCAGCCACCCTCCCTTATTTTCGAGAAGGCTTAAACGAGCGTTCTTCTCAAGAGGTGGCTACGATTATTCAGCATTACACAAAAGTCAGCGCCATTAGTTTGACGGATAAACATCGCATACTCGCTCATTCTGGGGCGGGGAGTGATCATCATATCCCAGAACTTGAGGTCATCACGGAATTATCTCGAGATGTGTTGAGTAGTGGGAAGTTGTCCATCGTGCATCATAAGGAGCATATCGGGTGTTCAAATCCTAATTGCCCTTTAGAAGCAGCCATTGTTATACCATTGTTTGTCCATAACCAAATCGTTGGAACCCTAAAAATGTATTTTACAGACGCGAAACAGCTAACCCATGTGGAAGAACAATTAGCTAAAGGGTTAGGCACGATTTTTTCTTCTCAAATTGAGTTAGGTGAAGCAGAAGTACAATCCAAGCTCTTAAAAGAAGCTGAAATCAAGTCCCTACAAGCTCAGGTCAATCCTCATTTCTTTTTCAACGCCATTAACACGATCTCTGCCTTGATGCGAAAAGATAGCGACCAAGCACGTACCTTATTATTGCAACTTAGTACGTATTTTAGAGGGAATTTACAAGGTGCCAGACAAACATTGATCCCCTTAAAACAAGAATTGGCACAGGTGGATGCTTATCTTTCCTTAGAACAAGCCCGGTTTCCGAACCGGTATACGGTAACCTTTGATATTCCAGAGGAGCTAAAACACTACGTGGTCCCTCCTTATGCCGTACAGATTTTAGTTGAGAACACCATTAAACATGCCTTTGGGGCTCGGAAAGAAAACAACTTAGCCCACGTCTCGATTAAAGAGGTCGATGGTCATCTAGACATTCGTGTGAGAGACAACGGACTGGGTATCACAGACGAGCGCTTGAATCAGATTGGCAAACAACCCGTTTCCTCTAAAAAAGGAACAGGAACAGCTCTTGAAAACTTATCTCGCCGGATGACCAATCTTTTTGGTGGTGAGGCTCAGTTTATTGTGACCAATCACCCAGAAGGCGGAGCAGAATTCAATTTAGTAATGCCTCTAACAGAACAATCAACAACTATACTTTAATAGAAGGAATGACGTATTTATGACACATGTACTGCTTGTTGATGACGAGCCATTAGCACGAGAAGAATTGACTTATCTAGTGACACAACACCCAAGTATTAGCTCCACATCGGAAGCTGATTCTGTGGAAGAAGCCATGGAGCAAATCATGGATCAAAAACCAGACATCATCTTTTTAGACATTCACTTAACGGATGAGAGTGGCTTTGATTTGGCTGAAAAGCTTCAGAAATTAAAGAAGCCTCCTTATTTAATCTTTGCCACAGCTTATGATGAATACGCCTTAAAGGCTTTCAAGGTCAATGCCATGGATTATATTCTTAAACCTTTTGACGAAGCCATTGTTCATGCGGCTCTTGACAAAGCTTTGGCTATTATTGGTTCATCTGCCCCTAAGCAGGCAAAGAAAAAAGAAGTGGTCGAAACCATTCCCATTCAAGGGGAAGATCGCATCTTTTTGGTTCATCCAAAGGACATTTACCTTGTGTCAGTGGAAGATAAAGAGCTAAGTGTTCATACTGAGAACGAAACCTATCAAACAACAGGAAGCTTAAGTAAGATAGAAAAACGCTTGCCCACAGATATCTTTTTTAAGACCCATCGCAGCTTCATTCTTAACACAACCAAGATTCAAGAAATCCAGCCTTGGTTTAATCACACCTTGCAAGTCACCCTAGATAATGGCTTAAAGGTACCTGTTAGCCGTTCTTACGTGAAGCCTTTTAAAGAAACCATTGGCTTATCTTAAGACATCGTAACACCCCACATTTGCCTAGTGCATTTGAGGGGTGTTTTTTTGTATCATACGCTTACATTTTTGCCTTTCGCGTCAAAACCCACACAAAGTTCTCCATTTCACATATACTCAATGTATCAAATGAACCACATAAAAAGGAGTCTTACAAATGGAAAAAAAAGTGTATTCATTCTTACAACAAGCATTCATCTTTGCCATTATCATGTTAATTTCAAAAGGGATCGCGTTCATCTTACCCATCCCAATGCCAGCTTCAGTGATTGGTTTAATTCTTTTATTCTTAGCACTAAGCACCAACATCGTTAAATTGGAACAGGTTGAATCATTAGGAACGAGTTTAACAGGTATCATTTCTTTCTTATTTGTTCCTTCAGGTATTTCATTATACAACTCACTAGATATTTTAAAAGTTTACGGTGGCCCAATTTTAGCAGTCATCTTCGTTGCTACATTCGTTATCCTAGCAGTTACAGGTTGGAGCGCTTCTTACTTATTAGGTCTTAAAGAACGTTCAGCTAAAAAAGAAAAAGGTTTGGCTTTTGCTAAAAAACATTCTCTAGAGGAGGTACAAAGATAATGACTCCATACGTAGGTATTGTCATCTCATTCGTTGTATTCGGTATCGGTACATTCTTATTCAAAAAAACAAACGGGTTCTTCCTATTCACGCCTCTCTTTGTGGCAATGATTCTAGGAGTGGTCGTATTAAAATTAACAGGTATTAACTATGAACAATACAATCAAGGTGGTAGCGTGATTAGCTTCTTCTTAGAACCAGCGACTATTGCTTTTGCTATCCCTCTTTACAAAAAAAGAGACTTATTACATAAATATTGGTTAGAAATTGTTACAGCAATCACTGTCGGTTCTGCTGTTTCTGTTACAAGTATTATCGTTGTTGGTAAAGTGATTCGTATGCATCCTCAAATGATGTTATCACTGTTACCACAAGCAGCAACAACAGCTATTGCGGTTCCTGTTTCTGAATCAATGGGTGGTATCGTTTCTCTAACTGCCTTCTCTGTTATTTTCAACGCCGTGATTATCTACGCTACTGGTAAAATGGCACTAAAATTCTTCCACATTAACAACCCAATTGCTAAAGGATTGGCACTTGGCTCTGCAGGACATGCCTTAGGGGTATCTGTTGGAATGGAACTTGGGGAAACTGAAGCAGCAATGGCAAGTATCTCAATGATTCTTGTTGGTATCATCACTGTTATCGTTGTTCCTTCAGCAGCTTCATTACTACAGTTAATATAAGAATAAAAAAAGAAAGAACTGAGTCAGACTAACTCGGTTCTTTCTTTTTTGCGTTATTTGACAACTGATATCGTGCCATTCCATTTATCATCAATGAATGCTTTCACGTCATCTGAATGTAGAGCTTCTACCAATGCTTTGATTTTTGGATCGTCCTTATCTTCTGAACGAACGGCAATAATATTAGCGTAAGGAGAGTTTTCTTTTTCAACGAGTACCCCATCTTTGTCAGGGTTCAAATCAATGCCTTCAGCGAAGTTTGCGTTGATTGCGACTAAATCCCCTTCATCGTTTTGGTACGTTGTTGTCATGATGGCTGGGTCAATGTCATATTTGAAGACTAAGTTCTTAGGATTTTTTTCGATGTCATCAAAGGTTGCTTGGGTTAGATCTGTGCCTTCTTTCACTGTGATCAACTCAGCATCTTGTAACATCGTAATCACGCGTCCCCAGTCCGTTTGAGAGTTGCTGACAAGTACCGTTGCTCCGTCTTTTAAGTCCTTCACGTCTTTCACGCTCTTAGAATACAAAGCCATTTTTTCTAAATGGATGGGACCTGCATTGGCAAAGTCATATTTTTTATCTGCCACTTCTTTATCAAAATAAGGCACATGTTGGAAATAGTTTGCGTCCAATTCTTTTTCCGCTAAGGCTTTGTTTGGTAACACGTAATCTTGGAAGACTTTGATTTCTAACTCATAGCCTTGTTCTTTTAGAATTGGCTTCACCTCTTCTAAAATTTCCGCGTGTGGCGTTGGTGACGCTCCTACCACGATGGTTTTATCGTCTTCTTCTTTTGAACCATTCCCGCATGCTGCTAAACCTAACCCCACTACTGCTAATAAACCGAATGTAAGTAATTTTTTCTTCATTTTTTCTTCCTCCTAGAATGTTATCGTTTATCTGTCACTTTCACCAAGACATCTCCCAGCCATTGGATGAAAAAGACAATGATTAATATTAAAATGGTCGCAACCATAATGATGGTATAGTTATTCCCCATAAAACCAGCTTGGTAAGCAAGGGCTCCCAACCCACCTGCACCAATCGCACCAGCCATGGCTGTAAAACCAATCATCGTAATTGTTGTTACCGTTAATCCTGAAATTAAAGCAGGTAAACTCTCAGGGATGAGTACCTTGTAAATCATTTGAAACTTCGTCGCTCCCATGGCTTCACTGGCTTCAAGAACGCCTTGATCCACTTCACGAAACGCAATATCCACAAGCCTTGCATAAAAAGGAGCGGCGGATATTACCAAAGCTGGTAATGCTGCCGTTGGTCCAAGCATGGTGCCAACAATGGCTTTTGTAATAGGAAACAATAAGATAATCAAGATAATAAAAGGCACAGAACGGAAGGTGTTACTAATCAATGACACCCCGTGGTACAACCCCTTTAATACCGGCTTATCGCTTTTGCCAAAGTAGAATAACATTAAACCAATCAGCAAGCCAATCAGTAACACAAACATCATAGAAACAAAGGTCATATACAATGTTTCTTTCGTTGCGACAACGAAGGCTTCTTTTTTCAAGCCTTCAAAATGAAAATAGGTTTCTAAAAATCCCTTATCCATATTGAATCACCTCTACTCCTACACCATATTTTTCAAAGAACACTAGACTCTCACTTAGCCAATTGCTTTCTCCTGTGACTTGAACCAACATGGAACCAAAAGAACTTTGGTTGGTTTGTCTAATGTCTGCTTGAAGGACGTTGATATCAATAGGATAGGTTCTAATGGCTTTGGTGATAACCGCCTCACTGGCTTTATCTCCTTCAAATATCAAACGAACCAACATCCCATCTGGGTAAGCATCTAACAGATATTGCACCGTTTCTTCACTGTCTTCTTGATGTGTCACCACGTCTTGACTGACGAAGGTTTGCGTCACCGTGTGTTGTGGGTTTTTAAAGACTGACAACACGTCTCCTGTTTCGATGATGCAACCATTTTCCATGACAGCGACACGGTGACAAATTTTACGAATCACATTCATTTCATGAGTGATTAGGATAATCGTTAGACCTAATTTGCGGTTAATATCTACTAATAACTCTAACACTTCATCTGTGGTCTGTGGATCTAGTGCACTTGTTGCTTCGTCGCACAGTAGAATCTCTGGATCAGAGGCTAAGGCTCTCGCAATCCCAACCCGTTGTTTTTGTCCTCCCGATAGTTCACTAGGATAGGCCTGCTCTTTCCCTTCAAGTCCCACTAATTTGATGAGTTCTTGTGCTTTCTTTTCTCTTGCAGCCTTTGGTAATTTTCCAAGTTCTAAGGGTAAAACAATATTATCCATCACTGTACGTGACCATAATAAGTTAAAGTGTTGGAAGATCATGCCCACTTTTTTACGGTAATCTCTTAAGGCACTGCCTTTGATTTTGGTAATGTCTTGTCCTTTGACGATCACTTCACCTGACGTGGGTTGTTCTAATTGATTCAATAGACGAATCATGGTACTTTTCCCAGCACCAGAGTAACCAATCATGCCGAATATTTCACCCTCACGGATGGTTAGATTGACATCATCTACAGCGGTGATGGTTTTATCTTTTTTTGTATAGGTCTTAGTAATATGTTTTAATTCAATCATCTCTGCCTTTGTCTCCTTTGCTTTATCAAAATAAAAAAAGCTTCCGTCCTTTATCTATTTTATCTCTAAAATAAACAAAGGACGAAAGCGTTGTTTCGTGTTACCACCTTAATTTATGATTGCTTCACAACAATCATCTCACCCAGTACGCAAGCTAACCTCTGCTTTGAATACTGTTGTCCGGTAACGGGAACTCCCGAAATAAGCTGACCACTGGGGCTGACCTATTTATGCCAAAAGACCATCTTCCATTTTCTTCCTGCTCCCCGTTCACACCAGCCGGAGTCTCTTTAAACTTTCCAAAAATGTACTCTTCTTTTCGTCGCATCTGTATTAACTTAAATGAATCTTAACAGAGTAAAAAATGATTGTCAATGATTTAAAACATAATTAGCAAAAAATAAAACACTCTTTCACTAAGCTAACCTTAGCGAGAGAGTGTTAGAGATACGACACTTACCTTCTTTCTAAAGGAAGAATTTCTCTTTCCATCACTGTTTCAAAATCATTTTTAACATTTCGCCAATATTTCAGACGACTGACAGGATTATCTGTACTTTCCTTATAACCTTGATAGTCAGAAGTGGCTTTCAGCTCACTTTCGCCACTTTGCTTTTCTTTACGCGGGTTATAATTATTGACCACATAGGACAGCTCTTCCTCATTGACATGCCATTTACTTGCTAAATCATTTATCTTGCTACTTTTTGTTTCTTGAATCATTTCTTCAAGCATATAAGACACGTTTTTATCTCTAAACTTTTCAGGCTCTGTCAAAATTTGATCCCACAGCTCTTTCACCAATCGCGCTAATTGGGTATTATTTTTCTCTAATTCCTCTAAATATTTATTGATTTCAGCTGTCGCTTTTTTGTCTTCTCTAGCAAACAACTCGTATTCATCATCACCACTAGGTATAAACGCCTGAATCAACATCAAAATGTATTCATAATTAATGTTGTCTGTCCTAATTGACTCTAATTCATAGGCAATATCAATGTCAATCTCTTCAGAATCTGGGCCTTCAGGGTCTATTTCCCTTGTTTTTAATTCTTCCAAAGCATTCTCATATTTCCCATTAAACTGCTCAATGTCATCTTGACTAATATTGAATTCTGTTCCCAATAATTCCGAATCATAATCACTGTAAACTTGAACCGCAGCAAATGTCGAGTCTACTCCCTGAAAGGCTTTGATAAATCTTTTGAGTTCTGCGGTACTTACTTGCTCTATATCAATAGCAGCAGGCTCAGAGATTACCTCTCTTAATATCTCTATCGCCTCAATGAACGCCGCCTTTGCCTCATCCCACTTAGGAGCAAGCACCTCATTTTCACCACCATTAGAATATAAAACAAGCGCTTCTTTCACTTTTTGTTCAAAGGTACACGGCGCTCTAAAAGTCACCACTTGTCCATATTTTTTATCTTTGTCAAATAACCGATTGGTTCGTGAAAACGCTTGGATTAAATCATGGGGTTTCATAGCCGGACGATCAATGAATAACGTAGATAAACACGGTGCATCAAATCCCGTTAACAAACGATCAACAACGATGACTAAATCCAGTTGTTCTGAGCGATTCTTATACTTATCTTTTTTTCTTGCTAATCGGTCATTGATGTTCCGATTATAAGCTCTTATTGTATCCATCCTAAATTGTGTTCCAAACATGGCATTGTAATGTTCCATGGCTTCTTTCATCTTCTCTTGATTGATAATCGATGCTTCTTCGTTCTCAGATATTGAATAGGTCATGGCTACTTTAGGAAAATCTGGTAAAACACGTTTCGTTGCCTCATCAATGTGAACCGTAGACTCACCGTCTTTTACTTTTTGAATCAACTCAAAGTACTTTTGTGCTTGAGCAATAGATGTTGTTGTTAATATGGCATTATACGTTTGCCCTTTTCCTTTGGTAAACCCTAATTTTTTTCTTGATTTATTGACAATCGAATGAATCACTTCTAACATATGCTCTTCTGTTTCATAGACTTTGTTAGGAAGATCTGCCTCTTTGTCCTCTAACGTCAAAGCCTCTTCATCCAAATCACCTGATGCATCTAATTGCCGAAGGACACTGTCTAGCTCTTCTTCAGAAAAAGTAGACTTATACTCTACTTGAAAACCTAGAACGGCTTTGTCATGAATGGCTTCTTTAACGGTGTACTCATGCAAGCACTCACCTTATTGCTGTGCCGTTGTTCTAGGTAAATCCCCTAGCACTTTTTTAGCATTTTCAGCAAAGATAGGTGTCCCTGTAAACCCGTACCACAGAGAACGGATAAAGAATTCTTGCATCTCTCTTTGTTTCCCTGGGCTCACAGCACGATGGCACTCATCCACAACAAAAGCAACCTTTAACTGTGTTAACTGATTGTATCGTTTGCTTCCTTCTTGGTCTGCAAATCGACGCATCACATGATTTAACTTTTGAATCGTTGTTATAATGACATTACGGTCATTAGATACTAATTTCTTGATTAAGTCATTGACATTATCCGTCTCATCAATATCAATCACGTCATTCTCAGCATAAGAGGTAAAAGAAGACGTTGTTTGTTGATCCAAATCAACCCTATCAACAATGAAAATAGTCTTTTGTAGAGAGGGTATTTGTAGTAAGTTCCGAGCTACTTTATAAGACGTCAGAGTTTTTCCTGAACCTGTCGTATGCCACACATAGCCTGATTGTTGTTTAGCAGATGCTTGTTTCACGGCTTCAATCGCGTGGATTTGATAAGGCCTAAGTAAGATTAGGGCTCTCTTATCATTATCAATCACCGTGTACTGCGTTACCATTTTATGAGCCATAGGAATCGATAAAACATCTTCAGTGAACGACAAATAATCTGTGACAGGCTGGTTATCAGGATCCACCCATTTCGTTAAGAACTGTTCATTCAATTTTGAATCTTGAGCTGTCGCGATATACCTTGTGTCAGTTCCGTTCGTCACGACAAACATCTGTAAGGACGAATATATTCCCGTAAATTTTCCTTCTCTTAAATATTTTTTTATTTGTCTAAAAGCGTCCATGTATGGATGCGATCTGTTTTTTAACTCAATATGAATCATAGGCAGTCCGTTAATAAGTAGCGTCACATCAAACCGACGATTCATATCCATTTCTATTTTCTTATTCGAACGGTATTGATTAATCACTTCGTAGGAAGAAATGCCTCCTGCCACATCTTGGCGATTAATGACACGTAACCGAATCGTACCTAATGACGCATCCTCACGCTGTACTTGAACTTTAGCTACACCATTTTCTCCAGCCAACCATTTAGCTGATTCATAGAAACTTGAAAAGCTTAACTGGTTTTTCACTTGATGAAACTCTTGTTCAGTCAAAGAAACCCCATTTAACACATCTTTATTATTATATTCTAACTTTTCTCGGACATTGTTCCATAAATCCTCTTCTGACCTCAAGTCTTCTCTGTAAGTCCATTGAGAATTTCCTGTAATCAACCGCTTGATTAAATTATCTTCCAATTCTTGCTCTGGCGTGAACTTTACCATGCATAATCCCCCACTTTTTAACCTTTTATGCTTTATTATATCATTAAATATTCACAAAAGATGCTGAATCTATCCTAATAATTGAACTGGAAAGCTTGGGAAGAGCGTAAGTTAGGTGATTATATCATTCAGTATAGTGAAAAAACTAAACAGAATAATCAATATCCTGTTTTCACCTCCTCTAGAAATGGATTGTTTTTTCAGAAGGATTACTATAAAGGGAATCAAATTGCATCCGAAGACAATACCGGATATAACATTGTTCCCAGGGGATACTTCACATATAGGCATATGTCAGATGATCTTGTTTTTAAATTTAATATAAACGATCTAGCTGATTATGGCATTGTTAGTACTTTATATCCTGTTTTCACCACAAATGAGCAATTAGACTCTAAATATTTACAGTATCAGTTGAACGAAGGATCTGAATTTAGACGTTTTTCTCTTTTGCAAAAACAAGGTGGTTCCAGAACATATATGTATTTAAATAAATTACAAAATATGATTTTAACGATCCCAAAATTAGAAGAGCAACAAAAAATAGGTTCATTCTTTAAACAGCTAGATGACACTATCGCTCTTCAAGAGCGACCATCTAAATACTTGATAAATATCGCATTATTTTGTCATTATCCTGATTTTCTAGCTCTTGTATAATATGTAAATAAATTTGTTGTGTAGTACTCATGTTAGCATGCCCTAATCTCCTAGCAACACTTGCTATTGATACACCCGCAAACAACAACAAAGACGCATGGGTATGACGCAATCCGTGAATGGAAATAATTGGAATATCGGCTTTCTTACAATGCCTTTCCAATCGTTGATTAACCGTTGAATTAAACACTCTGCCTTTGATAAAGAATGGATGTTCTTCAGGCAATCCTTCTATCATTTGAGCAAATTGCATATTCGTCTTCCAATCAAGCTGAACCACTCTCTTAGAAGCTTGATTCTTCGTTTCTTGAAAATAGCCAAGTCTATCTTTATAATTCCATGTTTTAGAAATCGTTAACGTTTGATACGCAAAATTAAAATCTTTTGGTGTCACGGCTAACGCCTCTGAAAAGCGCAAACCGGTCTTAGCAATCAACAAAATAAGCCAATCATAAGTCATCTCTTCCGTTAATTCCAGTTGACTTAGTAGCTTTTGTAAATCAAATTGGCTGATATATTTTATTTTCTTTCTACTCGGAGTCTTACCTTTCACTACAACCTTTCTAGTAGGATCTACAAGAATTAGTCTTTCATCAACCGCATCAACAATAGCTCCCTTTAATTGATGATGAAAATCCATTGTGGTTTGTTTTTCATGATTGATAGCATATTCATTTAATATCCGTTGGTACATCCGCCTATCTAATTCTTCCATTGTTGTATCAGGAGCAATCTCACGTAGCCGTTTCAAGGTCATTTTATACTTAGACAACGTTACCTCTCTCACAGCACCCACCTTATAAAGCTCAATCCATTCACGAAAATACTCATGAAACAAGGCATTCTTTCTTTCTGTTAACATAAAAAAACCTCCTATCATATTTCTTCCATTATGATAGGAGGTAACTATATAACTCAATTTTTAATCCTTGTTTTACTATTCTAATTTGTTAATCATGTATTACCTTGAGATATTATCCTCAAATTTAAACAAACATTTTTTGCAGAAAACTTTTTTTCATTGCTTTCAGTTCAGTTACTTCCCGCTCTTGAAGTGCGATAGTGTCGTCTAGTTGTTTGAAGAAGTTCCCTATTTTGGTTTGTTCTTCAACACTTGGAATTAAACATGGCGTTTCTTTAATTACCTTTAATCCTAAATTTTTAATTGTAGTACCTGTTAAACTACTCATAAAATATTTATAGACTTGATTAGTCTGTAACAAATAATAAACATATTCTTTACTATATTCACCTACAATTAAATAGGCAGTACTTTTTCCTAACATAATATTTTCACCGTTATATCTGGCTAGATTACCAATGGTTCCATTTATTGACATTAATATTGTGTTTTCATCCAGCAAATTATCATTTTTTGTTTTTTGTAATTCATCAACATACTTTGTTTCATCATTTACCAAAACACGTCCATCGACCAAATTGTTTCCATTAATGAATGGAACTAAACCATCTTCACGATACTTAGGAGTACCATGAATCCCATCGCCGACTTTAATTAGTCCATCCCCAAACGTACGCTGTTCCCAATCATCAGTAAATCCTTTGAAACGAATTTCAGGAACCTTTTCATCCTTTTTAGGAAACATTTTCTGTAAAAAGCCTTTTTTCTGCTCTTTAAGTAAATCTAACTTACGCTCTTGAAGAGCGATAGTGTCATCTAGCTGTTTAAAGAATGAACCTATTTTTTGTTGCTCTTCTAATTTTGGGATCGTTAAAATCATATTTTGTAATTTATTTAAATACATATATGTTCTGGAACCACCTTGTTTTTGCAAAAGAGAAAAACGTCTAAATTCAGATCCTTCGTTCAACTGATACTGTAAATATTTAGAGTCTAATTGCTCATTTGTGGTGAAAACAGGATATAAAGTACTAACAATGCCATAATCAGCTAGATCGTTTATATTAAATTTAAAAACAAGATCATCTGACATATGCCTATATGTGAAGTATCCCCTGGGAACAATGTTATATCCGGTATTGTCTTCGGATGCAATTTGATTCCCTTTATAGTAATCCTTCTGAAAAAACAATCCATTTCTAGAGGAGGTGAAAACAGGATATTGATTATTCTGTTTAGTTTTTTCACTATACTGAATGATATAATCACCTAACTTACGCTCTTCCCAATCGTTAGTAAATCCATTAAAACGTATGACTGGTGTTTCCTGTTTAGTCATGACTATCACCACGCTTTAGATAAGCTAATAAGTCATTCAACTCTTCTTGTGCTTCTGGTGTGGCTGCGACTAGGTCAGACATCATCTCTGTGAGAGCTGTTTTGGCTGTAGTAATGCTTGTCTGAACTTCTGTTAATTCTTTTGCAACATGGCTTAAAGAAATGGGCTCTTCTTCTTCAAAAGTATCAACATATCTAGGGATATTTAAGTTACAGTCATTGGCAACAATCTCATCAAATGTCGCAACAGAAGCGTATTTTTCGATTGCTTCCCGTTGATTGTAAGTCTCAATGATTCTATCGATATGACTCTCTTCTAATATGTTTTGATTTTTCTCTTTTTTAAATTCTTGAGAAGCATCAATGAATAAAATATCTTTTGTTTCCCTGTTTTTCTTCAAAATAATCACGGTAGTTGGGATACTTGTGTTAAAGAAAATATTAGCTGGTAAGCCAATCACTGTATCGATAGCCCCCATCTCTAAAAGAATTTTTCTTATTTTGCCTTCTGCGGCACCTCTAAATAAAACACCGTGAGGTAACACAATGGCCATAACGCCAGTGTCTTTTAAATGATAGTAACCGTGTAATAAAAAGGCAAAATCTGCTTTAGATTTTGGTGCGAGCACTCCGTACATAGCAAATCTTGGGTCATCTAAGAACCCTTTATCAGCGGTCCACTTAGCACTATATGGCGGATTCATTAGGACGGCATCAAAGTTCGTTGGCTCTTCTGTTGGCCAATCACTGTCCAGTGTATCACCGTTATTTAAATGTTGGTTAGCAACATCCACCCCATGTAGAATCATATTCATACGCGCTAAGTTATAGGTAGATGTGTTCAATTCTTGTCCAAAATAATTAACGGTTCCTGGTTCATTAGAATACTTCTTAACATTTAGTAGTAAGGAACCTGATCCCATGGCAGCATCGTACACACTAAATCCACGCTGATTTTCTTTTCCTTGTAAGACAATGCGTGTCATTAAAGTAGAGACGGCTTGTGGGGTATAGAATTCACCTGCTTTTTTACCAGAATCAGAGGCAAATTGTCCGATTAAGTATTCGTAGGCATCACCTAGGGTATCACCTTCATGGGCAATGTCTAAGCTATCTAATTCTTTCATAACAGCAGCAATCGTTTGATTTTGTTTTTGTGGTGTTGAGCCTAATTTTTTTGAATATAAATCCACATCTTCAAATAAATTTTCAAATAATTCACTGCTTTGCTCGATGTTTCTAAAGCCTTGAGCTAAGTCTTCTAATTGAAACCGCCCTTTTTGAATTTCTTTTACTAATGCAGTAAACGTTAATTCCGGCTCTAAAACATAGGAAAAATCATAGTTTAATTCTTTGATTAAGTCCTCTTTCAAATCAGCTTCTTGAAAAGCAGCTTCATAGACAGCTTGCGCCTCGCTTAAAGAGTGTACCTCTTCTTCTAACAGGTCTGCAGCATGATAAATCATTCTATCAGATAAATACTTATAAAAAACTAATCCTAATAAATAGTTTTTATAATCTGTGGCATCCATTTTTGAGCGCATAATGTCTGCACTGTTCCATAATGCTTGATAAAGCGTTGTTGACTGGTCAATTGACATAACTTCCCGACTCCCTCTATTTCCAATAGTAATAATTATAACATCTTGTTATATCTTAGCCCACTTTTCCTTAATAAACCATGATAATTCCTCTTATTTTTAAGGTTCTAACTTATCAAAGCCTTCAAAAAATGGTAGAATAGTTGTGTAGTATTAGCGTTTACAAATAATACACAATAGAAGGAGCTTTTTTATGAACTTAGCAAAATATGTTGATCACACTTTATTAAAGCCTGATGCAACAAGAGATCAAATCAAAACATTATGTGAGGAAGCAGCTAACTATGACTTCGCGTCAGTCTGTGTCAATCCTTACTGGGTAAGCTTCGCTAGTGAGTTACTACAAGGGGCAGAATCAAAAGTATGTACGGTTATTGGTTTTCCTTTAGGAGCTAGCACAACAGAAACAAAAGTATTCGAAACAAACAATGCCATTGACAATGGAGCTGGCGAAATTGATATGGTTATCAATATCGGAGCATTAAAAAATAAAGAGTATGACGTAGTCGAAGCAGACATTAAAGCTGTTGTTGACGCAAGTCATCCAAGAGCTTTAGTGAAAGTCATCATTGAAACTTGTCTATTAACAGACGAAGAAAAAGTAAAAGCGTGTGAGTTATCTGTCGCTGCTGGTGCTGAATTCGTTAAGACATCTACTGGTTTTTCAACAGGTGGCGCAACCTTTGAAGACGTGAAATTAATGAAAGACACTGTTGGAGATAAAGCCTTAGTTAAAGCTTCTGGTGGTGTTCGTTCAAAAGAAGACGCTCTAAAAATGATCGAAATGGGTGCTGACCGTTTAGGTACAAGTTCTGGCGCTAAATTAGTTTAAGACCAAAAAAACCACTTCCTATTTTACTAGAAAGTGGTTTTTCTTTATTTCTTGACGATTAAATCAATGGCTTCTTTGATTTTTTCGTCTTTTTCGTCTTCGCTCAAATGGTCTATGGCTAGACATTCTTTCAAGTTTTCAGCCACAATGACTCCAATAGCTCGGTCAATGCTTGATCGAATGGCAGACAGTTGAATGACCACATCACGACAACTTTTATCTTCTTCAAGCATCTTTAAGACCCCACGAATTTGGCCTTCTGAACGCTTCAGACGATTTTCAATTTTCTTTTGTGTTTCATCCATCTATTATGGCCTCCTAAAAAATCGATTGATTCAATTATCTATTAACAGACTTGTAAAGTAAATAAGAACCGTCTAAATTTTTCACCTTAAAGCCATGTTGTACTAACATTCTTTGAGCGATGTAGCTACGTTGCCCACTGTGACAGCTTAAAATAATTTCTTTTTCTTTTGGTAACTCGTCCATACGGCTTCTTAAATCGTTCAACGGAATGTTAACAAATCCATCAATGGTACCGCGTGCGTACTCTGTTTCTGTACGAACATCTAATAAATGAGCCCCTTCTTCTCTTAATCGTGGCAAGTCTGATAGTTGAACAACTTCAGAAACACCTTCCATTAAGTTCAGTGCGGCATAACCTACCATGTTGACAATGTCTTTTGCTGCGCCAAATGGTGGGGCATAAGTGAATTCTAATTCTGGTAAATCTTCCACCGTTAAGCCACCTTTAATCGCTGTGGCAATGATGTCAATGCGTTTATCAGCGCCATCTTGTCCCACTGCTTGCGCCCCATAAATTTCACCCGTTGTTGGGTTGAATAATAATTTCAAGAAGATCATGCTTGCTCCTGGGTAGTAGCCTGCATGGTTTTTACCATCCACATGAATGACTTTGTAATCATATTCTAACGTTTCTAATTGACGCTCTGTCAATCCTGTTGAAGCAATGGATTGGTTGAACACACGCACAATGGCTGTTCCTAAGCTACCACGGTTTTTACGAGGCATGCCTGCAATCACGTCGGCAACTTGACGACCTTGACGGTTAGCAGGTGATGCTAAGGCAATCATGGTATCGTCTCCTGTGATGATATGCTTAACAATGATAGCATCTCCAATAGCATAGATATCCTTCACTGATGTTTCGTAGTTCTCATCAACTAAGATACCCCCACGCATACCTAGGTCAATCTTAGCTGTTTCTGCTAGGCCGCTTTCAGGACGTACCCCAACTGACATGATGACTAAATCAGTATCAATTGTAGAACCATCATTTAATACGACTGTTTTTCCTTCGTTTCTTAGTTCTGTCATGCCTTTTTCAGTTAAAACAGTAACGTTGTTGTCTTCTAGTTCATTTGAAATGAATGAAGCCATTTCTGCATCAACGGTTGGTAACACGTGACTAGCCATTTCTACCACAGTCACATCTAATCCACGTAATACTAAGTTCTCAGCCATCTCTAAACCAATAAACCCAGCACCAACAACGACTGCTTTTTTCACGTCTTTGTTTTCTAAGGCTGTCATAATTTTGTCAACGTCAGGAACATTGCGTAATGTAAAGACATTTTGTGCCTCTTCTAATCCTTGAACAGGAGGAACAAAGGGTTTAGCTCCTGGTGATAAGACTAAATTATCATACTCTAGTTCATAGTTTTCGTCATTGCTGACAATGGTTACTTTTTTGTTGTCTTTATCAATCGTCGTCACTTCACTATTCACACGAACGTCTAAATTGAAGCGTGCTTTTAATTTTTCAGGTGTTTGAACTAACAAATCATCTCTGTTAGAAATTTCCCCTGAGACAAAATAAGGTAACCCACAGTTCGCAAAAGAAACGTATGGTCCTTTTTCTACAATAACAATCTCCATGTTTTCATCTAATCTTCTTAATCTTGTTGCTGCTGACATACCGCCTGCAACGCCACCTACTATAACTGTTCTCATCCCTATTTCCCCACTTTCACTTTGCCTGGCCACATCATCATGCCGCCTTGAATGTTTACTGCGTCAATGCCTTGGTCAATTAATGCTTGAGCCGCACGTTTACTGCGAGCGCCTGACTGACAAATCACATAGACTTTATCTTTTTTTGCTTTATATTGTTGAATGCGATCTAAAGGCACATTTTTTGCTTTAGCAATGTGTCCTTGTTGAAACTCCATTGGGCTACGTACATCAATCAGCTCAATGGGTTGCGTTAATAAATTCTCTAATTCCATTGCGGAAATACTTGGTGTTTTCTTAAATAAAAACATATATCGTCCTCCATACAAGTAATGTGTTGATAGGTATAATATACCCCCTACCCTATTTTAAAGAAAGTTATATGCTCAAAAAAAGAGAAGAAATATTTCTCCTCTTTATTTTAACGCCTGAAGGACTTGATTTAGAGCGTATTCCAGCTCTTCTTTTTTATGATTATCTGTTTCTACGGATAATTCAGAAAGTAAACTTGTCTTCCTCATCTCTAGCACTAATCGATCTTGATTGGCTGTGGATGCCATCTGTTCCTCTTCTGGTGCTATCAGGCGGTGCCCTTTTATTTCTATCACCTTATTAGCCACGTTTTGAATAAAGGCTTGATCATGACTGACAAACAAAAGGGTGCCTTGATAACTTCTAAGCGCGTGTTCTAAGGCTAACAAAGAGTCTAAATCTAAATGATTCGTGGGTTCGTCCAAAATAAGCACATTGTTATCACTTAAAATAAGTTTAGCTAAAGCAACTTTGGTCTTCTCACCCCCGCTTAACACCTGTAGAGGTTTCATCATGTCTTCCCCTTTAATCAAAAGATGAGCCAATAAATCACGGGTATCTTGTGGTGAATAAAGAGAAGTGGATTGGACATTATCAAACACAGTGTCTTCTTCCTCTGGTTGTTCAAAGGATTGACTATAATACCCTAATGTCGCTTTTTTTGCACGGTCAATCATAGGATGCCCTTCTAATATGGCTTTAAGCAATGTGGTTTTCCCACTGCCATTAGGGCCAATAAGGGCCACATGGTCCCCAGGACAAATAGTAAAGCCACCACCTTTAATTAAAGGTTTCTTTCCAACCTTTAGCTGCAGGTCACTCGCTGTGATGACTGTTTTACGGTGAATCACTTGACTGTCACCAAAAGGAATATAAATCGGGGCTTCTTTCCTCTGTTCTTGTACTACGGCCATTTTTTCTAGTCTGGTTTCCATAGCTGTAATCTGTTTATTCAACGCCTTTTTAGCGGTTTGTCCCTTGCCTCTTTTATGTAAACGGGCTTCTGAATTCCCCATACGTGAGGGGGCTTTTTTGATGTTATGACTTTTACCTCTTAAGGTATCCACAGCTTCCTCTAAACTCGCCTTTTCCCGTTGGTAATTCTCATAGTGGCGTTGATGCTCTCTTTCTTCGATACCTTTTTGTTCCAAATAGGTATCGTAATTCCCTTCATATAAACGCACGTTTCCATCTTTAATTTCAATGATATGGTCACATACTTCATTTAAAAAATGACGATCATGAGACACAATCATAACTAGTCCTTGATAGCGTTGCAGTTGATGCAACAAATACTCCCTACCTGGTTGATCCAAGTGGTTCGTTGGCTCATCTGCTAATAACGTCTCCCCTAAACTAGTCATGCTTTCTCTGATTTTTATTTTCGTTTGCTCTCCGCCACTTTTCACGCTTGTCTCATCCAACAGTTGTGTAATCATGGTCGCTGTTCCATCGAGGTGAATCTGACCTTCATCGTACGCTTGTGTTCCAGCAATCATGTTAAGAAACGTGGTCTTACCGCTTCCATTGCTCCCCACAATCCCTACGCGTTGATTCCCTGATAATGAAAGAGTCGGAATATCCAGTAATAATCGACTCCCTATGTATTTCTTTACTTGTTTCATGTGCAATGACATAAAAAAACATCCTTCCGTTGCCGGTAGGACGAGGGTATTTTCTATACGTGAATAAGACAAAGTAACCCCCTCAAAAAGGGCGTATTACATTTGTTCTTCTATGGTATAGGTAAAAATGGGCACACTCATCCACTAGCATTTTTTAGTATTAAAAAATTAGTTAGCGAATTCTGTCCACATAGTCTACGTACCTATACCTTTCTTTAAGTTAGACATATCTTAACAAATCTTCCCTTTATTAGCAAGTTTAACTTTTTAAGATGACAATTTTTGGATAAAATGATAATCTAGGGTGTGTGATTAAACAAGAAGGAGCGTTACTAGTGACTGCATTTGAATCCAAAAAACAAGAACAATTATTTTATACTACCCAAGCAACCGAAACAGAATACCTTGCTTGGTATAAGCAACAGCATTTCCCTAGTCATGAAATGCCTTCTGTAACAGTGGATATTGTCCTATTTTGTTACAATAGACAAGACGATGACTTTAAATTATTACTAATTAAACGTAATACCCATCCTTATCAAAATTCTTGGGCATTACCAGGTGGGTTTGTGAGACGGGGCGAAGCGACCTCTGAAAGCTGTATTAGAGAAACAATGGAAGAAACCAATGTCTCTATCACGCGTCAAAACATTGAGCAACTCCATACCTTTAGTACCCCTGATCGTGACCCTCGTGGTTGGGTCATGACGGTGAGTTATTTGGCCTTTATTGGGGAAGAACCTATCAAAGCCGGGGACCAAGCCTCAGAAGCGTCATGGTTTTCACTCAGTCGAGACGGGGACACTATTTCTTTAACTAACCCTAACGAAGAGAACATCACCCTTAACTTAACAACGGGAGAATCCTTAGGGCAAGAAACCTTAGCCTTTGACCATTCAGATATCATCATCAAAGCCTTTGACCGCATTCAACACAAGATGTATCATGAACCTAAAGTATTGCACGTATTAGGAGATGAGTTTACGATCACTGAAGCACGCAAAGTCTTTGCGAAGTTTTTAGGTGTAGACTATAAAGACATTGACCATTCTAACTTCAAAAAAGCCATGCTGCCTCATTTTAATGAGATTGGTGAAAAAGCAATCGGTGTTGGACGACCTTCAAAGATTTACGAAATGAAAGAGTAACGAGTAACTGAAAGTAGGGATTGTGATGGAAAAATTGTTGTCAACAAGAGATGGCTCTCATATTTATTACCGAGTTGTCGGTCAAGGAGAACCCTTACTGTTCATTCATGGTAACAGTGGCTCTTCTCGTTATTTTAAACGACAGCTCGCTTTTTTTTCTAAACAGTTTAAAGTCATTTTAATGGACACTAGAGACCATGGGCATTCTTCTAATGCTTCTGATCAATTAACCTTTGAACAAATTTGTCAGGATATTCGGGAAATACTAGAGAATGAAGGACTTAAAAAGGTATCGATTGTAGGATTTAGCGACGGGGCTAACATTGCTTTAACCTACGCCAATCGCTACCAAGATTCTGTAGAGAAATTAGTCCTAGCTTCTCCAAACGTTCGCTTTAAACAATTAAAAAAAGCACAACAATGGAGTTCACATTCTATTTTCTTTGTGACCAAGTACTTACTTGGTTTAAGAAAAAAAAGCCGAGTGATTCGTTTAGCGATGAAGGACTTACCCATTGATAAGGAAGATTACTCTAAGTTGGAGCGACCTGTGTTATGTTTTATCGGGGATCACGACATTGTAACGCCTGAATCTATGAAAGCATTCATCTCTGAATTACCTCATGCCACCCTGGATGTCATTAAGCATTGTGGTCACTCTATTCCTAAATTACGACCGACTTATTTCAACCAACAAACCTATCGTTTTTTAACTCAATCGGTATAAAAAAGAGGCTTCTCCCTAAATAGGAGAGCCTCTTTTTCTTATGAATAATCGTATTCTGTGTGACGTTTAATTTCAGTGTAAACCTCTTCACGAATCTTATCTACCTTATCTGATTCCCACTCATAGTAATCCGCCATGGTTTCAATGACCTCTTCTTTTATCGCCTGACAGGTTTCTATGTCAAATAACATAAAACCAGTACGACGTAATAAGAAGTCAATAGGATGTTGTGCCATCTCATGCTCTAAGGCATAACGTAACATAGCGTAGATACCGTCTGGTAAGCCTGTATCGTTTTCCTCCTTGAGATATGGGTACACCGTTAGCACATTAGCGCCGTATAATTTAATGAGGTAATAAGCTTGCTCGGTTGTGAGTCCATATTCCATTAAACCGATTCTAAGCGCCTCTCTTTCAAATACTTCAAACCCTTCACTTCCACCAACTTCACCACCTGAAAGGGGTAAGTCTGCTGTTTGACATTGTTTGTATACATAGCCTTCTTCATGTGCTACTAAGTCCTTCAAGACTTGATTAACAATCTGTTCAGCCATCTTACGGTAGCCCGTTAACTTACCTCCAGCAATGGAATACAATCCTTTATCTGAATGAAATATCTCATCCCGTCGAGAAATTTCTGAAGGATTCTTGCCTTCTTCATGAATAAGTGGTCTAACCCCAGCCCATGCTGATTCTACGTCAGAAAAAGCAAGAGGCGTGATATCAAACATTTGGTTGACCCCTTCAATGATATACGTTACATCTTCTCTTAATACTTTAGGTTCTTCTGGGTTCTTATCATAAAACGTATCCGTTGTACCAATGTAAACTTTTCCAGCACGTGGAATCGCAAACATCATACGGCCATCATGATAAGGTGTGTCAAAATAGATCGAATTATCAATAGGAAACTTACTTTGATCGACTACAACATGGACGCCCTTTGTTAAGTGGAGGTGCTTGCCTTTATTAGAATGATCCATCTCTCTAATATGGTCTACCCAAGGTCCTGCCGCGTTGATGACACGTTTAGCATAAATAGGATACTCCTGTTCGTTCAAGGTATCCCACACACGAACCCCTATGATCTGTCCTGTTTCAGCTGCGTATAATAATTTGACTACTTTCGTATAATTGGCAATATATGCCCCTAATTCGCTCGCTTTTTTCATGGTCTCTAAGGTTAATCGACTATCATCTGTTCTATACTCAACGTAGACACCCGTTCCTTTTAGTCCCTCTCTTTTTAAGAAAGGTTCTTTTAGAATCGATTCTTCTTTATTCAACATATATTTACGTTCTTCTTTTTTTACTCTCGCTAGACGGTCATAAATGTCTAAACCAATACCCGTGGTAAAGGAATTAAATGTCCCTTCACTATAGAAAGGTAGCATCATTTTTAGTGGCGTCGTCACATGAGGCGCGTTTTCGTAAACAATGGCACGCTCTTGCCCGACTTCAGCGACTGTCTTCACATCAAATTGAGCTAAGTAACGCAACCCACCGTGAACGAGCTTTGTGGAACGACTAGATGTCCCTGAGGCAAAGTCCCGCATCTCAACTAACCCGACTTCTAAGCCACGGGTCACAGCGTCTAACGCAATCCCCGCACCTGTTATCCCGCCACCAATCACTAAGATATCTAATTCATGGTGAGACATATACTCTAAGTTTTGCACTCTTGTTTCATTAGAAAAAACCATTTTGTTTCCTCCTTCATAGATAACATACCTTTATTTTATCATATTTTGACTTTTTGGCCTATTAAACAGACACAAAAAGCCTGATAATCGCTATCAGGCTTTTCTTTTACAAACTTTTGATATGTTCTTCAATTAATTGTGCAGATTCTTCAATGGATTTGTTTTCTACATTAATGATGGTTGCTCCTAATTGTTCGTACAATTCATGGGCATATTTTAATTCTTCTTTGATACGGCTTAGAGAAACATAAGAAGAACTTCCTTTAAGGCCCAATGATGACAACCGTGATTCTCTGACTTTCATAATATAATGAGGGTCTGCTGTTAAGCCGATGACACGAGAACCATCCACTTGGAATAGCTCTTTAGGTACTGGAACTTCTGGTATTAAGGGCAAGTTAGACACTTTAAATGACTTGTTTGCTAAGTACATACTTAAAGGGGTCTTAGAGGTACGAGACACACCTAAAATCACAATGTCCGACTTAATAAAACCTTTAGGGTCTTTCCCATCATCGTATCTTACCGAAAATTCGATGGCTTCCACTCGGTTAAAGTAATCTTGATCCAAGTGATACAATGAGCCACTCTCATAACTAGGTTGCTGAGAGGTTTGCTTTGAAATGATATTGATCAAAGGAGACATATAATCCACATGATCAAGTCCTGTTTCACTTGCAAAAGCATGGCATCTGTTGTTTAATTCTTGGCTTACAAGAGTTGTAATAACAACCGCTTGTTCTCTTAACGCATCGTTTAAGATACTATCCAACACTTCTTTAGAGTCCACAAAGGGAAACTTTTTCATTTCATATTTTTCTAATTCTGGGAATTGTGCTAACACAGCATTTATCATGCGCTGAGCTGTCTCCCCGATAGAATCTGAGATGACAAATAATTTTAATTGGGTTTTCTTTGATGTTTCCACTACTCTGTTTCTCCTCCTAGTTTGACAAAATGAGTCATTATTTGTGTCTTCGTAATCTTTCCAATCACTTGTTTGGACCCTCTTTTTTCAACAACTGGTAAAGAGTCCACCTCATGTTTGACTAATAAATGCCCAGCTTCCAAAATAGTCATCTCTGGATACGCTGCGACTAAATTAGGCATGCGTGTCATAATAATAGCCACTGGTAAGGTGGTATCTGGATTAGAAATCAAACTTCGAAGCAAATCTTTTCGGGAAACGAGCCCCATCAACTCTTTTGTTTCTTTATCAATCACATACAGTGACCCACAGTCATACATAAACAGAGACGTCGTTGCATCTAGTAAACTCGTTTCAGGATAAACCATAACAGGGGATGACATAAAGTCCTCGACTTTACCATCAAACATCTGTTCTTTCAAAAGCGGCTTAAAACTGAGACCAGAATAAATATAGCCTACTTTAGGTCTGGCATCTAGTATTCCAGTCATTGTTAGCACAGCTAAATCGCTGCGCAGTGTCGGCTTAGTTAAGCCTAACTGCTCAGCAATTTTATCGCCACTAATGGGTTCATTATCTTTAACAATATCAATTATTTTCTTTTGGCGCTCAGATAATTCCATCTATTTTCCTCATTTTAAGTTATTGATTCTTTTTAATCGTACTTTGGGCAGCAGCAAGGTACGCGATTGGTACTCTAAACGGTGAACATGACACGTAGTCTAATCCTAAGCCATCAAAGAATTCAATGGATCTTGGGTCGCCTCCTAATTCACCACATACCCCAATTTTAATCTCAGGGTTCACCTCACGGGCTTTACTTACAGCGATTTCCATTAAGCGTCCCACACCTTCAATATCAATGGTTTGGAAAGGATCCACTGGTAATACACCGTTCTCAACATAGTGGCCAATAAATTTAGCCGCATCGTCACGTGAGAAACCGTAAGCCATTTGAGTTAAGTCATTCGTACCAAAACTAAAGAAATCTGCTTTCACTGCTAATTGGTCTGCAATAAAACAAGCTCTTGGAATTTCAATCATTGTTCCAATGGTATAGAAAATATCCACTTGTTCTTCTTTGATAATAGCATCTAGGTTTTCTTTTAAGCTATCTCTTAAGGTTCTTAATTCTGCTTCCATTCCTACTAATGGTATCATAATCTCTGGTTGTACGTCTAACCCTTGTTCTTTTTTCAGACGGATGGCACTGCGAATAATTGCCTCACCTTGCATCAAGTATAATTCTGGGTAAGTCATTGCTAAACGACAACCACGGTGACCTAACATTGGGTTAATTTCATGTAATTCATTCACACGACGTTTTAAGTCCGTCACAGGAACTTCAATATCTTCTGCCACACGAATAATGTCCCCTTCGTTCATTGGTAAGAATTCATGCAATGGTGGGTCAAGTAGACGAACCACGGCAGAACGATCTTCCGCTGTTTTAAAGATATCATAAAAATCTTGTACTTGGTACTCTAAAATAACATTAAGAGCTGCTTGACGTCCGTCAAAATCTTCTGAAAGAATAAAACGACGCATTTCTTTTAGACGTTCTGGGGCAAAGAACATATGCTCTGTTCTAACTAAACCAATACCTGTTGCATCAAAATCAAATCCTGTTTTAATATCTGGAATGGTTTCAGCATTCATTCGAACGCCCATACGTGATTCTGCTTTTGCCCAGCTTAAGATTGTTTCAAAATCGGCATTTTTCTCCGAATTCTTCACATCAATCGCGCCTAGGTAAATATTACCATTGGTGCCATCCACAGAAATCGTGTCACCTTCTGTCAATACCCCACCAGGGTAAGTAACCGTACGTAATTCTTCGTTAATATCTAATTCATTACAGCCAGCCACACAACAGGTTCCCATACCACGAGCAACCACTGCAGCATGAGACGTCATACCGCCACGACTTGTTACAATCGCTTCACTGGCAATCATGCCTTCAATGTCTTCTGGAGATGTTTCTTGTCTTACTAAAATAACTCGCTCCCCTTTTTGAGCCAATTCTTTAGCAGATGCTGCGTCAAAACAAATTTTACCTGTAGCAGAACCAGGACTCGCTGGTAAGCCAACACCTGAAACAAGAACAGCTTGTTCCAATGCTTCTTGTACAAAGACAGGGTGCAATAATTGATTGATTGAATCTGGATCAATCATCATAATGGCTTGTTGTTTCGTAATTAAGCCTTCTTGCTCTAATTCCACAGCAATTCTTACAGCCGCTTGAGCTGTTCTTTTACCATTACGTGTTTGTAATAAGTACAGCTTGCCTTTATCAATTGTAAATTCGATGTCTTGCATATCCCCATAATGTTTTTCTAAACTTTGAGCCATGTCTGTAAATTGTTGGTATACTTCTGGCATTTTGTCTGCAAGAGTTTGGATCTCTTGAGGGGTTCTAATTCCTGCTACAACATCTTCCCCTTGTGCATTAATTAAGTATTCACCGTATAATTTGTGTTCCCCAGTTGATGGGTTACGAGTAAAGGCAACCCCTGTGCCACTCTCTTCCCCGCTGTTACCAAAGACCATTAATTGAATGTTCACGGCTGTCCCTAAATCATCGGCAATGTCATGTAATTCGCGGTAAATTATCGCACGGTCATTGTCCCAAGATTTGAAGACTGCTTCCACAGCTTCCAGTAATTGTGCTTGCGGGTCTTGTGGGAAAGGTTTATTTAATACTTCTATATAAATGTTTTTAAATTCTTCTACAATGTTTTTTAAATCATCTTCCGTTAAATCACTGTCCAATTCAACGCCTTGTTTTTGTTTGTAGTAAGACAAATAGTTTTCAAATTTTTGACCGCTAATGCCATATACCACATCTCCAAACATTTGCAATAATCGACGGTAACAGTCATAGGCAAACGTTCCATTTCCTGTTTCAGCCTTTAAGTACTCAACGTTCACGTCATTAAGTCCTAAGTTAAGAATCGTATCCATCATCCCTGGCATTGAGAATTTCGATCCACTTCTGACAGATAATAGCATTAAGTTTTGTTTAGAATTAAATTCTTTGCCACTTTCTTTTTCTAACTGTTGTAAATGTTGTGCCATCTCATCCAATGTTGTGGCTTGCAATTGGCACCCGTTTTTTAAATATGTCATACACGTTTCAGTTGTAATGGTAAATCCGCCTGGAACTGGTAAACCTAAACGAGTCATCTCTGCCAAGTTCGCTCCTTTTCCACCTAATAAATCTCTCATTGTCGCGTTACCTTCTTTAAAACTGTACACATGTTTAGTCATTATGTTACCTCCGATTAGTTTTATATCATCTGATTTACATTATATAGCACACATCATACAATTGCAATAAGACGTACTATATAATTATATAAAGTTTTATTAAGGGATTAGAACCTACCAATAAGACCTAAAAAAACTTCCCTCTTTTTCTCTGTGATTTCCTATTGATTATACGCCCTAAATCGTTTAAGATGGCTAAATGAAGGAGATATGAAAATGAACAAACTAAAAAAAAAATTCGGCGCTAAAACGGTAGAAACCTTACTTATTGTTATAGGTACACTACTTATCGCTGTGGGTTTTAACACCATGTTATTACCTAATAAAATCGTGTCTGGCGGGATTAACGGTCTAACAATCATCCTGTATGAAAAATTCCAACTACCACCAAGCGCTGTTTTATTCGCAACTAATATTGTCTTATTAATTTTATGCTACATCTTATTAGGTAAAAAATCATTTATGAAAAGTTTATTGGGAAGCTTATTAGTACCATTTTTTGTGTCGTTATTAAGTCATCTTGGCACTGCCACAAAAGAGCCCATGTTAGCAGCTATATTTGGCGGGTTAATTGTGGGATTTGGTATTGGTCTGGTTTTCTTAGGAGATGGATCCACTGGAGGAACCACCCTAATTGCCCTAATCATCCATAAATACACTGGACTAAAAGTAGGGATTTTATTAGGAATCTGTGACAGTTTGGTCTTATTATCAGCCCTATTTGTCTTTAATTTACAAACCGTTTTGTATGCACTTATTGCGTTATTCTTAACAAGTAAAATGGTTGATTTTGTCCAAGTTGGTCCAATACAATCAAAACAATTGCTTGTCATTACAGAAAAAGAGGAATCCATTCGTCAATTATTTTTAAAACAATTTCAGCAAGGTGTTACCTTTGTTCCAATTGAAGGTGGGTATGAACTTGCTCAACATAAAATGTTAATGGCTGTCATTCCAGACACTCAATTTTTGTCCATTAAACAAAACATCCTATCCATTGATCCACAAGCCTTTATTATTACAACAGATATTAATGAAGTCCTTGGCAAAAATTATTGCGAAGCTTCTCGCTAAGAGAATTAAAAAGACCTGACTCACATTCAAGTGAGTCAGGTCTTTCTTTTTCATTTGAGCTCTTTTGTTACAATGATTCGGTGAAACACGTAACGCAACCCATGAAACAACGGATAGGAAGCTAACGTTAAAGGCACTGCTAGTAACAATAATTTGATATCAAATAAATTAACCAGAGAGAATAAGGAGTCAAAGAAGATAAATAAAATTAAAAAGAGGCTAAATAGAATACCTATCATGCCATTTATCTTCCAAGTGACTGGTCTAGCAATATAATAGAGAGCCACAAAACAAACCACGCCTGTCAACCAGACGATCACTGTTGATTTTTCACCATAACTCCAGCCAAAATAATTGCCAAAAACTTCTGTTATCACTGTAAATAACACCACGCTAAGCCCCGCAGAAAGGGCTGGTTCGAACACATTTTTCAAAAACTTCCCTTTGATTGGCGCCGTGTTAGGTCTTAACGCTAAAAAGAAGGAGGGAATTCCTACTGTTAATGCGCTAATTGGGCTTAACTGAATCGGCTGGAAGGGATAAGGCGAAGACAAGAAGATAAACAACACAGCTAAAATTAAAGAATAGACTGTTTTAGTTAAATACAAAGAGGCCACACGTTGTATGTTGTTGATTACCTTTCTACCTTCTAACACCACATCCACCATTGAGTCAAAATTGGAATCCAATAAGACAAAATCTGCGATGCCTCGAGCGGCGTCACTGCCATTGGCCATCACAATACTACAATCTGCTTGTTTCAAAGCGAGAATATCATTCACGCCATCTCCGGTCATCCCCACGACGTGCCCCTGCTCTTGTAATGTGGCAATGAGTGTCTTTTTTTGTTCTGGGGATACTCTACCAAACACACGGTACTCTTTGACTAACTCAGGGATTTCTTCATCAGATACCGTGCTCATATCAATTTTTCGATTCGCTTTAGATACCCCTGCACGTTCCGCAATTTGAGCCACTGTTTCCGGATGATCTCCAGAAATAATACAAATATCTACCTCTTGCTCTTTGAAATAAGCCAGAGTTTGTGGTGCTTCTTCCCTAATATTATCTTCTAAATAAATGAACCCAATTAAAGATAAATCGTCCGGTAACGAGGTGGTTAATTCCGCTGTGTGTGACTCAGCTACGGCAATGATTCGAACCCCACGAGACATATGCTCCGACATTTTCCTCTGTTGAGCATAAGTAAAATGACTGAATAAGTATTCAGGTGCTCCCATAAAATAAGAAGAATGCCCTTCAAACGAGACAGCACTCCACTTTCTAGCTGAAGAAAAGGGAATTTGTTGCTCCTTGACTTTCGGTGTCTCTCCTTCTTTGAAATGATCCATCAATGCTTGTCCTGTCGCGTTGTCTTCGTTCAACTGATGCACAATATCACTAATTAAAGCCGAAAAAGAGCTAACAGACACATCATGTGCTACAACTTCTACTTCTGTCACACCTAATTGCCCACTGGTTAACGTCCCTGTCTTATCTAAACACAACATGTCCACACGAGCCAAGGTTTCAATCGACCCCATGGTTTGCACTAAGACATTCTTTTGGCTTAATTTAATCACACCAACAGCTAATGCGACAGAAGTGAGTAAAATAAGGCCTTCTGGTATCATGCCTATCATGGCAGCCGTACTTCCCAAGATTACTTCATCCAGATGGACTCCCGTACCAATGCCTGTCATCATTAATAAAGCCCCGACTGGAATGATTAAGAAAGTTAACAACCGAATTAAGCGCGTCATCATTTGAATCAATTCGCTATAAATCCCTGTACTTTGTTTGGCTTCTAATGCCATTTGGTACGTGTAACTTTCTTTTCCTACCTTCGTGGCCTGCATCACTGCGCTCCCACTAATAACAAAGCTACCTGAATAAAGTGCGTCACCTTTCTTTTTGGTCACAGGATCTGATTCACCTGTTAGTTGTGACTCGTCGATTTCTAGCCCCTCTGTATCAATCACCAAACCATCTACAATGATTTGTTGCCCTCGTTTGATTTCAAGTAAATCATCTTTCACTACTTCGTCTTGATTTATTTCTACACGTTCATAGTGTCTTATCGCCGTCACTTTTCCTTGATTCAGCAAACTCAGAGAATCGATGTTACGCTTGGCTCTCATCTCTTGATAAATACCAATGCATGTGTTCATCACAATCACACCTAGGAACAACAAGTTCTTATAACTCCCTGTATAGATAATAAACCCAGCTAATACAAGGTTAATAAAGTTAAATAAGGTCACGCTATTTTCCAAAAAAATCTGCTTCATATTACGCGTTGTTGAGGGTAAGGAATAGTTATTTTCCCCTCTCGCACGTCTTATGGCTACCTCTTGGTCACTAAGTCCTGGATATTCGCTCTTTTTTTGCATATTAACACCTCTTTTTACTTATCTTGCCACTCATATAAATTAAATGTCACCATCTCTTTAGCGCTCTCTTCATAGATGTCTTTCGTTCCAACTAATGTAAAGCCTAATGATTGGTACAACTGATTTAGTACCTGTTTGGTTGCCATACAGTCTAAACGAACGCTTTTTGGTTCGAGTTCTCCTACGATACCTTCAAACAATAATTTTGGGATACCTTTTCCCGTATCCTTATCATGTAAGGCTAGTTTGTGTAAGTAATACGTCCCTGTGTGAGCCGTATCCTCCCAAAGGGTTTTGTCCCAATCGGTTAAGTCTTCGTACAAATAAAGCATGCCTTGTATCCTGTCACTATCTTCAATTAACCACACATTGTTCTCCTCTAGCCTGTTAAGGAGTGTTTCATCTTCCCCACCAGTTAATATATGAGACCACTGAGTGGAACCTTTGGCTTTAATCCTATTAGCTGACGCTGTTAATATGCTATGTAAGGCTTGATAATCATGCGTCTTCCCTGTTCTAATCATCACTAATAACCCCTCATTTTTTAATCATACTCATAGAATAACATGCTTTTTACCTTCTGAACACGTCCTTAAGTCTGAAATAACACACTTTAAGAAAAAATAAAAAAAGTAGAAAATTTTCTACTTTTTATCTCTTCATAATAAGTTCTGTGATGCGTTGGATACTAAACGAGATAGCATCTGTTGCTGCATCTTGCTCTTTTTCTGATTCATTGAACATATCAACGTCCACAGTGCCTTCTTCAGCTTTAATCGACTCTACCATTTTTTGACAAGATGCTACATAGTCAATAAAGGCTTTGTCTAATTTTTTATGAATACCTAATACCTTTACAGGTGGTTTTAATGCTGTTATGTTTCCTGAAATCACTTTGTAAGTTCCTGTCCCTGTTGAGAATAAGTTTTTGATAGTTGTTAATTCTTCAACGGTTAATCGATCGACTTCATTATTATCAATCGCTGTTCTTACGATTTCAAAAGATGGGTGCATGGTTTCTCCAACTTGTTCAGAGTCTGTCACCACATTATTTATTTTTCTAATATAAACGCCTAAATTTGGTTTTTTCAACTGTCTCCCTCTTTCATAAAAAGTATCATCTTTTACATTTTACCTTGTTTTAACTAAAATGAAAAGCCTGAATCATACTTTCCTTCATATATGGGCTTTTATGTTTGTGATTTATTAATAAATAAAGACGTTAATAACAAGCCTGATAAGACTTTTCTAATAGATTGTCTGTTCACATCGTTTTTTAATTCATTTAATCCACATAAAAAAGAAGCCCTTATCAGGCTTCTTTTCTTTTTATTTATAAAGCGTTTTTCGTTGAACGGCTTTGACAATTTCAACAATTGGCACAATAGCAAATGAAGCACCTGCTACGATTAACCATTGATGTAAGTCTAGATGAGCCACTCTAAAGATATCATTAAATCCTGGAACAATAATCGTTACTGCGAGTAATGAGAAGGATAATAGAATCGCATAGTTGAAAATTCTGTTTTTAAATACGCCTACTTTAAAGATTGATTCATGAACTGATTTCACGTTAAACGCATGGAATAACTGAATTAAACCAAGTGAAGCGTAAGCCATTGTTAAGGCATCTGCATGAATCGCGTCATAACCACTGTGAACAGGGTATGTAATTGCATATAAGTAAACACCTAAGGTTAAGGCTGCTTCAAGTATCCCTTGATAGATAATACTACTCATCACACCACCAGAGAAAAAATCTGAATCTCTTCCACGAGGTTTTAATTTCATTACGTTTTTCTCAGCTGGTTCTAGTCCCAAAGCAATAGCTGGGAAGGTGTCTGTTACAACGTTAATCCATAATAAGTGGACTGGAAGTAACGTATCCCAACCAAGTAATGTGGCAATAAATAAAGTTAATACTTCCCCTAAGTTAGCAGCAAGTAAGTATTGAATTGTTTTTTGAATGTTAGAGAAGACTTTACGCCCTTCTTCAACGGCAACAATAATTGTTGAGAAGTTATCATCTGCAAGAACCATATCACTGGCACCTTTTGATACTTCTGTTCCCGTAATTCCCATACCAATACCGATATCTGCGGTTTTAAGAGCAGGAGCATCGTTGACACCGTCTCCTGTCATGGCAACCACTTTACCATCTTTTTGCCATGCTTTAACAATTCTTACTTTATGTTCTGGCGATACTCGGGCATACACTGAATATTTTTCAATATTAGCCGCTAAGTCTTCATCTGACATTTCATTTAAGTCGCCACCTGTGATGACCGCGTCGCGTTCCCCTTTTGTGATAATGCCTAAACGAATCGCAATCGCTTCAGCTGTGTCTCTGTGGTCACCTGTAATCATAATTGGGCGAATACCAGCATCTTTGGCTACTTTCACGGCTTCTGCTGCTTCTTTACGTTCTGGATCAATCATACCAACTAAACCTGAGAAAATTAAGTCTGTTTCTACTGTCTCTGTGTTTAGAGTACTTGGAATACTATCCACTACTTTATAAGCCATTGCTAACACACGTAAGGCTTGAGTCGCTAACGATTTATTTGTTTCTAAAATTAAGGCCGTTTGTTCTTCTGTCATTGGTGTGACAGTGTCGTTAACATCCACTGATACACAACGTTTTAATAATTCGTCTGGCGCCCCTTTAACTGTGACTAAATATTGGCCATTGTCCATTTTATGGAACGTTGACATTAATTTACGCTCTGAATCAAAAGGGACTTCTGCTAAACGAGGAGAGCTAGATAAGAAAGCTTTCACATCTAGTCCTTTATCCAATCCAAATTGAATTAATGCTGTCTCTGTTGGGTCTCCGATTAAGGTACCATCATCTGACATTTTTGTGTCGTTACACAGCGTCATAATTTGAAGTGTTTTATTCTCAAAATCAAAAGCATCAACGGGTTCTTTGACCTCATTATTTGTAAACACTGCCTCAACCGTCATTTGGTTCATTGTCAATGTACCTGTTTTGTCTGAACAGATAATATCAGTGCTTCCTAATGTCTCAACGGCGGGTAATTTTCTAACTAGGGCATTTCGTTTCGCCATTTTTTGTGTCCCAAGGGCTAAAATAATGGTAACGATGGCTGGTAATCCTTCTGGAATTGCTGCTACAGCTAGAGATACTGACGTCAATAACATCTCAATCCACGTGTGATCCCCTTTCATCATTCCAACACCAAACATGATGACACAAATAGCAAGGATCGCTACGGTTAATACTTTACCTAATTTATTTAAATTCTCTTTTAATGGTGTATTGGTTTCGTCTGCTTGGGCTAACATGTTGGCGATTTTACCTACCTCAGTGTTCATCCCTGTACCAATGACTACCCCAACACCACGACCATAAGTAACGTTACTGTTCATGTATGCCATATTGACACGGTCACCAATACCGATGTCTTCTTTGTCTAATACCACGTCTTCTTTTTCAACTGGAACAGATTCACCTGTTAACGCTGCTTCTTCAATTTTTAAAGAGGCCAACTCAACCAATCGTAAATCCGCAGGAACCACATCTCCCGCTTCTAACAACACCACATCTCCTGGTACAAGTTCTGTACTCTTGACCGTTTTGGTTGTGTTATCCCGATTAACATTCGCATTAGGTGTGGACATATCTTTTAATGCCTCAATGGCTTCTTCTGCTTTGGCTTCTTGAATCACACCAAAGATAGCCATAATGAAGACCACGACAACGATCATAATTGCCTCAACTCTGTCTCCCATAATAAAAGATAGACCCGCAGCAAAGAGTAAAATGATGATCATGAAATCTTTAAATTGATCACCTAGTTTACTCAACCAACTTTTCTTCTTACCTTCGTCCAACTGATTGTGACCATATTCTTGCAAACGTTTTGACGCTTCAGCACTGGTTAATCCTTCAGTACTTGTTTCAAATTTAGCAAGAATTTCTTCCTTTGACTCAACATAAAACGGATCGTTCAGTTGCTGTCTTCTGTGTTCTGACATGTTACATCTCCTCCTATTTGTTTGAACGTAAGTCAATAAAAAAAGACTTACGTATGCAAAATAACATACATAAGTCTCACTATTTAAGACAATACCAGGAAATTTTTTCCATGATGGTGACATTGCCGCAACACTGCTGGTTGCCAGTTACTCCCTTATGATCAATTCATTGAAATTATATCATGTTATTAAAACATTCTCAATTATTAACTATTCTTTTTCCAAAGACCACGCATCATTTTTTGTTGGGTGTTCCATTCCTTGAATGAATCGTTGACGAACCAAAGGATACTCTTTGGACAAGGTGGTCACCAATTGTTTCATCTCTTCTCTCTTTGTCTTTTTATCAACAGGACAAGGATTAAAAATAATAGGGACATCATGCTCTGTCACATAACGAATAATATCTTTTTCTTCTATATAAAGTAAGGGCCTAATAATCGATACATCTGTTTGACTAAGATACGTCATTGGATCAAAGCTTTCCATTTTACCATGAAATAAAAAATTCAAGAAGTACGTTTCAATCGCATCATCTAAGTGATGCCCCAAAGCAACTTTCTGACAACCCAACTCATTCGCTCGTTTGTACAAATAACCTCGGCGCATTTTAGCGCATAAAGAACAGGGACTCTTTTCTTCTCTAATATCAAATACCACCTTGGCAATATCTGTAGGCACGACTTCTAACTCGTATCCTCTAGATGCTACTAGTTCTTTCATTGGGGTGATATCCATATCAAATCCCATCTCTAAACAAATGGGAACAATCTCAAAAGAAAATCCTAGACGCTCTTGTTTAGCGATTGTATCTAACCATAGAAATAAAGCGGTACTATCTTTACCTCCGCTCATTCCTATCGCGACTTTATCCCCCTTTTCAATCATGTGATGGTTCAAAATGGCTCGTCTAATAGGGTTATAATATTTTCGGTTGTCCTGTTTCACTGTCATAAAATCACTCTCGTCTTTACTGGAATAAGGCTAAACTGTAATGCTCTCCTTCGGTTACATCATACTGAATCATCTGGTACCTGTCATAAATTTCTTGTTCGGACGGTGTCAAACTAACTTGATTTTGCCATTGTTTATGGTAATAGTAGTACTCTTTTTCAAAAGCTGGTAAAAAATCATACATTTCTGACAAGAGGATATCAAAACCATTTTTTTCAATACCTGGCGTATCACTGACAAGCATTGGAAAATAAAAAGGACTAAGGGTTTTTGATTGCGTTGGCATGGTTGTCCTTGTGTCATACAAAAAATACTCCGTCAAGTGACTATTAACTTTACTATTAGCTTCTAACGTCTTTTCAGAATAAACACTTGGTAAATGATCGCCCCAAAATACAACTACTGTCTCTCTATCTGTTACCTGGTTTAATTGGTCAATGAACTCAGACAAAGCTTCTGAAGTGTAGGCAATGTCTTGAGCATAGTTGGCTAAATGATCGTCATTGCCTTCTCCCTTAACCTGATATTTTTTAGTATCATATTTATTCCCATAAGGCATATGCGTTTGCATCGTGACAAGATGAATAAATTGTGGGTTCTCTTGATCTGTTAGTTGGTCCAAGACTTCATTAAAAGCTGATTCATCGGATATATAGCCGTTAGGTGTTAATTTATCTCGGTGTGTCATGGTCTTCTCGTCTAAAAATTGGTCAAAACCAAAGGCTTGATACACATCTTTTCGCTTATACATAGAGGTATTATAAGGATGAATCGCTGTTGTGTCATAACCTTGGTGCTTCAAATTGGAGACAAGAGATGGAAAATGTTTTTCTTTGGATACTAACATGGTATAAGGTGTCGTCATTTGTTGGCTAAACAACCCCATAGATAGACCCGTCAGTGCTTCAAACTCAATGTTTGCTGTACCGCCTCCGTAGTTTTGAGAAAGCATTTGGCCACTCATAACAGAAGCATTCGCAATATCACGGTAGATTGTTAGTGGATCTGGGGTCAACTCAAAGCCTGTCATTCGTAAAGGATCTGAAAAACTCTCTGACATAATGTAAACCACATTAGGCGCTTCTTTGGCCTGATCTGCCTTATTCAATACCTCCGCCTTGTTTTGATACTCAGTCACAATGGCTTCCATCTTATCTTTAGAATAGCCTGCTGGTTTTTCCATGGCATCAACTCGCAAATTGTACATGAAGCCACCCATAAAACCTGTGTTATAGTAATTCATTTTTTGGCTGTAAGGAATCCACTTCGCAGTCTTATCGTATTCTTTGCGTAAAACATTCCCTGGCTGATTAAATTGGCTTGTATAACATAAAAATAAACTTGTAAGGAGTAACACCCCCAACCTTATGTACTGCCATCTCTTAGGTAGCTTAAGGGACTGTTTTATTGTCCAAATAAGAGCCCCTATTAACAGGCACGCTAGTAGTAAGACCAGGATGAATAAGGGCCCACCTATAATGTCCTTCATCATTGTCCACTCAAAGGCCATTTTCAAATCATCTGGATAAATGGGTTCCATTCGGAGTGCCATCTTTTGGTAATTAGCCATACCAATCCCAGAAAGGAGCAAGAAATAGATACCATTTCCCACATAAACAGAACCAATCAGTGAGACAATCCATAGGTTTAAGCACAACAAGACCAAACTTCCTAATAGAAATTTTTGTGTATGCCACGAAAATATAAACAAGGTAGCTAGTCTAAAAGAGCCGTTATTTTGCGACAATTGGAGTAAGTAATGACTCACAAATACCGTGAGGAGCGTGACCATTATTTTTGTTATGGGAGAGGCTAATCCTCTTTTTAGTTTGTTCTTAACTGTCTTCACTCGTCTTAAGACTCTCTCCAAAACGTATCATACTGAGTAATTGGTAAATGGCGTTTATGCTCCCCTTTTTTAAACCACGTTTCAATCACTTCTGTTGCTTCATTTGATACTGTTTTACCTTCTAAATAATCATCTATGGCCTCGTATGTGACACCTAAAGCAACCTCATCAGCGATCATTGGTTTATTCTCCTCTAAATCCGCTGTGGGTATTTTTAAATAGAGAGCAGGATCTGCTTCTAAGTACTCTAATAGTGCACGACCTTGTCGTTTATTCAAACCATATAAAGGTAGAATATCCGCAGCCCCGTCCCCAAATTTAGTGAAGAACCCTGTCAGATTTTCTGCGGCGTGATCTGTTCCAATCACCGCACCGTGATGTTCACCGGCTAAAGCGAACTGAACAATCATGCGTTGACGGGCCTTGATGTTTCCTTTATTGAAGTCACTAATGCTCAGCTGGCTGCTTTCTTGAAACTCTTGGACTAAGCTATCTACGGCTGATTTAATATTAATCACATATTCTTTATCCGGTTGAATAAAGGCAATGGCTTTTTTTGCATCCTCTTCATCGTTTTGTTGACCATAAGGCAAACGGACCGCTACAAACTCATAAGACATGTTTCCTGTCTCTTCTCTCATCTCTGTTATTGCCATTTGAGCTATTTTCCCTGCTAAAGTTGAATCTTGTCCACCACTAATCCCTAAGACAAAAGACGTTAGAAATGGGTGTTTTGCTAAATATTCTTTTAAAAAACCAACACGAGAGGCTATTTCATTTTCTACGTCAATCGTCGGTTTGACTTGTAGTTCTTGTATAATTCGTTCTTGTAACTCTGTCACTGTCATCCCTCCTAATATAGACCATATTATAACATATCTGACACAAGACGCTTCTTAAAAAAGCATAAAAAAAAGACTTCTCTAATATAGAGAAGTCTAAGCAGATAAAGCTTACTCTGCAGCGTTTTCGTCTTTGAGACCGTATTTTTTGTTGAAACGATCCACACGTCCGTCTGCTTGTGTAAATTTTTGACGTCCAGTATAGAATGGATGTGAGTCAGATGTAACCTCAACACGGATTACTGGGTAAGTGTTACCATCTTCCCATTCTGCTGTTTCTTCTGAGTGTTTTGTAGATCCAGATAAAAATTTGAACCCTGTAGTTGAGTCCATAAAGATTACTGGATGGTATTCTGGATGAATTCCTTGTTTCATAATCATTTCTCTCCTTTGCCCTGATTCATTTGCTGAAACAGAGTTAATTTATAACGATATCATTCTAACATGTTTCATTCTCTTTAGCAATTCATTTTTTTGAAAATGTGGCATCTTTAAAAGCTTTATAAAAAGCCGTATTATCTTTTGTATTTTTTAAGATACGTAACAATTGATTGGTTACTTCAATTGAGTCACCCTTCATGCTACGGCGTAATTTCCATACGTCTTCTAATTTTTCCGGTGATAGAAGGAGTTCTTCTTTTCTCGTTCCAGAACGCTTAACATCAACGGCTGGGAAGACACGTCTTTCTGACAGTTCTCGAGATAAATGAAGTTCCATATTACCAGTTCCTTTAAATTCCTCGTAAATAATGTCATCCATACGACTTCCTGTGTCCACAAGGGCCGTCGCAAGTATTGTTAAACTACCGCCCTCTTCAATGTTTCGTGCTGCACCAAAGAAGCGTTTTGGTTTATAAAAAGCTGCTGGATCGACCCCGCCACTTAAAGTACGACCACTTGGTGGGACAACTAAATTATAAGCACGGGCTAACTTAGTAATACTGTCCATTAAGATAACCACGTCTCGTTTATCTTCTACTAAACGTAAAGCTCTCTCTAATACGAGCTCTGCCACTTTCGTGTGGTTTTCTGGTCGCTGATCAAAGGTAGATGACACCACATCCCCATTCACGGAACGTTCAATATCTGTAACCTCTTCCGGACGTTCATCAATTAATAGAATAATTAATTCTACCTCGGGATAATTTTCACTAATCCCATTGGCAATTTCTTTTAGCACACTGGTTTTACCCGCTTTGGGTGGTGCGACAATTAACCCACGTTGACCAAACCCAACTGGTGAAAAAATATCAAGCATACGAGTTGCTAATCGACCTTTATTTGTTTCAAGTTGGATTTGTCTCTCTGGATAAAGAGCTGTTAATGCTGGGAAATGGGGACGTTCTTTGGCTTCTTCTGGGTTTTTACCATTGACGGTCTCAACGTGCATCAACCCATAATAGCGTTCTGATTCTTTCGGTGGTCTAGCTTTCCCACCTACTTTGTCCCCATTTCTCAAGCTAAAGCGTCTAATTTGAGAAGAGGAAATATAAATATCTTCTTGACTCGGTGAATAATTAATAGGACGTAAGAAGCCATACCCATCTTGAGAGGCCATCTCCAATACTCCTTCAACAATGAAAAAACCTTGTTTTTCAGCTTGGGCACGTATGACAGCGAGCGATAATTCTTTTTTGTTCATTTGGCTGTAGTAAGGAATCTTAAACTCTTTGGCGTAAGCATAAATATCTTTTAGTGTTTTATGCTCCAGTTCTCCCATTGTTAAATAATCTTTCATTTTGTCTTCCTTGTCTGCTAGTTAGTTACTTCCATAAAAATGTCAGCACCTAATGCGGTTAATTTATCAATGATGTTGTCGTATCCACGTAGAATGTTTTCAACATTAGAAATTTTTGTTGTTCCTTGGGCCATGATACCTGCTGTTACTAAACAAGCACCAGCTCTTAAGTCACTTGCAGCAACTTCAGCTCCTTGTAACACTAAGTCTGGATGACCATTAATAATAATCATATCCCCTTCAACGGACGCATCAGCACCCATTCTAGCAAGTTCTGGAATGTGGTTCACGCGTTTTTCATAAATGGTATCAGTCACAATGCTTTTACCTGTTGTTAATAATAATAAGGGTGTTAAAGGTTGTTGTAAGTCAGTCGCAAATCCAGGGTAAGGAACGGTTGTGACTTGAATTGGTTTTAAGTCTGTTGATGGATGAACCATGATAGAATCTTCACCAATCGCCATATTAACGCCCATCTCATCTAGTTTACTAATAAAGCTCTCTAAATGCTCATGAATGACATTTTTAACTAAGACACCTTCACCATAAGCAGCTGCTAATGATAAATACGTTCCAGCTTCAATTCGGTCAGGGATAATCGAATGACGGCAACCGTGAAGTTCTTTGACTCCATCAATTCTGATCTCATTTGTTCCCGCACCACGAATGTTAGCTCCCATATTATTTAAAAGGGTAGCTACATCAATAATTTCTGGTTCACGGGCAGCATTCTCAATCACAGTACGTCCTTCCGCTTTAACTGCGGCTAACATAACGTTAATCGTTGCTCCAATAGATACCATATCCATAAAAATACGGGTACCAGTCAAACCTTCTGACGCATTTAGATGCGTTGCACCATTTTCAGTCGTAACCGTGGCACCTAGTGCTTCAAATCCTTTAATATGTAAATCAATCGGGCGAGGGCCTAAGTAACAGCCACCAGGCAATCCTACAACGCCTTCACCAAACTTACCTAATAAAGCCCCCATAAAGTAATAAGACGCTCTTAAACTATTGATTTTGCCACTTGGCATTGGTGTTGATACCATGTTACTTGGATCAATCACCATTCTATTATTTTCAAACGTTACTTGAACGCCCATTAGCTCTAGAATTTCCATTAAAGAATGAACATCTTGGATATCTGGAACGCCTTCTAATACAACGGGTGAATCCGCTAGAATTGCTGCTGGTATTAATGCCACTGCACTATTTTTTGCACCACTAATCGTCACTTCACCTTTTAACTTTTTTCCACCATTTATAATTAATTTTTTCATTATGTTTTAAATTCCTCACTTTATACTTTAAAAAGCCGCTTGAACAAGCCGCTTTATCTTCTTTACCATTCAGTCAACACTTGCTATTTTAACACAAGTTACCTAGTAAAAAAAGTTTAAGTCGTCTTAAAAAGAAAAAAGTAACAAACCGAAGTTTGTTACTTTTATATTTCGTGTTTAGAAATTAATTATGCTTTACCGTTTGAACCAAACCATTGAATACGTTCTTTCACTAATTCAGTTACTGCAGTAGTACCTGGCTCTAATAATTTACGAGGGTCAAAACCTTTACCTTGTTGGTCTTTTCCTTCTTCAATGTATTTACGTGTTGCTGCTGCAAAGACTTCTTGACATTCAGTGTTCACGTTAATTTTAGATACGCCATGAGAAATAGCTTTTTGTACTTGGTCTAAAGGAATACCAGAACCACCATGTAATACTAATGGTTTGCCGTCTGTTACATTAGCAATTGCTTCTAATGTTTCAAAGCTTAATCCTGCCCAGTTTTCTGGATAAGAACCGTGGATGTTACCAATACCAGCAGCTAAGAAATCAATACCAGTATCTGACATTGCTTTACATTCAGCTGGATCAGCTAATTCACCAGAACCAATGATTCCGTCTTCTTCTCCACCGATGCTTCCAACTTCACACTCAACTGAAACGCCTTTAGCGTGAGCTTTAGCCACAACATCTTTTGCTTTTTCTAAGTTTTCTTCGAATGGTAAATGAGAACCATCAAACATTACTGACGTGTAACCAATTTCGATACATTTTAAAGCATCTTCGTATTCACCATGATCTAAATGTAATGCTACAGGAACAGTGATACCCATAGAATCGATTAAGTCTTTTACTAAATCGTAACATACTTGGTAACCACCCATATATTTAGCGGCACCCATAGATGTTTGAATCATAACTGGAGAGTTAGACTCTTGAGCTCCTTTAAGAATTGCTTTTGTCCACTCTAAGTTGTTAGTGTTGAAAGCTCCTACTGCGTATTGTTCTGCTCTTGCTTTTTTTAACATTTCTGTTGCTGATACTAATGCCATAATTAATTTCCTCCCAAATTTGGATTACAATTTTTGTTAAGTATAACCTAACTGACAAGGTTATTTTAACAGAATTTCAGTTGTTTTGCTAGTCAAATCACAAGATTTACTTGTTTTTCTGAAAACAATTAAGTTTTTCATACTTTTATTCTAGTATTAATACAGACCAAAACCTGTTTCACTTGTATCAATATAGATGTTTTTAGCTTGTGTGTACGCTTCTAAGATACTCTTATGGGTTTCACGACCAATACCTGATTTCTTCACGCCACCAAATGGTGAACCTGCTGGGATTTGGTTGTATGTGTTCACCCAAATACGACCGGTTTGAACTTCACGGCCTACTTTAAGCGCAGTGTTAAGATTGGTTGTCCAAACACCGCCACCTAAACCGTACTCAGAATCATTCGCCATCTCAATCACTTCATCCACTGTTTTAAACTTAATCACAACAGCAACAGGTCCAAAGATTTCTTCTTGTGCCACAGTCATATCGTTTGTTACATCTGTTAATAAAGTTGGTGCAACATAGCAACCATTAGCTAATTGTCCATCCAAACGCTTACCACCCGTTAAAATCGTTGCGCCTTCGTTTTTACCTTGCTCCACTGCTGCTAAAATCTTCGTAACTTGTCCTTCGTTCACTTGGGCACCCATTTGTGTTTCAGGATCCATAGCAGAACCAACCACAACAGCTTCAAATTTTTCTTTTAAAGCGGTAACAAATTTATCGTAAATGCCTTCTTGAACAAAAATTCTAGAACCGGCACAACATACTTGACCTTGATTAAATAAAATACCTAATTGTGCCCCTTCAACCGCTTTATCAAATGGCATATCATCAAAGAATATATTCGCTGATTTACCACCTAGCTCTAAAGTAGCTGGAATTAATTTTTCTGCCGCAGCACGCGCTACTCTATAACCTACTTCTGTTGATCCTGTAAAAGCTAACTTGTTAAAGCCTGGATGATTTAACATGTATTCACCTGAACGAGACCCTTTACCCGTGATGACGTTTAAAACGCCTTTAGGTAATAATGGTCCAATGAGTTTGGCCAATTCCAACAAGCTTAATGAAGTAGAAGATGATGGGTGAATAACTACAGTGTTACCTGCAGCTAAAGCAGGAGCTAGCTTCCATGCTCCCATAAGAAGTGGGAAGTTCCAAGGAATGATTTGTCCAACTACCCCAACAGGTTCTTTGATAACAATACTCAATGTATCTTTATCAAACGCTTGGGCTGATCCTTCTTCACTACGAATCACTCCTGCAAAATATCGGAAATGGTCCGCACTCAAAGGAACATCGATTGCCATCGTTTCACGGATTGGCTTACCATTATCCATTGATTCTACTTGTGCTAAATGCTCTAAATTCTCATCAATCACATCTGCAATTTTTAATAACAAGTTACTTCTGTCTAAAAGAGACCAGTTTTTCCATTCAGGTAATGCTGCTTGTGCGGATTCTACCGCATACGCTACATCTGCTTCTGTTGCGTCTACTATTTGTGATACTTTGTTGCCATCTAATGGTGAGTGAACATCTAATAACACTTGTTCTTCTTGTTTGTACCATTCACCGTTAATATATAAATCGTATTTTTTGTCTACATTAGGAAATACCATTAAATCAAACCTCCTAGATACTTTTTTATTTTTGGTATACATACATTGTATCGATATAAAAATAAAAATCAAGTGTTATGAACTAAAAAAAATAAACCTTTATTTCACAAGGTCTATTTCTTATCTAATTCAACACTTTCAATTTCTTTGCCTAAGAAGTAAGATATGGCTGTTCTAATCACAACAATCCCCGCTAGAATAAGGATATCTTCAATACTTGGGTTCATGATTGTTTCGATAATATCGGAGGCAATCAACACTTCTAAACTCAATAAAATATACGAACCTAAATACACTTTTATTTGGTTATTAGAACGTGTAATCGTTTCTTGATCTGTACCACGTGTCTCGTTTTTAATAAAATCGACGGTCGTCTTAACAACGCCAACTAATAGAATTAAAATAGAAAAACCATTTAACAACAAAATAAGCATACTAACAATTTCTTCCATTCTTTCCCCTCCTATTTACTAAAAAAAAGAACGTCTGATATCAGACGCCCCACATTCTTACTCTTCTTCTTCCTCTTCATCATCAAGATCAGAGTCATCATATAAATCATCTTCATCTACAATGGTTAAACCTTCGTTTTCAGAGACTTCTTCTTCATCGTTATCGGCACCGATTTCTGATAAATCTGAAGTGTATTGTTTAATTTCTTTTGATTCATCTTCTTCATCTTCATAAAGATCATCTTCATCTTCATTCAAATCTGAATCTTCTGGATCGTCATCGTTATAGTCAATACCATCGTCATCTAAACCAATGAAGGCATTTACTTTTTTACGCTTTTTACGACGAGGTGTTTCTTCTTCGTCTTCATCAATTCCTGAGATTTCTTCATCGATTGAATCAATTGGATACCATGCGCGTAATCCCCAACGATTGTCCCCTAATGAAATGAAACTTCCATCCAAGTTTAAATCTGTATAAAATTGAGGTAGAACGTCTCTAATTTCACTGTCTGCTTTTCCTAAATAGCTTTGAATTTGATTCACTAAATCTGAAAAGTCTATAATTTCTCCACGTTGTTCTAATATTCCATGAGCCACTTCAATCATTGATAACTCATCTTTGTTAACATCATTAAATGCTTTTATTTCCAACTGGCACACGTCCTTTCACAGTCTACTCTTTATAATACAATACTTAGGCCTTAAAATGCAATGCTATTCTATGTTTATCCCTTAAATTTTAAATCTAGTTGATAGATACCTAATCTTTCTTCCCCGCCATATAAATCATAATCGATAAAAAGACTTCCTTCACTCGGATGATTCTCCATGTTCACCGTCATATGTTTAGTATGGGTTTGAATTGACATGCTTCCAAAATTGGTGTGATACATGGTTTCATGTCTCTCTAGTAAGTTAAATATCAACTTCATCCTTATATCTCCCGACCGGATTAATTGAACTTTGCCATCAGGTAATATTTTGATGGTGACTGGTACCGCGTTGTCTACCCCTTCTAGTCTTTCTTCGTAACGAATATAAAAAGAGTCACCCATTGCAATGACTTCACCTGTCACTTGACTCTGGAAAGTATCCTCCCCAGCCTCTTGGCGAACCTTCGTTTTGACATCAATGGTTACAGGGGTTGTTTCACGTTCTTTCATTTTGACACCTCGTTCTTTTATTTCCTTCATTTTCAATGGTTTTCATCTATTTGTCAAATAAAGTAAACATCTTCCTTTCCGTCCTTTCATTATCTAGGTATAATGGACTTATTATTTTATAAAAGGAGTGTCACCATGATGCCAACCGCTTTATTATTTGATCAACACGTATTACCTCATACAAAAGGATTTGATCCTTTCATCTATACAGATATCCTGGCAGCCTATTCAGGAGAAACAAACCAAACCATGTTTCATTTTTGGGAAATGGAAAACCAAGTGATTCTAGGAATGCAAGATACCCGAGTGCCCTTTTTACAAGAAGGGGTCACCTCCATTGAGCAAGCTGGATACCATGTAGTGGTTCGAAATTCCGGTGGACTCGCTGTGGTTGCCAACCCTGGAGTGCTAAATTTTTCTATCATCTTACCTCAAGATGCTGAAGTTAAAGGTCTCAGCATTAACAACGGTTACGATTACATGAAAGAAATAATCGAAGCAGCTCTCCATGACTTTGATGCCACAATTGATGCTCTTGAAGTGGCTGATTCCTATTGCCCTGGTGATTACGACTTGAGCATTAATGGGAAAAAATTCGCTGGAATTGCGCAACGTCGTATTAAAAAGGGCATTGGTATTATGATTTATCTGAGTGTCCATGGCGATCAAACGCATCGAGGTCAAGTGGTTCGTGATTTTTATCAAGTGGGACTGAAAGAGGCGTTTGGAACAGGTGCCTTCCCGCCAGTGAACCCCGACTCTATGGCTAATCTCAACGACTTGTTGAAGACAAATATGACAATGACTGATATGAAACAACGTCTTATTCACGCTATTGAAGAACGGTTCACTCTATCAGAAGAGGCACAAAGTAGTTTTGATGCCTTTTTAACAAGTCCAGATTTTGAGGAAGAATATCAGCGTCAATACCAAAGAATGTCTGTCAGAAATGATGTCATCAATAAGGAGGCGTAATATGACACAAGACTTTACAGAACGAGTGTTTAGAGACCCTATTCATACTTATATCCATGTAGATCATCCTATTATTTTGGATTTAATTAATACCAAAGAATTCCAACGACTCAGACGGATTAAACAGCTAGGAACAAGCTCTCTTACCTTTCACGGGGCAGAACACTCACGCTTTGGCCATTCATTAGGTGTTTACGAACTGACCCGTCATATTTGTCAGTTCTTCCACCAACATTATCCGATTGAAAAAGACCCTATTAACGGGTGGGACAATGAGGAACGCTTAGTAGCTTTGTGTGCGGCTCTGCTTCATGATGTTGGTCACGGGCCGTATTCTCATACTTTTGAAGGGATTTTTGATACGAATCACGAAGCCTTAACGATTGATATCATTGAAAACCCTAATACCGAAATTAATCAGGTACTAAAAAAAGTTGCTTCAGATTTTCCTAGCCAGGTTGCTAGTGTCATTGATAAAACCTATCCTAATCCACAAGTGGTGCAACTCATCTCTAGTCAAATTGATGCTGATCGTATGGATTATCTTTTAAGAGATGCTTATTATACTGGTACGGAATACGGTACCTTTGACCTCACACGTATATTAAGAGTCATTCGACCTTATAAGGACGGCATTGCCTTTCAAATTAATGGTATGCATGCCGTTGAAGATTATATTGTGAGTCGTTATCAGATGTACATGCAAATTTATTTCCATCCAGTCTCTCGAGGTATGGAAGTCATTCTAGATCATTTGCTGCAACGGGCCAAAGTGCTTTATACTGAGGAACCTCTTTACTTTGAAAGAACTTCTCCTCTACTGATTCCTTTTTTAACCAACCAGTACACTTTAGGTGATTATCTCAAATTAGATGATGGGGTCTTAACTACCAGCTTCATCCTATGGTCTGACCATACAGATTTTGCTTTAAGTGACTTGGCTAAACGTTTCTTAAATCGTAAACCGTTCAAATCCGTTACTTTCAATAAAGAAACAGAAGCTGTCATTCCAATATTACAAGATTTAGTACAAACCGTGGGATTTGATAGCCAGCGCTACACCGCCATTAGTTCCAGTTATGATTTACCTTATGATTTCTATCATCCTGCCGAAAATAAGCACCGCACACAAATTGAGTTGATGGAAGAAGACGGCAGTTTAATTGAATTATCTAAGGCCAGTAACTTAGTCAGGTCTATTACCGGTGAAGTCCAAGGCGATCAACGATTCTATTTTCCAAAAGAAATGCTTGCATCAACAGACAAGGCTGCCTATACTCTATTTGAAGAACAGATTCAAGCATTCAATGCTCTCTTACACAACGGAGCGATAAAAAGAACGAAGGAGTGACTTAAAATGTCAATTAAATTAGTCGCTATCGATATCGATGGCACGTTATTAAATAATGAGCGTCAAATTACCCCAGAGGTGAAGCAAGCTATTACAGACGCTACAAATCAAGGTGTGAAGATAGTCTTAACCACAGGCCGCCCATCTATTGGTATCTTAGATGTGATTCAAGAACTTGGTTTAGAAAACGAAGACAACTATATGATCGCTTATAATGGTGCAGTGATTCAAAATGCTGGAAGTAAAAAAGTCTTACTTGAGTCTCCTTTAGACTACAATGATTACCTAGAAATCGAGTTACTTTCTCGTCAACTGAACATTCAATTACATGTACAAGATTTTGAAATGATGTACACAGCCAATAAAGAAATTAGCCCATATACCATACATGAAGCTAGTCTGACAGGTATTCCATTGTCTTATCGACCCGTATCAGAGATGACACCAGATATCAAAATCATTAAAGCTATGTATATTGGTGAACCTAACCATTTAGATGATGTTATTGCGAAAGTCCCACAACAATATAAAGAGAGATTGTCTATGTTCAAGAGTGCTCCTTTCTATTATGAAATACTTAATCCAGAAGCTACAAAAGGTAACGCTGTACACGAACTAGCAACGCTTCTAGGTATTAAACAGGAAGAAGTCATGGCAATTGGTGATAACGAAAACGATCTTTCTATGATTGAATACGCTGGCATTGGTGTCGCTATGGAGAATGCCCTACCAAGTGTCAAAGCGATTTGTAACAAAATCACTTTATCCAACGAAGAACACGGTGTCGCTCACGCCATTCGTGAATGGGTCTTATAATAAAAAAAACAGTCACTTCTCTTACCTAAGAAGTGACTGTTTTTTATTTGTCGTTTTTAAAAAATATCCCCATTAAAGATTGAATTCTTAACAATCACGTAGTCCACTTTGCGAATCGATTCTAAATCTTTACCACCTGCATAAGAAATAGAAGACTGCAAATCTTGTTGCATTTCAACTAAGGTGCTTTCTAGACTACCTTTATGTTCAATCCAGATTTTTTTACCTTCGACGTTTTTATGTTCTCCCTTTTGATGCTCAGAAGCACTACCAAAATATTCTTTGTAAAGAACGCCATTTTCTTCTTTGGTTGTTCCTGGAGATTCTTCATGCCCTGCAAACAACGAGCCAATCATCACCATAGATGCACCAAAACGAATGGATTTAGCAATATCACCATGGGTTCTAATCCCACCATCGGCAATAATTGGTTTTCTTGCTGCTTTACTACAACGTCGCACGGCAGATAATTGCCAACCACCTGTACCAAAACCTGTTTTTAGTTTTGTAATACATACTTTACCAGGTCCAATGCCGACTTTGGTTGCATCTGCTCCTGCATTCTCTAACTCTCTTACCGCCTCTGGTGTTCCCACGTTTCCTGCAATAACAAAACTTTCAGGCAACAAGCGTTTAATATGTTTAATCATGTCAATCACAGCATCTGAATGACCATGAGCAATATCAATTGTAATATAATCTGGTACCAATTGTTCATTAGCTAGTGTTTCTACAAAAGTGTACTCATTTTCTTTAATTCCCACACTGATGGAAGCAATTAATCCTTTACCTTGCATGTGCTTGATAAATGGAATACGGCCCTCTTCATCAAAACGATGCATGATGTAGAAGTAGCCATTGCTTGCTAAATATTCCGCAATTGTATCATCCACAATTGTCTGCATATTAGCAGGTACGACTGGCATCTTAAATGTATGTTTACCTAATGCAATACTTGTATCACATTCTGAACGACTTTTTACCACACATTTATTTGGAACAAGTTGAACATCTTCATAATCAAAAATCTTCATTTTAATACCTCCTGGGTTTAAATCCCGAATATCTTTAGGCTAAACACGAATAATTAATAAGAATAGAATAACTAACGTTTAGCTCCTATGATAATTTAACCCATCCATAAAAAAAAAGCAAGGATTATATAAATAATCTTTGCTTTTTTATTCTAATCGTTCGTGTTTACTAAAGATTTTGCTTATTCATGACCTTTAAAGCAATCAAAATAAAGATAACTGTGGATATTGCTGTCATTAAATTACTAAATAGCGTTATCCCTGTTAAAGAAAAATTCAAACTTGTTGGGATAAAATTGAAGAAATACAAAACAAAACTTTGGATCATGTTAAGTCCCATGTACAATAGAATCGTTAAATTGCGTCCCTTTAAAATAATCGTTGCTGTGGATATCACAACAAGAGTATTTATATAACCTAATATCAGTGACCCTAACGTACCAAACATTGAGAATTGACTCATTCGAAGAACTTCCAAGACACTTGCCATGATATCTGAAATATTAGTAACTTGATTCAATTTAATCATAACAATTAGAAAGGGAACAAAAATCAGAACAATGGTTAAACACATCGTCCATAATAAAGCTGCCCCTATTTTTGAGAAAAATAACCGACTACGATTGACTCCTGAAGCCACAAGCATGGACATAACATCGTTCTTATAATCCATAGACATTAAGTGAAAAGGATATAAAAACATGAATACCATGTTAATCATAAACGTTAAAGAGACCGAGAGTATAAACAAACCAAACATTGCCTCTCCCGTATCTGATAAATGATTCATGTTATCAATAAAATAGATTGAAAAAATTGTCATTAAGATATTTAATACCGCTAATACCGCTGTCGTCATTAAGTACTTTTTATCTTTCATGTACTTAAAAATTTCCATTTTAAAAATTAATTTGCCTGTCATAGAATCCTCCTAATTCAAATTACCGTCAAGGGCACTTACTTTAGCTAGCTCGATGATGTCCACGCCATGTTGTTCCATTTCACGCTTCACATCAGTCCATCGTTCATCTTGTATGTTCAAGCGAACACCGCCATTTTGTAAGACTTGATAGTAATAATTGATTTTTTCAAGAATAACAATAAACATTTCTTGATTGGTTGTCTCTATGTCTCGCAACATTTGACCTTCAACTTCTCTTAAATTAAGGTGCTTCATTAATTTTCCGTCCTTAATAACATAGACTTCTTCACATAGAGAAAGAATATCATTCTTTACATGACTGGAAATAATCAATGTCATGCCTTTGCTTGTCATTTGTTTTAAATAGAACTTAAACCATTGCACTGTTTCTGTGTCTAATCCTCTAAAAGGCTCGTCTAAAATAAGTATCTTAGGATCATGTAACAAGGCTATCAGTAAAATTAATTTCTTGACCATACCATAAGAATAGGTTTTGACTTTACTGCTTAAATATTCTGATATTTCTAATTCCACTGCTAGTTGTTCTGCTCTTTGAGGATCAAAATTACCTCTTAAGCCAGAGAAGTACTCCACATTAAACCAACCTGTTCGATCTTTATAAACGGAAATACCATCAAGAACAATCCCAACATTCATTAGAACATCGTTTTGCTCCTTAACATTTTGACCATTAATCAGTATTTCTCCTTCATAATCTGTCACAATGTTTGTCAGTGATTTAAATAAGGTTGTTTTCCCAGCCCCATTAGGCCCTATTACGCCATACGCCTGACCCGCTTTAAATTCCAGTTGTTCTATATTAAGAGCTTCTCTTTGACCATATTTCTTAACTAGACCTTTTACTTCTATATCCATATAACCCCTCTTTCTTACTTTACTTCGCACAAATAGACCGATATTCTAAAGAATAGCATGTTTATTTGTTCTTAACAATCAAAAAACTAAAATTGTTGATCAATTAGTTCTAAATTCAAACGGTTAAAAAATAATCTAATCTCTTTACGACTTAAATCATAGTGATCTGATTCAATGTATCCTATAATTTTACTAAAAGAACGACTGAACTCTCGGTACAAGAAATGAATCGAGGTATTTGGAAATTGAATACATACGATTCGGCCAAAGCTTGTAATAATCGCTTTAGCCATCACATCATTGGACAACTCTTTTAAGAACAGACAAAGAAAAGCTTCACTGTTAAGGTATTTATCTGGAACTACGTTTGTCCCGTCTAGTTTATTTAAGTATTTTTTTAGCTCTTTCCCATCTAGTTTGCTCTTTTTGATTTGTAGCTGATATAGATAGTTCGTTAATAACATTTCTAGAAAATACGTATGATCAGTAAACTCTTTGGTCGAAATAGATAGTCGTTCTACCAATACGCCTTTGTTTTTTTGCTTAACTAAATAACCTTCCTCCACAAGCACACTAATAGCGTCTCGTACAGGTGTCCTACTTGTATTCAGAGCCGTTGCTACATCTTGCTCTATTAATTTAAACTGATTCGGCCATTCGCCTGAATCTATTTTTTCTTTAATATAATCATATGCTAATTGCTGTGTTTTTTTTTGTTTCACGTCATTATCCCATTTATCGTTAGTTTTTTATTAATTTAATATGTTTTAACTCTTGTATTTTTTCGTCAATATTTTCTGAGAGGATTGTTACATGGCCTCTCACTTCATCTCTTTTGGCTAAACTTTCATAATGATGATAGTGCCAATCCCTCTTACTGCTAAGTAATTCTAACACACGTTTCTCATTATCCAGTGTTACATTGAATGAGATCGCTGGTTCATGTTGCTTAATTTTAGGTATTGGCCAATTACAGATTCCACGCACATGGACATCATACTCTGAAAAATTACAAGCATCCATCGTATATAACCCGATTTCATGAGGCCTAGTGGATACTTCATTTACGTATAAATTATTGTCTTCTGTTAAAAAGAACTCAATCCCTACAATTCCACTAGCATTAAGCTCTGAAGCAATGGCTTTAGCCACAATATGGATTTGATTAACAATAACATCTGGTAGATCATTAATGATGATAGGTGCTTTTACTTTACGTAGAGCCCCTGTGGCATCATGATAGGTTTCGACAATCGGGAATAAAGAATAATCCCCATTACGATTTAATCCAACGGCTACAAATAATTCTTTTTTCAAAGGAACATACGCCTCAACCACACACACCCCTTGTTGTATAAGGGGGACAGACTGATCCACGTCATCTGGACCATTCAATTGCACTACTTTATCTGCTTGCCCGTTTCTAATATTTGATTTTACAAGGCAAGGATACCCTACAAATTGCGCTGCTTCTCTGATATCTGATACTAGAGTCGCTGTAGTATAAGGGGCAATGTTTATCCTTAAAGAATTTAAGAATTCTCTTTCTAATAGTCTGTCTTGTGTCACGGACAAACCAAAAATCCCTTGTGGCATGTAGACATGTTCCTCCAAAAACTCCATGGCTTTTATGTTAACATTCTCATATTCATAGGTTAGAACATCTGACCTATCGCTCAGTTCAACTAACGCTTGAGCATCGTTAATACTGGCAATAATCTGCCAGTCTGCAACATAGCTTGCCGCACAATCAGCGCTTGGATCTAATATACCCACTTTAAATCCCATCTGCTTAGCAGATAAAACCAACATGCGAGACATGTGGCCTCCTCCAATAATCCCGATCGTCTGACCAGGTAATACTATTTTAGACACAACTTTTCACGTCTTTCTTACATCCTTTTATTAAAATTCTACTACAATAATAGTAACAATCATTGCCTAAGGTGTAAAGAAATAAAGTAGTGATTCCAAAAAACATCACGATTCTTGTATCAGAATCGTGATGTTTCTCTTTAGGCTTTCAGCTCATTAAAAATAATGTTCAATACAATAGCGGTAATACTCGTCACAACAATGCCATTACTCGTAAACATTTGAATTGTTTCAGAAAATTGACTAAACAAATCAGGAACACTATTGAAGCCTAAACCAAATCCAATAGATAATACCATGATTAGTAGGTTTTTTTCATTATTAAAATCAATGGTCGATAACATTTTCAAACCCTGAATCGCTACCATACCAAACATCACCAACATGCCTCCACCTAATACCGATTCAGGAATGATTTGAGCAAATGCTCCTGCCTTTGGTAAGAGACCAATAGCAATTAAGAAAATACCTGAATAGAAAACTGGTTTTTTCGATTTTATTCCAGATAATTGGACTAATCCAACATTTTGCGAAAAACCTGTATAAGGAAATGTGTTAAACAAACCACCTAGAATAACAGCTAATCCTTCAGCTCTATACCCTCGTTTTAAATCATCCTCTGAAACAGGTTGATCAACCAATTCTCCTAACGCGAAGTAAACCCCTGTGGACTCTACGATACTTATCATTGATATGACCGTCATAAGTAAAATGGATGACCACTCAAATTGTGGCGCTCCAAAGTGAAATAGCCTAGGAAAATGAAACCATGACGCATGAGCAACAGCCTCTAAATGCACTTGACCATTCAACGCAGCGACTAGAGTCCCAACGACTAACCCAATTAAAACAGAAACAGATTTAAGAAAACCTTTACCCCAAACTTGTATCACAACAATAATTAAAATCGTTAACAAGCCTAATAAAATATTCATTGGCGTACCAAACTCATTAGAGCTTGGATCGCCTCCACCTATTTTAGTGATGGCAACTGGCAAGAGCGTTAAACCAATCACTGTAATGACTGTTCCTGTCACAATGGTTGGAAAGAAACGACGTAACCTAGATAAATGCTTCGCCATCAGGACAATAATTAACCCAGAAGCAATAATAGAGCCGTACATTGTTCCAAGACCATGTTTGGTCCCAATCATAATTAAAGGGGCAACAGCCTGAATCGCGCAGCCTAAAACAACAGGCAAACCAATTCCTGAAAATTTGGTCACTTTTAATTGGAGTAACGTCGCTACCCCACACATAAAAATGTCGATGGAAATAAGATATGTTATCTCCTCAGCAGACATTCCTAGTCCCTGACCAATAAGGAGAGGAACAGCGACTGCTCCAGCATACATAGCTAATAAATGTTGCAGCCCAAGAACAGCAGATTTGGCATGAGTTTCATGTGTCATCCTCTTAATCCTCCGTCACGAAACGAACCTGATTATTTTTTAATGAAGCAACCCGAGCTAAAGAATCTACAACGTATCCCTTATCTTCTAGTAATTGTCGCCCATCTTGGAATGATTTTTCAATAACAATACAAATAGCCTCAACAGATGCCCCTGCTTGTTTACACAATTCGATTAATCCCAGTGCCGCTTGACCATTTGCTAAGAAATCGTCTACAACTAATACATGATCGTCTTCAGTTAAGAATTTAGTTGAAATAGAAATATTGCTTGTTACTTGTTTAGTAAACGAATAAACCTCTGCTGTTAACAATTCCGTATTCATTGTTAAACTTTTTTGCTTTCTTGCAAAAATAACAGGTAATCCTAACTCATAACCTAAAAAGATAGCTGGGGCAATCCCAGATGCTTCAATCGTCACTATTTTGGTAATCCCTTTGTCTTTGTAACGACTAGCAAACTCTTTAGCAATATTCGCCATTAATTGCGGATTTACTTGATGGGTTAAAAAACCATCAACCTTTAACACATCTTCCTTTAATACAGTACCTTCAGTTAAAATAACATTTTTCAATTCTTCCACAATTATCCCCCTAAAATATAAAAAAGAGGTCCTTTTTACAGAAAAGTAAAAAAGACCTCTTTTATGAGCCTTATTTACTTATAGTCCAATATTTACGGCATTGGGTAGAGACGATCGTCCATATTACGATCATATATAAGTCTTTGATACTTATAGTATACTTAATGACGAACGATAATGCAAATAAAATATTAAACATTCATGTTATTGCTAGGGATAAAAAAAGAAGACTATTTGTCTTCTTTACTTACTGTGTATTTATTCGGTTTATCCAAACTTTCAGATAAAGTATCTGCCATATCTTTGCCTAGCTTGTTAATCGTTGTGACTTTATCTGTATGGCTCACTTTTTTCTCACTTACTGGTTTCTTCTTAACTACTACTTCTTTATCATACTTTGTTAAATCATAAGTATTAATAATAGCATTCAATTTTTTATGATACAGGTGATCGTCTCGATTGGCTACCGTTAAATACGCAGTGACTTTTCTAAAACTATCTTTTTTCGTTTGCGTGTGCTCTTTATAGACTTTATCCTCTTTTTTCAACTCTTCAACATAATCATTGATAGCTGTTTCAATGTCAGGATAATCTTTGTACTCAACTTCAACTAGTTTGACACCTTCATCTTCTTCTACAAAAGTAGCGAGATTCTTCCCTTTGCCTTTGAATTGCCCTTTAGTTTGATACAAGTTGTTTTGTTCTACTAATACATTATTTCCTGAAGAACTCTTTAAAACGGCTTCGGCAATTAACACAGAGGCATACAAGTCATTTTTATCAGCTATCTTTTTGCTATCTTCAGCAATACTATCAATAAACAGTTGTGTTTCTTTGGATTTCTTTATGGTTTCGGGAACTGTTTTTTTCTGATCGTATTCGGTTAGATTATAGGTATCAATTAACCCATTTAACTTGTCATTATAACGGGTATCTGTTGCATATCTACCTGTTAAAAATCGAGTAGCCTCGGTATAGTCTTTAGTATTTGCTTTCCAAGCACCTTGGTAAAACGTGGATCTTCCCGATGTTCCACCTGTCATAAGCGTGGCATAGTCGTCTAAAGATTCTTTATAAGATGGGTATTTCCTAAATTTAGCAGTAATGGTAAATAAGCCGCCTTCACCATCGTCTTCCATTGTTGCCATTTCTACTGCTTCACCCTGATACGACCCCTTGATACCAAATAAATTATAATTAGGTTTTCTCGCCAGACCGCTATTACCTGACCCGCTCTCTAAAATAGCTTGCGCAATCATAACAGAAGCATACAAACCGTTCTCTTGACCAATTAATCTAGCATCCTCACCAATTTCTTCAATAAATTCTGCTGTTGATTGATTTCTTGAATAAACAATAGGTCCTACTGGGCCTTTTTCTTTATTCTTGTCAATTTTTTTCTTTTCTTCCTTTGACTCTGATTCGTTCCTTTCACTACTAGAGGAATCCTTACTAGAATTAGTACTTCCAGGCTTAGAATTACCTGTACTACCGATATTTGAACTATTACCCGTAGAAGAAGCGCTGGAACTAGCGCTCTCTGAAGTACTACTAGAAGTACTGTTAGTAGATGACGAATCAGATACTGGTGGCTGGTTTTCAAAGTCTGATTGTAAATCATCGTCCTTATCAGACACAGTGGTACCAGTTGAAGATGTTTCACTTGTTAAAGAGGAACTCTCTTCTGTTTCAGTATTTTCAGAAAATCCTGTTGAATTTATTGAGGTGTCAGAACTAGATAGGGCATCAGCCAAAACAATCATCGATGCACTTGGTACAAAAATAGAAGCCGTCGTAGCGACAATTCCTAAATAAGTCGTTGCACGTGTTAAGATTCTCTTTTTGCTCATTAACCTCACCTCTTCCTTTTACAGACGGTCGATGTCTCCCATTGTTTCTAATTTTCTTAATAACTCTGAGAAAACAACTTCAGATTCTGATTTAATTTTTTCTAATTTTCTATAATAATTTCTTGCTTCTTGACTGACTGCACTTAATTCCATTTCTGCATCTGCCACTTTACGTTTGGCTTCATAGTTAGCAACATCAACAATTTGACGCGCTTTTGCTTGTGCTTCTAACATTACTTGAGCAATGTCTGATTGATGCATTGTTCCTGGTTGTTGTTCTGCACGTAAGTTAGCCATTCTTAGCTCTTCTTTAACACGAGCTAATTCTTGTTGTAGAGCTAGTGTGTCTTGATTAGCAGGTGCACTTTGTAAATCAGTTAAGCTTGAAGCGACTCTCTCTTGTTGAACTTTCATATCCGAAAGTTCTCGCTCTAACTGGTTAATCATTTGTTGATTTTCCTTTAATTCAGCCAATTCTTTTTCTAATTTCTCGGTTTGACTTAATTGTGTTTCAAATTGTTCGTTCATCTCCGACAGCTCCTGTTCCCTAGACTCCAACGTCATGGCGTCTTTTTGGTATATTAGTATTTTTTCTTCGTATTCTTTGATTAGTGTTGTTTCCAACGCCTTAGACTGACTTAACTCATCTTCAAGCTCTTTAATAGTTCTTTGTAAATCCGCGATTGCAAGTTGTTCTGTTGTCCCTATTTTGAATTCTTGAAGTTCTGTCTCTAATACAGTGAGCGTTGTAATAAGTTGCTTGTTCTCTTCTTTTAGTTTTTCGTTAGCACTTTCAGCTGACGCTAAAGAGTCTTTTAATGATCCATTTTCTGTTTCAAGTGTTTGTTTGTCACTCTCTAATAATCTAAGTGCTTCTCCCTGTTGATCTAATGCCACTTGGCTCATAGAATTAGTCTCCAAAAGCATTTCTTTGTCATTTAGCGATTGACTTAATTCCGTTATTCTCTGCTCTGTTTCAATTAATTTTTGATCACGTTCATTAAGAAGGTTTTCTTGTTCTTTAATTGTGGCAGTAGCTACAGATAAAGCTTCTTCTTTTTCTGTGACTTCTTGTTCCTTCAACTCTTGAAGCTGGCGGAATTGTTTAGCCATTTCTCGTTTATCTCGGCTTAAAGAGCTGACTTGCTCCATAATGATTAGCAGTTCATCGCTTTGACGTGCTTTAATCTCTGTTAATTCTACTTCCTGAGCCAATGCTTTAGCAGAAGTACTTTCAAGCTCTTTATTTAAAGAATCATTCTCTTCTTTCAATGCTTCTAAATCAAGTAATTGCAATTGAATGTTTTGATTTTCTTCCATCAAGACACTGTATTCATCAAGTTGAGCCATTAATTGTTGATTGTTCTCTGCTAGTTTCTTAGTCTCATCAGATTGCTGGCGTAATGTATCATTTTCAATCATGACACGTTCAAGTTGCTCTCTTAATTGATTCATTTCATTTTCTAACAGTAACAATTTATCAGAACCTTCTTCTGCGATCATGCGTTCTTCAATATTAGGGTCTGACTCGTATAAATCATCACTCTCTTTAGAATCATTGGTAGTTACGAGATGATCATCGTAAGGACTTACATAAACATTATCAGTACTATCATATAATTCTGTCTCTATATTATTGTTCTCTTGTTCTAATTCTGGAATAGTTGGTTCTGAGTTATTCGTATCAGATCCTTCATAATAATAATAGTAATAATAGTCATCGTCTTGTTCTTCTAACTCTTCGTCATACTCTAATGGCTTGATATCAAGACTTTCAGAAATAGCATCACTCTCATAAAATTCTTCCAATTCTTCTTGTTCGTTCACGACTTCTTTATCTCGTCGTTTCAACCAATTATTAAACAATTCATCCCACCTCACAATAGCCCTCATTTAGTTCAAAACATAACTTGTTTTTTCGTTCGAATAGCCTTTGGATTACGTGCACTGTTATCCTATTCTAATTATAATTACACAATAAAATTATATCATACCAACTTTAATATGCAACAGTTTTTTCCTTCTTAATCCTGTTTTCAAGGGATTTAAGCATCTGTGTGAACGACTTTATAAACGTCTTGTTTTTTTAAGTTTCTCACTTTTGCCACTTTTTTTATGGCCTCTTTTTTATCGAGCCCCATTTCAGTCATTTCATAAGTCACGTGTTCTAACACACTGAGTTGTGCCCACTCAATTTCCCCTTCAACAGGAATTTCACCTGTGAAACCACTCACTAAAAGACAACATTCTCCCTTAACCGTTGCGTCTTCATAATAAGTAATCATTTCTGTGATTGGGCCCTTTGTATATTCTTCATGAATTTTCGTTAATTCTCGGCAAACAACAACCTCTCGTGTACTTCCAAGTACGTCTTCCATCACTTTTAATGTCTTTCCAATTCGATAAGGAGATTCATAAAAAATCAGCGTTGAAGATAAGTGCTTCATTTGTTCTAACTCTTTTACCTGTTCTGATTTTTTTCGTCCTAAAAAACCATAAAAATAAAAGGGTTGTGGTTGTAGTCCTGAAGCAATTAAAGCAGTGACTCCTGCCGTTGCTCCTGGGAGTGATACCACAGGTAAACCTGCCTCTTTCATGCTTACGACTAATTCATGCCCTGGATCGCTAATAGAAGGCATGCCTGCATCACTTACTTGGGCAATAGATATGCCTGAAGCAATCATTTCAATTAATTCTGGAATCCGCTCTTTATAGTTGTGTTCATGAAAACTAATCTGTTTCGTTTTAATCTCAAAATGATTCAATAACTTTTGTGTATTTCGTGTGTCTTCACTAGCAATTAATCCTACTTCTTGAAGTGTCTTAATTGATCTAAAGGTCATATCTTCTAGATTACCTATGGGTGTAGGAACCAGATAGAGTTTTCCTGTTTCATTCTCTTTAAAACTTTTCTGTTGTTGCATGTATTCCTCTCCTTTAAAAAAACTGGTCAAGACAAGCTTAACCAGTTTACATACCGTAAATCATACTTGAACAAAAGACACATTCTTCATGGTTCTCTCTTCTTGAGCCATAAAAGTCTTTACAAACATGAAATCCTTGTTCATATAATTTTTCTAAATTCAATCTAGACTTAGATAATTCTTTTTTATTGTCATTTTTGCCTAGTTGCTCATCCCGTATATCAAAGGATAATTCACCTTGTAATTTATCCAAACGGTCTCTTAAATGTTGATTTTCAAGTTCCAAGTTTAGGTTCTGTTCCAATAAAACATCAACCACAGACTTCATTTCGTCTACTTGGGTTAACAGGCTTCCCATGGTTTTTTCGAATGCCACCAATTCATCATATAACTGTGTTTTTTCCATGCTAACCTTCCTCTGATTCTTTATCTTTAGGTATCAATTCATCAAAATCATAATCCATCGGCGTTTCCCGTTGGGTTAATTTAACTTTAACAACTTGACTTAATATGTTCAATCCAATCACTCGACCCTTGCCATCTGGCGTCATAACAAATTCACCATAATCCGGCATTTCTTTACGAATGCGTTCATACTCATCGTTTTCATAATTCAAACAACACATCAATCGACCACACACACCTGATATTTTCGTTGGATTCAGTGATAGATTTTGTGCTTTTGCCATTTTAATCGATACTGGGGCAAAATCACCTAAAAAAGTACTACAACATAACGGTCGACCACAAGGACCAATACCACCTAATATTTTCGCTTCATCTCTCACACCAATTTGTCGTAATTCAATCCGCGTTTTAAAAATAGACGCTAAGTCTTTCACTAATTCTCTAAAATCAATCCGACCATCTGCTGTGAAATTAAAAATCATTTTGCTACGATCCAGGGTATATTCTACTTCTACTAGCTTCATATCCAGTTGGTGTTTGACAATTTTTTCTTTCGCAATATCAAAGGCTTTTGCTGCGTCTTTTTTATTATCTTCTTGTTTCTTAATATGTTTAGCCGTTGCCACCGTCAGGATTGTCTTTAATCCTTCTGGTACATCTGACTTATCTACTTTTTTTATTGGTATAACAACAGTCCCTAACTCTTTAGACTGTTGAGCTTCAACGATGACTTGTTGCTGATACTCATACGTTTTATTTTTCTCTGGTTTGTAAAAATATATCCGTCCAGCTGGTTTCAACCGAACACCAACAACTTCTACCATATAGTTATCCCCCTATTTAACGGATCAAGCGCCAAACTAGTTGTTCACAGACATTTTGAAAACTAACGTGGGTCCCAAGTTTTACTTTCGCATCAAGAACAAGTTCAAGATGTGCTACAGTCAAATGAATTGGTCTATCTAACGCATCCTTTAACATCTCGTATTTCAATAAACATAATACCATATCTAGGATGAATAGTTGCTCTTTTTTATCCTTACTTAGTTTAATGATATGTTGCTGTACATAAATAAACGACATAGGATGCTTCTTCAGTATTAAATCCACCCATTTTTTCACTGTTTCTCTAGAACCATTAAACCACTCATTTTCAAGCAATTCAACTGCTTCTTCTGAAGTAGACATTAATTCACTTATTAAATAAACCACTTGTTCATTTGTTGTATGTTGTAAGAGAGTCTTTTTAATAGATTCTTTGCTTTCTTTTCTAAGCGTAACGAGCTGACAACGTGATTGAATGGTGGAAATGATTTGATTACTGTTGTTCGTTAGAAATAAGATGTAGGTTTCTCCATCTGGTTCTTCAATGAATTTCAACAGAGCATTGGCTGCTTGATTTGTCATCTTTTCACTTTGTTGGATGATAACTAAGTTTTTATTCGATTCAAACCCTTTTTGAGTAAACACTTTTTTTATCTCTCGAATTTGATCCACTTTGATACTTTGACCATCTGGTGCTACGATTAACATATCAGGAAAATCATTCCTAGTTATTCGCTCGCAGTTCACACAGGTACCACAAGGATTTCCCTCTTTTTTTTCGTTGCAAAAAAGATGTTCTGCTAGCCACTGTGAAAAAGCAATCCCCTCTTGTTCCGAACTACTTTCTATCAGGTAGGCATGGGCAAACTGCTCTCTTGAAAAGACTCTTGTAAACAATTCATAAAAATGAGGTTGTTTTATTTTGATAGATTCACTTAGTTGATTCGTCATTAAAATTGATGAAATCCTTCCACTGGCATAACAAATACAGTCGCGCCTCCCACTTGAATTTCAATAGGATAACTCGAATGAGGATCCATCGTAATATCAAATGACACTGGCGAGGTCATATACTGCTCTCTTGATTGACAGGTTTCTTTAATAATTTCAAGAACTTCGTCTACTCTAACCTCTTCAATACCTACAATAAAGGTTGTATTTCCTGCTTTCAAAAAACCGCCTGTTGTCGATAATTTTGTAGCACGGACGTTGGCCTTATTAAATTCTGCGGATAAGCGATTGCTATCCTTATCTTGTACAATAGCCATTAATAATTTCATTGACATACGGCTCACACCTTTCCTCTATTTAAATATTTGGGGATAATGTTCTTTAACTAAATCATAACAAGTTTCAACGACTTTATCTAGTGAGGCACTAGCATCTATTTTCTTCACACGATCGGGGTTTGCTTCTAATACCTTCAAATAACCCTCTCTTACCTTATGGTGAAATGCTAGTGTTTCTTGGTCCAATCTATCCAACTCTTTCCGCCTTTGGATACGCTTTAGTCCTAATTCAGGTTCAATATCTAGGTAAAGAGTTAAATCTGGTTCTTGTCCATTCGTCGCAAAATCGTTAATTTCTTTAATTTCTTTCATTCCAATGCCACGGGCTTCTCCTTGATAAGCAAGGGAACTATCAACAAAACGATCACATAAAACGAGGGCCCCTTGTTCCAGTGCCGGGTTTACTTTCTCAACCAAATGTTGTCGTCTTGCAGAAGCATATAGTAAAGCTTCTGTACGATCATCCATTTCTGTGTGCTTTGGATCAAGAATAATGTGGCGTATTTTTTCTGATATTAAGATGCCACCTGGTTCACGTGTCGTAATAATTTTAGGTATGATCGCTTTATCAAGACGTTCCACTAGTTTTTTTAGAACCGTTGATTTTCCTGCTCCATCCGGACCTTCTATTGTAATAAACATTCCTTTAGTCATCTCTTATCTCCTACATCTTTTATAATTCTGTACGACCTTCCACTGCTTTTAACAAGGTGATTTCATCAGCATACTCAATGTCACTACCTACTGATAGTCCATGGGCAAGTCTGGTTACTTTGATCCCTGCAGGTTTGATGAGTCTTGATAAGTACATCGCTGTCGCTTCACCATCCGTTGTTGCATTAGTTGCCACAATAACTTCTTTCACGTCATCATCATGCAAACGTTTAATGAGGGAGGCTATATTTAAGTCATCTGGACCTGTACCATCCATGGGTGATAATACCCCATTAAGAACATGATACAGCCCACGATATTCTCTCATTTTTTCCATAGACATGACGTCTTTGGTTTCTTCTACAACTAAAATAATACTCCCGTCACGCGTTTTATCCTGGCATATGTCACACAACTCTGTTTCTGCAATATTGCCACATGCTTTACAATAATATAAGTCTCTTTTAACACTAATTAAGGACTTAGCAAATTCTGTAACATCTTCTTCTTGCATGTTAATCGTATAAAAAGCTAAACGCGTGGCTGTTTTTTGCCCGATACCTGGTAATTTCATATAACTGTCTATTAATTTAGCAATTGGGGTTGGATAATGCATGGAATACCTCTCTTTCTTCTAAAAAACAGGAAGTTTCCTTCCTGTTTCATCGTTCATTAAAATCCAGGTAAGTTCTTAGCGTATTTACCCATTACTTTTTCGGTTTCTGTATCAACGATTTCTAATACATTATTTGTTGCTGCCATCACTAAATCTTCAATCATTTCAACATCTTCTGGATCGATGACTTCTGGTTTAATAGCAATTGCTTTGATTTTTTTATCCCCAGTCATGGTTACTTCAACAAGACCATTCCCTGCTTGTCCTACAAACTCTTGCACATCTAGAGCTGCCTTTGTTTCTGTCATTTCTTTTTGTAATTTTTGCATTTGTTTCATCATGCCTTGCATATTTCCCATTCCACGCATCATAATTTATTCTCTCCCTTATTAATCTTCTATAATTTCAACAATCGAACCAAATCTTGACATTGCTTCATCAACAAGAGGGTCTACTGTTTTTTCTATTTTAGGTGCTTCGTCTGTTTCTGGTTGCTTATTAGCCAAATAATCTTCTCGTAATTGATACCAATTATCCTTTGGTACACTAATAATTGCTGGTGACGATTGGATCAATCGACTCAAATTATTTTTTAATGCCAACTGAAGTTCTTGGTCTTGACTCGTTCTTTGACACAGTATTTCGTAGTCAAAAGCTAAGATTAGCCCTTCTGGACTTGCTGCAACTGGTTCTGAGGCCTTTATCACAGCCCTTTGTGTAACACTCAACATACTTAATACTTCTACCCAAGCGTCTCTAATTCGTATTAAATCTGGCTTTGTTGCTTTATCTAATACTGAGAAAACCTGTTCTGTTGGTATTCGATATGTGGCTTGTTTCGCTTTAGAACCCTTGTTTGTTGCTTTTTCAGGGGCTTGCTGTTGTACCGTTACCCCTTTTTCTTTCAGAACTGAGAGTTCATGTTCTAATTGATTTAATTTCATCATTAATTCTTTAACCACGTCATTAGACGGTTCTTCTTGATGTGGTGTCGACGGTTTCTTATTAAGATTAGTCGCCTTAATTGTCATGACTTCTAAATAAATAGTTGGTTGTTGACTGAATTTTATTTCTCGCTGTGTGTCATTCAGTAGTGCAATCACCTCATATAAAAAGGACGCTTCCACTGTGTCAGATATTTCTTTGAAATCCTCTGTCAATATGCCAATTTCTTCATGAATCACATTGGGTGCTTGTTTATACACAAGTAGGTCACGACAATATGCTAATAAATTATCTACAATTCGGTTACTTTCTTTGCCTTCATTCAGTAAACGACTCAGGACCATAAGTCCTTCTTCAGTGTCTTGATTCATACATGCTTTGATATAATGATCCATCATATCACTGGTTAAGCTACCCGTTACTTCCATAGCGTCTTTAACGGTCAAATGCCCGCTACTAAAGGATATAACTTGGTCTAGTATGCTCAGCGCATCCCTCATACCACCTTCAGCTGCTCGAGAGACAATCGTTAATACTTGAGTCTCATACTCTATTTGTTTTTCTTTTAAAATCATCTCTAAATGAGCTTCAATATCTGCAACACTAATCCGTTTAAAATCAAACCGTTGCGTTCTTGAGATAATCGTTGCCGGTATCTTATGTGGCTCCGTTGTTGCTAAAATAAATATCACATGGGCAGGTGGTTCTTCCAAGGTTTTTAATAAGGCATTAAACGCTCCTGTTGATAACATGTGTACCTCATCTATAATATAAACTTTATAAGGCGCTTGTGTGGGTGCATATTTTACTTTATCTCTAATATCTCGGATTTCTTCCACACCGTTATTACTGGCCGCATCTATTTCTAATACATCCCCAATACGTCCCTCCGTAATACCTAAACACAGATCACATTCGTTACATGGCTCGCCATCGACACTATGAGAGCAGTTAATGGCTTTAGATAATATCTTAGCAGCACTTGTTTTCCCTGTTCCTCTTGGTCCTGTGAAGAGATAGGCGTGAGAAATTTTATTTTCTTGTATCGCATTTTTTAGCGTTTGCGTAATCACTTGTTGACCAATTAAATCATCAAATCGTTGCGAGCGCCATTCACGATATAAGGCTTGATATGACATTCCTAACATCCCCCCTTCTTTTACATCAATACTCTCTATTATACGTTATTTTTAGAAAAAATTCATTAAAAATCTCTCTCATTTGGGCATAAGTCTTGCTTAACTATCCTTACTTATTTAAAATAAGTATGAGGTGAAAGACATGAAATTTAATACCATTAAACGTTACATCGAACATATCCCTGTTTTTGAAATCACGCCGGAAGCATCGAGCACTGAGGCTCTGCCTTTGGTCGTTTATTACCATGGTTGGAAAACATCGAAAGAACTGGCAATGACACCCGCTAGAAAGATAGCACAACACAATATACGAGTGGTTATACCAGACGCCATGAACCACGGTGAACGGCGTATCAAACAACATTCATCTATTCCAAGCATCACTTTTTGGTCTAGTATTCAACACAACCTGAGTGAATTTGATCTCATTAAAAACTTTTACTCGGACCGAGGACTTATCAAGGATAACAACATCGGAGTGGGTGGGTTTTCTATGGGTGGTATGACAACAGCCGGGCTACTAACCCATCACCCAGAGATTAGAGTAGGGGCTATTTTAATGGGCACACCTAACTATCAAGGCTTCGTGGACCGCGTTGTCTATCACGCTGGTCAAACGGATCGCCATATCCCCACTGGTTTTAGAGATCTTCTAAGTTGGACTAATACCTTTGATTTAAATCAACAACCAGAAAAATTAGCAGGGCGTCCCGTTTATTTTTGGCATGGTACAGAAGATGCTAAAATTCCTTATGACAGCAGTCATAATTTTTATTTAGAGCACGTCAATACCCCTTACGGACGCGGAATGACTTATGAGACTAGTGAGGGAGAACCCCATCTACTAACCATTGATATCATGGAAAAAACAGGTGTTTTCTTTAACGATTTTTTTAACTAGAACTTGCTAATAATATCTTCTACATTTTTAATCATAACAGACACGGTACCATCTGGATTATTAATAAATTCGATCAAGTTTTTATCTTGAAATACATCCGATGGTATACTCAATTCAATACCATTGGTCAATTTAAACTTTTGTTTACTGAATTTTTTTTCATACTTCGGAATATTATTAGGAATCTCTTCTCTAAATTTCGTTTGCTCTACCAATTCAATGTATTCTTGTTTCGCTGATTCGTTGTTACTGAACACGGTATCAGCGATTTTTTTATTATCAATAATTCCGTCATCTTCAATGCTCTCAAAAATGGCTTGCTGCGCTTGACTCAAGCTCACATACTCTTCCTCGTTATAACGTTTAGAAATTTCTTTCACTGCTTTTTTTACGATTTTAACATTCTCACTCACTGTTGGTGCTGGATCAATTTGTAAAAAACGCTCCGAGAAAAACAACCGTTTTTGTCCTTCAAAATTGTATCGTTTCTCGACGAGTTCGACTTCTAATGTATCTAGGTTAACCAAGAAACCTTCATCAATTTTTTGAGTAATGGATGGGAATATGGTTTGATTAATAATAATATTGTTTTGCATTTTCTCTTCCACATAAGTAACGTGGTGAGTAAAACTCGGCTTATAATTAAATTTAGTTAACCCAAAATAAGGCGTGTTATCCAACCCAATCCCTTCAAATATCAAGCAATCCCCACTAGGTGCATCTTGACTGATTGCCATACTATCAAAGACAAGTTGGGCGATTTTTTCTGACTTTTCAAGAAAATCCAGATCTGAGGTTATCAGAGTTGCCACCTCGGAGTCATCATTTAGTACCCCTAATTTAAATTCAGCTTTACTCAACCTCACCTCTACAGAATTTAAATACTCTCTCACCGCATGTTCCTTTTTATCTAAAGGGGTTTGTGAACAAATCAAATTCCCACTGTCTTTATCCAAAATATGTAAAATAGCTGTTTTAATCTTCATTGTCTGCTCCTTATAACAAGAAAAAAGAAGGGCTAGCCTTCTTTTTCAGTCTTTTCTTTTTTTAATTTCTCGCCTAATTCGATAATTAAATTAGTTAAGTCGTCTTTAATTTGAGGATGTTGTAAGCCATAAGCAATACTTGTTTGCATAAAGCCAAATTTATCACCAACATCATAACGCGTTCCTTTAAACTGATGTGCAAAGACACGTTGTGTATTATTCAATGTATCAATCGCATCTGTTAATTGAATTTCTCCACCAGCTCCTGGTTTTTGATCTTCTAAAATCTTAAATATTTCAGGTGTCAGTAAGTAACGTCCAATAATGGCTAAATCACTTGGTGCATCCTCTACCGCTGGTTTTTCAACAAAGTTAATGACATTGAACAACCCTTCTTCAATTTCTTCACCTGGATTAATAACCCCATACTTATAGACCTCATCATGAGGCACTTCCATAACGGCAATGGTAGATGCATGAGTAGAATCATAGTTATTCATCAACTGTTTCGTTAATGGAATATCATCTGTCATCAAATCATCACCTAACATAACAACAAACGGTTCGTTACCAACAAATGACTTCGCTTGTAAAACTGCGTGGCCTAGTCCTAATGGATGAGATTGACGAATAAAGTGTAAGTTTAAGCCTGTTGTCTCTTCTACTAACTTAAGTAAATCGTCTTTCCCTTTTTCTTTTAAGTTCATTTCCAGCTCAAAATTAGAATCAAAATGATCTTCAATCGGTCGCTTTCCTTTACCTGTGACAATTAAAATATCTTCAATACCAGAAGCTCTGGCCTCTTCTACAATAAATTGAATCGTTGGTTTATCAACAATTGGTAACATCTCTTTGGCCATAGCTTTCGTCGCAGGTAAAAAACGTGTTCCTAATCCTGCTGCTGGAATGACTGCTTTTCTAACTTTTTTCATTTTATATTCCTCCACTAAAATTCACTCTCCGATTTATAGTTACGTAACATGATGTCTGTCACGGTTGTGTTAACGTCTTTATTATTGTAAACCACATCATAAATAGCTTCTGTAATGGGCATTTCAATGCCTAAATCATTGGATAATTCGTAAGCGGCACGCGTTGTGTAGACACCTTCTACAATCATTCCCATGTTTTCTAAAATATCATCTAGGTTTTGACCCTTACCTAATAGATTACCTGCACGCCAGTTTCTTGAATGAACACTGGTACACGTCACTGCTAAATCACCGACGCCACTTAGCCCAATAAAAGTCAATGGATCTGCCCCCATAGCCACTCCTAACCGACTAATTTCGGCTAACCCTCTGGTCATAATAGCTGCACGAGCATTATCTCCGTAGCCTAAACCACTTAGAGCACCTGAACCTAAGGCGATAATATTTTTAAGTGCAGCACCTAACTCTACACCAATAACGTCTTCGTTGGTATAAACACGGAAATATTTGTTAGAGAACAACATTTGAACGTATTCAGCGCTTGTTAGATTAATACAAGCTGCTGTGATCGTTGTGACATCTTTCACGGCTACTTCTTCAGCATGGCTTGGTCCAGATAAAACAACAATATCCTTACGATGTTCTTCTACGATTTCTTCTTCTAAAACCTCGCTAATACGTTTGTGTGTTTCTTGCTCTAACCCTTTACTGGCATGAATAATAACCGGTTGTCCTGTCGCTACCTCATTATATGCTCTCGATACTTCACGCATCGCTTTTGTCGGAACTACGAATAAAACAGCATCCGCCTGATTCACTGCTTCTTCTAATGAGCCATTGGCTTTCAAGCCTTCCGGTAACACTACATCTGGTAAATAACGATGATTAGTATGTTGGGTATTCATTTCTTCCATTTGGGCTGCATGATGTCCCCAAATCGTCACATCATGTCCATTCTCAACTAAGACCATGGCTAAAGCAGTGCCCCATGACCCTGCTCCTAAAACAGCAACTTTTTGTTTCATTCATAAAACTCCTTCAACTATTTTTGAAAACACTTACCTTAAATTTTATCATATTTAACCCAAAAATGATAAGTTATTTCCCTGTTTCTCTTTTTGCTTTTATTTGTCTATTGTAATAAGGCAAGGGTGTTACTTTTTTACGACGGTACACTAAAATGACAATCGCTCCAACAAATAAAATAGCTGATAATAATTGAGACACTCTTATGGCATCAAACATCATAAGGCTATCTGTCCTCATTCCTTCAATAAAGAAACGACCTAGAGAGTACCAAATAACATAAGTTAAAGCAATTTCACCTTCTTTAAAAAACGTCTGTCTTTTTCGTAACACGATGAGGATAATAAACCCTATCAAATTCCAAACACTTTCATATAGAAAAGTCGGCTGTCTATAAGCACCATCAATGTACATGTTTCTAATAATAAAATCTGGTAAATGCAATGACTCTAGAAACCCCTTCGTTGTGACCTCACCAAATGCTTCCTGATTCATAAAATTGCCCCAACGGCCAATGGCTTGTCCTAAAATGACACTAGGTGCTGCAACATCTAAAAACTTCCATGTGGAAATAAAACGATGACGAGTAAAGAAATATAAGACTAAACCACCAGCTAATAATCCACCATAAATGGCTAAACCTCCATTTCGAATGGCTAATATTTGACCTGGATTCTCAGCATAGTATTGCCACTCAAATAGCACATAATAAAGTCTCGCTCCCAAAATTGCTAAGGGTAAGGCCCAAAACATGAAGTCAATAATATCATCTTCACGTAAACCTACTCTCTCCGCTTCTCTTGTCGCTAGCCAAGATACTAATACAATACCTGATACAATAATAATCGCATACCACTGAATCTCGATACCAAACAGCTTGAAAGCTGTTGGATTAACTGTTAAAAACATATTGTCTCTCCTTATTCACTTTCTTTTGCTGAATTTTCTTCAATCAATTTAGCCAGATTGGCTTCAAATTTCTTTGTCGCATCATATCCCATAGTCTTGGCTCTAAAGTTCATCGCAGCTACTTCAATCATAATCGCCACATTACGACCCGTCGATACTGGGATTGTAATCTTTGGTACAGGAACATTAGCAAGTGAGATGGTTTCCGTCGCACTTCCTAATCTGTCAAAGGTGTTATCCTGTGTCCAGTCCTGTAAATTAACCACCAGAGAGATTTGTGTATGATGACGCACCGCGCTCGCTCCGAATAGATTCATAATATCAATGATGCCTACGCCTCTAATCTCCATCAAATGCTCTAATATTTTTGGTGCCTCTCCTACAACGGTTCTCTCATCCTGTTGGTAAATATCCACACGGTCGTCTGCAATCAAACGGTGCCCTTTTTTAATAAGCTCTAGTCCGGTTTCACTTTTACCAATGCCACTTTGACCTTGAATCAACACACCTAACCCGTACACTTCTACGAGTACACCGTGGATAGACGTTCTTTCTGCTAATTGGCTCTCAACAAAACTTGATACAATTCCTGATAAACGAGACGTTTGTAAGGTTGACACAACAATAGGAATTTCTTTTTCTATGGATGCTCGAACCAATTGTTCTGGTATAGCTAGCCCTCGCGCTACCATAAAACAAGGCGTATCTTCTCGACACAATTTCTTGAAAATTATTTCCTTCTCAATATCCGTCATTTTTTCAGTAAATGTGATTTCTTTTCTCCCTAAAACCTGAATACGATCATGAGGATAATAATTAAAATAACCGGTTAGTTCTAGTCCTGGACGAGAAATTTCACTTGTTGATACATCTCTATCTAAAAAATCTGGACCTGAATAAACATCTAGTTGTAACTGATTGACGATATCTTTTACCTTCACCATTTTGTCACTTCCTCTGCTTCTCTATTAATAACTCAACTGCTTCATTCTATCATTATCTATACGTTGTTTCTACTATAATCAATTAGCAGTTCCCATGACAACACAGTGTCCTATGTGCCATAAAAAATAACCTAGAGATCATACAGAGTCTCTAGGTTATCTCTTTATTCTGCTTGCCCTTGATTTTGATCTAATTCTGAGATTTTACCTGTTTTAAGGTACACAATCCACTCACAAATATTAGTGACATAATCAGCAATTCTTTCTAAATAACCCGCAACTTGTAAATAATCTGCTCCTACAATAATTGTTTCTGGGTTTTCTTTCATTGCTTGAATCGTATGATTGTAAATAGATTTAAAATATTTATTCGTTACGCTATCGCTTAAAGCAATCTCAATCGCTTTTTCAACATCTGTTGCTAGATAGGCTTCAAGTACGTTATTCACCATGTCCATAACATGTTTTGCCATTAAAGTGATTTCATCTTCAATTTCTAAAACGCGTTTATTCCCTTTCATACGAATGGTTGATTTTGCAATCGATACAGCATGATCACCCATACGTTCTAAATCAGAACTTACTTTTAGAATCGTTACAATTTTTCTTAAGTCTGTTGTTACAGGTTGTTGTAACGCAATCATTTCGAAACTTCGTTTTTCTAACTCAAGTTCTTGATGATTGACTTTAGCATCTTCTGCAATAACTTCTTTTGCTAAATTTTTATCATGGTCTGTAAAAGCCTGTACAGATTTATTGATGGCTTCGTTGACATCTTTACCCATGTTATAAAATTTGTTATGTAGCTTAATAATATCTTCTTCAAATTGACTTCTTAACATACTATCATCCTCTCATTCTAACCAAATTTACCGCTTATGTAGTCTTCTGTTTCTTTCTTACTTGGATTCAAGAATATTTTTTTGGTCTTATTATATTCTATCAAGTCTCCATTTAAGAAAAAGGCTGTCTTATCAGAAATACGTGACGCTTGTTGCATATTATGCGTCACCATAATCATCGTATATTGATCTTTCAGCTCAAATAACATGTTCTCAATCTTCCCACTTGAGACTGGATCAAGTGCACTTGTTGGTTCATCTAACAAAATAACATCTGGTTTTACGGCTAATACTCTGGCAATACACACCCTTTGCTGTTGTCCGCCAGATAATGATAAAGCACTTTTATGTAATTTGTCCTTTACATCATCCCAAACGGCTGCAGCCTTTAAACTTTCCTCAACAATTTGATCTAACTCTGCCTTGGAATGTTTTCCCTCTAATCTCAAACCATAAATAACATTTTCGTATACTGAAAACGGAAATGGATTGGGTTGTTGAAACACCATTCCAATTTGTTTTCTCAGTGACACAGTGTCCATTCTAGGACTATAAATATCTTGATCTCTGTACGTTACCTTACCAGTAATTGTCACAGATGGAATCAAGTCATTCATTCGGTTCAGTGTTCTTAGGTAGGTTGATTTACCACAACCCGAAGGACCAATCAAAGCAGTAATACCGCCTTCGTCAAATCCCATTGTGATTCCTTTTAATGCTTCATTTTTACCATAGTAAAGATGTAAGTCATTTGATTCGATAATTGACATGATTTCCCTCCTTAACCAAAGTGACCAGACACATAGTCTTCTGTTGCTTGAATTTTTGGTCGTGTAAATATTTTTCGTGTTTCGTCGTACTCTATAACATTCCCCATATAGAAGAAAGCTGTGTGATCACTAATACGAGATGCTTGTTGCATGTTATGTGTCACAATAATAATCGTGTAGTCCTCTTTTAAGTTTACCAAAGTTTCTTCAACCTTACTAGTCGAGATAGGATCTAAGGCACTTGCAGGTTCATCTAACAACAAAATATCTGGTTTCATTGCAATCGCTCGAGCAATACATAAACGTTGTTGTTGCCCACCTGATAAGGCTAATGCACTCTTATTCAAGTTATCTTTGACTTGTTCCCATAGGGCCGCTTGTTTTAGACTTGTTTCAACAATTTCATCTAATTCCTGCTTGTCTGTTAACCCATGACGTTTTAATGCAAAAGTTATATTTTCATAGATTGATTTACTGAAAGGATTAGGACGTTGGAAAACCATGCCTATGTGCTTTCTCATTTCGTAAACATCTACTTGTGATGAATTAATGTCGATGCCTTCATAATAAATACTACCTGTTACTTTGGTACCATCAATTTGATCATTCATGCGGTTAAGAGAACGTAAATACGTAGACTTTCCACATCCGGAAGGACCAATAAGTGATGTGATTTTATTTTTTTCAAATTGTAAGGAAACACCTTTAATGGCTTCGTTTTGGCCATACCATACATGTAGGTCTTCTGTCGATAACTCTACTTTTTGTTTTTCTTTATCAAATTCAACGATATAGCGATCGTTTAAATCATACTTTGTCAAGATCGTTCCCCCTCTGTCTATGCTGACGTAATTTTCTTGTGTAATCTCTTACCTAAGAAGCGTGCTAAAAAGTTAAACAATAACACGGCTAAGATTAAAACAGCCGAAGCCCCTGCTGATACTTGAGCCCCATCAGGCATTGTTCCTTCGCTGTTTACTTTCCAGATATGTACTGCTAACGTTTCTGCCTGTCTGAAGACATTTAACGGGCTCGTAATACTTAATGGGTTCCAATTCGTAAAATCAAGAGCTGGAGCACTTTGTCCTGCCGTATAGATTAAAGCAGCTGCCTCACCAAAAATACGACCCGCGCCTAAAATAATCCCAGTTAAAATCCCTGGTAGTGCTTCTGGAATTACTACTCTTGTGACTGTTTCCCAACGAGACAAACCAAGAGCAAGGCCTGCTTCTCTTTGAGTGTAGTGAACAGCTTTTAACGATTCTTCAACGTTTCTTGTTAATAAAGGTAAGTTGAAAAAAGTTAATGCCAATGCCCCTGATATAATAGAGAACCCAAAGCCAGCTTGAACAACAAACACCAAGAAACCAAACAAACCAACAACAACAGATGGTAATGAGCTCAGAACCTCAATGGCTGTTCTAACAATATTGGTTACCCAATTTTCTTTAGCATATTCGGATAAATAAATACCAGCACCTAAAGAAATAGGAATACTAATCAACATTGTAATAATAAGTAAGTAGAAAGAGTTGAATAATTGAATCCCAATCCCTCCACCTTCTTGAAAGGTTTTAGAAGGTTGCGTTAAAAACTCCCAACTAATATGTGGTAAACCTCTTGCTAGAATATAAATAATTAAACTGGCAAGAATAGCAACAATGACACCAGCAATAGTGTACAGAACACCTGTTGCAATTTTATCAACTTGTTTAGCATTCATTATTTCATAGCTCCTTTTTTACCAATTAGTCGTGTAATAATATTAAAGAATAGTGACATTAATAAGAGTAACAAGGCAAGTGACCATAAAACATTGTTTTCCAATGTTCCCATAATCGTGTTACCAATCCCCATTGTCAGAACACTTGTTAACGTTGATGCAGGGGTAATTAGATTGTGTGGCATAAGTGACGCGTTACCGATAACCATTTGAATGGCTAAAGCTTCACCAAATGCTCTTGCCATACCGAAAACAACTGCGGTTAAAATACCGGGTATAGCAGAACGTAGCACTACCTTATAAATTGTTTGCCAACGTGTTGCTCCTAGTGCAAGAGACGCTTCTCTATAGTGTCTTGGAACAGCTTTTAAAGCATCTACTGTCATTGATGTCACTGTGGGTAGGATCATAACAAATAACACAAAGGTTCCGGCTAAAATACCAAATCCTGAACCACCAAATACATTTCTAACAGCTGGCACAATCACAGATAAACCAATAAATCCATAAACAACGGATGGAATACCTACCAATAATTCAATAACTGGTTGAAGGATCTTTGTCCCCATTTTAGGTGATATTTCCGTCATAAAGACCGCGGCACCAATAGCAAAAGGAGTTGCCACTAAAGCTGATAATAGCGTAACAATAAATGAGCCAAGTAACATAGGGAAAGCGCCTACTAAAGGCTTCCCATCTGGACCGACTGCACTCGGGTTCCATTCTGTGCCAAAAAGAAAATCAAACACATTGACTTTATCGACAAAAAACGTTGCTAGCCCTTTACTAGCCACAAAATAAAAAATCGCCGCAACCACTAAGACAATTAACAAAATCGCCATGAAACTGATTGTTTTACCAAACTGTTCTAGTTTAGCTTTAGATGATTTTTTTACTAATTTCTTCTGAATATCTTCCAATTTACTGCCTCCTAAATGACTAGTCTTTTCTATCAAATGTATGACCTGTCGCGTCTCTCTCTACTTCCATTTTATCAACAGAGATGTAACCTAATAATGGAACAACCTCTTCTTGGATATCATCTGATAACATGTACGCTAAAAAGTCTTTTGATAGACCTTCAGGTTCACCCTTAGTATACATATGTTCGTAAGACCAAATCACCCAGTCATTTGTCATCACATTTTTTTCAGTTGGTGCTACACCGTCAATAGACAAACTTTGAACGTCATCTGTGACATATGAAAAGGCAAGGTAGCTGATAGCTCCAGGCGTAGTGCTGACAATTTGTCTTACCATCCCTGTGGATTCTTGCTCTTGTGAACTTTTAGTATCTTGTCCGTCCATTACCCATTGTTCAAACGTATGACGACTACCGCTTCCAGATGCTCGGTTTAGTAAGACGATTTTTTCATCTTTGCCCCCAACTTCTTTCCAGTTCGTAATCTTCCCAGTGAAAATATCTCTCAAATCTTCCATAGAAATATTTGACACTCCGACCTCTTTGTTAACGATAGGTGTCAATCCGACCACTGCGATGCGATGATCGACTAATTTATCCGCTTCAACACCCTCTTTTTCTTCTGCGAATAAATCCGAATTCCCGATTTCTACTGCGCCAGCTTGTACTTGACTTAACCCAGTACCGCTACCGCCTCCTTGAACATTAATAAATTTCCCTAAATTTTGTTGACTGTATTGTTCACTCGCCGCTTCCACAAGTGGTTGCATGGCTGACGATCCAACGGCATTAATTGATTCTCCGTTATCGATAGTGCCACATGCGCTTAAACCAAAAATGATGCCTGTTAGAATCAGGTATTTATAACCTTTTCTCACATCTTTTCCTCCTAAATAGTTCAATCTTGTCATTATAGCTATTTATCTGTAAATAACTCAAATTAAACATATAATTTCACCCACTAAAATGCAAGTGTTTTTACATAGTTTTTACATAAGGACTTCTATTTATTACATAGCGTGTGTGATTTAATCTCTCCTTTATTTTTTTATAAAGTATATATCAATATAACAAGAGTATGGTATACTTTATAAGAAACGTAGTTTTGTTTATCAGTAATTTATAAATAAGCCCCCAACTTGTTTATTATTAATTCTTTAAGAATAACTAATAAACACTATTTCCGCGTTTCATATCGCTAATTAGATATTCCCCATTGAGTTAGTGATAATTATCATCCCTTATAAGTAAAAGAATGACCCAACCGTCATTTTTTTACTTTATTTTTTTGTCTAAGTAGACATCATTTCCATGTCTCACTCAAAAAAAACGCTTAGTCTGACACTTATTTTTAATGTCGTACATCTAGTTAGATAGATCAATAATACATATTTAATTAACGAAGATTATTTACAGCGTTTACATAAAAAACGTGACCCATTTATCGTCTGTTACTTTCGTTATATGCTGTTTTACACAACACTTTTCTAAAAAATAAAGAACGATGATTTCAGGATAACCCTGTTCCATCGTTCTTCCCACTATAACGTCACACTTTGAGGCCTTATCTATCCATCAATCCATTGCGTTCAATCACTTCAGCCATCCAATAACTCGACGCTTTTGGCGAACGAGCAAAGTCTTTATCTCGTTCAACTCTGTAATAACCGTAACGGTTTTTATAAGCATTTAGCCATGACCAACAATCCACAAACGTCCATAAATGATAACCAAAACACGTAGAACCTGCTTCTATTGCGCGATGCAATTCTGTTAGGTGATCTTCAATAAATTCGATACGGTATTCATCTTGAATAACCCCAGTATCGTCCATAAATCGCTCTTCTTTAGATACACCCATACCATTTTCAGAAACAAACCACGGAATATTGCCATAATCTTGTTGTAATCTCATCGCTATATCATACAAGCCTTCTGGATAAATTTCCCAACCGCGATGAGGGTTCATTTTCTTATCTGGCCAATCATAAGAACTAAATAAATCTGAAGGGTCCGTAATCCCTTCTGATGATTTATCAACCCCTTGCACTCTCATCGGTTGATAATAATTAACTCCCAAGAAATCAACAGGATGCTCTTTAAAGATTGCTGCGTCCTCGTCACCTACTTCTGGGGACAACTCATTGGCATGAAACATGTCTACCATTTCTTGAGGAAAATAACCTTTTGTTGTAATATCCAAAAAGCTCTTAATATATAGCATATCAGCCCATTTTTTGGCTTCTATATCTCTGTCATCATCACTTTTAGCATACACTGGAGATAGATTAAGAATAATTGAGATTTTCCCTTCTGGGATATTGACTTCTCTAAAAGCCTTCACAGCTTTGGCATGAGCAAGCGCTGTGTGATACCCTACCTGAATAGCTCTCTTAAAATCATGAACTCTCGGCAAATGAAATTCGCCTAAGTAACCACATTCGATGTGTACCATCGGCTCATTAAATGTCGCCCACTGTGTGACAATATCGCCAAATAATTCGAAACAAGTTTTGGCATAAAAGGCAAAGTAATCGGTAGAACGTCTATTTTCCCAACCACCTTGTTCCATTAACCACCAAGGCATATCAAAATGAAACAAATTGACAATCGGTTCAACACCATTAATACGCATCTCTTGAAAATAAGCACGATAAAATTCAACGGCTTCTTCATTTACCGTTTTGCCATCTGGTAATAATCTCGTCCAAGAAATCGACGTTCGGTAAGAATTCAAATTCATCTTTGCCATCAACGCAACGTCTTCCTTATAACGGTAATATGTATTTGAGGTATGTTCTGGCCCTACTTGGTCATAAAAACTTTCTGGTTCCATTTCAAACCACTTGTCCCATACAGAAGCACTTTTACCATGCAATAGCGCAGCGCCTTCTGTTTGTGGTGCAGACGCTGCTGCCCCCCATAAAAAATCCTCTGGAAAATATTTCATTGCTCTCTCCCCTTTGACTTGTTTTTATTTACCTTTATAGTTTAACAAGGCTTAAATGATATAACAAGATATTTAAAACAAATTAAAGAATATATCATCTTAATCATCTAATGATGTATAATTGGCTTCGTAACGCTCTCTGAACTCTTTAGGTGTAATCCCATTCCATTTCCTAAACATTTTAGAAAAATAATTAGTGGCATTATATCCTACCTCATACCCTATCTCATTAATCGTTTTTTCCGTTTGTAATAACAACTCTTGCGCTTTCTTTATCCGAACCTGATTGAGATACTGAGCAAAACTTCTCTCTGTTTCTTTTTTAAATAATTGCCCCAAATAAACGCCGTTCATATGTAATTCTTCTGACACACTTTTTAGAGTCAAGTCTCCTTGGTATTGCTCTTTAATGATGGTTAAGGCTTCTGTAATCGTACTAGAGTATCGCTGAGGCTCCGATTTTTTTTGACTGACTCTACCCAAGACGTCAAATAACCATTCCTCAAGTTCTACTATGTTATTACTGTTTTGAATAATCCTTAAAGCTTCAGTATAGAGCGCTTCTTCTAAGTAAGGGTAATGACGGTAGACATCTGTAAAAATTAAAAAAGCAACATGTTTCACATTATCTGGTGTATAACCTAAGTCTTTCATTTGTGTAAAGATGGTAACCAATTCTTCCTCAATTGTTGGCATATCACCAATCATAAGGGCTTTATTAAAGGATAAAAATTGCAAACCGCTGTCAACGGAGGTCTCATTATTGACTCTAACAACATTCCTTGTCTCACCATAAAATTCTTCAAACAATAGTAATTTTTTGACCGTATCATAACTCGTATACGTGGTTTCCCATTCAGGTACAGATTGCCCCACTGTTAATTTTAAGTAGGCTCCGTCACTTTTTCTTTGACTATCTGTCACAAAGTGCGTCAATTGCTGACTGTTCCCCTGAAAAATAACAACCATTTGGGTGATATCCCCTTCCTCCTGGTAAAAATAAAGGGATTGTTTATGATACGTTAATATCGTTTCAAATAGTTTTTCTTCTAATTTATGACGGACCAGTATGACAGTATAAGGCCCCTCTTCAACTAACTGACGTTCTGATAAATAGTTAAAGAACTCATCCTCATTTAACTCATCATTCAACCACCTTGATAACATGGTTTCATGGTACAATTTTTTCTTTTGTATCCACTTCTTTTGATCATCTAGCTCCTGTTTAGATTCTCTCACCTTTTTGACTAATTCTTCTTTATCCACAGGCTTAACTAAATAGCTTTTTACTCCTAGATCAATCCCTTGTTTGACATAGTCAAACTCCTCATATCCTGACAAAATAATTGTTTTGATGTGTCCTACCTCTGATTGAATATGACGGATCATCTCAATCCCACTCATTTCAGGCATCGTCACATCCGTCACAATCAAATCAACAGGATTGTTTTTGGCATATCGAATGGCTTCTTGGGCTCTTTTAGCCGTCTTGACTATGTCAAATCCTAATTCTTGCCAAGAAATAATATGCTTTAGACCTTCTAATATCATGTATTCATCATCTACTAACATTACTTTATACATATTTCTTGGCTCCTTTTGGGTTCATTTTAATAGTGATCGTTGTTCCCTTATCAACCTCAGCGTCAATGGTCATCTCACATTCGCCTTGAAAGTACCCTGTCAGACGTTGATACACATTTTTAATCCCAATAGAATCTGAGACAACGCTTGTGTCTGAAAGTAATTCTTCTCTAATTTCCATTAATCGTGCTGCTGGTATTCCTTTCCCATTATCTATAATTTTAATCACAATATTTTCCGCTTCGTCTCTTAACGCTTTAACACTTAGTGCATTGTCTTGACGGCTGTAATCAATTCCATGCACAAAATAATTTTCCACTAAGGGTTGGATAATAAATTTAGGTACCGTTAACTCTTCCAAAGAAACATCCATATCAAAATGATAAGCAATACTGTCTGGGTAACGCATTTGATACAAGAAAACATATTTCTCACAGAAATTTAGTTCTTCTTTTAAAGAGCTCGTCTTGGCTTGTGTGGTGTTATTTCTAAGAAGAGCTGAAAAAGCATAAACCACATCAGCTAGTTCCTCCTGTTGCTGACTCAAGGCGTACATACGAATATATTCTAACGTATTATATAAAAAGTGAGGATTAATTTGCGATTGCAATGCCTCCATTTGAGCATCTCTTTGTTTAATTTCTAGCAAATAAATATCATCAATATAGGTATTAATACTACCAATCATCACATTGATAGCTTCAGCTAAATCACACAGTTCAAGTTGTAAATGACTGGTATCTATTCTCTTATCCAATCGACCTTGACTGACTTGGTCCGTTACTTCGACAATGGCCCCTACTTGACGAGTATAGTTTGTAAACACCTTTTTTAGGACTAGTAATAGCGTCACACTTGAGCCGATTCCGATTGCTAGAATAGGGAGTAATTGAACGAATATGTCGATCCATAACTGCTGCTTACTCATGATAGTTAAGACTGTCATATTCTTAGTAGACACATTACGGTAAAAATAATGACGATCTAGTTCTTTCCAATTATCTGGACTAGCTGGATACCTATATAACTCCTTCACAAAAGATTCCATGTTATTATAATCGTCTTCATACAGCATTGTGCCATCATTATCTAAAATAAATGTCGACGGAGATAAAACATGCTTTTGATACTCTTTATTCTGCTTCATTCCTTCTTTTTTAAAGGTTAAATAAATTTCGCCAGAACTCTCACCAGAATTTGGGTTCTTAAACGTTCGAAACAAAAATAATTGCTCATTCATTTTAGGACGACCATAGATTTTAATACCATTCGGATGTTGTCGATTCGCATTTAGATAGCTATCGGATTCCTCTAAAACAATATCAATTTCTTCTATGTCCGCATAAGTCGATAAAATGCTTTTTAAGGTATTAGAAAAATGGGTATTGATTCCCATGGTTTCCCAAAGTTCTGATGTATAGTCAAAGTACTCTGGAGGATCTAACGTCATATAATGTCTTAAATTGTCATAGTCTGATGTATTTAAGGCAATCTGACTCAGAACATTAGTAAGAACACTATCTCTTTGATCAATGGACTCACTCATTCTTAATGTTACATCATCTAAACGTTGATTAGCCTGTTGGCAGTTCGTTCTGATTGTAAACACACTTAACCCTAAAACAATCACTGTCATCATACCAATTAATATAAAACTGTATATTTGCATCAGTTGATTAATTAATAACCTGTCCTTAAACAATGACCTCATTTTATTTAACACTTTCTTCCAACTTCCCATCTATGAATTCACGATGTTTCTGAGTCGCGATAACGTCCCAAGCAATCATCAAGCTAAACGTTGCGAATACCAAAAGGCCTTTCATATACCAAGTGACTGCACTAATGACTACGAGTCCTAAAATAATTTTAACTAAACCTAAAAAATTTAGAAACACACTAATAAAAGAAAGTTTGAGTATTTGTAGAAATGGCATGTCATAATACGCTTCATAGACTAATAAGTACTGATAGGTCACAAAAACTACTAGTAAGGTGATAATCAGTAAAAAGTCAATCATCAACCACATCATCCCCTGTATCTGTGTTGATAAATACAAATTATAAATAAGAAAGAGACTCGTTCCCATGAACAACCAAAATTGTGCATTACTTCGTCTAAAATAAAATTTCCATAATTCAAAGCCTCGATTAAACGTTACCTCTTTGGCATCCATTTTGGACTCTTGGAACAAATGACTCACCATTTGAGCTGATGGGCCTATACCCAATACTAATAATCCTAATAAACTAAAAAGATGAAACATTAGGTTTAATTTAATTATCAACCAGCTTATTTTAAACGCTCTTTCTAATCCACTTCCCATAATCTGCCTACCTCGTTCCCTCTTATTTTTATTGTTATCATTTCTATTAAATCACATTTAATATACTTTTAACATAAAATGAATAATAGACTGGAGCAAAAATGCCCCAGTCTTTATTTATTTAATATTATTTTAAAAATTCATCGTATTGTGTTTGCATTTCTGTCATTACTTTGTCTAATCCAGCTTTGTCTAATTCTTTTAATAAATCTGGAACAGCTTTGTCAGGATCTAACGTTCCTGTATTAATCGCTGATCTAAAACGGTTCATGACGTTAGCAATGTTTGTGATTTCAGTTTTCACTGAGTCTGTTTTGAAGTTGAATCCTAATATTGGAGACTCTTCAGCAGCTGCAATACTTTCGTCACGTTGTTTTACTAAATCATCTGATAACGTATCTTGTGTATAAAGGATAAAGTTGTTACCTGTGTTCCACGCAGCCATGTGTTGGTTTGGTTGGTAGCCATCAAGTAATTTGATTTTGTTGTCGCCAACTTTTTCCCAAGCTTCTCCTTCAATTCCCCATACTAAACCATTTAATAATTCTGGGTCACTGTTAAGTAAACCTAAAAACTCTACTGATTTCTCTTTGTTTTTTGATACATTTGATACAACAAAGTTTGCCATTTGAGCATTTGCTGTTGTTTTAAGTGGTTTTGTAATAGCTTTAGACACTAATTCTTTTCCACCAGCAGCATTTGTTAAGATAGTATCACCATAATCCATAGGTCCTTGAGTTTCTTCACGCATGAACCAAGTGTTACCTTCTAATGGATACGCTTGTGTGTTTGTTTCAGCATCCGTTGGGATGTAACCTGCTTTATACCATTTGTTCATTGTTTTCAATGTCTCAATGTTTTTTTCTTCAGTATATGGGTTAATAATCTTAGTATGGTCCCCATCTAAATCGACTGCAATTGGGTAATCTTTGCCTAATGGATAGTCATAATTTCCTGAAGCTGTAAAAGTTTGACCAATAGCAAAGGCTGTAATATTTGGTTCTTTTTTATGGAATTCTTCTAATACTTTATCAGCATCTTGATAAGACTCAATGCCATCAATATCTAAATCATATTTATCTAAATACTCTTTGTTAAATGTCAACACTTGTTGTGCATAAACGTTACCATTAACTGGCATGGCATATAACTTGCCATCAATCGTGTTTCCCTTGATGTAAGCTGGGTCTAATTGTTTATAAGCATCTTCTGCGTACTCAGGAATCAATTCTGTTAAGTCAGCATAAGCTCCTTTTTGAGCATTAGCCACATAGTGTGTCGCGTAAGCAATATCAAAATTCTCACCTGAAGCGATGATGGTACTCATTTTTTCATCCCAATCACCCCAACCAATGTATTGTAAATCTAGGGTTGCATTAATCTCTTCTTGAATACGTTTATTCGCAACTTCCATTAACTCGTCATAGTTCTCTGGTTTGTCACCAATTTGATACATCAATAAAGTGGTCGAACCGTCATCTGATCCTTTTCCTTTGCTTCCTGATGCGCTCTTATCAGATCCACATGCTGCTAAACCAACTAAAAGTAAGGCAGATCCTGCTAAAAGTAATGATTTTTTAAACTTCTTCACACTGTATTCCCCCTAATATTTTTTTATTCTTTAACGCCACCAATGGTTAATCCACCCACAAAGTATTTTTGGAAGAATGGATAGGTTAACGCAATAGGTAGAGTTGAAATCACAACAATGGCCATTCTTGCTGACTCGCTTGGCAAGGCAGCTAATCCCCCTTGTACTTGCGCACTCATAGCAGAGTTTTGAGCTAAGTAGTCAAGATTACTTTGTATCTTCATTAACAGATACTGAAGTGGAACTAAGTTATCATTTTGAATGTATAGTAACGCATTGAACCAGTCATTCCAATAACCAAGTGCTGCAAACAAACTAATCGTTGCTATCCCTGGTACCGCAAGTGGTAACACAATTTTAACAAAAATCTTTAATTCACTAGCACCATCGATTCTTGCTGATTCAATAATGCTATCTGGAACAGTCTTAATAAAAAAGGTTCTCATGACTAAAATATTGAAAGGCCCTAAGGCTAACGGTAAAATTAGCGCCCAAATCGTATCTTTCAAATGAAGTAAGTTTGTCATAACAATGTAGTTAGCTACCATACCTGGCGCAAATAACATTGTAACCAAAGCAAAGACAGTGAAAAACTTTCTAAATGGAAAGGTCTTTCTTGAAATAACGTAAGCGTATAAAGACGTCATTGTCGCATTTACTAATGTACCGAAGACTGTAACAAAGACGGTGACACCAAAAGCTCTGATAATTTTTTGTGACATTTGGCCACTAAAAATATAACGATACGCTTCAAATGACATCTCATTCGGGATGAACTTATAACCAAATTCTGCTAAAGATGCTTCCGTCGTAACTGAAATCATAATAACAAATAGGAAAGGTATGACACATGATATAGCAAACAAGCCGATGAGAATACTAAATAGTATATCAATTTTAGGACTCATTGAATGAATTTCTACTTTTTCTACTTTTTTTCTACTCATTTTTCACACTCCTATTAGAACAAGGCTGAATCCGGATCAAGTTTTCTAACGATTAAGTTTGATCCAAGTAATAAGATACTTCCTACAACTGATTGATAAAGACCAGCCGCTGCAGTCATTCCGATATCTCCTGTTGCTGTTAAACCATTATAGATGTATGTATCAAGGACAGACGTAACATTGTATAATGCCCCAGCGTTTCGTGGTACCGTGTAGAAAAGACCAAAGTCAGCTCTAAAAATACCACCAATATTTAAGATCAATAGCACACTCATCATCGGGATGATTTGTGGAATAGTGACATTTTTTATTTGTTGCCATTTGGTCGCACCATCTACCATAGCTGCCTCATAATACGTTGGGTCAATCCCCATAACTGAAGCATAATAGATAATACTGTTGTAACCTAAGCTCTTCCAAACATTTAGTATAACAAAGAACAATGGCCACCACGTCGGATCGGCATACCAATTGACACTGTCCATGCCAAACGATTGTAACACTTGATTTAGTATTCCTTTATCAGGGCTTAAGAAAGCATATACAAAGTAAGAAATAACTACCCACGATAAAAAGTACGGTAATAACGACATCGTATGGAACACTTTTACCATTCTCTTACTTCTTAATTCGCTCATAATAATAGCAAAAGCAATTGCAAAGAAAAGGTTAAAAGCTAAGAAGATGACATTATAAACGATGGTGTTTCGAGTAATTAGCCAAGCATCACTTGAAGCAAATAAAAATTTAAAATTATCAAACCCAACCCAAGGACTCTGTCTCAAACTCGCAAGAAAGCCATCAGGTGAAATGTGAAAATCTTTAAATGCCACAACGTTAGCAAATACTGGAATGTAAAAGAAGAAGATAAACCATACAAATCCAGGTAGTGCCATTAAAATTAGCGCTTTGTATCTGACGACGTCAGACCAGAAAGACTTTTTTTTCTGTTTCATTCACACATCCTCCTATCATTGATTGCAGTATATCGTTTTATCCCCCTTAAATTAAGAAACAAATTAAAGTTTATAGGCAACAAATTAAAGAACTTCAATGAAAACGATTTTAATTTTAGTAATGACACATATAAATCGTTTATTAATAGTAATAAAAACGTTTATTTTAGCTCCATTCTATTATTTTAACGTATCATTTATATAAACTTAAACAATAAAAAAAGAGGTTAATCAGTTATTAACTCTTTCTTAAGTACATAGAAAAAAATCTTTCCCTCTCTTTATTATCCCTACTGTTTATGTTAGGATATATCATATAAAATATAATAAAAAAAGATATATCATAAGGAGGAAATACATGCTAACAGCCATTGATACACGACACGGTACCGCGAATCAACATAGCTATTCTAACGGTAACACATTACCTTATACAGGTGTTCCCTTCGGTGCTAATTATTTTGCACCCCAAACCACAGATCAACACGGTAGTTGGTGGTTCCATCCTGAAGACCGTGTCTTTCAAGGTTTTCGATTAACACACCAACCAAGCCCTTGGATGGGAGATTTTAGTCAGTTACTTTTATCTGCCACATCTGGCACCATCTTGAAAACAGAAAATTTCTTTAATCAATCTTCTTATCGGCCAGAAGAGGCGACATTCAACCCTCATCACCTAGCTATTTATGCAGAACGTCACCGTATACTTAATGAATTGACACCATTTAAATACGGGGCTCATTTGAAGTTTACTTACGAAAGAGCCAATGAGGTGCCTGGTATGTTCCTTCGTTCTCCTGGTCCAAGTCACTTTACCTTACAAGACAATCAATTAGTTGGATATGTTTCTAATTTTTCTGGCTCAGAAGACAAAGAGTTGAAGATGTACATCGCGATTACTTTTTCAGAAAAAGTCTTAGATTGGACGAGGACACAAAAGGATAGTCTTCATGTCCTAGAAGAGCAAACCCTTGATATGACTGACCCAGAAATCTATCTGTCTTTCGCTTCATCAGCCAAACCAAAGATAATCGAAGCCATTATTGCGACTTCTTTCATTAGCGAAGAACAAGCCCTACTTAACTTATCTAGGGAACAAGACACCTCTTTTGATAATCACAAGGCTGAAGCGGAAGCTTTATGGTTGTCTTACTTAAACCGCATCGAAGTAAAAGATAAAAAGAAAGAAAAGGTTCAACTCTTTTATCAAATGATGTATCGTAGCTTTTTATTCCCACAAACTTGGCATGAATACAATGAAAACCAGGAAGCTGTTCATTATGACACTCTAAGTAAGAGCATTAAAAAAGGCGTTTACTATACTAATAATGGCTTCTGGGATACCTGTCGCTCAGTCTATCCACTCTTTTCTTTAATTGCTACAGAAGAATACGAAGACATGTTGGACGGCTTTTATCATGCTTACGAAAACAGTGGGTACTTACCAAAATGGTTATCTCCTGATGAAAGAGGATTGATGCCAGGTACACTTATTGATGCTGTGATTGCTGATGCAGCTGTTAAGGGCATCCACTCTGATAAAATGCCTGAGTTTTTGACAGCTATGCTAAAAAGTGCCACAACCAATAGTGGTAAAGATAACTACGGTCGCCAAGGAACAGAAGATTATCTAACATACGGTTACGTACCTAGTCATTATCATGAAAGTGTGAACCATACACAAGATTATGCTTACAGCGATTTTTGTATTTCTCAAGTCGCTAAAACCCTTGGGGATAAAGCGCTAGAAGAACACTACGGGAAACAATCCCTTAACTACCGTAACTTAGTAGATACAGAGCACCATGTCCTTCGTGCCAAAGATGTAGAAGGTGTTAAAAGAACGCCGTTCAATCCTTTTACTTGGGGACGAGATTACGCTGAAGGCAGTGCTTATCAAAATAGTTTTGCTAGCTTCCACGACTTCCAAGGTCTAATTAAAGTTCACGGTGGGGAGAAAGTATTCACAGAAACTATTACAGAATTATGCAACACCTATCCTATCTTTAACGTGGACGGTTACGGTTTTGAAATTCACGAAATGAGTGAAATGGCAGCCATTGATTTTGGTCAAATTGCGATTTCTAATCAACCAAGTTTCCACTTACCCTTCTTGTTTAATTACGTTGGGCAACTCCCAACCACACAACATGTCTTAAAAGAATTAATGACTCGTGCCTTTAGTCTTGGTTACCGTGGTTACCCAGGAGATGAAGATAATGGCAGTATGAGCGCTTGGTTTATTCTGAACAGCATGGGAATGTACCCTGTCACACCGGGGAGTGGACAATACGCAGTAGGCGTTCCCTTATTTGATCAAGTGACCGTACATTTAGCTAACGGTAACACCTTAACGATTCAAACACAGAACAATGTGCCACAATATCATTATTCAAAAGAAATCAGACTGAATGGCGTGCCTTATTCAAATCTGTTCTTTAACCATTCCGATATTATGGAAGGAGCTACTATTGAATTTGATATGGCCTTAGTCCCTCCAACGACGACATACACTAAAGAACAGCGTCCTTTTTCTTTAACTCAATAACGACAAAAAACTACTATGCAGAGATAGCTTGTTCTGCGTAGTAGTTTTTTTGATGACACGCTATTTTTTTACTGCCGATACATAGCGTTCATAATAAGTCAGAGGAATATTACTTCCAATTCGGTGATTTCCTGTATCAAGATTGGCTTTTATTTTAGCAGCCTCTGTTAAGTCATTAGCCATCATTGCTTCCCATAAGCTCATCTCTTCATGTACACGATTAAACCACGGTGACACTTGCTCTTTAAATGGAAGATAGTCCCATTTTTCTAGCTCTTGAACGGCTTCTTCTAACTCCGTCAACACCTTAGTTAATTCTTCTGTTTTTTGATGATTGAGACTCATCTCTACGTCAATCTCACGTTCCATATGGGTGTGACGATTTCGTTGGTGGTTAGCAAACACTACTAAATTTTCAGCAAGAGATGCCTCTTTAGTGTACGCCATCACGGTTTCCCTCCATGCATGATCTGGTTGAAAACTCGCCACACTCCACATGTAACGACTCGCATGATGCATGGTTAATTTAGATAACTCCCACTGCGCCATTGGATTCAACACAATTCCCTTCACCTGATAATCTGGATGATTTAAGTTCTTAGAGCGATTCGTATAGGGACTTAAAAATAAGCGTTGGTTATCTTGTTCAAAATCATTGACTGGCACATTGTCCCAAATAATCATTTCACGTTGATAAATGTTAGCCATTCTAGTCACTTCATCTGTCGTTATTCTTCTAGCCAATGTACTTGGACCTGTCCAAAATAGAGGAACCTCCTTATCTAATGCCTCATTGAGTTCTTCTAAATAAAGTGAATCAAAATCATTATCATATTCTGTTGGGCAAGCAACGAGTGAATAAACAGCTAATTCTGTTTTTAAATAAGCATTGATATCATTGATAATAAAGGCATGGGCCCGAGCACTGGATCCAAAACGACGCTTGTTTTCACCTTTTAATTCGTAGTCTATATCGTCTAATAATAAGCCAAAGTGAGTGACACCTAGATCAATCAACTGTTTTAATTTATCTTTTAATACTTTCATATCAGCTGGGTCAGTGTATTTGATATCATTTCCTGGACTAATCATGTACCAAAAATCAAGTCGATACGCCTCTGACAGCTCCAGTAATTCTTCGAAATGTCGAGTCATCTCTTCATCGTACAATTCACGCCAACGATGACGTTGTAAGGCATCATCTTTTGGTGCATACATATAGGTATTCATCTTCGTATCATGTAAAAATTTCAAACAATCTTTTCGGTTCTCTTTTGTCCAAGGCTTACCATAAAACCCTTCAATGATACCTCTGATATTAAAGCTGGGTGTATGACTTATCTTTAAAATAGGTAACGTTATTGTTGCTCCGTATTGTTGAAATAATTGACTTAACAAGGTCTGTGCATAATCCCATCCCCTTAAATGGCTACTTTCAACAATAATTTGATGATCCTTCGTTATCTCTAAGGTAAACCCATCCTGTGTAATGTTTCGATTAAACACATGTTGAATTAACACGTCACAGCCTTCATTTGGCTGATGATGTTCCCACTTAACAAACCCTGGATACAGTGATTTAGTAACCACTTTTTCATGGTTTTCAAATCGAAAAAAAGTACCTCTAAACTGACAAATAATGGCTTGCTTCTCAAATAAAAGATACTCCTCACTGAATACAACCTCTTCGTATGCATCTAATTCTTTCATCAACTGTGCTCTCTTCATCGTCTCACCCTTTGCTTTAATCTTCGGTTATTTTAGTACTTCCACGCTGAATCAACTCAACTGGAAGGATGTGCTCTTTAGTCGGTTTAACAGGAGACTTGATTTTCTCCATTAGTAACTCTGCTGCAACTCTTCCCATAGCGTAAAAATTTTGGGCCACAGTACTTAAAGGAGGCTCCACTAAATTGGCTGCTTGAATGTTGTCAAAACCAACAACCCCAACTTCTTCAGGAATTTTCATTCCCATTTGATTTAAATGTGTCATAAGTTTAATCGCAATCACGTCATTCTCTACGACTAATCCTATCTTTTGACCTTTATTAATTTCCTCTTTAATATGGGCGCCAATGCGATCAAAAAATAGCGCTAGAGGCTCTTCCGCTTTAGCAACACAATGCGTCGGAATCTTATCTACATCATATAATGCAGATAAGTAACCTAAGTAACGGTCCCTTACAGAGGATAGCTCTGATAACTGATTGGTACTCACAAAATAAATATCATCACAGCCTTGTTTTAATAAATGTTCCGTTGACACTTTACCACCTGATTCGTTATCTGCTACAACTGAATCATACTTTATTTTTTCTATTGATTTATCAATAAGCACAACAGGAATATCTTGTTTTTGGCATTTATACAAAAAGTTTAGGCTAATTTCTGTATTAATTGGGTAATATAAAATACCTGCATAATCATCTTTTAATGTGTAATCATTACCAGTAAATAACCATTCATGAGGTTGCATTTGTAACCGGTAATCAGAATCTTTGAACGCTTCTAATATACCTTCTGCATAATTACCAAAACCTTCATTTTGGGCAAAAGGCATAATAAATAGAATCGTGTCATTGGGACGCTTATGAGATGTTTTCTCGTCCCCTTTAACAAAACTTCCCTTTCCTCTTAATCGGTAAATAAGTCCTTCATTTTCTAATTCTACTAGAGCTCTTTTAGAAGTGATTCGACTGACGCCATAAGTTTCAGATAACTCTAATTCTGTGGGAAGCTGCATGTCTTTTTCATAGACGCCAGTATAAATTTTGTTTTTAAGTTCTTGGTATATTTGCTTATATAGTGGTTGTTCTTTCATATTTTTCCATCCTTATCTATTATCATGATATATCATATCACAATTATTACAAAAAAAAAATATACTCATTACTACTAGACAGATAACTTGATATACCATATAATCATTATTATAAATAATTGATATATCATTCAGGAGGAATACACATTATGGCTTACACTGAAATACCACAATCTGTTCAAGCATTTATGGATAAAATGACGCACTTATGCGAAGACACACACCCACGTTGGGCTGAAAATTTTAAAGCTGGGTTTGCCAACACTTTATTAACAACTGTTCGTCGTTATGAGGATGGAACAACGTTTTTATTAACAGGAGATATTCCTGCTATGTGGTTACGAGACTCAACGGCTCAATTTAGACCTTACTTAGTTATCGCTAAAGAAGACAAAGACATTCGTGACATGATTGCCGGTCTTGTGAAGCGTCAGTTCAAATATATCAATATGGATCCTTATGCCAATGCTTTTAATGAAGAAGCTAACGGTAAAGGACACCAAACAGATGATACAGAAATGACCGATTGGATTTGGGAAAGAAAATATGAAATCGATTCACTATGCTACCCTATTCAACTATCTTACTTACTATACAAACAAACGGGAGAAACGTCTCAATTTAACGATGACTTTCATGAAGGCGTTAAAAAAATTCTGAACGTCTGGCAGACTGAACAAAATCACGAAAACTCTCCTTATAATTTCGAGCGTGACACATGGCGTAAAGAAGATACATTGACTCACGAAGGAAAAGGAACACCCGTTGCACCAACTGGCATGACATGGTCAGGTTTTAGACCTAGTGATGACGCTTGTATCTATGGTTATTTAATCCCTTCAAATATGTTTGCAGTTGTCGTTCTTGGCTATCTTGAAGAAATCTACTCTACCTTGTTCAATGAACCAACCATTGTCTCTGCAGCCACTAAACTTAAAACCGACATCCACGAAGGAATCCAGCAACATGCTGTGGTTAAAAATAAAGCAGGCAAGGCTATTTACGCCTATGAAGTAGACGGTTTAGGTGGGTACTCTATTATGGATGACTCGAACGTACCAAGTCTAATGGCCGCCCCTTACCTAGGTTACTGTGAGAAAAACGATCCAACTTACTTAGCTACCCGTGAGACCTTACTAAGCAAAGAAAATCCTTATTTCTACGAAGGAACATGTGCGAAAGGAATTGGCAGTTCCCACACACCAGAAAACTATGTTTGGCCAATCGCTTTAGCTATTGAAGGTTTAACCACAGATAGCAAAGAAGAAAAAGAACGTATCTTAAATTTATTGGTTGATAATGATGGTGGGACTAACTTAATGCATGAAGGATTTGATGTCAATGACCCGAGCCAATTCACTCGCGAATGGTTCTCTTGGGCTAACATGATGTTTTGTGAATTAGTCATGGATTACTATGACATTCGTATTGATGCTAACTACTAAAAGGAGTGACACCAATGACAAAGAAAAAAGTATATATTATTTCTCATAGCCACTGGGATCGTGAGTGGTACATGCCATATGAACAACATCATATGCGCTTAATCCGTTTAATGGACGATTTATTAGACCTTTTCAAAACAAATCCTGACTTCAATAGCTTTCATTTAGATGGACAAACCATTATTCTAGATGATTACTTGCAAGTTAGACCCGAAAAAAGAGCGGAAGTACAAGAGGCCATTGATAAAGGAAAATTAAAAATTGGGCCCTTTTATATTTTACAAGATGACTTTCTAATTAGTAGTGAAGCCAACACACGAAATACGTTAATCGGACTAGAAGAAAGTCGCAAATGGGGGAACCCTACGATGCTAGGGTACTTCCCTGATACTTTTGGGAACATGGGACAAACCCCTCAAATGATGAAAGAAGCCGGGATTAAAGCCGCTGCTTTTGGTCGTGGGGTTAAACCGACAGGCTTCAACAACGCGGTCATTAATGATGAAAAATACGCGTCTCAATTCTCGGAAATGTGGTGGGAAGGACCAGACAGCTCTAACATCTTTTCCCTATTATTCGCCAACTGGTACAGCAATGGTAATGAAATTCCTACTGAAAAAGAAGAAGCAATTAATTTTTGGAACCAGAAATTAGCAGATGCGGAACAATTCGCTTCGACTAACCATATTCTTATGATGAATGGTGTAGATCATCAACCTGTTCAAAAAGACGTGACAGATGGTATTAAATTAGCCAATGAACTTTATCCTGACTACGACTTTATTCATAGTAACTTCGATGATTATCTAGAAGCTGTGATGAATGATGTTCCTGAAAACTTAAGTACAGTTGAAGGAGAATTAACCTCTCAAGAAACAGATGGCTGGTACACATTAGCTAATACTTCTTCTGCCCGTATTTATATCAAACAAAAAAACACAGACGTTCAACGTCAACTTGAAAACGTGACAGAGCCACTAGCTACAATGGCTTATGAAGTGACAGGTACTTATCCTCATGACGAACTACGTTATGCTTGGAAAACGTTAATGCAAAATCATCCCCATGATAGTATTTGTGGGTGCAGTGTGGACGAGGTGCATCAAGAGATGATGACCCGTTATCAAAAAGCAGAGGAAGTTGGTAAATACTTAGCTGAAGAAGCAACAACAGCTTTAGTTAATGCCATTGATACAACTTCTTTCCCTTCTGATAGCAAACCTTTTGTTATTTTCAACACTTCTGGTCACCAAAGATCTCAAGTAGTTGAAACAATCATTGAATGGAAACGTCTACCTTTTTCAGAAGGTATTCCACACGAATTGTTCCATGCTCTAGAAGAAGAAGTTAATACTTTAACTGATTTCCATGTGATTGATGAAACTGGAACGGTGATTCCTTCAGACTTACTCAATACCGAGGTTTCTTTTGGGTATGACTTGCCAACCGACCGATTCCGTATTCCTTACATGGCTATCTATGTAACTGTTCGACTTAACTTAACTAGTATGCCTGGTATGTCTTGGAAAACAGTAGCTCTTAAGGAAGATAAAGGCATGACTGATACAACCTCTCTTGTTAACATTGGGACCTTTACCCTTGAAAATAACGTTCTAAAAGCAAGAGTTCTTGAAAACGGACAACTAGAAATAACAGACAAAATACGTCAGCATACCTATCCTCATGGAATGATCTTCGAAAATACGGGAGACATTGGTAATGAGTACATTTACAAGCAACCAAAAGAGGATATGCCTTTGTATGCCCATGATTTTAAAACAACAAGAGAAATTATAACAGACACTCCTCTTGTTGCCGAAATCCGTGTCACTCAAGAAATGATGATTCCTATTTCTGCCGATACTCTACTTACGAGCGAAATGAAGGCTGTTTATGAAATGCGTGAAAGAGAAGCCGGTCGAAGCGCTGAACTAGCACCATTTATCATTGAAACAACCATTCGTCTAGAAAAAGACAGCAAGCAATTAACATTCCACACTGCATTTGATAACCAAATGAAAGATCACCGATTACGTGTTCTTTTCCCTACTGGCTTAACGACTGATGTCCATTATGCCGAAAGTATTTTTGAAGTCGTCAAGCGACCAAATAACGTTAATTCAGCTACTTGGGAAAATCCTACTAATCCGCAACATCAACATTCATTCGTGAATGTTAATGAAGAGTCTCTAGGAATGACTGTGGCAAATTATGGTATCAATGAGTATGAAATCCTAACAGATAACAATACGATTGCTTTAACGATTTTACGCGCTGTGGGAGAACTTGGAGATTGGGGATATTTCCCAACACCGGAAGCCCAATGTTTAGGTAAACAACATGTAGATTACGCTGTCAGCTGTCATGGGGCAGACGATAAATACGACACCTTCATACAAGCACAGCAGTTCCAAATACCAATGACTGTGGCTCAAACCACACAACATTCGGGTAAACTAGATGCGACTTCTCACTTTCTATCGATTGAGAGTAATCAATACGCTTTGACGGCTCTTAAACGCAAAGAAAATGGCAGTGATATCATTACGCGTGGGTTTAACTTATCTAACGAAACTTCTTGTGAATTATCCATTGCGATTCCTCATTACAATGGCAAAGAAGCTAACATGATAGAAGAGTATAAAAATGAAGCCATTCAAACAACTCTAGCTCCAGCTAAAATACAAACTATTCGTTGGACAAAATAAAAAAATGCCAAAAGCTGAAATAGCTTTTGGCATTTTTTATTATAATCCTTTAAAAGTTGCTACAACATTTTCTACAGTAAAACCATATTTTTCAATGACTGTGTTACCAGGAGCGCTTGCTCCAAAAGTATCAATGCCCATTGTTGCTCCATCAAAACCTACATAACGTTCCCAACCAAGGGTTGCTCCCATTTCAATGGATACGCGTTTTCTAACAGCTGATGGTAAGACACTTTCTTTATAAGCAGCATCTTGTGCTTCAAATAATTGAGTACTTGGCATAGATACCACTGACACGTCGATGTTTTCTTTTCTTAATTCTTTTTGTGCTTGTACGGCTAAGTTAACTTCCGAGCCTGTCGCTATCAAAATACCTTCTGGTTGTTGCCCTTCTTGCGGAGAAATCACGTAAGCCCCTTTGACTACGTTCTCTGGTGCAAGCTCTTTACTACCTTCTAGTACAGGTAAGTTTTGACGAGATAAAGCAAGAACTGTCGGTGTTTCTTTTGATGTGATAGCTATTTTCCAAGCTGCGGCAACTTCGTTACCGTCTGCTGGGCGAATGACATTCACATTTGGAATACTTCTTAAGCCTGATAATTGCTCAATTGGTTCATGAGTTGGTCCATCTTCTCCAACGGCAATAGAATCATGAGTTAAAACATAAGTTACTGGTGCTTTTTGAATCGCTGATAAACGCAAGGCTGGTTTTAAGTAATCCACAAAGACAAAGAATGTCCCACCGTATACTCTAGTACCACCGTGTAATGTAATACCGTTCATAGCTGCTGCCATAGCGAATTCACGCACACCAAACCAAATATTACGTCCTTCGTATTGTCCAGGTTCAAAATCTTTCTCTCCCGCAATCATCGTGTTATTTGATGATGATAAGTCGGCAGATCCTCCCCAAAAATGAGGCACCGTTTTGGCGATTTCTTGAATCACTTCTTTACTTGTTACACGACTTGCGGCACTTGTCTCTAATTCATACACAGGCAATGCTTTATCTAAATCAGGCGTGATGTCATTATTGAAGGCTGCTTCAAATTGAGCCGCTAGTTCAGGGTATTCAACTTGATAGGCCTTGAATAAGTCATTCCATTTAGCTTCTGCTTCTTGTCCTTTAACGACCATCTCTTCATGGAAACGTGCCGTTACTTCTTCTGGTACAGTAAATTCAGGATAGTCCCAGCCATAAGCTTTTTTGGCAGTAGCAATACCTTCAGCACCAAGTGGTGCCCCGTGAACTTTATTCGTCCCTTGATTTTCAGCCCCGTAACCAATAATTGTTTTCACTTCAATAATCGTTGGTTTCGTTGTTTCTGCTTTAGCAGCTTCAATGGCTTTAGAAATGGCTTCTAAATCATTCCCATCTTTTACTAAGATATGTTGCCAACCTGTTGCTTCAAAGCGTCCTTTTACATCTTCTGAGAAAGATTTATCTAATGGACCATCTAAAGAAATATCATTTGAATCATATAACACAATCAATTTATCTAATTTTAAATGCCCAGCTAAACTAATTGATTCTTGAGAAATACCTTCCATTAAGTCTCCATCACCACATAAAGCATACGTGTAATGATCGACAATGTTAAAATTATCACGGTTGTAAGTCCCTGCTAAGTGAGCTTCTGCCATAGCAAAACCAACACTCATAGCAATCCCTTGTCCTAAAGGACCTGTCGTCGCTTCCACACCATCCGTATGATACACTTCTGGGTGTCCTGGTGTTAAACTATCCCATTGACGGAATTGTTTTAGTTCTTCCATTGGTAAGTTATAACCTGATAAATGCAATAAACTATATAACATAGATGAGCCATGACCAGCAGATAAAATAAAGCGGTCTCTGTCTACCCAATTTCTTGATGTGCTTGGATTAACTTTCAAGTGTTTTGTCCAAAGCGTGTACGCCATTGGAGCAGCCCCCATTGGTAACCCTGGGTGTCCTGAATTTGCCTTTTGAATCATGTCTAAACTTAGTGTACGAACTGCGTTAACTCCTAATTGATCTATTTGGTCGAATGACATAAATAAGCCTCCTGTTAATTTAGGTTTTTATTACTTTTATTAAATTGTAACCTTATTGGACAGTTTTTGCAAGTTCTTTCAATACTTTACTTAAGATTATCTTCCGTGGATCCCTTTTTCTTTTTGGATTTTTTTCAACTTATCTGGCGTCACGTCGCTACCTTCTTGATCAACCACTTTCATTCCTTCTATGTGATGTCTCATCCCACCTCTAAATACTTCAATGTATTCAGTACGTAACTCTTTTTGTTCTGTTTTTTCTGCTTCAGTTAAACCTTCAGCCGTTTTAGATTTGTTTGCTAATTCGTTAATACGTTTCATTTTTTCTTCTGATAACATAATGAAAACCTCCTTATTTCGCTTTAATCTTAGCTTAAATTGACAAAAAAAACAATCTTTTGATTCTCCAAAAAAGCGAACATCTGTTTGATTATTATTTTTAGATATGTTATTATTAAAAAAAAGATATAGGAGGAACGTATGACAAAAAAACAATCTCCTAGACAGTTAGAAGTTCTAAAATATATCCATGAAAAAGTAGAAGAACGTGGTTATCCACCGACCGTTAGAGAAATTGGACTGGCTGTTAACCTATCATCCACCTCTACTGTTCACGGTCACTTATCTCGTCTAGAAAAAAAAGGGCTCATCTTAAGAGACCCAACAAAACCAAGAGCGATAGAATTAACAGAAGATGGTTTAAAATTAATTGGTGCTCAACCTTCTACAATACCAATGTTAGGTGTCGTTACCGCAGGTGAACCCATCTTAGCTGTGGAAGACGCAACAGATTACTTCCCTCTTCCACCTGATTTAAAATATGAAGAAAACAGTTTATTCATGTTAACTATCAGAGGAGAAAGTATGATCAATGCAGGAATTTTTGATGGTGACTACGTCATTGTCAGAAGACAATCCTCTGCAATTAATGGCGATATTATTATTGCTATGAACGAAGATGATGAAGCAACTTGCAAACGATTCTTTAAAGAATCAGACCATATACGTTTACAACCTGAAAACGATACAATGGATCCTATTATTTTGTCTGATGTGTCTATTTTAGGTAAAGTTGTCGGTTTATATAGAAATAAAATATAAAGCAATGATATGCTTTATATTTTTTAAGCAAAAAAAGAACAAACGTTCGCATCTCTGTTATTTGTGAGATCCAGAGCTAAATAATCAAATTTATGAAAAATTTAAGGAGTGGGTAAAATGGCATCGATCAGACGCTATGCATTATTATTAATTGTGTTATTAATTGGAATTTTCTTAGGTACTTTTGGTTGGCGTTCTGCTCTTGTGTTTGTTATCCCTCTCCTCATGTTATGGATCATGATGTGGGACGAAAAAGCCTATGAACAGAAGCAATCTGAGCGTCATCCTGAACGACAACAGCACTATACTTATAAAAATACACCTTAACAAGTTTTCTTATTTTGAACACCCCTACAATTCTTATACACTTATCATTTATTTTTTTAAAATAACTTAAGATATATTAATTTTCTTAGTGTTTTCCTTATTTATTTTACAATTAAAGAACGTTTCATTTGATTTTATCCTACATTTAAAATAAAATATATATAAGGTTCATTATTAAGGTTTAAAATTGATAGGAGAAGTGATGTGTATGACGCTAGAATTGTTAAAGATGTTAATATTTATTTTGTTAGGAACGAAAATTGCTGGGCATTTATGTAATAAATTTAACTTGCCTGTTGTTTTCGGAGAATTGATGATGGGGATTTTCCTAGGCCCTGCTATTTTCAATATCGTTCAAGAAACAGATAGTATCGCTTTATTTGCAGAAATCGGGATTGTTCTTTTAATGTTCTTAGTCGGTTTAGAAAGTGATTTAACTTTATTAAAACGCTATTTAAAACCAGCTATATTAGTTGCTTCATTCGGAGTATTCGTCCCTTTCATATTTATTTCTATATTGGGACAATTTTTAGGGATGGGATTAGCAGAAGCAGTTTTCTTAGGCATCATTTTCAGTGCCACATCCTTAAGTATCACTGTTCAAGTTCTTAAAGAGTATGACTACCTAGATAATGAAGCTGGATCGATTACCTTAGGTGCAGCGATACTAGATGATACTCTCGTTGTTTTATTAATTAGTGTCTTTACAGCAGTTGTTACTTTTGATGCCTCTGTTGGTTTTACAGGCCCTATGGCTTGGGATTTGATTGGTAAAAAAGTACTATTCTTTGCCATTATGTATTTAGTCGCTAAATATTTGATTCAACCAACCATGGATGCTTCTGGTAAGTTAGTTGCTGTCAAAGGTGCCACCTCTATGGCCCTTGTCTTATGTTTTGCGTTTACCATTTTTGCTGAAGAAATGGGATTAAGTGATATTATTGGTGCTTTCTTTATCGGACTAATGTTATCAGGTCATGAAAGTAGTCATGAAATTGAAGAAGACGTTGGCACGATTGGCAATAGTTTGTTTATTCCTGTATTCTTCGTATCCATCGGGTTAGGGATTAATCTTCAAGCCTTTGTTTCACAACTTGGATTGATTATTATTTTATCATTAGCTGCAGTAGCTACTAAATTAGCAGGCGGGTACTTCGCCTCTAGATTAATGAAAGTAGAAAGAAAGCCTGCCTTTGTCGTTGGTTCTGGTATGGTCTCTAGAGGAGAGATGGCTTTAATTGTCGCTAAAATTGGACTAGAAGCCGGTTACGTTAATAACGATTTCTATACCGTTATTATCGCTTCAATTATCATTACCACTATCTTGTCTCCTCTACTGTTGAAATTCAGTATTAGATTAGAGCAAGAAGCAGCTGAAGAAGCAACTAGTTCTAATTAACAAAAAAGCATGTATGATAAAACCTTTATTCGGTATTTCAAACCGGTAAAGGTTTTTTTTACTTGAAAATCGGATTTTCTTAGATTATGGTTGAGTAGTATAAAATTTATAAAAAAGGATGACTAACTTATGACACAATCAACCATTGACTTGGTTCAAACCCTAACCAATATCCCCTCTCCTACAGGGGACACTCAAACAATTATCAATTATATTGATACATTATTAACATCAAAAGGCTACACACCAACCATTAATCGTAAAGGCTCTTTAATCGTAACCATACCTGGTACAGACCAAACCAATCAACGTTTTATTACAGCTCACGTTGATACTCTTGGTGCGATGGTTCGTGATATCAAACCAGATGGACGATTAAAACTAGACTTAATCGGTGGGTTTAGATATAACGCTATTGAAGGGGAATACTGTACCATTCATACTCAGAAAAACGGGACCCTTACAGGTACGATTCTCATGCATCAAACCAGTGTTCATGTGTACAAAGATGCTGGCACAGCAGAACGAAATCAAGACAACATGGAAGTCAGAATTGATGCTAAAGTCACAAATAAAGAAGAAACTAAGGCCCTAGGAATTCAAGTAGGTGACTTCATCAGCTTTGATCCAAGAACAGAAGTAACCCCTACTGGTTTTATAAAGTCACGTCATTTAGATGACAAAGTAAGCGCAGCTATTTTAATTAACTTCCTACTATCTCTAAAAGAGAACAATCAAACATTACCACATACCACACACTTCTTCTTTTCAAATAACGAAGAAATCGGCTATGGTGGTAACTCTAATATTCATCCTGATGTAGTCGAATATCTTGCCGTTGATATGGGAGCTATGGGAGATGGTCAACAAACAGATGAATACTCTGTTTCTATTTGTGTCAAAGATAGCAGTGGCCCTTATCATTTAAATTTTAGAAATCATTTAGTCGCTCTTTGTGAAACTAAAAATATCCCTTATCAATTAGATATTTATCCGTTTTATGGAAGTGATGCATCTGCAGCTATGCGTGCAGGCGCTGATGTTAAGCACGCTCTATTTGGAGCTGGTATTGAGTCCAGTCATGCGTATGAAAGAACCCATATCGAGTCTATTAACGCAACGGAACAGTTAGTTTCACAGTATTTATTTAGTGCATTAGTAAAATAAAAAGGTGTTCACTTGACGTTTTTTGAAAATACCTGTATGGTTAGTACATAAGCTTATATTATAGTGTGGTTTTTTGAAACCATGATGAGCAGGCAACAGACAGAGGCTTAAGTTATTGCTGTCGTTTTAACTTGATGTACTTCAGTTAAAGTCGCCGATCATTACTATAAAGTTTATCGTTCGTTCCAACTAACGCTGACATCGTTCAGTTGGAGGCAATTAATCGAATCTCGATTCTCGATTAACACTGCAGAAGTAAATAAACGAACTAAATTAGATTTTATTCTGAAGGAGGAAGATTATTTATGTCAGTAGTATTAAAAGTAGAAGAAAGAGCGACTAGACCTAGATCTATTCGTAACAAATTAAGATTAGCAGGTGAAGTTCCAGGAGCATTCCACGGCAACGGTATTGAAAACACACCGATGTCAGTTAACGCTTGGGAACTAGACAAAGCTATCCGCGAAAACGGCGTTAACGCTGTTTACACATTAGATTTAGATGGTAAAAAAGTAAGTACTTTATTACATGACTACCAATTAGACACATTTTCAAAAAGTTGGGTACACGTTGAATTCTTAGTTGTTGACATGACTGTTGAAACAGAAGTTGAAGCTGAATTAGTTCTAACAGGTACACCTAAAGGGGTTAAAGCCGGTGGTGTTCTTGAGCAAAACTTATACACTGTTATGGTATCTGCAACACCTGACAAATTACCAGAGCGCGTTGAGGTTGATATTACAGACTTAGTGATTGGTGATGCTTTAGTTATTAAAGATATCCCAGCTCATAAAGATTTCACTATTGTAACAGAAGCCGAAGAACAAATCTGTGCTGTAACTGAAATGTCTACAGCTGAAGAAGTTCTAGAACCTGCTGAAGGTGCTGAACCAGAAGTAATCAACGAAAAATCAGCTGAATAATAGATATCTCCCCTATCGGTTTATCCGGTAGGGTTTTTTTATTTGCTTTAAATTATTATTAAATTATAGGATTATCAAAAGCCTATATATTTTTTATGTTAAAATAACAAAGTAGATAACTAATAGAAAGTAGGATTTAATCAATGATAGGAATAGATAAAATAAACTTCTATACACCAAATATATATATGGATTTAGTTGACTTAGCAAACCACCGTAACATCGAACCAACTAAATTTACTATTGGCATAGGACAATCAAAAATGGCGGTACCTCCTATTACACAGGATACGGTCTCTATGGGAGCCAACGCAGCTTACCCTATCATTTCTGACGAAGACAAACAATTAATCGATCTAATTGTTGTAGGAACGGAGTCTGGGATTGATGAATCGAAATCAACAGCAAGTTTCATTCACCAGTTATTAGGGATTCATCCTTTCGCCAAGTCAATCGAAGTCAAACAAGCCTGTTATGGCGCTACAGCAGGATTAATGACAGCTCTTGATTTTGTTACCCTTAATCCTGAAAAAAAAGCCCTTGTCATTGGTTCTGATATCTCACGTTATGGATTAAAAACCTCTGGAGAAGTAACTCAAGGAGCAGGTGCTGTGGCGATGATTATTAGTAGCTCTCCTCGTATCTTAGTAATTAATAGAGACTCTGTCGCTATGACTGAAAATATTTTTGATTTTTGGCGTCCTAATTATTATGACACAGCTATTGTTGATGGAAAATTCTCAAATGAAGCTTATATGTCTTTCTTCAAAAAATTATGGGAGGAATACAGCGATCGTCATCACTCTCATTTTGCTGATTTTGAAGCCTTTTGCTTCCACCTACCTTACTCAAAAATGGGTAAAAAAGCGCTCTTACCTTTACTAGAAAATGAAGAAGACACGACGAAAGAACGATTATTAGCAAATTATGAGTTGAGTACCCATTACACTAAAATGATTGGCAATATTTATACAGGCTCTCTATACCTAAGTCTCATCTCATTATTAGATCAAGGGACACAGTTAACAGCTGGACAAAAAATTGGGTTCTTTAGTTATGGTTCTGGGGCAGTAGGTGAAATGTTCTCTGGAACCCTTGTCGAAGGCTTCCGTCAGCATCTCTTAACTGATGACTTAACAACCCTAGTAAACAACAGAACTGCACTAACGATAAATGAATACGAGACGATTTTCAATGAGCGTCTGCCTAAAACAGATGGGGTACATCCTATCCATTCAGATTACGACCAACAAAGTCGCTTTATCTTATCAGAAATCAACGAGCATCAACGCCGTTACACACAGCAATTTTAATAGGAGGATTTTTCCATGACACATTCATTCTCTAAATTTTATCAAAAATCGCGAGTAGAACGTCTTCAATTACTGCATGAAGCCGGCTACCTAACAGATGAGTCTCACGCTTTATTTGAACGCCAACCCGGTCTAACAAATGACGTAGCAGATTCTCTTATCGAAAATCAGCTCACCCAGTTTAGTTTACCCACTGGTGTTGCTTTAAATTTTGTCATTGATGGCAATGAATTGGTTATCCCAATGGTGGTAGAAGAACCTTCTGTCATAGCCGCTTGCAGTAACGCAGCTAAAATCATGAAGCCTCTAGGATTTACAACCACCATCAAACAACGCCTTATGATAGGACAGATTATCTTAACAGATATTGATGACTTCTCTTCCACCCTATCTAACCTAGCGTCACATAAAGAAGACATCCTAACGATTGCACACCATAGTCATCCTTCCATTGTCACACGCGGTGGTGGTGTTAAAGACATTGATATACGAGTCATATCAAACGAAGAACATAACGAAGAATTTATTACCCTTCATCTTCACGTGGATGTTAGAGATGCTATGGGAGCAAACATTATCAATACTATCTTAGAAGGCGTCACACCTTATATAGAAGATATTACAGGTGCTTCTGTGTTAATGTCTATTCTGAGCAACTACAACACTGAAGCCCTTGTAACAGCGACGTGCCGAGTTCCTATGAACACCTTGGATACGTCTTCCTTATCTGGAGAAGATATTAGTAAAAAAATCGTTGCGGCCACGCGTTATGCTAACTTAGATCCTTATCGTGCTGCTACCCATAATAAAGGTGTCATGAATGGCATTGATTCTGTGGTTATTGCCACAGGAAATGATCCTCGCGCTGTCTCTTCTGGTGCTCATGCTTACGCTAGTCGTTCAGGTCAATATAAGAGTATGACACGTTGGACTATTGACGGGGAAAATCTCGTTGGAGAATTAACCCTACCTATGGCAGTTGGTTCTGTTGGTGGCGCTATTTCTGTTTTACCTATGGCTCAAGCTAATTTAAAAATCATGGGTGTCACTCATTCAGAACAGTTGGCTCGTATCATCGTCAGCGTTGGTCTCGCCCAAAATTTTGCTGCACTAAAAGCCTTAGTAAGTGACGGTATCCAAAAAGGACACATGAAACTACATGCTAGTTCATTAGCCATCCAAGTAGGAGCCGTTGGAGAAGAAATTGAGGCAGTTGCTAATCATTTACGTGAAGCACCTTTGATGAATACACAAGTGGCCTCCGCTTTTTTAACCACTGTTAGATCGAAAGACCTTAGCTAAATGCTAAAGTCTTTTTTTATTCTATCAGACTTATGACTGATTTTTTTTTAGTCAATTTAAGTTACACTGTTATTATTACGATCAAAAAGGAGTTTATACTATGTCTAAAAAGAAAAAAATAATTATTGGGTCTATTATTGGTGTTGTAGTTGTCGGTCTTATCAGCGCCAAACTACTATTAAAGAAAGCCCCTGAACAGGCCAGTTTGCCTGAAGATAACATTGAGTACTTTACCATTGATAATGGGGAACAAGTTTTCATTAATGGTATTGTAACACCCGTTAAATCAAAAGAATTTGTAAAAGATGCTTCTCTAGGTAAACTAGGCGACTTACAAGTTAAGAACGGAGACAATGTGGATGAAGGGACAATCCTTTATCAATACGTCGATGAAACAACAGGAAATCAAATTACTGAACTGAATTTCCAAATTGAGTCAACACAAGCTGAAAAAGAAAAAGCAGCACGTCAAATGCAACTAGAGATTAACGAGTTGGGTTCAGCAAGCAGTGAGGAAGGTGCTCCCTCAACAGATACACAAGAATCCATACAACTAAAATATGATTTAAATAGCTTTGATATTAAAATCAATCAATTACAAACACAAATTAACGAATTATATGAAAAACAAGTGCATCAAGAAGTAGCTCCTTTCAGTGGGCAAGTCATTATCCCACAAGAACAAAACAGAGACAGTGCGATTATGACGCTCACATCTAATGATTTTTACGTTGAAGGAGAAGTAAACGAAAAGGATTTAGATAAAATCAAAGAAAAACAACCCGCTGAAGTGAGAGCCATTGCTAACAACGAGCTCTATAAAGGCGAAATTATTTATGTTTCTAACACACCTACTACTAGTGCAACAACAGAAGGTGCTGGCGGTGGTAATAATGGCGCTTTGTCAACTTACACCGTTAAACTATCTCTAAAAGACGCAAAAAAAATCAAAAAAGGTTTCCATGTACAGGCATCCATTAAATTAGATGATACTAAAGTTCAAATCCCTAAAGAAGCTGTAAAAACGGAAGATAAAAAATCATATGTGTTAGTTGATGATTTTGGGACTGTCTTACGTAAAGATATTGAAATAACAGATAAAGATGCCGATGATGGCCACGTTGTTGTAACAAGCGGCTTAGAAAGCATGGATAAAATTATCGTGAAGTCTGATCGGGAATTGAAAAATGGGGAAATCCTAGGTGAACCTGCTATAGATGATAGTGGAGAAAAGGAGTCGAAGTAATATGTTAGATAAAAATACGACCTCTTCTACCCCACTCATTGAAATAAAAAACATGAATAAGTATTATCCTGTAGGAAAAGAACAATTACACGTTCTTAAGAATCTTGATTTAACCATTGAGCGAGGGGAATTTCTCATGATTATGGGGAAATCAGGTAGCGGGAAAACAACCCTAATGAATATTATAGGTTTCCTTGATCAGTCAACAGATGGTACCTATATTTTCGATGACGAAGATGTTTCCACTTTGACCGAAAACCAAAAATCAGATTTAAGAAATCAATACATTGGTTTCATTTTTCAACAATTTTTCTTAATTCAATCTTTGAATATTCGTCAAAATGTGGAACTTCCGATGATTTATGAAGGAAAGAAAAAAGAACCTGCCAGACGTAAAATCGCTGATCATTACCTTGATTTAGTTGGTTTAAAAGGAAAAGAAGTGTCGAAATCAACCGAATTATCTGGTGGACAACAACAACGTGTTGCTATCGCTAGAGCTTTAGTTAACGAGCCCCTACTTATCATGGCTGATGAGCCAACGGGAGCTTTAGATAGTGAAACCAGTTCAGATATTATGGGCATCCTTTCTGATCTTAATAAAGAAGGCAAGACAATTGTCATGGTTACCCATGATGCGGACATGCGTAAATATGCTTCCCGCGTTGTCTATATGAAAGATGGCGTATTTCTAAATGAGGAGGAGTATTTAAATGGTTAAAAATCTTTTATTAAGTACCTTCTTGAGCTTAAGAGCGCACAAATTAAGAGTGTTCCTAACTATGGTAGGTATTATCATTGGAATTACTGCTGTTGTTACCGTATCTGCGATTGGTGAAGGAATGAAACAAAGTAGTTTAGAAGTATTAGATTCTACAGATTCTAATACCATCCGTCTGGTTTATAGGTTGGATTTAGAAGATGATGAAGCGGCTGCAGGTAGTAGCTTTGACTCTTTTGCCTTTAACAGAACAGATTTAAAAACGTTACGTAAATTAGATAATATTGATAATATCGCCGCTGACTACGGCTATGGATTCGGTTCAACAGAAACTATCGATGCCAGCTTGGCTTATTTTGAAACCAGCAGTTCTGGTCAAATGATGGCTTTTAAGAAAGCAGCAGATAATATCGCCTTTGGTCATGATTTAACAGAACAAGACATGAACGATAATAAAATTGTCTTAACTTATGAATCCATGCAACAATCACTAAACGTAAGAAATCCAAAGGACATTATCGGAAGAGCCATTGATGTGGATGGTTTGAAATTCCAAGTTGTTGGTGTTAAACAGAAATTAGATATGGATCAAATGATCATGGATGATTCTGTTTTCTATAATGTTATCCCCAAAAAAGCTTACAATGAATTGGCTAAAAATAAACCAATTAATGCGATTAAAATGAAACTATCTGAGGGGGCTGACCGTGGGCAAGTTGTTGATGAAGCCAACACACTTCTGAAAGAACGCCATCCTGATTTATTAGGTAACTTTGAAGAAGACCGTTCTAACGAACAAATGCGACAACAAATTGAAAGTATGTTGCAAGCTGTGATTACTGGACTCCTATTTATTACTGCTATCTCATTACTTGTTGGTGGTATCGGTGTTATGAATATTATGTACGTTTCCGTATCCGAACGTAAACGTGAAATTGGTATTCGCCGTGCTATTGGTGCCAAACCTTCTAATATTCTGATTCAGTTTTTATTAGAAGCTGCCTTTATTACTCTAATTGGTGGAATTATTGGTGTCCTACTCGGATCAGGTATTGCGTCACTTATTTCATCTATCAGCCCAGATATTAAAGCAATTGTTAGTCCTAAAATGGCCTTCATGTCTGCTAGTATTTCTGCTGGTATTGGTTTAATATTTGGTGTTATTCCAGCTGTCAACGCGTCTAAAATGGATCCTATTAAAGCGATCTATCAATAATTATCGTGATACAAAATACAAAAAAACTCGCCAGTTCGGCGAGTTTTTTGTTTAGATATAAAATAAATTTTCTGATGAGAAGATAGCATCACTCGTCACATTGATACCTAATTTTTTAAGGATTTGTTCATCGTCCTTATTTAAAATAACTGTTGAATGAGCCTCTACCCCATCTAACTTAGCCAGTTGTTCATAAGCCAGTTGTGCTGTCGGATTCGTTACCGCACTGATTGATAAAGCAATCAATACTTCGTTCGCATTTAAAGCTGTAATTTTATTATGTAATTCTTGATCTTTCATTTTTCTGATTGTTTCTAAGATAACAGGTGATAATAATAAGATATCATCACTAATATTACCTAAGTATTTAACGGAATTCAAAATCGCAGCTGCTGAAGAATCCATTAAACCAGATGAACGACCCGTAATCACTTTACCATCTTCTAATTCAAAGGCCATCACTGATACAGGAGGTAATAGATTTTCTGATTCTTTCAACGTTTGAGCATAGGCTCTCGCAGGTAAAACAGGGCCTCTATCTTCTTTTTTCAGCTCCATCTCTTCCATAATAAGTTGGATGCGATTAACAACTTCGTCATCTACCATGCCACGTTTATGATAACATTCTGTATCAAAACAACGACGAATAATTTCTTCTTTAGAAGCTTGTTGAACTGCCTCATCATCAATAATACCAAAACCTACTCGGTTAACCCCCATGTCTGTTGGAGATTGAAACACTGATTCTTGTTTCGTGATACGCTCAATGATACGTTTAATCACAGGAAACGTCTCAATGTCACGGTTATAATTAACTGCCACTTCACCGTAAGCATCATAATGGAAAGAATCAATCATATTAACATCTTTTAAGTCCACTGTCGCTGCTTCATAGGCAATGTTTAACGGATGTTTCAATGGCACATTCCACACTGGGAAAGTTTCAAATTTAGAATAGCCTGCAATATTTCCTTGACGACTTTCATGATAAATTTGGCTTAAGCTTGTGGCAAGTTTCCCGCTACCTGCCCCTGGTGCTGTCACGACAACAATAGGTTTTGTTGTTGGGATGTAAGGATTTTTTCCAAAACCTTCATCGCTCACAATTTTATCAATGTTTGATGGGTAACCATCAATGGCTTCGTGAGTATACACCTTTATGTTGCGTTTTTTTAGCTTATTAATAAATATTTTTGTAGAAGGCTGACCACTATATCGTGTAATAACAACGCTGTTTACCTTCAAACCATACTCATTAAACTCATCAATGGATTTCAAAATATCCATGTCATACGTAATGCCGTAATCTCCACGAATTTTATTGCGCTCAATATCTCCCGCATAGGCACAAATAATAATTTCAGCTTGATCTTTTAATTTTTGCAAAATTTTGATTTTAGAATCTTCATCAAACCCTGGTAACACACGTTTAGCATGCTTATCTCCTATTAATTTCCCACCGAATTCTAAATACAATTTATCATAGTTATTCACACGTTCTAAAATATATTTTGATTGCTCTTCAATATATTTATCTGAATCAAAACCAATTTTTTTAATCATCAAGCGTTGCCTCCATTTTTTTCCTGATTTCTTATCTTAACTTCTCATTATAAAATAACTCTCGCTTAAAAGCGAAAGAAAACATCTCTTTCATCAAAAAAACCGTATAGTCTATACGGTTTTATTTAGTCATTTTTTCTGATAATTTAGCTAGCATATCCTCTGTCATATTATCTAAATGAAAAGCAGGATCAAATCCCCATTCCTCTTTAGCGCACTGACTATCAATACTATTTGGCCATGAGTTAGCAATTCCTTGTAATTTAGGATTAACATCATAACTCATTGTAAACTCTGGCATTATCTTTTGGATGCTTCTTTTAATTTCTTCTGGATCAAAAGACATAGCTGTGATATTAAAAGCATTACGATGGGTTAGCTTATCTTTAGGTGCCTCCATTAACTTGATAATCGCATCAATGGCATCTGGCATGTACATCATATCCATATAAGTCCCTTGCTCTAGCGGACAAACATAATGCCCCTTCTTAATGGCTTCATAGTAAATCTCAACAGCATAGTCTGTTGTTCCTCCTCCTGGCAATGTATCATAAGAAATTAGCCCTGGGAAGCGAACGCCTCTTGTATCTACACCTAATTTGTCATGGTAATAGTCACACAGTAACTCACCCGCTACTTTTGTCACACCATACATTGTTTTAGGGCGTTGTAACGTATCTTGAGGGGTGTTGTCTTTAGGTGTTTCTGGACCAAATGCGCCAATAGAACTTGGTGTGAAAAAGGATAGATTTAACTTTCTTGCTACTTCTAAAGCATTCGTTAAGCCTGTCATGTTAATAAACCAAGCGTCTTGTGGTCTGTCCTCAGCCACAGAAGATAATAAGGATGCTAGATGAATCATTGTGTCTGCTTTAAATGTTTCTGCTAATTCATACATTTTATCAGCATCTAACACATTTAATTCTTCAAATAATCCTCCATCAACTGTTTTATTGTTATCAGGTCGACGAATGTCTGTTGCTAAGACATTCTCTACCCCTTTTTCACGACGTAATCTTGCTACTAATTCCGATCCAATTTGGCCTAAACAGCCTGTTACAATAATCCGCTCCATCATTCGTTCTCCTATTCAATAATTCCCATTTCTTTTCCAACTTTTTCATAAACACTAATCGCTTGATCCAGCATTTCTTTCGTATGTGCCGCTGTTGGCATGTTACGAACACGACCTGTACCAAGAGGAACTGTTGGGAAAACAATTGGTTTAACATAAACGCCATTTGCAATTAACTGACGTGAAAATTCTTGTGCTAACTTTTCGTCACCTAAGATAACTGGTGTAATTGGTGTTTCTGATGCACCAATATCGTAACCGATCCCTTGTAATTTTTCTTTAAAATAATTAGCATTATTCCATAATTTTTCCACGTGAGTTGGGTCTTTTTCCATTAAATCAATGGCTTTAATGACCGCACCTGCTGCACCTGGTGTTAAGGATGTTGAAAATAAAAACGGACGTGATTGAGATTTTAACCAGTCTATCAATTTTTGAGAACCCGCAACGTAACCACCAACAACACCAATGGCTTTAGATAATGTCCCCATTTGGAAATCCACCTTGTCTGATAAACCAAAATGTTTAACTGTTCCCGCACCACCACCAAGAACACCTGATCCATGGGCGTCATCCACATACACCATTAAATTATATGTTTCAGCAATCGTCATGATTTCCGGTAATTTAGCGACATCTCCATCCATAGAGAAAACGCCATCTGTGATATACATAATTTTATTATATAATCCACTTTCTACCGCTTCTTTCGCTTTAGCTTCTAAATCAACCATATCAGAATGCTCAGCACGAATGATTTTAGCTCCTGATAAACGACAACCATCTATAATCGAGGCATGATTCAACGCATCAGAAATAATGGCATCCCCTTTTTTCATCACGGCAGAAATCGCCCCCATGTTACAGTTAAATCCTGATTGGTAAGCAATGGCTGCTTCTGTTCCTTTAAATGAGGCAATACGCTCTTCTAACTCACGGTGAATATCTAAAGTACCGTTAATTGTTCTAACTGCTCCAGCCCCTACTCCGTAGTTATTTGTTGCTTCATTTGCTGCTTGAAGTAATTCAGGATGAGTAGCAAATCCTAAATAGTTATTAGATGCTAAATTAATTTTTTCTTCTCCATTGATATGTATCGTGGGACCATTTGCACCATCCAATACATCAATTGTCGAATACAATCCTTTTTCTTTTAAATCTGCTAAACCAGCGTCTAAAAATTTCTCTAAATCTGGACTCATTTGGCTCATTATGCATACCTCCAATTTTTACTCGTAGTTTCATTATAGCCTTTTTACAGAGAACTTGCTTCTATTTCACTTAGTTTCTAGTTAAATTTTAACGCGCTTTTTCTTGTTCTTCAATGGCCGTATGAATAAATTCAGTAATCAATCCTTGAGGTCGATTTGGACGTGAGATGAGTTCAGGGTGGAACTGACAACCAACAAAGAAAGGATGTTCTGGTAGTTCTACAATTTCAACTAATCGGTTATCTGGTGAGACGCCTGAAAAAATCATCCCATGTGCTTCGAATAACTCTCGGTACTCGTTATTAAATTCAAATCGGTGACGATGACGCTCTTTCACCTCTTTGACTCCCTTATAGGCTTCAAACGTCCGAGTGTTCTCTTTGATTTTACATGGATACAATCCTAATCTAAGCGTTCCTCCTAGTTCCTCTACTTCCACTTGGTCAGACATCAAATCAATAATCTTATAAGGCGTATCTGGGTGTGTTTCTGCTGAGTGAGCGTCTTTTAAACCAACCACATTACGGCCAAACTCCACACAAGCCATTTGCATTCCTAAGCAAATACCTAAGAAAGGACGTTTTTTCTCTCTAGCATACTGCGTGGCTAATATTTTTCCTTCTAGTCCTCTATCGCCAAATCCACCAGGAACAATAATACCATCTGCTTCATCTAATGCCATTTCAAGTGTTTCTCTCGTTAATGTTTCTGCATTTACCCACTTAATATCCACATGAGTATTGTAGACAAAGCCTGAGTGTTTCAGTGCTTCTACTACTGAAAGATAGGCATCAGGTAACTCAACATATTTACCAACAAGAGCAATCTGTACTTTCCCCTCTAAGTTGAGCACTCGTTGTTCTAAACCTTCCCATTCTGTCATATCCGCTTCTGGTGTGTCTAATTTTAAATGCTCACACACAATGCGGTCTAATCCTTGCTTTTGCAAATTCAATGGAATCGAGTACAATGTGTCCACATCTCTTGATTCAATGACCGCTTCTTCTGCCACATCACAAAATTGAGCCAATTTTTGTTTAATACCAGGCTCCACCTCTTCTTCAGAACGAACAACTAAAATATTAGGTTGGATTCCAAGAGATCTTAACTCTTTCACACTGTGCTGTGTCGGTTTGGTTTTCATTTCACCCGCTGCCTTTAAGTACGGCAATAAGGTGGTATGAATGTACAATACATTATCTGCTCCAACATCTGCTTTCATTTGCCTTAATGCCTCTAAAAATGGTAACGATTCGATATCTCCTACTGTCCCACCGACCTCGGTAATCACCACATCGGAATCACTGATGGTCGCAGCTTTCATCATTTTTTCTTTGATTTCATTCGTGATGTGTGGGATAACTTGAACGGTAGCGCCTAAATAATCACCACGACGTTCTTTTTTTAGTACTTCTGAATAAATCTTCCCTGTTGTTACGTTTGAATACTGATTCAAATTGATATCAATAAAACGTTCATAATGACCTAAATCTAAATCCGTTTCTGCTCCGTCATCCGTTACAAAAACTTCACCATGTTGATAGGGACTCATTGTCCCTGGATCAATATTAATATATGGATCAAATTTTTGGATGGTCACATTGAGTCCTCTGTTTTTTAATAATCGTCCTAATGAAGCGGCAATAATTCCCTTACCAATAGATGACACTACGCCACCTGTTACAAAGATATATTTTGTCATATTCATTCCCCTTATCTCACTTGTTTTAGGAAGACCATTAAAAAATAAAAAGAGCCCCTCATCCTGAATTAACAAGATAAGGAGCTTTGTTTATTTCATCATGCATTCCCTAGATTCCTCTAGGGTGCCCAAAAAATATAATACAGGTTCTGGTACTACCCTGTCAATGACTTTTAAAAAAATCACGTTTTATTCATAATTCCTTCAAATTATTTTTTAGGTGTTACTTGTTGAATCTCAATATCATCAATGGTTGAAATAAGAGAATCTTCATTAATGTTTGCTTTAAAAGACACTTGATCCCCTTCTTTTAAGAACATGCTATACACATTATTTGTTGTACTAATTGTGTAAACACGTGGATCATTCACTAATAAAAAGGAGATAGTTTCTGTTCCATCTATCACGACATGATTCACACGGTTCACACGACCTGTTATCTCCGTTAACTCCGTTGCTTCAGTGTTTTTATTGTTACTTCCCTTAAGACTAAGTTTCATTTTATAGGCTTGAAGTGTTTTCTCTGCGTCCGTTCCATCTACTAATACATCACTGTCAGTAGCTGATATGTACACATAGCCTTTAAAGATACCGTTTGTATCTAGTAAGGAAATAATCCAAGTTGGTACGCCTTCAATATTATAAAGAATAGGCATTTTAGCGTCCCATTTTTTCTCAGGATAGATTTTCTCGGCAATCGCAATAGCGCCGTCGCTGTCCATCATCCCTTTTTTATCTCGGTAAAATTCCATCACACCTGTTCTAGCATTGATTAAACTGTAGCCTAACGCACTGTCTTGCTTAGCATCATCACTTGTAAAATCGGTGAAATACAACAATGAACCTTCTTTAGACATCAAGGGTGTTACTGCACCAGAAGCATAGATACCATTAGTTGTTGGTTGCTTCACATCGTCTTTAGAAAACAAGCTATTTAACCACCCCTTGCCGTATTTACCATAATAACGGTTCATACTGCTGGCAACAGAACTTGTTAAAGGAGCGTCAATTTCTTGTGGGACATCTTTTAGATCATAGATTTTAGATTCTCCGCTAATACTATTAAGAACAGCCACTTTGAATGTGTCGTAGCGTTTTTTACCACTTAAACCATACTCTTTATACAATGTTTGAACATAATAAGGTGTGCCGTCTTCTCCTATTTCTAAGTTAACAGCTCCTGTTCTAGCTAAAGAGAAGGATTTACTATAAATGTTACGTTCGGCATCTTGCCAGAAGTAACCACTAGGCACATATTTCATTGGCTGTTCGACAAATTCAGGCTGAGCATTAATATCTGTGGCACTAATCTTAAAATAACCAGGAACCTCTTTAAATCGGTTCCATTTCCATAAACTTCGGTATTCAAGCGCTGATACATAAACATACTCTCCATCAATTACCTGTGCTGTAGTCGTTCCTAATCTATAGGCACTATAATTTGGGACACTGCTCATCATTTTTTGCATCTTATTTTTGGCACTTTTTGTTGACATCGCTATTGATGTTTCTTTCGTCGACTTTAATTCCTCAGTCTGTTCAACCTTCTCAACTGGAATGGTTTTATAAATATCATCAATGCTAAAAATTCGAATAACAGGCGTTACAATGAAATAACACATCAATAACAAAACACTTAACCCTAATCCTTTTTTCATGATCGGTAATGCTTTGTAATGATCCCCTATTTGTCGCTCATTCTTATCTTTGATTACTCTCTTTTGGTGTTGCATAGTTAATACAAGCATCAATAACATACCAATCAATAGGGACACCAGATTATATTTAATCAAACCACTCGTTGATTGTGTAGGTAAAAAGAAATACGTCATACAAAATGCCACAACAGCGTAGATAATGGCTACTATCAATGAATGAACGCCTAATTTTTTCTTCCCTTTACCAAAATACAAGCCCATCATAAGCGCTGCAATAAAACCAACACTAAATTTTAATGTTACTAACCAAAAATTCAATCCTAACATTTAATCCCCCCAATTCTTTTCTCTCTTATATTATAACAGTTGTCATCTTGTTTTATATCCGTCTTAAGCATGAAAAAACCCCTTATTCTTAGATAAGAATAAGGGGTTTAATAAGATTACATATGAATTGGCATACCTAATGCTAATTCAGCAGCATCCATTGTTACTTCTGCTAATGATGGATGAGAATGAATCGTTAAAGCGATGTCTTCTGCATTCATACCAGCTTCGATAGCTAAGCCTAGTTCAGCGATAATATCACTTGCACTCACACCAGCTACTTGAGCTCCAACTAAAACATTACCTTCTTTAGTTGTTACTAAACGGACAAAACCATCCATTTTATCTAATGAGATTGCACGACCATTACCAGCTAAACTAAATTTAGATGCTTTAACATCTAATCCAGCTTCTTTAGCTTCTTTTTCAGTCATACCAACTGTTGCTAATTCTGGATCTGTGAAGGCTACTGCTGGCATACCAACATAGTCAACTTCTACAGCTTTACCTGAAATAGCTTCAGCAGCGATTTTAGCTTCGTAACTTGCTTTATGAGCTAATGCAGCACCAGGAACGATGTCTCCAATTGCCCAGATAGATGAAACGTTTGTGCGGCCTTGTTTGTCAACTTTAACTAAACCACGGTCAGTCATTTCGATTCCAGCAATTTCTAAACCTAAATCATCAGTGTTTGGACGACGGCCAACTGTTACCATTACGTAATCAGCTTCAACTGTCTCTTCTTTACCATTCACTTCGTATTTAACGGTTACGCTATCACCATTGTCAACGGCTTCTTTAGCCATTGCTTTAGTGACAACTGTAATGCCTTTGTTTTTGAAGTCTTTCTCTACAAGTTTAACCATGTCTTTTTCAAACGTTGGTAAAATTTGAGGAGATCCTTCTAAGATTGTTACTTCAGCGCCTAAGTTAGCGTAAGCTCCACCTAATTCAGCACCAATAACTCCACCACCAACGATGACAAGTTTTTTAGGTACTTCTGTTAAGTTAAGTCCACCAGTTGAGTCAATGACTCTTCCGCCAAATTTAAATCCTTTGATTTCAATTGGACGAGAACCAGTTGCTAAAATAGCATTGTTAAATGAGTAAGTTTGAGCACTTTCATCATTAATAACACGTAAAGTATGTTCGTCAACGAAGAATGCTTCTCCGCGAATGATTTCTACTTTATTTTTTTTCAATAACATTTCAACACCTGAAGTAAGTTTGTTAACTACTCCATTGTTTTTCCACTCTTGTGTTTTAGAGAAGTCTAATGTTACGTTATCCACAGAAACACCAAATTTATCAGCAGTTTTTGCTTCATGGTATCTATGACCTGCGTTAATCAAGGCTTTAGATGGGATACAACCTACGTTAAGACATACCCCACCGATAAATTCACGCTCGATAATCGCAACTTTTTGACCCATTTGAGCAGCTCTAATAGCTGCTACATAACCGCCAGGTCCTGCTCCGATAACTACTGTATCTAATTCTACTGCGAAATCTCCTACTACCATGCGTGATTCACCTTATCCTTCCATTAATAATAATTCTGGATTTGCTAATAAGCGTTTAATGTTGTTCATTGCTTTTTGAGCAGTTGCTCCATCAACAATACGGTGGTCAAAGCTTAATGATAATTTCATTACGCGACCTACAACTAATTCGCCTTCTTCGTTAACTACTGGTTGTTGAGTAATAGTACCCACACCTAAGATAGCAACTTCTGGGTAATTAATGACTGGAGTGAACCAGCCACCACCAACAGAACCAATGTTACTGATTGTTACAGTACCACCACGCATGTCAGCTGCAGTTAATTTACCTTCGATAGCAAGAGCTGCTTTTTCGTTGATTTCATCAGCGATATCAAACATGCTCTTAGTATTAGCATTTTTAACATTTGGTACATATAAGCCGTGATCTGTATCAGTAGCAATACCAATGTTGTAGTAATTTTTGTAAACAACTTCATCCGTTGAATCATCAATTGATGCGTTTAAGATTGGGAATTTTTTCATAGTCGCTGTTAGAGCTTTAACAGTGTATGGTAAGAATGTTAATTTAGTGTTGCGATCTGCAGCCACTGATTTAAATTTCTTACGGTGATCCCACATTGCTGACACTTCAACTTCGTCATGTAAAGTAACATGAGGAGCTGTATGTTTACTGTTAACCATTGCTTTAGCAATTGCTTTACGAGTAGGTGTCATTTTTTCTCTTACTTCTTCAGCTGGCGTGCCAACAAATGCTGCTGGAGCTGCTTTTGCTGCTGCTTTTGGAGCGTCTGCTTTTACTTCCACAGCTACTGCTGTTTCAGTTGCTACAGGTGCTGCTGAGCCATTGAAGTTATCAATATCAGATTTAACCACACGTCCACCTTTACCAGTTGGTGTTACTGCAGTAATATCAACACCTTTTTCACGAGCGTATTGACGTACTGATGGCATAGCTAAAACGCGTTTGCTTGGGTTACCAGTTGCTGCCGCTGCTGTTGCTTGTGCAGGTGCTGCTACTTCTTGTGCTGCCGCTGCTGGAGCTGATGCAGGTGCAGAGTTATGACCAGGAGCGTCGATTTCGATTAATACGTCACCAACGTTTGCTACTGTTCCTTCTGCTACAACTACTTTAACCACTTTACCAGTTACTGGAGATGGAATCTCTTCAACTGATTTGTCGTTTTGTACTTCTAATAATGTATCGTCTTCGTTGATTGTATCGCCTTCAGCTACAAACCATTTTACGATTTCGCCTTCTGCAATACCTTCACCGATATCTGGTAATTTAAATTGGAAAACGCCGCCAGCTGCTGCTACAGGTGCTTCAGCTACAGGAGCTTCAACTGCTGCTTCAACAACAACTTCTTCTTCGTCTTCATGACCAGGAGCGTCGATTTCGATTAATACGTCACCAACGTTTGCTACTGTTCCTTCTGCTACAAGAACTTTAAGAACTTTACCAGTTACTGGAGATGGGATCTCTTCAACTGATTTGTCATTTTGTACTTCTAATAATGTATCATCTTCATTAATTGTATCGCCTTCAGCTACAAACCATTTTACGATTTCGCCTTCTGCAATACCTTCACCAATATCTGGTAATTTAAATTTAAAAGCCATATTTGATTACTCTCCTTTATATCTGTTCAGCATTTAATTAAAATTCGTAAACTTCTTTAACTTTCGCTTCAATATCAGATGCGTTTGGTAACCAAGCAGTTTCGGCTTGACCAAAAGGATAAATTGTATCAGGTGCAGATACACGTCCAACTGGAGCTTCTAATGAAAGAACAGCTCTTTCTGAAATTTCAGATACAACTTGAGCAGCAACACCTGCTTGTCTTTGTGCTTCTTGAACAACAACAACGCGACCTGTTTTTTCAACAGAAGCGATGATTGTTTCAACATCTAATGGTGCTACTGTTCTTAAATCGATGATTTCTACTGAAATGCCTTCTTTTTCTAAGTTTTCAGCAGCTTTGATTGATTCACGAACCATAGCTCCGTAAGTAATGATAGAAACGTCTTTACCTTCACGTGTTACAGCAGCTTTATCTAAAGGAACTGTATAAGATTCTTCTGGAACCTCTTCACGGAATGAACGGTATAATTTCATGTGCTCTAAGAATACAACTGGGTCATTGTCTCTGATTGCAGAGATTAATAAACCTTTAGCGTCGTAAGGGTTACTTGGGATTACCACACGGATACCAGGTGATTGAGCAATCAATCCTTCTAAGTTATCAGCATGTAATTCTGGTGTATGAACACCACCACCAAATGGGGCACGGATAACAACTGGCATAGTACGAGTTCCACTCATACGGTAGCGAGTACGAGCCATTTGAGCAACGATTTCATCCATAACTTCAAATACGAAACCAAAGAATTGGATTTCTGCTACTGGACGGAAATCTTCTAAAGCAAGACCGAATGCTAATCCACCGATAGCTGATTCAGCTAATGGTGTATCAAAAACGCGATCAACGCCAAATTTTTCTTGTAACCCTTCAGTTGCACGGAATACTCCTCCGTTTTTACCAGCATCTTCACCGAATACGAGAACGTCTGGATTTGCTTCTAATTCTAAAGCAAGAGCATCAGTAATTGCTTGGATCATTGTTTTTTGTGCCATGATTTATTTCGACTCCTTTGCTTCGTAAGTTTCAATTTGTTCTTTTACAGATTGTGGTGATACTTCAAACATATTTTTTAAGAAATCTGATACTTTTTGTTTTGGTTCTGCGTCAGCTTCTTTGATTGCTTGTTTGATTTCTTCTTTAGCTGCTTCAATAACAGCTTCTTCTTTTTCTTCAGTCCATAACCCTTTTTCAGTTAAGTAAATACGGAAACGAGTTAATGGGTCTTTACCATGCCATTCATCTTCTGTTTCTTTTGAACGGTATCTTGTTGGATCATCACCAGATAATGTATGTGGTCCGTAACGGAATGTTAATGTTTCAATTAAAACAGGTCCATTTCCATTTGCTGCCCATTCACGAGCTGCTTGTGTTACTTTATATACTGCTAATGCATCCATTCCATCAACTTGGATACTTGGTAATCCAGCTGCAATCCCTTTTTGAGCTAATGTTTTAGCTGCAGATTGTAATTCACGTGGTGTTGAAATAGCATAGCCATTGTTTTGGATGAAGAATACTGCGTTTGCTTTGTAAGCTCCTGCAAAGTTAATTCCTTCATAGAAGTCCCCTTGTGAAGAACCGCCATCACCAGTGTATGTAAATGCTACATTTGGTTTGTTACGTTTTTTAAGTCCTAAAGCAACGCCTGCTGCTTGAACGTATTGTGCACCGATAATAATTTGAGGTGGTAATGCTTTTAATTCTGTTGGGAATTCACTACCTGCTGCATGTCCTCTTGACCATAAGAAAGCTTCTTTTAATGGTAATCCGTGTTGGATTAATTGAGGTACATCACGATAACCTGGTAATAAAACATCTTCTTTAGTCATTGCAAAGTGACTTGCTAATTGACTTGCTTCTTGACCTGCTGTAGGAGCGTAAAATCCTAGACGTCCTTGACGGTTAAGTGCAGTTGAACGTTGATCTAATACACGTGACCATACCATTCTAGACATTAATTCTACCAATTCATCATCAGATAAATCAGGTACCATCTCTTCATTTACTATTTTTCCGCTCTCATCCAGTACTTGAACTGTTGGAAAATCAGCATTGATATCATTTAACAAAGCTTCAAAGTCAAGTGGGTTTACTTTTTTCGCCATATTGTCACACAATCCTCTCTTTAACAATTAATCATATTGTTCTCAAACAGAAAGAAAAACTGTATTACTTTTCTCTCGTTTCGACATCTATAAGTTACCACGCTTAAGGAGCTATTGCAAGTAATTGACTCGCATTTTTTTTAATTTTAAAGCCGTATAACCACTGTCTTATCACATAGTGAAATACATCACTACACAGACTCACTTTTCTCTATATTTTTTTTAATTCACGTTAAAGAGATACAAATCTGTTATAACACATTTAGACCTCTGTTATATATCAATTTTCAGAAATGCGCTAAAAAGCGTTTGACTCAATGATTTTATCCCTTGTTTTAGTTAATTAAACTGTATTATTATAAAAAAGGGGTAAAAAAAACACATAAAAGTCTCCGAAAAAGACAATCATGTGTTTTTGTTTTTTTTCTTTGTCAAAAAAATGAACAAAAGATAGTGAATTAAATCACTTTATTTTAAATCCAATCGTTGAATTTTTTGATGTACATCTTCTTAACAAATTGAATCAGCACCATATATAAGACAATGATACCAACTAACCATCCCCAATAATTTGCAGGGAGCGGTGCAAAGTCAATAGCTGTTCTTAACGGCTCGACGAAGATAATCAGTAATCCCGTTAAGACAGAAAGCAAACTCATAACCATCATAGAATTACTAGCTCGACTTTGAATGAATGGTATTTTTTCTGTTCTAATCATGTGCACAACTAAGGTTTGACTAATTAATCCTACTAAAAACCACCCTGACTGGAACACCGCTTGATCTGCTACTGTGTTAGCCCCAATCACAAACCACATCACGCCAAAGGTCACAATATCAAAAATACTACTAATCGGTCCGATAAACAGAGTAAACTTCAATAGATTCTTTGTAGTAAATTTGACTGGTTTTAAAATTTGTTCCTCATCTACATTGTCCCAAGGCATAGCCAATTGAGAAATATCATAAATCAAATTTTGAACCAAGAGCTGAATAGAAATCATTGGCAAGAAGGGTAAGAACGCACTGGCAACTAATACAGAAAAGACATTACCAAAGTTAGAACTAATGGTAATCATGATATATTTCATCATATTCTTAAAGACTTTACGCCCTTCTATTACCCCATCTTCTAATACTGTTAAACTTTTTTCTAATAAAATAATGGAACTTGCCTCTTTTGTAATATCTGCAGCCGTATCTACCGAAATTCCCACATCAGCGGTTCTTAGTGCGGGAGCGTCATTGATGCCGTCTCCCATAAACCCTACGGAATGTCCTGCTTCTTGTAATGTCTTAATGATACGGGATTTTTGCATTGGGTTTAATTTAGCGAATAGATTGGTTTCATGGACAGCTCGTTTAAATTCTTCTTCCGTCATGGCATCTAATTCTGAACCTATGTATGCTTTATCCACAGCAATACCTACATCTCCACACACTTTACGAGAGACAATTTCATTGTCCCCTGTTAAAACTTTGACTGTCACACCATGTTGTTGTAAAGATGAAATAGCCGTGATAGCTGATTGCTTCGCTGGATCTAAAAAGCCAACAAATCCTGCAAGAATCATATCTTGTTCATCTGAAACAGAATATATAGGAGAATCGTGTACGTCTCTTTTGTAGGCCACCGTAATCACACGCATGCCATTTTCATTCATGCGACGATTGACATCGTTCATTTGAGCTAATAGTTCTTCAGTTAATGGTAGGACCTCTCCATCAATTTCTACATGAGAACACACCTCAGCCATTTCTTCAACGGCCCCTTTGGTAATCATAATTTGATGCCCGTCTCGCTTCAACGCAACGGTTAAACGTCGTCTTGAAAAATCAAACGGTATTTCATCAATTTTTTCTAAGGATTCTAAACTAATCTTATTTTCTGTTGTTTCATAGTGATTAATAATCGCATGATCCATTAGATTTTTCCAACCAGTTTGATAATTAGAATTTAAAAAGGCTAGATCTAGTACATTATCATCGTCATCTCCCATTGGACTCACGTGCTCAACTAAAACAACTCGGTCTTCTGTTATCGTACCTGTTTTATCTGTACACAAAATATCCATTGACCCTAAATTTTGAATAGCATTCAATTCTTTTACAATCACTTTTTTCTTAGCTAATGTTTGGGAGCCCTTAGCTAAATTACTTGTCACAATCATTGGTAACATTTCAGGTGTTAATCCTACTGCTACAGCAATAGCAAAGAAGAACGCCTGTGTCCAATCTCCCTTAGATATGCCATTGATAAGGAAGACCACCGGGAAAAGGATTGATACCATTCTAAGTAACAGTTTACTAATCCGGTTCAAATCTTGGTCAAAGCTAGTTAAGGCCCTTGTTGTACTGGCGTGTTTAGCAATATCACCAAAAAATGTCTGCTGACCAGTTTTCAAGATGATTGCTTCACCTTGACCACTTAATACGTCAGTTCCCATAAATATCAAATTATTTAAATCAATCGCAGATAAGTCATCCGTTAAATCTTGTTTGATTTTGTCCGCCTCTAATTTCTCGACAGGCATGGATTCACCCGTTAATGAAGACTGATTAACAAACAAATCTTTCGTCCATATCAAAATGCTATCTGCTGGTATCATGTCTCCTGCGGATAAATAAACAATATCTCCTGGAACAACGTCTTCCATCGGTCTCTCTTTGGTTACGTTGTCTCGTTTTACTGCACAGGTATGTTTTACCAAGTTTTGTAATGCCAATGACGCTTTTTGTGCTTTGAAATCTTGAACAAATCGGATAGTCGCACTCACAAGAATCATTATTCCCATCACAAACACGGCTTCATAATCTCTCGTTAAAGCCGAAACAACTAATAACGCAATCAAAACATAAATAAATGGATCCATGAACGATTCAATAAATACTCTGTACCAAGCCTTTGGTTTTTGTATATCTACCTTATTCTCTCCAAATTCTTCTAACCGTTTTTCTGCGTCTTCCTGCGTCAAACCATTAGGTGATGTTCTAAATTCCATCATCAATTCTCGATCGGATAATCTAGCAAGTTTTTTCAAGTCTCCGCTCTTGCCACTCGCTTGCTCTTCTTTAGCCATACACAAAACCCCCATTTATTTGATATCTAAATAAAAAACACTCTCACCAAGGAAAGTGCTAAAACATCTATACTGTGTCATAACCTCTCTCTTGATGTGGAAGAATACACATAACTAGTTATAAAATAAAACTTAATTATTAAATGACGGAAATAATTATTATTTTATCCTTTAATTACGCCTTTTATCACACAGAGATTTCTTATTTGTCTCTCTTTTACCTTACCTTTTTTACCTCATAGTGTCAAACTTAGCTCATAACTTCTAGAGGTTATTTCTTTTTATTTGAGCTATAATATAAGTATTAAGGAGGAACACGTTATGACACCAACATCACTTACAATATCAGACTCATCCAACATCGGATGCCAGTTAGACATACAATGCTTCCAAAGGCATACTAGTTTTGGGTTTACCTGTTTTACAGCAGTCCAACAGCACTCTTCTAAAGGGGCTTATTTACTTACTCCGGTTAGTATAGAAGAACAAATTAAAACGGTCTTGATTGGTGGACCTGTAAAAAGTACTAAAATAGGAAGAATCTATACGCCAGATCAACTCAACCTCGTGACTGACTATCTTTTAACTGGGGAGTTAGGCACTATCGTAGTAGATTTGCCTTTATTATCTGAACACATCTCTTCCGCTGAACGTAAGAAATTTTTGAGCAACATTGACTCATTACCCGTTATTCTGTGCGGAGGAGCCCTTAATGAATCCGGTTCTGATTTCCCTAAAATAACAGCCCATTATTTTAAAGAAGTGACCCAGCCAGAAAAGTCTAGCCCTCTCTCTGCAGCTATAACAGCTCTTTCTTCTAAGGGGATTAAAGATACTTTGCTAATTGAGACAATAAAAAAAGCATCGCCATTTAACTAGGCGATGCTTTTTACTAATTTTCTTCTGTGTTAAGTAACGCTTTAGCAACCACTGCTGCTAAAATACCACCAACAAGAGGTGCTGCAATGTATAACCATAATTGAGACATAGCGTCGCCACCAACAAATAATGCTGGAGCAATACTTCTCACTGGGTTAACAGACATACCTGTTAAAGGCACTCCGATAAAGTGTAACATTGTTAATGTTAAACCAATAGCTAAACCATTGTAAGTTGTTCCTTTGTCTTTGCTTGTTACTGTCATAATAACAAACACTAAGATAAATGTTAGAACCATCTCTACAATGAAAGCTCCCATTGTTGAAATATCACCATATGTTGTTTGAGCTAAGTTATCTGTTCCTAAGCTTGTCATGCTTAAAATTAAGCGTAATAAGCTTGTTCCTAGAAGTGCTCCGATTAATTGACCAACAAAGTATACGCCAAACTCTTTAGCTGACATGCGTTTGTTAACCAAGAAACCTAATGTTACAGCAGGGTTTAAATGAGCCCCTGAAATATTTCCAATTGTGTTGGCTGCTACCATGATAGCTAAACCAAATCCTAAACCAATACCAAGTGTTCCAACTACTTCTCCACTTAATACTGCGGTACCTGTCCCGATGAATACTAGGAAAAATGTACCAATTACTTCTGCTAAACCTTTTCTTAACATCTAAATCCTCCTAAAAATTTTAATCAATAAATCTTTCACGACTACGCTCAAGACTATCAATCATGTCTTTACCATTTTGACTCCATTGTATCATACGATAAAATGCGTCATGATAAAAGATAAATCTGTATTTGTTGGTATAAGCCTCTTTTAATAAACGCTCTTTATTGGCAATTGATGTCATTGGATAATCATCATAAGCTAGTACCCATAAAGGATTTTGGTGGGCATGTGTTGGCATTAAATCCGCCATATGAATAATTGTTTCACCCTCTTGTTCTAACGTGATAACAGCCATCCCATTACTATGACCACCCGTATGCGTCATCTTAATACCTGGTGCAACCTCAATAGACGCACCATAGGTTTGGACTTGTTCTGCAATCGGCTCCCAGTTGTATGCCCAGTAAGTCGCTTGAGAACGAATGTTTGGATGCATCATTTCATCCCATTCAATTTCTTGAACGTAAATAGTGGCATTCGGAAAAACAGATACGTACTCACCTTGTTCATTTGGAGTTGTTAAACCTGTTGCATGATCAAAATGCATGTGGGTCATTAATACGCCATCGATATCACCTGTGGTTAAACCTAATTCAGCCAAACTTTCATTGATCTCGGATTCACGGTAAACACCAAAGATTTTCTTTTGTTTCTCAGATAATTTATTGTTTCCCATTCCAGCATCAATAATATAGTTTTTACCTAAATATTGAATTAAAATTGGATCTGTTGGTAATTCAATTTGGTTTCTTTCGTTAAAAGGGTATTTCTTTGTCCACACTGGTTTTGGGACAACGCCAAACATCGCGCCACCATCCAAAGCCGTTGTACCTCCTTCTAACCACGTCAATGTCATATCATGAAAAGATAATGTATCCATTTTTCTGCCTCCTATTAGTTGAGTGTTTACATGTAATGCATTTCTTTCGCTTTCGCTATTAACTCATCTCTAAATTTAGGGTGAGCAATATTAATCAAACGTTCTGTACGTTCAAATACAGTCGAACCTTTCAGTACCGCACTACCATATTCTGTTACTACTGTATCAATATCATTTTTAGACGTTGATACAGGAGATCCTTCAAATAAAGTCGGAACAATCGTTGAAATTTCACCTTTTTTAGCTGTTGAATAAAGACAAATGATACCTGTGCCATTTTCAGTTAAACGGACACCCTTCATAAAATCAGCTTGTCCACCTGTTGAAGAATAATAGAAGCCTTTTACTCGTTCTGAGTTACATTGACCTAAAAAGTCTACTTCAACCGTTGAGTTAATCGCCACTAGGTTCTTTAATTGACTCACTACATCAAAGTTATTAGTGTAATCACATGGTAGCATTAAGATGTCTGGATTGTTATCCATAAAATCATATAAGCGTTTACTTCCAATCGCAAATGTTGCAACTGATTTACCATTATCTACTTCTTTTTGTGAGTTGTCAATCACGCCTTTTTCAGCTAAATCAACTAATTTTTCTGGTAGCATTTCTGTATGTAGGCCTAAGTGTTTTTTATCGACTAAGTACTCCATAACTGCATTAGGCATAGCTCCAAAACCAATTTGTAGTGTGTCGCCATCTTTCACTTTGGCAGCAATTTCTTTACCAATGGCTAAATCATTATCGTTCAATGTTGGGCTACCTAATTCAGGCAAGTCCACATCATTCTCAATCAAAGCAGCAACTTGGCTAATATGAATCGTGTTTTTGTCACCAAACGTTCTTGGCATGTTTTTATTTACTTCAAGAACAATTGTTTTGGCTTCAGCAATCATTGAAGCAACGTAAGACGGGCTGGTTCCTAATGAAAAGTTCCCATCCTCATCCATTGGAGAAACAGTGGCCATAATCACTGCATGATCTCCTTCACGCTGTTTTAAAATTGATGGAATATCTGAGAAGTGATTAGGTAGTAAGTCAACCATTCCAGCATTCATCGCTTTACGATCCATTCCTGATAAGAAAATAGAGATTTGTTGTAATTTTGCTTTCTCTACATCCACAATCGGGAAACTTGGTAACATACGGTATAATCTATTATTTTCAAGAGTATCTAACTCTCTCATTGCGTCCAATAACGCTGGTGGTTCACCAGGCATGATTGGAAAAATGATACCATCTCCTGGTTGGATAACAGATACTGCCTCTTTGGCACTTACTAATTTGTCTTGATACATTGTTTGATAGTTCATGTCAAACTCTCCTTATATAGTCAGAATATTCAAAATTTTCAGTTTTTTGTAAAAGTAGGTTTACGTTTATTAACAAAAGCATCCATGCCTTCTTTTTGATCCTCTGTTGAGAAAAGAGAGCCGAAGACTTCCGCTTCAAGTCTTAATCCATTATCTAGGCTCATTTCTAACCCACGATCAATGACTTCTTTACTTAAAGATACCGCTAATGCTGCATTTTTTTGCATCATGCCTGCCATTTTAGTTGCTGCCGCTTCTAACTCATCAAGAGCAACTACTTGGTTAACAAGTCCAATACGTAATCCTTCTTCAGCATTAATCACTTTACCTGTAAAGATAAGTTCTTTAGCGATACCAGAACCAACTAAACGAGCCAGTCTTTGTGTGCCACCAAAACCAGGAATAATACCTAATCCGACTTCTGGTTGACCAAATTTAGCATTTTCTGCTGCAATACGAATGTCACATGATAAAGCCAATTCACAACCGCCACCTAAAGCGAAGCCGTTCACACAGGCAATGGTTGGGACAGATAGTGTTGCTAATTTGGCAAACACATGATTACCATAATTTGAAAACTCACGGCCTTCAAAAACATTCTTATCTTTCATTTCAGAGATATCAGCTCCAGCTACAAAGGCTTTTTCACCTGAACCTGTTACTAACAATACATCAATAGATGCATCGCTTTTCACATCATCTAAAGCACTATCCAACTCTTTTAATACGTCTGTACTTAATGCATTTAGCATTTTTGGACGTTCGATGGTTAATGTTCCTAAACCATCTTTAACAGTCAAACTTAAATATTGGTATTTTCCCACGATGATCTGCTCCTTTATTCTATTGTCTTATTTTTTGTTGTGTGCGTAAAAACCTTTACCTGTTTTGTTTCCTAACCAACCTGCTTCAACATATTTTTTAAGTAACGGTGCTGGACGGTATTTAGGATCATTGAATCCTTCATATAATACGTTCATAATTGCTAAACATGTATCTAATCCAATGTAATCCGCTAAGGCTAATGGTCCCATTGGGTGATTTGCACCTAACATCATCGCTTCATCGATTTCTTCAGCTGTGGCTACGCCTTCACCTAATACAAAAATAGCTTCGTTAATCATTGGGATTAAAATACGGTTCACCGCAAAACCTGGTGAATCTTTAATATCAATCGATACTTTTCTAATTTTATCTGATACTTCTACAATTGTTTTAGCTGTTTCTTCACTTGTTGCTAAACCATGATTAATTTCAACTAATTTCATCAATGGTACTGGATTAAAGAAATGCATCCCTACTACTTTTTCAGGGCGATTCGTTGCTGCTGCAATTTCAGTAATTGATAATGATGATGTATTACTTGCTAAGATAGTATGTTCTGGTACAATTTCATCTAATTGTTTAAAGATAGATAATTTAATTTGTTTGTTTTCAGTGGCTGCTTCAATCACTAAATCAACGTCTTTAGCATCGTCATATGTTGTTGAAGGAATAATGCGTTCTAAAATAGCTGTTACTTCTTCTTGTGTTTTTGATTGACGTGACACTGATTTGTCTAAGAATCCTTTAATTTTAGCTAAACCATTGTTAACAAATTCTTCTTTAATATCGTTCATGTACACAGTGTAACCAGCTGTTGCTAATACTTGTACAATCCCGCTGCCCATTTGACCTGATCCAATGACCATTACTTTATTAATTTCCATTTTTTATCACCTATTGTTTTTATTTTTTGTCGACCCAAGGTTTGGCAATTAAGCGTCTTAATCTTGCAGACGAACTCCCATAGATAGCGGTAATTTTGGCATCTCTTACGTATCGTTCAATATCATTGCTACGCATATAACCGTAGCCTCCTGTCATATTGATGATACTCTCAGCTGTTTCAATTGCTAAGTTTGAAGAGGTTAGTTTCGTCATCGCTACATATCTTCTGTTTTGGTCGTCTGTTCGAATCACTTGTGTCAATAATGCTTTGGTTGCGAAGATACGTGTTTGAATATCTGCCAATTGAAATTGCGTATTTTGAAGATCGATTAAGCGCTTTCCTAGGTTGCGTTCATAACTAACATACTCAAGACCTCTTGAAAAAGCCCCTTCTGCAATCCCTAATGACTGTGCTGCTACAGATAATCGGTTACGATTAAGAATAGATCTTACCTGGTTCAAGCCGTTAATTTCCTCACCTAATAGCATACTAGCATCAACTAAGACGTCTGAGAGTGTCACTCCTGCAACAGGTAGTGCTTTAATCCCCATTTTCTTCTCAGTTTCACCAACAGTTACTCCCTCTTGATTACGTTCAACAATAAACACTCCGAAGGATTCGTCACCACTTAATCGTTTTGTTTTTGCTGCAATCAAGAAAACACTTGCTATAGGAGAATTTGAAATATACTCTTTTCTTCCAGATAATAACCAACCTTCATCTGTCTCTACTGCAACAGTACTCATTTCATCCATTTCACTGCCTGTTACAGGTTCGTTTAAGGCAAAACTTCCGTACATCGCCCCTGTTAATAAATCTTCTAAATACTTATTCTTTTGTCTCTCTGTACCAAAAGTTATCAAAGGCCAGATGCAGTGGCTTTCCTGTGTTAAAAAGATACTCCCTAACGCAGGAAAATTTTGACTAACCAATCGAATCATCGTTAAATAATCCTCATAACTCACATAACTTTTTGGATCATGTAATTGAGTTAAAATATTAAAACTGAACAACGTCTCCACATGTTTAGTAGGAAAAGATTCCATTTGGTCGTAGTACCTTGCCGCCTGTTTCAATTCATTTTTGGAAAATTCATCAATTGCTTCGATTAAAGTTGTCTTACTTTCCACTTACATCTCTCCTCTAATAATTTAATTAATTACGTTTGATAATTAATGAGATACCTTGTCCGCCACCGATACATAGTGTTGCTAGACCGTTTTTAGCGTCACGTTTTTTCATTTCATGGATAAGTGATACTAAGACACGTGCCCCACTTGCTCCGATTGGATGACCTAAAGCAATAGCTCCTCCATTAACGTTCGTAATGCTTTCATCTAATTCTAAGTCTTTCATAACGCTCATTGCTTGAGCTGCGAAAGCTTCGTTTGCTTCGATTAAGTCTAAATCAGCAACAGTCATGCCTGCTTTTGCTAATGCTTTTTGGGTGGCAGGAATTGGACCTGTCCCCATAATTTTAGGATCCACACCAGCTGTTGCATAAGCTGAAATACTTCCTAGAATGTCTAAATTCATTTCTTCTGCTTTTTCACGACTCATCATTACTAAAATAGCTGCACCATCGTTAACACCAGATGCGTTACCAGCTGTTACTGTTCCGTCTTTTTTGAAAGCAGGTCTTAATTTCCCTAATGAATCACTTGTTGTTCCAAATCTTGGGAACTCATCTGTATCAAAGATAACAGGTTCACCTTTTCTCACTGGAATTTCAATTTCTACGATTTCATCTGCAAAACGGCCACCTTTAACGGCTGCTTCTGCTTTGTTTTGGCTTTTAGCTGAGAAAGCATCTTGTTCTTCACGGGTGAAGTTATATTTTTCAGCAATATTTTCTGCTGTGATTCCCATGTGGATATCGAAGAAAGCATCTGATAAACCATCTTTGATTAAGGTATCAACGATGGTTCCGTTGCCCATTCTTTGTCCATAACGGTGATTAGGTAATACGTAAGCTGCTTGACTCATGCTTTCAGTACCACCAGCCACAACAATCTCATTATCACCTAACATAATTGATTGTGCTGCTAAAATAACTGTTTTAAGACCTGAACCACAGACTTTATTAATAGTAAATGCTGATGATTCTTGAGGAATACCAGCTTTAATAGCGACTTGTCTAGAAACGTTTTGTCCTAAACCGGCTGATAATACGTTACCTAAGATAACTTCATCAACTAACGCTGGATCTAAGTTAATTGATTTTAGTGATTCCTCTACTACTTTAGCTCCTAAATCAACTGCTGATATATTTTTTAAACTTCCGCCGAAGCTTCCTAGTGGACTTCTTCTTGCAGAAACGATGACTACTTCTTTCATTGTTATTGCCTCCTATTTTTTCAAAGCGCTTTATTTCTTTACACCCTTATTCTATCCTCTATAGACAGAAAAATCTAACAAGTAAATATTATTTTACCTATTAGTAAAACTAATAGGTTTCCAGGTTTAATTAATTGCTATTCCATCCTATTAATTTAACTAAGATGGCAAGTTATAGGTACTTTTTATGAAAAATAACGCAAAAAAACAACTGATTAAGGTTGTTTTATATAATAGGTTGATAGAAGTAGCTTAAGATTGACTCGTAAACCAAACTTTCTACATCACTGTAATCCGCCTTCAACGGGCGACATAACAACACATTGAAAGGAATGGGGTCTTTAAATGGAATTTCTCTAAACAAGGACTTGTCTACTGTCCGCTCAATAGGCGATGGTAGAATCGTTACTATTTTAGATTCCTGGGTTGCTTCCACTAAGTAATCCCATGAGGATGATTCAAACTTAATTTCTGCTTTGCTTTTTACTTCTGCTAATTTATTTTTAACTAATTCATTGGTCGTATAACTTTCGTTAAATGTTCCTAGAGGGTAGGGTTCTAATTCTTCCCAGTATAGTTGCTTATTGTTTGCCAATGGATGATCATGGTATACAAAGGCTGTCATTTCATCAATTTGAATCACATGTTCTTCAAAGCTCTTTGGATCTAGGCTTGTTGGCTCAATTAAAATAGCATAATCTAAATCATTTTGGAACAACATTTTACGAAGAAAATTACTTCCACCTTCAACAATTTCAATTTGAATATTTGGATTATCTAACGTAAATTTAGGGAAAAAGGAAGAGAAAAAGATACGTAGAATCAGAGAAGGCAAGCCAATTCGGATGGTCCCCTTCTGTTTAGCCGCTTCTTTTCTTACCATTTCATTCATTTGTTCATGCATCTTTGTAATTTGTTGGGCATAAGCATATAACTTTTCGCCACTAGGGGTTAAGGCATCTAAACGCCCATTTTTTCGATAAAATAAAACCAGCTCTTCATTGGTCTCAAAATTGATAATTAACTGACTTAAAGCTGATTGGGTAATATGTATTTTTTTTGCTGCAAGTGATAGATTACAACCACATTCAACGATGTTCATAAAATAGTATAATTGCTGTATATCCAATTTTATCATCCTTACTGTTTTTAGTATGGTACTGTATCAATCCTTCATAACATATCATAGCAAAAAAATAACCTACTTAACAGTAGGTTATTCCTTGTATTTTTATATTTTAGAACTTCACATTGATTATTATTATTATTTTAGAGAGTTTTTACAATAATTTGGTCGTTGCTTAAACGAATGCTCCAACACCTGTTAAGTGTCTTCCCACGATAAGAGCATTAATTTCATGTGTTCCTTCATAAGAGTAAATTGCTTCGCCATCAGCGAAGAAACGGCCTACATCAGAACCTAAAGTGATACCATTACCACCACAAACCTCACGGCCTAGTGATACTGTTTCACGCATTCTTAAAGCGTTATGCATTTTAGCTAATGCTGAGTTTTCTTCTAAGAAGTAACCTTCTTCTTGTAATTTAGCTAATTGGACAGAGTATGCCATTGATGCGACAACGTTAGCTTCCATACGAGATAATTTTTCTTGAACTAATTGGAATGATGCTACTTTTTTACCAAATTGTTCACGTTCAGTCACATATTTAACCGCTGCTTCTAAAGAACCAATACTCATACCAGTTGCTAAATGAGCAATATCCGCTCTTGTAGAACGTAAAATACGAGAAACATCTTTGAATCCGTTGATGTTAGCTAGACGAGCGCTTTCTTCAACTTCAACATTTGTTAAGTAGATGTGTCCATTTTGAACACCTCTTAATGACATTTTTTCTTTAATGTTTTCAACTTTAAGACCTTCAGATCCACCACGAACGATGAAACATTTAATCTTGTTATCAGCAGTATCACGGGCAAAAATTGGTAATACATCAGCAGTTGATGCGCCACCGATCCAACGTTTTTCTCCGTTTAAGACCCATTTATCGCCAACTTTTTCTGCTGTAGTAGCAAGTCCACCGGCAATATCAGAACCATGATCAGGTTCAGTTAACCCGAAACATCCTTGCCATTCAAATGAGGCAATTTTTGGTGCGTAATATTCGATTTGTTCTTCGCTACCACCTTGTAAAATAGTGTTATAACATAACCCACCATGTACAGTGTAGAATGTTGCGATTGAAGCATCTAATTTCGCTAATTCAAAGTATAAAAACGCATTATATAATTCGCTTGGCTTACGTTCGCCTTCACGACCTTCAAATAACAATGGACTATTCATAATACCAACTTTAGCAACTTCGCCAAATGCTTCAAAAGGAAATTCTCCTTTTTCCCAATACTCATTGACAACAGGCTTTACGCTTTCTTCTAATACTTTACGTAAATTTTTAAGTACTGTGAACTCACCTTCCGTTAAGTCCTTTGCAAAGGCATATAAATCTAATGGGTAAAATTCTCTTACTTCTTCTAAAGTAGCCATTTTTATCTCTCCTTAAGTAATATTGGTGACACCTAAATACTAAGGCGATTTGCCAACTTTTACTACTTAACAAAAATTATGTTTTCTATTAGTAAAATTAATACCTTGAGAAAACCCTTACATACCAAAGGGTTAAACACGAACATTCCCTTATTTTATTTAGGTATTTTTTATTTAAATACCTATTTTTGTTGATACACCAAGACTCTTTAAGCGATTGTCTCTTTTATATTATCCTTCTAAGCATTCATTATTTAATCTAAATAGACTATAATAAAGACACACTAATTTATAGGGATGGTGACAAATGAATCGAACGAAACTGGCCTTATCAGAAAGCTTAAAAATCCTTATGGATACAATGGTACTAGATAAAATAACTATTCAAGACGTAACAAAACACGCCGGTCTTTCACGCAACACATTTTATTATCATTTTGCTGACATTAATGAGTTATTAGAATGGACCTACGATAACGACATCGTTAATCAGCTAGAATCTTTCGAGGACATTAAATCCTGGAAACAAGGGTTATTAAATGTTCTCAATTATACTGAAAACAATCGAAAATTTTGTTTGAATACCTTTCATTCACTAAAACGAGACCAATTGGAAACCTTTCTTTACCAGATAACATATAATATGCTTATCCAAATCATGACTGACTCTTATGATAGTTGCGTCTTAGATGATGACCTAAAACATGAAATTGCTGATTTTTATGGCCGTGGCATTGTTGCTCAAGTAATACATTGGTTATTAACACGCTTAGAAGAACCTAAAGATCAGGTCATACAACGTATTGAAAGAGTCACAACTGGTAGCATTGACCTTATCGTTAAAAATCAATTAAACAAACTGGAGTAAATGCCCAATTTTTGGGCATTTAGCCTGTATTGTCAATAGTCAAACCTTCTATTTCCACGTATGATAATAATGTAACAAACATTATTTTTAGGAGGAATTTATTATGTTCTTTTTCGAATCAATCCCTTGGTATTCGCTTTTAATGTGGGTTGTTGTCGTCGCAGGTCTCATGCTCATGAACGAACTAGCGCGAATGAACAAATGGTTAGCAATTATTTTATTCACTGCATTACCCCTTATTTTAACACTCTTTGTTTGGCCAACGACGGCTGGTCCTGGTAGTAGTACAGGGACTTGGTTTCATTGGGTCAAAGTCTATTCAGCTTTAGCTGGCTGTCTCGGTTTCCTAGCATTACGCTTCATCAAAGGGGCTCAAAATAACAAATTTATGATGGCCTTCCCTGCTTTAATTTTAGCGATTAACATTATTGAAGCTGTTATACGCGACTTCCAAGTTTATTCTATGCATGGAATGGTGGACGGCGTATTCATGAACGGTGGTATTTGGAATATTATGAATGGGGTCGCTGGTATCCTTAATATTCTAACGATTTCCGGTTGGATGGGTATTCAAATTAGTAAGAACAAACAAAAAGATATGGTCTGGGCAGATCAAATGTGGTTCTGGATTATTGCTTATGATTTATGGAACTTTGCTTATGTTTATAATTGTGTCTCAGATCATTCCTTTTATGCTGGTGCGGCTCTTCTTATTTCTTGTACTATTCCTGCCTTCTTTATTAAAAAAGGCGCTTGGTTACAACACAGAGCACAAACACTTGCTTTTTGGATGATGTTTACAATGACCTTCCCTGCTTTTGTTGGGGAATCCCAATTTGCAGTAGCAAGCACTCACAGTAATGCTTCTCTCTTCACAGCAAGTTTCATTGCATTAATTGCTAACGTTGCTGTCTTTGTTTACCACATTTACCGTATTAAAACACAGAAAAAAAATGTTTTAACCGACGAGGTCTATGCTGGTTTACCTGCCTTTGAAGAGGTTAAAAATAATAACTAACTAAAAAGAACCTAATCTTAGATTAGGTTCTTTTATTTATAATAATTATTAAATAAGAATAATTACTATCAAATAGTTATTATTAGTGTTATGATGATATCAGAAGGTTTTAAAAATACTATTATTTGGAGGAATTAATTATGACTTTTGATTTTACAGATCGTGGGCAACAGCCTGTAGTAGAAAACGTAGAAGATTGGACATTAGCAAACGATAACTACCGTACAACAGTGTGGACTGGTACTAAAATGCAAATGACTTTAATGAGTATTCAACCTGGCGATGATATCGGCTTAGAGGTTCATCATGGGATTGATCAATTTCTACGTATTGAAGAAGGAAAAGGTTTATGCAAAATGGGCGATGCTGAAGACAACTTAACTTTCCAAAAAGAAGTCACTGATGACGACGCCATTTTCGTTCCTGCTGATATGTGGCATAATGTGGAAAATATCGGAGATACTCCTTTGAAATTATATACTTTATATGCAGGACCTGATCATTTACCAGGAACTGTACACCCTACGCACCAAGATGCGATAGATGATCCTAATGAAGATTAATGAAAGAGCTAAGACGCCTCGGTGTCTTAGTTTTTTTTTAGGCCTTTTTATTTCCTAAATTAACGTATATGAACTACAATAGATATAGACATAATTTAAGGGAGGCTCTACCATGTTAGTAAAAGAAGAGATTGTAACATTGATAAATGATGCTAAAAAAGAAGTTGATCGCATCGAAGATAACCGCTCTAAAGAACTAGGTAACTCTATCAATTTCATTGAAAATGAACTTAAATTACAGCGATTACTTGCTCAAATTGAAGCCTACGAAAAAGTACTAGGCTAAACGAAACAAACAAGAGATCAGATATCCTATTATGGCTATCTGATCTCTTTTGTTTTAATATTTTAATTATAAGCAAAAAAAATAAGGCTTACGCCTTTATCGTTTCCTCTATTTATTATAGACACATGGCGGCACTCGCTTAGTGCTGCTTCCTTCCAGATCTGACACGCTTCACAAGCCCACCATTGTCCTAGCCTTACGGCAAATACTATTATAACGCACAATGATAAATAAATCTACTTCTTTTTTTTATTTTGTCGTAATTTCCTAAAAAACTGGGTAAGGATGTTTCCACATTCTTCTTCTAATATCCCTGTTTCTACATAACAGGAATGATTAAACCTTGAATCTTGTAACAAGTTAAGAATACTTCCAACTGTTCCACCTTTAGGATCCTTCGCTCCAAAATATACATGATCAATTCTTGATAATAAAATCGCTCCACTACACATAGGACACGGCTCTAACGTCACAAATAGAGAAGCTTGTTCTAATCGCCAACTACCTACGGCACGATTAGCCTCTCTTATGGCAATCATCTCAGCATGCGTTGTAGCATCTTGAGAAAATTCTCTCACGTTATGACCACGGCCAATAATCTCTCCGTCTAATACTACGACAGCTCCTATAGGTACCTCTCCCATTATTTCTGCTTTTTTTGCTTCTAATAAGGCTTCTTTCATGAAACCTTCTTTCTCTTCAGAGGATAACGCTTGTCTTAATAACATTTTTTCACTTCTTTCTATTAATACTTCTATCATAAATTAAAAATATGTTACTATCAATATATAAACTAATTCGGAGGGAACGAGATATGATGAACATAAGAGAATTAACGACCATTTATCCGGAAGGAACCCTGTCTAATCATCCCATAAAAGACACAACGATCTTATCCCTACCCGTTGATACTACTGCCTGGTTTTCCATCAAAAAAGAGAGACTAACACCTACTGAGATACAAGTGTTACAGAACCTTTTTCCAAACACATCAGTAGACGATGACTTAAAAAAACACTCCTGGTATCAGTATCTTTACTGCAACGTTCCTATAATAGATGACCACCGCTCTTATCGTATCATTCATTTCAAATTAAAAAATGAGTCTCCCCACAAACGTGATTGGTTGACTCATTTCTCTCAATTATTTCATGGGATGGAAGATGCTTTTTTCATTAATGAGACGTCTGGCATCCTCATTGAATCTCATTCCTCATTGACTTATGATACTCATTATATCGAAGACATGTTACTCACTTTAGAAGAAGATTTTCAAATACGTGCCCACGTTTATTTAGGTAATTTTAATCCGTTGTCACCAAAATTTATCGCTCAATTCAAAGAAGAACAACGTATCGTCTCGCATTATACGAAACAACAATACCGTGTGTTTTCTTTTTTAGATATTTCTTTGGATTACTTGACTCATCAAGCAATCTCCCAAAGTCCTATCATGCAAGACCTAAAACATCTCTTACAAGGAGATGAAGAATTTGGCGACATTATTAAAACCCTTTGGCAAGAACAAGGTAACTTAACGTCCACATCCAAAAAACTATTCATTCACAGAAATACGCTACAATATAAGTTAGACAAATTTTCAGAGCGTACTGGGTACGCTTTAAAAAACATGAACGATCTCGCTCTTTGCTATCTAGCAACCCTTTAATTTCTCCGTTTTCCAAAAATTAATATTAATCTAACAAGTTGAAGTAACGACGTAATAGCTGCTGCCACATAAGTTAGTGCTGCAGCTATTAACACTTTACGGGCCATACTTAATTCATCCGGATCAAGCATGTTACCTTCGGATAAAACAGCTAAAGCGCGTCTAGAAGCATTGAATTCAACTGGTAATGTCACCACTTGAAAAATAAACGTTAAAGCAAAACACCAAATGCCTAGGTTGATTAATAAACTGCTACTTCCAAAAAATAAGCCTCCTACTAAAATTAACGGAATCGATAACGTCGCTCCGAAATTTACCACGGGTACTAAAGCCCCTCTTAATCTTAACGGCCCATAATTTTCCTTATCTTGAATAGCATGGCCGCACTCATGGGCTGCTACACCAATAGCGGCTACAGAGCGTGACTCAGATACTCGATCGGATAAACTTAATACTTTAGTATGCGAGTTATAATTATCCGTTAAATCTCCAGAAATCCTCGTCACTCCAACGTTATCAATATCCGATTGTTGTAATATCATTCGAGCCACATCCGATGCCTGGTATCCTTTTCTGTTAGAAACCTTTTCATATTTTCGATATGTAGATTTAATATAATTAGATGCCAACATTGAAATTACCATACCGATGATGACAAGTATAAATGTTGGATCATAATAGAATGGCATATACATAATTTACATTCCTCCTTATCTAGTATCTCTAGTCTACCAAATTTCTGGGCTAAACGTTACTGTTTTAACGTTTTTTTAATATATGTTATTTAAAATAATCTGGCATGTTGTTTTATTCAGTAGATTTTTTACAAAAAATGTTGTATCTTTATATATATGTCTAAATTTCGAACATTTAATAACATAAAATAAATCTATTTTTCACAGTAAGGGGGACACAGGGGATGCGTGAATTACTAGATGCCCCAACTCAAAGACGCCTTCATATTTTAGAACAGCTCAATGAAGTTTCTGATTGGATTAGTTCAAATGACCTAGCCAAAGAAAACAATGCGTCTTTACGTACTATTAACAACGATATCAGTTATTTAAAAGACAACTGGCACCCACGTCTATTAATAGAAACATCTAAAAAAAATGGGGTTAGATTACGAACACAGCCAAGCAGTCATATTGAACTTATTTATAGCTATGTACTAAAAAATTCAGATGCCTTCCGCTTACTGGAATCCGTTTTTTTTGATACTACCTTAAGTATTGAAAAATGGGGAGAGCGCCTTTTTATTAGTGAGTCTTCACTCTATAGAATAACTAATTCTATTTCATCATCATTAGAAAAATATGGTTTATACTTAGAAAAAAAACCATGTCGGATTATCGGTGTTAATGAATTTTCTGTACGTTATTTTTATACAAGTTTTTTTAGAGAAGCCTATTCAGTTACTGAATGGCCTTTTAAATCAAACAAAAAAAATGCTATCAAATTGGTGCAAAATATGATTGATCAATTGAAACTCGATCTTAGCTTCGATGAAAACGAGATACTTCATGTCAGTCATATTCTTAATGTAAGTCTTATCAGACAAAGTCAAGGATTTTTTATTACTCATTTATCTACCCAACATATTTCCCAACAATACAAAGATGCGTTTCAATCCAATGAAGAGTTGTTGGCAGATTTAGCACAAGAATATGGTCTAACACTGACTCAAGAGGTTTTAGATGATTTAATTATCACTTTCTTCTATCATCTCGATGCTTGGAATGATCAAAATGAAAAATTACTTATTATCACAGAAATTGATCAGTTTGTCAGAAGCATATTAGATGCGTTCCGGTTAAAACTAACCAACAAAGAACTACTAAAACTAGAAGTATCAATGAGACATCTTTACCTATTCCACAAAGTCTATCCTTTTAGAAATTTTATTATCTTTGATAAATATTACTATAATGGTATTGCTATTAAACAGAACTTTCCTATGCTTAATAATGTTGTTGAAAATTCATTAAAATCAATGGAGAAAAAAACAGGGTTTCCTTGGAATTCTAGTTTTCATTATGTGATTCTTTACTGGATTATGATTAAATGGAAAAACTTACCTCAACTTTTAGAGGATAAAAAAGAAAAAGCAACCATTTTGGTTATGAGTGAACTGGGAAATGACCATGTTGCCTTTTTAACTAAAATGATTGATACTAACTTCGGTAGTAAAGCTATTATAACACCTTATACTGGCTCTATTTTATTCTTAGATGAGGTAAGCCATAAAGATTTTTCTGACTACGATATCATTATTACAAACTTTAATACAGAACTATTGCCACATGATAAACTGATTGTTATAGATGATATCCCCTCTAATCTAGACTGGGGAACATTGCGTCGCGGGATTAACAATATTAATAAAATGAGTCCTAATTTTCTGACGTCATTCAAAAACGAATAGAGGGTTCCTATATTATGCTAACTTTTATTAATGCTTACGTGGTCAATGTGTTTATTATTATCGGATTAACACTCTCCTTATATGCCATATCAGTCAAACGTTTAATCAGTCCAGAGTTTATTAATAAACCATCTTTTGTTCGTGATGGACGACCTCATCTTAGCCTAACCTATAAAATAAGCATTGGTCTGTTCATAGGAATTGTTAGTTTCTTCATTTCATTAAATAGTATACCCGTCATCGGTATCAGGCCTATCGATGTGAGATACCTTCCTATCTATTTCGCTGTATATTATGGCGCTAAAACTTTGGGTTCTATTGCTACTGGCTCATTGATTTTATTGAAAACTATTCAGTATTTAATTCTAGGTGCCTCTCCTATTGATTTTATTAATAACTTGTTACTGACTGTGGCTATTTTACTATTTAGCATTTATTTAAACAATACAGAAAAAAGACCTAAGGCTGCAGCCTTCAAATTTTTGATTTTTGTTATTATTATCAGAAGTTTTCTATTTTCAATTTTGTATTATCCAATTAATTCTCCTGAAAAATTATTGAATATTATAGTCCATTTCACTATTTTTTCTAGCGTCTTTCTTATTACATCTTGGGTAGTTAATTTGGCTGTTTCTAACAATCGTTCCATTAATGATTATAGAACTGCGGCTATTTATGATAATTTAACAGGTCTCTATAATAAAGAATCCTTTGAATTTTATCTTAATCATGCCTATAACGATGCCTTTCTTAATCATCATTCTTTCTCATTAGCTATCATTGATATTGATAACTTTAAACGCATTAATGATGAGTATGGTCATCTTGTGGGGGATCAAACGCTACAAGCTATCTCACAGCTTCTAAAAAATAATCAAGTGAATGATATCATGCCCCGGATATGTCGCATTGGTGGTGATGAATTAGCTATTGTCTTTAAACATCAATATGATTCTCCTGACACTTTCTTGGAAACTATTATCAGCTTCCTTCAAACCCCAGTTATCATATCTGAAGACATCGAATTACCAGTTACCCTCTCTATTGGTCTTGCAACATTTATCCATGAGACAGATGAACCAATCATTATGACAACAAAACAATTGTTTATGTTGGCTGATACCGCGCTCTATACAGCCAAACAGCATGGTAAAAATCAATTGGTGCATGTTACTCACTCTATATAAAAAAAAGCCAACATAAGTTGGCTTTTTTTATTTTCCTGATAGTTCTTTGTAAGCTTGTGCTTTTTCAATGATTCTATCCGCTGATTTTTCTAGTAAAGAATCCATCTCTTCTTCATCTAACACTTGATCCAGTGCAGAAAAACGTGTCTGTTCATTGAAGAAATCTGGCAATTTATCAAAATCAGATTTTTTATAATCGATTTTTAACGGTTCTTTTCCTTTTAACGCAAGCTCTGGATTAAAGCGATACAATGGCCAGTATCCTGATTCTACCGCTGCTTTTGTTGAATCAATGGCTTTACTCATCCCACCTTTAATCCCGTGATTAATACATGGCACATAACCAATAATAAGTGACGGACCTGGGTATTTTTCAGCCTCTTCGATGGCTTTAATCGTTTGAGTTGGGTTAGCATTGAGAGCAATTTGAGCAACATAAACATTGCCATACGTCATGGCAATCATTCCTAAATCCTTTTTAGCTGTTCGTTTACCCGCAGATGAGAATTTCGCAATCGCAGCCGTTGGCGTGGCTTTAGAGGTTTGTCCTCCTGTATTAGAGTACACCTCATTATCCATAACAAAAATATTTACATCTTCCCCACTTGCCAAGACATGATCGATTCCACCAAAACCAATATCATAAGCCCAACCATCTCCACCAATGATCCACTGACTCGGTTTAACAAACAAATCTTTCTGTTCATAGAGTCGTTCTAATTCTGCTTGTCCTTCTTTTTCTTCTAACAAAGCAGCTTCTAATTTTGTCGAACGTTGCCTTGATCCTTCCCCATCATTAATATGAGTCATCCAATCAGACATCAACTCTCTTAAACTCTCTGAACCTATGCCTTGTTCTATCGTGGTCTTCATGTGTTCTTTTATTGCTTCTCTTTTGGTTTTATTGGCTAAATACATCCCGTAGCCAAATTCCGCATTGTCCTCAAACAACGAGTTGCTCCAAGCAGGCCCATGACCTTCACTATTCGCTGTATAAGGGGTCGCTGGTGATGATCCTCCCCAAATAGATGCACAACCTGTAGCGTTCGCAATTAACATGCGGTCACCATATAGTTGGGTTAATAACTTAACATAAGGCGTCTCACCACATCCCGCACAGGCACCGGAAAACTCAATTAAAGGCGTTTCAAATTGTGAGCCTTTAATGCTTGCCTTTTTCTTCACTGGGTTAACTTTTTGTTTCAAGGTCATGGCAAATGCCCAATTGACCGCTTCTTGTCGCTGCTCTTCGTAAGGTTTCATAATGAGAGCTTTATCTTTAGCTGGGCAAGCTGCCACACATAAGCCGCATCCTGTACAATCTTCAAGAGACACTTGGATTCGGTATTTCAACCCGTCTGCCCCTTTCATCTCACGTACTAAGAAACCTTCTGGAGCGTCTTCTACTTCTTGATCGTCGGCTAGGAAGGGACGAATCGCCGCATGAGGACAAACAAAAGCACACTCATTACACATGGTACAGGCATCCATTTGCCACTCTGGAACTTCTAGTGCAATGCCCCTCTTTTCAAAGGCTGCTGTACCTATTGGCATAGAACCATCTGTCATCTGGTTGTCTATTAGCGTCTTCACACTTAAAGAATTACCTTCTTGTCTGTTGATAGGTTCTAGTACTTCTTTAATATATCTAGGTCGTTTAGTGTCCTTCTCTTGACGAGATAAATCAAGGGCACTCCATTCATCTAACACAGGGACTTCTTCAAGCATGCTTAATGACAAATCAATGGCTTCGTGATTACGACGCACAATTTCTTGTGATTTTTTTCCGTAACTCTTCACCACTTCCTCTTTTAAATAAGGAACAAAGTCCGCTTCTGGTAAGATATTGGTTAATTTGAAAAAGGCTGTCGACATCGCTGTATTGATTCTTCTTCCTAGACCCGTTTGCTGTCCAATCGCTAAACCGTTAAGGATATAAAAATGACACTTATTATCAGCTAAGTATTTTTTTAAATGCTTCGGTAGTAGGCGTTGAACCCTCTCGACATCCCATGTTGTGTTTAATAAGAAGGTACCACCAGGCTTCAAGCCTTTTAATAAATCATACTGGTGAATGTAAGCTGAATTATGGCACCCTATAAAATCAGCTTGTTCAATTAAGTAAGGCGCATTAATAGACTCTTTACCAAACCTTAAATGAGACGTGGTTAATCCCCCAGATTTTTTAGAGTCATAAGAAAAATAGCCTTGCGTATATAAATCCGTATGGTCCCCAATAATCTTAATGGCTTGTTTATTCGCACCAACTGTTCCATCAGAACCAAATCCCCAGAATTTACCTTGGAAGGTTGATTTTGGCATCAAATCTAAACTCTCACCTACGGGTAGTGATAGGTGTGTGACATCATCTTCTATTCCAACAGTAAAACGATACATCAGCGTATCTACGGGTAACAACAAATGGTCAAACACAGCCTTTATTTGGTTGGGTTGAACGTCTTTAGATCCTAAGCCGTATCGACCTCCGATAACAACGGGACGATTAGGATGGCGATACAAAGCGCTTTGAACATCTAATAATAATGGCTCTCCATCAGAACCAGGCTCTTTTGTTTTATCTAACACAGCTACTCGCTCAACTGTCTCTGGTAATTTGTCTAACAGATTGTCTACAGGAAACGGACGGTAAAGATGAACATTGATATGGCCAACTTTCCGACCTTGCTGATTAAGATACGTCACGGTTTCTTGAATGGTTGGAGAGACTGATCCCATTGATATAATAACCTCAGTCGCATCTGGAGCACCATAATAATTCGTTAAATCATAGTTAGTGCCACGCTCTTTGTTGATTTCTTCCATGTAATGTTGGACAATTCCTGGTACTTTGTCATAGTACTGATTAATAGTCTCCCGTTGTTGAAAATGAATGTCCGGATTTTGTGCTGTTCCTGATACACTCGGATGATTTGGGTTCATTCCTCTTTTTCTGAATGAATCTAAAGCCTCTTTATTTACAAGCCCTCCTAATACATCATAAGGAATCACATCGATTTTTTGAATTTCATGGCTTGTTCTAAAGCCATCAAAGAAATTTAAGAAAGGAAGACTCGACTCAATGCTAGCAAGATGTGCTATTGCAGATAAATCCATGACTTCTTGTACCGAACTTTCTGCTAGCATACAAAAACCTGTTTGTCTTGTAGCCATCACATCACCATGGTCTCCAAAAATACTTAAGGCATTTGTCGTCACTGCTCGGCTCGCCACATGAAAGACAGTCGGCAATAACTCACCTGCTATTTTATACATCGTAGGTATCATTAATAATAACCCCTGAGATGCCGTATAGGTCGTAGTCAAAACCCCTGCTTTCAACGAACCATGAACTGCCCCAGCAGCGCCTGCTTCTGATTGCATGTTAACAATCTTCATCGGTTGCCCAAAACTATTTTTACGATTCTTTACTGACCACTCTTCCACTACTTCAGCCATAGTAGAACTTGGTGTTATTGGAAACACAGCGGCTAACTCACTGAATGCATAAGATATGTATGCTGCTGCTGTATTACCATCCATTGTCACACGATATGCCATAAGTCTCTCTTCCTTTTCCTATTAGTCTCACAATCAAAAGAAAACTAGGAAACCTCCCTAGTTTTCCCTTCTTTATTCAGCCTTTTCTATTAAGTCTTCTACAAATTTTTGTAATAATTCAATGTCATCGCTGTCTGCATCATTTTCAATACAAACCAGTTCAGCCCCTTGTTTTGCCCCTGTTTTTCCAAACTGTTCAACAAAATCTTTCGCTGATTTACAATAAAAATCACCGTAATCAGTATCACCAGAACCCACGACACCAAATATTTTATCTGTTAACTCTTCAGAAGCAAGATCTGAAAAGAAATCTTCAAATTCAAAAGGTAAATCCCCATCACCATAAGTATAAGTGGCAACGATACAAATATCTGCGTCTTCAAAGAAATCTGAATCCACATCTGAACACTCTTCACGTTCAACTTCTATTCCTGCCTCTTCTAATTTTTCTTCAATAATTTCAGAAATTTCCTCTGTGTTTCCTGTCATACTTGCGTATACTATCTTAGCTAATGTCATGGTTACATCCTTTCAAGCTTTTATTGCTATTTTTATTATTTATTATTTTTTTCACAAAGCTTTTCAACCAAATTTTAACATATTTAACCTCAAATAGGTATCCTTTATTAAAAAAATGTGAAATAACTCATTAAAAAAAAAGCCCTCAAAAGGACTTTTATTTAACAATATATAACCAAGCATCTGGTTGATCTAAAATACTCGGTGTTTTTGCCGCTTCTTCATTGATAGCCACAATTGTTCCTGCAACAGGAGATTCGTATTCCACGACTGCTTTTTCAGCTTCTATTTCTACAACTTCTTCTCCTTTTTCAATCACACGACCAACTTTAGGTAATAAAACAAAACTAACGCCACCTAAATCATCTTGTGCAAAAGGCGTTAACCCTACTTTTGTTCCTTCTTCTACTTCTTTAACCCATAATGTTTCTTCTGCCATATTAAGCACCTACCTTACAATTTATGAAAGAAATAATTCTTCGTATGCTGCCTCTTTAAATCCTAATAATACCTTACCATCAACCACCATAATTGGTCGCTTAATAAGCATACCATCAGCACTTAATCTCTCGGCTGCTTCTTCAAAAGAAAAATCATTAACGATTTCTTTTAGATTTTGTTCTCTATAACGAATCCCACTTGTATTAAAAAAGCGGCGGACTGGATAGTCATTGTCTTGCATCCACACCACAAGTTGTTCTTTCGTTGGTGGGGTTTCAATCATGTCAATAACGTCATATTTTACGTCGTGTTCCTCTAACCATACTGTCGCTTTTTTACAAGTGGAGCATTTTGGGTACCAGTAAAATGTTGCCAAAATATTCATCCTTTCCTTTTTAATAAGCTTAGTATAGCATAACAAAATTTAAAAAAATATGAGAGTCCTTATTTTATTTTTTATTAAAAGTCAAAAATGTGATAAGATAGATAGGTTAAAGAAATAAAACGTTGTGTGGGAGGAAAACTTTAATGAAAAAATCATCTAGCAACAAAGAGGATTATTTAAAAGCAATATATGAAAACAATGGTGTTGATATCTTTGTTTCCAACAAGACTCTGTCAAATCACTTATCTGTTTCTCCTGCATCTGTCACTGAAATGGTTGAAAAACTACAAAAGGATGGCTTAATCGAATACAAACCTTATACAGGGGTTAAGCTAACTAAAGCTGGGATTGATCAAACGGTACTCATTATTCGAAATCATCGAATCATTGAAACCTTCCTATATAAGAAATTAGGCTATTCACTTCATGAACTACATCATTTATCAGAAGAACTAGAACACATCAAAGATGCTATGTTCTTTTCACGGCTTTATACCTTTTTAGATGAGCCGACAAACTGTCCCCATGGTGGGATTATCCCAACAACGGATAACTACCGAGAACCAGCCTCAAAACCCTTGTCAGAATTTTCTATTGGTGATACTGCTGAAATCTGTCGTGTCATGGATGATACCTCTGTTTTAAATTATCTTCACTCAATTAATTTAAATCTTGGAGATACCATTCATATTACTGATATTGATGAATTTAACGAACTTCTATTGTTCACTATTAATGATAACGCTAAAACAGAGCACATTAATTTAAAACAAGCAGAAATGATTTTTTCATATGAATAAAAAAGAAGCAGATGCCTGAGCATCTGCTTCTTTTTATATCATCATTTCTTGATACGTTTCTTTATACTGATACCTCATTGCCATCACAAGTCCTACGCCAATCATATTACTAATTAAGGAAGAACCTCCCTGACTAATGAATGGTAACGGGATACCTGTTAGTGGTAATAACCCAACGTTTGCTCCAATGTTTTCAAACACATGGAACAAAATCATCATAATAACACCAGTTGCGACATATGTAAAAAACTCATTGTTAGTATCCACGCACACTCTTATCATTTGATAGATAAGTACAAAGTAGACTAAGATAACAAAACTACTACCAACAAAGCCGAAATTTTCTGCTATAATCGAAAAAATCATATCGGATTCTCTAACAGGAACATAAATATCTGTGACATTAAATCCTTTTCCTGTCAGTCCTCCTGTAGCTATAGCTTTTAGGGCCTGCGCCTGCTGAAAGGATTGTCCCGTGGCATCATGAAACGGGTTCAGCCACGAATCGATTCTTGCAAATTGATAACTTTTAAAACCGATTTTGTACAATAACTCTCGGCCAACATCATTGGATACGAGAAACAACGTTGTCAAACTAACAACCATCACTGCTAAAACACCTGGTAAAATAATTTTCCAGGAAATACCAGACATCAAAAAGATACCACCTAATATGGCCATAAATACAAGTAATGTCCCAAAATCATTTTGAAATTTCAACAACACTCCAATAGGTAACGTGACCAGACACAATTTAACAATTAACTGACTGTCTGTCTGTAAATTTCTTTTTTTAACATTTAGATTATGTCGCGTTACTACATAAGCTAACATTAAAATATAAGCAATTTTCATTAGCTCCGCTGGCTGGACTGTAATAGAACCAAATCTAAACCAGTTTTTAGACCCTGTTCTTGATGCTAATACTGGATCATAAAAAAATAATAGCAATACCATTGCTATTAACCCTATCACATAGCTAACAGGCGTCAACCGCCACATTGTCCTTGGGCTAAAGTGAATCACAATAAAAATACATACGCCTCCTAGTACATACCAAATGCCTTGTTGTACCATTTGTGACACAATATTAACTTTCCCTATATCATTTGATAACGCCACATATAAAGAGACCATTCCTATAATGGATAGCACAAAAACAGGTAACAGTATCCCGTAATCAATTTGTTTTTCTATGTCTTGTTTTCTTCTAACTATATTCCCCACTTCTCCACTCCTACAACTTTCCTATCTTACTCTAATAAACGTTATCAATAACGTCTGTTTCTTCTGTATTCTCTGTCATCATTTGATTCACCATTTGATGTTTTAAATCAGATAACTCCAGCTCTTTTTCTTTTAATCGTTCTTCTAAATCACCGATTTGTTCACTGACTTCACGCTCTACTCGCTCTGCCATGTTTTGTTCATAACCTGATACTTTTTGTTGCAATTCTTTAATTTTACGATTTTTCTGCCACATACCACTGGTCATCACAAGCGCCACAATCAATGCACCCACAAATACAGCACCGATAATAACAATCACAAGTGGTAAGTTAAGTTGTGTTACTAAAAAATCAACTTCGATTTGTTGCGAATTGATAATAGAAAATAAAACCACAACAAATAATAAAATTAATACTGCAAATAATCGACTTGTTTTTCTCATTATTTTCCCCCTATTTTTTATTAAATAATGTTCCTGCTAAGTAATCACCAATCACGGGAAACATAGTATAGGCTTTACTTCCCATTTCCATAATAAAAGGAGCATTCACTTCACGCTTTTTAGTGGTCATGATGCCTACAATTTTTTTTGCTAAAGCATTAGGTTCTAATGCAATGCGTTCTACAGAGGATAAATAAGTCCCAGTCGGATCCGCTTTGTCAAAAAAAGAGGTTTTAATCGGACCTGGATTAACCGTTGTAACACCTATATTAAACGGCTTCATCTCTAATCTCAAACTATTAGAAAAACCAATAACAGCAAACTTAGTAGCTGAATAGATGGATGATTTAGGTGTCGCCATTTTGCCTCCTTGAGAAGCGATATTAATCACGTGACCTTTTTGTGCGTCCATCATAGGTAGTAATAGGACTTGTGTGACATGCATCAGCCCTAATACGTTGACCTCAAACATTCTTCTAGCCTCTGATAAAGACGCATCAGCAAAAGCATCAAAGGAACCAAAACCAGCACAATTCACTAAAACATCAACCACCGGGTGTTCCTTTTTTATTTTAGATAACGCGTCATCTACTGACTCATAATGCATTAAGTCCATCTCATAATACGCCACTGACACATCATAGTCAGTCTCGCACTCTTTTTTTACCTGTTCTAATTGTGCTATATTTCTACCACAAAGAATAAGATATGCTCCTTGTTTCGCTGCTTCAAAAGCAATCTCTTTGCCAAGTCCGCTAGAAGCCCCAGTAATCAGAACAACCTCATTCTTCAAGGTCTGCTTCTTCCTACTCATTCCATTCTCCCTCATTTACTTTTTCATCGGTATATCAATAATATCAAAATCTCGAACAACTTTACTGTTTCTAAAAATTGCTTGTGCTTCTACTTGTAAATCATGCGCTGCTTTACCTAGGTACCGAGCGCTAATGTGCGTCAATAACAGTTGCTTAACTCCTGCCTTTTTAGCAATGGTTGCTGCTTGAGCCGTTGTCGAATGATAGTAACTTCTAGCCATACGTCCTTCTTCAGCGTTAAACGTACTTTCATGGACCAAAACGTCTGCCTGTTCTGCTAATTTTTCGCTATTAGGATGCACTCTGGTATCCCCTAAAATAGTAATGATTCGACCTGGTTTGGCTTCTCCAATAAAATCACGGCCATCAATGACTCTACCATCATCAAGTGTGACGATTTCACCATCTTTAATCTTCTTATAAATAGGACCTGAAGGGATGTTCATCTCTTTTAATTTATCCACTTGTAACTCACCTTGAAACTCTTTTTCTACCACTCGGTAACCATAACACTTAATTCTGTGATCCAGCTCCTCACAGTAAACAGTAAATTTAGGTTCTTCAAATAATACCCCTGTTTCAGTAATTTCCACAAATTTCAGCGGGTATTTCAAGTGTGATTCAGATAGTCTCAGGCTTGTTTTAACATATTCCTCAATCCCTTTAGGACCGTAAATAGTTAAGGTGCTTTCCCCACCTTGGAATGACCGACTACTTAATAAGCCTGGTAGTCCAAAAATATGATCCCCATGTAAATGAGTAATAAATATTTTTTCTATTTTTCGAGGACGAACGGTTGTTTCTAAAATTTGTTGTTGGGTTCCTTCCCCGCAATCAAACAACCAAACCGCATTAATTTCATCTAACATTTTTAAGGCAATGCTCGTCACGTTTCTTTGCTTGGACGGAACCCCTGCCCCTGTTCCTAAAAATTCTAATTCCATTGTCTTCCTACTTTTCTATGATTTATTCTAACGCCTTTTTTTCTGATAAGGCTTGGGCTTCTTTCACTTCTTCCACAACTGTTGATAATTCAAGACGTGTGATGTTTCCTTTTAATTGATAAAAAACCAAATCATTCAACAAACGGTTGTCTTCTTCGGTCACGCTTAATATAACACCTGTTGCACCCTCACCTATTTTTTCAACCAAATGATCAAAAATAGTCGTTGCTTGTTTTATTTCTTTAACATCTCTGGCGCTACCTACCATGCTTCCAGTAAACCAACCAAGCATCACACCTAATGGTCCGCCTAGAATACCTACCATCATGCCAATCAGACCATCTTTATTGATATGATTTCGACCTGTAAAATCAATAAAATCCTTTATTTCAAATTGATGTTCTCCATCATCAGAATGTTTCACTACAGCCATTTGTTCTACGTTAAGTTGTCCCTTTGCATGCATAGCTTTAATTTCAGAGAAAGCTTGGTACGAAACGCTCTCAATATCAAAATTTAATATGATGACTCTTTCTTTTTCCATTATCTCTCATCCCCATTCTTTTCTTCATTGTATCAAGTTTTGGGCAAGATAAAAATCAAATAAACAAAAAAGTTGAGAATATTAGTTTAATTCTCAACTTTTCCCTTATTAAATGGTTCCTATGACTTATTCAAACATGTATTAATTAGTCGTTAATCTACAAATTCAAACACAAATTCTTGAATACGTACTAAATCACCATCTTTTGCTCCCATGGCACGTAGGGTCTCATCCACACCCATACCTCGTAATTGACGAGCAAATTTCATTGTACTCTCTTCGCGGTCGAAGTTCGTCATAACAAATAGTCGTTCTAGTGTTTCACCAGATAATACCCATGTAGCATCATCATCACGGTGTACTGTGAATTCTGGTTCATCAGCATTGAAACCATAATGAATCACTTCATCTTCATCTGTTTCTTCAATATGTAACAAGAATTCTGGTGTCACTTCTAACAAGTCAGCAGTCGCACTTAATAATGGTTCCACTCCTTGATGACTGATACCTGAAATAGCAAATACTGGGATATCATCGTCGTATTCGTCTTCTTTAAGTTCAGCCAGTTTCGCTTTGAATTCTTTTAAGTTTTCTTCAGCATCTGGCATATCCATTTTATTAGCAACAATAATTTGTGGTCTTTCTAATAAGCGTAAATCGTAAGATTCTAACTCATTATTAATTAGTTGATAGTCCTCATAAGGGTCTCTACCTTCCATACCACTCATATCAATCACGTGTAAGATAACTCTCGTACGCTCAATATGACGTAAGAATTGTGTTCCTAAACCAACTCCTTGTGATGCACCTTCGATTAATCCTGGTAAATCAGCCATAACAAAACTACGACCTTCTTGTGTTGATACCATTCCTAAGTTAGGTACTAAGGTTGTAAAATGATACGCACCAATTTTTGGTTTTGCTTTAGAGACAATTGATAATAACGTTGATTTACCCACTGATGGGAAACCAACTAGACCAACATCAGCTAATACCTTTAATTCTAATTCCAATTTAACATCTTGACCTGGCTCACCGTTCTCAGAAATCTCTGGCGCTGGGTTTCTAGGTGTAGCAAAACGAATGTTACCACGACCACCGCGGCCACCTTTAGCAACGACTAACTCTTGACCATGTGTTAATAAGTCACCTAAGACTTTCCCTGTTTCTTTGTTTGTTACTGTTGTTCCGGCTGGCACTTTAACATAAGTATCTTCAGCACCACGGCCATGCATGCCTTTACTCATACCATTCTCGCCTGGTTCTGATTTAAAATAACGATTATATCTAAAATCCATTAACGTACGTAAACCTTCGTCAACAACTAAAATTACACTACCACCACGGCCGCCATCTCCACCAGCTGGTCCTCCGTCTGGCACGTATTTCTCTCTTCTAAATGCGACCATTCCGTCGCCGCCCTTACCGGCTTTAATATCTATTGTTACCTGATCTAAAAACATGGACATATTATGTGTCCTCCTCATTCTCTCAAAATTCTTTATTATTGTATCTTTTGTCTGAGCCTTTGTCCAACCTATTCAACAAAATATTAATAACTCTTAATGATTCGAAAGAGTATCAATCGTTGATGCAGCAAGTAATGTTTGCTCTTGAACGACCATTTGGCTAAAGGTCACAGGTAAGACGGTTGCTTGTTTTTGACTGTACTCTAACCCTTTCATTTCCGCATACAAACTCAAGGCTAACGCATGTTTGTACTCTTTTTCAAAGAGAAGATTGATGTGATTACTTGTATCTTCTATAAAAAAGAGTAACTCTTCTAAATCTAATATAACCTGATCTGGGGAAAAATATAGAAGGGATAACAATGAGCCAAAAGAGATCCCTTTAATTTTTAATCCTTCTTCTTGTAAAACCGTTTGATAATAATCTATTTTTTGAAGAAGAGTTTGATTTTTTTTCCCACATAAACTTGTCGCAAGTGCTGCTACTTGCAAACATCGGTCTCTATTTTTCACGCCCATCTCATTTAATTCAACGAAATAATCATCCACAATGCAAACAATTTCTTCTACAGTCATCTCACTTAGATTATTACTTTGTGCGAGTGATACCACCATACTATAAGCTGTAGAATTAATTAATACTGGGTGTCCTTGCTTCATTTCTCTATATAGATGTCTTGCTTTTTGACAAACTTCCTCACGACTCGATACTTCTGTGAAAAATAGTTGATAGGCTGAGAAATATAACGCACTAGATGATTTAAACCCTTGTTCCTGTAACAGTTGTTTATTAAAAAACAATTCTTCTATTCCATCTATTGGATCAATATCATTAGATAGCATCAATCCAGCCAGTGTTAATCGAGATGTTTTAGTCAAACTAGTGAACATTCCTGCTTTATGTGCTAAAGCCTTCTCTAACCAATTAAATGTTTTTATATCTAATGTTTTCCCTTTTCCTGTAAAAATTCGGGCAAGTAAATACTTGACCTGCTTATCTAACCATTTGGCACGAGAATTCTCTAACAAGCGATAGTTCTCTTCCAATAAATCTACTAAAGATATGGCATTCATTCATACCAACCTTCCTTCATATCACATTCCTTTTCATTCTATCACAAAGACCTAAAGAAAGAAAAAATCAAGAACATATTTTTATGATTTCTAACTTATTTAATTTTTTTAAATATCATTTTTTCTCGTTGGCATTCTTTTTCTTATTTGTTACTATTGAATAGACGATAGCATTTCGTTCAGAAAGGAAGAACTTAAATGAAAATGAACAAATGGTTTTTAGGAGCAAGCACTCTGGTTTTATCTACTATGTTATTCGCCGCTTGTGGGAATGATAATAAGGAAGAGGCTGTTCCTTTCAACTCAGATTCTGCACAATCATCAGAAAAAGAAAAAGTGGACTTAAACAGTTTGGACTTGCCTCAATTAAATAAAGAAGTCGCGGACAATGAGGATGTAATTGAAATGGTTACAACTGAAGGTAGCATTAAAATCAAATTGTTCCCTGAAGAAGCACCAAAAACAGTGGAAAACTTTATGACCCATGCAAAAGATGGCTACTATGATGGGCTTATTTTTCACCGTGTGATTGATAATTTTATGATCCAAGGTGGCGATCCTGACGGCATGGGAACAGGCGGCGAAAGTATCTGGGGTGAGTCATTTGAAGACGAATTCTCTAATAAATTATACAATCTGCGTGGGGCTTTATCTATGGCAAATAGTGGGCCAAACACAAACGGAAGTCAGTTCTTCATTGTCCAAAACAGCAATGATATGGCGGATGGTTTATTAACAGAAGATTATCCTGAAAAAATAATTGATGCCTATAAAGATGGCGGAACGCCTCACCTTGATGGTATGCATACTGTCTTTGGTCAAGTCATTGAGGGCATGGATGTTGTGGATAGTATTGCAGGAGCTAAAACCGCTGAAGGCGATAAACCTGCAAAAGACATCAAAATTGAAAAAATCAACATTATCCAAGAAGCAAAATAAGATAACAACAACCCTTCTATTTTAGAGTGGGTTGTTTTTTTTAGTTCGTTTATGAAAACTCTCTAAAGAATTGTTAAAAATATAGGTATCCTCTACCTATTTCTAGGTATTTAGCTTATGATTTAAGAGTGTCTTTTTAATAAGGAGGAGTTATTATGAAAAAACAACATTTGTTGGATATTTGGGGAGATACGGTGAGTCTATCTGATTTGACAAGATCCATTGGTTTATCTCTTATTTTTACTTTTATTGGTTATTTTTTAGCTAATTCAACTAACCCAACACAACAACTATTTTTAGGGCTTTTAGGAGCAGTTATTGGGTTCACTCTCAACTCTCTCTTATTCCAACCTAAACGTATTATTATCATTAAAGAGGAGGACCATAATGGATAGTGCTTTATTGTTCCAAATGATTATAGCAAGTCTTTTAAGTGTTTCTCTTTACTCTCTCATTGGGTTTATTCCAGGAACCGATGAAACAAGCGTCTTAATGCCTATTTCCCTTGCTCTTATACTAGGAGGTATCCACCCTGTGGTAGTCCTCACCTTTTTCGTTGCAGGTTTTGTAACATTAGGCCTAATGAACGCCATGCCTTCCATGATCGCCGGTTTACCTGGAGGGGTACTCAGTACTCCTATGGTGGAGCATGCCAAGGTAATTAAGGAAAAAGGGGATACTCCCTTAGCGATTAAAAAAGTCGCAACTGGAAGTTTTATTGGTGTTATTATTGCCCTATTAACAAGTATTATGATTGCTAAATTAATAGGACCCTTTAGTTCGACTATTAGTAGCTATGCTAGCTGGTTTTTTATCGGTGGGGCTATTTTTCTTTCTTTAATCAGCCAAGCTAAGCTTCTGTCTATGATTAGTATCGTCCCTCTCGCCCTTTTATTCCAAGGCTTGAGATATAGTTACTGGGAGCTAGGCGTTGTTCCCTTAGATAAAAATATCACGACTTCTTTTTTTCTAGGTATTACAGTCGCTCCTTTACTGCTATCTTTAATGAGTCTTTTAAACAAAAAAGAAAAAGATGCTTTAAGCGTGACTAATATGAAGACAATGACAGTCAATCCATTAACGCGAAAGAAAAAAACATCAGAAAAACGATTTTCTTTAACAAAAAAAGAAACGAAAAGTGCCGTTATCTCTACCTTTTTAGCAAATTTTTTATTTGTATTAAGTCCTGTGGGATTAATTATTTTATTCGGAGAACTAGTTGGTAAGCAAGAAAAAGACCCTTTAAAAAAGGCAGAACTGACTGTTACCACGATGAGCGCCTTGGCTCAAGGGACCTATTTGTCCGGATTAATGATTTCCATTGTGGCTTTAGGAATTCCCTTAGCCCCTTCTGCCATTGGACCTGGTGCAGCTTTCTTTGAATCTCCTCCCATCTTTACTATTGGTAATACCATTACTGATCAGTATAGCCAAGGACTTCTTTTTAGTGCTTTTGCTATTGGGAGTTTAATCGCCATAACTATCGTCTACTTTATTGCCACTCGCTTTGGAGAAAAAATAACTTATTTTGTTTTAACTAAAATTCCTCATGAAGCCATGATTGGTTTATTTATTGCTTTAGTCTTCTTATTAGCTTACATTGATGCTGGTTTTATCAACATTTTTGGCGTGTTATTAATTAGTATCATTTGTGGTACACTTAATCGGTTAGGAGTGAGTTACGGGGTGCAATTTATGTCCCTTTACGCTGCTCCATTTATCTTAAATCTACTATCTTAATTATTAAAGGAGTTACCTTATGACAACGACATCTTTTGGACATGGTAAAGCTCATGGAAAAATCATCCTTCTTGGAGAACATTCTGTGGTATACCATGAACCTTCTATTGCAATTCCCTTTAAAGCAGCGACCATTGAAGCTTTTGTCACACAAAATGATCAACCGTCTACACACATTGATTGTGATTTTTATCATGGCTTATTAGAAGATATGCCTGAATTGTTAGAAAGTTTAAAAGAAACCATTAAAGTTTGTTTAAAGCAATTGAATCAAGAAGACCAACACCTTAAAATCAGTATTAACAGCCATATTCCAGCTGAACGTGGCATGGGATCAAGTGCTGCGGTTTCCGTTGCAACAACGAGAGCTCTTTTTGATTACTTTCATGAAGAGCTAACACAAGAAACCTTGCTAGCAATTGTTGATATAGCGGAACACATCGCCCATGGTAATCCTAGTGGTCTTGATGCTTTGATGACAAGTAGCGATACGCCCTATTTTTATACAAAGGGACAACCTCTTAAGGCATTGTCTTTAAACCTAAATGCCGTCTTAATTGTTGGAGACACTGGTATCACTGGACAAACAAAAGAAGCAGTAAACCATATCGCACAACAATTAACTTCTGATAACACAAAGACCATTCAGCAACACATAACACAACTAGGCCTTCTAGCTAAAGATGGGCAATACGACTTAGAAAATAATCAACCTGTGGAACTTGGAAGCAAAATGAACCAAGTTCATCATCATTTACAGGCCTTAGGCGTTTCAAGTCCAGAGCTAGATTCTTTAGTCCATGCGGCTCGCCAAAAAGGGGCTCTTGGTGCCAAATTAACTGGTGGCGGGATGGGTGGATGTATGATAGCATTAGCTAGTGATAAAAATTCAGCCCATGTTATTTCCAAAGCTCTGCTAGACTCAGGCGCAGCAAATACATGGTTATACGAAATGAGTGAAACATAATATGACACAACTTGGCTTATGCCGTGCCCATACAAACATTGCCTTAATTAAATATTGGGGCAAACGAGACGATGTTCTTTTCTTACCTATGAATAGTAGCTTATCATTAACTTTAGATGCTTTTTATACGGACACAAAAGTAACGATTAGTTCTCATTTTAAGCAAGATAACTTTTACCTAAATGGAGTAAAACAATCAGAAGAAGAAACAATAAAAATCCGTCGATTTCTTGATTTATTCAGAGATCGAGCCAACCTCTCAAATTTTATGACAATCGAGAGCTACAACCATGTTCCTACTGCTGCAGGCCTTGCATCATCAGCTTCAGCTTATGCCGCTTTAGCTGGAGCTCTTAATCAAGCAACAGGTCTAAATCTTGATACTCAAACCCTATCAACTCTTGCCAGACAAGGAAGTGGTAGTGCTACCCGTAGCCTTTACGGCGGATTTGTCGAATGGAACAAAGGTATCGCTTCAGATTCTAATTCCAGTCATGCCATTCCTATTGATGCCGCAGATTGGGACATTGCTATGATTGTCATTGCGATTAATAAAGAAAAGAAAAAATTATCCAGTCGTGTTGGAATGAAACAGACCGTTGAGACGTCTCCTTTCTACCCTGCTTGGGTTGAAAGTGCTGAGAAAGATATCCATGACATAAAAGATGCCATTCAAAGAAAAGATTTTATCTCTTTAGGTGAAATTACGGAAGCTAACGGGATGAAAATGCATGGAACCATGTTAGGTGCAACACCTCCCATTTCTTACTGGGAACCAGACAGCGTCAAAGCAATCCAACTGGTCCAAACCATAAGAGAAGAAGGGCTCCCTTGTTATGTGACAATGGATGCTGGACCGAACGTTAAAGTTCTTTGTAAAGAATCACAAATGAACCACATCCTAGCTAAATTACGACCCCACTTTAGAGAAGATCAATTAATTTCTTCCACAGTGGGCAAAGGCATCACTTTATTACAAGAATCAGAATGGCATTATTAAAGGAGAGATTTAATTGATAGAAGCAAGTGCTCCAGGAAAGCTCTATATTGCAGGTGAATATGCAGTACTAGAACCAGGACATCCTGCCCTGATAGTTGCGTTGGATCAGTTTATCACTGTCAAATTAAAACAAGCAACAGAACAAGGAACCATCAGTTCACGCTATTCCAACGGTATCTCTATTCCATGGACGAGAAAAAATGGTCAACTATATATAGATGAGCGAGACAATCCTTTTTCTTATATAACCAAGGCTGTTAATATTGTTGAACAATATGTGTTAGAACGTGATTACGAATTAAAATACTTTGATTTAACGATTGAAAGCGAATTAGATAATAAAGACGGACGTAAATACGGTCTAGGCTCTAGTGGGGCAGTAACGATTGCAACCATTAAAGCGTTACTGCAGTTTTATCACATTGATTACAACGCTGAGCTACTTTATAAACTAGCAGCGATTGCTCATTTGAAGTTAAATAGCAACGGATCATTTGGTGATTTAGCCGCCAGTTCTTACGAAGGATGGGTTGCCTATTCTTGTTTTGAACGGGAATGGGTATTACAACAATTAGATGAGGGCGTACAATTAAATAACTTAGTCTTACAGCAATGGCCTAAGTTAATGATTCAATCTTTAGAAGCTCCTGACAATTTGCGTTTATTGATTGGTTGGACCGGCTCACCTGCCTCCACCACTTTACTCGTCGATCAAATCAAAGATGAAACAAACGATATGAATAGCTTCTACAACGCTTTTTTATCGGACAGTAAAAGATGTGTCTCAGAGCTAATTGAAGCCTTTAAACAGCAGAATATCCCTCTTATACAACAAGGGATTCGTTATAACCGTGCTTTATTACAATCTCTTAGTAAAAAAAGCGGTGTAGACATTGAAACCCATGCACTGAACCAACTGTGTACCATTGCTGAATCTGCCAACGGAGCAGCAAAATCATCTGGTGCTGGAGGTGGGGATTGTGGGATTGTCATTTCTGATAAAAAAGAACCGATTTTACCGATGATTAGTCAATGGGAAGCAGAAGGGATTATCAACCTTCCCCTACAAGTCTATAAAGATATATTAACAACAAAACCAGCCATCATATGGGAGGACTAATATGGACACCTCTTGGAACCGAAAAAATCAACACATTCATTATGCTGAAATGCAGTATCAATCTCGTGCCAGTAATGGCTTAGACGAGGTTCGTTTTGTTCATCATTCCTTATCACCTATGACAACTCAAGACGTAACCTTAGCCACTGAATTAGGTAGCCTTTCACTCGATTATCCTTTCTTCATTAATGCCATGACTGGCGGGAGTGATAAAGCTTATCATATCAATAAGAATCTAGCCGAGGTGGCAAATACCACAGGCCTTGCTATGGCTGTTGGTTCTGTCAGCGCTGCTATGAAAGATTCTTCTGTTGAAGATAGTTTTAAAATTGTTAGAGAAATGAATCCAAAAGGGTTAATTTTCTCTAACCTCGGGGCCCATCATTCACTAGAAAATGCTAAGCGAAGCGTTGATTTATTAGAAGCTAATGCTTTACAGCTTCACTTAAATACGCCTCAAGAGTTAGTTATGCCTGAAGGGGACCGTGATTTCACCAGCTGGCTACATAATATCGAGACAATTGTGAGTCAACTATCTGTTCCTGTTATCGTTAAAGAAGTTGGTTTTGGTATGTCTAAAGAAACCATCCAGCAACTAATTAACGTTGGAGTGACAATCATTGATATCAGTGGTCGAGGAGGAACTAACTTCATTCATATCGAGAATGAACGCAGGGACTATAAAGAATATGACTACCTTCTAGATTGGGGACAAACCACAGCTGAATCTTTATTAGAAGCCTATTCTTTTTCAAAAGAGGTTTCTATTATCTCTTCTGGTGGGATTCGTCATCCCCTAGATATGTTAAAATCTTATGGTTTAGGTGCCTCTGCAGTCGGCATATCTGGTGAATTTTTACATATGATATTGACTAAAGGCAATGAGGAAACCATTCGAATGATTAACTCTTGGAAACAAGAATTACAACACCTCTTAACCATGGTACAAGCGACATCCATAAAAGAGGTCTCAAGAGCAGATATGGTACTAAGCTCTGAATTATCTAATTGGTGTACACAACGACAACTTATTTTCAAGTAAAACCGCAGACTAACCTGTCTGTGGTTTTTTTATGCTATATTAACAATATCAAAACTTTTTTATTTATTTTGTTACCTTTTGGCTTTTCCTTCGTTTTAATAGTAAAGGAGGTGCAAACCATTGAAGGAGGATGTGTTAGATACACTCTTCAATGAGCATTATCAATCACTGCTATGGTACGGTATATCATTGTCTGGTTCTAAAGAAACTGCGGAAGATCTTATTCAAACAGCCTTTTACCGGCTACTTCTAGCCTTTGACACTCTAACAAATGACAACTATAAAGCCTGGTTAATGTCTGTGATGAAACATTACTACATTGATACTTATCGGCGGAAAAACAAAGAAAAACAACTCATTCAGCATCATTCGTTTCCTATAAACAATGAGCAAACGCCCCTATCAGATTTATTAGTGGATGAGAATAAACACCATCTACTTCAGAGTATCCAACAATTAAAACCCGTGTATCAACATGTACTCATCCTTTATTATTTTGCAGAACTATCCTTGGCCTCCATTAGTGATGTATTAGAGCTTAACTATGGTCAAACAAAAATGATTCTATCACGAGGAAGACAATTATTAAAAAAGGAGATGAGCCATCATGACAGATAGACTAGAAAAACTAAAAAATAATACCCTCTCTCAAGAAGAAAAGAAACAATTAGAACAAGAGCTATTAGAATTCAAAGCCATGTATGATTATATAACGGAAGAAGAACTCAGCGCATTTGAATCTCTAGAACAAGAGAATGAAACCAGCTCTACTCACACAACTCATAACACTGTAAAAAAAGCCATTAACAAACGACTAACGAAATTAATCATTCTCATGTCATTCGTAACCCTTTTTCTCTTTACCTTAGTTTATGTTGCTGTTCCAAAAATGATCGATAGCTTTTACTTCAATCCTTTGGTTGGCAAAACAGATAAAGGTTACAGTGACTTTGAAACCTATGCCTATATCGAAAACAGCTTATTCCCTGATGGGCCACAATTAATTGGCATTGATACTGAACGAACAGGGATAGCAACCTATCATATCAAAACCTACTATTTTGATGAGTTTTCAAGACAATTGAAAGACAGACAGATGACCCTTTCTAAAAACAAACTAACTTCTTTAGACTCTAGTACCAGTCATATTATGTTATCTTCAAGTTTAGGAATAGAACAGTCCAGTGGTTATACCACCGATACTGATTATCCTCAAACTCAAAATATCATGAAACGAGTAGAGCAGTTACCCGATTCCACCATGCTAAAAGTTAAATTTTATTTTGATGAGCCTAAGTCCTTGGAGCAGTTAAAAAAAATAGCCTCAACGACTAAAGACGCCAGACTTTTAGCAACGAGCATCAATCCAGATATAAATGATGATTTTTCACCAAATGGCGGCTTGGGGATTAAAAGCACTAACCCTTATATGACACAGAGTCAACTATATCAGATGGTGTTTATCAATGACGACATTGACAAAGACTACCCCAATATCAATAGGGCCATTGATTTAACTACTATAACGGAAGAAGAGTTAAAAGACGTCTTTATTGCTAAATTGTCTTATTTAAAAGACCACCCCAAAGGAGACCTTCACTCTCACTTAAAAGTAGAAGACCCACAAGCTGAAGGTATTTTAAAAGTCGACCGTGAGAAGCAAATTAAGTTACTTCAAGAAGAAGCATTGGTCTTTGACACCATGACGATGAGTATCCCTAAGAAAGATTTCAACGCATTTATTGAACACCCTGAAACGCATTTTTTCACGATTCAAGATGTCAATTATTTTTCTTTGGTTGACGTCAGCCAATAATAAAAATAGCGACCCCCAAAAGTTAGATTTTTGGTCTAACTTTTGGGGGTCGCTACAATATTATCTGTGTTTTTTTATGGTTTAATATAAGAAAAACCTAAAGCCTGTTGGTTGATAATTTCAATGACTCCTGCTGGGACTACTTGAATTCTGTCGACCAAATCTTCCTTAGCTATTCCTTGACCATTCAACGCATTTTGACATGCTTTAAACGTAACAACATCCTTTGGTAAGTCCTCTATCCCAGAGAGAACCTCTTCAGAAACATAACCTTGTACACCACGACCATTCGCCACGATAATCACTTCAAGCTCTGTTGCCTCAGAGATGCCTGTTAACAAATTACGAACATTGCCTAGTAATTCTGGCCATTTTTCTGGCTCATTAATATGAAACAATCCCTTCACCTCTAACACGCCCTTTCTTATTCTTTTAAATAAATAGGAGAACGGTAATAATCCTGCTCCTCAATAGCTCTATCGCTCAATCGATAAATACGACCAGCTCTTATATCCAATTGTAGCATGTTTTCATTTTTCTTATTAACATTCGTTATGATTGGGCTTGAGATGTTTTTTTTATGGTGACCGAGATACTGACGACCTTGATCGTTAAAACCTAGCACCCTAATATAAGCGTTCTTAGTAGCATCTTCCATTTCTTCTTTACTAACTTGAAGCAACACATAGCACAGTAAGCGTTGGATACGTGTCCAAGTGTATCGTTTGGTTTTGATTGCTTGTACTAAAGCCTCAAAACTATCCCCTTGTCGCATCATTTCAAGGATACGATATTCTAGTCCTTCTACCATTTGATAAGTCTCAGCTAATCGTTCAGGGGTTTGACTCGTCAATTGATAGTTAAGATAAGGCCACAGCTTTTCCCAATAAACAAGAGCCTCCTCTTGAAGCCCTTTATGTGTTAGCTCAGGAACTTTTGATGCAATGCTGTCACTATCTCCATCTAACATAGCCTTTCTAATCGATGTAGCACTTGCAAATTGTGCTTTGTTTATATCCGATTCGTGATACCCACTACCCTCTCGTTGAATACCATAAATCCTCATAGGCGTATTGTATTGAGCATTCTCTTTAGCATAACTCATTCCCAATATGTGATTAGGAGAAGAAAAATCCAAAGGCCATTCTGGAAACACCTCTCGGTATACATGAGTCATTTGTTGTGGATAACTCATTCCTTTGTTCTTAGTTTGTTGAAATAAGGCATCTATTTTGGCTTTTTTTAGTTGATGTTGCTCACCAAAGGCTTCATAATCTAATGCTTCAGATCCGTCTGTTCCAAAGCAAATGCTCTCACAGTGAAGGCTTTGAAGCAATGACACGCCCCCTTTTGCAAAATAATCAGCGGATTGAACGGCTGAAGAAAAGGGAAGTTCAATAACTAAATCAACGCCATTTCTTAGCGCAATCTCGGTTCGGGTCCATTTATCAAGAATCGCAGGTTCCCCGCGCTGCAAAAAATTACCACTCATTACCGCAATCAGTGTATCAGCGCCTGATAGTTTTTTTGCTTGTTGAATATGATACAAATGACCATTATGCATTGGGTTATATTCAACGATAATACCACATGCTTTCATGCAATCCCTCCTAATAAAAAAAGGGCTGTTTCATAAGAAACAATCCCTTATTTTTCACATACAAAGAACCAACGTTTGGATTCCTCTGTTGGTTGTTCATCTTCAAAGTCAGCGTATACTTTTATCTGACTAAAGCCTGTTGACTCTAATAGAGACAAATAGGTTTCTAATGGGTACGTCCGTTCCTCATGAAGTTCATCGTATCGTTTGAAGACCTCTTCTCCTTCTTTAATAAAGAAAGTTAAAAAGTGTTCTATACTATACTCTTCATCCCCAGGATAACTTTCCCAAAGAAAAGCAAAGTCGTCGCTTTGATAATGGTAGCTGTACTCTTTGAATCCTTCCTCTATTTGGAAGATGGAATGAACATCAAAGATAAAGACACCCTTCTCTTTTAAACTTTGAAACACCCCTTTGAATACTTGTTGTACATCAGATTCGTCTTTCATATAACAAATAGAATCTGAATAACATGTCACGGCATCAAATTGTTCCTGATACGTCAAATCAAGCATGTCTCCTGTAACAAAGGATAATGAGTCATCTTCAGGCGTTGTACGCTCAGAAGCCAACGCTACCATTTCTTTTGACAAATCAAGACCAACCACATTGTAATTAGCATTGGCTAATTCAACGGATAAAATACCTGTGCCACAAGCTAATTCCAAAACGTCTGCTTTCTTGATAGGCAAGTGACGTTCTGTAAACGCCAACCAATCAAGATATAGCTCCTCATCCATGACTTCATCATAAATTTTAGCAAAAGTTTCGTAGGTTGCCATCTTATTCCTCTTCAATCATTGATGATAGGTTAACCATAGGTGCGTCTACCCATAATTTTTCAAGGTTATAAAACTCACGTTCTTCATTATAAAAGACATGAATAATAACATCGCCTAAATCAATTAAAATCCATTTTGCTGATTCACGACCTTCTACTCGTTTCACTTCGATGCCATTTTTGTGTGCTTCGTCAATAATTTCAGTTGCAATAGCTAATACTTGTTTATCACTGTTACCGTGACAAATCACAAAATAATCTGCTAATAAAGACACGTTTGCTACATCTAACGCAACGATATCTTGCCCTCTTTTTGAATCTGCTGCTTTCACTACTAATTCTAATACTTGTTCGCTATTAATAGAAATCCCCTCCTAGTGGGTTACTACCCATTCATTATACGTTTCTAACGTTTTTGGGTAGATTTTAGTTTTATTTTTTATTAAATATTCTAATGTATGTAAGGTTTCAAATGCGACTGCTTCGTCTAAATCTTTTTCCGCAATCCGCCTTGCTTCAGCAACTAGTGGAAACACACGACCATCTTCTATGTAATCTGCAACATAAATAATTTTATCGAGCAGCGACATTTCTTTAGCACCCGTTGTATGAAGTCTGATAGCTGTCAGGATCTCTTCGTCTGTAATGCCCAACTCCTGCTTCACAAGATAAGATCCAATAACACCATGCCATATAGGATTACCATATATTAATAATTCCTCTTTGAAAAGGCCTTGATGAATGAGTGCAATCATCTCACTATCTGGTCGTTCTTTGGCATAATCATGAGTCAGTGCCGCAATGCTTGCTTTTTCCTGATTGCCTCCGTAGCGTTTGGCCAGTTCAATGGCTTTTGCTTCAACCCTTAATACATGAGCAAAACGTTTCTCTGACATGCTGTTGGACACACACGTTACAAGTTGCTCTCTTGTCATTGGTACCAGTTTTTCTGTATATATCATTTTACTCACCTTTATACAATTCATACTCTTTTATATAGTTTATCACATTATCTGGTAAAAGGTATTTGACTGAGTCATTCCGTTGAATCTTTTCTCTAATAAAGGTAGAGCTCACGTCAATTAAGGGAGAATCTACCCATGTTACCGGATAATCACTCACCTCAGGATAGCCTGATCTCTTAATACCAACAAAGGTTACCATCTTAACTAATTCATCAATCCGGTGCCATTTAGGTAAATACTCTACCATATCTCCACCAATAATAAAATAATAATCCGTGGTTGGATTACTTTCAATTAAGGCCTTCATGGTATCGTACGTAAGACTTGTCCCTTGCCGCTTTATTTCTGCTAATTCAATAGCTAAACTCTTTGAGCCCTCAATAGCAAGAGACAACATCTCGACACGATGATCTGATTCGATGACTGTCTTATGATCCACATGAGGTGGCTCATACGTTGGCATTAAATAGCATTCATCTAAATGTAATTGGTCTTTTACTTGATCAGCCATGACTAAGTGACCGATATGAACAGGATTAAATCCTCCGCCAAGTATCCCAACTGATTTTCGTTTTGATTGTTCCTCTTTTGCTATCATCTAAAGGGTCTCCTTTGTCGTAACTAGATACTTCTTACTTCTTTCGAAATATGTTGATATTTCTCTTTATCTGATGGGCGATAAACAATTAAAATACGACCAATTTTTTGTACCACATGGCACTGTAATTCTTTCTCTAATAATTCTGCCACATCTTCTGCTACTTCGTCTGTATTTTGTAATAATGTAATTTTAATTAATTCACGACGTTCTAATAGCTCATCAATTTGGCCTAAAACAGTTTCTGTGATGCCATTTTTACCAATTTGTACCAATGGGTCTAAATGGTGTGCTTTGCTACGTAAATAACGTTTTTGTTTTCCTCTTAATACTGTCATAATATCCTCTTTTCAATTCTTAAATTAATGCTTTGCGTCGAATAACATCTACGCCTTTTGGTGCCCAACCTGCGACAACACAGGGTTCTGATATAGTTACCCATCCTAAACCAGCAAAAACTAAATCTGTTTTTTCTTTAATTGAAAATTCAAACCTTGCTAATTCTGGGAATTCTCCTAATTCATCTGGACGAGGTGGTTGCAATAAGCCACCCGCATGTTTCTCATAAAATTCATCGGCTTTTTCTAATTTTGTGCGGTGAATGTCTAAATCATTTGATACATAGGTAATAAATGATTGACGCTCTCCTTGAATGAAGTCAAAGCGAGCTAATCCGCCTAAAAATAGTGTTTGTCCTGCGTTTAATTGATACACTTTTGGCTTCACTTCTTTAGTAGGTGACACTAATCTCAAGTCTTTTTTACCTAAGTAATGGGCCATCTGATGACGATGAATAATTCCTGGTGTGTCCACTAGGAAGTGTCCGTCATCTAAAGGAATCTCGATTTTATCTAGCGTTGTTCCTGGGAATTGAGACGTTGTAATTAAATCCTCTACTCCTGCAGTGGCACTGATGATACCATTAATCAGCGTTGATTTACCTACGTTAGTCACACCCACAACATAGACATCTCTGCCTTTACGATGTGTTTCGATTAGCTCAAGCAAGCTTTCCATTTCGCTTTTCTTCTTAGCACTCGTCAATGTCACATCAATTGGTCTTAACCCAACTTCATGAGCTCTTTCTCTCATCCACTGAATCATTTTGCCTTTTTTTAATGATTTTGGTAAGATATCCACTTTATTACCTACAAGTAATACTGGGTTGTTACCAATAAAGCGGTGCAATCCAGGGATTAAACTACCATTGAAATCAAATATATCAACCACATTAACAATCAATGCATCTGATTGTCCAATACTATTTAATAAAGTTAAAAACTCTTTATCCGTCATAGCCACGTCTTGAATGTCATTGTAATGTCTCAGTCTAAAACAACGTTGACAATAAACATCCCCAGACTCTAAACCTTTTTCTAGAGCTGAATTAGGTGTATAGCCCATGCCTTCTTTGTCTTCTGTTTGAATGATTGACCCACAACCAATACAACGAATTTCTTCAGTCATTTCTTCAGTCATTTAGTGATTTCCTCCATTTCATATCTGAGTGATGTTTCTTCAAATATGTCATTATTCTTTTTTCCATCATACGATTAAATTTAGTATTCCAGGCATCTGTTTCAACAATTGGCTTCACTAACACTGTTCTAATACCTGCACGATTAGCACCTTTGATGTCTGTCATTAGCTGATCGCCAACCATAATCATCTTATCCTTTGGAATACGATAGGTAGTTTGGACCTCTTTGAACCCTTTTGCCAAAGGTTTCATAGCTCTAGCAACAAAATCTAATTCTAAATGATGAATCGCTCGACTCACTCGTTCTGCCTTATTATTAGATACTACAATAACAGGAATTCCTGCTTGTTTCATCGTTTCTATCCAGTGTAACAATTCAGGTGTTCCATCTGGGTTATTCCAAGCAATTAACGTATTATCTAAATCCGTTAAAACAGCTTCTATCCCTTGTTGCTTCAACTGTTCGGGCGTAATGTCGTAAATGGCCTCAATCATCCATGTTGGTTTGTATTGTAAAAACATAGTGGCTCCCTTTCATAAAAAAATAGGAGTCCTGTCGTCCTCCATAATCCTTTCACCATTATACGCTAAATAAAAGAAAAATTCACCTAAAACACAAAATAAAGCCTCTCTTATCCTTGTATCTTAATAAAAAGAGAGAGTCTTTCTCCTCTCTCTTTCCTTATCTGATTATCTATTAATTTTTTTGCAAAAATCTTGAAAGGCTATGTTATAGAAATGATGATTGTCCTCATTGAAAAAAAGACGTTCTACATCTGATACACCTAAACTAGGTTGCCCCTGGTTAATGAGACACAAAGCACCAAATCCTGGTTCTAAACAAAGTGACTGCAAACAATGTCGACCAAATACATCCGCTGCCATGGTTGCCAGTAATGGGTCTTTAAAGAAGCCTCCACTAATAGACAAATCTTTGGTATCCATGTCTATTTTTTTTGCAATGATTAACAAGTTAAACAGAATGCCCTCTAAGGCTGCTCTCACAAGATCTTCTTTTCCTTGACTCATCATTAATCCTTCGAAGCTACCTTTACAATGAGAATCCCAAATAGGAGCACGTTCCCCTGTTAAATAAGGATAAAATCTCACGCCTCGGCTACCTATCGGGCTTTTTTGTAATACCCCATCCAAAGCTTGATAGATCTGTTGTTCACCATAAAAAATGGTATCCAACCATTCTAGCACCTGACCGCCATTGTTTGAAGCTGCTCCAATTACCCACATGTCTTTTTGTAAGTAATAACAAAACGTCTCACCTTCTGAATCTAGTTGGATGGTTTTGCTAATTTTTCTAACGGATCCACTGGTACCTACGGTTAAGGTATTAGTTGTCCCGTTAGTCATATAACCTGCCAAACTCGCTAAACACCCATCACTTGCTCCAACATACACCTGTACTTCTTCAGTCAAGCCTAACGCCAAAGCCTGTTCTGGTAGTAACGTTGTATGATAATCCGTATCCACTAGACGTCCCAATTGGTGTGCTTCTATGCCTAAATAATCCAAAATATCTTCATCCCATGATAGAGTCGTCAGATTAAAGAGACCTGTAGCAGAAGCCATAGAATAATCGAGCACACATTCTCCTGTTAAACGTTCCATAATATATTCTTTCATACCAATCCAACGTGTGACATCTTTAAACCACGCTCTCTTCTTGTAGGCACCTATTTTTGCAAAAGGTGACATTTCATGAATAGGTGTGCCTGTTTTTTGATAGAAGGTATGCGCTTCTTCCCTTTCTTTAAAACCTGTAATAAACTCTTGTCCTTGAGTATCTAACCAGATAAACATCTCTTCATCCCGTTTTTCTTTAAATACAGGCATAATACTGTGCATAGCCGTGCTAAAGACAATCGCGTTAATCGAAGGGTAAAGCGTCGTTATTCTCTGAATACTGCGTTTTATTTGTAACATCATCTCTTCAGGGTTTTGATAGACTTTTCCAAACTCCCCTCGGTATGTCGTCACTCTATCCATCCTAGACGTGACAATGGTTAATTCCTCGTACAATTGGTATTTAATATGCGTTGTTCCCACATCAATGATTAATCTTAGCATCAGCAGTTCATCCTTTTTCTCTCTTTAATAAGCCTATTCTATCATGTTATTAAGTTCAGGTTAATAAAAAAACCGCAAAGCCTTAGACTTTACGGTTCTCTTTATTGTGCCATAATAATGACTCCAATAATAATTAGGGCAATGGCAAGGACTTTTTTTATGGTTATTTTTTCTTTAAAAATAAAATAAGAAATAATGACTGTCCAAGCATAAGTTAATGATGTCATAGGAAATGCTATAGAGTAATCAAGATACTTAAATAGGACAATATTCATCACGGCTGACACAATATAAAGGACGGTTCCTAAAACGACCCAAATATTCTTAGCCACAGCCTTCGCCGATAAGGTATCGATTTTGTTCATGCCATGCTTCAAAGATAGGGCCCCTAAACTCCCTGATACAGTGGTCACTAAGAGGATGCTTATAATAATAGGCCAATCATTCATTGTCTTTACTCCCCTCTACGCCAAGTATACTGGAACCCAACACAATAAATAAGGTGCCAATGATTTTATTAGCCGTAATCGGTTCATTCAAAAAAAGAGCCCCTAAAAAGATGGACAGAGCAAACCCTAAACTCATCATAGGTTGCAGAATAGATACCTCGCCATATCTAAAAGCAAGCATCATCACAACCATGCCAATCCCAGCAGATAAGAATCCTAAAAAATATAAAAAATAAGCAAACTTCAAAGAAGTAGCATCAGCCCCTATCTTCCAAGCTAATTGGCCAAAACTACTTAAGGTGGCGGCTCCAATAATTAATAAGATAGCAACTGTCATGTTATTATTTTTAGTTTCCACGGCTGTTCTCCTTTTCAAATGTGTGCTTTAGAAAGTCATCGAGTGTCTTTAAATATAAGGTTTCATCATAGATCCAAGAAGATAAATGAGGCGCATTGGGAATTGTCAATGTTTCAACATATCCTTGTGTGGCATTCGCATTTTCAGCCATCATGGCATAAGGGACGAATTTATCCGCCGTCCCATGAATAAACAGAGCTGGCAATGAGTTCTTTCCTAACTGTTTGACAGAAGATGCTTCATTAAGGCTATATCCCACCTTGACCTTAGCAAAAAGATTTGCAAAATTCATCACAGGAAATGCTGGTAACTTCATCGCTCCTGTTAGCATCTCTTTGAACTGTGTCCCAACAGACGTGTACCCACAGTCTGATACAATCCCTTTAACGTTTGAAGGTAGGTTATCCCCACTTGCCATCATGACGGTTGCCCCTCCCATAGATCCGCCAAATAACACAATGGCACAATCTGGGCGCTTCTCAATTAATCTTTCCATCCATAAGGCCAAATCTAAACGGTCCAACCAACCCATTCCAATAATATTCCCCTCACTTTTACCATGGGAGCGCAAGTCAGGAATAAGGAGGTTATAACCTAATTCATTGAGCTTTTTGACCATATAAGACATGTCTCTTTCCCCATTCGAGCGGTACCCATGAACAGCGATAATCCACTGATTTGACTCAGGATTAGTTTCAAAAACCCTGGCTACTAACGTTTCTCCTTTAGACGTGAGGGTTATTTCTTCTGTCATTTTAGTTTGCCAGTATTGTTTTCCCTCATTGATTTGGCGTTCTTCAATCCTATCGTATTCCGTTTTTGTTTGAGTAAAGTTATCTGGGTTCATCATTTGATGGCCCTTCTTTTTAAACCACGTTGAATCTCTAAATAAAGCAGCATTAATAAAGAAATTGCTTACATATATACCTGCTGCGAGCACAACAACACCGACTAATATTACTAGCCCAATAAATAGTTTCATTTCCTTTCCTCTCCTTTTTTGTTCAGTTATCTTAGTTTATCATTAAATAGAAAAAAAAGGAGAACATCTTTCGATATTCTCCTCTTTATACCTTATCTATTTAATGACCAAATGTCTCCATTAATAAACGTCGCTCTAAACTGTCTTGATACCTATTCAGTTTATCCATGGCTTCTTCATAATAATCATGACTCGGTTTTTCCAGAGCTCGATTTAAAGCATCATGCTTAATCTCCTCTGTTTCGAGTTTTCTCTTAATAATTGCTTTAGCAAAAAAGACAACTCCTGCGTCCCTGTTGTTACCCATTCGATCCGCATAACGTTTCGCATTCATCAAGGCTTGATACGCTTCATCTAAATGATGACGTTCCACATGAATCAACGCATAATAAGCATCCAATCTTGTTTTTTTCCAGTAAGTAAATAATTCTTCATACAATACTTGCGCCTTTAAAAATTGGACTTCTGCTTCTTCATAATGATTCAACGCAAAATGAGCAATCCCAGCATTCATATAAAAAACAGATAAACTCGCTAGAACTTCTTTATCTTCACATAACTTAATCGCCTTATTAAACATCTCTAAAGACCCTTCAATTTCTCCTTGATTCAGTTTAATTTCACCTAAATAGTTATATGAAGCCGCAATATTGATGGCATACTTTTTAGCGATTTTTTCAGTAATCATAAACGTGTTGATGGATTCATTCAATAACTGCTCAGCTACCATATAATTACCACACATGATGTTATATAACCCTTTGAGTCTCAGTAAAATACCAATGGACTGATGATTATTCCCCTTGATAGATAAATCTAGGGCTAATTCAATAAATCGGACCATCTTATCAGGTTCATCAATTTGAATATAGTAATAAATCATTTGTTTATATCCAGCTAATAAGTATTTTTCATCTTCCAACTCTTTCGCTTGAGTAATCATTTCTTGGATATTGGCTACGCCTTGATTGTACTCCCCGTACTTAATTAAATAACGACCTTCTAAATACCAAAAATTCAATTGCAGTTGTTTGAATAAATCATCTTCCTCAAACTTATCTTCTCCACTTTCTAATTGATGCCTGATTTTATCAAATTCATCAAATATCCACGACTTACTTAATACGGAACTATCATCCACAATATTGTTACGATAAGCATCCACTGGAAATAATTCATGGAAATAACCTAAAGAACTTTCTAAGTATTTCAATTTATATTCCAAACTTTTCAGTAGGTTATTACCCTTTTTATAATGATAAGAAACATTATCAAACAGCAAACTATCATTTGAATTTTCTGGAACAGCTGCTTCCAGATACTTCGCAATGGCTTCGTGCATCATTCTTTTTTTAGCGGATCCTTGATTCATATAAACAAACTCACGTAATTTAATGTGTGTAAAAGCCACAGCTAATTCATCTTTTATCATGACTTCTTTTAAAATATTCTTTTTCACTAAGCTTTCAACTAAATCAACAATGACCAAAGGTTCTTTACCTAACAAATCATTGATTAAACTTAAAGGGGCATAGTCATAAAAATAAGAAGCAATACTCACTAAGTCTTGTTCTTCCTGTGTTAAATATAAAAAACGGTTCCTCAAAGCATCTTTCATTTTGATGGTCATTGTATTGAGGTTACTGTTACTTTTAAGTAGGGAAATATACTCGATTAAAAAGAATAAATTTCCTTGTGTATGGTCGTAAACATTGTTCACCATATTTTCTGTTACAGTTGCTTCCGTTAGTTTTTTATGAATAAATTCTTTCGACTCAGAGTATGTAAACGGAAACAATTCGACACACATTAATTTTTGATATTTATGCATGCTACATAAAAATCGGTCCATGTTTTCTTTCTCTACAGAGCGAGCCGTATAAACAAAAATGATACTGTCTTCTACATGTAACATAACACTGGTTAATAAAGACAGACTCGTAGCATCCATCCACTGAATGTCCTCAAATACTAAGACCATCTTTTGTTTATCACTTAATTTATTCAAGACTTCCGTTAACAATTCAGACAGCAATGTTAACTTCACAGGCGTTTGACTAACTAATTCTCTTGCGTCTGGTAAGTATTCATCAAAGTTTGGAAAGACTTGTGTAATAATCTCATTCCATAATTCTGGTTCAACGTCATCTTGTTCATTGATCATGAGCGATAGTTGATCCACGATTTGTTTCCAAGGTCGTAAGGTGTGCTTCTCTTCTGCTTGATAACACTGTGTCTCTAAAACTTTCAAATCCTCATCCACATTATCTAACACTCTGTTTTTCAGAGCACTTTTCCCAACCCCTGCTTCGCCTCTAATAGCAATGGATTTAAAAGGCATTCCACTTTTGAACTTTTGAAAATTCATTTCTAATTGTTGGAGTTCTAGGTAACGGCCGTAAAACAAATCATTAAACCGGTTAGACTCTTTTAAATTTTGTTGATTTAATGTTTCTAACGACGTTTCATATAACTCTTTGGATTTTGAATTTGGCTTAATATTTAGTTCACTTTTCAATAAATTGGATAAGTCATAGTAAGTCTCAATGACTTTGCCATCTTTTCCAGTTAATTGATAGAACCACATCAACAGCTGATAATTTGATTCGTCGTATTCATCAATGTAAATTAAACGGTGAATGTTTTTTTCAACAGACTCAAATCGCTCATTCTCTATGTCCTCTTTGATCTTATGGCTACACTCTTGTAAGAAACGTTTCTCAAAGAAGCTCCGCATCTTAACGGTCCAAAAATCAAAACTATCACAATCTTTTAGAAAAAAACCTTTCAAAAATTCATGTGTGTATAAGTGTAAATGTGTTTGTGCATCTTCTAAAAATAAGTCTGTATCAATTTCAATATCCAATGCTTCATTCAATGTTAAGATTGATTTGTTTGGTGAACTGATGACTTCTACATCAAAGGCTTTGTTCGCTTGGTAAATAGCATTTCTCAAGTTCTTCTTAGCATTCTGCTCGTTTTTATCTGGCCACAACAACCCTGCTAATTCATCTCTACTTACGTTTTTATTAATGAATAAATAATACAATAAGGCATTTATCTTAGAAAAAGAAAAAAAGATAACTTCTCCATTCATGGTTATCTCCGGACTCCCAAAAAGTGTACATCGTAGTTTATTCGTCAATGCTCTTCCCCCTCTAGTAAGCGTTACTTCCCCTTGTAGTGTTCTTTTTACACTATAGTTTGTTAATTCTATAACACAATCATTATACGGTATTAATTAAATAATTGGAATAGAACACTTGTTATAATATTAAGTAAAAAAAGACTCCAAAAGACAAAGCTTTTGGAGTCAACTCTCTGGATAGGAAATATCACTTTTTAGTTAAATAATTGGCTTACTGCACTTGATACTTTTTCATCATCTGCTAGGTAAGGAATTGTAATATGATCTAATCCTTCACGCATTTCGTTATACTCCATTGATGTTTCAATCGCATTGTTATTTCTAGCCCAACTACGTCTTGCTACACCACCCATAGTATCCCAAGATATAGCTGATTTGATAATAGAATCTGTTAATTCGCTACCATCTAATACTAATCCAAAGCCACCGTTGATTGATTTACCAATACCAACACCACCACCGTTATGTAAAGCAACTAAACTCATACCACGAGCAGCGTTACCAGCGTAACATTGTGTTGCCATATCAGCTGTAATATTTGAACCATCTTTGATATTTGATGTTTCACGGAATGGAGAATCTGTTCCTGATACGTCATGGTGGTCACGACCGATCATAACTGGTCCAATTTTTCCTTCACGTACCATTTCATTAAATTTAAGTGCCACATTCACACGACCTAATGCATCTTGGTAAAGAATACGTGCTTCAGTACCCACAACTAATTTATTGTTTTCAGCATCTTTGATCCAGTTGTAGTTATCACGGTCTTGATAGCGACGTGTTGGATCAATGACTTCCATTGCTGCTTTATCTGTAGCAACTAAGTCTTCGTGTTTACGACTTAGACATACCCAACGGAATGGTCCATAACCATAATCGAATAACATAGGTCCCATGATGTCTTCAACGTATGATGGCCAAATGAAACCATCTTTATCGTCAGTACCATTTTTAGAGATTTCTTTAATACCTGAGTCATAAATAGCTTTCATAAATGAGTTACCATAGTCAAAGAAATAAGTGCCTTTGCTTGTTAATGATTTGATCACATTGAAGTGACGTTCTAATGTTTCGTCAATTAACTTTCTAAAGGTTGCTTGGTCTTCACCTAATAAACGTGTTCTTTCTTCAAATGAAATTCCTACTGGACAATAGCCACCCTCATGCACGTTATGACATGATGTTTGATCTGATAATAAATCAACATGGATATCATTTTGATCAATGTATTCTAACAGATCAACGATATTACCATGGAAGGCAATAGATGTTGATGCTTTTCTATCTAAGTAATCTTTAGCCAAAGCCATTGTTTCTTCTGGTGTTTCAGCCACATGACTAATCCAACCTTGTTCTAAACGAGTATCAATACGAGAACGGTCAACTTCTGCCACGATCGTTACTGACTTAGCAATTTCTCCAGCTTTACCTTGAGCCCCACTCATACCACCTAAACCAGACGTGATGAATAGTTTACCTGTTAAATCGCCATCATCTGGAACACCTAATTTTAAACGGCCTGCGTTTAATAATGTATTGAATGTACCATGTACAATTCCTTGAGGTCCAATATACATCCAACCACCTGCAGTCATTTGACCGTAGTTAGTCACACCCATTTGTTCCCCGATTTCCCAGTCTTCAATGTTATCGTATTCACCAATAAGTAACCCATTAGTGATAATAACGCGAGGTGCATCTTTTTTAGAAGCAAACAATCCTAAAGGATGTCCTGATTCTAAAACTAATGTTTGTTCATCTGTCATTTCTTCTAAGTAGCGCATAATTAATTGGTATTGCATCCAGTTAGAACATACTTGACCTGTTTCACCATAAGTCACTAACTCATATGGGTATAAGGCAATGTCAAAGTCTAAGTTGTTATCAATCATTACTTGCATCGCTTTAGCTGCTGTACATTTTCCTTTATACTCATCTATTGGTTTACCGTATACACGGCCCTTTGGATACCAGCGATACCCATAAATACGGCCACGTGTTTTTAGTTCTTCTAAAAATTCTGGAATGACTTGATCATGGAACTCTTCTGGTACATATCTTAAAGCATTTTTAAGTGCTAATTTTGTTTGAGCTTCTGTTAGACGGAAACCACGGTCTGGAGCACGTCTAATTCCTTCTTGAAATTCTGGCATGTCTGGTAAAACGTTTGGCAATTTAATTGTCATCGCTTTACTAATATCTGTATTACTAATCATTGTTGTTTCCTCCTCAATATCATTGAAAATCTTGATTTAGTTTTTTATAGGTAGTTCATATATTAGGTTATGTCTACATCTTAAAGTATGATGGTCTATTTAAAGTCTATTGTGGGCTTTTTTTAAAAAAATTTGTTATTTTTTTACGTCAAAAAAACGGTTTCATCTTTTTGACTATAATTAGATGGACCAGGCATACATTTAGATGGAATAACTTGTTATAATAGAAGTGTACTATAAGGAGGAAGAAAATAATATGATAGCTGATAAAATACTTAACAACTTCAGTCAAATTTTTTGTCCAGTGGATAAGGGACGTGCTTTAAGAGGCGCTGAAATGAGTGAAGCGAACATCATCGAAAATGGCTATATTGCTATTAAAGATGGAAAAATCTTAAAAGTAGCAAGTGGGCAACCTGATGCTTCTTTAATAGGTGACTCAACAGAAATGATTGATTACTCAGGTAAATTAGCTTCTCCTGGTTTGATTGATTGTCATACTCACTTAGTGTACGGTGGCAGTCGAGAGAACGAATTTGCTAAAAAATTAAATGGTGTGAGTTACTTAGATATCTTAAAAGAAGGCGGCGGTATTTTAAGTACGGTTCGTTCAACAAAAGCAGCTTCTTTTGACACCTTATATAATAAGTCAGAACATCTACTTGATCAAATGCTAGTACATGGTGTGACAACCGTTGAAGCAAAAAGCGGTTACGGTCTAGACTGGGAAACAGAAAAGCGTCAATTAGACGTGGTTCATGCTTTAGATGACAAACACCCTATTAGCTTAGTTTCTACCTTTATGGCAGCTCATGCTATTCCAGAAGAATTCAATGGGGATGGAGATGCCTTTATTGAATTGATTATTGAAGAGATGTTACCTAAAGTAAAAGAAGATAATTTAGCTGAATTCTGCGATATTTTCTGCGAAACAGGTGTCTTCACGGCAGAACAATCTCGTCGATTATTGACAGCAGCTAAGGATTTAGGCTTCAAACTACGTATTCATGCTGATGAAATTGATTCTATTGGTGGTGTTGATTTAGCCGCTGAACTTCACACGACAAGTGCTGAACATTTAATGGCTATAACAGATGACGGCATCAAAAAAATGAGCGAAAGTGGCGTTATTGGTAATGTTTTACCAGGAACAACGTTCAGTTTAATGGCCGACACCTATGCCCCTGTTAAAAAAATGTTAGAGGCTGATATGGCGATTACTCTCTCAACTGATAGTAATCCTGGTAGCTGTCCAACAGCCAACATTCAATTTATCATGCAACTCGGCTGTTTCAAAATGCATTTAACTCCGATTCAAGTCTTTAATGCTGTAACAATCAATGCCGCTTACTCAGTGGTTCGTGGGAATACGATTGGCAGTTTAGATGAAGGAAAATTAGCTGATATTGCTATCTTTGATGCACCTAATATTGATTATCCACTATATTTCTTTGGTACTAACTTAGTATTAGACGTTTACAAAGAAGGAGAACTCGTTTCTAAAGAGCGTCAAGTCATCAGATAAAAAAAAAGAAGCCCGAGGGGCTTCTTTTTTTATTTACTTAAGAAAGTTTGATAAGCCTCTTCATCATAGACTCTATCAATTTCTCCAATAAATTCTGTCACATTGTCGTTACCAACAAAGCCACGTTTAAAGCGGTACAATCCGTCGGTTTCTTCAATTTCAAAGATACCTCCGAAATCATAATATCTTTTCCCTTGGCTAACACCCCAACGAATCATTTCCCACTGCATTAAATAATTAGGCATTTTGTTTCGGTGTAAGTTATTAGAACCACCGTACATATACCAGGTTGTATTACCATAGCTCAGACATAAGGCTCCTGCTAATACTTCCCCTTCAAAACTCGCAATAAATACTCGTGCATGCTCGCCATAAGCTTCTAATACTCGTTCGAAATACTCATAAGGACGGTAAGTAATACCTTGTCTCTCACTCATAATAACATGAGTTTCATAGAAAGCTTTTAAGTCATCTAACTCTCTAGAAGAATGAACCTCAATCCCTTTTCTAGCTGCTAAACGAATGTTATAACGTGTTTTAGAATGGAATTCTGCAAGTAACTCTTCTTCCGTTTTCCCCTCCATGTTCAAACGCATGTTCAAACGAGGTTGAATCGTACTATGTGGGTCAATCTCTGTATTTCTTACTTTAAAACCTGCTGCTTCATACGACGCACTTAATTCGGCATCATAATAAACTTCAGGATCTGTTCTTAATAAGAAGATATTTTCTGATGCTAATTGTTTCTCGGCTTCATCGTACAATGCTTTGACCAACTCAATATCATAAATATCGCATACTGGTCCTCTTGTAGAATAAGCTAATTTTTTACCTTCCACAGCTGATACCGTCAAAATAGACATAGCTGCGATGATCTTACCCTCTTCTTCTAAATAAACATAAAAAGGTGACCAATTATCTTTTACTTTACTCCAAGCCATATCCTGTGTTGTTGATGTGAATGGGCTATTATAAACAAAGGCTTCGTACTTCTCTACTTCTTCAACATTCGTTAAATCTACTAACGGCATGTTTAAGATCCCTTCCTCTCAAACCATTTTTCATAACGTTCTGTGTATGATTGGTAGTATTTCTTCATGTTACGATTTCTAATAAATGACTGGTCTTTGTCATAGAATAACGTGTAACCATAGTCATCTTTAGCTATCATGTCTCTTGCTACTTGTTTCAATGCATCGTCTTCTGTATATGTCGTAACGACTTCTCTTGGTACACCTAGCCAAAGTTTTTCTTCTTTATTTAGTATTACTTCGTCTGGTTGTTCATCAAAAATTAAATCTTTGATTGCTTGACTTATCAAGTTACAGCCTGCCAAGGTTGTATAAAAACTGCTACGTCCTGGTCTTAAGTTAATTTCAAAAATCTTGAACTCATTGTCTCTTGGATCAAACTTCATATCGAAGTTAGCGAATCCAGTGTAATCAATTTCTTCTAAAAACTTAGCATAAGTATCGTAAATAGCTTTATTATATGTGCTCTTAATTGCCACATAATTACCTACTAAAGTAGGTGTAACATCTTCCAAGAACGGATGCCCTAAACACATAGAGTGAACCTTTTTGTCACGGCCAACGTAGGCATTCAAGACACGCATATTACTATCTGCTCCAGGGATAAAATCTTGCATCAACATTGTATCTGAATAACCTGAATCAAAAATATTGTGTAGCGCAATTCTTACCTCTTCTTCGTTCTGTAAAATATAAGCTTTTTTCTTATCTTTGATATCAGCAACAGTGTAAGTCACACTATTACTTGGTTTTACTACAACAGGGTAATCAAAAGGTATCTCAATGCCTTTGTAATTATCTGGTGTTATTTTTAAGGTTTTTGGATAAGGTAGGCCTACCTTATCACATAGTTCATAAAAATCTTCTTTTAAAATGAGTTTGTTTTTAAGGTCTTGCTTAACAAAAGGTAATTCACAAAACGCCGATAGCTCTTCTTGATGATCTATCACAAGTTCTGCGTAACCATCACTTGCAGCAAATAAAATCAGTTTATCGTGTTGTTGTAACTTTTCTTTGAACACTCCCTGTAATGCGTTAACAAAGATATCTGGATTCATCAAATCATTGACCACTTCAATGTCAATAATTTTAGAATGATTGGTCATTGGTAGTTTCCCTTGACCTACACACAAACTTTTAATCCCATACTCCATATGAATAGAACGAGCAATACCATACGCATTAACATCTGTTCCTAAAATAATAGGTAAAAAATTCATCTATCTTCCTCCTACTTGACTGTTTTAAGCTGTTAAATCTACTAATTCAGGTTTTGTTCCATCGTTAATAAAGTAAACATTATACCAAGTTAAAAACGTGAAGATTGTCCAAATTTTTCGACGTTCATCGACTTTCTCTTCAAAGTTATCATCTAATAATTGGATAATTTTATCTTGATCAAAAAATTCTGATACCCATTCTTCTGAAAAAATGGTCCTAACATACTTGTAGTAACGTTCTTCTCTTAACCAATCTTTAATTGGTACTGGGAACCCTAATTTTTCACGATTTGACCATTCTTCAGGTAAATGTCTACCTGCAGCTTGACGGAAGGCAAACTTCGTATTTTCATTGTTAATCATGAATTTTTCTGGTACTTGTTCTGCCACTCTCATCATTTCAATATCTAATAAAGGCGTACGAACTTCTAGGGAATGGGCCATAGATAGTTTGTCTGCTTTAAGTAAGATATCTTTTGGCATCCATTGATGGACATCTAAATATTTTTTCTTTTTAAGGTCAGAAAAATGTCTGACTTTTTTGTATTGTTTACCAACAATCTCTTTAACTGATGGAGACGTTTGATAGTCTTTAGCTAAGTAAGACAATGCTTCTTTCTCTTCAAATACTTTGGCATTCCCAATAAAACACTCTTCAGCAGGTGCTAAATTTGAGTACATATGTAAGCTACCTGGAAATTGTTTGTCTTTAATAAAATTAGCTAAACCATGTCTTGGTTTTTCTGGTAATTTCTTCAACACATTGGTCATGTTTCTGATGAATTTAGAACGTGTATAGAACCCGTAAGTTTGGTAGCCTCCAAATAACTCATCTGCTCCCTCACCACTCATCACAACACGCAAATCACGACTTGCTAATTCTGATAAGAAGAACAATGGCACACATGATGGATTTGAATCTGGTTCATCTAAATGATATTGAATCAATGGGAAATTGGCAAATGACTCTTCCCCTTCAATTATACGAGATTCATTTTCCAAACCAATGATATCTGTTAACGCTTTAGCTTCTACAGATTCATTGAATGTTTTGTCACCAAAACCAATAGAATAAGTTTTGTTAGGGCGTAAGACCGTTGCAACGTAGCTAGAATCTACACCTGAAGATAAGAATGATCCGACTTCAACATCGGCTTCTTTATGAAGGGCGATAGATTCTTTTACACTCTTATCAATTAATTCAACTGTTTCTTCTAACGACATATTTTTTTCATTGTCTTTAACATCCCAGTATTGTCGCATCTCTAATAGACCATCTTTATATGTAAAGAAATGTCCCTCTTTGATCCGATAAACGTTCTTGAAGAATGTTTCGTCCAAAGCAGAATATTGGAAGGTCATAAATGGGCGTAAAGCCTCTTTATTCAATTCCTTTTTAAAATCTGGGTGTCTTAAAAAGCTTTTAATTTCAGAACCATACATGAATGTTCCGTTCATTTCTGTATAGTATAAAGGTTTAATTCCAAAATGGTCACGTGCACCAAATAATTCATTGGTTTCTGTGTTCCAAATAACAAAAGCGAACATACCTCTTACTTTTTGCAACAATTCCACACCGTATTCTTCATAACCGTGAAGTAATACTTCTGTGTCTGCATGAGTTGAGAAAATATGACCTTTCGCCACTAAATCTTCACGTAATTCATGGTGATTATAAATCTCACCATTGAACGTAATCACCATTGTGCCATCTTCATTATAGATAGGTTGTGAGCCGCCTTCTAAATCCACAATACTTAATCGGCGAAACCCTAGCGCAGCTTTATCATCAATATGATGTCCTGAACTATTTGGCCCTCTATGAGCGATAGCATCCATCATGTTTTCTATATTTTTTTCTTTTGAGTCTATGTTGTCGTTATTAATAAAACCAACAATTCCACACACATTAATTCCCTCTTTCGTCAATCAAGTTATCTATTTAATGTAATAGACCATTATCTCATATTTTAACACGTTCATACATCATAATATACGATGTTAATGATTTGTTAACTATTTATACAAAGGAGAACCCCAAAAGTCACCTCACTTTTGGGGTTACCAAAACTATTTAAAATTATAGACCATTATCGTCAAAGCGTCCAATGGTATGGACATTTTCTGAAATACTCACAAAAGCATTATCATCAGCTTCATTAATGGCTTCTTCTAATTGGTGCATCTCATACCTTGTGATAACTGTCAGGAGAACAGCACGTCTTCTGTGATCATAAGCACCTTCTGCTTCATCGTTCAATACAGTAATACCACGCATTAATCTTACTTTCAAAGCAGCAATCACCTCTTCAGGTTGATTCGTCACAATAATGACTTGCATTTTTTGTTGTTTAGTATAAACGAAATCCATGACTTTCCCACTTACAACAATAGATAAGATACTATAAAAGGCATAAGGAAAGCCAAACAGATAGCCTGCAGCTAAGACAATAATCCCATTAATAATCATCGAAATATTACCAATGCTTCTACCTGTCTTTTTACGTATAGCGATGATTCCTATATCAAGGCCTCCCGTTGCAATGCCATTTTTCAAAGCAAAACCTAAGGAAAACCCCCCAATCGCACCACCAAACAAGGCGCCAATAATCGGATCATCTGTCAAAGTGACTGTTGGGACTAACTCAATAGCTAGAGAAGCAAACGTCACGCTAACTAAAGCATAAATAACTATTTTTTTATTCATTTTCGTCCAACCATAAATTAAAAAAGGAAGGTTTAGCACATAATAAATCAAAGACACTGAGGGTTGATACCCTGTTATCTTTTCAAATACTGTTGTGGATATCTGGGTAAAACCAGTGATTCCTCCCGTATAAATGTTAGCTGGTCGCCAGAAAAAATTTAAAGCCACGGCATATAATAAAGCATATAAAAACATTACCGTTACTTTTCGGGTCATTATCGTTAGCGGACTTTGTTCATCCTCTATTGAGTACATGTTATAAAACTCCTTTAATATCACTACGCTGTTAACGTTTCTTTATTTAGATAAAGTCACTAATTGCTACTTTAAAGTTGTCATAAATAGCTTCTAATGACACTTCTTCTTGTACACCAGAGGCCATATTCTTAACACGAACAACGCCCTGTTCCATCTCTTCCACACCTAGAGTCAATACAATCTTAGCATTCAACTTATCTGCTGATTTAAATTGAGCTTTGGCTTTACGGTTTAAAAAGTCTCTTTCTGCTACAAACCCTGCACCACGAGCCGCTTGTACTAATTTCAAGCTCTCCATATTCGTTTCTGCACCAAGTCCTACAACATACACATCGACACCATCTTGTTTTGGAATCTCAATGCCTTCTGCTTCCATTGTAATGATGGCACGTTCTAATCCTAAACCAAAACCAAATCCTGTATCATGTGAATCTGGACCATTAAATTCTTTGACTAAGCCATCATAACGACCACCAGCACAAATAGTAGTAATTGACCCATTAAACCCTGGGGCATTACTCATGATTTCAAAGACAGTGTGGTTATAGTAATCCAACCCACGAACCATACGGTGATCAATCACGTACTCAACACCTAAAGCGTCTAATAATGCTTTGACTTCCTCAAAGAAAGCACCTGATTCTTCATCTAAGAAATCTAAAATAGACGGAGCATTTTCAACAATGACTTTGTCTTTTTCGTCTTTACTGTCTAGCACACGTAATGGGTTAACGTGTAGACGACGTTGTGAATCTGCACTTAACTCGTCAAATTTTGGTTCTAAATAATCGATTAACGCTTGACGGTAAGCAATTCTGTTTTCTCTCGTTCCTAGCGAGTTAATTACAAGTTGTGTGTGCTCCACACCTAATTTTTTATAAAAATCTAATGCTAAAAGGATACCCTCCACATCTGTGGCCGGATTGCTACTACCAATAATTTCCATCCCAATTTGGTGGAATTGGCGTAAACGGCCTGCTTGAGGACGTTCGTAGCGGAACATTGGTCCAATATAAAAGGCTTTAAATGGGTTTTGGTGTTCTGGCCCAAATAACTTGTTCTCTACATAAGATCTAACAAGTGGTGCTGTTCCTTCTGGACGAAGAGTGATGTGACGATCCCCTTTATCTCTAAAATCATACATCTCTTTTGTTACAATATCTGTTGACTCTCCCACACCACGCATAATGACTTCAATGTGCTCAAACATAGGTGTTCTCACTTCATGAAAATCGTAAGCTTTAAACACTTCTTTGGCTGTATTCTCAACAAATTGCCACTTAGCTGATTCTCCAGGTAAAATATCATTGGTTCCTTTTGGTTTTTGATACTTCATATATAACACTTCCTCTAATTTAATCTTAACCTTATAGTATATAAAAAACACTGATTTATCAAGGCTTTCGACTGTATTTACAAAGAAAGCTCTGAATATTTTCATATCCAGAGCTTTTTTAAACTATTTACTGAAATCAAATTGGATGTCTAAGTCGACAACTTTTTCAACTTCTCTTAAGAAGTCACCTTTGATTAATACATCTGTTGCTTTTTCTAACTCATCGTAGATTTCGATGTCTTTATCTAACTCGATAAAGTTAACATGTTGTCTGAAGAAGTCATAAGCAACTTGTGTTCCTTTACCTAATACACCACGATCAGAAACAAAGTCTAAAGCTTGACATGCAGCCATTAATTCAGTTGCTACGATACGACGAGAGTTACCTACGATATCTCTAGCAGTACGTGCCGCTGTTGTTCCCATACTTACAAAGTCTTCTTGGTTTTCACAAGATGTGATTGAATCCACACTTGCTGGATGAGCCAAGATTTTATTTTCTGATGCTAATGATGCAGCAGCATATTGTGTAATCATGAAGCCTGAGTTAACACCAGGATGTTTCACTAAGAATGAAGGTAAGCCACTTAAGTTAGTATTAACTAAGCGTTCCACACGACGTTCTGACACGTTACCAATTTCAGCAGCACCAATTCCTAAGTAGTCAAATGGTTGTGCTAAAGGTTCACCATGGAAGTTACCACCAGAAATAACGTCGCCACTACGAGTAACAATTGGGTTATCTGTTACTGAGTTAAGTTCGATTTCAACTTTTGATTTAACAAAAGCCACTGTGTCTTTACTTGCTCCATGAATTTGAGGCATACAACGTAATGTATACGCATCTTGCACACGTTCAGCATTAGCTTGAGTTGTTAATGTGCTACCTTCAAGTAAGTGACGAATATTTTTAGCTGTTGCTAATTGGCCACTTTGAGGGCGAATAATATGTAATTCTTCGTCAAACGCGTTAACAATACCGTTATGTACTTCCAATGATAATGCACCAACAATATCTGATACTTTTAATAATTCAATGGCATCATATGTTGCTAAAGCACCGATACCTGTTAATACAGTTGTACCGTTAATTAAAGCTAATCCTTCTTTTGCTTCTAAGTGAATCACTGGAACACCAGCTTTTTCCATTGCTTCTTTACCAGTCATTAATTCACCGTTAAAGTACGCACGGCCTAAACCTAACATTGGTAATACCATGTGAGATAATGGTGCTAAATCTCCTGAAGCTCCTAATGATCCTTTTTCAGGAATATGAGGAACCACGCCATTATTAAGCATAGCCATTAATGTTTCGATTGTTGATAAACGAATACCTGAGTAACCTTTTAGTAAAGAGTTAATACGAATTAACATAATAGAACGTACTTCGTCTTCTTTTAATGGATCACCGTAACCACTTGAGTGAGTACGAATTAAGTTTTCTTGTAATTGACGTGTTTCTTCTTGAGGAATACTTACTTTAACTAATGAACCAAATCCTGTGTTCACTCCGTAAGTTACTTTTTTGCTTTCTACAATATCGTCAATGATTTTACGAGAAGCGTTAACAGCTTTCACTGCACCTTCTGACAATTCAACAGTTGCTCCTTGTCTTGAAACTTCAATCACTTGCTCTAATGTTAAATCATTACCTGTTAATACAATATTTTTTGACATGTCCATTTCCTCCAATACATTTTTGACTATCCTTAATTTTATTACAAAACTCCTTCATTATAACATTAGTTACTCAGAGTCATTAAGCTTTTTTAGATTTCCCATTAATCGCAAAGTAAACGATGGCTGCAATAACAATACCTACACCACCTGAAATTAAACTTCTAGCATCCGCACCCATTGCTAACATCCATATACTGACAAGGATAGCTAGAATAGGAATAAGTGATCCGAATGGTAATCTGAACGCTGTTGTAGTGTCCGGATTTTTTCTTCTTAAGAAAATAACGGCTAATGCTGTTGGGATATATTGAATAAATCTAAAGACTACACTAAGTTCAGCTAATTGCTCGAAGCTTCCGCTTAGTAATAATAAACAAGTTAAGATACAAGAAATAATAATAGCCACGTATGGCGCTTCTTTACTATTTTTCTTAGAAACAACTTTTGGTAGTAAACCTTCATCTGCAATGGATGCTCCGTATCTTGGAATCATCATAGAGTCCCCGACATTAAGTCCTAAGATAGAGATTAAAGCCCCTACAGAAATAATCCATTTACCCCAAGGTCCAACCATTTGACCGAATGCATCTTGTACAGGTGCACCACTTTCTAAAATACCAGCACCTAACATAGCAATCGTTCCAGCAATAATCATAAAGTATAAAATCGATACAATACTAATAGATCCAATAATAGCTTTTGGTACGTTTTTCTTAGCGTCTCTCATTTCACCAGCAACAACTGGTAATGCTTCGAATCCAATGAATGCGTAGAAAATAGTCATGGACGTTGAAGCTAAGGCTTTAGATAACGAAACACCTGGTTTTAATTGTAAGAAAGGTGTGAAGTTACCATTAGAGAAACCACCTTTTATAAAGAAGATACTCATAAATACAAAGGCAATGATTGGGATTAATTTAGCAATCGTAATAGTGATTGTAAACATCTTAGATGTCTTCAAACCAGTACTATTAATAATAGATAATGTGATAACTAAAGCCACACTGATCATTGTGTTCATACCTTCTAAATTAGGAAATGCCATAATTAGTAATTTAGCAAACCCTGCGGCCATCGCTGACCAAGCAATAATTGTTACAAACCAACCCAATAAACCAACAATAAATCCAACAAAGTCACCAAAGGCTGATTTCGAATATTGGAACGCGCCACCATTTTTATCAAAGTAACAGGCAACCTCCGCAAAACAAACAGCTAATAATAAAACTAATACTGCATCAAATACCATCGCAAGTAACGATGCAGGGCCTAAATCTGTATAAATCGTACGTGGTAATAAGAATATTCCCGAGCCAACCACCGCATTAATACCATATAACGTGGCACCACCCAGGCTAAATTTCGACTTTTCTGCTTCTGTGCTTATTTCTGTACTCATAAGAGTCCCCTTTCTGATCGACAGATCATTCAAACTTTGGTCATTTTATAATCAAGGCATTTCTTTTGGTGCAAAGATTAAAACAAAAAATGATTTCCTATCCAAATTGAGTTTCTGACGAAACGGTCGGTTCTCTCACGATTTATTTCAAGTTTAGTCATGATTTTATTATTTAGTTGTTCGGCTTACGTTTCACACATCTAATTATTGAATACTAACAGCAATGATAACTGGAGTTAACGTGTGATTATCTCCTACTATCTGTAATTCAAGATCTAAATTGGGGTCTTCAACAATTAAACATTCTCTTTGTGTCAAAGATACTGTCTCATAAGATTCATTACTCATTAACTTCAGAGAAACGTCTGCTAAGGCATAAAAAAAGCAACTCATTTTAGATTGAATCTTGTGCGTTTGTTTTTCAAATAACGCTTGCATATTACCTGCTAATTCTGGCCGATAGATTAAATTAAAATCTTGGCATGTACCAACACTCGTTGTTTCATCCTCTCCTTTAAAAAAGTTTGTCTCAAAGGCTTTTAAATGAACCTGTCTCTTTTCTTCTCCAATATGAGTAAGTGTCAGGTCATTATCTAGGGACATGATGATTCTATTATATCCCGGTAAAGCACTAAAAGTTGACTCATCAAGTTGGACGTCTGCTGTAGAAATACGGAAATCAAATTCCCCTATTCTATAAGCCCCATCAGAAGGTGAGAGGAAGACTTCTGTTGTCTTCCCTCCACTCCATTCTGATACCTTATAATCAGTTGGTGAGATAATGTGATACGTCATGTTGTTCACTCTCACTTCTTAGATTTTAGAATAATCCTGAAATATTTCCATCTGCATCAATATCAATACGTTCTGATGCTGGTGATTTTGGTAAACCAGGCATTGTCATTACAGCACCTGTAAGAGCGACAATAAATCCTGCCCCTGCTGACACTTTTAAGTTACGAATTGTAATAGTAAATCCTTCTGGTGCACCAACTAATGTTGCATCTTCAGAGAATGAATATTGCGTTTTAGCCATACAAATTGGTAATTTATCATAACCTAGTTCTTCTAATTTTTTCAATTGTTTACGAGCAGCTGGTGTAATTTCTACGCCTTTACCACCATAAACTTTTTGAACGATTTTAGTTAATTTTTCTTCAATGGTATCTTCTAATTCGTAAACAAATTGGAAGTTATTTGGTTTGTCAGCAAGCTCGATCACTTTCTCAGCAAGCTCAACACCACCGTCTCCACCTTTAGCCCATACATCTGAAAGAACCACATCAACACCACGTTCTTTACATGCTTTTTCAACTGCTTCTAATTCAGCATCTGTGTCTAATGGGAATTTATTAATTGCCACGACTACTGGCATACCATAAACATCTTGAATGTTAGCGATGTGTTTATCTAAGTTAGTTAACCCTTTAACTACTGCGTCAACGTTTTCAGGTTCTAATTCTTTTTTAGGAACGCCACCATGCATTTTTAGTGCTCTAATAGTTGCTACTAACACAACAGCATCGGGTTTCAAGTTACCCAATCGACATTTAATGTCGATAAATTTCTCAGCACCTAAATCTGCACCAAATCCTGCTTCTGTGATAGCATAATCAGCATATTTCAATGCCATTTTAGTAGCGATGATACTGTTACAACCGTGAGCAATATTTGCAAATGGTCCACCATGGATAATGGCTGGTGTGTTTTCTAATGTTTGAACTAGGTTAGGATGGATAGCTTCCTTAAGTAAGGCTGCCATCGCACCTTCTGCTTTTAAATCTCCTGCAGTAACAGCTTTTCCATCAAAGGTATAAGCCACTACCATGTTTTTAAGTTTTTCTTTTAAGTCTTCAATATTATTTGCTAAACAAAGGACTGCCATAATTTCTGAAGCCACTGTAATATCATAACCATCTTCACGAGGCACACCATTTACTCGGCCTTGTAATCCGTTAACAATATGACGCAATTGACGATCGTTCATATCTACAACACGTTTCCATGTAATGTTACGGCTATCGATTCCTAAAGCATTACCATGATGAATGTGGTTATCTATTAAAGCTGCAAGTAAATTGTTCGCAGCACCAATCGCATGGAAATCTCCTGTAAAGTGTAAGTTAATGTCTTCCATTGGTACAACTTGTGCATGTCCTCCACCAGCTGCTCCACCTTTAACACCAAATACTGGTCCTAATGATGGTTCTCTTAATGCGATCATTGCTTTTTTACCCATTTTGGTAAAAGCATCAGCTAGACCAACAGAGGTTGTTGTTTTACCTTCACCTGCTGGTGTTGGTGTAATGGCTGTTACTAAGATTAGCTTGCCATCTTTTTCATCTTTCAAACGATCTAATTCACGTGCATCTAACTTAGCTTTATAATTACCATATAATGTTAAATCTTCATCTTTAAGACCTATTGTTGCAGCTACTTCAGTGATAGGTTTCATCTCTACTGAGTTAGCAATTTCGATATCTGATAAATGTGACATAATTTAATTTCCGCCTTTCTTAACACTCAACTTCTGGTTTAACTTTACTACTATTATATTTAATGTTTAAACGACTTTTAGAATCTCTTGGTAAATACTATCTGCTAGGGCACAACCTTCTGTAAGCATTGCTTCCCCTTCAGAACGATGTTTTTCAACAAATGCTTCGTCTTTAATACTTGATAGGTTAATCAATACATTCAACCAAGCTCCTTGAATCCCTGCTTTAAGATTTAGAGCGGCAACACCTAAATCACTTGCTGCATTGGTATTTGATTTTCCAATAGCACGTTGCGTTACTTTTAACGCCTCTAACATAATAGACATCATGTTAAATGGTGACTCAGCTGCTCCTTCTAAGGCTTTTTGCATAGCAGCACGTCTTGCTGCTTTTTCATCTTCTGTTTCTTTTGGCATTGAAAAGACAGCTGATACAGCATTGAATGCTTCAGTATCTTCATCAATGGCTCTTAATAAACTTGTTTGAAGTGTTTTTGTTTCTTCGAAGACTTCTTTCATCTCCTCTTCAAATTCAGCATACTTTTTTTTACCTATGGTTAATTCACAAACCATTTTCGTTAATGAAATACCCATAGTAGCTGCTAATGCTGCTGCAGATCCCCCACCTGGTGCAGGAGCATCTGAACCTAATGTTTCAACAAATTCACTGACAGTTAAATCGACTAATTTCATTTTTTATAACTCCCTTTAGTTTAGTAAATGATTTTCTAATACTTGTTTACCATAATCAAAGTCTTCTACTTGTAAGTAGTATTCCGCACAATCAATCAAAGCTTTAGCAGGTGTTAATCCAATGATCTCACTACCAATGATGTTAACGCCATAACGTTTCGCTTCCATACGGATTGTTTCGAACGTACGGTATAATGGTGTTCCTTCAAAATTAACCATGTTCATTGATACTTGAGCGATGTTACGATCTTCTAACATAACCCCAATACCTTTAGCATATTTGAATCCACCACCTGAAGCGCGGATGATTTTAGCAATTTTATTAGCAATGGTAATGTCATCAGTATCTAAGTTCACGTTAAATGCTACAAGAGGCATTCTTGCTCCCACGGCTGTGATTCCTGCTGTTGGATGGATTTCACGTTTACCAAAATCTGGTGCCCATTCTTCTTCTTTTAATTTTTCTGGCATACCTTCAAATTGTCCTTTACGAACTTTTGCTAAGTTTTTACGAGAAGGTGTTGCCGCTGAATCTTCATATAAGAAGATTGGAATATCTAATTCATCATTGATTCGTTTTGCTAATTTTTTAGAAATTTCAACACATTCTTCTAAACTTGTGTCTTTAATAGGAATAAATGGTACAACGTCTGTTGCTCCCATACGAGGATGTTCCCCTGTATGTTTTGTCATATCTATATTTTCACTTGCATATTTTACTAATTGGAAAGCTGCTTCTTGGATACCTTCTTCATCCCCAACAAGAGTGAACACGCTACGGTTATGACTTGCATCTGAAGAGTGATCTAATAACGTCACGCCTCCAACACTTTTAGCCACTGAAACTAATCCATTGATTACTGCTTCATTTTGACCTTCACTAAAGTTAGGTACACATTCGATAATTTTTGCCATTTTGACAACATCCTTTCCTTTTGCTTACTTTTTCATGTATTAATAGTACATACACTATACAAACTACTATAACCTATTTTCATTTAAACTAAACCTAATATCGTTATAAAATAAAAGTGTTTCGTTATTAAGAACGCTTTCATTTACACCGTGAATATAACACCTATATTTTCATGTGTCAACACACACAAACTCTTTAATTACAGACTTTGACGTTGTATTTCCCCTTATATCAAAATGGTTTTGGCACTTCTGATAAACCGCTTTCTTATCTCTCTTTTTTTTCAGTAAAAACTAACTTTCCTTTTTTGACTCTATTTTGACTCTAGTGTATTTTAATGAAGTATGGCCCTTATGTTTTACATTAATTGGTTAATTATAAGACAAGAGGCTACACAATAAGAGATGAAAAGAATCAGACACAGGATAAAAAAAGAAGGTGTCATTCCTCTTTTCCTCCATTTATATTTCTTTATACTTATTACTTTTATATTACGTAATAGATACTATATTGTCTTTTGACGAATAATAGATTCTAATTTTTTAAGTTAAAATAACAAAAAAAATTTTTTATATTTTTAAAAATTTTCTCTTATTTTTAAGTTCGTCTGTTATTTATCTAAACATAGAAAGAGGATGGATTACTATGAATTACTCTCTACTCATTGATTTTGGTAGCACCTATACTAAATTAACTGCCGTTGATTTAGATAGAGCATCGATTATTGGTACTAGTAAATCTTATACTACTATCAACAGCACAATTAAAGATGGTTTTGAGCATGCAAAAAAAGATCTCCTTCTATCAATAGGAGAGCCTTCTATTACTTTTAATCACTATGCATCTTGTTCCTCCGCTAAAGGTGGATTTAAAATGATAGCTATCGGTTTGTCTCCCACTTTAACAGCAGAAGCTGCAAAGCGTGCGGCCTTAGGTGCTGGTACTCGTATTTTGAAGATTTATAGCTATGGCCTGTCTCATGCAGACTTAAATGAAATAAACGACCTGGAACCTGACGTGATTTTATTAAGTGGGGGAACAAACGGGGGGAATGTCCAAGGGATTATTTCTGATGCAGAGACATTAACTGGCTTAACAGACGATATTCCGATTGTGGTGGCTGGTAATCAAGACGCTTATCCAGAAATAGCTACTCTATTCGAACAATCTGGCCATACTTTTTATTTAACAGAGAATGTCATGCCACAGGTGAACATACTAAACCCACTGCCAGTACGAGAAATATTAAGAGACATTTTTATGACCCATATAATAGAAGCAAAAGGAATGAATGATCTAGAATCAGAGATTGGAAATATCTCCATGCCTACCCCCAGTGCTGTATTATCTGCTGCTGCTCTCTTAGCAAATGGGACAGAGAATCAGAGCGGATTAGGAGATTTACTGGTTATTGATATCGGTGGAGCAACAACGGACATCCACTCCATCGGTACCGGACGGCCTACCCATCCGGATATTCGACTAGAAGGGCTTCAAGAGCCTAATGAAAAACGGACGGTGGAAGGTGATCTAGGTATGAGGTATTCAGCTGAAAGTTTGTTACATTCAGTTGGAAACCAAGCATTTCAAGAGTATTTAACACTCCCTATTGATGAGATTACTGAAAAATGCCAATTTAGAGCGCAACATCCCAGTTATATTTCTAATACAAAAGAAGACATAGCTTTTGATAACACCTTAGCTAAAATCGCCATCGAAACTGCCTTAAACAGGCACGCTGGAACTTACCGACGAGAACCTACGCCAAATCGCGTCTTACTCTTTCAAACAGGTAAAGACTTACAACCATTTAAAACAGTCATCGGTACAGGTGGGATTTTAGTACATAACAATGCCCCTCTAGATGTACTAAGTGCTTGTCTCAAAAAAGAACAGGATCCCTATTTAAAACCAGTAGATCCTTGTTTATACTTAGATGCCTCTTATCTTTTATCCTCTATGGGACTATTAGCCCAAACGTATCCAGATATCGCTCTTACCATTTTGAAACGTAACCTAAAAAAAATCAACGCCACTTCATAAAACAAGTGGCGTTGCTTTTTTTAATTGGGCCGTCTTCTAGCAAAGTCAACAAATCTAAATTTATCTAACCTATGAATCGATTGAGTGTATTCAAAACATCGGGTATCTTCTAAATGAACCAGACTTCTGACAACAACCACGTGTTTGTCCTCATTCAAATCCATTAAGCATCGTGTTTCTCTTGTCACAGGTTCCACTGTAATTTCTTTGTTTGCATATGCTATTTCAAGGCCTAATTCCTTCTCGAAATAATCATAAATAGAATCCTCTGCTCGCTCTCTGGGTAGCGTCGGAACAACGTCTGACAGAAGATAATCTTTATCTAAAATAACCACTTCTCCATCCACTTTTCTTTGTCTGACGAGTCGCCAAACCTCAGCTGCCACAGGCCAATCAGTGATTTTATTTAAAGCAGGTGAAACAGCTATTTTTTTTAGTTCAACAACAGTCGTTTCCCCTGTCATTTGCTGTGTTTTTTGTAATTCTTTATAACTTGTTAATCCAGAAATTGGAAAATCAAAACGTCGATTATCTAAGACAATGGAGCCCTTACCTTGTTGTTTATGAATATATCCAGCGTTTGTTAATAGATTTAGAGCTTTCCTAATGGTTTCTCTCGACACATTGTACTGTTTCATTAATTGACTTTCACTAGGCAAGTAACTATTAGGAGCATACTCACTATTAATGATCTTTTCTTCTAAATCTAAAAATATTTCTTTGAACTTATTCATACCTCCACTCCTTTCCTATCAACTTCTATTATAAAGATTATTAATCACTTCTGCAATCTAAATAAAAATCATTTTTTTATTTTATGTCACATATATCGCAAAAATATACAAGATTCATTTATTTTATCTTATTATTTTAATAATCAATCCTAACAACTTCATTTGACGGGATATTAATCATTTTTCCATCTACTTTCACTTGTATATCCTTGTTTGATTTAATACTAATAGTAGTTTTGTCTATTACAATATGACAATTGGCCCCTTTAAACGCTAAGTGAAAATTAATTTTACTCCATTGCTCTGGAAGGTTAGGTCTGAGTTCAAGATATTCTTCTCGTGTGTCTATGCCTGCAAAAGCACTCAGTGTGACTTGTAGAGTACTTGCCATAACCCCCGTATGAATCCCCTCAGCTGTAGTTCCACCTTGTATGTCATGGTAATCAGAAAACAACGCTTCTTGGTATAATCGCCACCCTAACGCTTTATCTCCTAACTTTACGGCCAGATATCCGTGAACAATACGAGACAAGGTTGAACCATGGCTTGTCCTATCCAAATAATAAGCTAAATTCCGATGTACATAATGTGTATCTACTTGATAGCCCAATTGTTGCAATAGGCCCGTCACCTCACTAGGTACTAGATTATAAAAAAGCATCAATACATCAGCTTGCTTAGCCACCTGATAGTCATCAGCGGACTTCCCCTCTGCATGTAATATTCTATCCATTCTTTGGATGCTTTCATATTTATTTTGATAATACGTCCAATCAAGTTCCTTTAATTCAAAATACCCTTCAAATTGTTGAATAATTCCCTCTTTGTTTATATTAATCGTTAGATTCTGTCGCATTTGATCCATTTTTTCCCATTCTTCTTTTTCCAGTATTGACTGAATGATACCTCCGAATGCATCGTCTAAACGCCATTCCGTCATTTTATTAAATAGCCAAACAACCATTAAATTAGTGTAAGCATTGTTCTTTAGACCTGCTTTATCCCTATTAGAATACCCTTCGTGAAACTCATCGGGTCCCATTACTCCACTAATATTAAACCTCTCACTCTGATTGTCGTATTCTCCTTTATCAATCCAAAACCTAGCAATCTCCAGTATCATAGACATTCCGTAAGCTTCCATAAACGCCTTGTCTTCTGTCATATGATAGTAAAACCAAATATTGTAAGCTATGGCTAGGGAGACATGACGCTGTAATCGACTGCTATCTTTTTTCCATTCCCCACTTAACGGATTCAAATGGAGACTTTGAGACTGTTCACTGCCATCTCTTCCAGATTGCCATGGATACATAGCTCCTTTAAAGCCCTCATCTTCAGCCATTTTTTTAGCCATATCTAACCTATTATATCGATACAACAATAATTCTTTCGCTGTCTCTGGAAAATGATAGATATAAAAAGGGAGTATAAATAACTCGTCCCAAAAAATATGGCCACGGTATGCCTCACCATGTAACCCTCTAGCAGTAATCGACACATCTTGATTTTTTAGACCTTCTGGAGAACCGGAAACCAACAGATGATAGGTGTGTAAATGGAGCATTTTTTGCGACATGATGTCTCCATCAATCCAAATGCCAGCTGTTTCCCAAAGCTCTTTCCAAGCAATGATCGACTGAGTTTTCATAAATTCATAACGTGGAAGTGTGGCAGGACTGTTTTCCCCCTCATCCTTTGACACATATACCATTTTTTCAAACCAATAACATTTATGAGCCTCACCTTTAAACGTTAGACTCTGTTTAATAACATTCTCTGATACCTCTGTGACAAGTTGCTCTTTTGATAGTAACGGAGAATGAAGGATGCTTTTAAAGTAAACAACTTGCGTTCGATCCTTGGTTCTAACCAACATTTCAGCTATCCTATCATGCCCATCCATGCTTACAACATCAAAATGATGTGAGTTTAAATTACGGTATCTTTCCACATTATAATTATAAACGCTACCATCCCCCTCACTTACAAAAGTAATCTTATCGCAAGGTTTTGATAGATGTATGCCATATTGAATCCCGTACACATTCCGTTGCGCCATACTCACTATTTTTTTGGTTTTAACGGTTGCTATCGTGTCATATGCTAACATGACTGTCATTTCTGCTGTAAATTCTCCCGTTCGCATGTCTACCTGTCGACTATAAGAGAGTAACTGCTTATGATTAACATTAATCCGTTCACCGTCTACAATAAAATACATTTTTTGAAAATTAGGTAAATTAACAAAATCTTCATTAGTTACTACTCTGTCACCTACAACAGATGTTGCTTCATTGTAAATACCAGACACATAGGTTCCAGGATAATCAGCGTCACTAATAGACATTTCAGGAGTGGTTCCTCGCAATGAGACAAACCCATTTCCAGTAGTTAACAAGGATTCTATAGCGTATTCTTCTTTACCTTTCGGATGATCATAATACTCTAGATTCCAACACATTTGATTTTCAAATTTTTGGATGCCTTCTGAAAAATCATCTTCCGCAAAATAAACAGGTAGATTAAGCCTTTCGGCTAGCTCCTTTCTAAGATTATTTTGTCCAAAAGCTCCTACCAAACATAGACCATCTAAGTACAATCCCTGGTGAATCAACCAGTCATCCAAGTGTTTTATTCTGTCTTTTAAAAGTGTTTCAGATATCACCTCTGTTTGTCCACCTAATATTAATGTCCATTGAGAATCTGTCACTTGCAACCTTCCAATTTTAGTCATATCGTCACCCTTCCTACTTGTACATACATCAATTTACTTCATCATAACAAAATAGACCAAATACATCAATAATATTAATTATTTTATTTAAAAGCTTTTTTATGAACAATTATCATTAAATGTTATAATTAAAACGCTTGCATTATTATTATTTTCTGAGTATGATTAACTTATAAAAGATAACTTGTGTAGACAAGTTTTAAAGGAGTGTTTCGAATGGGAAACTATCAACATGATGCCGAACAGCTGCTAAAATCCATTGGAGGCGTCAGTAATATTGCTGCCGTTAGTCACTGTGCCACACGTATGCGCTTTGTTTTAAATGATGATAAGCTTGCTAATAAAGAGGAGATCGAAGCCATCCCCGTTGTTAAAGGAATGTTTACCAATGCTGGGCAATTTCAAGTCATCATCGGTAACGATGTTGCTAGTTTTTTTAATGATTTTTCTGCTGTTTCTGGCCTATCTGGCGTATCAAAAACAGAAGGAAAAGAGGTGGCAAAACAAAATCTTTCTTGGGTCCAAAGAGCCGTCAGTATTTTAGCGGAAGTCTTTGCTCCCCTAATACCTGCCATTGTTGTGGGTGGACTGATCCTCGGGTTTAGAAATATATTAGAAGGCGTTCCTTTCTCTGGCTTGAATGGTATGACCATTACAGAATACAGTGTTTTCTGGCATGGGGTGAACCATTTTCTATGGCTTATTGGAGAAGCTGTGTTTCACTTCTTACCTGTTGGTATCACATGGAGTATTGCTAAACGCATGGGCACCACAGAAATTCTTGGTATTGTGCTAGGAATTACCTTGGTTTCTCCTCAACTTCTCAATGCTTACGGCGTTGCTTCAACAGCTACCTCTGATATTCCTGTGTGGGATTTTGGGTTCACTCAAGTTCAAATGATTGGTTACCAAGCTCAAGTCATTCCTGCTATGTTAGCCGGCTTTATGTTAGCCTACTTAGAAATATTTTTTAGGAAAATCATTCCTCAAGCTGTATCCATGATTCTCGTGCCTTTTTTCGCCTTAGTACCTACCGTTCTTGCTGCTCATGTGATATTAGGCCCCATCGGCTGGGCAATAGGTAGTAAAATCTCCTTAGTTGTGTCTACAGCTATCGCCTCAAGTTTCGCTTGGTTATTTGGTTTAATATTCGGCACATTTTATGCCCCTCTTGTTATTACTGGATTACACCATTTAATGCTCACCATTGATTTACAAATGATTGCTGATTTAGAATTCACAACTCTTTGGCCAATGATTGCTTTATCCAATATCGCTCAAGGTTCAGCTGTACTAGCAATCATTTACTTGCATAGAGGAAATGAAAAGGAAGAACAAGTCTCCATTCCTTCAACCATTTCTGCTTATCTTGGTGTCACAGAACCTGCTATGTTTGGGATTAACCTAAAATATTTATACCCCTTCGTTGCAGCGATGATTGGTTCTGGTATTGCAGGTTGTTATGTAACCATTATGAATGTTAAAGCCACAGCTGTTGGTATCGGGGGATTACCTGGTATTATTTCCATTGCAAACGGGGATAAAATCAATTTTCTAATCGGGATGGTTATTGTCATTGTTGTGCCTTTCTTCTTAACTGTTGTGTTTAGAAGAGTCCCCCTTCTTAATAAATTAGATCCTATTTCACCTAACAATACCAATCCTTATCAATTAGAAGAAAAAATGACGACAACGAACCGATCCTCAGTAACGAAAGAAGTATTCTTCGCTCCTAGTAAAGGGCGTATGGTTCCTATTACTAGTATTTCAGATCCTGTTTTTTCTCAAAAAATGATGGGAGATGGCTATGCTATCCTCCCAACGGATAACCACGTTTATGCGCCTGTTTGTGGCACAATTAGTCATATTTTTGAAACGAAACATGCTATTGGTATCCTATCTAATAATGGAGTAGAAGTGCTGGTACACATGGGAATCGATACAGTTGCCCTTAAAGGGAAACCATTTCAAGTTGCTGTAACGGAAGGACAACATGTGACGCAAGACACCCTTATAGCCACTATGGATTTAGATTATATCCGTCATTCTGAAAAACAAACAGATATCATTGTCGCTTTAACTAACATTGACATGGCTCCAAATATTGATTTAGACATGGTTGGAGAAGTTAAACCAGGACAAAAAATTGGTTCTGCTATCTTACTTTAAACAACTTCCTTCTATATAATAGGCAAATAAAATAAGCAGAGAGCCTTGAGCTCCCTGCTTATTTTTTTATTCCTCTTCTAACGAAATACGCTGATGTACTTTTTTGAAGGTCTCTCTAGAAAAAGATAAATTATGATAAGTCGCAACTTTTTCAGAAGCTTCCAATAATAATAATTCAATTTTTTTCATAAAGACAATTAAATCTTCCACAGCACACGGGGTATACGTAGATAAAAATTCCGTTTCTAAATGAGACAAAGCAGAACGCTCTCCCTCATATTTACTCCACTCTAAGTAACCATTAGGTGGGTATCCTTTTTCCATGTACCACATTGATACAAGGGCTTGTTTTAGAGCCAATGTTAAAAATTCTAAATGGTTTGGCTCATCTCGTCTCACTGTCCGGTAAATTTCGAAGTAATTACCATAATATTTATTTAAGACACGATCAAATTCTTCTTGACTGGCTAGATAGAACATCGGTTGAGACTCTTCCATTAATAATTGCACATACCCATTGTCTTTGACAATTTCGATTTCTTTTAACCAGATACTTGGAGACAACATGTCTTCTGTATAAATAAACAAATCTAATTTAATAAACGTAGCGTAGTGGCTAACAGAGTGCGTCAGTTCAAAGGTGTCGATAAACAGACACTCACCAACCGCTTTAATAATATCTTGTTGCTTTCTTTTAAAATCGACGCCTTCAGTTACAACCACTCGAGCATCAATATCTGAATACAAATCTTCCGTTCGACTTCCTATTGAACCACCGAAAAAACAACTGGTTATTTCTTCGTCCTCCTGAACCAAACGAATCAGTCTATTTTTCAAACGATCTCGGTCCACAGGTAAATTTGAATCTACTACCATTCTATTATCCCCTCCTATATTCTTTCTTTCATTATACATCAGGATGCTTCTCTCTGCTCTTTTTTTCTAATTCTTTCCCTAATTCTTTTAGATTCTCCTTTTCTTTACCTTTCCTTAATCAAAAACAAGCATTATTTTACTTATTTTTTATTTATTCCATGATAATTAACACTACAATAAGATGTCAGAAGCGACATAGTAGTAATACCTGTAACAATCCAACTATTCACAAAGGTTCAATTATAGATAGGAAATGAAAAAAATGCCATTTTATAGGCGAAAATACTCTCTATTAGCTCGTTACTATATCATTTTTTAAGACAGAGTATCTATTTAAAGGGATTTATCTATGAATCGTGCCTTCACGAACACTATTGAAAATGAAAAAATGAGATTATTTCTAATTTTCATGAATGTTACAAAACTCTGTTTTCTGTAATACAATTCATCCTTTTTCTTTACCTACGAAATATTTATCAATGGTAAAGTTAGTCTTGTCCTTGAGACACACAAAATTTTTTAAACAAGAAAGGGATTTTTATGAAATCACTAAAAACATTTTTATTAGGAACAACATTGACAGCAGCCTTCGGTATTCTATTTGGAACTAGCGCATTAGCGGACACTTTATATACAGTACAACCAGGAGATACACTTTCTAAAATCTCAGTTGACTTAGTTGGTAACCAATCATTAGTTAACTCAATCGTAAAAGATAACAAAATTAAAAATGCTAATTTAATCCACGTTGGTCAACAACTTACAATCAACTCGGATAAAGTAGAAAATACCTCTACTGAAGTAACTTATACAGAACCAGTTTATACTGAATCAACTTACACTGAACCAACTTATCAAGAAGAAACAGTCGTTTATGAAGCGCCAGCAGCTCAAGAAACAGCAACTTACTCAGGTAACGGTTCAAGTGCTAAAGAATGGATTGCTCAAAAAGAATCTAGTGGTAGCTATAATGCAACAAATGGTCAATACATTGGTCGTTACCAATTAAGCTCAAGCTATTTAAATGGTGACTACTCACCAGAAAACCAAGAACGTGTAGCAGATCAATATGTAGCGGATCGTTACGGTTCATGGGAAAATGCTCAATCATTTTGGATGAGTAACGGTTGGTACTAAGCCAACACCACCAAATAAATTTCCCCTGTCATTTTTTAGTGACGGGGAAATTTTATATATAAAATAAGCGAACAAGACTAATCTTGTTCGCTTATTTTTATTATCTAATTGTTTTAAAAGCTGTTGACCACTCTATTAACTCATCCAACATATCATTAACACCTGCACTCATGTGCTCTCCTGGTTTAAATGTTGTAAAGTTTTCAAAATCTGTGAATAGGTTAAAAGCAGGATTCGTTCTAACACTCGCCACTTTTTGTTCAGCTAAAATATTTCTAACTTGTTCAGCGGCTCTAATCCCACCACCAGAACCATAACTTACAATTCCTGCGGCTTTATTGAACCACTCATCTCTTGCGCTATCAATCGCATTTTTTAGAGCGCCAGATAAGCCGTGATTATATTCTTGAACAATAAATACATACCCATCTAATTCATTTATTTTTTCATTCCAAGCAGGATTACCTTCTCCTGTACCTAAGAATGGTAAGTGATAGTCAGCAATATCTACAATTTCAAAGTCTTGTCCTTCTCTTGATGCTGCTATTTCTTTAACATATTCTCCAACCTGTGGACTCACTCGTCCATCTCTTGTACTTCCTAAAATAATACCAAATGTCATTATTGTTTCCTCCTAATAGTTGTTTTCTCTTGTTTGTATCTTTACTATATCAACTTACTTTTTATAAGTCAAAACAAATGCTTACTTTTTGTAATTAAAAAAAGCAAAGGATGATTATCCTTTGCCTCTCTTTAATGACTCGGTTTAAATCTTTTTAATCTAAGCGCATTTAGGACAACAGATACTGAGCTAAAACTCATAGCAGCACCTGCTATCATCGGATTAAGCAGTGGTCCTCCAAACAAATGTAAGACGCCCATAGCAACAGGAATACCAAGCGTATTATAAGCAAATGCCCAAAAAAGGTTCTCTTTAATGTTTTTAATTGTGGCGTGACTTAACTCGATAGCTGTTGGTACATCCATTAAATGACTTCTCATCAACACAATGTCTGCTGATTCTATGGCCACATCCGTTCCAGAACCAATGGCCATTCCGATATCAGCCTGAGCAAGAGCCGGGGCATCATTAATACCATCACCCACCATGCCTACTTTTTTACCCATGTCTTGTAACTCTTTGACTTTTTTAGCCTTGTCTTCAGGTAAGACCTCACTTAATACATGAGTAATACCAACTTCTTTAGCAATGGCTTGAGCAGTGCGTTCATTATCACCTGTCATCATAACTACCTCTAATCCCATATCTTGAAGCTTCTTGATAGCTAACTGACTAGTAGGTTTAATGGTATCTGCTACAGCAATAATACCAAGTAAGCCTTCTTCTTTATCAGCCACATACATGGGTGTTTTCCCTTCACTAGATAATGCAGTGATTACTTTATCACTATCCATCAAAGAAATACCGCTATCGACCATCAATTTTTTATTACCTAATAAAAGAGACTGATTGTTGACTGATACTGTAATACCATGACCTGGTAAGGCTTTAAAATCAGTGATTGGTTTTAATGTTATCTCTCTATTTTCAGATTCCTCCACAATAGATTGTCCTAAAGGATGCTCAGATCCTTTTTCGGCAGAAGCTGCTAATAAAAGTAAATCTGTTTCAGATAGCTCTCCAAAGGTGATTATATCTGTTACTTTGGGTTTTCCTTCAGTTAAGGTTCCCGTTTTATCAAAAACAAGGGTCTCTAGTTGATGGGTGATTTCTAAAGCATCCCCACTTTTAATCAAGACGCCATGCTCAGCGCCCTTACCCGTTCCAACCATAATGGCCGTTGGCGTTGCGAGACCCAAAGCACAAGGACAAGCAATAACTAAAACAGAAATAGTGATCGTTAAAGCAAAAACCCAAGATTCCTGTCCAAATATCAACCAACCTAAACCAGATAAAAGAGCTAGAACCATAACCACTGGTACAAACACACCTGATACTTTATCTGCTAGTTGAGCGATAGGTGCTTTAGAACCTTGTGCATCCTCAACTAAGGTGATAATTTGTGATAACGTCGTCTCTTTCCCTACCTTTGTTGCTCTAAATTGAAAGCTTCCCGTTTTATTCAGGCTTGCTCCCACAACGTTATCTCCCAATCCTTTTTCTACAGGTAAACTTTCACCTGTTAGCATGGATTCATCCACAGCTGTACTACCTGAAATAATGATGCCGTCCACAGGAATTCGCTCGCCTGGTCGAACAAAAATCACATCTTCCACTAAAACCTCTTCCACCGGCACCTCTACTTCTTGACCTTCTCTTAATACCATCGCTGTTTTGGGTGCTAAATTCATTAGTTTTTTGATTGCTTCAGATGTTTTTCCTTTGGAGACTGCTTCAAAGTACTTTCCTAAAGTAATTAGTGTCAAAATAACCGCAGCTGACTCAAAATACAACGCCATAGCATACGTATCATCTCCCCTAGCAATTAACCATGTGGCATATAAACTATAGGCAAACGCAGCACTCGTTCCTAAGGCCACAAGCGAGTCCATATTAGGACGACCTTTAACAAGAGACTTGAAGCCAACGATGAAAAAAGGTCTTCCTAGCCATAAAACAGGTAGGGTTAATACTAACTGTAATAAAGCAAAATTTAAAGCGTGACTTTCTGGATTAACTATTTCTGGTATAGGTAGCCCTACCATGTGTCCCATAGATACATAAAGTAAAGGAACTGCAAAAAGAGCGGATTGCCAAAATCTCTGCCAGATTTTTTTCATTTTCATGACTTTTTTCTGTTCTTTTTCTTCTAACTCTCCCTTCTCCCCCTTTTTTTCCATTGCTTTAAATCCTGCATCACTCACCGTTTTTTTTATCGTTGTATCTGAGACTAACTGTTCATTATAAGATACCATCATTTCTTCCGTTGCTAAGTTAACAGCAACAGAAGAAATCCCCTCTAATTTCCCAACACTTTTTTCAACTGCTTGGACACAAGAGGCACATGTCATACCTTCGATACGGTAACTTTCTTGTCTATTTTGACGGGATGTTGCTTTGAATCCTATGTTAGAGATACTCTCAGTAATGTCTTTTGAGGTCGTTGCCTCATCGTAAGTTACTCGTAACGTTTCTGTCGCTAAATTGACACTACTCTCGCTTACGCCAGGTAGACCTTTTACGGTTTTTTCCACACTTTGCGCACAGGACGCACAGCTCATCCCCTCAATATCAAATAATTCTTCTTTTTTACTCATCTTAGCATCCCCCTTCTTGTTTACAGCGACATTGCCCTTTCATACATTGACAAGGGACACTTTCAGGAGCTGTTTTTTTCTTTTCTTGAAGCATGTCTTCCAACCATGTAATATCTGACTGACTTAACGCATAATCTTGTATCACGTCCCCTATGAATCCTCCCACTTTTCGGTGACATAATTTCCCTAGAAAGTGATTTCCTTCTCTTTTCATGGCCTCTTTTTCAGATACTGCTGCTGTATATATAAATTGTTTCCCTTCTTTTTCTGTTTTAAGATAACTTTTATCCACTAAACGGGTCAGTAATGTTTTGACTGTTGACGGTTTCCAATCATTTTTTTCCGACATAATAGGAATAATTTCACCACTTGTCGTGTGATGTTGCGTCCATACAACACGCATAATTTCCCATTCTGAATCTGTAATAACATCTATAGACATCGAGCATCTTCTCCTTTCTTTTCCTTTACAATGCCACTATACTCCTTTTCGTTTACAATCGTCAACGATAAAGTTTAAAAATAAAAAGAGTAAGGAATTTCCTTACTCTTCGTAACTAATCCAGATATTTAACATTAACTTTATTTAACCACGCATAGGTTAAACCAATAATTAATCCTCCGCCAATATAGTTCCCTATAAAAGCAAAGAAAATATTATGCAAAACAGACCCTGTTGTCATACCAACAATCGTTCCACCTGAGGCAAAGTAAGCTAAAGAGAACGCCGGGAAGTTAGCAATCACATGCTCAAATCCTAAGAATGCAAAGATAAAAATAACAAAAATAACAGTTGGTACACGTCCGCCATCGTCTTTCATACGTAATGTAATCAAGACCGCCGTATTAACAACGATATTAGCAAAAGCACCCTCTACAATAATTTGAATCGTTGATTTATCAAGTTTGCGAGCTATTCCCTCAAACAAGTAATTTCCTGCTTCTAATCCTTGATAAGGCCCTGTTAACGATATAAAATAAGCAACAACAATACCACTAATCATATTAAACAAAATACACGTAAATAAAATTTTAAGTGCTTTTGAGACATTGACTTTATTACGATACACTCCCACCGTCATATAAAGCATGTTAGACGTTCCAAGTTCTGCATTCATGTAAAGAATCATAATTAATGACCAACTAAACATAAAAGCAAATAAGAATCGACCTAATCCTTCTACCATTTTATCCCCTTGCATAGCAACTGCAAAAGCAATAGCGGTTCCTAAAGTTAAAAATAAACAAGCGAGCATTGCTCGTACAGCATAACGCATAAAATAATTATCAATCAGTTCTACTTTTTTCTCAATCGAACGATCAATTTTTTCGAACATTGGTGAGTAATTTTCCATTACATACTTCCTTTTCTATTTTTAGTGAAACCTTATTGTAATCGTATTCAAGGCATTTGTAAAGCTATTTTAGCTTGTGAAAAAAATAAAAAAGAACCCTCTAAAAAGAGGATTCTTAACCAATACCAATAACGAAATTGAGTAACTTATCTGAGTAAGTAATCGTATCATCGTCTTTGATTGTGTCATTTAATAACTCCATTTGATCCGTAATGATGCCATCAATACCATAAAACATCATTCTCTTCATGGTTTCTTCATCATTCGGTGTCCATGCGTACACTTTTTTACCTTCTGAGTTAGCAGAATTGATAAAACCACTACGCAATGTCGTATACTCTAATGTGAAGAAATCCACATTAGCTTTTGGTGGACCAACCACACTAAAAGGCATAATATAACCCACATAGTAACGTTCATCTATTTCCTTCAAATCCACCACAGTATCAAAGGTTAAAGACTGAATAATATGCCCTTTATCAAAGATACGTTCCCCGTATTTTTCATGGAACCTATCTAACATTTCTGGACTGTCTTGCTTCGTTGTTTTAATTTCAATCAGTAATTTTTGATTTAAAGCATCAGCGGCATCCATGTAATCATCAAAAGAAGCCACTTTTTCTGTCCGTCCATTTTCTTTTACTTCCATTTTCGTTAACTCTTCTAACGTTAACTCATTCGGTTTCTTAGAAACACCTGTTAAATTTTTCATATTAAAATCATGAAATACAACAAATTCATGATCTTTTGTTTCTTGAATATCCATTTCAACATAATCTGGATGTGTTGACTCACTGGTCAATCTTAAGGCCTCGATAGAATTTTGAACGGCATTGTTGTTATCTACACCACGATGAGATAGTGTGAGTGGTTTCACATCAGCGGGATGATTCAAAAATTCTGCATTAAAACTCCCCACAAACACAATAACCCCTATCCCAATAATTCCTGTAGCGATCCCTTTTAAACCTTTAGCTAAACTAGATTGCTGTTTTATTTTGGCCGGCTTAAACCATGGCAAGCTATCTGGTAGATAGTCCTTACTCCCCATATAATCAATCGTCACAAAGAAAATACCCACAGTTGAGAACACCACGTTTAATAACCAAACGGCTTGAAGTAGCGTCATTAAGGTAATAGCCGATGCTAAGGCGTAACTTGGTAACCACAGTTCAATGACATATTGTATCAAGATAATAAGAGTATAAGATACCCCTGACAGCACGGTCAAGGTTGCTGTTACGATGAAAAATTGTAAGAAGATGGCAAAGAAATTACCTTTTGTCTCTTCCCAACTTAATTTAATGGCTTCTTTGAATCCCTTGTTCTTTAAAATCATTTCAGGTAACGCAAAAATCAACCGAATCGCCACATAAATCAGTAAAAGATATAATAAAATAAACCCTGTAACAACAATAATTCTATTAGCAAAAATAACATCTAATATGAAAGCTGGAATTTTTAACTTTGAAAACAACTCAGAGTTAAATTTAATCCCACTAAAAGGTAACACCAAAAAGAAATAAAACAAGAAGAATAACAACGTACTTCCTTTAATCTTTCTGAGCTGTAAAAAAGTACCTTTAAGTAGCTGCTTCAAGGAAATAGGTTCTTGTTTTTTAATGAAATAAATACTCAATAACAGAAAAGCAAATTCAAAAAAAACAGACACAACCATTAATAACAACATGCCAATTAAACCAACAAATATAATCGGATGCTGAGATAATATAGCTCCTATATTATCATAAGAAATATAAGCAATATCACCTTGTTTTAACAAAAAACGAGTGCTGCTTGCTAATAAAGGGTTCCAAAAAAACATTAATAACCCATGCATTAATAATACATCTCTAAAGTAGGATTTTGCTCCACTTAAAAAGAGAAAAGACTTTTTCAAATTCATTTTTAAATAAGACATAATGTAACTCCTTTTTATTTACTTGCTAAAATGATGACCCTGGTTGTGTCAGAAATAGCGCTTCTTCTGGAGTCGTTTGTCGTCCTAATAAGTCATTACGGTGTGGGTATCTTCCGTACTTTTTAATGATGTCAAAGTGCTGTTTTTCAAAATCAAAAAAAGTTTCCATTCCCGGTTTTGAAAATAGCGTCATTGCGACTTCATGAATCACAACTGATTCTGAATGCATCAACGGCATATAAAGAAAGGCTTGTTCTAAGATACTAAGTTGTTCCACTTGCCCTGTGTTAATGGCTTCTTGGGATAACACTAGAGCTTGACCGTCATAACTGAAGGTTTCTGGTGTCCCTCTGAACATGTTTCTAGAAAATTGGTCTAAAACAATAATTTCTGCTAGACGCCCTTGAATCGTTTCACGCCATTGATAGGTTTCTCCACGAGCCACCTGTCCATGTGTTTCTAAAAAACGAGCCCTTATCGTCTCATCTAACTGCTCATCTTTCTTAAATCGGTCCCCGTCCTCTAATTCTTTAAACCAAAAATCTAAAACCTCTTGTGCGTTCATAAGCATTCTCCTCTTTTCTTTCATTATATAATAAAGTCTCATAAGCCACTAATAAAATGAGGGTTACTTGGATGTTACCAACCAATTATGCAGGACACGACAATATGTGTCATGTTCATCTACAAAAGGCATGTGACGACTTTTTTCAAACAACTCCCATGTTGCATTGGGTATCTCATCAACCATTTTTTTAGCAATGATTGGTGTACATAAATCATTAATACCACTTATAACTAAAGTTGGATAAGGAATTTCTTTTAACTGTTCCTGGCAATCAAAGTCTTTTAATGTTCCTAATGGGGTAAATTCATTAGGACCCCATGCGGTTTCATAAGCTTGACGCCCTACTTTTTTGTCACGTCTTAAAGGTTCTGGGCTGTCAGATGTTGGAACATCCCCTGCATGACGTAGCATAAACCTATCATTAGCTTGCTGATACTCCGGTGTCGTGTAATCTCCTGTTTGCTCCGCTAGCTTGATTGCGTGTTGATCTTCTTCCGACATAAAACGAATTAGGCGGTGTTGCTCTTGTCCCCACAACGCAGATGACGGTAATGTACTAGACAGCACCATGCTTTTAAGAGCTTTTGGCTTATCGTCACACACATACTGTAACAACAGCATCCCTCCCCATGACTGACCAAGTAAGTGATATTCTTCTAAATCAAAGTACGCAATAACGCTTCTCAGTTCCTCTAACCAAGTCTCCATGTTCCATAGCTCTGGTTTATCAGGCATGCTAGATTTGCCACAACCTAATTGATCGTACATAATAATCGGATGACCTGAACGCCTAACAACATCATCTAACACTTCAAAATAATTATGCGTAGATCCTGGGCCCCCGTGAAGCACAATAAGCGGCGCTTTGATACTATTTTCTAATCCGACCGTACGGTAATACGTTTCATACTCGCCAAATGGTATGTATCCTTCTTTTACCTCTAACATTTTCATCCTCCTTGTTTCATTTATCCTTTATTATAACAAGTCTTTCGCTTTTTGTGTGTATGATTTGGATTCTATACCTGTTGACATGAGAAGTGTATCAAAATAAGAATCAAACATAGGTAATAATACCTCTTCCCTTCTATACCACAATTTTTCATCTTGTATGATTTCTTTTTCCCAACCAACTCCAACAAAATCAATCACATAAAAATCATCTAGTTGATATTTAGTTATAGATTCCTTCAACCTATCTCGCGCGTCATATATCTGTTTCTGATTCTCCTCAAGGATAAAAAGAATGCCCACACGTCGGTTCTCATGTCTCGTAACAATATGTGGACATGAGAGAGAGGTAATAGTCTCTAGGCAATTATTTCCCTTCAAGACTTCTTTCATTACCAAAAGTCGATTATCTAACGTTAATGTAGCCATAGTTTCTAGGTGCTTTTCACTTAAATACCTCAAATAATCTGGGTAATGATTAGTAGCTAATAGCCCTTTTTTTAATCGTTTTTGAAACTGTTTTTGTACTTTTATCCGACTAATGAGATGTTCCAATTGTTCCTGTTGCACCTTGTATTGTAATACTTGGTCATCAAAGTTTTGCTGATACGTCCCAATGCTATTGATGAGTGAGGCTCTATCATCTTTCAATCCAACGATATCAACTTCTAATCGTTTTTTTTCATACTGTAGCTGAGACATTTCTTCATCCACTTCGTCCAATCGGCTGTGATATTTCTCAAGTATCACGTCGCCATATTCCTTTTTAATCACTTCTTTAGAAACTAGGGTCAATTGATTTTGATAACTTAAATAAATAAAGATTATGGACACAACAAACACACCAATCAACACTTTATCTCGCTTAAGAACGTACAGTGTTACTGTTATAACTAAGAGTAACAAGAGATAACTACACCAACGTTTTTTTTGATTCATCTATTAAGCCCTCCTCTCTTTTCCTACCTTTAGTTTATCACCTTTTCAATCAAAATAAAAAAGTAAGAATGGTTTCCCATCCTTACTTTAAAATAATTAACTCATTTTACTTTTTTTGAACCATACCATACTGATAATCAACACACTAATCAGAGCAAACCCAAGCAGTGTTAATGCTCGTTGACTTGAGCTTTCACCGGTTTTAGGTAACCCTTTATTGTTTGTTTTCTTCCCATTCTTCACGTTTTCTTTACCATGAGTCTCTGGACTTACTTTATCTGTTGGTTTCGTTGGTTTTTTCGGTTTTTCTTTCGTATTGTCTAACACTTTTTCTGATTCTTTTTTATTAACAAAGTCGCCTGCTTTAACCGTCGCTGGCTCCCCTTTATTTGTCTTAACAATCACGATGTGACGTTTCTCTTTACTTAATTCATACCCTTTTGGTGCTTTGGTTTCTTTGAAGTAATACGTGCCTGGTGATAAGTCTTCCACAGATACTTTTCCGTCTTTATCTGACACTAAGCCTGTTTGAACTTCTTTCCCGTCTTTTGTAAAGACTGAGAATTCAGCTCCTTCTAATCCTTCACCTTTGGCAGATACTTTTTGTAATTCAGCTGTTCCTTGGTAGTTGATCAACTTACCTGAGTCAACGACTGTTGGTTCACCTGTTGTTGTGTCTTCTATGATGAAGTCTACGACTTCTTCATTTAAGATAAATCCTGCTGGTGCTTTGGTTTCTTTAAAGTAATACGTGCCTGGTGATAAGTCTTCCACAGATACTTTTCCGTCTTTATCTGACACTAAGCCTGTTTGAACTTCTTTCCCGTCTTTTGTAAAGACTGAGAATTCAGCTCCTTCTAATCCTTCACCTTTGGCAGATACTTTTTGTAATTCAGCTGTTCCTTGGTAGTTGATCAACTTACCTGAGTCAACGACTGTTGGTTCACCTGTTGTTGTGTCTTCTATGATGAAGTCTACGACTTCTTCATTTAAGATAAATCCTGCTGGTGCTTTGGTTTCTTTAAAGTAATACGCACCTGGTGATAAGTCTTCCACAGATACTTTTCCGTCTTTATCTGACACTAAGCCTGTTTGAACTTCTTTCCCGTCTTTTGTAAAGACTGAGAATTCAGCTCCTTCTAATCCTTCACCTTTGGCAGATACTTTTTGTAATTCAGCTGTTCCTTGGTAGTTGATCAACTTACCTGAGTCAACGACTGTTGGTTCACCTGTTGTTGTGTCTTCTATGATGAAGTCTACGACTTCTTCATTTAAGATAAATCCTGTTGGTGCTTTGGTTTCTTTAAAGTAATACGCGCCTGGTGATAAGTCTTCCACAGATACTTTTCCGTCTTTATCTGACACTAAGCCTGTTTGAACTTCTTTCCCGTCTTTTGTAAAGACTGAGAATTCAGCTCCTTCTAATCCTTCACCTTTGGCAGATACTTTTTGTATTTTAGCTGTTCCTTGGTAGTTGATCAACTCACCTGAGTCAACGACTGTTGGTACGTCATTTTCAGAAACAACAATAGCAAAATTGATAGGTTCATTATTTAAAATGTATCCCTCAGGTGCTTTGGTTTCTTCAAAGTAATACTCACCTGGTGCTAAGTCTTCTACAGATAACTTCCCATCTTTATCTGACACTAAGCCTGTTTGAACTTCTTTCCCATCTTTTGTAAAGACTGAGAATTCAGCTCCTTCTAACCCTTCACCGGACTCGGATAATTTACTTAATTCGGCTGTTCCTTTGTAATTCACAAGCATGCCAGCTTCTACGAGCAGTGGCTCCCCTTTAAACGATGACACAATCTCAAATGGAAGTGTCTTTTCATTCAAAACATAACCTGCTGGTGCTTTGGTTTCTTTAAAGTAATAACTTCCTGGTGCTAAGTCTTTCACTAATACTTTTCCGTCTTTATCTGACATGACACGCTCTGTCACTAGAACATCTTCTTTTGTATAAACTGAGAATTCTGCCCCAGCTAGAGGTGCTTTATTTTCAGCAACTTTCACTAATTCAGCTTGACCTTTGTAGTTAGTTAAGGTAATGCCTGATACTAGTTTAGGTTGTTCAAAAGCAGATGTCACAATCTCAAACGGTACTGTTTCTTCGTTACGGACATAACCCGTTGGTGCTTTTGTTTCTTTGAAGTAATACTTACCTGGTGCTAAATCTTTGGCTGTCACTTTACCCTCTTTGTTAGATACTAAGCCTGTTTGAATCTCTTGGTCGCTCGTATCAAAGATGGCAAATTCTGCCCCTTCTAAACCTAATTTTGATTTAGATTGCTTCACTAATTCAGCTGTTCCTTGGTAGTTCACTAAGTGCCCAACTTTAATTGTTTCTGGTTCGCCTTTAGCTTCTTTACTAACACTAAAACTCATGGTTTTTTCATTAATAATGTACCCTTTTGGCGCTTTCGTTTCTTTGAAGTAATACTTGCCTGGTGCTAAGTCTTTCACTACAACTTTACCCTCTGAATTGGATACAAGTCCTTCTTGAACTAATTTCTCACTCTTCGTAAATAATGAGAATTCTGCGCCTTCTAATGCCTTACCATCTTCCGTTTCTTTGATTAGTTCAGCTTGTCCTTTAAAGTTGGCAATCGATTGATCTTTTACCATCTTAGGTTTTCCTTTGGCTGAATCTTGAATCGTAAATGGAATGGTTTCTGTATTTAAGATAAAGCCTTTTGGTGCTTTTACTTCTTTCAATAAGTAGTCACCTGGTGCTAAATCTTTCACTACCACACGACCATTTTTATTAGATGTTGCAGTCCCCGCTACTTTACCTAAATGATCTAATACCACAAATTCTGCGCCTCTTAACCCACTACCTGAGGCATCGACTTTGATTAATTCCACAGAACCTTTGTAGTTAACAATGTTACCTGAATCAATTAAAACAGGTTGTCCTTTTGATTGTTTGTCTACTTTGAAAGGTACTTTCATTTCGTTTAGAACATAACCAGCTGGTGCCTTTGTTTCTTTAAAGTAGTAAATACCTGGAGATAAATCTTTCACAGAAATGTTACCTTCTTTATCCGACACTAAGCCTTCTTGAATCACTTTACCTTTTTTAGAGTAAACCGCAAATTCTGCGCCTGATAAAGGTGTGCCATCTTCTGCTTTTTTAACAAGCTCTGTCGTTCCTTTGTAGTTAAAGAACTTACCTGCTTGAATAACATCTGGTTGGCCATCAGCCTTAGCCATAATTGTAAAGGCTAATGTTTCTTCATTACGTTCATATCCTTTTGGTGCTTTTGTTTCTTCAAAGTAATAGTCTCCTGGTGCTAAGCCTTTAGCGGAAACAATGCCTTTGTCATTTGATTTAATATTACTTCTTACTTCTTTTCCTTCTTTTGTAAAGATAGAGAATCTTGCACCTGCTAGAGGTGTATTTGTTTCAGAATATTTCTCTAATGATACGCGTCCTTGATAGTTTGGATAGGTTCCTTTATCAACAACGACTGGTTCACCTTTACCGGATTGATTAATTTTGAATGTAATAGGTTTCGTATTTAAGATGTAACCATCTAACGCTGTCACTTCTCTAAATTCATAAGAACCTGGTGCTAAGTCTGTCACTGTAATACGACCATTCTCATCTGTCGTTAAACCAGATTGAACCATGTCCTCGCCACGATATAAATCAAAGACAACGCCTTCTAGAGCTTCTTTACTGCTTGCATCTATTTTTTGGAAGGTGACTGATCCTTGATAGTTTGTCGCAGTCACTTCAATAAGTGTTGGCTTGTTGCTTGCTTCATTATCAATGGTGAATGGTATTTTTTCACTGTTAATCATGTAGCCTTTTGGTGCACTACTTTCTTTAAAGTAATACTTACCTGGTGCTAAGTGATCGACTGTAATACGACCGTTCTCATCCGTTGTATATTCTTTTACTTCATCTGTTTGAACATTAACTAATTCAAACGTTGCTTGAGCTAATGCTTCTTTTTTAGCGTTTTGTTTTAATAAAGTTACACTACCTTGATAGTTAGTAAAGCCTTCTTTCACCGGCTCTACTAATTTACCTTCTGCCTCTGATTGAATCTCAAATGACGTAGTCTCTTTATTAATAACATAGCCTTTTGGTGCTTTTGTCTCTTTGAAATAATACTTACCTGGTGCTAAATCTTTAGCTGTTACTTGACCTTTAGCATCTGATACTAAGCCTGATTGAATTTCTTTGTTTGATTCCTCTTCAAAGACTGCAAATTCTGCCCCTTCAAGAGCTGTTCCATCTTCATCTTGTTTCGTTAAGACCACAGAACCTTGATAGTTGGTAAAGGCTTCAAGTGTCGTCGCTTTTGGTTGGCCATCCGCTTCACTAGTAATCTCAAAATGAATTGGTGTTGTGTTTACCATAAAGCCTGTTGGCGCTTTTGTTTCTATTAAATAATAATGTCCTGGTGCTAAATCTGTCACAGATACCTTACCATCTTTTGATGTGATACCTGTTTGTACTGCTTCTTGCTCTTTACTTACTTCTTTACCAGCATACAATGCAAATTCTGCACCATCTAAAGCATCTCCTGCTTCGTTCACTTTGGTTAATGCCATTGAACCTTGGTAGTTCGTAAGTGTTCCAGCATTGACTGGTTTTAATTGTCCGTTTTTATCTGTTTCAAACCCTTTAACGCTGTCACTTATTTCAAAGCTTACTTTTTGAGCGTTTTTGATAAAACCGTTTGGTGCTTTTGTTTCTTTGAAGTAGTACTTACCTGGAGCAAGTTGTGTTGCTACTACTTTACCTGCGTCATCAGAAACTAATCCAGAAACAACCTCTTCGTCTGTTTCTGTATAGACAGAGAACTCTGCCCCTTCAAGAGGTGTGTTTTTATCTGACTCTTTTGTTAATTCTGCTGATCCTTGGTAGTTAACGGCCTTTATTTCTTTTGTTTTGCCAAGATTATCAGCCGTTACTTTCAATTCAATCATCGACTCATTTAAAATAAACCCATTCGGTGCTTTTGTCTCTTTCAGGTAATAGGTACCTGGTTGTAATCCTTTAAACACGATTTGTCCATCATCGTTCGTTGTAAATGAGCTATCTTTAATAAAGTCATTGGTTACTAATGTCTTTTTGTCTTCATTATACAATTCGAATGTCGCGCCTTTTAGTGGACGATCAGACTCGTCAGTTTTAGATACAAGGACTTTACTAGTTGCGTTTTCCAATACAAAAAAATTAAGGTCCTTATCTTCTGAATCATCTACAATAGAAATTAAACGTCCTTCTTTTAGTTCGTCATTAATTGTATAACCTGTCGGTGCTTTTGTCTCAACAATAATATACTCTCCTAAAGGTAAATCAGTTAGACTAGCTTGTCCTGATTCATCTGTCACAAGAGATTCAAATATAACACCCTTACTACCATCATCTTCTACAGTGTACACGTCAAACTCTGCACCTTTTAATCCTTCAGAGTTATTATCTGCATCAACTTTTTTTATTTTCAGAGTGCCGTTGCCGCCTTCAGCACCACTGTTCCCACCAATTGTGTTAACTTCGGTCTGACTTTTACTAGATGTGGTCATACTACCTACCTCATCAGCAACTAATCTTGCTTCATTAGTTACATTTGCTGATAAACCTGGGGTTCGTGGATCCAACATCGTCCTATATTCAATAATATAAGCTTTAGAAATATCATTATTAAAACTTACTGTTAATTTAGATTGTTTCGTTTCTTTGTCCTTTTCCACTACAACACTATATTCATCAGAAGAAATAGGTGTATCTGATTGTTTTTGGACATAGCCATCATCGGTTGGTATACCTAAAAATACCTTAACACTCGACTCTTTGATACTTTGATTGTTAGATGGTGTATCAATTACCTTCACATTTTTTAGTGTTGATTGAGACGGGTTGACCCATAGACTCCAATCAATCACTCCGTTCGAAGGACTATTACCAGCCTTATTCATTAAACTACCTGTAAATTCAGGTCTCACTTTGCTAACTAAATCATGGCTTATTTTATCGTGAGTGAACACAGCTTTATTCGTAAGAGTCTCTTCTAATAAAAAGCCTTCAATGCTCGTTTTATACGTTAAATAATAAGCTTTATCACTGCCTTCTGGTAAGGAAACTGTAATAACGTCTTGTTTCACATCGTTTTGGGAAATACTGACCGGCTGTTTCTCAAGTAGCTTGCCTGGTAGAATTTCTAAATATTTTTGGTTAGCTGTAACGTGTTTAACTTCTCCCTCATACAACTTAACACTATCTTTAATTAATTTATGATTTCCTTTGATAGTATCTACAATAGAAGCATCAATTAATTTGTTCTTGTTTGGGTTAACCCCAATTTTCCATGTTACTTCTTTTGTTTTATAGTCAAACTCTCCAGATTTTATACCATTGAAACGATACTCATCTTGCGGTAACACTGCTTTTTTATCTAAATCTGTTTCTTTTTTCTCATCATCTTTCGTTGTCCAAGAAGAACGTGCATGATTCGTAAAACCAATATTGCCTTCTCCGCCTACTCCGGGATCAATGTTGTGAATGTCATAGTTAGTTTTATAAAAAATATGGAAAGACGCCTTTGTTTTTTCATAATTATTAATAAATGCAACAGACATAGTCGTTGTTCCATCTTCTTTGTTTGGTTGATAAGAAATCTCATAATCAACATCTTTTTGTAATTCTTTTTTATTGGTCTCATCTATAATTCTAAAACTTGATTCATCAAAGGTTTGTCCTTTAGAAATAGTATCTTTTAATGACCAATTATTAAGTTCGTAATTTGCCTGGTTGACTAGAATATTCCAGTCGATGGTATGCAACTCATAATCAATCTGTCCTGGATATTTTATTAAGTTTTGTTGCTCTGCTAAATGACCTGTTGATGTGCTCTCTTCGCCAGCCTCAACAGAATTCTCTAAAGAAACACCCTCACTACCAACAAACTCATTTACTTTTGTTTTATACGTGATTCTTAATGGTTTATTTGTTGATTTTTTTAAAGTAATATTGAAACCTTCTTCAGCTAAATCCGTTATTTCATAATCTTCGCCTAATTTTAAAAAGGTTCCGGTTCCAACTTCTTCGCCATTATCATTGAAATCATATACTTCTATCTTCATTGAATCTGATGCTAAGTTCATGTTCTTTTGCATGAATCTATCTTTAACAACATAACCCTCATCTAACTCGATTTGTTTGAAATTCGCCTTAATCTCCCAATTATACTCTTGCTTTGCTCCACCTTCATTGTCTACAAAACGTTTGGTTAAGTTTTCAGAATAAAAACTTTCTACTACAGCTGAATCAGATACAGGTTTGGTTATCTCATCTGCAGTTAATGTGGCGTTATTCGTAAATTTAGCATAATTGTTTTCAACTAATGACGTATCAATAGATGATTCTAATTTAATTCTATAAGGACTTGATATTTTACCAATAAACATAATTTTTCCATCTGGTGTCAGATTATAATCTTTGCCTTCTTCTAAAGGCGTATCAGATACTTCACTAACCTCACCATTAATGGTTACTTTGATTGGAAAAATTTTAACGCTCTCTAAGTTTAATCCTTTTGGTAAATCTTCTGTTATCGTTGCGTTAGTCAATTCTCTATTTTTTAGATTAATATCAATTTCCCAGTCAACTTTGGTAGCATTTTGTCTCTTATTCAATTGTCCTTCTTTATTAATCTCTTTATCCGAGTTAGATTTTACATTTAACTCAATTTTAGGTAGGCTATCTTCATTAGGGATAACAATATCTATTTTTCCTACTTCCTCGATATCTACCAACTCTTGACTTAAGTGAAATGAGCCATGTAAATTTACTTTATTTTCAATTTCATCATTAAAAACAAATTTCACTAAACCTGTATCACTTATCTCATACGTTCCAATCTTACTGTCAGGAAAAGAGGTAGGCCCTACAGCAGTCTTCTTAAAATGTTTCGGTAACTGAAATTCATAGTAATCCCCTGGGACCATTTTCTTAGCCACAGCATCTGGAATTCTCCAATCCAATTCCATCATAAATTTCTCGTTATATTCTACCTCTTCATTATTTAAATCTTTTCCTTCTCCATCAGTTAATTTGAAAGTTTTAAAGATTGATTTAAATCCCTCTTCATCAGCAAAAATCTCTTTAATATTTCCTGGTGCTCTGTCCAAAGAATCTAATTTAGCACTCGCTGGTTTAGCTTTTGCTTTGCTCGTTTCTTTTTCTTTCGTTTCTGTCTCTTCCATTGTTTCTGTTGTTTCTTCTTCGGTCTCCACTTCATCCATTTCTTCCGTCTTAGTCTCTTCTTCGGTTTCGACTATTGGTAATGCAATGGTTTGTTCTTGACCATTAGATAGTGTCATTGTCCAGCTTTCCTCTATAGAAGGATCTCTTTCTACTGAAACTGAAATACTCCCTTCGCTATCACTTTCGACATTCAGGCTCATACTGTTAGTTGAACTTAACGTAACGTCTCCCTTATCACTTACCACATTCTTTAGAGGTAATGAAGAGTTAAGAACCTCGGTTACCTGTTCTTCTGTGGTGTTTTTATATTGAAGGGTCACCACTGCTTTTGCATTCTCTGCATCGTCCCCTGTAAGTTGAAAATCAGTCATTGTTATTTCACTCACGCCATCTGTCGCAAGTGTTTCAGCCACAGCAATTGTCGTTGTTACAAATTGAGGCATTAAAATAATAATCAATGATACATAATATTTAATTTTGTTAAATTTCTTCTGCATATTCGCTCTCCTTTATTATTTAGTTGAATACATAGCCTGAACTATTATAAAGGAAACTGACCGGTTTTTCTTATTCAAAAATTCAATAAGTATAGAAAATAATTGTAATTTTTATTTTTTCCTCTCTTTATTTGAAAAAACTTTCGTTCGTTAATTAATGAACTATATTGGTCTATACATTGAAACAAAGGCTTTATTTATTTATATGAGAATTATTCTAATTATATTAAAAATATTCTTACCTAAAAATATGTCCTTAATTTGTTACACTTCCCCTTCTTTTATGAACGTGTAAATAAATTGATTATTTTCATTAATTTGTTTTATATTCATGGAATTTACTATAAAAACCTCTCATATTGGCCTTTCAAAAAAAGAAAATGTCCCAGTCGACGTTTTAAAACCTATATTTTACGTTGTACTTTATTCTCTCTTTTGTCTATTTATCCTATATTCCTTCCTATTTATTTTTAACAGTCTTTATTTGTAATCTTTCTCTGTTTATAATCATATTGATTGTCATGACAACCTCATTTATAGTAAAATTCTCCTAACGTTGTAAGTATAGGAGGATAACATGGAACGCATAACAATGACAGATGATTGGTGTTATCACGACCAACATGCCTGGTGTTTCGAGAGCTTCACATCGCAATCACCCATTAACATTACAACCAACGAAACAGAACCTATGATTGATGAAGGCGGGATTGAGTTACACTACGATACGATCACTCAAGCAATTATAGATAACGGTCATGCCATACAAGGCTTTGCTAACGGTGTGGCTACCATTAATAATCGTCGATTCGAACTGGTGCAGTATCATTTTCATGCTCACAGTGAACATACTATTAATAAAAAAACATATCCTGTGGAACTCCATTTTGTCCACAAAGCTCAAAATGGACGCTTGGCAGTGATTGCTGTGTTTATGGAATTAGGAAGCAAACCGAATAAAGCCATACAGCAAATCATTCAACGAGTGGATAGACCACGACCAAGTATTATTGACCTAACAGAGTTATATCCTAAGAACAAACATTACTACCATTATCTAGGCTCTCTTACCACTCCTCCACTTAATGAAAATGTGGAATGGTATATTCTAGAGGAACCTATCACGATTACTGACAGTCAGTTGAAAGAACTTACCCAGTACCACGCCCATAACGCTCGGGAACAGCAACCTTTAAACCAGCGTCCTGTTCTTTCAAAACACTTTTCAGCATAAAAAAACGAGAGAAGGCATGCCTTCTCTCGTTTTTTTTATCTAATACGTTGCAAAACGTTTACTGACAACTATTTCTTTTAATTTCTTACCAATGAAAGCAACAGAAATAATTTTAAGGATACTTGTTGGGATAAAAGGTGCCACACAGGCCATAAAAGCTGTTGTTAAGCCACTTGATGTCACAAAGCTAAAGAAAAACATACCAATCGCATAGTTGGCAACCGCTCCTAATATCAGTCCAGCATACAAGTAACTTGTTTTATTTTTATCACTGCCCCAACCTGCCAAATAAGCCATAAGTGGGAACGAGATCAAAAAACCTCCCGTTGGTCCAACAAAGCTAATCGCTCCACCAGACATTCCTGCAAAAACAGGTAAGCCAATTAAACCAAGGAGCAAATAAAGAGCCCCTACTATTAAACCATCTCTTTTCCCTAATATCACACCGACTAAAGGTATCGCAAATGTTTGTAGTGTCATGGGGACACCGTACGGCATGGGAATACTTAGTTGCGATAAGACAATCACTACTGCTGTACATAATGCTATAGTTGTCATTCGTTTTGTTTTCATTTTTTTAACTCCCTTTCTTCTTGATAAAAGAATAATATAAAACAAAAACATTGTCAACTTATTTTTATAATAAGGTGACAATGTTTTTTATCTATAGTTTACTTTAACTTCACCGGATTCAATCCTTATAATATGCCCTTCTGGCGTCCTGACTCTCAGTCTACCTTCTCCATCTACATCTAAGCTTTTTCCGATAATCTTTTGTTTTCCTTGGGTGACGATGACTTCTTTATCCAGCATGTTCAACCTAGACTGATAGTCAGCTAATAACTTCTTCTCATCAAGATCTGTCAACCCTTCCATCATTTCAGAAATCAAGGCCCCAGCCAATTGATTTCGTGTGATACTCTGATCCTCATTCTCAAAAAGAGACGTTGCAATTTCACTAACCGTGTCAGAAAAATCTTCCCGTTGTGTCGAAACATTCAATCCGATACCAACAACAACCCATTGGATCTGTCCACTCTCAAAATCAAGGATGCCTTCTGTTAAAATACCACACATTTTTTTATCACCTAAAAAAATATCATTAACCCATTTAATAGAAGGCACTTTTTGAGTCAATGTTTCTAACATCTGACAAACTTGGACGGCAGCATACGCTGTAATTAATGTAGGTGTTGTAAAAGGAAATTTAGAGGCATCTAAAACAAAACTCATGTAAATCCCTTTAGCACTTGGTGAATCAAAATGCCGTCCATATCTGCCTCTACCTGCTGTTTGCTCATTAGAAATAATAACTGTCCCATGTTTAGGTGCAACCACTGCAAGTTCTTTGGCTTTTTTATTCGTCGAGTCTATTACGTCATAATAATGAATCTCTACATTCTCTGGCTTAGACAAAAAGGGACGTATCCCTGCAATTGAGAGAAAATCACTCTCTTCCTTCAATTGATACCCTACTCTTGTCTTTCCTTCAATAGGGTACCCTTCTTCTTCCATCTTCTTAATTGCCTTCCAAACAGCATTGCGCGACACCCCTAGTTCTTCAGCCATAGTCGCTCCTGAAATAAATTCTCCTCGGTGACTCTCTAATAATTCTAATACTCTCTCTTTTGTTGTCATTGACTCACCCTCATTATGCTCTTAGTATTTTCTCCATTTTTTTACCCTTAGCTAACTCATCGACTAATTTATCCATGTAGCGAATTTTTTGCATCAGTGGGTCTTCAATCTCTTCTACTCTATATCCGCATATGACACCTTTAATCAAGCCCACATTTGGATTTAGTTCAGGAACTTCAGCAAAAAATTCTTTTAACGTGGTCTTTCTTTCTATCTGTTCCAGTAGTCCTGACTCACTATATCCTGTAAGCCACATTAAAACAGTATCCAATTCTTCTTGTGTTCTGTTTTTTTTCATTACTTTTGTCACATACAAGGGATAAATACTAGCAAAAGACATGCCATATACTTTAGGTTCAGTCATTTTATTCTCCTCTTTCTCTCACAGTAACATGTACCACGTCACCACTTTTTTTATTTAGTTGCTCTCGAATGTCTTTTCTCATACCAATAATATAACAAACCGTGCCATCGTCATTCTTAACACCCATGTTCACTATGCTTCCATTATAAGGTATTCCATCAAAAGTCACTCGAACCTTTACTCGGCCCTTACCAAAAACGTCTCTTATGTTATGAGGAAAAATAATATAAGCACCTCCCTTACCCACATCAGAATCATGAATAAGAGAATCAAACTCGAATAAATGAGTCATACCGTATCCTCCCCTTTTCATTAAATCATACCATAAATGACTTCTTTTGAGAAAGCTAGACATCAGTCCAAACACCCTTTATACTTTATGTATATTAAAGAAATGGAAGTGTGATAAATGACTTATTCTGTTGGAAATACGTTCACAAAAGAAACAACTGTGTCAAAAGAAAACGTAGCCGCAAACTATCAACCTGGACTTCCTGAAGTCTATGCGACACCAGATATGATTGCTGATATGGAATCGACTTGTTTCTTAGGACTTCAAGTTTTTTTACCTGAACATCAATTATCAGTGGGTACCCATGTCAATGTGTCTCATGATCTAGGTGTCCCAATTGGTGAAAAAATTACCATCACAGCAACCATTATAGAAATCGATCGTCGAAAAATTATCTTTGAGGTAGAAGCCATGTCTCCTCTTGGTTCTGTAGGTAAAGGAACCCACACCCGTTTTATCATGGATAAATAACAAAAAGAGGCGCCTCTTAAAAGCGCCTCTTTTTTATTTAATTTTTGATAAGTAACGGTACACACTAGATTCAGACATATCGATCGCCTTAGCCACTTCTGCTACGCCACCCTTTAATAAAAAGACTCCTTTATCATTTAACTCAGAAATAATAAATTCTCGCTCTTCAATGCTTAACAAGTGGGAATCCACTTCGTATTTATCTAATACGCTATCAATTAAGGAGGTCATTAATTCATCCAAATTCTGACCTAATTGTTCGTCAGCTGTTGGCAATTCAATTTCCTCTTTTATATCCGTTGGTGTCAAGCCAATCATTTTATCCAACATATCTCTCATGTCTAATAAATCCGAAACCAAAATATTCACACATAACAACCCAATTAATTCATCCTTGCTATCTTTTATAAAATAACTTGATGAACGACATACTTTGTTATCCAACGTATAAGATTGATAATTAATTTCTGATTCTTGAGATAAAAATTTCTTATCTTTAACCTGTTTAAGAGCCATATTCGTCAAAGGTCCCCCTTTTTTACGACGACTTAGGTTACCTGCCACTTCTAAAATAGAAGAATCTGGCTGACTGATATCATGCAGTAAGACCTCACTATCAGGCCCTAATATCGCATGGATAAAAGGGACTAACCCTTTATAGTAGGAAAGAATATTTTGTTGTTCCATTTTAACGTCTCCTGTCTCGCTAATAAATATATAACTATATTATAGACTTATTTGTTCTTTTTTTCTAGTAATAATTTTTTATAGCGTGATAATAAATTTTTATTGACTTTTCTTTTGGTAGCTCTTACAATAAGGTCATAACGGTGATAATAAATTATTACTACCGCTAAAACATATATTTTTTAGGAGGATGTTTTATGGAGAATCTAGAAAAAGCTGGACAATCTCAAACGAAAAAGTGGATGACATTAGGGATTCTTATTTTGGCCGGAGGAACCATCTTTAAACTATCATCACTTAAAGATGCTTTCTACATTCCAATGCAAGAATACTTTGGGTTGACCCATACTGAAATTGGGGTCGCATTATCTGTTTATGCCATGGTTCAAACAATTGGTTACGCCTTTTCAATTTACATTGCTGACCGTTTCTCAAAACGAATTTTAATCCCAGTCGGGTTAATCGGTGTTGGTGTTATTGGTCTGTACTTAGCAACGTTTCCTGGTTACTATGGTATTTTGATGTCTTGGGGACTGATGGCTCTGTTTGCAGAAGTTATTTTCTGGCCTGTATTGATCAAAGCCGTTCGTTTGTTAGGTGATTCAAGTGAGCAAGGTCGTTTGTTTGGTTTCTTAGAAGCAGGTCGTGGCGTTGTGGATACTATCATTGCCTTTTCAGCCCTTGCTTTGTTTGTTAAATTAGGAAGTACAGAAGTAGGATTTAGAGCTGCTATTTTATTCTTTGCCGGTATGGCCATCTTAGTTGGTATTATTACTTATTTCTTTGTAGAAGATGATGCCCCTGTAATGGATGAAAGTGGCGAAGAAATCAGTAAAAAAGAATTAGCTTGGTCTGGTGCAAAACAAGCGGTCAAAATCCCTGAATTATGGGTAGCATCATTTGTTATCTTCTGTGTGTACAGTGTGTATGCTGGATTAACATATTTCATTCCTTTCCTAAAAGATATTTATGGTATGCCAGTCGCTCTTATTGGGGCTTACGGTATTGTGAATCAATACGGTCTTAAAATGGTCGGCGGACCCGTTGGTGGTATTTTAGCGGATAAAGTCTTCAAATCATCGACTAAATTCTTACGCTTTACTTTCCTATTAGCTGCTGTAGCCATGATGGGATTCATGGCATTACCTCATGATTCAATGAATATTTACTTAGGTATGACATGTACATTACTATTTGGTAGTATTATTTTTAGTCAACGTGCTATTTTCTTTGCGCCAATTGACGAAATTAAAATTCCTAAAGAGATTAGTGGGGCTGCTGTATCTGTGGCTTGTCTTGTAGGTTATGCTCCATCAATGTTTGCTTTTACTCTTTATGGTAGTATCTTAGATGGTAATCCTGGTCTAACTGGTTACCGTTATGTTTTCTCAGTAATGACAGGCTTTGCATTATTAGGTTTTGTTATTAGTTCTATTTTAGTCAAAATGATTAATAAAAAGAATAAGGAAGAAGGCGCAAAATAAGATGAAACTCGGTTTAGAAACAGAAAGTTATCATATTCACTTCCAACATGGACGTATGGATATTTTTGACTTTATTCATAAGACACATGAACTCGGACTAGACGGTGTACAAATCAATATTATTGAAGATTTAAACTTAGATCCTGAATGGGGATGTCTAGGGACCAACGACCCTGACCATGTCAAAAAAGTAAAAGAGCTTCTTGATCACTACGGTTTTTATTGTGAGATTGACATGCGTGGGGTTGAAAAAGAAAAAATGATGCAAGTCATCGAAGTAGCCAATACTCTTGGAGTTAAAGTTATCAGAACTTATGTTAACAAAGGCTATTTTGATCCTGAAAAAACGAAACAATCAATCGATAAAATTAAAGACATTGAACCACTATTAAGGGAAAATAACATTCATTTAGCGATTGAAAACCATGAGGAAGAGATTGCGGATGAAGTTATTGAGATTATTAAAGCAGTAGACAGCCCATTTGTTGGTTGTCTCTGCGATATTGGGAATGGTATGATGGCTTGGGAAGATCCTAATACAACCGTTGATAAGCTACTTCCTTATATAAAAACAACGCATTTCAAAGATCATATAGTGATTAAAGACGGTGATCAATTACGTGTGAGTGGCTGTCCTATCGGTGATGGCAATATCGATACAGACCATTGCTTCAAGCGTTTTGTAGAAGAAACAGAGTTAACACATATCAACATCGAAATGTGCCATCCTTATGTTTCTACCTTCAAACGTCCCTTAGGTTTTGGTGGGGTTGAATACCTAGGTGAAGGGGCCTTCAAAATTGAAGAACCTTATGTGGATCCTTCTCACATTTTACCAATGGAAACCTATCACCCCTCACCAGAAAATCTTGAATACCTATTAAAACTTCAAGACGATGATGTAAAAAAATCAGTTGCCTATGTTAAATCATTGCGCGACAAATACTGTAAATAAAAAGGAGTCAGTCACTATGAAAACAGAAATATTAACGAATCACGCACCACAACCTATCGGACCATATTCTCAAGGGGTTCAGACAGGTGAAACAATCTATATCTCAGGCCAACTACCTATCGATGCTGCAACAGGAATTATGCCTGAAACGATCAAAGAACAAGCAATCTGTTCTTTAAATAATATCCAACATATCTTAAAAGAAGCGAACGCTGACATGAACAGCATTGTTAAAACAACTATTTTCATGACTGATCTTGCTGATTTTACTATCGTAAACGATGTGTATGCGACTTATTTTGAAGCCCCATTCCCTTCTCGTTCTACGATTCAAGTAGCCGCTTTACCTAAAGGTGCTCAAATTGAGATTGAAGCCGTTGCTGTTATTAAATAAAACAACTAAAAAGAGTAGCTGGATGATTATCCAGCTACTCTTTTTTATATCACTTACCCATTAGTCATTGATTGCAGCGTGTGGTAAAAAAGTAGTTATTTTTTTATACGACTAATAGATAAGGGTTTTCTAGATAATACACCACTTGACTTAAGAACTCAGCAGCTGGTGAACCATCGATCACTTGATGATCGAAAGTTAAGCTTAACGGTAATTCTTGGACTTCAACCACTTCTTTTTCCTCATTAAACATAAGCTTAGAACTTGTTGCACCAATTCCCAATATTCCTACTTCAGGTGTGTTTAAGATGGGTGTAAAGTATTCGATTCCCACACTACCTAAGTTAGTAATAGTGAAGGTAGAGCCAGATAAAAACTCTCCTGACAAAGTACCATCTACTGCTTTAGAGGTTGTTTCTACAAAGTCATTGCCAATCTGAGACAATGATTTTTGTTCCACATTTTTGATAACAGGAACAAGTAAGCCTTCATCCACAGCAACAGCGACACCGATGTGTACGTCATTTTGTACTGTGTGTGTCTGTTGATCGTACCAAGCATTCATTTCTGGTTTGTCTTTTAATGCTAAGCTCACGGCTTTAATTAACAACGTATTCACACTTAATGTACTGCGTTCTACTTGTTGATTTGATTTTTCTTTTAAGTCTTTTCTAAAGGCCAACAATGCTGTAATGTCCGCTTTACGGTGTAACGTTAATTGGGCGGCATTTTGTAAACTATGATGCATACGCTGAGCGATTACTTTGCGCATTCCTTCCAGTCCCTCTCCAACAGCGACTGGGACACTAGCTTTACTCGCAACTGGAGCTGGTACAAAGCGTTCCACATCACGTCGTGTGATTCGTCCATTGCCACCTGTTCCAACAATATCTTCTAAGATAAAGCCTTTATCTAATGCTATTTTTCGTGCTAACGGTGTTGCAAAAACACGCCCACCTTCACGTTTTACAGTCGCTTTTTCAGGTACTGCTGTTACCTCTGTTTCTTCAACAACAGGGACATCTTCCGCTAACGCTTCCCCTGTTGGGATACTCTCGCCTTCTGCCCCTACGTAACCAATAGGAGATTGACACGGAGTTTCTCCACCTTCTGACACAACAATACTAAGTAATACACCATCCACTGGTGACTCTACATCATGTGTTAACTTTTCAGAACTAATACTTACAACTGCTTCGCCTTTTGCCACAGGATCGCCTACTTTTTTGTACCATTGATCTACAGTACCTTCTGTCATCGTCAATCCTAATGTCGGCATCATTAATGTTTCTGCCATGTTTTTTCACCTACCCTTTATTTTAGATCATTAATTAATTCGCTTGCTTGTTCCAAGACACGCTCTTTATTCGGTAAATACAAAGCTTCTAAATTACTTGCAAATGGGACGGGTGTATTTGGTGCACAGATACATTTCACTGGACCATCTAAGTAATCGAAGGCTTTATCACTTACAACAGAAGCAATGTCTGTTGCTGTATTATTATGTGGGTTAGCTTCGTCAATCACAATTAAGCGCCCTGTTTTCTTCACAGAATTTAAAACGGTTTCTTGATCCCAAGGTGCCACAGTAATTAAATCAATCACTTCAACAGACACACCTGATTTTTCTAATTCTTCTGCCACCTCAAGTGCCACATAAAGCATCTTACCAATAGTAACAATGGTTAAATCCGCACCCTCACGTTTTACTTTTGCCTTACCAATCTCTACTTTGTAATATTCCTCTGGCACCTCATCTTTAATCCCGTATAATGTTTTATCTTCAGAGAAAATAACAATGTTATCATCTTCAATTGCTGCCAGTAATAGACCCTTTGCATCATATGGATTAGAAGGGACAACCACTTTTAGTCCTGGAATCGATCCAAACATGCCGTAATAAGAACCCGAATGTTGTGCTGCAGCAGAAGCCCCTGCACCGTGACAGGTTCTAACCGTCATAGGAATCTTCGCCTTCCCACCAAACATGTAACGCATTTTAGACCCTTGAGAGAGTAACGTGTCAAAACAGAAACCTAAAAAGTCATTAAACATTAATTCTGGGACAGGACGTAACCCTGTAGCTGCTGCTCCAACTGCTGCTCCCATATATCCCATCTCTGAAATAGGCGTATCAATGACACGCTCAAAGCCATGTTTTTCTACTAAGCCTTTGGTTACACCAAACACTCCGCCCCATGCGCCTTCGCCTTCTAAATGATCAATCGTTGTCCCACCCGCAATATCTTCTCCTAGTAAAATGACACGATCGTCTTTATCCATTGCCATATCTAAACCTTCATTGACTGCTTGCATAAATGTTATTCTTCTACTCATTTTGGTCACTCCTTAGTCTTCTTTTTAGTTAGATTGAAACGTCTTCGTATAATGCATCTGGATGTGGTACATCACTGTCTCTTGCAAATTGTATTGCTGCTTCCGTATCCGCTACAGATTGTGCTTCGATGGCATCTGCTTTTTCAGCTGTTAACCAATTATTTTCAATCGCTACCTCACGGAAATGCGAAATATTTTCAAAATCAGCAAACTCTTTTTCTTCCCCGTCTTTTGCTTTGTATTTTTGTTCGTCTCCTTCAAAGTGTCCGTAATTTCGATACGTGACACACTCAACGATGGAAGGACCTTCTCCTCGTCTCGCACGGTCAATTGCTTCACCTGCCGCTTCATACACAGCAACTAAATCTTTTCCATTCACTCGTACTCCTGGAATACCATAAGCCACACTTCTCTCAGCAATTGTTTTTGAACCACATGAGTAAGACATCGGTGTTGCTTCAGCAAATGAGTTATTCTCACAAACAAACACTACTGGTAAATCCCAGATAGCTGCCATGTTGATGCCTTCATGGAAGGTTCCCTCATTGGATGCCCCGTCACCAAAGAAACAAATCGCTACGTCATCTGTTTTTAAGTATTTGTTACGAAGACCTGCTCCAACCGCGATTGGGAACCCGCCTCCAACCATTCCGTTAGCACCTAGCATGCCTTTATCAATATCGGCAATATGCATGGAACCGCCTTTTCCTTTACAAAGACCTGTTTCTTTACCAAAGATCTCAGCCATCATTCCATTTAAATCGCATCCTTTAGCAATACAATGTCCGTGTCCTCTATGGGTACTTGTAATGTAATCTTTGTCTGTTAAGTGAGCACATACGCCTGTTGCGATGGCTTCCTCTCCTGCGTACAAATGAACGAAACCTGGAATCTCACCACTAGTAAAAATACGATGCACTTCATCTTCAAAGTTCCTAATATCATTCATTGTTTGATAAATCCACTCTGCTTTGTTTGCTGTCATTTTTTCCATCTTGTTTTCCTCCTTGTTAAATCATTTGATTCGCAAGCTCACCCATCATCTCTGATAAGGTAGGATGCGCAAATGTCATGCTCTCTAATTCTTCTAATCGACCTTCTGACTGTTGTACTCCTAGTAACACATGAATCAACTCTGTGGCATTAGCACCGACAATCACACCGCCAAGGATGGTATGGTATTCTTTTTCCGAAATGATTTTAACAAACCCTTTGGTGTCATTCCCTGAGATGGCACGACCGTTACCGTTGTAACCTGTTTTAGACACTAACACATCATACCCTTGTGCTTTCGCTTCTTCTTCTGTTAATCCAAAGCTTGCAATTTCTGGGTGTGTGTACACACATTTTGGTACTTCTTCTTGTTTTAAAGGTGCTTCTGATTGACCAAACATGTGTCTGACGGCTTTAACTCCTTCTTTACTCGCCGCATGAGCTAACATGTAACCATCAATAATGTCTCCCACTGCGTAAATATGAGGGATAGAGGTTTGGTAATGACGGTTCACATCAACAAATGTGTGACTCTCTGTCAAAGATAGCTCCAACTCTTTTGCGATCTCTAGATTTCCTTTTCTACCTGTTACCACTAAAAGCTTCTCAAAAGAAACAGCTTGCTCAGATAATACGACTTGCTTCTCTTGTACCTCTACAATGTTTGCTCCTTCAATCACCGTAACGTTCATGGCTTTTAATTGTTGTTGAATGATACTTCTTGCCTCTTGATCTTCTGTCATTAAAATACTTGGTGCAGCTTCAATGACAGTAACCTTAACACCAAGTGGGGCCATAGCAAAAGCTAGTTCAATCCCAATTACGCCGCCACCAATAATGACAAGTGAGTCTGGCTCGTCTCTCATATCAAAGAAGGTATCAGTTGTTAAATAGTCGGCTTGCTCAATTCCCTTAATTGGTGGCACAAATGGATGACTCCCTGTTGCCAGTAAATAATGAGCCGCTTCGTAAGGAGTGTTACCTACCTTTATTTCTTTTGGTGATACAAACTCCGCTTCACCTTCAATATAATCAATGCTTTGTTGTTTAAATAAGTAATGGATACCTTGTTGTAATTGCTGAACCACACCATTTTTTCTATCCACCAATTTCCCATAATTAATTCCAGTTAACTGATTCTCAATGCCAAATGTTTGTGCCTCTTGTAATTCTTCTACCCAACTTGCGTGTTTCAAATAAGCCTTCGATGGAATACACCCTACATTTAAACAAGTACCTCCGATCTTATTTCTTTCAATGACAGCCACTTTTTTACCTAGTTTTGCTGCTTCAAGTGCGGCAACATAACCTCCAGGGCCTGCCCCGATCACAATCAGATCGTACTTTTTCATTTCATCACCTTCCTTAATTCTTGATTCATTTATATATAAGCAAATAGCGTGCCAACTTTGAAAACGCTTTATTTAAACATTTTTGGTTTTAATTTTGAGTATTTGGGACACTTCTGTTGCAACACTGGGACAACACTTTTTCTGCACAAAAAAATACCTGATGATTAGATAATCAATCAGGTATCTCTATTTGGTATTTTGTAATCTTACGATACAGTGTACTTCTCGCCATGTTGAGGCGTTCTGCCGTCTGAGTCATATGGTAGTTTGTTTCTTTAAGAGTTTGTGTAATCTGTTGAGCTTCCGTCTTTTCTATCGTTTTTTGTCCCATTTTATTTTTCTCAATGGTACCAATAGAGACTAACCGCTCAATGTCCGCGCTACTAGGCTGGCAATCTGGATAAAAGAGATGCAAGCGTTTCAAGAAATTATGAAATTCTCTGATATTGCCCTGCCATTCGTATTGCTTCACCTCTTCAATCACAGCATCTATCCACTTAGGATGCCAGTCTTGACGCTCGCAATATTGGCTAACTAGCTGACAAAAATCTTCTTGACGCTCTCTTAGTGGCGGAATGCTAAAAGGAATAACAAACAAACGGTAAAACAAATCTTCTCTAAATTGTTCCTTTGCTACTTGTTCCTTTAGGTTCTGATTACTGGCTGTGACTAGCCTAAAATCCACACTGCTCCCATTTTCAGCACCCAGTGGAGTGACTATTTTTTCTTCTAGCACTCTAAGAAGTGACACTTGCATGCGTTTTGACATACTATCAATTTCATCTAAAAAGAGGGTGCCTCCATCTGCCTGAGCAATTTTTCCTTTGTAACCTTTCCCTTGCGCTCCTGTAAAAGCTCCTGGTACATAACCAAACAATTCACTCTCCAATAAATTCTCACTTAACGCTCCACAGTTAACAGAGATAAGTGGTCCCTTATGTCTGGCGCTGTTATAATGAACTGTTTTAGCAGAAACTTCTTTGCCACTGCCTGTTTCACCATATAAATGAATGGGTAAATCAGATTCTGCTGCCTTCAACAACTGATTGAGATACGTTTGGTACTGCTCATTGTGTGACGCCACACCAAAGGAAACATAAGAGAGGGTTTCTCTCTTTAAACTGAATTGATACACTGATCCTAAATACTCTCGCTCCACACAAATAGGAGTCTTTTGATAATATTCTGGATTATGTTCTAAAAACAAGGCAATCGGTTGGCCCAAATGTTTCGCAGGATCCGTATCAAAATCCCTGGTCATCATAACGATACGCTCTTGCTCATCACAAATAATCATTCGTTCTAAAGGCCCTGCTACATATTCCAATAACTCAATTTTTTTATTTTGAACGTAACGTTCTAAAAGAGAAGTCTCTACATTTTTAGCTAATATCTTGAGTGCCACCATCAAATAATTGGCATCGGTTATTTTTTCTGCTGTGGACACATTCAAACAAGCCACCACATCACCATTTTCATCGAGAATAGGGGTCGACGTACAGGTAAAAGGATGGGACGCTTGACTGAAGTGCTGATACTTTTCAACGGTAACACTTTGAAGGGTACGAAGAGCGAGACCAATCGCATTGGTTCCCACCGCTTTTTCAGTCCAAATGCTTCCTTCTTCAAAACGGATGTCGTTAGCCAAATGCTTGGTCTCAGCATGACCATCTCGCCAAACGACAACACCGTTCTTGTCAGTTAAAATAAATAAAGGCTTCTTCATATCAAAAAATTCAGCTAGGCGAGAAATCTCCCATTGGACGAGTTGAATCACGTCTTTGATTTCAGATTTTGTGAAATCAAGTTCTAACAATGACACTCTCTCTAAGCCTTTTTCTGATAAAGGATTAACGTCATGAGAGGAGCAATACTCCCATGAATCCATGATATACTCGGGCAACGTTGCAGACTGTATTTGGTTTGTCTTAATGTAACTTGACCAAATTTCTTTTGTGGATAACATCTTTTCCATCATCCTCCCGTTAAATTAGATTAAGTATACCACAAGAATGAATCCGCCTTCATTAAAAGTCTGACAATTTCACGAAAAAAAGAAGCATTCCTTAGAATGCTCCTCATCTAGTTAGTGATTTATTCCATTTTGAACACATCTAATACTCTATCATCTGTTTGTTTAACCCCTTCTTTTCCCTGCTTCGTATCCTCTTCAAGGGTTCGCATTAATCGAATACTTTCGTCAGGATAGAAAAAGAGATGGTACTGAATGATCTCTTCTTTATCAGGAGCATGGCCTGTTAATACTAGGTAATCAGGAGCAACCAACGCATAGTCTGTGACGTCAAGATACTCCCCCTCTTTATTGACATACTCAATTTGAAGGTAATCTTCGTAAGCGGTCAACCATTGATAGTCCTCACCTACCCATTGAGTTTCTTTTAAGCGTTCCCTCGCTTTTTTCTCCGTCTCAACTGTGGTTACTACAGGTAACATTTGATACAGGATGTTGCCACCATCTAGTTGTTTATTGTCTGACGCCACTTCACCCTTGTCATTTACTTTGTAAGTTGCGACTTGTTTCGTCTTAGTATCACCTAATCGATGTTCAACAATCACACCGCTCGTACTCTCCTTATCCGGTATAACTTGTAGTCGTTCTCTTTCAAAAGGGCGTGTGAGGTACCCCATTTCTTGATAGTACAGATGTCGTACTTTATCTCCAATACTCTCTTTGTCAATCCCCTTTAATCTTGGTCGTTGATCACTCACAGCCTTGCCAAATATAAGTGTTTCTCCTTCTTCATCAAACAACCGATCTTGTTCCCATTTATTAATCACACCTCTTGTAGTAAGAGGATTAGGGAAAAATTCCGTCTCAGCCATATGTGGCTCACTCTCTGTCTCCTTCATCATCACCACCTCATAATTACCTAAAGGTGTGCAGTAGATATAAGTGACCTGTCCTTCCTCTTTCGGATGGGTGTATACCTTCGCAAGCTGTTTTTCTTGATGAATTGTATAAGCGAGAATGTCTAGGTTGTTAAATTCCATAGGCACGCCAATAGGTTCTTTTTTCCCCTCCTGATCAGAGGTTACTAGAAGATAACCTAAATGGGCCTGTTCTGAGGCTTCTATTGTTATGAATCGGTCATCTTTAGCGACCTTTATCCCTTTTAATAAGGTCTCCATAGTCATCATTCGTGGCCCGTTATTTAATATTCCTTGATAGGCATACTGATTAACTTTAGGCATGCGGTCAAAACCAAAGTTTGTCACAGCCCTTACTTCTAACTCTCCCTTTACCAACCTTATATTAAAAGCATCTTTCACTTTATTCGTACGAATCATTAAGCCCTTTTGTTGATCAAAGGTTGTTTCTCCTTCTTTTATGTCATAAACACCTTCATACTTCTCCTCTTCATCTGAGGTTAAAGTAAGGATGAGTTTACTTTTTTCTTTGTCTGTTTTTTCTAAATCAATTCTGACCTCTTTTAATGATGATTCCGTCTTAGTTTGCCATGTCCCAACAAAAGCACCTAAAGGAACCTCTTGACTGGTATCAAACAACAATAACTCTTCTGTTTTTCTATCCGGTTCAATCCCATACGTGGTCATGAACGACTCAAAACGTTTGATAATAACATCATCCATCTGCCAAGCTAGTCGCTCTTCTAATTTATCAATATCATGGTACGTTTCAGAAGACACTTTTTGTGTTAATATTTCTGGTTCTTTCTCCTGCTCAACCATTGATGTCGTCATGTGTGTCTCTTCCTTTAGTCCTATATCTGTCTCGTTTATGCCACAACCTGTCGTTAATAAACAAACGAGTAATGCTATCCCTACTATTTTTTTCATTTTTTCCCCCAACGTCTTTTATTCTCCTTCTAAATTATAGCATTTAACAGAACAATCTAATATTTTTTAGCCCAACTCTTTCTCCTATACCTCTCATCCAGTTACTGGTATGATAATCAAAAAGGAGGGACGCAATGAAAATCGATCGATTAATGTACTTATTGATGACCTTATTAAGCAAAAGAAGTTGTCGTGCCGTAGAGGTCGCTACTCTCTTCAACGTGTCGACACGAACCATTTACAGAGACATTGACACTCTTTCCTTAGCAGGAATCCCTATTCATTCTAGACAAGGGCATGAGGGTGGCTTCTTTCTAGACGACTCTTTCAAAATGGAGGCCTTTTTACTGCAACCTAAAGACCGAATTCTACTCTACGACTTAGCCACTCATTTAAATAGCCTGTACCCTAATGCAGAGACGGATCATTTATTAGAACTATTAACAACCAAAGACACCTCTCCTATTTCTCTCAACTTATCGCCATGGTCGGACTATTCTTTTCTTATTCAACAATTGGAAGAAGCGATTGAGCACCATCTCCTTGTGACCTTTCGCTATACTAATTATCACAGTGAAACGACGCAACGCAACGTAGAACCCTACCATTTATTTTATCAGTCCCATGCCTGGTACCTTTTAGCCTTTTGCCATCTTAGACAAGAGGAAAGAGTGTTTCGACTTAACCGAATGCGTGAATTCAAGATCTCTACTGACAGATTTTCTCTTGGGAAAATTAGCTCTGTCACTGCGTTACGCTCTCCGAATATCATGACAGAATTAATAAACAAGGCTCCTTTGATTGAGGTTCACTTAGCCTTTCACCCTAAAGTAAAGGCTCGCGTCTATGATTTATTTAAAGAAGAAGATACCAAAGAAAGTCTTAGTGAGATTCACATTCAAACAAAGCTACCAAACGACGACTGGTTACTAGGCGTCCTCCTAAGTTTTGGTCCAAATGTCCGTGTCTTATCCCCCTTGTCATTACAGAAAGAAGTTATCCAAGAAGCGACAAAAATAATTGAGCAATATGACAGTCTGTAGTCACACTCACTTGTTATACTAATATTAGATCGGAGAAAGGATGAAGAGACTATGAGTACAAGTATTTTTACCGTGTCCCACTGGGAAGAAGCATTTAATCAAGGAGAGACAATGGCCCATGCCAAAGCCTCTTATCATATTACAGGGGATTTTGAGGGAGACATAGCTGTAGATTACAGCATTTTTTATCTAGACTACTGTAAAGAAGAGGTTCATCAATCTTCTAGTATGTTTTCCGGTTTCTTACTCTTTACTGGAAGCTACAAAGGAAAAACTGGAACTCTTGCCTTTAAAGATGACGGCTCGTTTGTGAATGGCATCTACCAAAACAGCTTGAGTATTATAAAAGGGACGGGAACAGGTGAATTATTAGGTATGACCGGTAGTGGAAGTTATTCTCCTACCGAGAAGGGAATGGTGGTAACTTTACATGTCAACGACTAAAAAACACGCGGTAATCTATTTACGAGATAACTTTGCCGATTGGGAAGCGGCTTATGTCGCCAATTACTTCTTACACCATCCGGATTGGGAGCTTCACTACGTGTCCCCCGTGCCAGAACCTACTTCACTAGGAGGATTGCGTGTATCAGATCGGGGAATTTCTCTGGATTTTCCAGAAACCATAGATGCTCTTCTCCTAATTGGCGGTCACTCCTGGCAAGAAGATGATTCTAAGTTACTACCTGCCGTCCAACAAGTCATCCAAAAAAACTGCCTGTTAGCCGCGATTTGTGGGGCAGTTGATTATCTCGCTCGGCACGGCTTCTTAAATACAGAGCGACACACAGGGAATGACCCAGAAGATTGGGAAGACTTACCACTCTATACCAATTCTGACGGCTTTGTCTTTGAACAATCTGTGAGAGATCATACTCTTGTGACTGCCAATGGGACTGCCCCGCTGGAGTGGACACGAGACATTCTTATTGCCCTAGACTTACTTCCAGAAAAGAACATTGAGCAAGATTATCTTCTTAATAAATTAGGCTTTGTCGACTACGTGGCTCAATTTGGCAATCCTTTCCACTAACAATGACACATGTAAAAAGAGCGATAGACCTATATAGGTCTATCGCTCTTTTCTTTATTTTTTAGTCACGCCACCCACGGCATAATTACCTTTAGCCATATCAGAAATCACAATGTGAACATTTTCTGTTTGTGCTCCTGTATTTTTGACAATGGCTTCTGTTACATCTCTAACCATCGCATCTTTTTGTTCTTGTGTTCTACCCTCTAATAACTCAATATGAACGATTGGCATCTCTTTTCCTCCTATTATAATGATTCTTTCATTGTCTTTATACCATGTTTTACTACCCTAATCAAACACTATTTTTTTCTATGTATCCAAACCATCACTTTTCTAGCCACAGGTTGCGCCAGTAATAGTTCAATCCCTAAAACCACTGAAAAATTGCGTGGCCAGTGATGAAAAAAACGAGAGGCAAAACCGGATTCTATCACAAAACCATGGCCAATCACGTCCCCAATTCCTGTCATTAAAAAGGACATACCTAATACTGTGAATAAAACATTAAATAAAATCTGTGCATTGAAACTGTCCTTACTTTCTCCAAATTTATGACACATAGCTGTAGAAAATGGGCGAACAACGACATTCTCCAACAACATAGCAATCACAAAAAAGAGAGGGAATAACAATACCACTTTTTTCAAACTATCCAAATGAACCCCTAATGCCAGACTAATATTCCATCCACTCATCAATAATGCTGTAATACCACAGATGATACTCCCATATAATAAGCCTTCTTTGTTTGTCTGAGGTAACCTTGTTTCTTCTTTCAATTTCCAACATCCTTTCCTTTATCACAGAAAAAAGCACAAAAAAATACGTAGAAACCCATCTTGGTCAGATGGTTCCTACGTATTCGTAATCTTCACTGTTTCGTTTATTTTAACAAATTAGACACAAGAAAACAAATAAAAAAACACCTGTAATCTTTTAATTGTCCATTTGAAGCTAGATTCGTTATGATAAAGACATCTGACATTATTTATTAGGAAAGGTGTTTGTATGACAACCATGACAGGAAAACCTCTTGCTTCTTTATCCGAAGCTTATAAAGCCATGTATTATGGCGTAAAAAATATGCCCCGACTTAAAAGGGCAATGAACAAAGGACTCATATCAAAGCATTTCAATTCTCGTATCATGTTAGCAGTGACAGAAGTTAATGGCTGTAATTTATGTTCTTATGGGCACACCACAATTGCTCTAGAATCTGGCATGACTGAAGAAGAAATTAACCAATTGCTAGGTGGCGCATCCACTGATAGCCCCCTAGAAGAACAAGCTGCCCTCCTGTTTGCTCAAAGCGTGGCAGATACACGAGGGGCTGTTTCTAAAAAAGCCTGGGAACACTTAGTTACAATCTATGGCGAGAAACAAAGCAAAGCGATTTTGGCTTCTGTTGAGGTCATCATGATGGGAAACACATTCGGTATCCCAATCGGCTCTCTCTTTTCAAGAGTCTCAAAAAAAGACATCTTCAAAAAAGACGATCGTACTACCTTATCTTACGAATGGACCATGTTTATCGCAGCCATTCTCTTCTTACCTGTGAGTATCCTGCATAATGTAGTTGCCTTATTATTTCGTCGTCCACAAGCGACTTTCTACTAAAAAAAGACTCTTAATAGAGTCTTTTTTTTAATTCTATACGTTAACTGTAGTAGCCTTTTATAACCACAAAACTGCCCATCATTAATATTAGTCCTGTAACTAATTTTATTAGCACGTTGCTACCATCTTCATTCGTTTTAGGAAGTGCTTTGTTTTGCTCTTCTTTTTTAGTTGCTTCTTTGCTGTTAGATGAAGAGGTATTCTTTTCACTTACAGAAGTTGATGTCTCTTCTGTTACACTTTCTTTTGTCCTTGTCCCTCTATGGAATACGGTTGCCCCTGACACTAAAACGTCAGACTCCTTATCGTAAGTAAACATAATCGGTTGAGGATTAAATGCGCTAGGCTTACCATATTGTTCAATGTAATCCGTAATACTCCATATCAACGTGTAATCTTGACCTGTGACACCATAAGCAACAATATGATAATCAAGTACTCCGTTCATATTGAAATTAGTTTCGCCAATGGTCCACACCATCTCTTCTCCTGAAACAGTCGCAACCCACTTGTCTTGTAGTTCTGTAGGCAACACTTCCCCTTCAACATAGGTATCAAAAGTAGAAGAATCAACATAAGTTATGTCCCCTTTTTCGACAACAGTCATCTCTTTTCTATGATACGTCTCACCAGCTATGCCAAGTGTATCTTGCGAGTCATTGTAATCAAACATTAAGGGTTGTGGGTTAAATCCCTCTGATGATCCATACGTACTAAGATACGCTTGATCGTCCCAAATGACCGTGTAACTCTCCCCTGTTTTTGTATAAGAAACCACTTCATAGGTTGCACCGTTATACAGATACGTTTCGCCGGTTATTTCCACCACATCTTCTTCACCATTCTTATCCGTTACCCAAATGCCTTGCACCTCAACAGGCAATGTTTGACGACTTGTCTCTTTTGATTCTGTTTGATTACTCATCGTTGTTTCTTCTCCCTTAACCACTAAAGGAAAACATCCCATTAACCCAATCATCCCTATTAAAACAAGTCCTTTTTTCATGTCCTTATCTCCTTTTAAACCCTCTTTATATGTCAATCATATGACTACTTTATTACAAAATCAACCTTATTTTGCAATAAATATATATTAACATCCTTTTTTAAATACAAATAACGACCTCTAGTTAGACTAAAGGTCGTTATTTTCTTTATTTAACATCTATTTGTTGATTATTTATGGTAATACTTTGAATATCTGGGAGTGATGTATAGTCAAACGTAAACTGAACATCCCCGCTATCTTTGTATAACTCTACACGATCCTCTGTACCAATAACTTCTTTGACAGTACCATCTCTTAATGTCATAGAAATAGTCACTGGCAATATATCAGACACCCCTTGATAATCTGCTCTTAAAGATAATCCTGATAATTCGACATTCGTCAATCGGCTCTTATCTTCAAGCTCTATGTCCTCTATTTTTCTTTTTTCAAGCTCTGTTGGTGTTTTTAGTCGAATGCTCCAATTTCCTTTGACCAATGTCTTATTCTTCCATCCTTCTACTTTAACAGCATATTTATGAATGTCTGTTTCAGGTACATCAAATACAAATTCTTCGTAATCCGTTCGACCCGTTTTGTTGCTGTGTGTGCCTTTACCAGCAGCATAACTAGCCACACTCTCAACAGGCGCCTTCGTTTCTTTTGAGACTAGGTTCAAAAACAACCCATCGTAATTCTCTTTGTTTGGGTGTTTCACTAAAACATGAAGCAAGCCATCTTTATAGGCCGCATTTTTAATACTAACGTCCTCGCTTCCACCAATTCCTACGTCCACCTTATCTGGCTCTAAGTATCTTTTACTTATCTCCTCAAAGTTGGTTCCTAAGGCTGTTAATTTCTCTGCATCATAACCGCCACCCATGCCATCAGATAGGCTTAGTTGTTCCCACTTAGAATCATCCTGAAGTATCTTGTCCCATATCACGTCGGTCTCTTCCGTGTAAGTTTCTTTGTGACTTCTAAATTGCTCCAAAGTAAACCCTTGATCATCATGCTCTTCCCAACTAATCGCAGAAGTGAGTAATGTGGCTGTTTTAGTCTTCTCATCATAATTTAAAACTCTTGTGTTACCACCACTCAACATGTCCCAACGATCAATTTGTGTCTCATTATCTAGTCGATCTCCCGTCATATCTTGTAAATCCATTAATACATACGTTGTATTACCATCTTTAAACGTACTCTTAGCGCTCAATCTTAGGCCCTCGTCTTCTGCCACTTCATCTAGTTTATCTGCATGCAATAGTAATTTCTCTGACTCAGTACCAAAAGCTCTTGTGTAAGCTAATTTTAACTCATCTCTTTGCGTAAAACCGACCATCAAAACGAGAGCCGCTGCTGCTCCTAGAATATAACTCCATTTAGGTTTTTTAGTCAGTTTTGATACCTTGCTTTCCTTGTGATCTTGTTCGATGTTACTTAATACCCGGTCTTGTATTCTTTTCTCGCTACCTTCTGGCATTTGATGCTTCGTTGTTTTCAGTAACTCATCTAATTGCGCCTCAGTCAGTGATTCAAAAGGTTCTTTGTCATATTTTTTCATCCTAGTTCTCCTCCTAGTTCTTTAAATTGTTTGGCTAATTGCTTTTTACCATAATAAAGCTTATTATCAATCAATTTAGTATCATAGCCCGTTTCTTTTTGTATCTCACTTGGTTTCATTTCAAAAAAATACCGCTTAATAATAATATCCCGCGTGGTAGGTTCAAGGCTCATTACTGCCTCGTAAAACGAATCCCAGTCCATGTTGCTTTCTTCTTCTGTTAACTGATCCATTCTGTCCTGCTCTAACCATTCATGCTGATTTTTAGCCACCACTTTTAATTTATTCACAGCCATACTCCGAGTTAACATGCCTAGATACGTTTTGATACTGCCTTTGTTTGGATCAAATCCCTTTGGATGGTTCCATAACCGAATAAACACATCACTAATCAATTCTTCTATGTCCTCAGAGCTTCCCATGTTATTATGGACCAAGTATTTGGAAGCAATGGCCCACATTAATTTTGAATAATCAGCCATCAATTGTTTCAAAGCCTCTTCATCCCGATTAAGTAGCGCAATCAGGTAATCTTCATCTGTCATACTGTCTCCTCCTGTTCTAAGGTGTTCACTTACAGTACAGCTTCTTTTACTAAATTCCTTAAAGTATATCAAAAAAACTCTTATTTTTTTCAAAATAAGAGTTAAATCTTCTTTATTATCATTGTGTTAATGAGCCTTGGGCATAAATTTAGGCATTAGGTGAATGAGCAAGTCGGTTAATTCCTCAGGCGTAATGGAACTTAAATCCACTTTTCCAGCCAACACTAATTCCATTAATTCTGCGTAAGCATACCCTAAAGCACCGGTGATAATCATTCCTACACCACCTGAGATAAGACCGCCACCTACCGTACCTAGTCCGGGCATTAACTTCGCTAGATTCCCTGCTAATGATTTTCCCGCGACCATAGCTCCTGCCACTCCAAGAACCCCAGCTAATGCTGTTTCTACATGCTGTTTACTAACATCTACACCGTATACGGACGTAATCTTACCTAGCATTTTGGTCTGAGTTGCCATCATTAGCGGAGCATCGGTTCCTACAATAGGTGAAAAACCTGTAGTAAAGGTTGCTGCCATACTCGTATTAATAACTTTCACTGCTTGAGAGTGCTTTAATTCAATAGAAGCTTCTTGAGAATGAACGAAAGATGCTTGAAGTCCTTCTGGCAATACATCAAATGTTTTAGAAATCAACGTTTCTATTCCAAAAGCTTCAATGTGATCTGTCTTCTCAGCGAGTACCATCACTGTCCCCTTAATCTCTTTTGCCATCTTGTTAATTTCATTCTGTAATAAAGAAGCTTCCGTTTTATCATAACTTTTTGTTAAAACAACAATAACAGGTAATCCTTGAGAAACCAACCAGTTAATAAACGCTAATTCTGCTTTTTCAAAACGTGAACTAGTGCCTGATATTAGGTACCACACAACATGAATATCATCATCAACGGTTACTGTATGCTTCACTTTTTTTATCAGTTTTTTGATATCATTCCCACCCATAGACTTAATCAAACCACTGATATCAAAGCCTTGTTTTGACAATTCAAAACCTACTGTGTCATAAATCCTAACAGGAAAACCTTTCTTCTCAATTAATTGAATTTTATCTGTCACAGGTTTACCCACACCAGTTTTAGCTAACTCTTCTCCAAACACCGTATTAATCAACGTCGATTTCCCAACACCACTTTTACCTGCGACCAATAAATTCACATGTTTTAATTTGTTATTCTCACTTTTAATCTCATCAAAAGCCTCTGTAACAATATCACTGTACTTATCTTTCATACTCATCGTAATGTCCTCCATCTTCATTTTTTATAGATGCTTATTACTCATTATAACGCCTCACCAGTAATCAAAAAACTCTGTGATTATTCTAAAGACACCTCCAAGGATACTGGGTGATGATCGGAATGTTTGAAGTCTTGATCTTTCACGCTCACTTGATTCACTTTCATGTTATCTGACACAATAAATCCATCAATCACGTAGACTTGAGACGTATCATAAGAACCTGTGTACGGCGCATTTAGTACCCTCACTGTGGGGGCATGATCATCAAAAGCATAGGAAAAATGAGCGGGTAAATCAGCTTTGGCTAGCTTACCTGGCTCCCATCCTTCTTTTCCTGTCACAGGGAATGCTTGACTACCCTCAAAAACCTGATTAAAGTCACCACCTGCAATCACATAATTTCCCTTATCATATTCTTCTTTTAGAATACGACCTAATAACTTACTTTGCTCGACCTTCCCTGTTCCCGAATCATAGGCTTCTAAATGAAGGTTAATCACCACTAATTCTTTGTCACTGCCCTTTATATCAAACCGCGTTTCAAGTAAGCTTCGTTTCAAATTAGCCAATCTTACTGGCCATTTAAAAGGATTCGGCAATGCCAAACGACTCGCCTCTGACACTTGATACTCTGACATGGTCATAATTCCACTATCTACTCGGCCAATAGGAGGGATAGGAAAGGGCACATAAGCCACTTTGAAGTTATGCGCAAACACACTTGGCATGCCTAATGCCTTATCTAAATACGCTTCTTGATTAATACCATATGAGCGTTTAGCCTGTCTGTCTACTTCTTGTAGTAAATAGATATCTGACGGATTCTCCTTCAATACATCTCTGATACCAGCCAAGTTAGTTTCTACCATAGCCTTGTTTTTAGGTTGAACATTACTCCCACCGTCCATAAAAAAATCCTCTGTGGCACCTAGTCCACCATATCCTATATTGAAGGTCAGGAGTGACACTGTCTGTCCGAGTTCAATCTCTTTACTACCTTTATCCACGATGAGTGTCTCTCTATCTTTAGGTTGGTATTCTGTCATAGATAAATACCCAATCCCTCCGATTGCCACCAAAACCACTAAAGCTAAGATGCCCACTACTAACTTCCCTAATTTTTTCATAACACGTCTCCCCTACATCTGTCTCTTGTTGAATCATATACTCCTTACTATTAAAACAAAAAAAGCCCCTCTCGTCATCTAGAGTGGCTTCGTTTAACTGATGAGTGATGCGATTATTTACTCTGAATCATCAGGAGAGATAACCTTGACTAATTGTGAATAAATAGTAGGGACTTGTTTAATGATCGTTTTAGATAGTCTCTCTAGGTTTTCAAAATCCGGATGGGTAACTAAATCGACAGACACAATGTACCACGTGGGCATATTATCTTCTGTGTTCCACTCAGTATCCTTAAATACCTTCCAGTAGTTCCTCTGAGATTCCTTGGTGGTTCCCATCAACCATAAGTCAAAACTTATTTTTTGGTGATTAAAGATAATCCCTAGCTTTAGCTGTTTCTCTTTCAATAGGTCATTTGAAAAATAAAAATAAGTGTAATCCAAATAGCCATTGAGAACTTTTTTTGTCACAAAAGAATGGATAAAACTGGCACTAAATTCTCGTTGTAACTGATTCATGTATTCTAATAAAAACTTATATGTCTCCGGCAATGACTGTTCCACAAGACTCTTTCTATACTTTTCTATCTCTTGATTTGATACGTGTTTAGTCATCACTTTACTACACATTCATTAAGATAAATGAGGTAAGAATAGAAACAGTCAGTACCAGATTAGGCACAGCAATTCTTCCTATCTTTTTATTCTTACACGCGATTGACACGATACACAGTAGACCAACTAAGGCGCTAATGACTCTCCCAACGATGTCATTACTAGGATAGCCTGTATAAACAATAACTGAAGCCATTATCCCGTAGATAACGTTCAGCACGTAAATAAGCTTCTTAATATCCCCGTTAACATTCGTTTTGTAAAGAACGACTTGCAGTAATACACCTAAACCATAAAATAGAATGAGAAATAAAAATAATTCGCCCATAAGAACCTCCTTAAATGATTCATTATTGCTAGTATAATATAGATAACCTATAAAACAAATAATGATTAAGACACTTTTCTCTGCTATTTGTCTCTCGTTGAATGTAGTAAGGATTAAATTTAAGATAGGCAATACACTTATTCTAAGTATTATCAGCTATTTAACCAAAAGCAGCACTATATCTTACCGTACCTTCCACTTGCGCTAACCCACCAGGTAAGATTTCTTTGACCATGTAGTACTCTTCTGGTACATCAAAAGCACATCGAATACCATATTTCTTTGCCTCTTGGTAACCAAAAGTATGATAATAACCTGGATCTCCTAAAATCGTGATGAAAGAATAACCTAACTTTTTAGCCTGCTCTTCCATATTCTCCATCAACTGATGCCCGATTCCTTTTCCTTGATAGCTAGGAAGAACCGAAATAGGGGCTAGAGCTAGACCTAGACTCTCTTTATGATTAACATCGTCTACTATATGAATCTCACTCAAAAAAGCATGACCAACCACTCTATCATCCACTATCGCAAGACAATCTAACTCTGGTCGATAAGACTATTCTTGCCTCAACGCTTCAACTAGTTCAACCTCTTCACCATAGCCGTGTTCACTCGTTGTAAAAGCTTCTGTTATGACTTGGTCTACTTCCTCTCTCTCATTCAATAAGACTTTTCTGATCATTCTTCTTCCCAACCTTTCCTTAACAAATCACCCTAAGAGTACATTCTAACCATTGATTTAGTCAACAATTAAAGTGTACTCTTAGGGTAGGCCCTAACAACCCTAAACAAGTGTCACAGTGGTTATAGGTCTACAAAATTAACTCTTTTGTAGTTGTATTTCAAAAACTATCTTTCCATATCCCTATCTCTTCTTCTAGCTAATTCAATTAGTTTTTCAAGCATCGCTTTTGCTAACTCTAGACCACGTGCTAATCTAGAGGGCTCTATTTGTGTATTTGTGGCGTTTTCTAACGTTTCGACCCATAACTTCCCCAGTGCGTCGGTTAGGTAGCTTATAACCGCTCTTAATCTCGTTTAACACTAATCGAGCGTCAAACTCTCTTTGACTTATGCCATTTAGGCCGTAATCATGTTTTAAAATATATCTATATACCGTATTTTTTTCTTTTAGTGATGAAAGTTGTCGTAATAACGTTTTGTTTTCTTGATTAAACTCCTTACTTCGCTTAAGAGATTCATTTAGTAGTTTTTATTATACCACTTAGAAAATAGAGAAGCTCTAGTTACCATAATCCCAATAAACCAAAGTAAAAAAGAGCTTTCTATTGCGAATAGGAAAGCTCTTTTTTACTTTAATTTCTTACATTTGGATCAGATGTAACTTACTGAATCATGCTACAATTTACTCAGCATAAATAATCATTATGCAAACTCACTTAACAAAAGAATCTGTTTTTGAAAATGTTTCCTTTTAAAAAGGTACAATCAATTTGTAATACAATATCTATATAATTAATAAGTTATTTACTTCCAAAAAAGTTAAGTAAAACAACTCCAATAATAATTAAGCAAATGCCTATGATACTGACTGTATTTATACTTTCTTTGAAAATTAAAACAGAAATTAAAGAAACAATTACTAAACCTATACCAGACCAAGTTGCATAAGCTATATTCAACGGAATGGTTCTAATACTTAGACTTAAAAAGTAGAAGCATATAACAAATGACACCGCTGTTGCTAATGTGGGATAGAGTTTACTAAATCCTTCAGATGTTTTTAAAAATGAAGTTCCTATTATCTCTGCAATAATTGCAATAAATAAATAAAAATATGACATACTTTCCTCCTAATTTATCAAATTTTTGACCTGTCAAAGTAATACTAGCATTTTTTCCTATTGTTTCTCTAGTAGTTTTTTGACCTAATAACATTCTAGTAGTTTTTTGACCTAATAACATTGTTGATATTTATGAATAAAAACCAGTTATCTAAAGACTAGTTAACATAATCAGATGTTATGCTAAGTTAAACATTATTATTATTTTTTTTACGTTTGTTATTTAAATAAACTATTAAGGAATATGATAAAATCATCCCAAGTAAGCTTGCCCATTCTTCTTTGAAAAGGTTTATGATAGACCAATCACCTTGGATACCATTCAAAATAAATTTAGTCGCTAAAAAAGAAAGAACAAATATAGAAGAATTTCTTTTTTGTTTAGCATTCATAGTAAATAGCCTCCATTCCTAAAACTATCAATATTTTATTGATAGTACCAATATTGATAAGTGAATCCTCTAATTACAAACACTCGACCATGTTTAAAATTTCCAGCACTTATTATACCAGAGATAGCACCCAGTGCTGTAGTCCATCCCCCACCTGGTAATAGAGTGCCCAAGTAAGCATTAATACCTCCAAATGCACCTTTTGCCATATTATTTAACCAAGATTTTGGTAAGAATAAATCAACGTTTCCTTTATAAACTGGACCATGCCAAACTATTGCAAAATGTCCTGCTGCTCTAGACATTGCAGACATTCTTAAAGTATCAGGAACATCAATTCCTTGACTATCCAAGTAATCTATCATTTGCTGTTCAGATACATATAGTGTAGTAGTATCTCCATCGGTAACAAAATTATCGAATCCAGTGTTTTCATACATTTTTTTAAGTTCTGTAACTTGATCTGTAACTGGATTTTGTTGTTCAATGTGATTATTCTCTATAAATTGTTCTGAGGCATGCGCAATAACTCCACTTGTAGGGGCTAAAGGTATTTGTTTTGATTTACATAAATCACGTTATGCTAAGTTAAACATTATTATTATTTTTTTGAAAATAAATAGATATACTTTTTTTAATAAAGAATATAATAAACAAGATAATAAAATAAATTCTGTTATAATCTGAAAATAAAGTTGGTTTATCAAATATGAATGAAATCGTTATAAGTATCATTAAAATTATACCGATAACAGTAAAGCTATGATGAAGTGACTTTTTTAGTATATTCATATTAATTCCTCCTTAAGAAGTTAATAATACCATCTTAAAATTTATTGGTAATACCAGTAACTATAAGCATATCCTTGGAATACAAAAACTCTTCCATGTTTATAATTTCCTGGAAATATTCTATCTAGAATAGCTCCACCAGCCCAACCAGGTAATCCACCAATAAGAGCTCCTACAAAGCTGTTACCATTATTAGCTAACCAATTCAAGTCAGATTTCTTTATAAATACGCTGAAGTTTCCAGATGAAATTTTACCAGATACCCCTGTTCTCCCAGCAGCTCTAGACATTATACTGTTTTTTTGTGGTAAAGGTAAATCATTATCTAAAGCATATTGTATCAAAGCATCTTCTTTTAAAAATATTTCAAAGTCTTCACCATTATATTCTACATTAAAATATGGTGAATTTTCATAGTACTCTAAATCAATATAACTATTATCTAAGTTGTCTAGAATAGTTGAATTACCCTCGATAGATTTATCTACTTGTGATTCTGAAGCATGCGCAATAACTCCACTTGTAGAACCTAATAAAATAAGTCCACATACTAAACCTGTCATTATTTTTTTCATTTTTGATCCATCCTTTCAATTATTTTACTAATGTTAATGTTCCTTTAAATGTGAAATCAGCCATATATAATCGATTATCAACTACTCTAAGGTTTGTATAGTCTTTTGCACTATTAGTAATCCAACCTTGATATTTTTTCCCTTTTACATATTTAACAGTCCATCTAACTCTTTCGTGTCCCGCTAAAGGATACGCTTTACTGACTACTATAGAGTGATATATTGTATTAGCTGCTCTACTCAAAGGGTCTTCAAAATATTCAGAGACAATCTTTTCATTTTCAGCTAAGAATTGGGAAGAATTTAATTCTATATCTTCAGAGTTAATTTCTTCTGCTAGTACACTTGTTCCAGAGATTATTGTGGTTCCTAATAATAGGGCACTCATTAATAATGTGTTTACTTTAATTAATTTAGATTTCATTATTTTTCCTCCTTTGATTATAAAATTTTCTTCTTTTTAGTTATTTTTAGCGATAATAGCCATAATTAACACCATTATGAGTTGCTGTTACAACTAACCACATGCCATTAAAGTGTACAGGTGGTTTTGCTTTACCAGTTTTTAATACAAACCGATAATAAATACCATTGATAGTTCCCGACCTACCTTGAACCTGTCTATCGTTAATTGCTTGTACTTGTTCGATAGGTGTATTTTCTTCAAATGAGACTTCTTCAGCTTGTGCAATAGATCCTCCAATCGTACTTAACAAGACGGCGCTACAAAGTATACTAACAATAACTTTTTTCATTTTTCCTTCCTTCTTTGATTTAGTTGATTTAATATCTTTATGATAAAATAGAAATGTAAAGAGAAACCATTTATTCCCAGAACGATTCATAATCATTCGGGAGCGTTAAAAAAATACAACAAAAAAACGTTCCGGTTGCTGGAACGTGGTTAGAGGTGAGTCCAATTTTCTTCTATATCACATTTTCTCAATTATTAAATATTACTTTTTCGTACCTGATTATAAATAATTCTATTTGGAAGAATAAAAAGAGCCTCTTATTGATAGTGTTGATGATTGGCTCTGCTGGAATCGTATCAGATAGGTATCCGTTTATTAATAACTTAGTTTTTTTCTTGTTTCTTTTTTTATTAACGATAAGAATCCAAAGAAAACAAAGTATTTTTCTATCAACAATAATAGTTGTTTGCCCATTCTTAATTGTTGAAATTCTTTCCTTTTTCAATTCCAAACTCCTTCTTCTGTTATTGAGTTTAAATATCGAAACAACTATTGCTGTCATTTTATTAGAGTTTCTTTTTTGTATAATCATTTACTTGATTAGTTATGTGGTAAAAAAAATATGTATACCTTTTATTCAGTCACAACAAAAAGAAAAACTAACTGCAGTAACCCTTATAGGAATTTATGTGATACGTCAGTCTTATGAGATTTATGCTTATTATTTTGGCAATGAATGGTTGAGTGTTGTGAGTATTATTATTATATTAGCTTTTTCAGTACTTATATATTTATTCATTCATGCTGTTTCAACGAGTCAAGTATTGAAACTTGAAGTAGAAAAACAACAGATAGAAGTCAAGTATATGAATGCATATGCGAAAGAGACAACTAAACAGTACAATGAAATTCGAAAATTTAGACATGATTATGTTAATATTCTTTCGTCATTAGAATATTTTATTCAAACGAATGATATGGATAAACTAGCTGCTTACTATCAAGAATTTATTCAACCAACACAGGATTCTCTTGCAAAAGGAGCATTTAATTTTCAGGAATTGAAGAATATTGAATCCGACGAAATTAAAAGTATCTTTGCGATGAAATTATTATCAGCAAGAGAAAAACAGCTTGATGTTCGTGTTGAAATTCCAGATAAAATTCAAAAAGAGCTATCTATTAACCCTGTAACCCTTATTAGAATGTTAGGAATTATCTTAGATAATAGTATTGAAGAAGTTTCTCAGGTAACCAATGGAATAATTGAAATAGGTATATTTGATATGGAAACTAGTTACTTATTCATTATAAAAAATTCTGTCAGAGAAAATATAAAACCACTCTATCAATTAGAAGTAGAAGGCTACTCAACGAAAGGGAAAAATAGAGGATTAGGATTGTCTAATCTTAATGAAATAAGTCAAAGAGAAAATAATTTAACCCTTGAAACTGAAATTACCCCCTCAGCCTTTATTCAAAAAATAACTTTGATGAAAGGAGAAAGTTAAATGGTCCCTATATTTATTTGTGAGAACGATCCAATTCAACGGAATCGATTAGAAGATATTATCAATAAATACATAATGATTGAAGATTATGATATGACAATTACTCTTTCAACAGATAATCCCTATGAAGTACTAGAGTATTTAGATAGTCATGAGAATACAAGGGGAGCTTATTTTTTAGATGTTGATTTGGAACAAGATATCAATGGTATTCAGCTGGGAGCAAAAATTAGAAAGAAAGATGTTTTTAGCCGAATTATCTTTGTGACTACTCATAGTGAGTTGATGTCACTTACCTTTACTTACAAAGTAGAGGCAATGGACTATATTGTAAAAGATGAAGCTGAGAATATCCAAAGGAAGGTTCAAGGTTGTTTAAAGCAAATTAATAACTACTACACGTCAGAAACAACCAAAGAAGAAGATCGAATCCAATTAAGAATAAATGATCAAATAAGATTATTTGAACTGAAAGATATTATGTTTTTTGAGACGACAGAACTATCCCATAAGCTTAAACTTCACTTAACGCATAATAGGGTGGAATTATATGGTAATTTGAAAGAATTAGAAGAGTTATCAGACTCATTTGTTCGAGTCCATAAATCCTATCTAATTAATAAAGCTAATATCGCTACGATAGATAAAAAAAAGCGTGAGGTAACGATGACAAATGGAGAAGTTAGTTTGGTCTCTATTAGAAAAATGAAACTATTAGTTTAAACGTTTAGGGATTTTTTTATAAATAGTCTATTTTTCTGTTAAGCTATCATTAAAAGATAACTGAGGAGGATTTCCGATGAAGAAAATCATTGTTTATTTAGGTGTATTGACACTAGCAACCTCACTAGGAGGAGTTATTGTTGGCGCAGTGATGAACAACCAGTAGATATGATAACAAGAGCCCCAGTTAGAGCTTATCATTTTCGTTCAAAACCGCCTAAAAATCATAAAGGAATGACACTAATAGGAGAAAAAAAGTAAAGGATGGTTACATAGGTTATTATCTCTAAATCTTTCAAGACTAAATTCTTGAGCTCTTTGTTGATTCTATTATGTCTTATTTTCTTGTATCTTTCTTATGCTGGTATATTTCCAGAAGTACCTAAAGTTGTATTTTTTTTACTAACATTTATTACGATTATTTTTTTAATATTTATCTTGTTCAAAGAGGACAATTAGTTATTTAACCTCATGGTAGACATAGTCAGATGTTATACCAAGCTGCAACCATACCAAGGGGTTCAGCGATCAACATTGTGAATCTCAAAAGGTCTACCTCAAAATAAAAAAAGAAGCCTTATTTCTAGGGCTTCTTTTTTTGACGAAATAGTGAAATTTGAAAAAGAGTTTTAGAGGAAAATGTTATTAAATTGGATAAGGCAAGCAACGGTTGTGTCCGTACACAACCAAAAAAGAGCTTGTTAGGTTTCACCTAAGCCAAATTAAAAATACCAGGAGAAAGATCTTCAAAGTGAAGAACGTTTCTCCTGGTATCTGTTTGTCGATTCTCTTCGATTGTTTTTGGGTTGTTAGGGCTTGCCCTGACCGTCTGAAAGACGCTTAATGTCATTTAGTTAAGAGTTTCATCAGTAGGCAACATCGGTTTATCTTTTTCGTTCTCTATCACATCTATACTAAATTTATTTAAATGAGTGGGTTGACCTTGTTTCTTTTTTTGAATTTCTTTTTCTAATAAGTTTAAATTCTCAATAAGGCTTAATGTCATTTGTTAGACCTCCCAATTTTTATATAGGGCGCACTTATACGCACCAAATAAATTTGGTTCATATGGTGCTAAAAAAGAGAGCAGATCATGTCATGAACTGTTCTCTTTTTTCGTCAAGCGTGTTGGTTAAAATTCGCTACGCTCATGTAAAAGATAAAAGCTAAGAGTAGTAAAACTAGATAATTACAAACTAATTCGTAAGAGCATAAGAGAAAGTGTGGACACTTTCTAAGTCACAAGCCGTCTGTATGCTGTGACTACAGTGTTTATAACCCCTAAAAACCTTTCCCAAAAAAAGAGGGAAACTGCCTTAAAACAGCTCTAAAATGTTGGTTAACTGCCTAATGACTGTCTTGAAATACTAATTAACTGCTTAATAACCGCCTAAAAGATCTTGATTAACTGCCCAAAGGCAGTCACTTATTTCAGATTTATTTAAAGCCGTTTTGTAGTTCTTTAAGCAAGTCTTGTCGTAGATTTTCATCTTCTATTTTGTCATCTTCTTTTTGTTGCTGGGCGTATAAAAAAGTGATAATTATTGACTAAACAATCGTTTCCAAAAGCTTTTTTTAGTCGACTGATTTAGTTCTTCAACTGTCACTTTTAATTCTTCGTTCTCTAATTTTTTTGTTCTAGTTCGCTTTTTAATTGATCTAATTTTTGTTGAACGTTACTGATATCAACTTCATCAGAATTATGTATTTCTTCTTCTTTTGTTTCTAATTGTAACTGTAACTTATCAATTTGTTTGTTACTTTGAAGAGTTAATTGTTGTTGCTGGTTTAACAAGGTGTGGAGTTGTTCAACTTGTTTTTTTAAAAAACTTATTTGTTCATTCTTATCAGCAATAACTTCTTTCTGAAGTAACTGTATTTCCTCTTTTTGAGAGGTATCAACATGAGTATCAAGCTTGATACCAACATAGTTTTTGTTGGTATCACCTTGACTGTCAATATTGGTATCAACACGAGAAACTTTGTTAGCTATAAATGCTTGAGCCTCAGAGTTTATTCGATATGTTCCGCCTTTTTTTATTGGTAACAAGCTTGGTGGTAACTGATCGAAATATCTTCTTACAGCTTGCTTACTGATTCCTAATTTATCTGCTAGTTCTTTAATCGTGACATCTGTGTTTATAGTCATAAAATCAGTACGCCTCCCCCAAATAGTTTGCCAAAGGAATATCAAAAGGCTGATGTTCTTCAAAATATATTCTAAAGGAAGATATCTTATTTCCTTTTCGAGCTTTAACTTTTTCAACTCTAAATTTTGAGAAAATAATATGGCCATCTTCATTTTTTGAAGTAAATTCTTTTGTCGCTACTTTAAAAATCTGTCGATCAATATCAGTCATACGATAAGAATCAGGGATAGCTAGAACATTTCTAAAATCATCAACCTTGATATACCAAGCACCTTTTCTAGTTTTGATATCTCTATGAGCCATTAATTGACGATAAATTTCTTTTGTATAACTACTAGATAATCTAGTCATATTTTAAAGTTCAAATCTAGTAAAGTTAGTTCCGATTGAGTTTAGAATGAATTCAAAGCGCTCACTAGCTTGTATAATTACTTTTTCATTTTCTTTATCAATAGCAAATCTTTGGAATAAAAGTAATTCTTCGAAATAGCTACTATCTTCAAATTGATAATTTAAGCTTTTCATTTTAGAACAAATAGAGCAAAATATATCCATTTCAACAGGGGTAAAGTTTCTCAAAGGTACAGTATTGTATCTAACAACATCATTACTCATGAATAAATCACCTCGAAATAATTATACTACTAACACAGACTATAAAAAAATATTTCTATATCCCTTACTGTCCATTTCTATATCCTTTACTATACCTCAATCCCAATAGCGCCAACGGGTACAGCGACCCTAACAGTATATCTTAATAGATTATCTTAACGCACACGCGTATTCTATTGCTTAATAGATATAACAATAGATATAGAGATCAGTTTTTGATAAACATAAAAGTCATTATACCTAGTTAAAAAGACCTCAAATTTTGAGGTCTTTTATTTATATATTTCCCTACGATGACCAATTTCTAAAACTAGAATAGTTATAGTATCATCATCTATATTTGCTAAAAAACGATAATCACCTATTCTATATCGCCATTGATCACTTTTATTTCCTACTAATCCTTTTCCGTGAACTCTAGGTGAATCAGTTCCTTCTAAGTTTTTAGAAATCCAAGATAATATAAGTCTGGCTTGATGTTTATCCATCTTTTTTAATGATTTTTGTGCATTTTTTTCATATCGAACAGTATATTTTTTATCCATCATAATCCTAATTCTAGAAGCATATCTTGATGTGAGATACTTTCGTCATTTAATTCATGAGCTTTCATTGCTTTTTCATATAAATCCATATCAATTTGATCTTCTAATCCTTCTAATAATTTAGTTCTAGCTAGTTCAGATAAACTTAATCCATTTAAATCAGCCATAGATTGAATGAATGATTTTTCTTCATCAGTAACTCTAAATGTAACGGTACTCATATAAAAAACCTCCTTGTATACATTTGTTTTACAACTCTATTGTATTACAAATGTATACAAGGAGTCAAATTTATAATAATTTACACAAATCAAATTATACCTAGTTAAATTTAAATGATAGAATAGCTTAGAAAGACGGATAATCATGTTATCAGAAATATTGAAAGAAAAAAGAAAAGAATTAAAGCTAACTCAGCAAGAGATAGCTGATCAACTAAACGTAACTAGACAAACCGTCTCTAGTTGGGAAGTAGGCAAAAGTATTCCTGATATTTCTAGTTTAATTGAAATTAGTGAGCTATATGATATTTCCTTAGATTATATGCTAAAGGGGGATAAACAAGTATCTGAAAAACTGAAAAAAGATACTGTAGAATTAAAATTTTTAAGGTATTTTTCTGAATCAGCGTTGATAATGGTAAGTATCCTATTAATAATAATTCTGCCTATATCAATTGTATTTATTGCATCAGCAATTCTCTATCTCACTATCTTTAAGAAAAAAGATATAAAAATAATAACTAATATAAAGGAGCCAAAACCAATGAAGAAAAGTTCAAGTTACTTAGGCCAAGCGTTAACAGATTCTTTTTCACTTATTGGTGCCGTTGCATTATTCTTTGTTATAGTGTCATTTTTTATTGGAAATGATACTCTGTTTTTTGAAAAACAAAGTAAAATATATTTAATAATTTTATTTGTAGGTAGAAAAATAGTAAGTTATCTTTGATTAAAAAAAGAGAGTGTATAGTTATTTAACTACTTGCTTAATATAATCTGATATTATATTTAGTTAATGATAGTTATTGTCAATAATTTTCACTATATTATCTGTAAAAATAAAGTCAATTGCCTCATCTTCTTGGATTACTAATTTTGAGGTAAGCATATCATACATCTTTATTCTTACTCCTCTGCTATCAGAATCATCAAGAGTGATAAAATAATTTCCTCTAATATAATTTTTACTCCCTATTGTTAGGGGCTTAATTTCTTTATTTTCTAAATTTTCAATTTTATTATGATTATTTATAAACATAATATCATCATTAAATTTGAATAAATTATCATTATTTAAATTTGATTTCAGTAATGTTTTATCAGAATAGTTGTTAATATTTATTTTAAATAGATTATAATAATCTTGCTTATCATCATACGATATAAAATATAATGTATCACGTAATATTACACCACTGACTATTTTGTCTACAACAATATCCAAATCTATTAGTGTGTTACTATCTTCATCCCAGATAGAAACTTTTCGTGTTAGTTCGTTTCCTGAATTATCATAGTAATAGTGAATAAAATAATAGTCATTTTCATAAATATCTAGTGGAAATAAAGCTTCATCATTAGAGATAGTTTTTAATTCTTGTATCTTTGTCTCAGATTTTTTTAGAATAGAAAAATTATTTGTGATACTATTCCCAGAAGTTATTATTTCTGATTCTTCATTAGGAAATTCATATTGAAATAAATTCTCTTGATTATTAAATAATACATATTCTCCTGCATTAGTATCATACTTTAATAATTTGTTTTCTAATCTACTATAAATAATAGTGCTAGGACTATTTTTGTTGCTGTTATAGATGTTATTTTTTTTATTTAATCCCACACATAGCAAGATAATTAATAAAATAAAACAAAAAATAATAATAACTTTTTTAGACTTAATCCATAATTTCATAAGGTTTATTGTTTCCTTTCCTACTATTACTATTTCCAAATATTTTTAAGGTCTAGTAACTGTTTATCAACTAGAACTTAATCTTGCATTTATTCTACTTAAAGACATTCCTAATGATAAACTATTAGAATTTCTTAGGGAAGTGCTTACTTATTAAGTAGTTCTGGTTGAGCTAATTTTAGCTGAAACTTGATAATCCTATTATAAAGAATGATGACTTGTCGTTTTAGTTCCTAACCATACATTTGAAATTAATTTACCTCCTTCTAGATTGACTTCGTCAGCATCAACAGTTGTAAAAACAGATTTACACTAAAAAACAATCGTTAAAAAAACAACTTCATGACATATAACTTCTTTCTATTTTTATTTATACTACATTTATCAAATATATATTGTCAATTCAGACCATCGTTATGTAACTAGCTGCTTAACATAATCAGATATTAAGTCACGTTTTAATATGCTATATTTATTTAAAAGGATGGGGAACGTATGAATGAAAAACAAGAAGCATTTTGGATAAAATTTAAAGAGAATAATCCCGAACTAAAAAATATAACCTTTGGCTCTGCTTGGTGTTTCGGTGATTCAACAGAAATGGCAAATGAACTAGCAAAATTAGTTTTGAAAGGTGACAAAACAGCAACAGCAAGCGCTTTTGTACAGTATAAAGCAAACAATGAGCCTCTTCCTAAAGTAAATAAAGAAGTATTTGACATTCTACTGGATGGTGAAGAAAATCCTATTGCTATACTTGAAAATATAAAAGTTTATGTAACAACATTTGATAAAGTAACTGATGAACACGCCTATAAAGAGGGGGAAGGTGACAAATCTTTAACTTATTGGAAAAAAGTTCATTATGATTTTTGGGCTCAAATTTTTGATTCTGAGAACATAAAAAATGTTGATATCGAAAAGATGAAAGTTGTGTGTGAGGAGTTTCGAGTGGTTTGGAATGACAAGTGACTAGCTAAAAAGCCCTCAGAATATTTCTGAAGGCTTTAAATATTTTATAAAGTAATTCCCTGTATGTTCTCTAAAAAACATCAGAGTTAATTCAACGTAGCCTTATACAAAGTTGATTTGTTCTGGTTTTTATTTAAAATGGCAGTAATAGGATAAACGTTCTCAACACCGCAGAAATTGGCTGTTTGCCTTTTTTACGTTGCTCTTTGTAAACACTAGTTCCAGATAGGTAAACTGTCACAGCTAACACCACTAATAGGACTATCAATAACCACATATACCTCACCCTTTCTCATCTCCTTCTGCTACTATCCCCTTGTTTTTTGTCATTATATCTCACTTTTTGAAGTCTCTTAGTATCATCATTTAATGATAACATATCGTGGGAAAAAGAGTCATTTAATCTCATAATAAAGACCTTATCTAGCACTAATAATATAATATTTGTTATACTAAATTAAGTTAAAAGAAATAAAAATAGTTAGAATGAGGTGGACTAGTGGTTTCAATCATGTGGTTTCGTAGAGATTTAAGAGTATCCGACAACAAAGCGTTATACCATGCTTTAAAACATTCTGAAAAATTAATTTTATTATTTCAAATAAATCCTCAACAATTCATCACTGATAGTTATAATCATCGAGCTTTTTTTTCAAGTCTCAACCATTTTAAGAAAGAGTTAGATAATGTATCACATTTACAAGTGTTATTTGGTGATCCTATAGAGTGCTTTCAAAAATTAAAAAGAGAAGTACCTGAATGGAATTCAATCTTTTGGAATGAAGACACTACTGGTTATGCCTATAAGAGAGATCAAGATATGCGTGCTTTTTTCAATCAAGAAAATATTGAAATATTTAGTTATCAAGATGCCTATTTGCATGGTCCAGATGATATAAAAAAAGCGAACAATGATTCCTATCAAGTTTTTACTCCTTATTATAAAAAGTGGATAGATAAGAAAAAAGAACTCCCTTTAAAAGTAGAATTTGATTCTGCTAAGGTAGATTCAAATACTTTATTCCTTGATCATGAACGAATATATGACGAGTTTATAGCGCAAGTCGAGCCCATTCCTTGGTTGATACCCGGGGAAAAAGCTGGGATAGATCGGTTAAATCGGTTTATTGCATCTGATTTAAATGGCTATCATACTAATCGAGATATTCCCGTGCTCGATAAAACCAGTCGTTTATCACCTTATTTACGGACGGGAGAAATATCTATCAGGACGGTACTTGAACAAGTCATTCATATGCCTGAATCTCCTGGAAAAGACACATTCATTAAAGTAAAGAACTTTGTTGGAGAGATTTTTATAATATGATTTATACTATGTATCCTAATCAAAAACAAGAACCAATTAAGCATGAGTATGCTTATATCGAATGGGACAATAACGGGCGATACTTTGAACAATGGAAGAATGGTGAAACAGGCTACCCTATTGTTGATGCAGCCATGAGGCAACTGAAAACAACAGGGTGGATGCACAATAGATTACGAATGATTACTGCTTCTTTTTTAGTTAAAGATTTATTAATTGATTGGCGATATGGTGAAAGGTACTTCAAAAAGATGTTGGTAGATTATGATCCGGCAAGTAATATTGGTGGGTGGCAATGGTCAGCTTCTACAGGAACAGATGCGGTACCTTATTTTCGGATTTTTAATCCCACAAAACAAGGACAAACATTTGATCCTGAAGGAAATTTTATTCGTCAGTACGTCAAAGAATTAGAAAACATTCCTAACGTGTTCATCCACACACCAGAAAAAATGAGCTTGGATGAACAGCTTCAGTACGGTATAATTTTAGGTCAAACGTATCCTTATCCTATTATTAATCACCAAGAGAGAAGAAAAAAAGCACTCCTAGCTTATGAATCAAGTAAAGATAGATTATTGCAGTAGTAAAAAACCTTGAGAGGTTAATCAATCTCTCAAGGTTTTTATTTATATTGTGACTCAATTGATGGTTCGTTAGAAATCAATAGTAATATTGACAAGATAATTAGTGGACCACCATAGTAAAGTAAATCCCAAAATGATAACAGTCAATTTAATAAAATAATCTCTTTCCCTTTTAGAAGTAAACATGCGTTTATCTGATCTGTATTTAACAATTATTACCATAACAATAGAAAGAACTAAGAATAACCATTTTATTATGAATAGAAAAGGTTTCATTCATTTAACTCCTAATGATAGTATTAGTAATATGAAAATCCCCTTCTCAAAAGAGAGGGGGATTTTTCATGTTAAGCCTAATCTTTCAGACTTTTTTTAATATCTTCAGCAGCAGCTTTCGCTTTTCCGACAGCTTGATCTACTAGACCTTCTGCTTTTTTCTTGTTATCTCCAGTTACATCACCAGTCACTTCTTTTGCTTTCCCTTTGACTTTATCTGCTGTTCCTTTATCTAGCATGAGTTATACCCCTTCCTAATATATCTGTTTTTTTACTATATAATAATGTTTATTTTCTATTACGTCTAAAGATAAATAGTCCAGATAAGCTTGAAAGAATAGCTCCTAATGACATTAAACCTGTGGATGTGACACTTCCTGTTTGAGGTAATGTTTGTTTCTTACCTGAAGTATTACTATTTGTTGTCATATCTTTTCCAATAATAGAGTCTTTATTCGGCTTGTTAGTCCCATTTTCTTCTGGTTTTGGTGTGTGTTTACCATCGGATTCTTTCGCTTTTACCGTTATCTCAGTTGGAGTCCCTGATTTGCCGTTAGTATAAGGTGTCACTATTAATGTTTCTCCTTTTTCTAACGGACGGTTTGGTTTGATATCGAATTTACCATCTTTATCAACTGTTCCTTCACCGATCACGTTGCCATCTTTGTCAGTAATCACAATGTTATCGCCTGGTTGGCCTGTACCTGTGATTGACTCGTCACCTTCCGTTGGTTGGTTAACCTCTGGTTTATGCGCGTCTTTGTCAAATGGTTTTTCGGCTACGGTCGTATCTGTTGGTGTACCTGGTTGACCACCAGTATTTGGTGTCACCGTGATTGTTTCTCCTGGTACTAATGGACGATCTGGTTTGATGTCAAAGTTGCCATCTTTATCAACTGTTCCTTCACCGATCACGTTGCCATCTTTGTCAGTTATCACAAGGTTATCGCCTGGTTGGCCTTTACCTGTGATTGACTCGTCACCTTCCGTTGGTTGGTTAACCTCTGGTTTGTGTGCGTCTTTATCAAATGGTTTCTCAGATACGGTCGTATCTGTTGGTGTACCTTCTTTGCCGTCTGTACTTGGTGTCGCTGTGATTGTTTCACCTGGTACTAATGGACGATCTGGTTTGATGTCAAAGTTGCCATCTTTATCAACTTCTCCTTCACCGATCACATTACCATCTTTGTCAGTAATGACAATCTTGTCGCCTGGTTGACCTTTACCTGTGATTGACTCGTCACCTTCTGTTGGTTGGTTAACCTCTGGTTTGTGTGCGTCTTTGTCAAATGGTTTTTCAGCGACTGTTGTATCACTTGGTGTCCCTTCTTTGCCATCTGTGTTTGGCGTTACTTTAATCTCTTCATTCGGTACTAATGGACGGTTTGGTTTGATATCGAAGTTACCATCTTTATCAACTGTTCCTTCACCGATCACGTTACCATCTTTGTCAGTAATCACAATCTTGTCGCCTGGTTGACCTTTACCTGTGATTGACTCGTCACCTTCTGTTGGTTGGTTAACCTCTGGTTTATGCGCGTCTTTGTCAAATGGTTTCTCAGATACGGTCGTATCTGTTGGTGTACCTTCTTTGCCGTCTGTGTTTGGCGTCGCTGTGATTGTTTCACCTGGTACTAATGGACGATCTGGTTTGATATCGAAGTTACCATCTTTATCAACTGTTCCTTCACCGATCACGTTACCATCTTTGTCAGTAATCACAATCTTGTCGCCTGGTTCACCTTTACCTGTGATTGACTCGTCACCTTCCGTTGGTTGGTTAACCTCTGGTTTATGCGCGTCTTTGTCAAATGGTTTTTCGGCCACTGTTGTGTCACTTGGTGTGCCTTCTTTGCCATCTGTGTTTGGCGTTACTTTAATCTCTTCATTCGGTACTAATGGACGGTTTGGTTTGATATCGAAGTTACCATCTTTATCAACTGTTCCTTCACCGATCACGTTGCCATCTTTATCAGTTATCACAAGGTTATCGCCTGGTTCACCTTTACCTGTGATTGACTCGTCACCTTCCGTTGGTTGGTTAACCTCTGGTTTATGCGCGTCTTTGTCAAATGGTTTTTCAGCGACTGTTGTATCACTTGGTGTCCCTTCTTTGCCATCTGTGTTTGGCGTTACTTTAATCTCTTCATTCGGTACTAATGGACGGTTTGGTTTGATATCGAAGTTACCATCTTTATCAACTTCTCCTTCACCGATCACGTTGCCATCTTTGTCTGTAATCACAAGGTTATCGCCTGGTTGGCCTTTACCTGTGATTGACTCGTCACCTTCCGTTGGTTGGTTAACCTCTGGTTTGTGTGCGTCTTTATCAAATGGTTTCTCAGATACGGTCGTATCTGTTGGTGTACCTGGTTTGTCACCAGTATTTGGTGTCACCGTGATTGTTTCTCCTGGTACTAATGGACGATCTGGTTTGATGTCAAAGTTGCCATCTTTATCAACTTCTCCTTCACCGATCACATTACCATCTTTGTCTGTAATCACAATCTTGTCGCCTGGTTCACCTTTACCTGTGATTGACTCGTCACCTTCCGTTGGTTGGTTAACCTCTGGTTTATGCGCGTCTTTGTCAAATGGTTTTTCAGCGACTGTTGTATCACTTGGTGTCCCTTCTTTGCCATCTGTGTTTGGCGTTACTTTAATCTCTTCATTCGGTACTAATGGACGGTTTGGTTTGATATCGAAGTTACCATCTTTATCAACTGTTCCTTCACCGATCACGTTGCCATCTTTGTCTGTAATCACAAGGTTATCGCCTGGTTGGCCTTTACCTGTGATTGACTCGTCACCTTCCGTTGGTTGGTTAACCTCTGGTTTGTGCGCATCTTTGTCAAATGGTTTTTCAGCGACTGTTGTATCACTTGGTGTCCCTTCTTTGCCATCTGTGTTTGGCGTTACTTTAATCTCTTCATTCGGTACTAATGGACGGTTTGGTTTGATATCGAAGTTACCATCTTTATCAACTTCTCCTTCACCGATCACATTACCATCTTTGTCAGTAATCACAATCTTGTCGCCTGGTTCACCTTTACCTGTGATTGACTCGTCACCTTCCGTTGGTTGGTTAACCTCTGGTTTGTGTGCGTCTTTATCAAATGGTTTCTCAGATACGGTCGTATCTGTTGGTGTACCTGGTTTGTCACCAGTATTTGGTGTCACCGTGATTGTTTCTCCTGGTACTAATGGACGATCTGGTTTTATGTCAAAGTTGCCATCTTTATCAACTTCTCCTTCACCAATCACGTTGCCATCTTTGTCAGTTATCACAAGGTTATCGCCTGGTTGGCCTTTACCTGTGATTGACTCGTCACCTTCCGTTGGTTGGTTAACCTCTGGTTTGTGTGCGTCTTTATCAAATGGTTTCTCAGATACGGTCGTATCTGTGGGGGTACCTTCTTTATCATTCGTTAAAGGTGTCAATGTTAAGATTTCATTTGGCAATAACTCTCGATCAACAGTGATATCAAATGTACCATCTTCATTAACTTTACCTTCACCTAAACGGTTTCCGTCTTTGTCTTTAACAATAATCACATCACCTGGTTGACCTTTACCAGTTACTTTAGTATCACCTTCTGTAGGTGTATTAGCTTCTGGCTTATGGCTATCTTTGTCAAATACAACGGCAGTTTCTGGTGTCCCTGTTTTCCCTTCAACACTTGGTGTTGCTGTTACTGTTTCACCTTTTACTAGTGGACGATTAGTTGTTACTTCGTAATCTCCATTAGGTTCCACAACAGTACTACCTAATTCATTTCCCTCTTCATCAGTAATAGTAATTGTATCTCCAGGCGTTCCTGTACCTGATATAACTTCATCACCCTGAGATGGTTCATCAATCGTTGGTTTGTGTGCCTCTTTATCAAATGGTTTCTCAGCGACTGTTGTATCACTTGGTGTCCCTTCTTTGCCATCTGTGTTTGGCGTTACTTTAATCTCTTCATTCGGTACTAACGGACGGTTTGGTTTGATATCGAAGTTGCCATCTTTATCAACTGTTCCTTCACCGATCACGTTACCATCTTTGTCTGTAATCACAATCTTGTCGCCTGGTTCACCTTTACCTGTGATTGACTCGTCACCTTCCGTTGGTTGGTTAACCTCTGGCTTGTGTGCGTCTTTGTCAAATGGTTTTTCAGCGACTGTTGTGTCACTTGGTGTGCCTTCTTTGCCATCTGTGTTTGGCGTTACTTTAATCTCTTCATTCGGTACTAATGGACGGTTTGGTTTGATATCGAAGTTACCATCTTTATCAACTGTTCCTTCACCGATCACGTTACCATCTTTGTCTGTAATCACAAGGTTATCGCCTGGTTGGCCTTTACCTGTGATTGACTCATCACCTTCCGTTGGTTGGTTAACCTCTGGTTTGTGCGCATCTTTATCAAATGGTTTTTCAGATACCGTTGTATCTGTTGGTGTACCTGGTTTGTCACCAGTATTTGGTGTCACCGTGATTGTTTCTCCTGGTACTAATGGACGGTTTGGTTTGATATCGAAGTTACCATCTTTATCAACTGTTCCTTCACCGATCACGTTGCCATCTTTGTCTGTAATCACAAGGTTATCGCCTGGTTGGCCTTTACCTGTGATTGACTCGTCACCTTCCGTTGGTTGGTTAACCTCTGGTTTGTGAGCCTCTTTATCAAATGGTTTTTCAGCGACTGTTGTATCACTTGGTGTCCCTTCTTTGCCATCTGTGTTTGGCGTTACTTTAATCTCTTCATTCGGTACTAATGGACGGTTTGGTTTGATATCGAAGTTGCCATCTTTATCAACTGTTCCTTCACCGATCACGTTGCCATCTTTGTCTGTAATCACAAGGTTATCGCCTGGTTGGCCTTTACCTGTGATTGACTCATCACCTTCCGTCGGTTGGTTAACCTCTGGTTTGTGTGCGTCTTTATCAAATGGTTTCTCAGATACGGTCGTATCTGTGGGGGTACCTTCTTTATCATTCGTTAAAGGTGTCAATGTTAAGATTTCATTTGGTAATAACTCTCGATCAACAGTGATATCAAATGTACCATCTTCATTAACTTTACCTTCACCTAAACGGTTTCCGTCTTTGTCTTTAACAATAATCACATCACCTGGTTGACCTTTACCAGTTACTTTAGTATCACCTTCTGTAGGTGTATTAGCTTCTGGCTTATGGCTATCTTTGTCAAATACAACGGCAGTTTCTGGTGTACCTGTTTTCCCTTCAACACTTGGTGTTGCTGTTACTGTTTCACCTTTTACTAGTGGACGATTAGTTGTTACTTCGTAATCTCCATTAGGTTCCACAACAGTACTACCTAATTCATTTCCCTCTTCATCAGTAATAGTAATTGTATCTCCAGGCGTTCCTGTACCTGATATAACTTCATCACCCTGAGATGGTTCATCAATCGTTGGTTTGTGTGTATCTTTATCAAATGGTTTTTCAGATACGGTCGTATCTGTTTCTGTACCTTCTTTGCCATCTGTGTTTGGCGTTACTTTAATTTCTTCGTTCGGTACTAACGGACGGTTTGGTTTGATATCGAAGTTGCCATCTTTATCGACTTCTCCTTCACCGATCACGTTACCATCTTTGTCAGTTATCACAATGTTATCGCCTGGTTGACCTTTACCTGTGATTGACTCATCACCTTCCGTTGGTTGGTTAACCTCTGGTTTGTGTGCGTCTTTGTCAAATGGTTTTTCAGCTACCGTCGTATCTGAAGGGTTACCCGGTTTTCCGTCAGTACTTGGTGTTGCTGTAATAACTTCGTTCGGTACTAATGGGCGCTTTGGCGTAATTTCAAACTTACCATCTTCTCCTACTTGTCCTTCACCTATCAAATTATTATCTTTATCTGTTAACCTAATGTCATCGCCTGGTGTCCCTGTTCCAGTGACCACTCTATCTCCTTCTGTTGGCTGGTTAATTTCTACATTAATAATTCTATATATGTAATTGACATTCAAATTATCTCCTGTTAATACATCTCCCGTTTTGTTTCCCACATATTCAATAAATTTATAACCTTCTAATTCTTTTGGTACGCTTGTAATAGCATAACTTTGTCCTTGAAACAAACTAAATAAATCACTTTCAATAATTTTATTACCTAATTCATCTACAAAGTTTACTGAAAGTTTAACATTAGCCGGTAATTTTTCTTTTTTATAATTAGCTTGCCACTTACCACCGTCCACAGCTTCTCCATATCTTTCAATTATCTTCATTGTAGTACTGTTAATATTTGATGCTCCATTCAATTCATATCCTGCAGAATTAAATTTAAATAATGCATTTTGACCAAAACCAATTTGTTGATCTGATTTGGACATCTTCACTCTTTGCTTTATTTCATTAGTGTTTCTATCTACTCTTAAAGCATAAGTTATTTTAGTCTCAGGATCATAGGAAATCAAAAGATCATCATTATATCTATTATTACTATTTGGGTACTTAATAGCATATCTCGCAACGGTTAACATTTTTTCATTCAAAGTATCTATAGACTTAGGAGAAGAAATGACTACTTCTGTATTACCACTATTAGCAGTAATAGTTTCTTCATGTGACGCATTTATATCTTGTTTAAAAAGTTTAATTTCTGTATCTGTTTTCGGTTCCTTTTCAACATCTGTTAAGGTTGTATCTGTTTTAATACTTTTTTCTTCCGTTTCATAAGCTACTTTTTCTACTGTAACACTCATTGCTTTATTGTCTAAACTTGAATAATCAGACTCAACACTAATGCTATTGACATTTTCTAAACTACTTAAATCAATAGAAAAATTACCAAAATTGTCTGCTGTTGTATGGCCTAGTATGTTTCCTTGATCATCCGACACAACAATATTGCTATTTTTATTAGCGGTTCCTGTAACTACTTTATCTGTACTTTTTACTGAGTTAATAGCTAATAAAAATGCTTCTTCGTTTTCTACAGTAACGTCATCATTTTTTTCATCTAACGTTTCAATTGGTTCCTCTATTTTATCCTCTATGTTATCTTGCTTAATTTGATTATTTACTTCTTCGTTATCGATTACTTCTAGATTAATATCTGCTGGTACAGTTCGATGATTAATGACATTAGAACTATTATCATCTTCATCATCCTCGTCACTATATACAGCATTAGGTGTAACCATTTCAATACTTTCAGAGTCATTTTTAATCATTTCCTCTGCTTTCACTGTCATTCCACTAATAGTCGTACTTCCTAGAAACAATAGTCCTGAAACAACCCAAAACTTACCTGATTTGTACATTTTATATCTTTTTTTGTATCCATCCTTATGATTCAATTCTTTTTCCTCCCAATTAGTATTTTTGTCAGCGTGTAAATTTATCATATACAATAAAATAACTTAAGACAAATATAAACATATCGTTTTTTTTTTTATTATAATAATCGTCACATTAATAAAAATATAAAAATATACGTTTTTTTTAAGTGATAATAATAATTAAATATTGTATTAACAACCTAAGGTCCCCCTATATTTTACTATTCATAAAAATATAACCTTCGTTATATATAAAAAACTTTTTTGTGTATTAAAACAAGTAACATATTATATTAATATGTATATACCATTATCATAAAAATAACAATAGGGTTATATAATAATATGTCAAAAACACGTCATCTAGCCATTTTATCCGTTTTTTATCCAATATGTTAAATAATGTTAATCATCCATACAAAAAAAATATAATGAGGGAGTATGTTTATATTGGAAAAATAAGATAATTAAAAAATATGTGTTTTGAATATTGAGATTAACTAAAGTATCTACAACATCTAATAACTGTCGGAACTGGCCTTCTTATTTTTATAGAATAATACTTATTATCATCTCAACTAACCAAGCATCAAAACTTTCTTTGTTTTGACCAGTTGATCATCCCTGATAATAAGAACAAACTCACAATAGTACCTTCCCTAACTACAATAGGTAACGAGGCTTTAAAAGAGAGAGTCAAAGAGATAAGAACACATACAACATCTATCCCGTAACGATATGCTCGAAATGAGCCCTTGTTTTTCTTCGCCATTAATTGACAAAAGGCCTCAATTGGAAAAGTTAACACACCTATTCTAACCACCTGTCCTGTAGCAATCCCGGCCACAATAACGCCTACAACGAATAAGAGTATCTTTACGACGTAAGAACTTACCTCAAAATAGCTAAAAATGGAGTAATAAACACCATTGAGCACTGCTCCAAAGCTCAACGTTGAAACGACCATGAGTAAATAAGTACCAATATTCTTCTCTCTGTCTACTATCAGACAACCGATTAAGAATATACCATTTACTATCGCTGTCACCGTACCTATTTGAAGCGCACACAACTGAGCAACAGACACATTTAAAGAATTGAAACTACTGACACCTATATTCGCTTTGATCGTTAAAGATATACCAATTGCGATTAAAACATAATAAAACAATGATTTGATTAATTTATTCATAGTAAATCCTCCTTACAACTTATATTATCAGCTTGAAAAAAATGCTAATATGAGATATAGCCTATTTTTGAAAGGAAAAAAATGAAAAAAACTACCTACCTTGCCGATCATCATCATTTAACGCAATCTATACCTGGCCTTGATTTAGCCGTGTTACAAGAGTCCTTTATTTGTTATTTCGATAATGGTGAGCCAATCATTAAGGAAGCTGATTCTCTCAATTATCTTTACGTCATACTAGAAGGACGTGCGAAGATTGTTGCCAATCAAGACAACGGAAAACGACTTATTTTGCAATTCTTAGAAGCTGATGACTTGATTGGTGAATTAGCTATTGTTGAAGCTGAAGAAACCACGAAGGATGTCATTGCTATAGGTGATACCTTGTGTCTAGGTATCCCTACAGACATTGTCACAAGAAAACTTCTTACGAACAATGATTTTTTACTCTTTCTTTCTCGCTACATTGGGAAAAAATTAATACAACGAATGACTCACTTAAAAGAACAACAAACACAAGAATTAAAAATAAGAGTTGCCAAGTTGTTACTCGCAACCGCCTTAGATGGTACCTATAACGAGAAACATACAGAAATCGCTGAGTATCTAGGTGTTAGCTATCGACATTTTTTGCATACCTTTAAATACTTCAAAGACAATGGGTACTTAACCAAGGTTGGAACTCATTACGAAGTAGACCTAAAAAAATTAACTCTGTTCGTCCACTCCTTCGATAAATAATACAACATCCGTCATAAGTCTGAGTCATAATTAGTCATTCTGTTTGAGGTGCTTTTCTTACAATCAGGTTATTCTAAAGTGAGAACAAATCATAAGAAAAGGACAGATACGATGAAAGCCATAAAAATAATGGGAGCAACTCTTCTAATAGCCCTTGGTGGGTTATTTGGAGCGAAACTATATGCAGAAAATAGTAACGGAGAATTAGCTGGGGTCTTAGATCAACTAAATCCTCTTGTTAAAGAAAGCACTCTTTACGTCAAAACAAAAGAAGCTGATAGTGTTAATGGCTACGGCATCGCAAGTTACACTCAACAAGCCATTGATGAAACCACAAAGAAACGACACATTACCTTTACTGCAGATCATGAGCTGAAAAAAGAGGCTTACCTAAAGATTTCAAGCAAAGGAAAACACATCATTACCTATGAAGAAGTGGCCCCCTCTGAACTACCTTCAAGGGTGTTTGAATCCCTTAATTAGAATAAAAACACCCCAGAAAGAAGCTCTATGCTTCGTTCTGGGGTGTTTTGTTAGTTCTTTCAAATCATTATGACATTCCTAAAAATGAGTAACTATCACCTATTGTCCTATAACCTATGATTTATCACACGTCTCTTTGTCATTTTCATTTATTTTAACTCATCAATACCTGTCGACACAATTCATGACTCAGTAACACATTCTCTTGACGAAGTGCCGTTTTATCTCCTGTTTCTAAGAAGCTTAAAAAGGCGGTTATCATTGGATCAAACCCTCGTGTCACTAGAGTCGGTGTCCAATCAGATGTGTTAATTGACATGACTCCTTCTGGTGTTTCTTCTGTGGTATCAGATAAGTTTGTCACCGTTATAATCCCGGACCTACTGGTACTGCGGAACATTTCCGTATGCGCCCCACTCTTCATGTCCATAGAAATAATAGCTGTCACACCTTCTGCTTCCAATTGTAACGTGGCATACTCTAATACCTCATCTCCTACACATTTAGAAGAAACCACTGAAACGGTGGGACTATCTAATAAATACACCGCTGTATCCACTAAATGTAAAAACATATCATTAATCGCAAACTTCGGTGTAAAATCCGCAAAAGCTCTGTTTTTCTCTAAGTAGATAATACGTTTGTCTTTCTGCTCTTTGATTCTCTCCACACTCGGAACAAATCGGCGATTAAAGCCTGTCATCAACACCAGATCCTGTTTCGCTGCTAGAGATAATAAGGCTTCTGTTTCCTCGTATTCTTCACTCAAAGGCTTATCCATGAACACATGAATCCCTGCATCTAAACATTGCTTCGCCAACTTAAAGTGAGCCTTAGTAGCAGAATGAATGAAGCACGCGTCAATCCCTAAATCTAACAACTCTTCCAACGTCTCACAAAAATGTTGAAACCCATACTCATCTCTTAGTAACGTCTTTGTTGCCTTGTTTGTACTGGCGAAATAGAAATCAACCTTCCCTCTATTTGCAGCATACACAGGTAAATAAGCTTTCTTAAAAATACCACCCAAACCGATTACGCCAACCTTCATATTATCTTCCTTTCCTAGTAACAACTTGATACCTTTATTTTATCATAGTTATTGGGAGAACTAAAAAAACACCCTCCAGCAAGTGCTAGAGGGTGTTACGTCCGAATAGTTTTAAAACAGTTATAATAAGCGTTAGTTAAACGTGTTATTATTTGTCGTTTAAGTTGTAGAATGAAGCAAGACCTTTGTATTCAGCCATTTCGCCTAATTGGTCTTCAATACGTAATAATTGGTTGTATTTAGCAATATTTTACTTATAGAAAATTAAAGATTATTTAATTATTTTCTTTTAAACAAACAATATACATAGTTAAACTTAATCTTCATTTATATAGAAATAGTCTCCTCTTTTTTCAAAGTCTATCTTTTGATTAGATAAATAATAAGTATCTATTTGTCGAGTTTCTTTATTCAACGTTTCTACACATGTACCCCAAACTCCTAATTTTACACGTCCTTCTCCAATTTTAGTGTAAATCGTTTCTCCCAATTCGTTACTTTTCAAATCATAAAAAAATATATAATCATGCTCATAAATTTTATTACCCTTAAAATCTATAAACCCGGTGTTTTGACTGAGCATATATGTTTGACCTTGAAATTGTCTAATTACATCGTATAGAGTTCCAGTAATTTCTGGTGTTTCATTACTTTCGATTACTTTACCATTAAATAAATCTATCACTCTAAAATCAGCATTTATAGTCATTGTGTTCCTCCTAAAATTAAAACATTTATATTTTTGTTATTTTTATTTGAAAACTATTTGTATATATATATATCAAAAATCGGAAAATCTCTTTCTATTTTTATAAATTTTATTTCATAAATATGAATTAGCAACACTCTCGACAAATATAATTAATGGTGTTATAAAATACTAATCTAACGCTATATAACTTTTATCATTTTCACTATTATAGATGATCCTAACTTTTTCAGGTTTCGTTATCTGCACCGGGTCCTCTAGAGATAACTTTAAGTGGTTAGTTATAATTTGAGAAAAATTAGTTTCTAAGTAATCATATTTTTTACTCTCATCTCGAATGGCTTGAACAGTGCTAACTGTTTTTCGTACACCTTTTTTAGGTCTGCGTTTATTTTCTAAATCAATTTCATAAACAACACCATTATCACTATGCCATGATTTAATAACTTCAAATAAAGATAGGACTTTCTTTTCTTCAATATTATATCGATTAAAAACTAGTTCTTTCGATCTCTCTCCTTTTGCTAAAACTAATTCAATATTTCCAAGTTCTTGAAGAGACAACATTAAACTAATCAAAAATTTTATTTGCTTATCTAAACCTTTACTTTTTTCTTCATATTCCATGATTTTTTTCTTATTCAACTCTACTAATTCTTGTTCAATTTGAAGTATAAGTTGTTCAATCAATTGAGCTATTTCACCTTTTAAGTTTTCAATTCGATTTAATTTATTTAACCTTAATTCATTACTTCTAACAATTTCATCACTAAATTTTGATAACTCCATAACATCAACTATTTTTGTAATAACATTACTTTCAAACTCATTTTTTTGAAAGCTACTTATACTTTTTATGTCATTTTCAATAGTTTGCAATCTCGAATTAATCTCTGACATATAATATTGTCCTACCATAATCGACGCTATGTTCATTACAGATGATACAGTCCCCATAACATTACCTAACTTAGAACCTAGTTCTACAGAAACTAAATTCGCATGTCCTGAAACGCCTGTAGCATCTCTAAAAAAACCTCTAGAAGCACCAACCATATCTTTTGAGTTTACTAGAGTTGCTCCATTCGGCATAATTACTTCATACAGCTTTCCTTTAGGCCTATTAAGTTGGTTTAACAAACTAGCAGACTCATTAACAATCACTGGTATCAATGAACTTACATATGAAAGTACAGATGGATCAATAACCTCAATCATTTTAGTTTCATCAAACTCACTTTTAGTAATTTCACCTAATAATATATCTATTTTTTCATTGAAAGGATTATCACAGGATTGTCCCTTGATTGTATTTGACACATTATCTAAGTTTATATCATTGATTGTATTTTCTTTTTTATCATGCTTCTTTTTGTAATACAACCATATACTAACAATTAATGCTATAACTATAATTCCGATTATATATTTCATAAATACCTCCTAGTAAATATTATTTATTAATATTATATCAATAATAGATCCATAAACCTATATACAATTAACTTATCCGCTTCGTTATATAAAAAGAATATATAAATAACATCCCCTTGTAACCCATTCGTTGACTCCTTTAAGTCGCAATCATAACTTGTCTCTTATGGCATGCTAAGCCTCAAATCGAATGCTCATCTCCCTAGAATTTAAATAACAAAACAAACTATACCAATTATTTTTGTACTGCTATCTAGGAACGCTTTTTCTACTCAAAACAACTAAAATTAAGCAAATAAGGAAATTAGTCTACCTCCACCCAAACAAAAAAACACCCTCCAGCAAGTGCTAGAGGGTGTTACGTCCGAATAGTTTTAATTCCCGTAGAATAAGCTTTATTTAAACGTGTTATTATTTGTCGTTTAAGTTGTAGAATGAAGCAAGACCTTTGTATTCAGCCATTTCGCCTAATTGGTCTTCAATACGTAATAATTGGTTATATTTAGCGATACGGTCAGTACGGCTAGCAGAACCTGTTTTGATTTGACCAGCGTTCGTTGCAACAGCGATGTCAGCAATTGTTGCATCTTCTGTTTCACCAGAACGGTGAGAGATAACAGCAGTGTAACCAGCTTGTTTCGCCATTTCTACAGCTTCAAATGTTTCTGTTAATGTACCAATTTGGTTCACTTTGATTAGGATTGAGTTAGCGATACCTTCTTCGATACCACGAGCTAATTTTTCAGTGTTTGTTACGAATAAATCGTCACCAACTAATTGAACTTTTTTACCTAATTTTTCTGTTAAGTGTTTGAATCCTTCCCAGTCGTTTTCATCTAAGCCGTCTTCGATTGAGATGATTGGGTATTTAGCACATAATTCTTCGTATAATGCTACCATTTCTTGAGATGTTAATGAGCGTCCTTCTGATGTTAAGTCGTACATACCAGTTTCTTTGTTGTAGAATTCTGATGATGCAACGTCCATTGCAAGACGGATGTCTTTGCCTGGAACATAACCAGCAGCTTCAATCGCTTCAATGATAACTTCTAATGCTTCTTCGTTTGATGCTAAGTCTGGTGCGAATCCACCTTCATCACCAACAGCAGTATTTAAGCCTTTTGCTTTTAATACTTTTTGTAAGTTATGGAATACTTCAGCACCCATACGGATAGCTTCTTTAAATGTTGGAGCACCTACAGGCATGATCATGAATTCTTGGAAGTCAACACTGTTGTCAGCATGAGAACCACCGTTAATGATGTTCATCATTGGTGTTGGTAATACTTTAGTGTTAAATCCGCCTAAGTAGTGGTATAAAGGAATTTCTAAGTAGTCTGCAGCAGCGCGAGCAGCAGCAATTGACACACCTAAAATAGCGTTAGCTCCTAATTTACCTTTGTTTGGTGTACCATCTAATTCGATCATACGTTTGTCAATAGCCATTTGATCTCTAACGTCATAGCCGATTAATTCTTCAGCAATAATGTTGTTCACATTGTCAACAGCTTTTAAAACACCTTTTCCTAAATAACGAGATTTATCACCATCACGTAATTCAACCGCTTCGTATTCACCAGTTGACGCGCCTGAAGGCACCATTCCGCGACCAAAAGCACCGCTTTCTGTATAAACTTCTACCTCGATTGTTGGGTTACCACGTGAGTCTAAGACTTCGCGAGCATAAATATCAGTAATAATTGACATTGTTTTTTTCTCTCCTTTAGGATAATTGTTTTATAGCTAAGGAAAAATAGCTTCCATAGTTTATTTTAACGATTTTTTGTCTAACATGCAATTAAAAGCACGTTTTCTATTTAATTAATGATGTTCCTGTCATTTCGTCAGGTTTTTCAACACCAAGTAAATCTAACATAGTTGGAGCGATATCTGCTAAACGACCACCGTCTCTTAATGTCACACCTGATTTAGTCACAATCACAGGTACAGGCACAGTTGTGTGTGCTGTATGTGGGTTACCTTCTGGTGTTGTCATTGTTTCTGAGTTACCATGATCTGCAAAGATAATCGCGTGTCCACCTTTAGCGTGAATCGCGTCAACGACACGGCCCAAACACTCATCAACGGCTTCAATCGCTTGGATTGCTGCTTCTAAAATACCTGAATGCCCCACCATATCTGGGTTAGCAAAGTTTAATAGAATCGCGTCATGTTTGTCTGCTTCAATATCTGCTACTAAAGCATCAGTGACTTCGTAAGCACTCATTTCTGGTTGTAAATCATAGGTTTCAACCTTAGGTGAGTTGATTAAAATACGGCTTTCTCCTTCAAATTCCTCATTACGGCCACCATTCATAAAGAAGGTAACGTGTGGGTATTTTTCAGTTTCAGCAATACGTAATTGTTTTAGACCTTTGTTTGATAAGACTTCACCAATCACGTTTTTCATTTCAATCGGTGGGAAAGCAATTTCCGCTACAATGCTTGGATTGTATAAGGTCATCGTCACAAGCTTAATGTTGTTTGGATGATTGTGACGGTCAAAATGTTCCCATTCAGTATCTGTGAACGCATTAGATAATTGAATCGCGCGGTCAGGACGGAAATTAAAGAAGATGATAGCATCATTGTCTTTAACAGCTCCAACCGGTTGACCCTCTTTGTCAATAACCGTTGGTACTACAAACTCATCGTTTACACTGTTAGCATAAGATGCTTTAACCGCTTCAATTGGGTCAGTGGCATGATTGCCTTCACCATTAACAATAATGTTGTAAGCTTTCTCTACTCTTTCCCAACGTTTGTCACGGTCCATCGCGTAAAAACGACCTGAGACTGTCGCAACTTCTCCGTAACCAAGTTCTTTGATGAAAGCCACTAGTTCTTCCATATACTGTAAACCTGATGTAGGCGCCACGTCACGTCCATCTAAGAAGGCGTGAATATAAGTGTTCTTAACCCCTTTTGCTTTTGCCATTTCTAACAAAGCATACAGGTGTTTTTGATGACTATGAACCCCACCATCTGATAATAAACCAAATAAGTGTAAGTTAGAGTCATTGTCTAACGCATGTTGGATACCATTGTTTAAGGCTTCGTTTGTTTGAAACTCTCCATCAAGGATTGCTTTGTCCACACGAGTTAAACTTTGATATACAATACGTCCAGCTCCAATATTAGTATGGCCGACTTCTGAGTTACCCATTTGCCCCTCAGGTAAACCAACGTCTAAACCAGATGCTTTTAATGTGTTGTGAGGGAAATGATTCCAATAACGATCAAAATTTGGTTTTTTTGCTTGAGCAACGGCATTTCCCATTACTTCGTCACGTTGACCAAAACCGTCTAAGATAATCATTGCGATAGGTGCTTTACTCATAATTATTTAACAGCCTCCAATAAAGCTAAGAATGATTCAGCTTCTAAACTAGCGCCTCCAACTAATGCGCCATCTACGTTTTCTTTTGCCATATATTCTTTGATGTTTTCAGGTTTTACTGAACCACCGTATTGAATACGTACTTTACCAGCTACGTCATCGTTGTAAAGTTTTGCAACCGTTTGACGTACCACGCCACAGATGTCATCCGCAATGTTAGCATCTGCTGATTTACCTGTTCCGATTGCCCAGATTGGTTCATAAGCAATCACTAAGTTAGACACTTGTTCGTCTGTTAAGTCAGCTAAGCCTGCTGTAATTTGTCCTTCAATCCACTCAGCTGTTTTATTCGCTTCGTATGTTTCTAAAGACTCACCACAACAAAGAATAGGTGTCATACCATTGGCAATAATTGCTTTGGCTTTTTTGTTGATCATTTCGTCTGTTTCACCGAAATATTCACGACGTTCAGAGTGTCCAATAATTACATAGTCCACACCCAAGTCTGCTAAAGCGTAAGGTGAGTTTTCACCTGTAAAAGCACCACTGTTTTCGTAGTAGCTATTTTGTGCAGATACTTTTAAATCAGTTCCTTTAGCTGCTTCTACTAAGCTTGCTAAGAATAAGGTTGGTGCTCCAACCACTGAATCCACTGTATCATTTGATGGTACTTTATTTTTAACAGCTTCTGCAAAAGCTGCTGCTTCTGAAGCTGTTTTATTCATTTTCCAGTTACCTGCAATAATTGGTTTACGCATGTTAACGTCTCCTTCAAATTGTTTGTTTTATTTATCAGAAATAGCTTCTACACCTGGTAATTTTTTGCCTTCTAGGTATTCTAGAGACGCGCCACCACCTGTTGAAATATGTGTAAATTGGTCTGCATAGCCTAATTGAATCGCTGCGGCTGCAGAGTCACCACCACCGATAATGGTTGTTGCGTCTTCTAATTCAGCAATTGCTTCACAGACACCGATTGTGCCTTTAGCAAATGTTGGTAATTCAAAAACACCCATTGGTCCGTTCCATACAACGGTTTTAGCACCTTGTAATTCATTAGTGAATAACTCGATTGTTTTTGGTCCAATGTCTAGACCTTCTAATCCATCAGGAATATTACCTTCAAGAATCTCTGTTTTAGCATCATTACTAAACTCTGCTGCACATACAGTGTCCACAGGTAAGATCAGTTTATCCCCAGCTTTTTCTAGTAATTCTTTCGCTAGTTCCACTTTATCTAACTCAACAATAGAATCGCCAATCGTCATTCCACGAGCCACGTTAAACGTATAAGTCATACCGCCACCGATTAGAATTTTATCTGCTTTATCGATTAAGTTTTCAATCACGCCGATTTTATCTGATACTTTTGCCCCTCCTAAGATCGCCACGAATGGACGTTTAGGCTCGTCAACAGCGCCACCAATGAATGTGATTTCTTTATCCATTAAGTAACCAGCTGCTGATGGTAAGTTAGAAGCTATTCCAACGTTTGATGCATGTGCTCTATGAGCCGTACCAAACGCATCATTGATAAACACATCACCTAATGATGCCCAGTATTTACCTAATTCTGGATCGTTTTTGCTTTCTTTCTTGCCATCAATATCTTCAAAACGAGTGTTTTCAACAACCACAATATCTCCAGCTGCCATGTTATCAATCGCTTTTTCTAACTCAGCTCCACGTGTTTCAGCAATAAACGTTACCGGTCTTTCTAATAACTCTGATAAGCGTTTTGCCACAGGTTTTAATGATTTTCCGGCTTTATCTTCTTCTGTTTTAACACGTCCTAAATGAGAGAAAAGAATGGCTTTTCCACCATTGTTTACGATGTAATTAATTGTTGGTAAAGCTGCTACAATACGATTGTCGTTAGTAATTTCTCCATCTTTTAAAGGAACGTTAAAGTCCACACGTACTAATACTTTTTTGTCAGTTAGATTTAAATCTTCTATGATTTTTTTTGCCAAAATGAGTCATCCTCTCCAGTGGTTTAAAAAAAAGCGGGGAAGCGCGATTGCTTCCCCGCTCCTATCCATACTTCAAATTTAGTTAATGATAAAATTAAGCTAAGTTTGCGAAGTATTCTAATGTACGAACTAATTGAGCTGTGTATGACATTTCGTTATCATACCAAGCAACTGTTTTAACTAATTGTTTGTCGCCTACAGTCATAACTTTCGTTAAAGTAGCATCAAATAATGAACCGTAAGTCATACCTACGATATCTGATGATACAATTTCGTCTGTTGTGTAACCGTAAGATTCGTTAGCAGCTTTTTCCATTACAGCGTTGATTTCTTCAACTGTTACTGTTTTTTCTAAAACTGTTACTAATTCTGTTAATGAACCAGTTGCAACAGGAACACGTTGAGCAGCTCCGTCTAATTTTCCATTTAAGTCAGGAATTACTAAGCCGATAGCTTTAGCAGCACCTGTTGTATTTGGAATAATGTTTTCAGCAGCAGCACGGGCACGGCGGAAATCTCCACCACGGTGTGGTCCGTCTAAAGTCATTTGGTCACCTGTGTAAGCGTGGATTGTTGTCATTAATCCTTCAACAACACCAAAGTTTTTGTTTAATTCGTCTGCCATAGGTGCTAGACAGTTAGTAGTACATGACGCGCCTGAGATAACAGTTTCTTTACCAGTTAAGATTTCATGGTTAGTGTTGTAAACGATAGTTGGTACATCATTACCACCTGGTGCAGAAATAACAACACGTTTTGCTCCACCTTGTAAATGTAATTCAGCTTTTTCTTTAGATGTAAAGAATCCAGTACATTCTAAAACGATATCTACGCCTAATTCTCCCCAAGGTAATTCTGCTGGGTTAGAGTTAGCTAATACTTTAACTTCTTTACCGTTAACATTGAAGAAGCCATCGTGAACTTCTACATCACCATTGAAACGTCCTTGTGTAGTATCATATTTTAATAAATGAGCTAACATGTTTGCATCTGTTAAGTCATTAATTGCAACAACTTCTAATCCTTCAACTTCCTGAATACGACGGAATGCTAAGCGTCCGATACGTCCAAAACCATTAATTCCTACTTTAACTGTCATGTAAGATTTCCTCCTTTAGAAAATCGAAAAAAATTTATTTATTTTTAAAGAGTTTCCTCTTTTAAAATCTGATTAGCTAGTCCCTCATCTGTGACTAAGCACGTTTGATAAGGAGCGTTTTTACAATATGCTTCGATGGCTTTGGCTTTACTTTTGCCTCCAGCAACAGCGATAACATAAGGTATTTTTTCAAGGTCTTTTAATTGAAGACCAATCCGTGGTATTTTATGGACCACTTTGCCATGTTTGTCGAAGAAGTAACCAAAGGATTCAGCCACAGCGCCTCTGTTTGTCAGAGTTGCTAATTGCTCTTGAGTCATTCCTCTTCGTTTAGCCATATGTAGCGCTCGTCCAATACTGTGGATCACACAGTTGGCATTAGAGATAAGTCCTAATACTTTTTGGACTGTCGGTTCTTGGAGTAAATTCTCATACGTTTCAGGGCTTACTTGCTCTGGTACATATAATACTTTGAAATCTCCACCTGTTTTTTCAGCCATCATACCACTAATCGAATTTGCTTGAATATTAATTGTTTCGCCAACGCCACCTCGAGCTGGTACAAAGATATTGTGCCTCTTAGGTGTGTCTAACTTATGCATGTTGTTTGCGACTGTTTCCATTGTCGTTCCACCCATAACGGCGATAACATTCTCTCCGTTTGGTAGTTGACTGTCTAACATGTCCGATACAATACTACCGAAGTTATTTAATACTTTTGGTTCTTGATCGCTATCTCCTGTCACAATGACGCATTGCTCAATGTTTAGAGCTTTTGCTAACTGACGCCCTTTTACTTGGGTTTCAGAATATTGTTCCATAAACTCTTCTAATCCTTGATGGACCTCAAGTCCTTCATCTGTTAGAGTCATGCCACTTTTAGAGACATTAATCAAGTTCAATTGTTTTAAATACTCTGTCTCAGTTCGTAAACTGCGCTCAGTAATATCCATCTTCATTGCCAACGTTCGTCGGCCAACTGGTTGCATCCAGTAAATGGTTCTTAATATTCTAAAGCGTTGTTCTACGGTTTGCATCACATCAGGAGCGATTCGTTCTATCACTGCAATATCATGATCCATCGCGCTTGCTCCTTTTTGATGGTCGTTTATCGTCCCTTGTAGACATATAACGCCCCATCTCGTTTAAAAAAAGTAGGTTGATCAAAATAAAGTAGCTTTAATCTGTTTCAACCTTACGAATTCATTCTAACAAGAAAGTTTGTGTATTTCAAGTAAGATACTCAATTATTTTTTATCATAACGCTTTCTTTTCGCCGAAGAAGGAATATTCAACGCTTCACGATACTTTGCTACAGTCCGGCGTGACAACTCAAATTTTTGCGCCTTTAAAGCCTCTAGAATCTTCTGATCTGATAGAGGTTTCTCTTTATTTTCCTGATCAACAATCCCTTGTATTGCTTGCTTTATCGTACTTGTTGATACATCTTCTTCTCCTGTGACTTCCATCCCTGTCGTAAAAAAAGAGCGCAGTTCAAACACACCAAAAGTCGTTTCAAGAAACTTACCATTAATGCTACGACTCACTGTGGATTCATGAATATTTAAAGAACTTGAAATTTCTTTTAATCGCATTGGTTTTAGAGGTCTTGCGTCGTCTAAAAAGAAAGCTTGCTGCTTATGGACAATTTCTGTGGCAACTCTTAGGATAGTATCTCCTCTTTGTTCTACCCCTTTTTTTATCCAATCAAATTCTTGTTTCTTTTCTTTAAGGTACGCTTCAACTTCCTTATCTCCCGTTTGATTCATTTTATCAAAATAATGCTGCTGAAAACTTATTTTAGGTTGTGTTCGTTTAGTACTTAGTACTTCTATTGTGTCTCCTACAACTTTTACAATAATTTCCGGGTGGATGTATTGTTCTTCGTTCGAGCCAAATCTAGCACCAGGACTAGGGCTAAGGGTTTTAAGGTAATCAAATATTTCTTGTACTTCATATAAAGGAATGTCGTATTTTTTTTCGATGATTGCCCATTTTCTTTCAGCAAGTTCCTCAAACATCTCTTCTAATAACAAATAAGCTAAATTCGGTGCCTGTTCGTCTCTTTCTGTTTGAAGCATTAAGCACTCCCTTAAATCTCTCGCACCAACTCCTGCAGGTTCTAACATTTGAAGCAACGTCAACGCATCTAACATATCGATAGCTGTTGCACCAGTTAAACGAGCCGCTTCAGTTAAATCCAAGGTTAGGTAACCATTAATATCAATGTATTCTGTTAAAAATAAGACCCATTGTCTTAATTGCGTGTCTCTGTAATTCAGATGAATTTGATCAATCAAATATTCAAACAATGACTCTTCTTCATCTGGTATTTGGCTCATCCAATCCGTTTCAGACACATCATAACGTTGACTTTTTGAAGCTTCATAAGGTGCCTCATATTCTCCTGGTTCAATAGCCAATAAAGGATTTTCTAAACTTTTATTTTCTAAAAATGAGAGTAGGTCTTCTGCATTATATTGAAGCATTTGAATCGATTGCGTTAATTGTTGTGTCATAGCAAGCTTTTGCGTTTGTTTTTGTTGTTGACTCATTCTATGTTCAAAGCGCATAAAATCACCTTTCAATTCATCTTGATATTTCCGTATTTTTTGGTACACTAGTAAAGGAATACTTTGCGCCCTTAGTGTAGTGGATATCACACAAGATTCCGGTTCTTGAGACAGGGGTTCGATTCCCTTAGGGCGCGTTAGATAAACAAATTATATCATATCTTTTCTAGGTTGTAACACCTCTACCCGTCTAGTATCGGCACCACAACCTACTTATTTTAACTAATTGTAAAAAAAGCAACGTCACTAATGACCTTGCTTTTTTTATTTGTCTGTCAGAAGTTGTGAATAATCTGGCTCATGCTTTATTTCTAAAACAAAAAAATCTTCGCAAGCTGTTAATAGCTTACAAAGATTTTTTATTTTAAGCGCGTTTGTTTTTTCTCATGTCTAGTACAACGGCACCAATGATAATTAACCCTTGGATAATTTGTTGCACATAAGCATCGATTCCTAATAAAGTGAAACCGTTCGCTAATGTTCCTAAGATAAGAGCCCCTACAACAACGCCCCATACTTTACCAATACCACCACCGTGACTTGTACCACCAATCGTCGCTGCAGCAATAGCTGTTGTTTCAAACATTGTTCCTGCTGCTGGCTGGATAGAACCACCCGTTCTACCAATATAAATTAATGACGATAGACCAGCAAAGATACCTGAAATCATGTAGACTAATACAATGTTACGTTTTACTTTGATTCCTGAAATTTCAGCCGCTTCGACGTTACCACCGATAGCGTAAATACTTTTACCAAATGACGTGTAATTCATCAGCACCACCATAAAGGCGATAACAACCATATAAATCAACACTGGTACAGGTAAGAAACCAAATAAGCGGTCCCCGAAAATGTTCATCTCTGGGTTAATGTTACTAACAGGTTTTCCTTTTGAGACAAGTAACGCTGCCCCACGAATGGCAATCTGTGTACCTAAAGTTGCGATAAACGGCGGAATCCCTGTATACGCAATCAGTGAACCATTAATAATACCGATGATCCCACCAATAATTAAAGCTAATAAAATAGAAACCAAAATTGGTGCTTTCCCTACAGACGGGAAGATTTTATCTACCGCATCTTTTGTCTGACTAATTGTTCCTACCATAATACCTGAGAAAGCTAAAGTTGAACCAACAGACAAGTCAATCCCTTTTGATACTAATACAATGAATAATCCCAATGCCAAAATACCATAAATAGATGTTTGCGTTAATAAGTTCAAAATATTATTAAACGTTAAGAAGTTACTATTCAAACCTGATAAAACAATGAACATACCAATTAAGATAAATACAATTAAATATTCTTGTATAAATTTCTTCTTATCCATACCTGCAATTCCTGTTTTTTTATTTTCCATAATCGTCTCGTCTCCAATTACCTTTATTTAAAATCATTTTTTGTGCCGCTTGCGTAAGCCATCACTTCTTCTTGTGTTAGACCTTTGTTTTCTAAAATACCTGTTATTTCCCCTTCGTGCATAACAACAATTCGATCACTCATACCTAACACCTCTGGCAATTCAGAAGAAACCATTATGATACTTTTCCCTGTATAAGCCATTGTCGATATGTTTCTATGAATTTCAGCTTTTGCACCGACATCAATCCCTCGGGTAGGTTCGTCCAGTATTAATACTTCCGGCTTAGTTAATAACCATTTAGCAATCAATACTTTCTGTTGATTCCCACCACTTAAATTCATAATAGGTGTTTTAGATGACGCTGTTTTGACTTTTAATGTTTCAATGTAATTTTTTGACTCATCGTGTAATTGCTTGTTACTCACAAAACCAAATTTATTTTCAAATTGGTCCATTGAGCTAGATACGATGTTATATTCAACAGATAACATCGGGAAGATCCCTGTCTTACGACGATCTTCTGTTAAGAAGGCTAGTTTATTATTAACGGCATCATACGCATGTCTGTTGTGGATAAGTTCTCCGTTTAAGAAAACTTCTCCAGCGGTTTTATGACGAATACCAAAAATAGTTTCCATTAATTCAGATCGTCCAGCCCCAACAAGTCCAGCAAAGCCTAAGATTTCTCCTTCACGAACATCAAAAGAAATATCTTTAAAGTACTTACCATCAGATAACCCTTTTACTTGCAACTTAATGTCGCCAATATCCGTTTCGATTTTCGGGAACAATTGATCTAAGTCACGACCTACCATTAGGTTAATCATGTCTTCTTCTGTACAATCAGAAACTGATTTCTCTGTGACGTATTGCCCATCTCTGAAGACCGTTAACGTATCACACACAGCTTTAATCTCATCTAGTTTATGAGAGATATAGACAATACTTCTGTTTTCTGATTTTAATTGTTCGATAATTTTGTATAATTGTTTGATTTCTTTTTCTGTTAATGATGACGTTGGCTCATCCATGATGATAATTTTAGCATCATATGAAATAGCTTTAGCAATCTCAATCATTTGAATGGTAGCTACAGTTAAATCTTTCATTAACGTTTTAGGGTTCACATCTAAATTAATTCTTACTAATAAGTCTTTAGTCATTTGAGCCATTTTTTTATGATCAATCAAACCAAATTTATTTTTAGGCTCACGACCTAACCAAATATTTTCCATCACGCTTTTTTCCATAACAGGACTAAGCTCTTGGTGAATCATTGAAATCCCCATGTTTAGTGCTTGGATAACCGTGTAGTTTTCAATATACTTTCCATCAAACCAAACTTTACCAGATGTTGGTGTGTACATCCCGATGATACATTTCATCAAAGTAGATTTCCCCGCACCGTTTTCTCCAAGTAAGGCGTGGGCTTCCCCATACCTTACTTTTAGTTGAACGTTATCCAAAGCCTTCACACCAGGAAACTCTTTAGACATATCTTCAAGTCTTAATAAATACTCTTTATTATCCATAGGTACCCCTCTTCTACTTAGTTGTTATCCTTATTTTTTGAAATCAGCCACGTTTTCTTTCGTTACTAATTGGAATGGTACATACGTTACGTTTTCTTTTGGTTTTTCACCATCTAAGACTGTTTTAATAATTGATACAGCACCTTCACCTTGTCCAACACCATCTTGGAAAACTGTCGCTGATAATTCTTCTTTTTCTACAGCATCTAATGCATCAGGAATCGCATCTACACCAGTAACAATTAAGTCATTACGTTTGCTTTTCTTCGCTGCTTGTACGGCACCTAAAGCCATTTCGTCATTGTTTGCTACGATTGCTTTCAAATCATCACCATAAGTTGAAATCCAGTTTTCAGCGATAGTTAACGCTTTATCTCTTTGCCATTCAGCTGTTTCTTTGTTTAAAATTTCCATGTTAGGGTATTTTTCTTTCATGACTTGTTCCACACCAGCTGTTCTCTTCATTGCGCCTTCGTTTCCTAAGATACCCATTAATACAGCAATTTTACCTTCGCCGTCTAATTTCTCACCAATAAATTCCATTTGCATGATACCAGCTGTAATTTCTTCTGATCCAACGTAGTAAACATTTTCTGGCATTGTATCTTCTTTACCAGCGTATGGGTTTCTGTTCACGTAAACTAATGGAATGTTGGCATTTTGAGCCGCTTTAGTGATTGGCTCCATAGCACTTGTGTCCACAGGTACAACGATTAAGGCTTTCACGCCATTTTGAATTAATGTATTTACTTGATCTTGTTGAGAAATCAAATCTTCTTTAGCATTCTCAACTCTTACCTTAAATCCATTTTCTTTAGCAGCCTCTTGAGCACTCTCTAAAATGTATGTTTGGAATGTGTCATTTAAGTTGTTAATAGCGTAACCAATTTTTACATCTGAGCTATCTTTTTCTCCGCCACCACATGCAGCTAAACCAACTACTAATACAAGACCAAATGCCATCATAAGTGCTTTTTTAAATCGTTTCATGAAATTTTACCATCCTTTTTTATGTTTTTTTATCATTTCAAACTCTTTAATGCCTTGAACAACTGTGACGTCTTTTCATCTAAAACGGGCTTCCTTGCTTAATTAATAAGTCCTATCATTCTTTTTTGTTTTGTCTTCTATAGAATGAGTTACCTTAGACGTCTGGACGATACTTGACGCCTACTCATGGGTTTGTTTTTTTAATAACTAAGAATCATATAATAGCCACATGACTGTATTCATTCTTACTACTTTCATAAACCTGAGCTAAAATCGATGCCTTTAATGCTTTTGTTCTAAAAAGCATTAAATGAAATCGCTTTTATTTTTTTACTAACAAATACGTTTGCTACATCATCAGATCCACATGGTCGCTTTTCTCTATAATAGAAGATACGCCAACATGCTAAATCTGTTACTCTTAATATTTCCATCCTCCTCATCTCTTTTAACCAGTTTTAACCAAGATGTAGCTACTTTTTTGGTTAAGTTACTTACTTTTGTACTATAACATTACTTTATATACTCATTTTTGTCAACTTATAATTAGATTGTGATAAACTTATCTAACTTTTATTCACAAGTAATAGCTATGTAACATTTGTTCTTTTTACGAACGAACAAGTTATTATCTTTTTTCACAAAACAAACTGTAACCGTTGATATAATAACATATAGATTTTTAAAAATAGATACCCCTCTTCTATTTTCCATGAGGTAAAAAAACAAACCACAGTGTCCTGTTTGTTCATACTGCTCTTTTTCTCTAAAAAAATAAACCTATTATTTCTTTCTTTTTTTATCAATATGCTAAAAAAAGAGGGAGTTTAAGTCTTAAAAACCTTATTATTAACAACTAATCTATCCAAGTCATCCCTTTTTTTCACAACCAACAGCTAAACTTACTCAACAATACACCTAACTTACCCATTTTTAGGTAACTTACTCATTTTAAATCGTTTTAACTAAGAGAAGTTCCCATTCTCTCTATAAACCCAACAGTAGTTTTAAGCACATTTACTCTTTTTGTTCACTTATATAAACAAAAAAAGAAGAGCTTTCGCTCTCCTTACTGTATCTATACCCATCCTGTTAGATAATACACACCAATCACAACAATCACTCCTGTTGTTTTCAGTAATGTAATACCAAAGATGTCTTTGTATGCTTGTTTATGTGTTAATCCTGTCACTGATAACAAAGTAATAATAGCTCCGTTGTGTGGTAATGTATCCATTCCACCTGAAGCCATAGAAACAACTCTATGCACTACCGGTAACGGAATATTCGCTTCATTGGCCATTAAGATAAACTTATCACCCATCGCACTCAACGCAATACTCATACCACCTGAGGCAGATCCTGTGATACCTGCTAATACGTTAGTACTAACAGCTGCATTGGCAAGAGGGTTGGAAAAAGTATTTCCTAATCCGGTTTGAATAATCGCAAACCCTGGTAATGCTGCAATCACTCCGCCAAATCCATACTCTGATCCTGTATTCATTGAAGCAAGCAGAGCTCCTCCAACACTTGAATTAACGCCATCTTTGATTTCTGATAAAATGCTCGGGTTATAAAGAATTGTTGCAATAATACCTAATAATAACGCTAAAATAACCGACCAAACACCTAAAACCGTTTGGATTTCAATCACACCAAATTGGGCTAAACCAATATCTCCAAAATCAAAACCTGTTGGGTACCACTTAGGAATAAACGTTGTAAACAATTTATTCGATACACCTACTAACACAAGAGGAGCAAAGGCCATTACCTTTCTCATCGTGCTTTCTTCTTCTAATAATTCTTCTTGCTTCAATTGTTCAAAGGCAGCACGCTCAGCTTCTGATTTTTCACTATCAAAATACCCTTCACCTTGGGCTTTGTATTTTCTCGCCCGATTTTCTAAATAAAGCATTCCCACAACCAAGACATAAACAGAACCAATCAAACCTAAAATTGGGGCTGCATATAACGTTGTCCCAAAATAAGTAGTTGGAATAACGTTCTGGATTTGTGGTGTCCCTGGTAAGGCATCCATTGTAAAAGAAATCGCACCTAATGTGATCGTTGCTGGAATCAATCGTTTCGGAATGTCTGCAACCATGAATAATTTTTTAGCAAAAGGATAGACCGCAAAAGAAACCACAAACAAACTAACCCCGCTATAAGTTAAGATGGCACATAACAATACGATAGACAACATGGTTCTTTTTTCACCAATCAATTTAATGATTGTATTAGCAATAGACTCCGCCACGCCTGACATTTCTACTAATTTACCAAAAATTGCTCCCAGTAAAAATACTGGGAAGTAATTTTTGACAAATTCAACCATCTTCACCATAAAGATGTTGGAGTAAAAGGGTAAGATTTGACTCGGTGCAATAAACGCGACTGCTAAAAGGGCACAAAGTGGAGCAAATATAATCACAGAATGCCCCTTATAAGCGGTGTACATCAGTAAACCTAAAGCAATAAATATAATTAAGATATCCATAACTCCTTCACTCCTCTATGAATTAATACATTGCTGTAACCATTTTCTTTCTAGTATAGAAGTTAACCCCATCTTTACCATTCGCATGTAGATCTCCATAGAATGATTTTTTGTATCCTGAGAATGGGAAGAAGGCCATTGGAGCTGGAACACCTAAGTTAATACCTAACATACCTGAATCCATTGTGGTTCTAAAGATTCTCACTGCTTTAGCGCTGTCTGTATATAGACATGCCCCATTAGCAAAGTCTGATTGATTAGCTACAGCAATCCCTTCTTCAAGAGTCTCCACTCGAACAATCGATAAAACTGGGGCGAAAATTTCTTCTGCCCAAATCTTCATTCCTGGTTTAACATTGTCAAAGATCGTTGCTCCTAAGAAGTAGCCCTCTGAATCTGCCGCTTTGTCTTCTCGTCCGTCACGAATCAGTGTTGCCCCTTCAGAGATACCTGATTCAATGTACGATACTGTTTTGTCTTTATGTGTGTCTCTAATAACAGGTCCAAGGAACACATTGTCTTCTAAACCATTACCAATTACAATGTCATCTGCCGCAACTTTCAAACGTTCTACTAGCTCGTCTGCCACATCACCAACAACCACTACAACAGCTGCTGCCATACATCTTTCTCCAGCTGAACCAAATGCAGCTGCTGTAATGTTTTTGACGGTTAAATCTAAATCTGCATCCGGCATAACAATGGAATGGTTTTTTGCCCCTGCTAAAGCTTGTACCCGTTTGTCATGAGCCGCTGCTGTTCGGTACACATACTCCGCCACAGGTTGAGACCCTACAAAAGAGACCGCTTTTACTTTTTCATGGGTTAAAATACCATTTACCACATCATGCGCCCCGTGCACAATATTGAAGACACCATCTGGAAAACCAGCTTCTTTGGTTAACTCAGCTAAGCGATTCGCTAAAAGAGGGGTTCTTTCTGAAGGTTTCAAGATAAACGTATTCCCTGTTGCTAATGCCATTGGGAACATCCAACATGGTACCATCATCGGGAAGTTAAACGGCGTAATACCACCCACTACACCGATTGGGTAACGGTACATTCCTGATTCTACTCCTGTTGCGATATCTGGTAAATGTTCACCCATCATTAACGTTGGGGCACCTGCGGCAAATTCAACGTTCTCAATGCCTCGCTGCACTTCCCCTCTTGCTTCTGCTAAACTTTTTCCATTTTCAATGGTAATAATTTCAGCTAACTCTTCCCAGTGATCCACTAATAATTGTTGATACTTAAACATAATACGGGCACGACGAGGAACCGCTGTATTGCTCCAATCAACAAAAGCTTTGTCTGCTACTTCTACAGCTTTTTCAAAATCTGCTGAGTTAGAAATCGGCACTTGCGCTAATATCTCACCTGTCGCAGGATTTGGTACGTCCAAATACTCTGTTGATGTCGCTTCTACCCATTCACCGTTAATATAATTTTTTAATTTTTCTACCATGTTTAGTCAATCTCCTTTTAGTGTTTTTTTATGTTGTGTCACGCTATTTTTATTATTTTGTGGAAAAATCATAGTCATAACAAACTTTGTATAAGTCCATAATTTCTGCATGAGTTGGGACTTTCGGGTTATTTCCTGGGCTACCACTTGCTAAAGCATCCGTTGCCATTTTATCTACCATATTATTAAATTCTTCTTCGTTAATGCCCCAACCTTTCATGTTAGGAATGTCAAGGTTTAAGCATAAGGCTTTAATGGTTTCGATTAACTCATCTGTTAATTCTTCATCGGATTTACCTGCTGTGTTAACCACAATCAAGCGAGCCAATTCAGCAAGTTCAGTCGTTGCTTCTTCTCTCGTAAATTCCAATACAGCTGGAAGTAACATAGCATTGGATACACCATGTGGTACATGGAACAACGCGCCTATCGGACGACTCATCCCGTGAACCAATGTCACTGAAGCGTTTGAAAAGGCAATCCCTGCTTCCATCGCTGCAATTGATAGTTTTTCACGGGCAACCATGTCATCCCCATTTGTGTAAACTTGTTCGATATTTTGAATAATGCCTTGTACGGCACTTTTAGAAAAAATACGGGTCATTGGTTGTGCTTTTTTAGAAATATAAGCTTCCATCGCATGACATAAAGCATCAATCCCTGTTGCTGCTGTGACATGTTTTGGTGCTGATACAGTTAGTAAAGGATCAACAATCGCTACTTTAGGTAAGAATGCGTGTTGTTTAATCATCATCTTAATGTCTTCTTTAGTATTCGTAATCACCGTTACGTCTGTTGCTTCTGATCCTGTTCCTGCCGTTGTTGGAATAGCAATTAGCGGGATTGGCGTTTCTTTTACTAAGGTTTTACCACCCATGTAATCACCAACGTACCCACCATTTGTGGCTACTACTGATACTGCCTTAGCCGTATCAATACAACTACCTCCACCAATCGTGACAATCACATCTGCTTCAAATGAACGACAGATAGCTAACGCTTCATCCACAAACAGGTCTGTGGGTTCTGTATTACAATCTAGGTAATAATCCACTGAAAGACCAGCATCTTTCAATAGTTTTGTACAAGTATCAACATTTCCAATCTTCTCCATAATGCGGTCACTTATAATTAAAGCTTTGCTACCTTCTTTACTCGCGATATCACCAAGTTGTTGCAGGGCATCTGCTCCGTAAACAATATGGTTTGGCATTTCGAATTTGTAAACATTAGTCATTCTTGTTTCCTCCTTAGTTTGTTTTACACTTCTCTATAAAGCAATTACCGTGCCAAAAAGAAAAACGCTTGGTATGTAAGCGTTTTAGTTTTCGTTATTAAAAAATGTGTTCAGTTTGTGTACAACTGACTACACAACTTTGTGTAATTTGTGATCACTCTGCTAATTGATATTTTTTGATTTTATCGTATAAGGTATTACGAGTCACATTAAGTTCTCTGGCGACTGCACTTTTATTGTAATGATATTTCACTAACAATTCTTCAATCAACACCATTTCTTGCTCTTCTACCAAGGTGAGTTGTTGTTCTCTGTTAGCTAATTTTCGTTCTCTATCACTGCACCGAATCTCCTCAGGCAAATGGTGGTATGTGATGACAGGTTCATCAACTAACGCAACAAGAGCTTCACAAACATTCAATAATTGTCTGATATTACCTGGCCAGTGGTACTCAGACATGGCTGTCATTGCTTTGGCGTCTACCATTTTAATTGGCGTATTGAAATTTTCACAAAAACGCTCCACGAAGGTCTTGATAAACAAAGGTAAATCCTCTTCTCGGTCTTTCAAATCAGGTAAATGGAGCGGAATAACGTTGATTCTGTAATACAAATCCTCTCTAAAATTGCCGTCTTTAATCATTTGTTTCAAGTTCCTGTGAGTGGCACTAATGATTCGAACATTGATTTTCTTCTGTTCAGTGGACCCTACTTTTTCGATCGTCCGCTCTTGTAGCACCCGCAATAGTTTTGCTTGCAAATGAAGAGGCATATCCCCAATCTCATCCAAAAAGACGGTTCCTCCTTCAGCCACTTCAAATTTACCAATTTTTCCACCCATGCGAGCATCCGTAAAGGCCCCTTCTTCGTACCCGAATAATTCAGACTCCAGTAGGTTTTCTGGTATAGCTGAGCAATTCACACAAACAAATTTCCCCTGGTCATAAGAACTCATGTTATGAATCGCTTGGGCAAATACTTCTTTCCCAGTACCACTGCTGCCTGATATAAACACATTGGACGGACAAGCTGCCGCTTTTCGCGCTCGTTCTTTGGCCTGATTGATAAGGGGGGAACGCCCTAATATACTATCTAAAATCCGATTTTCTTTGTAATTTTTTCCATTGTCTTTGTCATTGTTATTCAGATTCACTCGAGAATAAATTTCTTGCATCTCTGATATGTTCTTAAAGACCAACATCCCAATAGCACCGACAGCCTTATTATTCTTCATAATAGGAATCCGGTGAACAATTAAATCCATCCCAGATATCCGCTGAACATGTCCTCTTTCTTCCACCCCTGTTCTGGCAATTTCATCTAATTTGGTGTTTTCAATCACATCCACGACTTTAAGCCCCATCACATCGTCTCGTTTACGATTAATAATCTGGCAATAAGCTTCGTTAATCTCTTGAATATATCCTTCACCATCTACCACAACAATGCCTTCATAAGCTGTATCTAAAACTTGCTTCAACGTTTCTGCAGAATCAATTTTCCTTTCTGCTTTTTCTAATAAAGAAGCATTGGCTCTGATAATATCTGTTCGTGTCATAATGCCAACAAGATACCCCTCATTATCTACAACAGGTAGACAGCCACCTTTTAATTTGGCTGCATCACTCACTGTTTCTAGCGGATGAATCGTTTCGCAGTCACGCATCATGATGTCTTGTACTGCCATATTAAACACTGAAGGATTGGAGATATAATTCATGATTACCGTTTTAGAAATCAACCCTAAAAAATGGTGGCAGTCGTCCACAACTGGAATACCAAAAATAGTATTGTTATCTAATATTTCAATCGCTTCTCTGACAGAAGCAGTATTCCTAACAAAAATAACTTGTTGTGTCATCCAATTAGACACGGGATCCTTATTAATTTTTGGCATCATTTCTAGCATATTAATAACCTCCACATTCACTTACCTATTTTTGTACCGTCATTCTCATCTTACTGCCTTCAATTATATTTATAAAGCGCTTACTAATCAACGGTTATTTTTAATAAGATGTTTATTTAGTACAACATAGGCTCAAGGCATTTTTGGATAAAAAAAGAAACCTATCTTTTACTGGACATTCTCTCGGTAAAAAATAGGCTTCTAAAATTAGACAATATAGTTTAATAAGGTTAATTTATCTTCTTGGAATTGTGGGTCTTCTTCTGGGAAATACGTCGGGTCTTGATACATCTTGTCACTATAGCTCGTTTGATGTTCATAAATAATCTTGCCGGGATTTTTTGACATAACCAAGACACGTGTCCCTAGTTTCAATGCTTCTTCAATGTCGTGAGTGATTAAGAAAATGGTTCGTTTACCGTCTTTCCAAATCCTGCGTAACATTGTTTGCATGCTGGTTCTTGTAATCGCATCTAAAGCACTAAAGGGTTCATCCATTAAAATCACTTCTGGCTGATTAATTAAAACTCGGGCAATTGATACACGTTGCTTCATTCCTCCAGATAACTCGAAAGGATACGAATTTTCAAATTCTAGAAGTCCGACTTCTTTTAAATACTGTTTGGTTAGTTTTTCTATCTCAGGTTTTGGTATCTTCTGGACAGTTGGGCCGTAAGCGATATTTTTCTTCACTGTTAACCAAGGATATAAAAGAGAGGATTGGAACACAACCCCTCGACTCTTATCTGGTCCTTTAATGGGTTCTCCATCCATTAAACATTCTCCATAAGTTGGGGATAAATAACCCGCAATCATTTTTAGCAGGGTACTTTTTCCACAACCAGAAGGCCCTACAATACAGACAAATTCATTATGATTAATGGTTAAGTTAACATCTTCAATCACCTGAAGTGATTCATTAGGTGTTTTGAAAACTTGAGAAATTTGATTCATTGTGATGATTGGTTGCGTTGTTGTCATTGTCAGGCACTCCTTTTACTCATTCTTTTTAATGGCACCCTCAATAAATTTAGGTTGAATGAACGACTGAATCTCTTCTTTACTTGGTACATGTTGAATAGCGCCTTGCTCATTCAAGAAGACACCGGTATCATAGAACACTTGATTAAAATGACCAGGTGCACTCTCCGTTCCTAAATAATCTTTAGAGATTTCCTCTTCCAAACTTAACCAGGTTGTCCCTTGCATTTGTCTCAGTGCTTCTTCTTTTGTAATACCTAATTCTTTCGCCGCAGCTTCTGCAGCTTTGTCAGGTTCTGTGTGGTACATGGTAACGCCTTTATTTAGCGCCAACAAATAATCTTCCACAAGCTCCGGATATTTCTCTGCAAACTCTTCGTGAACCAAATCAATGTTCACTGTCATGTAACCTTTTTCTGCAAGTTCTTTACTATTTATTAAAACATCCCCTGTTTCTTGTAAAGTAGACAATGTCGGTTCCCAAGTATAGGCCGCGTCAATATCTCCTCGCTCCCAGGCTGCGACAATTTCACTGGTTTGCATGTCTAACAAGGTCACATCTTTATCAATTCCCGCTTCTTTTAGTACTTGCAATAAACTAAAATGTGACGTGGAACTAAATGGCGTTGCAATTTTTTTTCCTTTTAACTCTTTGACTTCTTTAATGTTTAATGATTTTTGGGCCACGAGCGCTTCATTATCCCCTAATACTTCATGGATCCAAATCAACTTAACAGGAAGTTCTGTGGCTAAAGCCACTACCCCGTTAGTATAACCCATCTCTGCAAAATCAATCCCTCCTGAAGACAAGGCTTGATTCGCCGACACTCCTGAATCAAAGAACATAAATTTTGTTTTGATGCCTTTATCCGCAAAATACGTATCAAAATAGTTTTCTGCAATGGCTACTTGTTTATCATTAGGTACTCGTATAATACCAATTCGCACCTCTTTCGGTAAATCTGTGTCACTGGTTTTTTTGTCCCCACAACTGACTAACAAAAGACATACTCCCAGTAACATCAACCATCCCATTAGACTAGTCTTACTTGTTTTTCTCTTTATCATAGCATCTCTTTCCCCTTCCAAAAGACCACTTTTTCTTCGAGTTTTCTTAGGCCAAAATCAATAAGTAAGCCTGTTATTCCCATAATAATAATACCCACAAACATCACATCACTCTTCAAGTAACGAGAGGCATCAATTACCATCCAACCGATACCACTTGTGGCAGCAATCATTTCAGCTGAAACAAGAGTGGTATAAGCCACACCTACCGCTGTTCTTAAACCGACAAATAAATCAGGCAAACAACTTGGTAACACCACTGTAAAAAAGATATCTTTCTTAGTAGCACCCAAAGATTGGGCATTATGAATATAATCCGGATTAATTTTTCCAACCGCAGACACACAAGATAAGTATATGGGTGCAAAAGCTGCTAGAAATAATAAAGTTATTTTTGACGACTCATCAATTCCTAGCCATAAAATAAGCAAGGTATAGTAAGCAAGGGGTGGTAACGGTCGATAAAATTGGACAATTGAATCTATAATAGCTCTAAAACGATCGAAATACCCACTCAACAAACCTAATGGAATTGCTGTTAGTAATGCTAATAAGGAAGATATCGTTAATCGATACATACTAATACCGATGTGTTCCCAGAAACTAATGCCATTGTAACCATCTGTTAAAATTGATAGAAACGTTTTGACAACTTGTACTGGAGATGGAACAAGGCGAGATGAGACAATCCCTGTTTCAGTCGTAATAAACCATACGGCTATGATGGTAATCCATGTACCGTACGTATAGATTGATAGTCGTTTATTTTTTTCTTTATCCATGGTTTTCCAACTCCATTTTATTTTTAGAAAAAGGGCACAAGCGTTATGCCGATGCCCTTTTCATTTTTTTATAGTAAATCGAAACGGTATTTTGTCACTAATGGTTCACGTTTTAAGTTTTGGTCGTTGTAATATTCGTACATACATAGACCTAAGAACGATCCCATTAAGTTTGATACGTTGTTAAAGCCACGCATTTGTAACGCTTTAACCATGTTGTAACTACGTTGACTTGATAAACAGTGAACGTAAACTGGTTTATCTGTTGGTATCTCATCCAAACGCTCTCTGAATTCACTGAATGGAATGCTTACAGCGTTTCTGATATGTCCTTCTGCAAACTCGTGTGGTTCTCGTGCATCAATAATGAAAGCATCGTTTTCTACTAAGTCACGAATTTCTGTGACTGGCACTTGTTTGTATTCACCATTTAATACGTTAAGTCCAACTAAAGCTGCCATGTTCACCACATCTTTGGCTGTACCAAACATTGGTGAGTATGATAATTCTAACTCTTTCAAATCTTCTAAATTAGCATGGTTCATAATCATTGTAGCGATAACGTCAATGCGTTTGTCCACATTTCCTTCACCCATTGCTTGTGCTCCTAAAATTTGCCCAGAAGGATCAGCAAAAATCAGTTTGAAGAATAATGGGCGTGCATTTGGCATTAAACCTACTTTGTCTTTTGGAATCACATAAGCTGTTTGATAAGCAATGCCTTCTCTTTGACAATCTTTTTCGTTTAAACCAGTTGAAGCAGCGTTCATTTCGAAACATTGAATAACTGATGAGCCAATAACCCCTGTGTTACGGTATGTTTTACCATACATATGATCTGCTGCAGCACGTGCTTGACGTTGTGCTGGTCCAGCTAAGGTTAAACGAGTTGGTTTTTGTGTGATGAAATGTGTCACTTCAATCGCATCTCCGACTGCATACACGTGAGGTGCTGATGTTTGGTAATGATGATTCACTTTAATACCACCTGTTACACCAATTTCAAGTCCAGCTGATTTAGCCAATGAAATTTCTGGTGTCACACCAATGGCCATAATAACTGCTTTAGCCGGTACTTCACGACCTGATGCTAAAACAACGCGGTCTGAAAAGATTTCTTGAACCCCATCTTCTAACACTAAATTCACATTATTATCAATGATTTCTTTGTGTAAAATTTGAGCCATATCGTAGTCAAATGGTGCCATTACTTGGTCAGCCGCTTCAACAATCGTAACGTTTTTGCCAGCCATTTGTAAGTTTTCTGCTACTTCGATACCAATAAATCCAGCACCTACAACAACAACGTCATTAATGTTGTTTGTATCAATGTATTTTTTGATGCTATCAATATCTGGTACATTACGTACAGTAAAGACATGATCTGATCCAATGCCCTTAATGCTCTTAGGTAGGATTGGGTTAGCTCCTGGTGATAACATTAACTCATCATAAGCTTCCACTTTTTCTTCACCTGTTAAAACGTTCTTAACCGTGATTGTTTTATCTTCTGGGTGAATTTCTGTGACTTCATGGTTCACACGAGCGTCAATATTATATTGTTTGTGGAATACTTGTGGTGTCATTAGAACTAAATCGTCCGCTTCTTTCACCGCACCGCTTAAATGGAAAGGTAATGCACAGTTTGAGAATGACACGAAAGGCCCTCTTTCAAACATGATAATTTCTGCAAACTCATCAATTCTTCTTACTCTTGCCGCCGTTGACGCTCCACCAGCTACGCCACCAACAATTAATATACGTTTACTCATTTACATCATTCCTCCTAAGATTTTTTTATTTTTTTCTAGCTGCAGGAATTAAAGACATTTTTCCAGCAAATAGTTTCAAACTAATTAAACCACCAATTACCATCGCTGCCGCGAAAATCCAGCCTGAGATTGAGAAGGTTGAAATCGCTGAGTACATTGCTCCAGCGTTACATCCTTTGGCAAAACGAGCACCAAATCCCATTAACAAACCACCTGCTACAAAGTAAGGAATATCTCCTTTGTTTAACTTCATCGCAAACTTAAAGCGTCCTGCAAATAGGAAGGCTAAAGCTGCTCCGGCAACAATACCTAAGTTACGAATCGTTCCACCATTATTCAGTAGACCGCCATTCACGTCTTCTACAATTTTAGTAAAAGCAGGTGAACTAAATTTAACACCTAGTGGTTGTAATAACGCCACATTCAGTGTAGAGAAAGCACTGGTAACACCCCATGCTTTATGTGTGGTAATTAAGATGAACGTACAAACAACAGAGACTAGGATAGCTCCCATATTGAAAGTGAATCGTTCAATAAACAATTTGTGGTAGGTACTAAAACTGAATAAAGAGAATTCTTTTGCTTCTGTTGTTTCAAGAGGTTTTTCAAAATCCTCCCAATCTCCTTTTGGATCCATGTAGGTTCCTTCAGCCTTACGTTTTGATTCGTACTTCAATGTCATCCAGTAGATGACTGCCATAATGGCAATAGATACCACTAACGCTCCGAAGTAACCGACACTATCTGGTAAATAAGATTGAATCCCTACTTTACCTAGTGCTCCGTTATCAAACGTGTATCTCGCTAACTCACCTGGTGCTGATCCTAGAATAAAGAAGATAAAGACAAACATCGCACGCCCTTCCCCTTCACCCATATCCGTTAGCGTTCCTGATGCACACCCTCCAGCAAAAATCATCCCAATCCCGAATAAAATACCTCCGACAATGGTCGCTAGATTGGCAAATTGGACATTTTGTGTTCCTGGAATAATAACATCTCCTTCTAAGGCTCTAAAAGCTGGTACTGCACCATTAGCAGCTGCCATCCATTGAATACCAAAGAATAAGAACATCGTCACTAACAACATAACCAACAATGCTTTGGTTAAGCTTCCTTCGCCTCGGACATAAATTCGTTTAATCCCTCCGGCAAAGCCAAATCTTGTTCTTGTTAACACATACCCTAACAAAACACCTGAAAGCAATTGAATAGACAAAACGGCTTTTTGTGAACCTAGATAAGAGCTAAAGAATATTAATAATATCACAAGTACAAGTGCAATGAGCGGTTGCTTCTTATCAAAAGTCCCTACTTTACTAAAACTAGTCTGTTCCAAAATGATTTCCTCCTTTGTTATACTTTACACAACTTATTCTAGTGCAAAATATCACAAACGTAAAATCACAAAATATTATACATTTATAACATTTAGTAATAACAACTATAATTTTATGATATATTAGGTATACTAAGGTCGGGAGGCGTTATAAAATGTTGGATTATCGTTATGAAACTTTTTTATCCTTGGTTGAAACAAAGAGTTACACCAAAACAGCAAAACAGATTAACTTTACTCAACCAGCTGTCACAAAACATATTCAGTACATCGAAAAAGAACTCGGAACAACATTAGTCATCTTTAAAGATCGTCAATTAATTATTACCAATGAAGGCCAATATCTCTACGAAAAAATCAAATTTTTACAACAAGAAATTGTTGGGATCAAACAAGAAATGCTCAATCAAATCTCTTTAAAAATCGGAGCAAGTAAAACCATTGGAGAATATTACCTTCCAAAACGCTTGGAAAGTTTTAATCAAACCTTTGAAAAAGCTGAGGTCTCTCTAATGGTAGATAACACTTCTACTCTATTGAAACAACTGGATCGTCGGAAAATAGACTTAGCATTGGTCTCCGGTCCTGTCCAACAACCAGGGTTTGTTAAGGATGTATTTTACACAGATGACATTGTTTTATTTTGTTCAAACAATCACCATCTAGCAGGTAAAACCATCAAATTAGCTGACCTATTTTCTGAAACCATGGTCGCTCGGGAAAGCGAGTCTGGCTTATCGGAATCTCTTAATAAACAACTGCATCAACTTAATTACCGGTTATCTGATTTTCAACATGTTCAACGCGTCGGGAACATTAACCTTATTAAGCATTTGGTCAAACAAAATGAAGGTCTTTCCTTCTCTTATCGAACCTCTATTCAACAAGATTTAACCGAGGGGCGTTTTTCAACCGTCACCATGACAGACTTTTCTCCACAACAAGATTTTTATGTGGTCAGACAAAACGAGCAAGAGCTCAACCAAGCCACTCGCTATTTTATAGACCGTTTAAAATAATTATTGCTTTAAAATCAGTTATTTAGTCATTCCACCTTTAAAAAATAACAATCTATGTTAAAATAGATTAAAAATTAATTAGAAAGCAGTGGATGACTTATTACTAAAACAATTATTCCGACAGATTACGAATCCGTATTATCTGTTTACGACACACAAACAGCCATCGGTTTTATTAAACGATGTTTCGAAGAAGCTCTAACAGGAAGCTTAAAATTAAAACGTGTTTCAGCACCACTTTTTGTGGATGATGCTTCAGGCTTAAACGACAACCTTAGCGGAAGTGAGCGTCCGGTGACTTTCGATGTTCCTGCTCTTAATACTAATGGTGAGGTCGTTCATTCTTTAGCTAAATGGAAACGCGTGGCTTTAAAACAATACGATTTCCATGATGGGAATGGTTTATATGCAGATATGAACGCCATCCGAAGAGATGAGACCCTAGACAATCTTCATTCTATTTATGTGGATCAATGGGACTGGGAACGTGTGATTACAAGAGAACAACGCAGCATAGAGTACTTAAAACAGACCGTTCAAGGCTTGGTCAATGCCATGGTTGAAACCGCAAGTCGCCTTAAAACAAAATACCCAAGTCTTGATGTGCACATTGATCCTAACGTTTCCTTTATTACAAGTCAGGAATTATTAGATTTATACCCTGATTTATCTTCAAAAGACAGAGAACATGCCTATGTTAAAGAGCATCCGACGACCTTTATTATTCAAATCGGGAACACGTTAAGCCACGGGGAACCTCATGATCACCGAGCACCCGATTATGACGATTGGTTGCTGAACGGAGACCTGCTTTTCTGGCATGCTCCTTTAGCCTGTGCCATGGAACTTTCAAGCATGGGGATCCGAGTAGATAGCGATTCCCTACAACGTCAATTAATCGAAGCCAAAGCAACAGACCGTTTAGCCTTCACATACCACCAACACGTTGTGAACGATGAACTACCTTTAACCATTGGTGGCGGAATTGGGCAAAGTCGCATGTGTATGCTGTTACTACAAAAAGCACACATCGGGGAAGTACAAGTTTCTTTGTGGGATGAAGAAACCGTTACATCTTGTCAAAATAAAATCATCCTACTATAAAATGACCACACAAATACCCCTTAAGAACACGATGTTCTTAAGGGGTATTTTTTTGTTTCTTTCTTTAACAACAACTAAATAACTGTTGACATTTAATCTCGACGGATATATAGTTAGTTACACAACCAACTAACCAGTTAACTGAGGTGATAATATGAATTTTAACGATGCTAGCGACAAACCGCTCTTTCAACAAGTGGCTGAACAAATCAGGGAAGGCATTCTTAACGGTACCTTTAAAGAAGAGGAACAAATCCCTTCTACCACAGAGATTTCAAAGGCTTACCACATTAACCCTGCCACTGTATTAAAGGGGATGAACTTACTTGTTGAACAAGAATTAATAGAGAAAAAAAGAGGGATTGGCATGTTTGTACGACAAGGAGCCCAAAAGAAAATCATGGCTCACAAAAAGGAAGAATTTTTAACTAAAGACGTTTTATTACTTATTCAAGAAGCAAAAAAATTAGGCATTACATCTCAAGAATTACTAGACTTAATAGAAAGAGGGTATCATTCATGACACTAAGCATTCAGCATTTAACTAAAACGTACCGTGATAAAGCGGCTCTAAATGACGTTACTCTGACTATAAAACCCCATACTATTTATGGCCTATTAGGACGTAACGGAGCTGGAAAAAGTACTTTACTTAACATGATTAATAACCGTAGTTTACCCACTAAAGGTAAAATTGAATTGAACCAACAAAATGTGATAGACAACGAAAAAGCCCTTCGTCACCTTTATCTCATGAGTGAGGATAACTTATATCCTTCTACCATGAAGATCAAAGACATGTTCAAGATAAGCGAGGCTTTTTATGGCTCTTTTGATTGGGAGCTTGCAGAAAAAATGAGAACCGACTTTGATTTACCTATCAAAAAACAAGTCAGAAAATTATCAACAGGCTATCGCAGCATTGCTAAATTAATTGTAGCTTTATGTGTTCCTTGTGATTATATTTTTCTAGATGAACCCGTTTTAGGACTCGATGCCAATCACCGAGAGCTGTTCTATTCATTCTTATTAGAGTCTTACGAAGTACGACCTCGCACCTTTGTCATTTCCACTCACCTCATCGAAGAAATTAGTCATTTACTAGAAGAGGTTATTATTGTGGATAGAGGACGGATCAAACAACAAGCAAGCATCGATGCTATTCTGACCTCTGCTAAGATCATCTCTGGTCCTAAGGAAGACTTATTACCATTTATCGGCACGCTTCCTGTCATAGGTAAAGAAGAATTAGGCAACTTACTCACACTTTATACACAAGGAACGTTGGCTGATAATCTACCCGATACTATCACCGTAAAACCTTTACCACTGCAACAATACTTTATTCAATTAACTCAGAAAGGAAGACGATAAACCATGACTTTCATAACCGCTGTTAAATACCGATTAACTTATCAATTAAAATCACTTCTGTACTTTTTTGGGTACCTTGCCTTCTTTAGCGTTCTATTTCCTGTCATAGGTATTCTTGCTTCTGGGTCTGCAGAGTCCATTCATTCAGATATTCTATTTGCATCTGTCATTTATTTTTGGGTGATAGCCTTTGTTGGAGCCGCTTCAGACTTCAAATTATTTATCCAAAACAGTGTCTCACGCTTTACTATTTTTTGGTCCAATATCATCAGTTCTTTCATTATCTCTGCTATCACTTCCATTATCTTAATTCTGATTGTTAAGCTCCTTGACGGATTGGTACTAAAAAATCTCTCCGTTAGCTTAAAACTCGTGGATATTTACGCTAACGGACATATGGGGATTGGCTTGTCTTTCCTACTTGTCCTTCTCATGTTCGCTAGCACATTAGGTACTTTAGCCGGAACATTTAATGACCGATTTTCTAAGACGACTAAACTATTGGTGATATTAGGGATCATTATGATTCCTTCTATTCTTGGTATTTCCTTAAATTTACTAGGTGCAGAAGTCAGAGCACATCTCTTAGATGTCTTAAGTCTTCTTGTTGGCTATTCAAAAGATGGCATGAAAGTCATTCCTATTATATTAACTCTGTTAGTGATGACAGGTATAAGCGCACTCCTCACCTTCCTCTTCAATCGCAACAGAGAAATCAAGCGTATCAACGCGTAAAAAGAGCCTTCACGGGCTCTTTTTTAATCTTATTTTAATTTTATCATTGGATTTTAACCTTTTATCTGATAGCATAGAACCAATACAACTTTGGAGGTTATCTAATGAAAATAATTGATATGCATTGTGATACTATTACACGGCTCGACAAGGAAACACGGTTAAGAAGCAATGAGCTACAATTAGATTTACTTAGAATGTCAGAGCACAACGTGGCGTTACAAAATTTTGCTATTTTTTTAGACAAAGAAAATGAAACAACGCCTTATGAAACATGCCATCATTTCATTGATATCTATCAGCAAGAATTAACAGATAACAGTGATTTAATCGCTCCTGTCCTGACGTTCCAAGATTACTTAGAGAATCAAAAAGCAGGGAAAATGAGCGGTTTATTAACAATGGAGGAAGGCGCGCCTATTGGAGACACTCTCCACACTCTCCACGAATTCTACGAACAAGGGGTCAGAATGCTGACTCTTACTTGGAACTATGAAAACGCCATTGGTTTTCCTAACATGATGTTTGCTGATAATAAAAAAGAACGCATCACATCTCGTCAAAAAGGCCTCACCTCTTTTGGTACGGATGTAGTTAAAGCCATGAATGAAATGGGAATGATTATTGATGTGTCTCACGGCTCCGATCAATTGGTAAAAGATGTGTTAACCCACACCTCAGCCCCCTTTGTGGCGAGTCACTCCAACGTACGAGAGGAGTGTTTCCATTCACGTAATTTACCCAATGATTTAATCAAAGAGATTGCCAATCGTGGAGGTGTCATGGGGATTAATTTTTCAAGAGACTTCTTAACAAAACAGCCTCAAGAATCATTGATTGATGCCATTGTCAGACATATTACTGCGTTTAAAAAGATTGGTGGTATTGAGTGTGTGGGCCTAGGCTCCGACTTTGATGGTATCCCAATTGATCCTGAATTAGCAGATATCTCTAAAGTCGAGTTGATCCACACAGCCCTCACTAAAGCTGGTTTCTCACAAAACGAATGCGAAAAAATCTTTTTTGGTAACGTGGAACGCTTGTATCAGGAGATTCTATAAAAGCAAAAGAAAAAACCTCCTAAACAGGGGGTTTTTTTATAAGAACAGGCGTATCACAGGACTAATAAGACTAAATAGAAGCAACAACATTTGTTTAAAGAAACTAACTTTGCTCTCTTCTACCTTATCTGATTCAGCATAAGAGAACAAGCCAGTAGCTTTTAGACTTTGATTTTCGTAATCTTTCATAATACTTTGTAACTGATCTGCTCCCCCTTTACTCTTCACGATAACCATGTTTTCATGACTTAGAAAAGCAGAGCGTGAATCCGTATTAAGCGAACCAATACCAAAGACAGTATCATCAACGGCAAAAGCTTTTTGATGAATGGAATCTTTGGATTGAAATTCCCAAATGTTTCCCATTTTCTGTAATGTTTTTTTCTGTGTAAGATACCCTCCAAAAGCAAAAATATTAGGCGATGTCCCTCCTGAATTCGTATAGACAGTGAATTCTCTCTCTTTTGGTATATGGACAAAAGACCACATCGGGTTTGTCATAACAACATAAGGACTCATTAATTCCACGTGTTTTTCTGACTGATTCATCAAGTGCGTCATTTGTTGCCAGACCACTGGTACTTTGACAAGTTGATCCGTGGGATTATGTACGAGATACCCTTTATCTACCTCGAATAAAGCCATGTTATCCAACACCTTGTGCTGAAGCAACACCTTATTTCGCTCCCGTGATTGCTCTATTCCCGCTTGGTATTCTCTTTCTTTTTTTCTTTTTTTAGAGGAATCTGGATAATCTTTCACCACTTTCCCAGACTGACTCATCCATAGCTCATTAAAATAGGTCTTTCCTTGAAACAAGACGCCCTCTTTTGATCTATCACCATCCGATTGGATGACCACATCCATATCTCTTGTTACCCCTTTGGTTTCTGAGGGAATCATAAAGCGATCTGAGATATTACGTCCGGAAGATAATAAGTAGCTATCATCCACAATCAACAACTTATCATGCACCACATTGTTCATTTCCCAAGGCTTTAATAAATTAATACCACCAATTTGTTTTATTTCCACATTATCATACCCAGTCAATAGTTGAAGTGAAGAACTCTCTCTTGTGTTATTAGACAACCCGTTAACAATCAGTTGAATCTTAACACCACGTTTGGCTGCTGATGCTAAGTGATCAATGACGAGTAGACCTGCATCATCAGGACTAATCGTGTATTGTGCGAGCAACAGTTGCTCTTGCGCCTTATCAATCAATTCTAACCTTAAAGGCAACGCATCTTCTATAAGATGTGTCATTCCTACATATTCTTTCGCTGTGCTTTGTTCTTGAAAAGACGCTAAATCATAAGGAGAAATGTTGGACGCTTCTTTTGTTGCTTGATTAATCCTAACGTACGTGAATCCTATGACACTTAAAACAGCATATAACACGTATACTATCAGCACCCAACCCACTCCTTTCTTTATTCTTTTTACTGACAACATCAGACACCTTCTTTATTTCATCTCTGTTTCTAATAAAACATAACAAGCTTCCTCTTCTTTTTCAAGCCATTCGATTATCCTACTAATTTTTTAATAAAAATAAAAGAGTTAGTCTCATAGTAATAACATGCTATACTAATCACTATATCATTTAAACCACCTAACGAAAGGACGTGTGTCTTATGACCTCATTTATTCAACCGCACCATCAAACAAGCGCGATTCATACCTTACAACGCTTAATTCGTATTCCTTCGTATTTACAAGATAGTGAACCAGGTGCTCCCTTTGGCCAAGATGTGCTTCATTGTCTGAAAGAATGCCTTACTATTTTTGAAGAAGAAGGGTTCAAAACCTTTATTGACCCAGAAGGCTATTATGGCTATGCCGATATCGGAACAGGAGAAGAAATTTTTGGTATTCTTTGTCATTTAGACGTCGTCCCTGCCGGAGATGAACAATTATGGCACTCTCCCCCTTTTGAAGGAACCATTATAGAGGATAGTATTGTCGGACGTGGCACACAAGATGATAAAGGGCCCACAGTTGCGGCTCTTTATGCTGTTAAAGGGATTTTAGATAGCGGTGCTACATTCAATAAAACCATTCGTTTCATTTTTGGAACCGATGAAGAGAACTTGTGGCGCTGTATGGCACAATACCACAAAAAAGAGCAACCCATCACATTAGGTATTGCTCCTGATGCTGGTTTCCCTTTAACCTATGCTGAAAAAGGACTACTCCAGGCCTATTTAGTGGGGGAAGGGAGTACAGCGTTTCATGTTTCAAGTGGCAACGCCCTGAACGTTGTCCCTGAACAGGCTTGCTACAAAGGTCCTCATTCTAAGGAAATAGCTGAAGAATTGACTCGTTTAGGCTATGACTATGAGACAACAAATGAGGCGATCCTTGTTAAAGGGCACTCCATTCATTCAAAAGATGCCCCTCTTGGTGTCAACGCTGGGATACGCTTAGCAGAAGGAATGATACCCCATCATCAACACGAGGCCCTTAGCTTCTTAGCCAATTGTGTCCAACATGACGGTCACGGATACACTGTTATTGGTGACATAAAGGACGAGGCGTCAGGTAGCTTAACGTTCAACGCAGCCACACTTTCTATTGATGAAAAAGAAACACGTATCGGACTAGACATTCGTATCCCTGTGACTGTAGACAAAGACACCGTCGTTGCGGCTCTTAAAGAAACAGCTTCTAAGTACCAGTTAACTTACGAAGAATATGACTTTTTGGACTCCTTGTATGTCCCACTCGAGTCTGAACTGGTGACAACCCTACTTAGCGCTTACCGCGATGTCACTGGGGACATGAGTGAACCAAAAGTATCTGGCGGTGCCACATTTGCCAGAACCATGCCCAATTGCGTGGCATTTGGTGCTACCTTTAAACACACAATAGACACCATGCACCAACCAAACGAAACATGGCAACTAGCCGAAATGAACCAAACCATGGCCATCTATGCAGAAGCCATCTACCGCTTATGCTGTTAACAAAAAAGACGTTACCGACTTCCTGTCGATAACGTCTTTTGTTTATATTAATACAGTCATAGTAGCGGCAATTAAAATCAGTGCCAAACCTACCAATGTCACTCGCATTTCTTTTTTGCTCTTCTTCTGACCTAGGAACCAAATACCTGTCAATGTAGCCAAGACAACAGATGTTTGAGATAGAATAAAGCCTGTTGCTAACCCGTTCATATCTGGTTGAGCAGAAATAAGATACGTCAACGCGGCAAAAGCAAAGAAAAAACCTGAGATAATGTGTTGATAAGATACCGCTTCTTTAAACGCCCAGGTTTCTTTAGGCGACTTAACAAAACTGTATCCTGTGGCAATAATCATCATCCCAATCGCTTGAGGTAAAAAGGCATCCATGCCTGTTAAACGACTGGCTTGTGGTGCTGCAGAATAGGTAAGATAACCAATTTCTCCCACAGCTAAAAGAAGCACCGCTTTTTTCAACTTCGACGCATTTCCAACGTCTTTTTTTTCCGACCAAACCGTCATGGTTGCCCCCACAATAATCAAGACTAAGGCCAACGTACCAATCAATTTAGCTGTCACTCCTGGCCAATTGCCAAGCACTAACACGCCCCATAAAGAAGCTGCCACTAACTGAAACGCCGTTGTTATCGGCATTGCCCGTGATGACCCCACTAATCCAAAAGATTTGAAGGTAAAAATCTGGGCACTCGCCCAACCTGCACCCGATAATATGCCTAACAATAAATCTGTTCCCATTGGTAAACTTAATCCTTTTACTTGAACCAAAATTAATGCGAATATCAATGTCCCAAGACAAGATCCTAACAATTGATTCACAGGTTTTCCGCCAATTTTAGTCGCAATAGTTGGGTACAGCCCCCACCCAATAAGTGGTCCTAACCCAATTAATAATGCCGTCATGTTCATGCTGCCACTCAGCCTTTCTTATGGTGTTCTATAGTATATTACTTCACTAAATCCTTCGTATAAGGTATAGAGGGTTGTGCGCCGTGACCTTGCACTGTCACAGAAGAGGCTAGATTCCCAAACATAACCGCCTCCTCTATGTTACTCAAGTCGTTTGACAACACACTAGTCAACGCGCCAATAAACGTGTCCCCAGCCGCTGTCGTATCCACAGGTGTCACCTTTAAAGCGGGCACTTTTTTTTGTTGACCACGTGCTGAATAAAAGGCTCCCTTACTTCCAAGAGTGATGATTACCCCACCTATTCCCAGTTCATGGAAATACCTCGCTGCCTCTTGTAAGTCTGCGTCATTTTTTATCTCAATCCCAGTTAAAATATGCGTTTCTGTTTCATTTGGTATAATCACATCTGTTAAAGCTAGTAACTCTAACGGTACTTCCTTACGTCCTGGAGCCGGATTTAAAACCGTCATCACTTGAGCTTCACGACCTAACCCAAAGGCTTCCACTGTGCTATCTATACTACTTTCAAATTGAGCAATGACGGTGTCACTCTCTTGAATTAATGCTCTATGCTCAAAAACATCTGCAGGGGTGATACTCCCATTAGCTCCCGAATGAATCACAATACTATTCTCACCCTGATCATCTACAGTAATAAATGCTTGACCTGTGCTACCTTCTAACACAGCAATTCCTGCTGTATTTAAGCCCTCTTCACGGAGTAAGTCCATCATTTGATTGCCTGCCGCGTCTTTTCCAACCGCACCAATAAAAGCCACTTCTGCCCCTAATCGTTTAGCGGCGACCCCTTGATTGGCACCCTTGCCTCCCCCAGCTAAAGCCAACCCTGTACTATGGCATGTTTCTCCTGGTTTAGCTAAGGTATTGACTCTTAACGTTGTGTCTAAGTTAATGCTTCCCACAATGGTAATTTTTTTCATTTTATTGCCTCCTAATGATATAACAGACTTTATTAAAACGTTTTAATTATTCAGATAAAATATAGCATACGCCCCTTCATATTTCAAGCGTATGCTGTAGAATCTCGTATCACAAGATGTACGGGCAATGTTTCAATAACTTTGGCTCGGTCTGGTTCCTCAATACGTTGGAGTAACACTTCTGCTGTCCTTTGCCCTAATTCAAAAGTAGGTTGAGCAATTGTTGTGAGTTGCGGCGTCACTACTTCACACATATCAATGTTATCGTACCCTATCACGCTATAATCCTCAGGGATTCTTTTATTCCCTTGCATCATTCCCAAGTAAACCCCAAAAGCAATTTCATCATTGATAGCAAAAATACCTGTCACCTCTGATGCTACAATCAAAGGAACCGCCTGTTTTCCCCCTTCTTTTGTCAAGTCTGAAGACAGACGAACAATGTGCGACATGCCAAACTCATTAATAAATCCGTCATAACGTTGTTGAATGTTTGTCGGTGGATTATCTGGCAGTAGTACCGCCACTTTTTTATGGTTTAATTCCTTCAGATGTTTCGCAGCTAAGGAACCGCCTTCATAATCATCCGTCATAATGGCATCACTGTTGCCTTCATGCTTCTTTTGATCCAATACAATAAAAGGTGTGGTCATCGTGTCCACAATTACATCCGTTGCAATATCTGGGCTAGCGATGATATAACCATCGACCCCTCGTCTACTGAGCTCAATTAGAGGATCCACCTCGTTGGAGTAACTATGTGCTGTATGACACAACATGGTCATAAAATTCTGTTTATATAACACATCCTCAATCCCTTTAACTAAAAAGGCAAAAAAAGGATCACTGATATCAGGAACTAAGACACCAATAGTCTTACTCTTTTTCATGATCATGCGCTGGGCAAAATAATCTGGCTGATAATTCAGTTGTTGCTTCACCTCTAGTACTTTTTTTACTGTTTTAGGACTAAAACTTGCCTCTTTACCATTCAGAATTTGTGACACCGTAGAAATGGACACACCTGATTCCTTAGCCACATCTTTAATCGTCACTTTTTTCATTCTGCTGGCCCCCTTTATCTCGTTCTATTCCTTGTCATTGTACCCCATCCTGTGAGGGTTTACTATCCTATTTATTCCTTAATACTATCTAAAAAATGCTTCATATTATCCATATCAACCTTTTGACTGCTGGTTAGATGTTTCGATTCCTTAATTTTTTGGACTGTTTTTTTCTTCGTCCAAGTATTAAGCGTGGCATATTTAAGTAATAATATGACTTTGTCTGGACGAATAAAATAAATCACAGAAAGGTACCAAGCAACGGACATTTTAGCGTAATAATCCTCTAAGGGTAATTCCTGAATAAAACCAATCCCCGTATCAAGGTACTCTGGTGAGGCAAAATGTTCTAACAACATCACCGCCACAAATCGTTGCGTAAACTCATCCCGTGATTGCGTGCATTCTTTTAATAAGGGAAGATACGTGGCGTCCACATCTTTAATATATTTACAAAACGTATCACAATGGCTCCAATTATTAATCTCTGGTAAAAAATCTCTAATCAGCTCATATTTTTCATCCATGGGCCAATTTCCTTGACCAATTAGTAACCCCTTAACCATAGTCTCTTCAAAGGATTCCCCCTTAAATTGACGTAACCAATCGATAGATAGAGGGTCTTTTAATAAGTGTTTGACTAAACGGTGCAATTTTGGCAATCTTACTCCTTCAATATCTGCAACACCCGGTAATAATCGCATGGAAAATAACCGGTAAGACGCTTCCTTCTCTTGCTCAATGTACTCTCTAATTAAAGAGGTTGGATTCATCATATGATCATCCATCCCTATCAACTCCCTGTCCTTAGTCACCCTCATCATACGCTAGTTTTTTCATCCTCTCAACCGTTCTTTATAAATAAAAAAACACACCCTTGCGTTAGATGTTGTCGTGCACCCTTAAATCTTAGCTTTTAAAGGTACTCTGTTTCTTTCTAACGTATTAGGTGTGTCTTTGCTCTTTTTTACTCTAGGCTATTAGCCTTCTTTTGAAAAAATTTGAGCCCCAAATATTTCTCCATTGGCTTCATAAAAACCATAGCCTACAGTGTTAAATCCACTTGTTAACATATTGTCTCTATGTCCAGGTGACTTCATCCATTGATTGAATAGACGATTGGCAATATCTTTACCATCTGTATAGCTATAGGTGTTACTTGCGATATTTTCCCCAACACTCCATAGATCAAAGTTAGGTTTCACTTCATTAATGACGCGATACCATTTATAACCATCTGGACGAGTGTGTGAGAAATAAACTTCTGTCTCATAAGCTCTAATACTTGCAGATTCAGTTAAGTAATCTCTTTGAACTAAAGGTTGAAGTCCATGTTTTCTTCGTTCTTGGTTCACTAAACGATGCATTTCTTCTTGTGCTAATTGTTCATCACGAGAACTTAAAATATGTGTCGCTTTAGGTTGTCTTCCAGCGCTTGTGGCACTAGCATTCAGATACCCACGCCAAATACCATGTTGATCATATAGTGAATAATAGGTTGCCCCGTTACTATGTTCATAGCGACCTCTTGCTTCGTACGTTTGACCATGCATATTAGTTGTATTCCCTTTGGTTTTCCAATTAAAATTTTGGTAAAGAGAATAATTTTTCTTTGAGATGGTGACATAACGGCCATCTGCTATATAATTTCCTTGAGGTTTATTTGATACAACCACGTTTGATACAGCTTTCGAATTCACATATCCTTGCCATTGGTCCTTTGCATCATATATAGAATAGTAAGAACTACCGTTAAAATGGTCGTATCGTCCCTTTGCAGTGAACGTTTGACCATATAAATTACGACTCATATTTTTAACTTTCCAATTGAAATTACTAAAAATTTTAAAATTATTACTTGTCATTTTAATTTTTCGACCATCTGAAATATATGGTCCTTGTATATTGGTTATTTTAGTTGCCTTTGCATTTAGGTATCCCACCCATTGAGAGTTATTATTATACAAAGAATAGTAAACGTTCCCATTGTTATGGTGGTACCTACCTTTAGCTAATAATATTTGACCATAATATGAATCAGTTGTATTTTTTCTTTTCCAACTAAAGTTTTGCCAAATAGCATTTCCTTTTTTAGTGATCTGAACATAGCTCCCATCTGAAATATAAGGACCTTGTGGAACGGATGCTGACGCAGCTTTCGCTTTAGGTACAACAGCTCTCACCTTAGGCGTTGCTACTGTTTGTTTTGACGCGGCCTTCGTACGCGGTTGTGCTGCTGGTTTTACTGGCACATCTCTTACTGTTTGTGACTCTTTCGTTTTAGAGAGACTACTTTCTTCAGAAACCGCTGTCGTCTCTTCCTCTTCAGCAGATTGATTAGAAAAAGGTACTTCTTCGCTGGAATTCTGTACACTCTCAACAATAATCACATCTTGACTCACTTCTGTTTCTTCCATAGCGTCAACGTTGGTTACCGAACAACCCAAAGACACCAATAAACTTAAGTATAAAAATGTTCTCTTTTTCATGTTACCTCTCCTTTAATCAATGTATTTGTATATACATATAGTATAACCTTTTTCAGCGAGATTGTGAAAGTTTTTATTACTTTTATTAAACTTTCACTCTCTAAAAAATTAATTAACTACAACTATAAAGATGTTATACCATCTTTATACACTTAAATGTCAATAAAATATACAACTCATTCTATTTCACAAGTCTAATTACTCTTGATTTTTATATTTTTAAAGAGAAATAAAACAAAAAACACCTTATTACATTTAATATAACAACACTTATTTAATTTTATAGTTAATTAAATAGTTATAAAAGACATTAACAATCATCTTCGCCTCTAAAAATAATGATCATTGCTTGTATTTTAATATCAACAAACTCTTATTATTATCTATATAAAGATAATTTATTACACAACTACTATGTTTTATGAACAAAATAGGGACATTTTTGTTTTTTTAGACAAAAAAACAGCGAACTCGGCTATGAGTGCGCTGTAGCAGTTATCTTTGCTAAATACTTAACAATCTAACCCTCATCATGTTTTGATGCATAGACAAGTCTTCCACAATTCTAGCAAAAGACAAGCCTCTAGGTGTCTCAATCGTATAAACATTGGTATAAATACGTCGATCATCTTTGATTTCCACATCAAAGTTAACATCTCTGATTAAAATACGTTGTTCTGAAAAATAATCTGCAATAAATTCTTTGCTTTCTTGCTTATGCACGTAACTTACTTCAATTTTTTTCAACGTAGGAATATTAATCCATTTATTCAAAAAAGTTAACACGATCATGATTAAAAAGGTCCCTATCAATGATATTTTATAAAAACCCATGCCTGTACTAATTCCTAAACAGGCCACAGCCCATAAAGACGCTGCTGTCGTTAGACCTTTAATTGAATGATTGGTGACAATAATCGTTCCTGCTCCCAAAAAACCAATCCCACTGATAACCTGAGCGACTAACCGAGCTTCATCTGTTTTAACTACATGAGACAATGCTGGGTTATTCGTTGCGAACATAATGGCTTCGTGAGATATTTCTTTTTGAACCATAGCAACCAGTGTCGCTCCTAAACAAACAAGGATATGTGTTCTTAAACCCGCTGGTCTGTTCTTATACTCCCTATCAAACCCCACCAGACCTGAAATTAAAACGGATACAATAAGACGAATCCATATTTCTGCTGTTGTCATATGACATCCCCCTACCTCTTCTCCAATTGCCCTCTTCCCTATATCAAGAATATCACAAAGAAGCCTCTTCTGGTAGGCTACAGCCTTAACTTTGTTATCCTATCCCTCTTTTTATAGAAATAATTCTGTTATTTTTCTACTTATTATTACTCTCAATAAAATTATTTGAAAAGTCATATCTTTTTTGAAACTTTTCGTTATAATAGAAGTTAGTGATTTAACACACAGAAAGAAGGATTTGTTAATATGAAACTGAAAAAAATGATGGTCACAACATTGTTCATGAGTGGATTGCTTGTTGGTTGTGGCACAAAAGACACGCCACAAGAAGACGCAAGTATTTCAGGTGAAATTACAGTCATTACAAATAGAACGGATAATGACAAACAATTCAAAGAGATGGAAACAAACTTCATCAAAGAATACCCTGAGGTAACAAAAGTAACCTTTGAAAACATTGCAGATTACGACGCTACCATGATGACTCGTATGAACAGTGGGGATTACGGAGATGTGTTGTTCATTCCCTTTTCTATGGCAGGTAATCGTTCTGACTACCCTAATTATTTTGAAGCACTAGGAACCACGGCTGATATGGAAGCTAACTACCTTGATGTGTATGAAGCGGATTATGATGGTCAGGTGTACGGTCTTCCTGCTGCTCTTAACTCTCTAGGTTTCATCTATAATGAAAGAGTATTAAAAGAAGCCGGTATCACAGAAGCCCCTACAACACTGGATGCCTTTATTAAAGACCTAGAAAGCATCAAAGAAAAAACAGATGCAACGCCTTTCGCTACGAACTACCATGCGGTTGCTATGTGGGCTGGCGCCTTAACTTCCTTTGGCGGTGAACAATTCAAATCAGCAACACTTGAAAAAGGCGATGCTTTTGCAGAAGGCCAACCGATCAGAGAAGTCATGGATTTATTTTATACCCTTTCTTCTAAAGGTCTGATTGAAACAGATCCTATGACAACAGACCCTCAAACAGCCTTTAAAGAGCTAGCTGATGGGAATGTGGCTATGTTGATGCACGGCTCTCAGGAAGTAAGTACGGTTCAAAGCATGACTGAAGATCCTATTGCCATCATGAATTTCCCGGTTCAAACAGAAGGTAAAACTAACTTAGCGATTGGCGCACCTGATGTGATTGGTATTAACAAACACTCTAAAAACATTGAAACAAGTAAAGCCTTTGTGACTTTCTTTTTATCTGACAAAAGTGGTTATGTGAAAGAATTAAACGGAATGCCTAACTTAAAATCAGACCTATCTGACGACCAAAAGAAAACAATTGATACAAGTAACGTTATCCTAACCGTTGCAAAAGAGACGCCTGAAGTTAATGCGACTTACTCTGCTATCGCGGATGAGGTCGGTGTGGCACGTCTCACAGATGTCTTACAACAAGTCATCAATATCGGCTTGTACCCTGATAAAAACACTTCTTATGAAGACTACGTTAAACAATTATCTGAACAATGGCAAACAGCTGCCAAGAACCATGAATAGAGTGGTCTTACCAAAGAAAGAGAAACAGCGCCTATTGTTTCTCTTTCTTTGTATCCCTATTTCTTTATTGCTTGTTTTTGGCTTATTTCCTATTTTTCAATTAATACTGCTTAGTTTTACTGATTGGAATGGCATTGGTTGGAACTACCATTGGATTGGATGGGACAATTACAAAAAAATCATGACTGATCCCGTTTACCTCCAGACTCTAAAAACGAATCTTTACTACTTACTAACCGGGCTAATTCAAATGGTGTTGGCTTATTATTTTGCGGTTATCTTATCAGAGAAAACCTTTGGAAAAAACTTTTTCAAAAGTCTCTTTATCTTTCCCTCACTAATAAGCAGTGTTGCCGTAGCTATGATGTTCAAACTGTTCTTGAGTCCTGATGGGGCTTTTGACCAACTAATGGCCTTCTTACATTTAGGGCATGTCAAACATTTTTGGCTAGGCGATCCTGATCAAGTTAACTGGACACTGGCAAGTATTTCTCTTTGGCGACATCTTGGGATTAGCTTTTTACTCTATTACGGGGCCATTCAAAGCATCCCTCGTCATTATTACGATGTATGCCAACTAGAAGGGGCAACTTTGTGGCAGCAAACAAAAAACGTTACCATTCCTTTAACTCGAAAAATCATTCAATTGAATGCCTTGTTATTAACCATCGGGGTCGTTTCGGTTTTTGATATTCCTTTCATTGTGACCAATGGCTCTAACGGCTCTAGCACTATTGTGGTTAAAGCCATGAAATTAGCCTTTGAACAAAAAAAATATGGTTTAGCTTCTAGTCTTTCAGTCGTTATTACGTTACTCATTGTTTTAATCAGTGGCATCCAACGTCACATTCAACATAAAGGAGAACATGCTTAATGGTTACTATCAAAAAAATATTCAAATACCTTAGTCTCCTTTTATGGGCACTGATTATTCTTTTCCCCATTACGATTCTCTTTTTTGGTTCTTTTATGACAAGGGATGAATTCTATACAAAAAAAGGCATCGGTCTACCAGATAGTTTTAGCTATTTAGCTAACTACAGTACAGCGATTAAAGAGGGGCATCTCTTAAGAGGCTTCGTTGTGACCTTTACGATTATGCTGATTAGTATTTTTTTCAGCGTTATTTTAGGCTCTATGGTGGCTTACGTCATTCACCGATTTACTTTTAAAGGTCGAACGTTACTCTTATTTCTTTATTTTTTAATTTCTTCTGTTCCTATGGTTATTACACAAGTAGGGACCTTTAAGCTGATGACCTCTTTACACTTATATAATACGATGTGGGCTCCTATTATTCTTTATATAGGGGCTGATGTCACCATGATTTATTTGTATTTACAAAACATGGAACAAATACCTGACGCTCTTGATCAAGCGGCTATTATGGATGGGGCTAGTTTTTTTCAAATCTATCGCTATATTATTCTACCACTGCTCACCCCAGCTACTATGACGGTCATTACCATTAAGTCTTTAAGCATCTATAATGATTTTTATATTCCTTATCTCTATATGCCGCGACAAGATCTCCCCACAATATCTACTGCTATTTTTAGATTTGTCGGGCCTTTTCAAACCCAATGGGAAATCATCTCAGCTTGTATTATTCTGAGTATGCTTCCTTTGGTTGTCCTTTATTTATGGTTACAACGCTACATTGATCAAGAAACACTTCAAGGAGGAATGAAAGGATAATGATTAAGACTCTCTGGCACTGGGGAATTGGTTTTCCACGACGAGCCTATACCGTAATGGAGCTTAGAACAGGATTTGCGACAGGATTGCCTATCTTAAGTACGAGCCTCTTCGCTTCCTACCTTGTGGGACACATCAATTGGTTACCCTTGATTCTCTTTTTTATCTGCGGGTTTTCCTTTAATATTGTGGCCAATGTGGCTAACGAAATCAGGGCTTACCTAAAAAATGAAGAAGACGATACTACCTTTACAGGACACCTGGGCAGTGAAGGCCTTGTCCGAGGAGATGCTACGTTTCTAGATGCTATTCTTGTCCTACTCGCTTGGTTAGGTTTAGCTGGGTTAACAGGACTTCTTCTTGTCTATGTGACAAAAAGTCTCGGCTTATTTTTACTGGGATGCCTAGGTCTAGTTGGAGCAATTGGCTATTCACTAGGACCAAAACCCTATATCACTTACCCAGTGAGCGAGATTGCCTCAGGCTTACTCGTTGGCTTGACAAGTTCCTTGGTTGCTTTTTGGCTACAAACAGGCACGGTCACACTCCCTGCTTTTTTATATGCATTTATTTGCATGGTTCTAACTATTTTTCTTATGTCTACGAATAATACGGGTGATTACAATAAAGATTTAGTGGTTAGGAAAACACTGCCTCACGTCATTGGTTTTCGGGCGTCTATTCTTATTATTATCCCAGAGTTTATCGCCGTCCTCCTAGCTTGGGTTTCTTTATGGCTTCTAGGTATGCCTTCCCTTGTTTTCAGCGTTGGGCTCTTTTGCTTTTTCTACGATGGCTATCTAAAATGGTTAAAGGAATACCTTACTATTCAAGACGTCTACCCAGAGATGGGACGGGACTTTGGACCACGGCCCTTACGCCTTATCCGGTCGTTTCATCTCAGCATGTCTTGTCTCTTTTTATACGCTACTTTGCTATAACCTCTTACTAAAGAAAGGAAATAAATAGTATGACGACGATTCACCTTCATCAAAATCGAATGAACCCTCTTGTGTTACCTCTTATTTTGGCACAAGAATTAGAGCTTTTCACTGCACACGGAGTGACAGTGGCTTTACGTTTATCTGATACCTTTATCTTTAATGGAAAAGAAGAGTTTTTGACCAATGAAGTGACTGGAATGATGGGAGATACGACCTTTTTCTTCTATTATTTAAATGAGGGCAAACAAGCCAAAATAACCTCTACATTAACTCGAACGATCCAACTCGTTGGTAAAAAAGACTGGGCTTCTTATGAGAACTTAACCGTGGGTATCAACCGAACTGGACTGTTCCGCTTCTTTCAAGATACCTATCTAACGTCTCTTCTACCACCTACTAATTATTCTTTTATTAATAACACCTACGAACGCATGACAGCTCTTAAAAACAACGACATTCAAGCTCTCGTTGCTATTGAACCTTTTGTCAGCCATATCTTAGGTGAACAAGAAGACACTGAAGTGATTTGGCATTCCAACCACATTGAAGCGTGCTACGTCATGTGGTGTTTTGATGCTGATTTTGTCAAAGCTCATCCCGAAAGTATTAGAGGATTTCATCTCGCATTGTCAGAAGCAGAGCGTTATTTCAATAGCCAGTCACCAGAAGAAAAAAGACGCCTAATCACCACCCATTGCCAGCTAACAGAAAAACAAGCCCTCACTTTTTCTGACTTCCAATTTGAACCTTCTAGGAATTACTCCCCAGAAGATTATACCTTGTGCCAAAACTGGATGTTAGCTAATAATGAAATTACACACACAACCCCTGTTTCTAAAGGTTTATTTGAAACCTATTAAAAAAATCCCTTCCATTAAGAAGGGATTTTTTATTTGATCCTCTATTATTTAGCAGTTAATCCACCATCAATAATAATTTCAGAACCTGTTGAGTAACTCGCATCATCTGATGCTAAAAATAACACAGCTTTAGATACTTCTTCTACTTGAGCAATACGTCTCATTGGAATTTGTTTAGAAAAAGCCTTCACTGCTTCTGCGTTGTCTCCTTGGCTAATCATAGGCGTTTCAATAACACCTGGATGGACTGAATTCACACGGATGTTGTTAGGTGATAATTCTAACGCGGCTGCTTTTGTCATCCCTCTAACAGCAAATTTAGTATCTGTGTAACCAATCGCACCACCAACAATGCCGTTAATAGAAGAAATATTAACGATACTTCCGCTTTGTTGTTCTTTCATCACTCTAGCCACAGCCTTCATTCCTAAGAAAACTGAACGTTGGTTAATGCGGTAAATTAAATCATAACGTTCCACACTTAAATCAAACATTGAGCCTGCAATACTAATCCCAGCGTTGTTAACTAAAATATCAATTTTACCAAAAGTTTCTAATGTTTTAGCTACTACGTCATCCCACATTTGTTCATCACTCACATCATGTTTGATGAATAACATTTGTCCTTCGAACTCTTTTTCGAGTGCTAATCCTTTTTCTTCGTTTAAATCTGTAATGACTACTTTAGCACCTTCAGCAACAAATAACCTAGCATGAGCTTCCCCCATACCTTGTGCTGCTCCTGTAATAATCGCTACCTTGTTGTCTAATTTTGTCATTGTTACATCCCCCTAATTTTAAGAAACTTGTTGTAGTGTACCACTTAATAATAGGAATAGGGGGTAGATATGCTTGTGAAAAGCAAAAAAAGATAAAAATAAAAACACGCGGTAATTTCCCACGTGTTGAATGGCTATACCTTTATTCATTGTCACAAGCATATTCATTTTATATATCAGGTTTCACTGTCCCTACCCCTTTTCGTCATACATCTTGCTTTATATACTACCTCAATATTATACTAACTGTATTAGACTCACTGACACCAACGCAAGAACATTTAGGTACAGTTAATCGCAAATAATCATCCCTAATTAATAGGAGGTCAAACATGGCTAAAAAAACATTTAACCAAAAACTAAGAGAAACAAAAGATTTACCTAAAATTGTGGATTTAACAGAACAGCCTGAAGCCATGAAGAGATACAAATCAGATAACATGCTGGTTGCCTCTCCCATGCAATACCATTCTGTGATGGCAACTGTGCCCTTCGGCAAATTAATCACCGTGGACCGTATCCGTCAACACCTAGCCCAAGAAGCAAACGTTGGCGTCACGTGTCCCTTAACAGCAGGTATTTTTACCAACGTTGTGGCTCATGCGAGTGTTGAAAGAGCGGACGAATCAATCCCTTGGTGGCGTACATTAAAAACAAAAGGAGAGCTCAATCCAAAATACCCAGGTGGCATTGAAGAACAGCAACGTTTACTAGAAGCAGAAGGTCATATTATCCAGCAAAAAGGGAAACGTTATGTCGTGGTATCTTTTGAAGATGCACTCATCTCATTGCCGTCATAAAGGAGGAAGCATCATGCTAACACTCATGCCTAAAAAAGCAAATGAGACCGTCGTCGCGGATTTTTTATCTCGTGTCACAACAGAAGCAGAAACTAAATAGCATTAAAATGAGGCTAGGGAGTCAATCTCTTGCCTCTTTTTATTAGAATCTTCCTACTCTTTTCTCATAGTACAAGCCTTTTTTACTAATATTTGACCCCTCTTGTTATAATAAATAAGAATAAGACAAAATAACGGTAAGAAAGAAGGAAAATACGTGCACTCAAAAAAGATAAAAGGAATCGATGTTGTCTCTTCTTTAAAACAAACCTTAACCCATAAACAATTTACCAATCAACAGCCAACCTTGGCTATTTTAATGGTAGGTCAACACGCTAGTGAAGTCTCTTACGCTACTTCTATCCAGCGTAAATTCGGACCACTTAATCTAAACTGTGATATTACGACTCTAGATGAGAGCATCAGTCAAGAAACCTTTGATGCGCAATTTGATGCGTTGAATCATACATCAGGGATTGACGGTATTTTGGTCCTTCAACCTGTTCCAAAGCACTTATCATTGGATCATGTCATTCATACCATTGACCCTAAAAAAGATGTGGATTGTATTGGGGTAGCCAACATGGTTAAAATCTATCAAGATGGTCCTAAAGGATTTCTTCCTTGTACAGCTGAGGCTGTCTTAAAGATTATCGAATATAAAGACGTGGCATTAAAAGGCCAACATGTTGTTCTTGTTGGTTTCGGTCTTGTTATTGGTCGACCACTTAGTTTACTTCTTGTCGAAAAAGGAGCCACTGTCACAATTTGTCATAAATACACGCAAGATCTAGCTAAAGAATGCCAGCGAGGAGATATTTTAGTGGTAGCAACAGGTGTGCCTCACCTCATTGGGCCAAACCACGTAAAACCCGGTGCCTTCGTCATTGATGTGGGGATTAACGTAGATGCTGCTGGAATGGTCTGTGGGGACGTTCATTACAAAGAAGTAGAAGATAAGGTGTCTTATATTACTCCTGTTCCTGGTGGTGTAGGTGCTGTCACGACTTATGTTCTAGCAGAACATGTCGTGCGAGCCTTTGAAAACCAATAAAAAAGTATCATAACTGTTATACAGTTATGATACTTTTTTGCTTTATTTTATGCGTTTAAGCAGCACGTCGTCTAATATAAACGGCACCAAAGGATACCCCAATTACTACAAAACCTAACAGGCTTGATAACTCTTCTTTTTCTCCTGTTTTTGGTAGATTGCCTTTACCTGGCTTAATGTTTCCTGGTTTTTGGCTTGGTTTTTGCTTGATTGGTTGGACCGGTTTAATTGGTTTACCCGCTTCTTTTTCTATTAATGCTAATGTTTCCATTGCTTCTGACAGAACTTCTGTGACTTGTGATACCTTGTCTTTAGTAATAACTTTCGTCACATCTTTTGCATCTTCTAACACGGCTTCAGCTTCTGACATTGCCTTCACTAAAATAGCCCAGCTTTCTTTCGTGTACTCTGCTTCTTTTAGTTTTTTAGCTTCTTCTAACGTCTGACGTAACGTGTCGATTGATACTAACTCATTTTCTTCAATCTCTCGTAGTCTGTCTAAAGCAATGCTTGCCGCTTCTTCATCACCTGATACCACGATATTATTCGCTTCTTCTAAGTAATCTTCTAAAACAGCCCAGCTATTCGCTGTAAAATCATTTTTGTCTAAAACTTGAATGCCTTCTAATCTTTCAATCAACTCATCCATGTTCGTTGATGTTGCTTCTTGCCCCGAAATAATACGAGAATAAGGCAATTCTTCTCTATAAGATTCTAGACCTTTGGCTGCTAGTTTTGTTAAATAGGTCATGAAGACATCATCCATTGATACCCCTTCACCCGGTTTTTTACCTTGTAGCATTGTATAACCGTCTCCACCAGCTGCTAAGAAATCATTGGTAACCATGTTATAGGTTGTTTTATCATTTTTCTTAACTTCTTTAAATACACCTTTTTTATCTTTAATTTCTATTTTTGTGACACGTTGGCCTTTGATATTATTCTCTGGCTCTGCCCCTTGTTGATTGGAATCATATTTTACTCTGATTGAGTGAGAGACTTGTAAGAAACCACCATTGGCACCTAATTTTGGTACGCCATTGTCATCTAATATAACTTGCCCATCTTCTCCAGTCACGTGAATGGATCTTAACGAATGTTCGAACATATCGTAAATTTCATTCCCCGTCACTTTTACTTGAGAAATGGTGTTACCAAATGGCATAACACTGATAACATCTGCCTTCGTCACATCTCCTGGTTTAATGCTTTGGCGAATGCCGCCACCGTTCATAATGGCAAAGTCTGAGACTTCTTCGAACCCTGTTTGACCATAATCAAGCAAGGCATCACCAATTAAATTACCTAAGTTAGTTTCTCTAGCACGGACAAATTCTCGCTCGCCGTTAAACGTAATCTCGTTGTCTTTTAACACCACATCAGACATCTCTTTGTCAAAGTTCGCTTTGGCTGCTTCAACGATTGCTTCAACCTCTGGGTCTGGTGTTAAGTCCTTCAATTCTGAGAAGGGATGTAAAACAGCCTTGGTTTTGGCTTCTTTTCCTTCATAGTTACCAGACATCATTCCCACATTATTCAAATGATTCCCAGTTTGACCAATCAACACATTGCCTTCATGAATACCTTCTTTTAAAGGTGTATGCGAGTGACCGTCTGCGATAAAGATTTTCTTATCCGGGTATGCTTTAGCCAATTGTTTCGCTAAATACGTACTCGTTTCATCTTCTACTGTTGTTTCGTCCAACCCTAAGTGAGTCATGAAAACAAAGTAATCCGCTTTTTTGCCAATGTCTTTAATGGTCTTAATCGCCACGGGAGCTGGTTTTTCAAAGGTTACTTTTTCCACATTATTAGGATGTGTTTTGACCGTTGTTTCTGGTGTGGTTAAACCAATTAAGGCAAATTTTTCTTTTTTACCATTTACTTCTTTTTCCACAATTGTGTAAGGATCAAAGGGTCTTGTACCATCTTTGTATAAAACGTTGGCTGAAACAATTGGGAAATTCAATTTTTCTTTGTATAAAAGAGCCGTATCCAACCCAAAATCAAATTCATGATTTCCTAAAGTCATGGCGTCATAGCCCACAGCATTCATCGCTTTGACCATGTCCATTCCTTTCGTATGATTGGATATAGGTAGACCTTGCATCGCATCTCCTGCGTCCACTAACAAGGTTGGCTTTTGATTGTCCTTAAATGTTTTGACGCGTCCCATACCAATAGATGGGCTGTATTTGTCTTCTAGGTATTCTAAGCGTCCATGCATGTCGTTTGTATGCATAATTTTAACCGTATGACTATCTTCTAGATACTCATCAGGAATTAAGCCTTTGGCAATTAAGTCGTTAATGTTTAATTTCTTCACATTTGGGGTACGACCATCAGCAGAAGGAACAATCTCAAAGCCTGGCGTTCCTGCTTTGACTTGACTTATCACGTAGTCTCTCGCCGGATGCTCTAAATCTGCCCCAATAATCTCAAAATTATTTTCAATTTCTTCTTCTGGATTGATAATTTCTTTTTCTTGAATATACGCTACAATTTCTCCACGTAATGTGGCTGGGTCTGACTCAAAATACGGGGTTGCGTCGACTAGGCCTTCTTTGGCTAATCCTTCAAAACGGTAATTGTTCATCGCTATTTTGAAACTATCCCCGTCTTGAACAACTTTGCCTTTATATGTTAGTCCTTCAATGCGCTTACCTTCTGGTTTTGAAATATCCATTTTGTAATCAACACCAGATACAATGTCGTAGTTATACACACGAATCTTTTCATTAAAACCAATCGTTAAATCGCCTTCTTCGTATGTTTGATAGTAAGCGGCTTGTTTCTCTAGAAAGCTTCTCAGTTGTTTCCCAGACATTGTTGTTCCTACTAAGGTATTCGGGTATTTGTAAATATTGAACACATCAGAATACTGAATAGGTCCTGCATTCAATTGACTGTCTGCTCTAAATAAGGCTGCTGCTGCTAAATCTGCGTTAGCGGCTTTCATTTGAACGTTATTAATTAATGAAATCATGGCTGTTGGTTGAAGTTGCGCTTCTGGGATACCAGGCACTCTTTCTTCTGGTAAAAAGTTAGCTGTTGCCGTCCCTATCACACCATTCACATAGTTTTGTGTTGCTTCGTGGGCTTCTTTTGTCGCAGCTTTTACTGATTCATCTCCTGCTACCCCTTTAGCACTAATAATGCTTGGTGTTGATTCAGTGACATTCCAGTCCTCTTTTCCTTCTTCTTTTTCCAGTTCCAAATCAATTCTTACCACACCTGAACCAGTATCTTTTACTGCAGCAACCGGTTTTAGATTACCTTTGTTATCTGCTAATTTTTCAGCAAATTCACGGTGATCATGTCCTAAGACAAAGGCATCAATTTCTGGTACTTCAGTGATAACATTTCTAGCTGCTGCCCCTGGATCACTGTTATCTAGTCCTGCATGAATTGACGCAATAATCACGTCTGCTTCTTCCTGCTCTTCAATAATCTTCACTTGTTTTTTTGCTTCTTGGTTTAAGGCTGTGAATTCTAAAGATGCCACTTTGTCTCCGTCCCATTGTGGAACGTGAGGAATAGTCATCCCGATAATCGCCACATTTAAGCCGTCCACTTCTTTCATTTCATACGCATTAACAAAATGATTGCCTGTGGCTTTCACGTAAGTATTGGCTGATAATAGTGGGAAAGTTGCTTCCCCTTCGATTTTCTTGATTAAATCTAAACCAAAGTTGAACTCATGGTTCCCTAAAGCCATGGCATCATAACCAATCGTGTTCATCGCTGCGGTTACTGGATGGGGTTTAGATAGGTATTCTGGATTGCTACTATACAAATCATCTGTTAGTAATGTTCCTTGTAAGTTGTCCCCAGCATCTACTAATATTACATTCTCTGTTTCAGCTCGGACGTTCTTAACAATCGTACCAATTTTTGCAAACCCTAAATCGGCTGGTTTGTCATCTTCATAAGACCAATCCCACACATTACCATGAACATCTGATGTTCCTAGAATGGTCAATGATTTTTTATCGCTTACCTTAGCACTGGCTTTTTTAGCCTTATGTTTTTTAGGCTCAACGTCTTTAATTACTTCATCTTCTACGGCTCCTATCTCTGCTTCAGTGACTAACTCGCCTGAGTTATCCTCTATCACAGGAACCTCTATATCAGCTTCAGAACCAAGTGACACTTCTTCTGGTAACTCGCTGTTGTCTGTCCCTTCTAGATTTCCTACACCTTCTGCCGCTGGTTCCACTGATTCTATTAATGGAACTGACTCCAGCGTCTCTGCTATCACACTAGCAGAAGGACTAATTGTCCCTAATACTAATAAACTAAGCATGATGATATGCCATGCTTTACCACTTTTTTTATTAAACAAGCTGTTTCCTCCTTTTTTAATGAACAATACCAATTAAACCAGTAAACGATTACATGATAATTTTATCATATTTTCTGTTTTTTTCTACTATTCCTGTATCATTTAATCATTTGTCTTCATATTGTAATAAACTTTGCCTTATTTATCCGTATTATGATATAGCTATACCAATTTAGTGTTATAATGAAGCGTAAGAACTATATACAAACAAAAGGAGCTCTCACTTTCATGACAAAAGACTTTGATTACGAACAAATGTTAGATGGCGATTTATACGTAGCCCGTAATATTTTACCTGAGAATCAATCCATCCACGGACAACGCTTAGCTCAAACCATTAACCAATTACCTATTGACGAAACCGACAAAATTATCAAACTAGAGAAGGAATTATTCGGCTCAACTGGCGAGCACATCTTTGTCGCGCCCCCTCTTCGCGTTGATTATGGTCGTCACGTACACCTCGGAGAGAATGTCTATTGCAACATGGATTGCCTCTTTTTGGATGTTAACACCATAACGATTGGCAATAACGTCATGCTTGGGCCTCGTGTCAGCTTGCTGACGGCAGGACACCCCATTGATGCAGATATTCGCATCAGTGATCTAGAATTTGGCTTACCTATCACGATAGAAGATAATGTGTGGATTGGTGGTAGTGCAACCATTCTTCCTGGTATCACTGTTGGTAAAAATAGTATTGTTGCTGCTGGTGCCATTGTGACAAGAGATGTCCCTGAAAACGTCATCGTTGGTGGTAACCCTGCTAAAATAATCCGTAACGTAACAGAAGAAGACACGCAAAAATGGCAACAAAAATCTAAAGCTTATTATCAAAAAAAAACGAATCACAGTCAATCACTGTAACTCGTTCTACCCTCTCTTAGTTTTGTTACTAAGAGAGTTTTTATTTGGTCTTTGTTAGCGCATAGTTTGTCCATAGCGCCTCACATTCTTCTCGCTGAGGTACTTGTTCTAGTTGGATGGCAGTCCTTTTTGAGCCAGATAGATAGTCCCTGATAGCCTGATCAGAAAACCCGTTCTTAGCCGCATCTTCTTTGGTACTACCATAATATACTTTCTTAATACCAGCTAGCATCATCGCTCCTACACACATAGGGCAAGGCTCACAGGTGGCATACACCACACACTCTGATAAAACAAGGGTACCAAGTTTCTGACAGGCTTCTCTTACAGCAACGAGTTCAGCGTGTCCCGTAGGATCTGTTTTGCCCATGACATTGTTGCCTACTGACACAATGACCTCATTATTTTTAACAATCGTTGCTCCAAATGGCCCACCTTTTTGCTCATCGATGCCTTTCATTGCTGCTTTTACAGCGAGTAACATATAATCCTCCATCTAGTCTTTCTTCCTTTCTTCTATCATTTGTTCTATTTGAATGACTTGTCGTTTGAATAATGTGTTTTGTGGCATCAACTTATCTGCTTGTACCATGCTTTCTTTCGCTTCTTCTAAACAGTTTAACGTTATTAAGCTATTGCTTTGGTGAAATAAGTAGTCCACTCGTGTGGGATGTTTTTCCAGTAATTCTTTCATTATTACCAAAGCCTCCACATGATTTCCTGTGTCTCTTAATAAATTCGATAAATGATACGCAAAAAAGTCTGTCTCAGTCTGAGCCATGCCTTTTTGAAGAGCCAACTTCGCATTATCAATGTCGCCTAATTGTTTATACACTTGGCTGATATAATAATAAAATTGTGGGTCCTCTTTCGCTCCTTTTTCATAATAGGCTAAACTTTTAGCCTTATCCCCTTGGCCATCACACTCATAGCCTAAATAAAAATAATCTCTCAGGGTTATATTATCTAGATCTAAGGATTCATGATAATAGTCTCCTTCGCCTCTTCGACTAAAATGACTATCTAAGACCGTCTCCTTTGACGTTAATAAAGTATAAATAGCCGTATTCTTTGTTTCTATGGCATAGTCTAATGCTGATTTATTTTCAAAATCTTGCAATTGACTATCTGCGCCTTTCCTTAACAAACTATGAACGATTTCCTGGTATAGAAACCCACCATCTCCTAGAATGACTGCTTCCATTAAAGCCGACCATCCTAAATCATTTTGATGATTCACATCACTACCTGTGTCTAATAATGCATTAACTATTCTCAAATAGCCTTTTTCACTGGCAGGAAGTAAAGCCGTACCTCCAAAGCGATTGGTCTTATTTAATGCTGGTGAGAATTGTAACAACAAAGCAACCATAGGAAAATCACCCTGTGCTGCCGCTGCAATTAAAGGGGTTAATTGAAGGTCGTTTTGTTCATCTATGTTAGACCCTGTAATCAGTAAATATTCAACATCATTGTATTCTCTCGCTAATACTTTTTTTATCAGTAGGGTTTGTTTAGTCATCATCTATCTCATCCTCTTCCTCTTCTTCCTTTACTATACAAGAATTCCTACCTATTTTGAATCATATAGTACTATCCATGTGAGTCAAACGAAAGACAAGACAACAAAAAAAGCTATAAATCAAGATTCCCTTGATTTATAGCTTTATTAATTAATTATTTAGCACCTAAAATTTGTTCTTTAGCGTGCACTAATTGTGTTAAGAATGAACAGTAAGGTGTTGCAACACCAAACTCTTTTCCTTTACGTACAATGGCACCATTGATGTAATCAATCTCAGTTAAGCGATTGTTAATCATTAAGTCTTGGTACATTGATGGGTGATGTAATCCGATTGTTTCACGGTTATAACATGTTTTGATTTGAGCTAAAACAGCATCAATGTCTAAAGGAATGTTTTGAGCCGTTGCTACTGCACCAAATTCGTTAACGATAGCTTCTACGATGTCATCTGCTGGAGATGTTTCACCAAAGTCAGCCATGTTTGAATCTAAAATAGTACATAGACCATTCATTGTTCCGTTAACACATGCTTTTTTATAAATTGAAGAAAGAATATCAGTAGAGAAGCGAGCATTTAAATCAGCAGCTGATAATACTTCTACTACTTCTTTAGCAACTTCTTCTTGGCCTTCGCCTAAGTTTTGTAAGTCTAATGATCCGTTACCGAATAATTTAGCTTTACCAGGACCTTCCATACCAGCAGTCCACATTGTGTTACCTAATAAGATATTGTTTAATGGTACGTATTTTTTGATTACGTCTTCATGTCCAATACCGTTTAGTAAACAAAGAACTTTTGTGTTATCACTTAACATGCCTTTGATATCTTGTAGCATTTTATCTAATTGCATTGCTTTCGTAAATAAAATCACAAGATCAGCTGAAAAGTCAACATCAGATGCGTTATCTTGATGGTATGCTGGAATCTTAGCTACTATGTCTTCTCCGTTAAAGTTTGCTTGTAAACCAAATTCATTAATTTTGTCGATATGTTCTTGCCATCCATCAATTAAGACTACGTCGTTACCTGCATTATGTAGCATTAAACCAAAACGACTACCCATTGCTCCTGCACCTGCGATAATAATATTCATATTCATTTCCTCCTAATTTATGGTTGTTATTTATAAACCTTAGTCATCTAACCTAAGAAATATCTTCTTCATTATAAGCAAGAATTCTTTCTTTAACTATGTTAAGATAATAGGTGTTATATTACTATTCTAAATCATTTTGCAACATTATTAAACCTATTTTTTCAAAGAGATTTACATTTTTTAGAAACCGCTTTATAATTTACTTAATACTAGTGAAAAGGTGATACTATGAACATACAACAGTTAAAATATTTTATCGAAATAGCCAATACAGAAAATTTGTCCGCTGCCGCTCGTAATTTATTTGTGACCCAACCCACTTTGTCTCTTTCCCTTAAAAAAATTGAAAGTGAACTTGGTACAACCCTCTTTACCCATTCTGATAAACCCTTTCAGCTAACTGATACTGGTGCTTATCTCTATGAACACGGATTAGATGTTGTCACTAAGTTTGATCAACTGATTGAAGATATTTACGACATGAATAAAAAGTCGAATAAGAAACGCATTAAGTTAGGTGTCACAACCTTGTTCTCAGTACAATTTATGAAAGAGATTTCTCGTTTTTTAGCTACCCATCCACATATTGACTTAGTCATTAAACAAGATGGTTCACCGCAACTACAAAAAATGTTGAATAACAAAGAGATAGATATCGGGCTAATTTCTTTCCCAAATCATTTTCCTGAGTCACTCAACTTTGAACCTTTAGAAACAACGACAAAAGGTTACCATGTCTATGTTGTCGTACCAGAAAATAATCCTTTGGCACAATATGATGAGTTAACCTTCAAAGAATTAAAAGGCCAACGTTTTTCTTCTCTATCTGATAACTTCATGATTGGTCGTCTATTAGAAGATCGTCCAAGATCCTTTGGTTATGAGCCAAATGTGGTGCTCTATAATGATGATCTACAAGTGTTACTTCATAGTCTCCACAAGAACAATTCCATTTGCTTACTGCCAATAGAGTATGCAGCTGTTGGTAAGAGTGAAAACCTAAAATGGATTCCATTGAGAGATAAATATGATTATTTCCCAATTGGAATCGCATTAAGGAAAGACTTCAATGTCTCAAAAGACATTAATGACTTTATAGAAATTATCAAAGAAAATTAATAATGATTAACCTTGATATTTGAAGACCACGCTGCTGTCGTATAATTTCAATACTTTTTCAAATAAGAATTTTGAAAGTAAGCCGGCAGCGATTGGTACTGCAAACCATGCTACTAATACTAATACAATGTTAAGTCCTGCGTCTAATGATGCTAAAGGTCCTACTAAACCAACTAAACCAAATCCAGCTGATTGAGGTGTACCAGAAACACCTAGAAGTGATACTGAAATTGAAGAAATAATTGCTGTAAACATACATGGGATTAAGATAACTGGGTATTTGAATAGGTTAGGCATCATCATTTTCATTCCACCTAAAGCAATTGCTAATGTTACACCAGACTCGTTAAGTTTCCATGAGTTAATAACTAATACGATTGTTGTTGCTGCGATACCCATTGCTGCGGCACCAGCAGACACGCCATCTAAACCAATCGCTAAACCAATACCAACAGTTGTAATTGGAGAGATGATTAATGCACCGAATGAACAAGCGATTAACACACTCATTACAAGTGGTGAGAATTCTGTAAAGTTGTTGATGATGTTACCAATACCAACTGTGATCATTGTCACAGGTTTGTAAGTTAACATACCGATAAGACCAGCACCTGCACCAACTACGATAGGTAAAGCAATAATTTCTACTGAACCAAACTTCTTGTCAATCCATAATAATAAACCAACAGCGATAGATGCTGTAATCATGATATTGATAATATCACCAGTACCTGCCCCTACAAACACACCGTCAACACGTTTGATAACCCCAGCACCAGCGAATGCGGCACCCCCTGTGATCATCATTTTTGGTGGTGTTAAACCAAATTGGTTAGCAATTAAAGCACCAATAATTAATGGTGTTGCCAATTGGAAAATTAACGCTGCATCAATTAACATTTGAATAATTTCAAATTGGTTAAAGTATTTTAAGATCGCTCCAAGTACTGCGTTAGGAATTAACGCTACGATTGTACCTGCTGCCGTACCTGCTAATACTTTGTTTAAAAATATCTTTGGTGTTAACTGCATTTTTCCTGTTTCTGTCATTTTAACAATCCCCTATTGTTCGATTTTTTTTTTAACAAAATTTATAATATCATTGTTTGAGAATAATTGCACTTGTTATTTTATTAAAATAATCAGAGAGGCAGAGCCCACATGGGACTCTGTCACTCCAATTATCACTAAAAATCTATTTAATTACCGTTAAATCTTAGTATACGTCTGACTCAGATGAGAAACGAGCTAAGTTTTCTTTAACGTCTCTTAAGAATTGACCAGCTTGTTGACCATCTAAGATACGGTGGTCAATTGATAGACATAGGTTAACCATGTCAGCTGTTTTGAATCCGCCATCTTTAGTTGGAACAATGCGTTTGTTGATTGATTCAACTTGTAAAATAGCTGCTTGTGGGTGGTTGATGATTCCCATTGATTGAACTGATCCTAATGTACCAGTGTTGTTCAATGTGAATGTTCCACCTTGCATGTCAGCACTTGATAATGTACCGTTACGTACGTCAGTTGCTAGACGGTTAATTTCTTTAGTTAAACCAGCTAATGATAAGTTATCAGCGTTTTTAATAACTGGAACGAATAAGTTTTCGTCAGTTGTTACAGCGATTGATAAGTTCATATCTTTATGGTAAACGATGTTTCCGTTATCCCATGATGTGTTGATTTTTGGATTTTTCTTCATTGCTTGAACAACTGCTTTAGCAAAGAATGGGAAGAAGCTTAGAGAAATACCTTCTTGTTTCTTGAAGTCATTTTTAACGCTGTTACGTAAGTTAACAATGTTAGTTACGTCAGCTTCAACCATGATCCAAGCATGAGGAATTTCGTTAACGCTTTGTACCATTTTCTTAGCAATAGCTTTACGTACGCCGTCAGCTGGAACTACTTCAGTACGATCTGATGATTGAACTGTTGGAGCTGCTGCTGGAGCTGCTTTAGGAGCTGCAACTGGTGCTGCTACTTCTTCAACTTTAACCATTTCTGGTTCTGCTGCTGCAACTGGTGCAACTGCTTGAGATGGGTCGAAGTTTAGGATGTCTTTACGAGTAATACGTCCTTCTTTACCAGTACCAACAACTTGAGCTAAGTCAACGCCGTTTTCTTGTGCTAATTTAAGTACAGCTGGTGAGAAACGTCCTGCTGCTTTTCCAGCTGGTTTAGCTGGTTTTGGAGCTGGTGCTGCTGCTTTTGGTGCTTCAGCAACTGGTGCTTCTTCTTTTACTTCTTCTACTGCTGGTGCTGCTGGTGTTTCTTCAGCGCCTTCAACTTCTAATGTCATTAAAACAGTACCGATTGGGTAATCTGTATCTAATTCAACTAAAATCTCTTTAACCACACCTGCGAAATCTGAAGGTACTTCAGTTGTTACTTTATCAGAAACAACTTCCATAAGTGGTTGATATCTAGTAACAGTATCGCCTGGTTGTACTAACCAACCTACTACTGATGCTTCTGTTACACTTTCCCCTAAGTGAGGTAGTAATACTTCTTTAATTGCCATGTTTAATCGTCCTCCTACAAACGTTTTTAAAACTCTGCTAATTCTCTCATTGCTTCTAAAACTTCTGCTTCATCAACTAAGAATTCTCTTTCTAATGGTAAAGCATATCCCATACTTGGAACGTCTGGTCCAGCAACGCGTTTAATTGGAGCATCTAAGTCAAATAATGCTTCTTCTGCGATCATTGCAGCAATTTCAGAGATAACTGTACTTTCTTTGTTGTCTTCTGTTACTAATAAAACTTTACCAGTTTTCTTAGCAGCATTAACTAATGTTTCTTTATCTAATGGGTATAGAGAACGAACGTCTACAACTTCAGCGTCGATTCCTTCACCAGCTAATTTTTCAGCTGCATTTAATGCATGTTGTAATACCATTCCGTAACCAATAACAGTGATGTCACTACCTTCGCGAACAACGTTAGCTTTAGTAATGTCTACAACGTAATCTGTTTCTGGAACTTCTGCTTTCAATAGACGGTATAAACGTTTGTGTTCGTAGAATATAACTGGATCGTCAGATCTAATTGCTGCTTTAATCATACCTTTAGCATCATATGGATTTGATGGTGTTACAACGCGTAAACCAGGTTGTCCGATGAATAATTTTTCAGTTGATTGAGAGTGATATAGTCCACCACGAACTCCACCACCGTAAGGCGTACGGTAAACGATTGGAGCAATCCAGTCACCTTTAGTACGGTAACGCATAGTACGAGCTTCTGATAAAATTTGGTTTGTTGCTGGTAAAATGTAATCTGCGAATTGGAACTCACCAATTGCACGGTAACCTCTTAAACCAAGACCAATTGCTAAACCACCAATTTGTCCTTCAGTTAAAGGTGTGTTGAAACATCTGTCGTCGCCGTATTTAGCTGCTAAGCCTTTAGTAACGCCGAACACGCCACCTTTATCTCCACCAACGTCTTCACCAAAGATAACTACTTTTTCATCGCGGGCCATTTCTTCAGAAATACCTAAGTTAATTGCCTCTAAATATGTCATTTCTGCCATTATTATTCAATCCTCTCTATTGTCAGTTCTTAAATTATTTAGCGTAAACTTCTTCGTATAATGATTCAGGTGTTGGATCTGGCATAGCCTCTGCCTCGTCTGTATCTTTATCGATTTGAGCACGAATTTCAGCATCAATTGCGTCCATTTCTTCTCTAGTTAAGTAACCTTCTTCGATTAATTGTTTTTCCATTGCATCAATTGGGTCTTTTTCTTTCATTGATTCAATTTCTTCTTTAGAACGGTAGATAGTTTGATCGTCATCAGCTGAATGTGATGTTAAACGAGATACCATTAATTCAACTAATTTAGGTCCTTTTCCAGCACGTGCATCTTTAACAGCTTTAACAAATGTTAAGTAAACTTCTGTAAAGTCGTTACCGTCTACTCTAATTCCTTCAAATCCGTAACCATGAGCACGGTCTGACATTTTTTCGTTAGCATATTGCTCATCAATTGGAGTAGAGATAGCGTATGCGTTGTTTTCGATTACAAAGATAACTGGTAATTTTTTAACTCCAGCAAAGTTCATTGCTTCTTGTACTTCACCTTGGTTGGCAGATCCTTCACCTGTACAAGTTAAAGTAACAAAGTCAGATTTTTCTAATTGTGCAGAGTAAGCAACACCTGTAGCTAATGGTAATTGAGTACTTACTGTTGAAGAGAATGCTACGATGTTATGAGCTTTAGAACCGTAGTGGTTAGGCATCATACGACCATGAGAAGCAGGGTCTGCATCTTTACCAAATGATCCCATTAAAATATCTTTATTTGACATACCCCATACAAGACTCGCTGTCATGTCACGGTAGTATGGTAAGAAATAATCTTTTTTGTGGTCAAAAGCCATTGCCATAGCTACTTGAGCAACTTCAGCACCTTGACCTGAAATGTTGAATGATGTTTTACCAATACGTGTTAATTGCCATAGACGTTCGTCTAAACGACGACCTCTTAAAACCTCACGGTATGCTTGGATAATCTCTTCTTTACTTAGACCTGATTTTTTTAACGTTTTCATTTTCATCAACCCTTCTATTATTTATGAATGGCTTTGCCATATGTATCCAATGCTGCTTCTTGAATCACTTCCGATAAAGTCGGATGTGGATGAATTGCTTCACCGATTTCAATTGGTGATGCATCTAAATAAATTGCTGTGCTTGCTTCAGAAATCAAATCTGTTGCATGTGGTCCAATGATTGAAAGACCTAATAAATCGTCAGTCTCTAAATCGCGAATCACTTCAACAAATCCTTCATTTGCTCCATAAACTAAAGATTTACCATTGCCCGCAAAGTTGAATTGGCCAATTTTTACTTTTTTGCCTTCTGGAACGTTTTCTTTCACATACCCAACACTTGCTACCTCAGGATTAGTGTAAACACCACGTGGTACGTTAACGTAGTTGATAGGTTCAATTTCTTCACCTAATAGATGGCTTACTGCAAGCTCGCCTTCTTTCATTGCTACGTGTGCTAATTGTAATGTATCAATACAGTCACCAATTGCGTAGATGTGATCTTCTGTTGTTTGGAAGAATTCATTTACTTGGATTCCTTTTTGATCGTATTTAACTGATGTGTTTTGTAAACCAAAACCATCAACGTTAGGAGTACGGCCGATAGCTACCATTACTTTTTCTACTGATAAGCTGTCTTGACCTTCGATATCAACTGTTACGTTTTTACCTTTGATTGTTGCTGCTTCAACTTTACTTTTCAGTAATACTTTGATGCCGCGTTTTTCTAGGCTTTTCTTAAGTTCGCGTGAAATAGTTGAGCTTTCGTTGATTAGTAAGCGATCTAAGAATTCAACAATTGTTACTTCAACACCTAAACTGTTTAATAATGACGCCCACTCAACACCAATAACGCCTCCACCAATAATTGCAATTGATTTTGGTAGTTCTTGTAATTCAAGCATACCGTCTGAAGAAAGAATAAATTCTTCATCTAATGGTAAGTTTGGTAATGAACGTGGCGTAGAACCTGTTGCGATAATCACGTTTTTAGGAATGATGATTTCTTCTTCTTTTGATTTATCAGTGAACGTTACCGCTACTGCACCAGATACTGGAGAGAAGATTGATGGGCCTAAGATAGCTCCTTCACCTTCTAAAACTTTGATTTTGTTTTTCTTACATAGGCCAGACACACCACCATGTAATTGGTCAATGATTGATTGTTTACGTTCTTGGATTTTAGCGAAGTTAACCACTGTATCTTTAACGTTTTCAATCCCAAATTCTGATGCTTCTTTTACTGTGTCATATACTTCAGCACTTCTTAATAATGCTTTAGTTGGGATACAACCACGGTGTAAACAAGTACCACCAAGTTTATGTTTTTCAACGATTGTTACGTTTAAGCCTTTTTGAGCTGCACGAATCGCTGCAACATAACCGCCTGTTCCCCCACCTAAGATAAGTAAATCTGTTTGTTCTGCCATTCTTTTTTCACTCCTATTTTGTTAAGTCAACTGAGCCGTAGCTTAATCCTTCTTCTTCTCCATTTAACACACGTAGAGCGCCTTCATATAACGCTTCCATTTCCATCTCACCTGGATGAGCTTTAACTGGTGCAATCCATTGAACGTAGTCACAGATTGTGCCGAAAATGTACTCTGAATAGATAGCTCCACCTGTTAGAACGATTTGATCCACTTGACCTTTAAGAACTGCTGCCATTTCAGCAACACCTTTAGCCACTTGGTAACACATACCGTCTAGATAGAATTTCGCTTCTTCATCGCCTGCTGCGATACGTTTTTCAACTTCACGCAAGTCAGTTTCACCTAAGTAAGACTTAAGTCCGCTGTTACCAGCAATGATTTTTTTAACATCTGCTAATTGTAATTCTTCAGAAAGGATCATATCTGCAAAGTCAATTAATGGTAATGTACCACTACGCTCTGGAGAGTAAGGACCTTCACCGTCTAAACCGTTGATAACATCAACAATTTTTCCGTTTTTGTGAGCACCAATACTGATACCCCCACCTAAGTGCCCAACAATAACTGAAGTTTCCTCGTATTTTTTACCAAGATCTTTAACAGCTTTTCTCGCTACCGCTTTTTGGTTTAAGACGTGAGACACGCTTCGTCTGTCGATTCCTTTAAGTCCTGAAATCTTAGCTAACGGCTCCATTTCGTCTACTACTACTGGGTCTACGATAAAAGCAGGAATGTTACGTGCTTCAGCAAATTTGTTTGCTAAAACGCCTCCTAAGTTAGATGCATGAGTGTTATATCTCTCAGTTAATAAATCATCTAACATTGCTTCATCTACTCGGTAAGTACCTCCTGGTATTGGTTTCAATAACCCACCACGTCCAACAACGGCTACTAACTTATCTGACATGTTATGAGCGTCCATGAAGGCTTGAATCAAGTTTGCTCTAAAGTCTGTTTGGCTGATAACTGTGTCGAATTGGCCGATTTCTTCTACGCTATGGCGTAATGTTTCCTCAGCAACTAATTCGTGGTTATCAAAGATAGCTAGTTTTGTTGATGTTGAACCAGGATTAATAACTAAAATTGCTCCCATATGCTAAACTCCCCTCTTATACTTGTTTCATTGCAAACTCTAATGAATGAAGTTTGCTTTCCGTTGAATCACTACGAGACGTTAATACTACTGGAACTTTCGTGCCGACGATAGTACCGCCAACTTTTGCTCCTCCAAATAGTGTTAAAGATTTATATAAACTGTTGCCGGCATCAATAGCTGGTACAACAATTACGTCCGCATCTCCTGTAATAGGACCTTCATATCTCTTATGCTCAACTGCTTCTTTAGATAGAGCTAAGTCAAAAGATATCGGACCATGTACAATCGCGTTATCAATGTTACTGTAATACTCTGCCATTTCTGTTGCTAAAACAGATGATGGCATTTTTGGATTTAGATTTTCCGCTGCACTTAGTAAGGCAATTTTCGGTTTGTCTAATCCAATTTTCGCAGCTACATCGCGAACGTTATCAATGATACCTTTCATTGAATCCGTTGTTGGTGCAATATTCATTGCGCAATCTGTTAGTAAAAATGATTTGTTATGTGCTGGTATATCTACCATTGCCACATGTGATAATACTGGCTGTGTTTTTAAGCCATATTCTTTTTTCAAAAGCTCTTTTAATATAGTATGAGTTTGAATAATACCTTTTAAAAGGATTTGAGCTTTCTCTTCTGCAACAAACGTTACCGCTTTTCTTGCAATGTCTTGTTCATCTTCACACGCTACATATTCCCAAACTGAATCGTCTGCAATGTTTTCATTCGTATCGAAGACTACAAATTCCAGATCTTTTGGAAAACGTTCCTTAGCTTGTTCAACAAGCTTCAGAATTTCTGGTTGGGATCCTCCCGCTACAGAAACCGTTATCATTCCGTTCACCTCATTTATTAATGTCTGACTACACCCATAATGTACTCCTAAATGTAAACGTAAACAAATTGTTATAATTAATTCTAGTATTGATATATTTTATACCTTGTGAAAACCTTGATAAATCAAGGTTTAAAAGTAAGATTTACTTTTTTTAACCATTCTCTCATTGTTTTTTGTACCTAGCTCCTACCTTTAATGAAAGAGCGATTCGTCATTTTTTCGTCAAAATAAACAAAAATGTTTTTACATGTTTTTTCACAATATCATGATTTTTTCTGAAAATCACTTTCTTGTTTTTTGTATAAAAACGCTTACAAACATTGATATAAAAGGATTCTTATACCGTCTAATGCTTACATCTTATTTAATTCATTTTTGCATAAAATAGCGTCATTTCATCTCTTTATCATTATTCTTTTTCTATCACAAGAAATAAGCTCATAGCTTTTTTATTTTTTCTCAATTAGGCGGAACCCTTACCACATAAAGGTTGCTAGCAAGCGGTTTCTAATTGAGAATAAAAAAGTTTCACAAAATATTACTCCCTCGGAAACAAAGAGTTTGACAATTTTTTAACAAAATAACAACCTTTGCTTCGTGGTATTGATATTTGACTGGATCGATGCCTGGATAGAAAGTCTGGACAACAAAAAAACACCCAAGAGAAAATCTCTTGAGTGTTTTGTATCATTAATGTTTAAATTAAGCTTTAACGATGTTAGTTGCTTGAAGTCCACGTTGTCCTTCTTCGATGTCAAAAGTAACTTCTTGACCTTCTTCTAAAGTTTTGAATCCGTCACCTTGGATTGCTGAGAAATGTGCGAATAAATCTTCGCCACCTTCTTGAGTGATAAATCCGAATCCTTTTTCTGCGTTAAACCATTTAACTGTTCCTTGTGCCATGTTTGTTTCCTCCTTATTAATACGCACTCTGGTGCGTTTGTATTGCAATAGATGTGACGATTAATAGGAGAATTGATATTTACTCTTATTTTCCTAAACCATAACAAAATTACTACTCCCTTAATATACCATACTTTTTTTAAAAAGACAACATTTTCTCTTCTTATTATGTAAATAACTGGAAATAATAGGTAAGAATCCTATTCTATCATCTCTTTTTTGAATAAAATGTTTTATTTTTAAATAAAAAAGAGAAAGCATTTACGCTTTCTCTCACTCTTAATAACTATTCTTTATATCTCTCTCATAATTACTTTCATTGGAACGACTAACACGACGCATTCTTCCTTTAATCGGCGTGTTTTGAAGTGTTTTTAATACTTTTTCACCTTTGCCATTTAATATCTCAACAAAGGTTGAAATATCTCTTAAATCAATAACACCAATATCTTCAGCACTTAATCCTTCAATATTACAAATTGTTCCTACCACATCACCAGGTCTCATTTTTGTCTTTTTCCCAGCATTGATATGAATTTTCATAATATCTTCTTTAAAGTCTAACCCTTGTTCTTTACGAATTTTTGGTTTTTGACCTTGCTTATTGTTAAAATCTAACCGGTACTTTTCTACCATAGACTTAGTGGGTGGGGTAATTTCTTCTATTAAACGGTCTTGATCTTCTAGAATCGCTGTAAATCGTTGCTTGTCATATTCATTGACTAAAGATAGAGCTTTCCCAGTGTTTTCAAAACGAGCGGTACGACCAATACGATGAACGTATGTTTCTGGGCTCTCAGGTAAGTCATAGTTAACAACTAAAGCAATGTCTGCTACGTCAATCCCTCTCGCTGCCACATCCGTTGCAACTAAGAATCTGTGGTACCCACGTTTGAAATCTTGAATGACCTTTGTACGGTCTCTTTGTTCCATACCACCATGTAACGTACACGGTCTAATCCCGATACGTTGTAACTTCTCAGCCAAATTTTCAACCATAATTTTAGTATTACAAAAAATAATGCTACTGTCTGGATTTTCCATTACTAATAAATCTTTAATAGCGTTGACTTTTTTATCATTATCTACACGAACATATTGTTGTACAATACGATCTTGAATTTTATTTGGCGCTTCAATTTCCACATATTCTGGGTGATAGAGATATGACTCTGACAAACGCTTAATTTCTGTTGGCATTGTTGCTGAGAAAAGAGCCGTTGTGCGTTTTCTTGGTAATTCTCTTAAGATATCTTCAATTTGTTCAATGAACCCCATTGCGAACATCTCATCTGATTCATCAATAATCACTGTTTTAATTTTACTTAAATCAATGGTACCTCTTGAAATATGATCAAACAAACGGCCTGGTGTTGCCACAACAATATGCGTTCTTTGTTTTAAATTTTTAACTTGTGATTGGTATGAACTTTTACCAAACAAAGCTTCGACTTTTAATCGTTTATAGCGACCAATATTAAATAGCTCATCTTTAATTTGTGTAGCCAGCTCACGTGTTGGTGTTAAGACTAAGGCTTGAGGGGCACGCTCTTCCCATTCTACCAGTTGACAAAGAGGGATACCAAAAGCTGCCGTCTTACCACTACCTGTTTGCGATTTAACGATAACGTCTTGTCGTTTTAATAGTAAAGGTAATACTTCCTTTTGTACTTGTGTTGGTGCCGTATACTTTAAGACAGATAACGCCTTGATGATTGACTCATCTAACTGATACTCTGCAAATTTATTTTGACTCATGTTTTACATCCTTTATGCAAGTAACAGCCGCGTTGTTTAACTTGCTCATTTATTTTTTTTAGCTTCAATAGTTTAACATGCTTTAGCCTCGATTACACGTAAATCCTACTTGATTGCGTTTTCATATTGTTTTTTTAGATTTAATTACTACAAAACAGAAAAAGAAAGAGAGAAGGCGTCTCCTTTTTCTCTCTTTCTTCTATATTAATTATAGTCACCTTAAGAAAGTTCCCACTTAGTCAGTCTTACCTCTTTATCTGCGATTAACGTTATCTTCTTTTCTCCTGGTTTAGGATACATTCTACTGGTCATAACATAACTGCCGTTATTAACAAACAGTTCTACTGACGAACTATCTACAAACAAGTGAAGGTCTCTTAATTCTCCAATAACAAGGTTTCTTTCTTTTCTACCACAGCCCGAAACACCATGTTTTAACGTTAATAGACCTTGGCTATAGGTAATCTTTGTATCTTCCTTTAGCATTAGTTCTAAGTCGCCTATTTCTTGTTCTGCCATTAAGAGTAACTCATAATGATCGCCATACAGCGTCTGAAGCTGATTGGCTTCACATAAAACCTCACTCTCGTCTCTTCTAAGCGACTGATAAGCCTCTAAGGGGTATTGTTTCAAGCATCCCTCTTCAATCATTAGCTCTCGTGGTAACGTTGCTGCATGTTGCCATCCGCGAGAAGGCGTAGGGTTTGTGTATTCTGGTAGTGACCCTACCATTCCCATCCACCCAAACATTATCCGACGTCCTCGCTCATCTTCGAAAGTCTGAGGAGCATAAAAATCAAAGCCTCTATCTAACTCAACGAAATCAGACTCTTCTTTAAAGGTTAATGTCTCCCAATCAACTTTCCCTATAATGTAACCTGACTGAAACGCATTATTATATTCGTATCCTTTAGAAGCTATCCCTTGAGGTGAAAATACTAAGACTTCTTTACCACCTAATTCAAAGTAATCTGGACATTCCCACATGTAACCAAGGGAGTACTCCTCCCCAAAAAACACACCACCATAAGTCCAACAGTCTAAATCATCGGACGTATAAATCAAAATATTCCCTTCATTGTTCACATTCCGTGCCCCTAGAAGCATATAATAGGTTGTTCCTCGCTTGAATACTTTAGGATCTCTTACGTGCGTGCTCATATTTTCTGGATACTCTTCACTAGAGATAACGACCTCTTGTTTCTCAATTGTATACCCATCTTTACTCACAACGTGTACCGTATGTTGTTCTCGCCCACTAAAAATATAATCATGCGTACCTGGAAGTTTTACATTCCCTGTATAAAAATAATGGATGTAATCTCCCTCAACAAAAGCACTCCCTGAATACACGCCATCTTTATCATAGTCATTAACAGGTGATAAAAACAGGGGCTCTTCTTTAAAATGAACCAAATCCGTCGAGGTTTTATGCCCCCAATGCATCGCTTCTCCATTGTGAGGATTTGTTGGAACATACTGATGATAAAAATGATAAGTTCCTTTGAATTGACATACCCCATTCGGGTCATTCATCCAACCGGTTTCAGGCATCAAATGGAACCTTAACCGCCAATGATCCTTCGCCACTTTTTCTTTTAACTCTGCTTGCTTTTTTTCTAAGTACTTCCAGTATTCGTCTGTTACCATCACCAGATAATCCTTTCTAGCATCGCTATTTATCTATTGATATCCGCACTAATAAATTTACGCTGTGATTGAACACAGATAAAGCCTACACCGAACGAAATCAGAATAACTAAAACGTATTGGACCATCTTTTTAAAGTCTCCCGTATATAACAGAAGTCCAGGTAGGAACGTAATCCCCATTCCTGTTGCTGATAATTGGAATAAGTACGTAACAAATCCACCAACAGCCCCACCAATCGCACCAGAAATAAAAATACGTAGAGATCTTAAGTTAACACCGAATAATAAAGGTTCTGTGATACCAAATAACGTTGGAACCGCGGCACTAATAGCATTGGATTTTTTGACTTTGTTTTTGAATAAGAAGGCAGTAGCTATAGCTGCCCCAAACTGGCCTGCCATACTTGCCGTTCCTAATACTTGTAACACGTTCTCACCCGTTGTATTCAATAAACCAATTTCAATGATACTAATTGAATGATGCAACCCTGTAATAACAATCAATTGTTGTAACCCAGCATAGATAATATAACCAATGCCAAACGGTGCTTCTACTAGGTAAATAATGCTATTAATCACACCATTTTCAGCTAATTTTAATATTGGTCCTAAAATAAATAATACTAACGCTAAAGTCACTGTAATCGTTAAAAAGGGCGTAACGATTAAGTCCATCATTTGAGGAACAAATTTTCTAAACCATTTTTCTAATTTTGATACTAAGTACCCAACTAAAATAGCTGGAAAAATAGAGCCTTGGTAACCTGATACTGGTAATCCAAACAACATCAATGGCTCAGCATTTCCCCCAGCAACAGCCCATGCGTTTGGCAATTGTGGTGCCACAAGCATTAAACCTACAACAATTCCTATAATTGGATTACCGCCAAATTTTTTGGTCGCACTATACGCAATTAATACTGGTAAAAAGGCAAACGCTGTATCTGTTAGGATTTCAAACATCGCGAACCAATCTGCACTGAAGGTGACGCCTAATTCTAGTAACAACCCTCTAATTCCCATTAACAAGCCTGTCGTCACTAATGCTGGAATTAAAGGAACTAAGATATCCGCTAACACTCGCACAACTTTTTGGACAGGTGACAAGTTTCCGTATACATCTGCTTTAAAATCTGTCTCTTCTGATTCTTTAGAACCCATAACTTGACTCAATTCATCGTATACCTCATTGACTTTCCCTGTACCAAAAATAAATTGGTGTTGACCTGTATTAAAGAAATACCCCTTAGACTCTACTAAGGATTCCGCCTTTTCTTTGTCCACTTTGTCGTTGTCATTTAAAATCAATCTTAGTCTCGTTGCGCAATGCTCATAACTTTTTATGTTCTCTTTTCCACCAACTGCATCAAATAACCCATCTAACGTTTGTTTATATTTCATCTTTACCCCTCCGTTAATTTATTCTTTATTTTGATTAATAATGAAACCGCTTATACTGACGAGTATAACAGGAACCGGTTCCGGTTTCAACTAATAAAAATAAGATTCTGAATCAATCTTATTTTTTATTATAAATTGTAGTTGAACCTCGTGCCTCTAATACATTAGGTAACTCCGTCACATAAGGAACCTCTTCGTTTTTTATCAAGCGATGGATTAGATTAATAGCTTGGTTACCTAGTTCCAAATACGGATAAACAATGGTTGTAATAGAAGGCGTCACATAATTAGTCGCATCATACCCACCAAATCCGCTTAAAGAAAAATCCCTAGGAACGGATTGATTTAATTCGTAAGCTGCTTTTAAAACGGCAATGGCTATATTATCTGTGGCACAACAGACATAACTCGCCGTATTACTAGGTAGGTAACTTATTGCCTTGCGATACGTTTCTCTTTTAGAAAAACTTGTCTCAACACAAGTGACTTGTTTTCCTTGCTTATAAATCTCATCCATAAACCCTTGTTTTCTTAACACCCCTACGGCTCGGTCTATCTGATTCACCCCAACAAAGAGAAATGTCTCATGACCTAAAGACAAGCCGTGCTGAGCCATTTTTTTCCCTGCCTCATAGTCAGCATGGACGATTCCATGAACCCCGGGTATTTCTTGCCCTAATGTCAAAATCGGCACTGGACTCTGTTGTATCTTTTCTTGTAATTCCTCGGTGATAAATTGAGCTAATATAATAATACCAGACACTTTTTGTTTGATTAAGATATCAATGTTTTCTAATTCTCGTTCCTCACTTTGATTGGAATTTGTAATCACCAACTGATAACCTAATTGTCGTGCTGTTTCATCAATACCAGCTAGAACGTCATTCGTAGAAGGCGAGTTTAGTCGAGGTATAATCACTCCTACCATGTTTGTCTTTTGTGCCTTTAAACTTCTAGCAAAGGCATTTGGTTTATATCCCGTTTCCTCAATGATTTTGCTTATTTTTTTCTGAGTAGCAGGACTCACTTGGCCATTATTTAAGTATCTGGACACCGTACTTTTCGCGACGCCAGATAACTCAGCAATGTCTTTGATTGTTACCACGTTACTCCCTACTTTCTTTTAATCACTACTTATAGTCTTTATCATACTATATTACCATTCACAAAAAAACAGCAATCAGCTTTACTCATCTATAACTCTTTCATATACCATCTATCCATCGCTCCATGAACGGTGCCTTCTAGAGGTCTTTCCAACAAAGTAAACCCAAAAGATTCGTACAAATGATAGGCCGCCGTTAGATCGGTGTGTGTTTCTAAATAACACGAATGGTAATGATTACTAGCAAAGGTCAAGGCTTCCTGTATTAATTTCTTAGACAAGCCCTTTCCTTGGTATGTATTAGCGACATACATCTTTTGTAACTCACATACTCCTTCTTCATTATAGGGAGCAATCCCTACCCCACCAATAATTTCTCCTTGTTCTTCAATCACCCAGTAATTAGCTGGTTGATTGGCTTGATAGTAATCGTACAAATGCCCCAACTCAGGATCAACATAAGCCGTCCCAGGTTTATCAAAACCAATCCCTTCCAATGTTACTTGAACTAACCGCTTCACCTTAGGATTATCCGCCTGTACCATTTCCCTTAATCTCATCTTTTTCCTCCTTTTTTATAAAAAACACCCTTTATTCACAATAAATCACATGATAAACATCTCACATATATTGGTAAATTATCTCATTTAAACCCTGTCATTCTCAACAAAACGTAAGACGTCTGATAAAACTTTTTTATTATTATACCCTAAAATTACACAAAATGGTGCTTTTACGACTCACTTTCACAAGCAAATAACTCGTGTTAGATTTCACTATCTGTTATATTTCCAATGTTACTTAATGTGACAAATTACACATAGAAGGAGGCAACACGATGAAAGTTGTTGTTGTAGGATGTACCCACGCTGGGACATCAGCAGTTAAAAGTATTTTGAAAAATCACCCTGAAGCAGAGGTGGTTGTTTACGAAAGGAATAACAATGTGTCCTTTTTATCTTGTGGTATTGCGCTTTATGTTGGAGGCGTTGTAAAAAATGCCCAAGATTTGTTTTACTCAAATCCTGAGGAGTTAGCTTCTCTAGGTGCTACTGTAAACATGGAGCATAATGTGACATCCATAGATACAGACTCTAAGCAAGTGGTTGTTGAAGACTTAAATACTAAGAAAGTCATAACAACAAGCTATGATAAATTAGTGATGACTACAGGTTCTTGGCCAATCGTTCCACCCATTCCTGGTATCAAGCATGATAATATCCTCTTATGTAAGAACTACGAGCAAGCCAATACAATTATTAAACATAGTGAATCCGCACAAAAAATAGTGGTTGTAGGAGCTGGATATATCGGGATTGAATTAGTAGAGGCTTTTGTAGATTCTGGAAAAGAAGTGGTATTGATTGATGGTGTGGATCGTATTTTAAATAAATACCTAGAAGCTTCTTTCACTTCTGTTTTAGAAAATGAATTGGTATCAAAAGGTGTCACCTTAGCACTTGGAGATAACGTGACTTCATTTGAAACAGGAGAAAAAGAAGGACAAGTGGTTGTTAATACACCAACAAGCCAATTCGAAGCTGATATGGTTATTATGTGTGTTGGATTTAGACCAACAACGGATTTATTAAAAGGACAAGTGGACATGCTAGGTAACGGGGCGATTATTGTGGATTCATTTATGAGAACAAGTAATCAGGATATTTTTGCCGCAGGTGATAGTTCAGTTGTTCACTATAATCCAACAAACTCACATCGTTATATCCCTCTTGCAACAAACGCTGTTAGACAAGGCTTATTAGTTGGTATGAATTTAATGGAAGACCGTTATGCTTATCGTGGGACTCAAGGAACATCTGGTTTGTATCTATTTGGATGGAAAATCGGTTCAACAGGATTAACATTAGAGGCTGCTTTACAAGAAGGCTTTGATGCTCAAGCGGTATATTTAGAAGATAATTATCGACCTGAATTTATGCCCACAACCGAAAAAGTCATGATGCAATTGGTTTTTGACAAAGGGGCAAGACGTATACTAGGAGCGCAACTGATGTCCAAATATGACATTACACAATCCGCGAATACTTTGTCTCTAGCTATTCAAAACAACATGACTGTCGAAGATCTGGCTGTCTCTGATTTCTTTTTCCAACCTCACTTCGACCGTCCGTGGAACTACTTGAATCTTCTAGCTCAAGAGGCCTTGATATAAATAGACTCATCCACAGGAATAAGTTGCCGCTTATTCCTGTTTTTTTAGTTCACGTCTCATTATAACGCAAAACCCTATGAGATGGCGTACAAAAAAAACAACCCTTGGCTTAAATACCAAAGATTGTCTTTTTGATTTATTTATGACGTCTTACTTTTTTCATCCCAACAACTGCCACAACCACAAGTAAACCTAATCCTACAATGTAATACATTGCATTAGCTTCTTCACCTGTTTTAGGTAATTGTTGTGTTGAATTACCTTTTATTGATGACGGTGTTGTTGATACTTTCTTTACTTCTCTTTCATATACATAGGTTACTGTTTGATTTTCTTCTGTGTAAGTCCCATCCTCATTACCTTTTGTTTCTTTTAGTACATAACCAGGTATTTCTTTCGGTGTAACATGGTATTCTGTTCCAATATCACCTTTTGTGACAACGCTTGGTTCAATCAAACGACCTGAACCATCTTCATAAACAACTGTCACGGTTCCTTGTGTTTCTTTATCTGGTAATATCGTCTCTTCATTTTTAGTGTAAACATACGTTACTTCTTGTTGTTCTTTAGTAAAGACACCTGTTGTAGCTCCTGTTACATTAACAAACGTGTAACCTGATATCTCTTTTAACCTTGTTTCATAAGAAGAGGTTACATTCCCTGATAGTGTTTCCATTTCTGACAAGACATTTCCTTTTGTATCCACATAATGGGTTACCACTGTTCCTGTTTCAATCATTGGATCTGGTGTCTCGATCACATTTTTACTATAAATATAGACAACCGTTTGTTCTTCTTCTGTAAATACTCCTTGTGCATTAGTTGGTACTTCTTTTAATGTGTAGCCATCAATCTCTTTCAATTCTGTTGTGTAGTCTGTTTCAATTTTATCCGTCAAGGTTGTTATCTCAGCTAAAGAATTCCCTTCTTCATCTTGATACTTAACAATGACTGTTCCCTCTTTTAATTCCGGTAGTGTTGTCTCTTCATCTTTAGAATAAACATACGTCACGTCTTGTGTATTTTCCGTAAATACGCCTGTTTTATTATCAGGTGTCGTTACTAAGCGATAACCCGGAATGTCTTTCGATTCTGTGGTGTAATCAGCTTCGACTTTACCTGTTAACTCAACGTTTTCGGCTAACACATTGCCTTCTGTATCCACGTGATGAACGATGACTTTGCCTTCTTTTGGTGTTGGCACATCTTTCGCATACACATACGTTACTTCTTGCATTTCTTCTTTAAATGTTCCTGTCGCGTTACTTGGAACGTCTGTTAACGTGTAACCTTCGATTGTTGCTTTTTCTGTGGTGTAGTCAGCTTCGACTTTACCTGTTAACTCAACGTTCTCGGCTAACACATTGCCTTCTGTATCCACGTGATGAACGATGACTTTGCCTTCTTTTGGTGTTGGTACCTCTTTCGCATACACATATGTTACTTCTTGAATCTCTTCTTTAAATGTTCCTGTCGCGTTACTTGGAACGTCTGTTAACGTGTAACCTTCGATTGTTGCTTTTTCTGTGGTGTAATCAGCTTCGACTTTACCTGTTAACTCAACGTTTTCGGCTAACACATTGCCTTCTGTATCCACGTGATGAACGATGACTTTGCCTTCTTTTGGTGTTGGCACCTCTTTTGTATACACATACGTTACTTCTTGAATCTCTTCTTTAAATGTTCCTGTCGCATTACTTGGAACGTCTGTTAACGTGTAACCTTCGATTGTTGCTTTTTCTGTGGTGTAATCAGCTTCGACTTTACCTGTTAACTCAACGTTCTCAGCTAACACATTGCCTTCTGTATCCACGTGGTGAACGATGACTTTGCCTTCTTTTGGCGTTGGTACCTCTTTTGTATACACATACGTTACTTCTTGCATTTCTTCTTTAAATGTTCCTGTCGCATTACTTGGAACGTCTGTTAACGTGTAACCTTCGATTGTTGCTTTTTCTGTGGTATAGTCAGCTTCGACTTTACCTGTTAACTCAACGTTCTCGGCTAACACATTGCCTTCTGTATCCACGTGGTGAACGATGACTTTGCCTTTTACTTTGACAATACGATAAGAAACTGTGATTTCTTTTTCAGGTGTTCCTGTTGTTACCCAAGATAAAGCATCTTTATCTACCTTTACTTCTGTTTCTTCATTTGAAAATTCAAAACTATCAGGAACTAAAGTAAACCCTTCTTCCACTGTGTCACATAATTCAAAATTATAACGTTTAACATTATCAGATACTTCCGTGAATTTATTTTCTAATTTCTCAATATCAGATACAGACAAGTAATGTTGATTGTCCTGAGAAATAGCAGCAAACAATGATTCAACATCACCATTTTTATTCATCTTAGAACCATCTGGGTCACCATGCATATTATCCAAAAATATAGTGAATATTTCGATGTCATTCTCTTTAATTTCATGAGCTTTCTTTTTAATCAATAATGATAAGTCAAAAAATTCTTGTAAATGATTTGTATATAATCTACCCTCATAGGCTGTATTAAAGTTTATAAGATGCTTCGATCTAAAATTAATCGGATTAGAATAATTAATTTTAACCCCCAGAGGATAAGCCTTTTCTTGATCTAAATAATCCCTCATTTGACTTTCTATATCGAAATATTCAGAACTCATCTCATCATACTTTAATATATCTTTTTCCAATTGTTTATAAGCAACATAATTTTCTTTCATGGGGTATGTAGCAGCTTCGTTAAAGTAAACGTCTTTATCATTATCAACATAGTCTGGATTTGAAATAAAATAATCTCGTTTTGGTCCTATATTAGGCGTTCCATCTGTAAATATAATTAAAACTTTCCTAGCACCATCATGATTTGTATTTTTTATCTTATCCAACGAATGAGTCATTCCATCAAGTAGCGGCGTGTGCCCACCAAGTGTCATCTCATTAATTGCATCTAAAGCTAACGAATAATCATTTGTATAATCAGCAATAGTCTTAACCGACACATCATAAAGTACTTTCCCGTCTTGGTAACCCGGCCCTCTAAAAGCAGATACTCCTACACGTTCCCTCGTACTATCTAACGTCCCTAAAAAATTGGTTATCGCTTCTTTTGTCTTATCCATACTATCTGTATCACGCATCGATCCCGACGCATCTATTAATAACTCGTAATCAACTTTTTCTTTCACCAACTCACCTTGTTTGGCTTTTAAAGTGATTTTCTTTTCTTCTCTTACATCTGTTTTCTCTATTGTTTTTTCACTTTTACTCACGTCATTGTCGGAACAAAACGCCTTATCATTAGCTAAAGCCGTCACAGGCATTAACAAATAACTAAGCAACATAATAAAACTAACCAAACCAACACTTTTCTTTTTCATTATTATCTCCCTTTTCTTACACTTTCGCTGTTAATTGTCAGAATCTTTACACAGCTAGTTAATAATAATTTATTAGTATTATATTTGTCAATTTTAAATACCATACCTTATCATTTGTTCTATTTAACAATCTTTTAAATAAAAAATAGATAGACTAGATTTTCATCTATCCTACCTATTACTTTTAAAATATTAATATTCCTTTTCTATTGTGATCGTGTTTGACAGTTCTGCCCAATGATTCGTTGGACCATGCCCATTTCCGACAAACAATTCATCTTCAATCGCTCCTTGAATGAACTGCTTACCAATCAAGATAGCTTCTTTCACTGAGGTTCCTTTTGCTAGTTCCGCTGCAATACAGGATGAAAAGGTATCCCCTGTTCCATGAGTCTTAATCGTGTCTATTCTAGGAGAGTTCAACCAATAAGACTCTCCAGATTCCAGTAAGACAAAATCTTTTGCCATCTGACTTTCTAAATGTCCACCTTTAATAATCACATGGTTAACCCCTAATTTTTGTAAATCATATGCTGCTTTTTGCATATCCTCTGTTGTTTCAACAGGGTATCCTACTAAGACTTCTGCCTCTGGTAAATTAGGTGTCACAATGTAGGCTAGTGGTAATAACTTAGTTTGAATGCTTTCGATGGCATCTTCTTGAAGCAACGCATGCCCACCCTTAGCAATCATGACAGGATCAACTACTACGGGACCAAAGTCCACTTTCTTAAGATTATCCACCACACATAAAACATGCTCATTATCGGCTAGCATGCCTGTTTTCGCCGCTTTAATCTTAAAATCCGCTGCGAGTGAAGCAAATTGATCATCAATAAACTCACAGGGAACAGGAAAACTATTTTGAACCCCTAAGGTATTTTGAGCCGTCAGTGCCACAACGATGTTCATACCAAATGCTTTACGTGCCTGAAAAGTCTTTAAATCCGCTTGTATGCCTGCCCCGCCACCAGAATCAATCCCAGCAATGGTCACAACTTGAGGAGTACTATTAATTGTCATCTCTGTTTCCTCCCTTTAGTTCGAGCATGTTTCTTTTCAGTGCTCTTACTTTACTTGGAATATCATCTGCTTTCATAATCTCACTAACCACGGAAATCCCTTCAATACCAGTGCCTTTTAAGGTCATCATGTTATCCTCTGTGATACCACCAATCCCCACTGTTGGCAGTTGGGTGGTTTCAATAATTTGTGACAGTGCATCAAGAGACGTGATTTGAGTGGTCACTTTGGTAGTTGTCGGATAAATCGCTCCCACACCTAGATAATCAGCCCCTTGTTCTTTTGCTTCCAAGCCGCGTGCCACCGTTTTAGCAGACACTCCTAACCATTTATCAGGTCCTAGTAACTGACGAGTCACGTCCACTGGCAACTCATCATCTCCAATGTGAACACCTGCTGCATCAACGGCTAAACAAATATCCACTCGGTCATTAATAATCAGAGGTACCTGATACTCATCCGTCACCTTTTTCACTTCTTGAGCCAGAGTATAAAAGTCTCGTGTGTTTAATTCTTTTTCTCTCAGCTGTACTAAAGTAACACCACTCTCACACGCTTGTGTCACGCGACGTAAAAACTCATCATGTGTTATTCCATCACTGTTTGTTACTAAATAAATACTTAATGCATCCTTCATCATCGAACCTCTCCTCTCACATCATCCCACCAAGGAATAGTATCGTACACATACGATAGCTCATTGAATAGATGGTATCTAAATGCTTCCATACCAACAGGTGTCGAGCAGTTAGCCAGAGCTCTTTCCCCACAAATATTGAAGTAACTCACCGCTCCAATCACCGCATCACTATCCGTATTAGTTTGACTCAGTAAAGAAGCAATCAAAGCTCCCACGATATCTCCTGTCCCTGTAATCTGGTCTAAATAAGGCACCCCATTATCTAAGTACCAAACAGAACCTCGACTTGCGACCACATCTATTTTTCCAGTGGCTAAGAAGGAAGTCTCAGGGTAATCATATGACAATAATTTTAATTGTTCTCCTAATTCAGATAACGCTTCTTTTGTCTGATCAGACACATGCCCATCTACGCCACGACCTCGACTCACTAACCCGCATAGACTACGCATCTCTGACGCATTGCCTTTCATCACAGTCGGGTGATTATCCAATAACTTTAAAGCGAGTTCTTTTCTTAAGGTTGTTGCAGATACACCCACAGCGTCCACCACAACAGGTTTATTCGTTACGACGGCATATTGACTGGCAGTCAATAACTGGGTTTCTCTTTCAATTGATAAATGTCCTAAATTCAACACCAAGCCTCCAGTTTGACGAAATAATTCGTCAAATTCACGTGGGTCATCTGCCATTATCGGTTTACTGTTCACATACAATAAGGCATTAGCCATGCTTTCACAGGTTATTTCATTGGTGATACACTGAATCAAAGGGGACGCTTTAAAATAGTTATTTGGAACTTCCGTTAGAAAGGGATGTATTCTCAACTCTTGCATAATGATTTCCTCCTAGGAACCAAGCCTGAACTTGTTTAAATATGGTAATATTTTGTAACTTCAATAGCGCGAGATAACCAATGACTGAACCAGAAATGGCTCCGCCAAAAAAGCGAGGCGTATAAATAAACCAGTACATGCCCTGGGCACTACCTGTGAACCAAACCATAATCGGATAAGATAATAACGATCCGACTAACCCTGTTCCAAGAATTTCCCCAGCCATAGCCCACGGGACACTCTTACCGAATTTGTACCCAACACCTGCTAAAAAGGCTCCAAATACAGCCCCCGTCAAAGCAAGAGGAGGAATACCTAGCAATACCATTCTAAGCACACCACAAATCAATGCCATCAAAGTACCATATAGAGGCCCCATTAAAACAACGCCAATCACATTCATTACACTAGACATCGGTGCCATCCCCTCTATCCTAAATAAAGGAGACAAAACCACGTCTAGAGCAATCATTAAAGCTAGCATAATTAACTTTCTTAGTTTAGTTGTTTGGTTTGACATGCGTATCACCTTCTGGCCATGTTTGTAATGTATAAGCCATGTCCCAGAACAAGTATTCCATGCGAGCACTAATCACAAATGCCTGAACCATTTGTTCTCTTTCTTCTTCACTGGAAGCATCATACAAACGGTTCAACACATCACATTGGTGTTGTACTTCTTTAGCTGACTCTTCCCCTGAATACGTTTCAATCCACGCTTGATATAAAGGCTTTGGTGAACCAGATTCAATCAATCCTGTCCCAATTTCTTGATACAGCCAAGCACAAGGTAGTAATCCTGCTACGGCGCTGTTTACTGTACCATCAAGTAATTGTCGGTACATATGCGAGACATAATTATAGGCTGTCGGAGCAATTTCAGTGTTCGCTATTTCTTCATCCGTAATAGCCAATTCTTTGAAAAATCCTTCTCTAATAGAAATTTCACCTTCAGCTAAATGTTGCGCTCCTAAAAGTAACATCTCTTTCACTTCAGCATCTTCTGTTTGTTCTGCAATTAAAACGTGCAGTTTGCTAAAATGTTCTAAGTAATATCTATCTTGAATTAAATAATATCTAAATTCATCTGCCCCCAACGTCCCATCGGTCAAACCTGTAATGAACGGGTGCGTAAAACTTCCTTCCCAATGTGGTACTGTTTGTTGCCTTGCTTTTTCTGTAAACATGTCCATTCCTCCTAATATGATATGAATAATAAGCTATTACCTATAATAAAAATAACTAGAGAAGCCCCAATGTAACTGAGAGGTGTTGTGAATATTTTTGATGGCTGTCTTACGGCGCCATCATCGAATCCTCTTGAAAACATGGCCTCTGTGTATTGATCTCGCCAATTAAAAGCGACAAAAATCGTTTTTAAATACAATAAAGGTGAAAAAGCAGTCAACCTTTTCCCCCGTAAAAGACTGGCATCCTTCAAGTCCACGACTTCCCGTTTAATATCCGGTAGCGCATGAAGTACGACTAAGATGCCATAAACAAAACTCGTTGGAACCCCGCGCTGCTCTAACACAAGAAGTAACTCTTCTAAATCAATACCAAACGCAAACATCATACCCAGGGCCGCAAAGGCAAAAGTCCGGCTAAATAACAGCCACGCATCATCACTCCCTGAACCATGCACCATTACCGACCAGTACGTAGATAACGCAGGGATTAAAGGCAATAAAAACAAACCTGCTAAGCCGATCCAGCGTTTATGAAAGATTAGGTACAACACACTAAGTACGACGATAAAAAGATTCAACCTAAGTGATTTGGTAAAAGAGATTTCTAAGGTAAGCACCATGAGTAACACGGTTAAACTAAGCGTATTGGTTCGCACAACGTTCATTCGCAAGAGCCTCCTTTACCTGATTGTATCCCTCTAACACAAGTTGCTTGTTTTTTAATTCAACATGATGATCACTTCGGCCGGATAAAGGGGCTAACCGGTGAGAGACAATAATAAAGTCTTGTTCCTTTGACTTCTCCTCTATCCAGTCCATAAATAAAGCACTCGCTCTTTCATCTAGTCCTGTAAAAGGCTCATCTAACAGCAATACTTGACAGTCTAGACTCATCATCGTCGTTAATTGCATCATTTTTTTCTGACCTTCACTCAGATGAAACAAGCTACCTTCTAGCTTATCCAATAAACCAAGCTTGCCTAATACATCGTGTTGTTTTTTTTGTTGTTCCTCTGTTAAAAGACAATTATAGTTCAACTCTTCTTTAGGAGTTAATGTCACAAATTGTTTTGAGGCATCTTGCACTGCTAAAGTTAAATCTCGGTACAATTTTTTTCCTTTTTTCATACGCTGACCATTAAGAAACATTTTGCCTTGATACTTTTGTTGCTGAACCACGGTTTTTAGCAAAGTCGACTTACCTGTTCCATTATCACCTGTGAGGGTCGTGATTCCTTTATTAAAAGACCAATCTATTGGATCTAACAATACCCTTTTCCCTCGTTTATACCCCACTTGACTAAAGTCAATAAATGATTGCTTTGAAGCTTGCGTTTTCCATAAAACGGGTGTCGACTCTTGACGTAATAGACTCATCTCTTCAGGCACTAGTGCAGTAGGAGTAAGAGTCACTACTTGGTCCACTATCCCATCATAATGAGTGAGATCATGGTCACACACAATAATTGTTTTCCCCATATTCCGTAAATCACCTAACAAGTCAATCAATTCATGTCGAGACCTGGGATCGATACTTGCAAAGGGTTCGTCTAGTAAAAAGACAGGCGCATCCATTGCTAGTAAAACCGTTAAAGACGCACGTTGTTTTTCCCCACCTGATAAGGTCACTAAATCTCTGTCTAATAAATGATTCGATTGAAGGACATCCACGGCTCTTATTAACCGCTCTTGTACCGCTTCATAACCTAACCCAATATTTTCTAAAGCAAAAGTAATCTCTCTACGCAACGTCCGCATGGTGAATTGCTGATTAGGATTCTGAAACACCATCCCAATTAACCCTGCCTTCTCTGCAATACTACGAGTCCCTTGGGCTTTACCCTTAATCAAAACATCTCCCTCATACTCTAAAGGAGCAAAGCCTGCCATAATGCGTAATAAGGTTGATTTACCGCTGCCACTATCGCCTCTAAGTAAACTCAAGCTACCTTCTTCAAAACCGTAATCAATGTGTGTAAAAATGGACCGTTCTCCTCGTTTAAAGGAAACATTATCTAACACTAATAGTGACATTAGCTTGCCACCGCAAGTCGTTGTACTCGGTTATATCCTTTCATGATAAGAGAAACCATCGCAACGCCAAAGAACATCACAGACAAGAGTCTCACTACAAATAGTGACAGAATCATCCCAAATCCAAAGGTTCCGTAACCGAATTTGAAAAACTCATAACCAAAACTCAAGACAGTTGTACCAATCGCACCATAAACAAGAGGAACGATATCAAAACGTTTGTATTTTGTCACCATAAAACCAAGCTCTGTACCTAATCCTTGAAAGAAACCTGATATTAATACGCCAGGTCCAAAATACGAACCGTATAACATTTCAGCCAATGCTGCTAACAATTCCCCTAAAAGAGAGCTACCTTTTTTCGGAATAAGGATCCCGGCCATTGGTGCCGCCATCGTCCACATACCGAATAAAATTTCATTCGCAAAAGGAGCCAGTCCTAAGGGTGTTAATGCAGCGCTCAATATGGCATATAAAAATCCTGCTCCCATAAAGACACCACCGAATAAAAATGCGATAAATGCTAATAAAACAACATCCTGAACTGACCACTTGTTACTATTGTTCATACAAAAAAGCCTCCTTTTTATTCCTAAATTAGAAACAAAAGAAGGCTCAGCTCAACAAAATTTATCTAGACTCGTCCAATTTCTCCATAAAAAAAACCCTTCCATAAATAATATGGTTGGGCGTTAAGTTTACAGAATCAAATGAACAAGATAAACTCTTATTCTTTAATAATCATTGAATACATTTCTCTTCGCCAGTACTAACTGGAGCAGATTCAATGGGTATTATCTCAGCTTTTACGCACCCCAAATGTTACTAATATTAAGTTGTGACCAAAGTATAGCATGCTTTCTTTTTTTTAACTAGGGTAAAAATAATTTCAATTAAATAACGGATTATTAAAAAAACAAAGGAAGTAAAGAGAATCAACCAACAATCTATGTAAGCGTTATTATAAAATGTTATAATAAAGGTGCGATTTAAATTTATTATTCATCGTTCAATACTCTTATCGATTTAGCTATTACCATGACATTTACCTAAAATAAATAGGCACTTTTAAAACCTTATAGAGCAAACCATAGCTACCTATTGAGTGTTATGCCATACCTCTTATTTCTAGCTAAAATTAACTTTTATCTTCAGCTATCAGCAATGACAATTTGAGCAAACCCTTCTTTTAATTGTCCGTTTTGAGTTTCTTGAAAAGATAACTCTCCGTCTTCTGCCCCATCTACTAGCCATACAAGCGGCTTACCTTGATGAAGGACAAACAAATAAACATGTTGTTCTGAACTAATAACATCTCCGTAAACAGACACCAATTGATAGTCGCCTACGCCATTTTCAGACCATTCTAACGTTATCACATCACCCTCTGTTACCATTTCTAAAGAACCATCAAGCAATTCTTTTGGTAACCTAGTTCCACCCAACATCACAGATTGAGTCTCTGTGTATTCCTGGTAGGATTGGCCCATGCTTTCACCCCAATCATTCATAAAACTATGTAATGCTTGCTTCTTATTCCCATCCCATTTTCCTTCACTCGCCTTCCCTAATGTTTCTTCTACATCAGGAAACTCTGATGCCTTCTTCTCATCTTCTTCATGTTTGAGTGCAAGCACCGCTTTTTTGTGAGTCAAAGCTGATTTAGATAGATAGTTAGAACCAAATTCATACCCCATAACCTCTTCATACAACGCCAATGCCTCCACGTAATTGCCAGAGTCTTCTTCCGTTTTCGCCAGCATAAATGCTTCCATTTGTTGTTGATAGTCTTTTCCTAAATTACGTTTCGTTTTATACTCTGAAGCTCTCTCAAAATGCTCTCTTGCTCGATTATAATCTTTTTCAATGAGTGCTATTTCTCCAGCATTCATTGCCGATTCATAGGCTTTTGACGCATTACTACACCCTGTTAACATACTCACAAACAACCAAATAACTACGACTTTTTTTAAGTTGATAGTCTCTCTCTCCTTCTTCACTTTTGTCCATAAAAGGTGACTATAGTATAACATCAAAATAACCAAATTTCTCAATCGAGTCAGGAGACTGATTAAAAAATTTGGTTATCCTTTATTCTTTTGTCGTATTGCTCCATTCATAGACAAACAATAACATCGTCTTAGTGAACGAGACTAATTGTTTAATTGATACTTGCTCATTAACAGCATGGGCATGAAAAAAATCACCTGGTCCATAGATGGCTGCGGGAATACCAGCGTGTCCAAACCACCCACCATCCGTCACAGAGGGAGACACATCTACACTGGCTTTTTGATTGTGAATAGTTTCATGTTGCGTTTCTAACAACCGGATGCCTGGATGTTCTTTATCAATTTCTAAAGAAGGAAAAATCTCACCACGATCTTCAATCATTGATTGTCCACCCCATTCAAAAGTAGGTGGGTGGCTTCTTAACCAAGGATCAGCCTGAGCCACTCTTAATAAATGTTCCTCTATTTCTTTAGCTACTTCTTCATGCGTTTCATTGGGATAAAAATGAACCGTGATCCATAATCGGCATTCATCTGCAATAAAAGCAGCATGCCTGCCTCCTTCAATAACAGCAGGATTAATCGTGTTTGTTCCCGCAGGATAGCCAGGATAACTTTTTGTCACAGCCCACAAGTCTTCCAACTCTCTTAAGCCTCGCATAAGGACAGTCATTTTATCAATGGCACTGGCTTCATTCAATCCACCTCCAGCATGAATCATGTTACGACGTGTTGCATCATGAAACGTTCGCGGGTTCTTCACCCTTATCCACCCAGTAATAACCCCACCCTGCCCTTGAATATGCAGATCACTCGTGTCTACGACTAATGCAAAATCTGCGGCATACCCTCGCTCACAACACTGCAATGTTCCTGCCTCTCCAACCTCTTCTCCAATGACAGATTGAAAGGTAATATCACCTTTCAACTCCAGCCCAGCGTCGTTCAATAATTTCAAGGCAAGCAAAGCACCTGCTAGACCGCCTTTCATGTCTGCTGTCCCTCTTCCAATGACCACATCCTCTTTAACAATCGGAATAAAAGGGTTGGTTTCCCACTGCTCGTCCTCCCTGATTTCAGCAACATCCATGTGACCATTAATAATCAAACTTCGGTAGTCATCTGATTGTGTCCCTTTTTTAACGCCTACGACATTAGGATCTCCAGGATAGATATCCCATTTATCCACAGCATACCCCAACTCTTCTAAATAATGACCCACAAATTCTTGGGCATCGCCTGTATTCCTAGCAGGTGGAGCAGGGGTTTCAAATCGTACTAATGTACTCAATAGATCTAATAACTCTGATTGTCTTCCTTCAACTTCGTCTAGTAATCGTTCAATTCCTTTTTCCATTTTCCACAACCCTCTCTCTTTTACATAAATAAAAAACCACTTCTAGCTTGAGAAGTGGTTGGAATGTGTGCGGAAAGATAGAAATAAAAAACAGCACGTCTTCACCTCTTCCTTACGCTAGTATTAACTAGATCAAGTTAAAGGGTTAAGACCTGTGTCTCTCTCAGTTTTTTTACAAAACACCCCTAGTGGTGACTATTTAGTTATACGTATTATGTCATAAGCACTATAAACATTCAAGAAAATAATACAAGGTATTACGCATCAACGATGTCATAGAGTTCATACATCTCTTCAATCGTTTGAGGGATACCAGAATTTTTCAAGTAATTTTTTCGACGATTGTATAATTTGTCAATTAATTCCTTTTTATCTTTACTTTTACCATAATGTAGCGTTCTATGGCATGTCGGGCACAAAATAACTAAATTACCTGGAACATCTAAACTGTATTCAAAAGATTCCTGATGATACATCGGTATTAAGTGATGCGTTTCCACGTAATTTTTATTTGTTTTAACCGCAACAAAAGACTTATGTTTTCGATCAATTTCACAGTTAAAAGCAGACATTTCCAACGCAATTTCAGCTATCTCTGGATCTCTGACAAAATGGGTTTTCCCAGCTATTTCTGTTTCTTCAATAATAATGCTTGGTTGCGGTGTGAAACTTAACACTCTTTCCCTACCATCTGTTAGGAATTTTTCCATAACAATATTCAAGCTACGTTGATCTAAGGCATCCTCTGCCTCCAGATAACCAGGTAATGTATTAACATTTTCCTGTTTATATTTCGAATCATCAAATAACGCCATTTCTAAAAACATTCTATACGCCAAGGGGCTAAACTTAGAGAAGACTGGATGGTCTTCTTTTATCCGACCCATATATAATTGTTTAGATAAGATAGAATCAAATGCAGTTGGGTCTTGACCAAACCATTCTAAATAATCATCCAGGTGTTCTTCTGAAAAAATGTATTGATAATCTTTTGGGTAATACACAGCCAATAATTTACTTCTAAATAAAGGATGTAAAGCTGACTGTTCAATCCCTTCATAATTTTCATTTTTACCATCCTCTAATAGTGTTAGGATGTCCTGACGTAATAATTCAAAGTTACCACCTTCGTATCGCTCAGTTGAACGCATGTCATCTTCTGCTTTACTAAAAAAGATACCATACTTTCTCGTGGGACTGCCAAGCATGATTCCCAAGTCCTTTAAATCGATTTCAAATCGATAACAAAAATTCGCTTTTTTACCTTGTCCTATAGCGTATTCTTCAAGCGTCATTTCTTTTATTTTTTCTACAGAAAAATCAGTCACAAAGGACTGTCTTTTTCTTTCTAGTGATTCAAAATATTTTTTTGTATATCGTTTATTGAACGATTCTACTAAACCTGTTAAGTCATCTAATGTTGACATAATGCCATCTCCTCTTTATCGCTTCATCTATTCACTCTTATTGCACTGTCTTCACGTTCCAAAAGACAGTCATTCTCTTTTTAGAGGGAAGAAAAATTCCTGACTATCCTGTTAAGTCTACTACAACTATCTCATACTTATCACAATATACCAAATACTATCCGTTTCCTTCTCTCAGATTCCATGACAAACATTAAATAAAACACGAACATTATCATTAAAATATGATGTCATTTCAATAAAAACAAGATGTTTTTTTATTTTTCTGCTATAATCACTTATATTAACAACAAGAAAGAAGGTAATGTTCGTGTTTAACAAAGTTGTTCAAGGAACCGCTTTTTCTAGTATTACTCCCACTGATGTGGCTATTTTAACGAATTCTTTGTTCTGTTTGAACAAAGAAGGTGCCATCGAAAAGGTGCTTTCTCCTGGAGATGCTCAATACACTAGCATCCTAGAGCAAGCAACCTATTCTGGTACCTTATACGTCGTACCAGATAATCATTACCTTTTACCAGGCTTTATTGATTTACATATCCATGCCCCTCAGTGGCCTCAGGCTGGTCTTGCTCTGGATAAACCCTTATACCAGTGGCTAAACGACTACACTTTCCCACTAGAGGCGAAATACGATGACTTAACCTTCGCCACACGGGTTTACGAGGACTTAGTAGAGACTTTGCTTTCTTTAGGAACTACCACTGGCCTTTATTTCGCCACCACCCATAAAGAGAGTAGCTATCAATTAGCACACATTTGTGCTCAAAAAGGCCAACGTGGACTTGTAGGTAAAGTTGTGATGGATGATACTGATGCCAATCCTGACTTTTACCGTGACACCTCTACCCATGCCGCTCTACAAGACACTGAAGACTTTATTAAACGAGTACAGGCATTAAATATGGAGACCAAACAAGGGGTGTATCCCGTTGTGACGCCTCGCTTCATTCCCAGTTGTACAGATGATGCTTTGTACGGATTAGGTCAATTAGCAACTAAATACGATGTCCACGTACAGTCTCATTGTAGTGAAAGCACGTGGGAACATGACTATGTGCTAGATAGATTTGGTAAAACAGACACAGAAATGTTACAAGAATTCGGATTATTGGGAGACAAATCTGTCATGGCTCATTGCGGTCATTTAACAGATGCTGACGCAAAAATCTTTGCGGAAACAGGAACAGCCGTCGCCCATTGTCCTATTTCTAATGTTTATTTTGGGAACCAAATCACACGAGTGAAACAACTCATCAACGAGTTTAAAGTAGATGTCGGACTAGGCTCTGATATATCTGGCGGCTTTTCACCTAGTTTGTATGACAACATCAAGCAAACAGTGATGGTCTCTCGTATCCTATCAGATCAAAAAGAAGCCCCACACTCTCTTACCTTAAATGAAGCATTTTATCTGGCGACAGCAGGTGGGGGAGAAGCATTAGATCTTCCTATTGGACGTTTAGCTGAAGGCTATGCTTTTGATGCTCAAGTAATAAGCACAGGACACTCTTTTATCCAAGAAGAAACACCCTTAGAAGCTATTTTTCAAAAATTACTGTATTTAGTACAACCTGAACATATTAAAGAAGTCTGGGTTCAAGGAAACCTAGTTCATAGTAAAAAAGGAGACAATTAGTCATGACTCAGTCACAAGAATCACATTTAACCATTGGGGTGGATGAGCCTATCTCTACCCCACAATCGCTTTTCCTAGGAATTCAACACGTCCTTGCCATGGATGTCTATGTCGTTCCTTTCATTATTGCTTCAGCATTAAGTTTAAGCCCAGCAAGTAGCTCTAGTTTGATTCAAGCAACCTTTTTAGCCGCTGGTATCGGGACGCTCATTCAAACCTTCTTGTTTATGAAAATCCCCATCGCCCAAGGGCCTTCCTTCATACCAATTGGCGCAATCGTCGGGGTTTATTTTGCCAATCAAACAGGAGATATGGGTTGGGGAACGGTACTTGGTGCTAGTCTGGTGGGAGCGGTGCTTGTGACACTTTTAGGGCTCACAGGTATGTTCCACAAACTCGTTGATTCCTTCATTCCACCAATTGTTGGGGGAACGATTATCTATGTTGTAGGTCTGTCTTTAATTCCCGTTGCTTTAACGGATAATATTTTTAACGCCCCTGGGGACATTAATCAAAACTTACTGATTGCGATTATCACGTCAGCGACGTTAATTACCTTAACTATGTTGGGAACCAAACTAGGCGATAAAGGACGTATTTTCCGTGTGTCTTCCGTTATTATTGCGTTAATTGTCGGGTCTGTGGTCTCTCAATTATTAGGTGTGCTAGACTTAAGCGCTGTGAGTGATGCGCCTTTATTTTCATTGCCACAACTCGCTTTGTTCCATACACCCCTTCACTTTGATTTGTCTGCTATCTTAACGATGATTATTATTTACGTTGTCTTACTCGCAGAAACCACGGGAACTTGGTTTGCTATTAGTAAAGTCACAGATTCTGAATTAACACCTGAAACGATTAATCGTGGGGTGATTGGTGAAGGGATTAGCTGTATGCTATCAGCTTTACTTGGTTCTACCCCTGTTACAGGTTATTCAACAAATGCAGGCATCATCTCGATTACTGGCGTGGCTAGTAAAAAAGTCTTCGGTGCTGCAGGTATTTGGTTCATTGTTTTTGGTTTTTCCGGCAAATTAGCGATGCTGATTTCTTCCATTCCTTCAGCTGTCATCGGCGGAGTCTTTGTGGTTGTTTGTGGGATCATTGCAACCAGTGGAATGCAAGTAATTAAAGAGGTGCCCATTCATGAGAAACAAATGTACATTATCTCTATCCCTATGATTGTTGCTTTAGGATTAATTTTGATTCCAAAGGATTTCATTCAAACCTTACCCGATTTTGTACAATACTTATTTAGTTCGCCAATTGCGACAGCTTCCATCGTTGCCATTGTTCTAAATAAAGTCTTGCCTGATTAAAAAAAGTCGTAACCAATCAATGATTGGTTACGACTCTTTTTTTAATAAACCGAAAGATAAACAGAAACAAGTTGTAAAATCGTCGCTTCCCTATCCTTTATTTCCCAACCATGTTTGATATCTTTATGTTTCACTAAAGTAACATCTACGTTTTTACTTTCTTTTGAAGGCTCAATATTAGTCATTAATTGAGGTAATACCGTATCTAACATTTGGGTCATAATCTCTGGGTCTTGCATCACTTCAATAGCTTCTGTTGCTTGTTCTTCTTCTAATTCAGCTAAATCCTCCAAGGTATCAATAGCAAAACCTTTGTCTTTTAGGATGGATACAAGAGCTTCTGTACTTGCCTCTGTTGCTTTTGTCGTTACCCCTTCTAGGTCCAATCCCTTAATAGCAATAGTTGTAACTGTCTCTTCCCCTACTTCTTTCGTCTCCGTCACTTCAAAACTCGTTTTGTCTTTAATCGCTGTCATCATGTCTTTAGCAACGCTTGTCAAAACGTCGTCACTAATGCCTATCCCACCAAGACTAAATTCTAATCCTGCTTTGATGTCTTCTTCCATATTGTCTATAGCCACACCAAAGTGTTCCTTGTATGTTTCTGTTTCTTTCCCATAAAATTCTGCATCCATAAAGACTGTGGCAGCCTCTTTCCCACTTAGACCTTTCCCTCCACACCCAACCATCAGGGTAACAAGAGCAAGACATGTGATAACAACACTTAATGTTTTCTTCATAACCATCCTCCATTTATTTTTATACTTCATTGTACACTAAATCATCCCAATAAAAAGAAAAAGACAAAACAAGGGGAATTGTTTTGTCTTTCTTCTTAATTATCTATAACGTAATATCATCACTACCTGATACCTTCATAAAAATCAATAGTGACACGACTGTGATAGCCGTTAAAATCGTTGATAATGCTGCTGCGACACCGTAATTTCCACGAATAACTTCTGTATAGATAGCCACCGGCATGGTTCTGGTCTTAACATTATATAACAAGATGGACGTAGATAATTCTGAAATCATCGTAATCCAAGATAAAATAGCTCCTGAAATAATCCCTGACATCATCATTGGTACTGTAATCTTGAAAAAGGTGTTCAACCGACCACTTCCTAAACTTTCTGCCGCTTCCTCAATGCTTGGGGACACTTGTTGCAAACTCGCAACAGAGGAGCGTATGGTGTAAGGTAATCGTCTAACAGAAAGAGAAATGACCATAATCCAAGCCGTTCCTGTAATCGCTAGAAAACCCGTACCGCCAATTCCTGTATTAAATGACGTAATAAACCCAATCCCTAATACCGTCCCTGGCACGATATATGGAATCATACTTAAACTATCAATTAATGAAGTAAACACATTTTTCTTTCGAACCGTTAAGTAAGAAATAAAAATAGCAAAGATTAATACAATCACTAAGGCCATTAAAGGAATGCGAATGGTGTTAATAATCGCTGATCCCATTCGGTCAAAAGCCTGTCTGTAACTGTTCAGTGAATACCCTGGAACAAAGACCATTCCTGATGTCTTCAAGAATGAAGTATAAATCAAATACACTTGAGGTGAAATTGCCAAACCAACAATGCCGTAAACAATAGCGTAGATTCCCGCTGTTTTACCTTTTGTCATTTCTTTTGATTCAATCGGATGCAGTGAATTCATACTAAAACTAAAATGATTCGATAAGGCCTTTTGAATTAAGAAAATAGTCAACGCAATCATAATAGCAATGATGGCTAGAGACGAGGCAAAAGCTGCGTTGCCACCTACCTCACTAATAAATTGAGTATAAATCAATACAGGGAAAGTTCTATATCCTTCACCAATTAGCATAGGTGTACCAAAATCAGAAAAAGCTCTCATAAAAACAAGGAGCGCTGCTGCTAAAAGCGTTGGTGTTAGTAACGGTAAAATCACTTTAAAGAAACGATTAAACCCGCGACTTCCCATACTTTCTGCTGCTTCTAATACTGAATTATCAATGCTTTTAAATGCCCCATTTACGTATAAAAAAACTAATGGGAACAATTGTAAACTGAACACTAACACAATGCCTGAGAAGCCATAAATATCTAGTTGTGGAAAATGCAGCACATTGGTTAAAAATTTGGTGACGACACCATTACGTCCAAGTAACAGTATCCATGAATATGCCCCCACAAAAGGAGCAGACATTGACGCAATAATAATCAATATTTGCAAGACTTTCTTCCCTTTAAATTGGTACATGGTAAATAGGTAAGCTAACAATGTACCTAGAACTAAAGCAAAAAAAGTAGCCGTAATTGATACTTTAAAACTGTTAAATAAGGTTGAAAAATAATAGCTCTTTGAAAAGAACGTTTGAAATTGTTCAAAGGATATTTTGCCATCTTTAATTAAAGACTGACCTAATATCGTCATAATTGGATAGACTAAAAATAACAAATACGTGATAAAAATTAGTAAAGAAGAGCCTGTCCAAATATTAAAGGTCTTTTTTTCCTTCACGGGCTACTTCACCTCCAACAGATTCACTGTACCATCTTCGTTGAACACATTAATCTTATCACGGTTAATGCTTAATCGAATCTCATCACCATGACCCAAATCTTCCATAAAGGTTGATTCTTCACTCATTTGTAAACGATCAGCAAAGGGTAAGTTCACGATGTATTCTGTGGTTTGACCAAGGTATAAACTGTCTACAATCTCAGCTTTAATCTCGCCATCTTCACTTCTAACGAATTCTTCCGGACGAATACTCACACGAACCTTCTGCTCTTCGTGATCATTCAGTACAGGATAAGATAACTCATACCCATTCTCAAACACAAGAACCCCTTGACCATCTTTGTTGACTAGGTTTGCTTCTAACACGTTAGTCCGGCCAATAAAGGTTGCGACAAATTCATTGCTTGGACGGTGGTACAATTCTTTCGGTTTACCAATTTGTTGGATTTCACCTTTATTCATTACCGCAATTTGATCAGATATGGCCATGGCTTCTTCTTGGTCATGGGTAACATATACGGTGGTAATCCCGACTTCATGCTGAATTTCTCGAATGACTTGACGCATATCCACACGTAATTTTGCATCTAAGTTACTCAGTGGTTCATCCATTAATAAAACTTCTGGTGTAATCGCTAAGGCTCTCGCTAAGGCCACACGCTGTTGTTGTCCCCCACTTAAATTAGATGGCTTACGGTCTTGATATTCATCAATTTGCATTAATTTTAAATACTTTTGTGTTTCGGTTTTCATGTGACTGGCAGATACTTTTTTCTGTTTCAAACCAAAAGCCACATTATCTTTTACCGTTAAATGAGGAAAAATGGCATAGTTCTGGAACACCATGCCAATGTTTCTCTTACTTGGTTCCACATTGTTAATTCGTTGGTCACCAAAGTAAAAATCCCCACCTTCAATTGAGTTAAAGCCTGCTATCATTCTTAATAATGTCGTTTTCCCACAACCAGAGGGACCCAAAAGAGTAAAAAGGATCCCGTCCGGTATAGTCACATTCAAATCATCGATAACTGTTGTATCGCCATACATTTTTTTCGCATGTTCTATTCGAATTTCACTCATCGTATTACCCCTTATTTAGATTGTGTTTCCACAAAAATTTCGTTATATTTGTCAACAATTTCTTCTTTATGTTCAATCACATAGCTGTAATCTTCTGTTACTGTCTTGATTTGATCTAATGGTTTCATGTTATCACTTGTTTCAGCACCAATACGTACAGGTCTGTTCGTTGTTTCACGGCCTAATGTATCTTGTACTTCTTTAGAAATAATGAAATCCATGAATTTTTTAGCGTTGTCCATGTTTTTAGCATTTTTGATAATCGCTGCACTGGCTGGTAAGAAAACCGTACCTTCTTTTGGATACACAATTTCAACGTTTGCTCCGTCGTTTAATAATTGAACCGTTGGGTCTTCATAAGATAATCCAACAGCCATTTCCCCATCTGCTACTGTTTTGTATACATTTGATGAGCTTGAGCTGATTTTTCCATCCACTAATGTGAACACATCTTTCACGTATTCCCATCCTTCATCTTCAAAACCCCCCATAACAGCTAACATATTTGTTAATTGTGAAAACGCACTTGATGAGTTAGCTGGGTCTGCTGTTGAAATTTTTCCTTTTAATTCATCATTTAATAAATCAGCATAGCCTTCAATTTTAACCCCTTTTGTCAAATCAGGATTCACAACTAAGACACTACCATCTAATGTGTAAGGTGTTGAATAACCTGTTGTGTTACGGTATTCTTCAACTACTTCGTCGTTTTCTGACGCTACGTATTCTTCAAATAAGTCACCATTTTGTTCATACTGTGTGTATGATCCTCCAAAAATCACATCTGCCACAGGAGACTCTTTTTCACTCTCCATTTTTTTGAATAACTCGCCTGTTCCTGCTTGAATTAGTTCGACTTTTACATCGTATTTTTCTTCAAATGCTGGAATCGTTGCGTTGATTAATCCTTCTGAGTTAGGTGAGTAGATAACTAATGTATCGCTTCCTTTATCTTTCCCATCCTCTGTTGCCTTGTCATCTTTTGTTCCACAAGCTGTTAATGCTGTGATTCCTAATAATGCCACTGCTGCCAAACTCACTTTTTTAAACGTGTTCATTTTAGTACCCCCTATATTTTATACTTGCTATTATACCTAGACAAAAACGCTTTCATAAGGTGGTTTTCTATACAAAAAGGAGAAAATTCTACACTCTATAGAATTTTCTCCTTGAATTCAGAAACAGTCATGCCCATGTATTTCTTAAATACCTTGTTAAAATACTTATAATCAGAAAACCCAACCTTGTTAGCAACCTCATAAATAAGGTAATCAGGGGATTCCATCAACAAGTTCACTGCCATCTTGATTCGGTAGCGATTCAAATAATCACTAAGAGGCATCTCCAAATGGCGTTTTATTTTAGAATAGATATAACTTTCACTATAATTCAATTCTTTTGCTAGCTCGGCTGTCGTGAATTTTGTCGCGTAATTGTCACTAATAAAAGCCAAAACTTGGCTTACCACCACATCTCTTGAATACCTCACATCTTGTAAAACATCAAAATGCTCCAATGCGACAAATTCTTGCTCATTTTTTTCAGATTGAATATCATAGCTCACCTCAACTAAGCATGTCCTAAGTTCCACTAAATCAATGGGTTTAACTAAAAAATCTTTCACCCCATAACGCATGGCAAGTTTGGCATTTTCAAATTCATCGTACCCGGATAATATAATTTTTTTGTAAGAGATGTCTTGCGTCGCCTCAAATAAATCAAAGGCCGTCATCTTTGGCATATTGATATCTGTCAAGACAATGTCTGGTTGATGCGTCTTGATCAAATGATGGGCTTCTTCTCCATTCTTGGCAAAGCCAACGACTTCTATGTTTAGTTCTTGGTAATCCAAGGCTTGAGACAACCATTTTCTAATCAAATGCTCGTCCTCAGCGATTAATAACTTAAGCATACTCTCCCTCTCCTTTTGGTATCTTAAAGCGTACCAAAGCCCCTTCTTCTTGATTTGTCACGGTCATTTTTGCTCCAGGATAAGATATTTTCAACCGCTTATAACTATTGATTAACCCGTGATGAGTGCTCTCATAACTGTCATCATCAATAGACCATAAACTCTCAATAGAAAAACCAGGACCATTGTCCTTCACATCAAAATAAAGCCACTGCTCATCGCAATAACACTGAATGCTTAAAGTTAGATCATCTCTGTCTTGCATACCATATTTCAAGGCATTTTCTACAATGGGCAATAAAAACAATTTGGGAATAGACAAATCTTCAATCCCTGGCTCTAAAGTTATCTCGTAATGAAACTGATCAAAACGGATTAAATTCACCTGTAAAAAGTCTTCAATGATACTCAAATCTTTCTCTAACGTGGTGTCTGTTGAGGTAAAACCAGCTGAATAACGGAGAACTCGGTTTAAGGATAAAATTAACTTATCTGCCACACCTGGGTCAAAGTGACTCGTTACCCGAATCGCCTCTAAGGTATTATAGATAAAATGAGGATTGAACTGAGATTCTAATACTTTTTTTTCATAAAAATGATTTTGACGCTCTAAAGTCATTTGTTGATTCATCAAGCGTTCTTTTTCCTGAACTAACTCATTAATATTATCAATCAAAAACTGAAACTCTCGGTTTGTGCTCATCAAAATTTGCTTGGTATCTCCCGCTTTTATTCGTGCCATTTGATCTACGAGAGCTTCGATTTGTTCTGTGTTTTTCTTAGCAATTCGTCCAGCCAGCTGGTTACTTTGGATAGAAAAAAGTAACAGCAAAACAATCGTTGTTAATAACATAAATAGCAAAAACGAAGGCAGTGGGAACGTCATCAAAAAGGTGTATAAATAAATAGTGTCGTCCATTTGCTTTTTCGTCGTTAAATACAACTCTTTGTTAGCAATCATATAGGGATAATTGAAATCCGTTGCATCTATCTTATGGGCTGTTTTCTCATCAAATAGCGTCGTATTTTTAACAAATACATTATTATACTTATCAGAAATAATAAACTTCGTGCCATAAGTCAGCCCTTCTCCTGTAAACAAGCTGTCTTCAAAAATTAGAATACTATATACCGACCTATCTGGTACTTTTGAAAAAAACAACATATACCTTTCCCCATTCAATCCTCTCTGCACTTTTACCACATCATTCCCTTTATTGACATCCGTTACTATCTTTAAATAATGCGTGGACAATTGGGCTGGAGTATCATTGGTAGCTAGCAGTATATTACCACTTTCTTCCATAACCATTAAGGAGGCATCCTTAGGTAGTTGTGTGTTTTTTTCGTAGTAACTCGTATAGAACTGACGCTCATTCATCTGACCATCCATATAATGAGGGACGACTTCTTGATTCATATGGTGCAACAATTCAAAAGTGTCTGCTTTCAACGTGGTATAAAAACCTAACGCTTCTTTCGTATCGCTTTCAATTTGATATTTTTCTAAAAACAAAAAAAACACGGTTAAAGCTAAGATTAACAGTAAGGATGTAAATACTGCTAACTTAATTAAACGCTTTCGTATTTCTATGTAAAGCTCCTTGTAGTAAGTCATCTTATTTCCTCTCAATTAAAATATTACACACATTATATCATTAGTTTAAGGTTTTCTGTCTTTTTTATCCTACTTATTGTCATAAAGTACGCCATAAAAAAAGACCCTTTCAGGTCGTTTTCTTATCCTAGAACTAAAGCATCATCCGTCATAACTTGCCCACTGTTTTTTTGGAACAAGGCCAATAAGTCAGGAACTGTTAAGCCTGCCTTTTCCTCCCCATTCACATCCACAACAATTTGCCCAGCATGTAACATAATTAAGCGATTACCATAACGAATCGCATCTTCCATATTATGAGTAATCATTAGCGTCGTCAGTTGTTTTTCTTCTACGATTTTTTCCGTAATGGTTAATACGGACTCGCTCGTCTTAGGATCAAGCGCTGCGGTATGCTCATCTAAAAGTAATAACTTAGGCGTTACTAGTGTCGCCATCAACAAGGTAAGTGCTTGACGTTGTCCTCCAGATAATAATCCCACTTCTTTTTTTAACCGGTTCTCTAAACCTAAATCAAGCACGGTTAATTGCTCTTTAAACTGGTGTCGCTGTTTCTCTTTTACCCCTCTTGATAGACCTCGACTCTTCCCTCTATTGAAGGCAATCGCTAAATTTTCCTCAATAGATAGACGTGTTGCGGTTCCCATTCTAGGATCTTGGAACACTCGTCCAATATGTTTGGCCCTCTTAGCTGTTCGTTGGTTAGTGACATCGACACCATCTAAATAAATACTTCCTTCGTCCACACCAAAACTTCCAGCAATACTATTCAGTAACGTAGACTTACCAGCCCCGTTTCCACCAATAATCGTCACAAACTCTCCTTCTTCAAGAACAAGATTAACGCCTTTTAACACATGGTGTTCATTCACTGTTCCTACTTCAAAACTCTTATGAACCTCTTTTAATTCTAAAATAGCACTCATGTTAACGCCCTCCTTCTTCTTTTAATTCGCGTTTTTTAGTACGTTTCAATTTACCTCTCAGTAAAGGTGAGGCCAAACAAATCGTTAAAATAATGGCTGAGAATAATTTCAAGTCTGTTGGTGCAACGCCCATTTCTAAAACCACAGCTATAATCAATCGGTAAATAATCGAACCTACCACAATCATCATAAGGCGCTTCACAAAACTTAAATTACTAAACATCACTTCACTAATGATAATAGACGCTAGACCAATGACGATTGTTCCAATCCCCATACTAATATCAGCGTACCCATTATTTTGGGCCATCAATGCGCCAGATAAGGCAATTAACCCATTGGCAATCATGTAGCCAATAATCTTCATCGCATCAGTATTAATACCATTGGCTTCACTCATGTCATTATTATCCCCTGTGGCATGAATGGCTAAGCCAATTTCTGTTCGGAAGAATAAATACAGAAACACAATAACTAGAACAACAGACACACTTCCTATCACAAGCACAGCTAATTGACTGCTTAATCCCAATGTGACTAACTGAGTCAGCATGGTTTTTTTGCCTAGAAGCGACACATTCGATTGTCCCATAATTCTTAAATTGATGGAGTATAGTCCTGTCATCGTTAGTATCCCGGTGAGTAAGGCTGGTATTTTTAATTTCGTATGAAGCAAGCCTGAAATAAGACCTGCTAACATACCGCCTACAACACCTAAGAGCGTCCCCACTAAGGGAGAGGCCCCGTTGACTATTTGACTGGCACAAATTGCTGCCCCTAAAGGGAAACTTGCCTCTGCCGTCAAGTCAGCAATATCTAAAATCCGGTAAGTTAAGTACACGCCAATCGCCATTGTTGACCATAATAACCCTTGGGAAATACTTGATAACAAAATATCCATTTTTCTTCATCTCTTTTCTTTTCGTCTATTTATCTAAGGTAATACTTGCTGGATCAATGCCAAGCGCTTTGGCCATGTCTTCATTAACCACTAATTTAAGTTCTGTTGATGTTTCTACAGCTAAATCTTTAGGCTCAGCTTCTCCTTTTAAAATCTTCACAGCAAGTTTCCCTGTTTGATGCCCTAATTCCTTGTAATCAATCCCGTAAGTTGCTAATCCGCCTACTTCCACTTGTTCTGTTGATCCAGCTACAATAGGTAATTTCTTCTCTTTAGCAATTTCTCCAACGGTTTCCATCGTGTTAGCTAAGGTGTTGTCTGTTGGAACGTAAACCCCATCCACGTCTTTAGCAAGGGACGTCATGACTTGTTGTACATCATTCGTTGAGGTCACCGTAGCAATTTTCACTTCTACCCCCGCTGATTCAAAGGCCTTTTTAGCTAAATCTCCTTGAATCACTGAGTTTTCTTCACTGGAATTGTAGATGATGCCAATTTTTTTAGCTTCTGGCACAATTGATAGCAACAGGTTGGCTTGCTCTTCGATTGGTACCATATCACTTGTTCCTGTTATGTTTCCACCAGGAGCGTCATTACTAGCAACAATCCCCGCAGATACAGCATCTGTTACTGCCGTAAATAAAATCGGAATATCCTGGGTTTCATTCGCCAACGAAACAGTGGCAGGTGTAGCAATACTTAATATGACCTCGTTTTTTTCTTTGACTAACTTCTCACTCATACTTTTTAGATTCGCTTGATCCCCTTGAGAATTTAAGACGGTTAAACTCATTGAACTTCCTTCTTCAAAGCCTGCTGCTTCTAATTCTTCAACAAATCCTTCTCTGGCAGCATCTAAAGATTTATGTTCCATGTATTGTAGTATTCCAACCTTCACGACTCCGTCTTCTTCTTTATCTTGCTTTGACCCACAGCTTGCTAACATACTTACTGCAACTAAGGCAGTCATCCCTACGATTAATTTCTTTCTTAATGTCATGTTAATTCCTCCATTTTTTTTAGTTTATTTATTAGCTCTTACCTTCTGTAATCTATCCTGTGTTTTTCTAATACTCCCTTCATTTGGCAACAAAAAAGCATCGACTTAAGATTCATAAATAATCTAAGTCGATGCTTAAAACTGAGTCTCTTGCGTTGTCTCAGTTAACATATAAAAAGCCACTTAGATTATTGTAACAATCTATGTGGCGTACTCTTTCGCACGTAAAATTCCTCTAGCCCCATAGATACAAACATTACGGTTTGCATCCATGATGTATCATGCACACAAACACTATCTAAAGTAGCTAAAGAAGAAACTATTCAGTTGTGTTGGTCTTTGTAAATTGCTTGTTGTCATAGCAATCCCTCACAATCTAAATTTATTAATTCTTAGTTTAGTCAATTTCAAACCATATGTCAACTTATTTTTTAATCATTTTTTCATTTTATTTCTTATATTTTAATCTTACAGTCTTACTATCCTTTGTAACTAAAGGCTAAAGACACATAAAAAAAGCTAGCTCGCACTAGCTTTTAAGTGTTTAAATCGTTGTACCTAATCCTTTTTCTTCTGCTTGTTCCACAATTTTTTGGGCAACAAATACATCAAGAACAGCTGAACCAACTGTTTTGAATAGTGTAATGTCTGACTCTGTTTGACGGCCTTCTACTTGACCTAAAACTAATTGACCTAATTCTCCAAGGTAAGCTTCTCGTTCAACATACCCATCGGCTAAAGGTTGGATGAAATCTCCTGCTTCTTGAAGAACTCCGTCCATTGTATCAAAAATGACTGCGTCTGACGCTTTAATGATTTCACGTGGAATTTCACACATTTCTGGTGTATAAGCTCCAACACCGTTTATATGAGCCCCTTCTTTTACCCAATCAGCTGAGAAAGTTGGGCGTTTAGATGTTGTCACACTTGTAATGACATCTGCACCAGATACACATTCTTCTGCTGTTTTAGCTGGGATAACTGAGATGCCAAATTTTTCTGACATGTCTTTAGCAAAGCTTTCTGCACGGTCAAAATCAATATCAAAGATGCGAACTTCTTTTAGAGGACGAGCTGTAATCATTGCCCATAATTGACCTTCTGCTTGTCCACCTGTACCGATCAACGCCCCAATTTCTGCTTTGTCTGATGATAATAATTCAGTCGCTGCACCTTGTACTGCACCTGTTCTTAATTGCGTTAAGTAAGTACCATCCATCATCGCTTTAACAATACCAGTTTCAGCATCTAATACCACCATTGTCGCTGGAACACTTGGTAAGTTTTTATCAATATTATTTGGATACACCGAAACAATTTTCACACCCAATGCGTCTTTGCCTTCTTTACCTGCAACATAACCTGGCATGTATAAACTTTGTCCGCCTTGAGCTGGAACATCAATATTAGTTCTTAAAGGAATACTTGCTTTACCGTCAGAATAAAGTGCCAATGCTTCTTTACAAGCATCAATGGCCTCTCTCATTGAAAAACATTGTTGAATATCTTCTTTTGTTAAAAATAACATATCAATCTCTCCTTATGCCGCTTTGGCTTCTTTTTTTAATTGAGCTTGTAACATTGTAAATGCGCTATATAATAACACGATGATTACTAACCATTTTAACATGTACGTATTTAAAGATTTAACTAAGAACACTGCAACTAACGTACCCATCACACCGAATATTGAGGTAAACAATGTAATGCGGCGGCTGTATTCACCGAATTTAATGAATTGCATGCTTCCGATTGGCACTGAGAAAGTACACGCACCCATCATGATAGGGAAGGCTGCGATAGGATCCATTCCTAACAAGTAAACGGTTACCATTGTTAAAGCGTATGAACCAATACCAATATTATTTAAGGCACCGTATGTAAATAATAAGATACCCGCTAAGACTAATTTACCACCATATAATTCTGTTGCTGTTCCGTTAGATTTGATCCAGTTTACTTGACCAGCAAAGATTAAGAATGCTGCCACAATCAAGCCAACCCCAACGAATTTTTTAATCGTATCTTCTGGTAATTTAACAACAAATTTAGGACCAATGTAAGCACCAATTACTTGAGCCACAATACATACTGCCAATGTTTTAACCCCTACGTTGACTGATGAAATATAAGATAATGCCATTGCTGCTACTGGGATAACACATTGTGTGTTTAATGTTCCTGGTAATTTTTTCATGGTTACCCAATCTAATTTAGGGTATAACACGGTTCCTATGGCGAAGTCTGAGATACCAAACGTTGATAAGAAAAACATAATAAATGATGTAAACGGTAAAGCTTTCATGTTGGCTTTCTCTTCTTTAAACTCTTCTTTGTTGGTAATTAAATCTTTCACAAATGTAATTGCAAAAATCCCGTTAATAATAACAATTAAACTTAATAATATCGTGCGTACCATTACAATTCCTCCTTATAAATAGCTCTAACTTTTTCAAAATGGTGACCATATCGGCTGCTTAATTCTTCTGGTAGTTCTTCAATAATTTTTAATGTGTAAGCATCGTGTTTCACATATTCCTTGGCTAAACTAACCATGGCGTTGTTCTTGGTCCATGTAACATCAGTGATTTTATTGTCTTCAGACAACGTTCCAAACACCACTTCTCCTTCGTCTGCTACAATGTTGACCCATCTCGAACCGAAATCTGTCAGTTTTTCATGTTCGAACCCATGAATATAGTAATTATCTAACGCTAACTCATAGTCATGGTTTTCGCTAAACAGAATTAAAACGAAGTTATCCATGCGTTTTTCTGCCGCTTGCAATGTGCTTAATAACGTGTCTGAGATATCTTGACGCCAGATTTGAATCAGTAGACTCTTCTCTGAGTGCTTCACCAAGTGTTCCACTTTATCCATCACATTTGTGTAGCCATCTAACTTCCAAAGCAATTCTTCTTCTTCTTGTTCTTTAATTTGACCAAGATGTGTATCCAAAAAGACTAAATCACTTTTGACGTTTTTTTCTAGTCTCTCAATGAACTCATCTGACGAAATCGCTCGGTATAACTTAGGCTCAGACTTGTTAACAATAACCAAATTCTTTTTTAATAATTTTTCTAAAATGTTATAGACTTTGGATCGTGGTACGCCAGATTGTTTGCTAATTTCATAACCCGTTAGCATGTCTTGCTCTAATAGCGTCGTGTAAACCAATGTTTCCATCTCAGAAAAGTCATATTTTTTCATCACTTGTATTATCGTTTCCATATACTTTACCTCGTTTTTATTTAGTAGCTACCTTAGTAACTACTATATCACGTTTTTCTGCTTTTTCAATAATATTGTGCAATTTTTAACAATATAAATACCTTTTATAAATAACGGATAACCAACTAAACACACAACTTCACAAAGTATAAAAAGGCTTAAATCTATGTATCATAAAGGTTTAATAGAACCTTTTATTAATATTTGTTCACTATTATGTTTCATTTTGTTTTTTAACTAAATACAACTGAGAAGAAAAAATAAGTGTTACCGTCCAACGAATCCGCATTTTATGTTTGTTTTATCACAATTGATATCAAATGAGAATCCTTCTTTTTTTCGAATAGATACCTTCCTCTCTTTAATCTGTTATAGCTACCTCTAAAAAAGATAAAAAAAATAAGCAAAAGATTAGCTAACCTAATCCTTTTGCTTATCCGTATTATTTAAGTAGTGTATCTAGACCTACCTGGAGCATTTCATTAAATGATTCTTGTCGTTCTTCAGATGTGGTGTGTTCATCAGTCATTAAATGATCACTGACTGTCAAAATAGCGAGGGCGTCCACATTGTATTTACTTGCTAAATAGTAAAGAGCAATGATCTCCATTTCAACAGCTAGTACACCATGCTTAGCTAATCTGATATAGTCCTCTATGTTGTCCCTATAAAATAAATCATCAGATAACACATTACCAAAATGTGTTTTTTCTGTAAGTCCTTGTTCTTTAATAACCTCATTCACTTCTGTTAACATCTTGAAATTAGCAATTTGCGGGAAATCAAATGTGGGGAACGCTTGCTTGACCATGGACGACGTCGTGACAGCAGCTTGAGACACTATAATGTCTCTGATTTTTACCTCTGTGTTCAATGCCCCACAGGTTCCTACACGTATCAGTTTTTTTACCCCGTAATCATTGATTAATTCATTAATATATATCGCAGCAGAAGGCGCCCCCATCCCTGTTCCTTGAACAGAAAGACGTTCGCCTTTATATGTTCCAGTATAGCCGTACATCCCTCGAACCTCGTTGTAACAAACTGGATTGTCTAAGTACGTTTCTGCGATATACTTGGCACGTAATGGATCACCTGGTAATAGTATTTTGTCCGCGATGTCTCCTTGTTTAGCACTAATATGAATACTCATTCTGTCACTCCTTGATTAACGTTTTGGTTTTGTTGGTACTTCAATTTTACCATCAATAATATCTCGCTCTGCTTCTTTAATTAATCCTAATGTGTCATCATCTAATTGACCGTCCGCTAAGTATACACCCTTATCTTTCAAACCATAAGTTAACACTTCATTCCCTGGAAAGTCCCCTTTTTCAGCGTTTTTAGCAATTTCTTCCACAACAACTCCCACAGCCTTAATGGTTGATGTCAATGTCACATTGCCCTCTTTATACTCGCCCTCAGCTTCTTGGTCTCTATCCACACCAATCACCCATACCGGATTTTCTTGACTGTGATTCATGATGTCTCTTGCTTCTGAGAAGATACCATTTCCTGTATCACCTGCGGCATGATAAATAACATCTGCCCCACCACGATACATGGCGCTAGCAATGGTTTTTCCTTTAGCCGCATCACCAAATGAGCCAGCGTACTGCGTATCAATCTTAATATCTGGATCGATAGAGTGAACGCCCGCTACAAAACCAGCATGAAAACGACCAATAACTTCGCCTTCCATCCCACCAACAAAACCGACATGGTTTGTTTGTGTTTTTTTAGCTGCAGCAATACCTGCCAAATAAGCTGCCTCATTATCATTAAAGACCACAGACACCACGTTGTCCTTATCCTGAATATCTGAATCAATTAACACAAAATCAGTATCTTTATGTGCGTCAGCTGCAGATTCAATCGGCTCTTGCAACGTAAATCCGACACCAATGACTAAGTCAAAACCATCATTAATAGCATTGTTAATACTTGGTAAATACTCACCATCTGTTGCGGCTTCGTAATAATTAAACCCACCTTTTCCTTTTTCTTTGTTACTATCTTTACCCCATTCCTGTAACCCTTCCCAAGCCGACTGGTTGAAAGAACGGTCATCTACACCACTCAAATCAGTCACTAAAGCCACACTGTAAGAGTCTTCCTCTTCTTCTTTTGCCTTATCGGAATTACCGCATGCTGCAACTAATAATACTCCTGATAAAATTAAACCTAGCCCCACTAATTTCTTTTTCATGATATCCTCCTCGAATTGTAAGCGTTACCTAAAAATATAGCATTCTGACCCTCTTTTGTCAAAATATTAACGTTATTTTAAATAACATATTGTGGTAATAATCCTTGATGTATTTAAGGTATAGAACACTTTAATTCCTAATACAGATGTTATTTGAACAATTCTTTAGTTTCATTAAACATGACTAATGAAAAGCATCTTCTCTTATGATTAAAAAGACACTTTTCAACAGACCTTTAACATTCTAAATAAAAATAAATATCTTTTTTATTGTCTTGAGAAGTCCCTTTATAAACGCAAGTATCCAGACCTCCTATGGTAAAACCTGTCTTTATATAAAACAAACAGGCTGAAAGATTATTATCTTGTCCTTGAGTATATATCCCTAAATACCCTTCTCTAACGGCTAATTGTTGACAAGCTTGGATCAGTCCCTCTCCAATACCTTTCCCTCGGTAAGCACTCTTCACTTTTAAATCATACAAATACATGTGCTTAAAAAAAGCCTGTTGCATGATCGCTAAACCGACACACTTCCCATTATCATAGGCACCAATAAAATAACTTGTCTCTGACATATCATCATAAACGTACTCTTCATCTGGAAAGATCATATCTGAGATTGTTTCTGCTTTCTCTACTACAAACGACCATTCTTCATTGGTATATTTCGGAATCATCTTTCCGATTAATGAAAATGGCTCATTAGGCAAATTGATGTCTTTTTCACGTGTCTTCTCAATCAATTCATAGGTTATCTTTTGTGGCATAGGCTCTGTCTCCTTTCATTCATCCACTGTGACTTCTAGTATGTCTTCTTCTTGAATAAACTGATACGTTCTTATTTTAGTCCCTTTTGCTATTTCAGAACAAAAGTTAATTTTTTGCAACCGATGATTATGATAAAGTTTTAAATACAGACTTAAATGCTTTAAATCATACACTATTTGATATTGCGAATAAAGCAGAGACTCTTCTGCGGGCTCATCTTCCAACTTGATAGCACCTTTTGCAATATTCACACTTGATAATAGATGGAAAGCTTGACTGATGGTTTCTTTATCTGATAAAGGTTCACTAAAATAGTTCAAATAGGCAATTCTAACAAACCGAGACATTGAGGTGTAATCTCCTGGCATACCTAAAAAGCCTAATCCCTTTCCTGTGGACTCTAGAGTAAATCCCTTCATATTTTTCGGAGTTGGATCCACATTAGACAAACCGGTAAAATTGGATAAAAAAGAAAGATGTGAACTAAAATCTGGGCTATTAGTCATCACCCCTATCCTATTTTCATAAACTTTAAACCCCATTTTTTCACTAGGCTCAACAACAATGCTTCGACCTGTTTTGTCTGTGAATAGAAAATGCCTAGGCTCTCCTTCTCCTTCTCCAAACGTCGCTTTATCCACAATCGCTACTTCCTTAATTTTTTCTTCTACCTCATAAGTATCCTTACACTGAGACAATACCCACAGCAAAAAATGACCGCTTTTTAAAGGTGTTTTTTTGTTTGCCACAATCTCATCTTCAGTAGAGTAGTTATGGTATTCAGAAAACCTTTGTGTCGAACCACCTAGACCAAATTCATTTACTCCATCTGGAATAGATAATAAAGGCTCTCCTTCTACCAGAGCACTCAGCCCTATCACCGAATAACGAGCTGAAAAATGGTAACTACTTGCCTCTATCAAATAATTCCTCGGAATTTGAATCCCTATATAATCATCCAGTAGTATATTAAAATCTTGCGTTCTAGCAAAATACGACGTCTTTTCTTTAGATTGTAGCGCTATACTTGTACACATACTTAACACTCCTAACATTTAATGAATTACCTCATACTTATTATAACCTTTTAAATATAGATGAAACATTACATATACCAATTCGTTATAAATAAAACAAAATAAGTTAAAATGATTTATTTTAACCTATTTTTAACATATAATTAACATATAAATGAAAGGAGTGAACATCATGACACACTTTAGACGACTTTTAATAATCATCCCTTTGCCTATAACGTTTCTCCTAACCATGACTCTTGTTCCTTTTTACCAGCCCGCCACATCACACGCCCAGGTATTAACCACTAAAGTAACCTCTTACACGATAGATACTACTGATGATAAAGAAAATAGTCCCACAGTCAATGCACCTACTCCTTTAAACGAAGTAACCAACTCAGCCCCAGTTACTGTCAAATATATAGACACCCATGGACAAAAAATTCAACCTGATACTGTTTTTTACGGTACTATCGGCGATTACTTTATGGTTTCTACTCCTCTTATTCAAGGTTATTTGTATGAGACAACCTATGACGGCACTATGGGAATCCACTCCGATACAAAACAGACAATCACACTCATCTATAAAAAGATAAAAGAAACACCTCCTCAAGGAAATTACATTCCCTATAACCAATATATTACTGTCACTAGTTCTAATTACAATACTTGGCGAAATTTCTCTTGGCGAATGAAATTCCCTGCCAAATCTATTCGTCAACAGACATTCTTAGCTAAAGGGAAATACAATCATCGAAACGGTTCTACTTATCTTTCGTTATATGACAAAAAAGGGCAATGGTATGGGTATATTAATCAACGGGCCACTAAAGTTGGTAATGGGCCTCAAGGAGCCTTTATTAAAGATGGTCGAACAGTAACTATCAAAAGACGAAATTACACCCTATGGCAAAACTTTAAATGGTCTCCTCGTAGTAATACGACTAAAGTCATGAAAAAGAACTACACTGCACGCGGTAAATACCAGCATTATAATGGGTCTACTTACTATTCTTTATATGATGCCAAAGGAAGATGGCAGGGGTACCTCAACTCTAAAGCAACACAATAACGAAAGTAACTCTATATAAGATAAAAACAACTAGAATCGCAAATTGATTCCAGTTGTTTTATTTTATTTGGTAATCCCTTTACCATTCTCTTGGTTCGTAATTTAAATCTCTAAATAGCTGACTTTTTTCTTTTTTAGATAAATAACGCCATTGCCCAACAGGTAAATTACCTAGCTCAATGTTCATCACTCTAATACGTTGTAAACGAACCACATTATAACCTAGCTCTTCACACATACGGCGAATTTGGCGATTTAAACCTTGAGTTAAAATAATACGAAATTCGTATTTAGATAATTCTTCTATCTCACAAGGCAAAGTCTTTTTACCTAGTATTTTAACACCTTTAGACATGTTGGTTAAAAAATCTGGCGTGATCGCGCGGTCTACAGATACTAGGTATTCTTTTTCATGTCGATTTTCTGACCGAAGAATTTCGTTCACAATATCCCCATCATTAGTCATTAACAATAACCCATCAGAATCCTTATCCAATCGTCCGATATTAAACACTCGAGGCGTGTGATTAACTAAATCTGCAACATTCCCTTTGACCCCTTTTTCAGTGGTACTTGTGATACCAATGGGCTTGTTCAAAGCAATATAAACATTGTCTCTAGCAACATATAACTGATTGCCATCAACCCTAACGTCATCTCCTGGCTCAACCTGACTTCCTATTTGAGCTTTTTTCCCATTAATGGTTACTCGCCCTTCTGTTACTAACTTATCTGCCCCACGTCTCGAGGCTTTTCCTGCTTCACTAATGTATTTATTGATACGCATATGGCACTTCCTTTACACTCAAAGTTATTTCACCCTTAACTATACTGTATATTCTTTCCAAAGCAAACCCAACACATACAAATTTTCCATTTTAGCGTTATTTTTACTAACCTTTATCATTCATCCCACTCACTACTAATACCTATTTAAATAAACCATTGTCTTTTTTACACCTATCAAATTATACTTGTTATATATATTGTTTTCATTTGTTACGTTTATCTATCAAATAATAAAAAATAAGACAACTAAAAGGAGAGTTTCTCATGAAGCATCAAACCAAATTATTAACCGGATTCATTATTATATTACTAGTCACCCTATTTACCTCTGTTCCATCGTTTGCAAGCACACAAGATGAGTTAACCGATGGATCAGCTTACATTCAATACGGTGTATTGAACCAAGACATGAAAACATCAGATAACTTTATTTACAAAGCTGGCACAAAAGTTGCCCGAGGAAGTAGGAATTCTCGCTCTATTTCAGGTCCTTTCTACTTATTTTTTGCAGCTTCTACATCACATTTTCAATCAACAGCAGAAATTCACAGTGACTATGTCACCATAACAGACGAACACATCCGTCCTTATGATCAAAAAAACATCCTGATTATCGATAACCCCATTATGCCAAGTGCAATGTTTGATGATTTAGAACCTGTTGTACCAAACCTAAATATCAAGGTAACAAAAACACGATTAAAACGGACAATCGCCACAGCACAAACATCACGGGATGCTGGACGCTACACAGCAGCATCAAAACAAGCATTAGAAATAATCTTACAACAAGCAATAAAAATGGATAATAATGCGTCTGCTACTCAAAAACAGGTAGATGGCATTATCACTCAATTAATCTATCAAACGAACAACCTAGTCTCTCTTCCAGATCAAGGTGACTATATATCTTACGGAAAATATGTGACAGTAACGAGTAAAAACTACAACACCTGGTCTAATTTTAACTGGAAAACAAAACATTCTGCTAAACAAGTAACAGGTAAAACCTATCTCGCTAAAGGAAAATACGAGCACCTTAACGGAGCCACTTACTTATCTCTGTATGACACTAATAACAAGTGGCAAGGTTATATCAATGCAAAAGCAACCAAAGAAGGAAATGGCAAGCAAGGGGCTTACCTATCTGATGGTCGCCATGTTACCATTTCAAAAAAAGGTTACAATACTTGGTCTAATTTTAATTGGAAGAAAAAACAAACAACGAATCAATTATACGGAAAACGCTTCGTGGCTAGAGGTCGTTACCAACATATTAATGGCAGTACTTACTATTCTCTTTTTGACAGCAAAGGAAAATGGTATGGTTACTTAAATCAATCTGCTGTTAAATGACAAAAACCCTCTAAACGACGTCGTTTAGAGGGTTTTTGTTTAGCTTTGTTTGGACTTACTTAACGTTTTAGTAAATTTCTTTGGAACACTGGCATGAAATTCCAATTGTTCGCCTGTTCTAGGATGAATAAAAATCAAGGTTGTCGCATGTAGACCCAGACGTTTCAAGGGATTGGTTCTAGCGCTGTACTTTTTATCCCCAACAACAGGGTGACCGATTTCCTCCATGTGAACCCTAATTTGATTTTTTCGACCGGTTTCTAATTGGACTTCTAACAAGCTAAAGTCGCCATTAGAACGGATTTTTTTATAATGGGTGACTGCGTGTTTCCCACCGTTATCAAAGGGGGCAGAGTGAACTTTAAATGACTTACTTTCTTTCAACCATGAACTGATTGTGTCACTGTCTCTTCTAACGTCTCCTTCAACAAGGGCCGTATATTTTCTTTCTAAGACTGCTTCTTTCCAGTTTTCTTGGAGTTTTTCTTTCATCTCTTCGTTTTTAGCAAAAACCATCACACCTGATGTGTCTCTATCTAATCTATGCACAATATACACCCGGTTTTTCGGATGAGTTTGACGAACATAGGTCATTAGCTGGTTGTGAGCAGTCGGTTCAAATCCCCCGCCATTCATAGCAACCGATAGGATTCCTGCATCTTTTGAAATGACAATAAAATCATCATCTTCATACATAATTTCAATCCCAACAATTGTTTTTTCTTGCATGGCTTTTTGATTGGTTTGAATCCCTATGATTTGTCCTGGTTTAATCGGGTGATTATGTTGTGTGGTGGCTTTGCCATTCACTGTTACTTGGCCACGTTTCAAAATTGATTTCACCGAATTACGGCTTGTTGTTGGCATAACCTCTAATAAAAAGGCTAGCAATTCACCTTCTTCTACAACCTTATGCTCTACGATACCTACCCCTTGATTCTTAGGTTTGTGTTTCGTTTGACTCGGTTTTCTGGTTCCTTTTTTACTCATTCTCTCACGACTCTTTTCTTTTATTTATCTACACTTATCCTTCTCCATCGTTTTTACTTTAACATATTTTTAAAGAAAACAAAAAATAAATAAGACAGAATCTTAAAAATAACTCTCTGTCTTATTTATCTGACTACAATCTAAGCTCATCCCCTACTGCCATGAACAAACCAACATGTTCTGGCAAGGCCTTAACGAAAGACTCACCGTCTTGTTCAATCACTGGGAATGTATTGTAATGAATCGGAACAACGTGTTTAGCCCCAATCCTAGCACTCGCTTTTAAAGCATCTGTTGGACCCATCGTGAAATTATCACCAATTGGTAAAAACGCCACATCAATTTGAGTCTCTTCTTTTAACAAACCTAAGTCGCTAAAATAAGCAGTATCCCCTGCATGATACACGGTCTTTCCATCAATGGTTATGACAAATCCCCCAGGTTCTCCCATATAAAGCATCTCTTCTCCCAACTCATAGCCAGAACTATGCTGAGCAACTACCATCTTAACTCGCCCAAAAGGAAACTCATAAGCACCACCAATATTCATACCATGAGTGTTCTTTATGCCTTGCTTTTCTGCAAAGTGTGTGACTTCTGGTACCCCTATAATCGTTGCCCCGCATTTCTTTCCTATCTCAATCATATCTCCCACGTGATCATTATGACCATGAGTAATTAAAATATAATCCACAGAAATATCTTCCACTACTAAGTCTGTTAGTGAATTACCTGTAATAAAAGGATCTACAATGATACGAGTCCCATCAGCTGCTTCTATGACTACAACGGAATGTCCATGATACGATATCTTCATAAAAAAACCTCCTTTTTCTTTCAGTATAACACGACAAACAAAGAAGAGATAAAAATAAAAAACTTGCTAGAATCAGCAAGTTTTTTTAGTGTTATTTATAATAAACTTCGTCTAAGAATAACCCTTGAGATGGTACAGTGATTCCTGCTTGTTCTCGCACTTTTTTCTCAAATATCTCATCAATATCTGATAATTGCATGCTTCCTTGACCAATTTCTAAAATCGTTCCCATGATGATACGCACCATTTTGTGTAAGAAACCGTCTCCTTTAAAGGTAAAATGTAACATACTACCATCTTGCTCCATAGTTAATGAGTCAATGGTTTTCACCGTTGATTTTTTAGATTTTTTTAAAGCAGAAAAGCCTAAAAAGTCATGGGTTCCTTCAAATTTTTCACAGGCTTGTTTCATTTTCTCAATGTCTAATGCTTGCCCTTGATGAAAGCTATATTGGCGTTGGAATGCCGATGGAATAATATCATTCCAAATATAATAGCTGTATTGCTTACCTTCACAGTGATATCTTGCATGAAATCTTTCCGGTACTTCTTCCATGTGATTAATCACAATGTCTTGAGGTAAATAAGCATTCATAAACTCAATCATGTCTGCTAAAATCATCGTTGATTCTGTTTTAAAGTTTGCAACTTGACCTCTAGCATGTGTTCCAGCATCTGTACGTCCAGAGCCCACAATCTCGATTTTCTCACCAGTCATTTGTTTAATAATGTTCTCAATTTTACCTTGAATCGTCTTATCTGAATCACCTAAACGTTGCCAACCTTGGTATCTCTTTCCATCATATTCAATGGTCATTTTTATGTTTCTCATCGGATGTTTTGTCTCCCTTATGTCTTTTCTATTTATATTACACAACACGACACAACTTTTTATTATCATCCTAAACATTCTAAGTACTCAGGATTCCATGTCAAACTGTTAGCTAACACTATAAAGGGTATTGCCTGTCATATAGTTAATACTCTACCATCATGTGGCTAACCATTGCAATAATACTGAATAAATAGTTGTAAAATAATAGAAAAGAATGGTCCTTTTACCATATCCATACCACTTTCCCTATGACTTGCTGTTGAGTAATATACCCATAAGTACGGCTATCATTAGAATATGGCCGATTATCTCCTAGTAAAACAAAACAATCTTCTGGAACAACGGTCTTATCTCCTAAATCTGACAATGTCACGTCTTCTGTAAACTGGCCACCATTCTCTCCAGCTTCGTTGACCTTATTAACCAAGTATTTTTCATCCTCAGGTTGGTCATTTATCAACAATTGATCCTTCACATGTTTCACTTTTTCACCTGGTAGCCCAATCACACGTAAAACGACACTCTGTTTCGTTCCTCTATCTACTAACACTAAGTCATGTCGTGTCAGTCTTGCTCTTTTTTTGACGAATAGGATGTCCCCCTTACTTAAAGTCGGCAACATGCCGTAGTTAGTAATAGACGTCACTTTATAGAAACTTAACAGAATGCCAACAACCACGATTCCCCACAATAACAAAGCATATATAAGGTAAAGAACACGATTTTTTTTATCGTGTCCCTTTATCTTAGAAGCCCTTTTTTTATTCCTTGTTACCATATGATTACACCTTACTTTTCTTTCAATGCCGTCTCATCAATACCAAAATAGCTATATACCTTTTTCTCTGTTTTTTTAATTTTTTCAATGTCCTTTTTTGTTTCTTCTACGGCTTCTGGATTACCATAAAACTGATTGTACGTCACACTGTGATTAATACCTAATTCTTGGATACTTTTATAGTATCTATTTAATCCTAACTGTCCTTCTTCTGAATTCAAGGGGTTTGCTGAATACAAGGCATAACTTGCCATTGTATTCGCTAAGTATTTGATATTACGGGAAAGTTTATCTTGGTCCTCTTTCCCTTCCCCAGCTAACTCTATTTGTTCTTCAAAATCTCGAATGAGGTAGTAACCATTTACAACGGTTTCTGTATCTTCTGAACTCATATTGGTTGCTATGTAGTGTTTCATATACAGACCACCTAAGCCACAACTGACACCTAAAACAAGACTAATCATACCTATTTTTATCTGGGAGATTTTTCTTTCGTTTAGTAACGATCTTTCTTCTTTCAGTCGTCGGTATTTTTTCTTATTCCGACGACTGACTCCTCCCATTTTTTTAAGTCGGTTACCAGTTACTAAGCTTTGGCTGAAGAAGAAAACAAAGAGACATAAGCCAATAACGGATAACACAAGTAAAACGATTAGTATATTTTCGGTGCTTAGCATGTGAATTCCTCCTATTTTCTTTTTCTCTTAGTGCTCTTTCCTTTATTTCCTTGTTTTTTCTTATTGGCAATATTAGTAATCAAGGTGTAAGCAACAATAATAAACAACACACTGCCTACAGCAATTGATAGAATCAGCGTCCAATTAACACCTTTTTCTTCAATTAATCCCACATCTCTTTGGTTAAACTGATCTGCTTCTTCTTTTGTAATCGTAAAATCCTTCGTCCATTCTTCTCTGATATTATCAGCACCGGTCACTAATATATTAGCCGTATACTCTCCAGCCACCATTTTTTCACCATTCATACTAACAGGAAAATCAATATGGGTGTTAGGTGCCATCCGCATGTCTGTTTTTTTCGTTTCATAAAGGACAGTTTTAGATCCTTTTTTCATAATTTGAACTTCCGTTGACATGTCTTCTAACATGGCTGCGTTAACATTAGAATAGTTGACATAAATAGTGTTTTGATAATTAAATTGCTCCCCGTATACCTTGTTTAATTCCAAAGCTGGCGTCACCTTTTTATCTGAATTTCTGAGAGTCATCCCCACAATATACATGTACTTATTTTTTACCTGTGAACCGGTAACTTTTTCTTTCTTGTCCTTACTGTCATCTCTAATTAACTGGATACCACCTAGAACAATCCCATCGTAGCTCGTTTTCGGCATCTTTATTTCAAACTCTGCCTTTTTAGATGTCCCTGGTTCAATGGTCACAGATTCTGGCCCTTTGACTAATTCTTCGAAATCAAACTTTAAAGAAGAATCTGTATCAATACTATTATCTCCGTATTCAACTACCCCATTTTTATTCGTCTTCGCACCATTCAATCCAACTAAAACGGTGACTGGTTGTTTTGACGGATTAATCAATTCAATCGACACTGTTTGACTTTGGCTTGGCTTCATTAGTAAATCATAGTAGCCTTTATCACTTGTTTGATTGTCTGGGTACTCAATATTATAAGTAAATCCTGCTGCACCAGCTGGATCTGTTGTTTCTTCTGCAAATGCTAGTGACGCGCCAAATACATGACACCAAGCAAAAAGCAAACAGATAATGACGACGAAACTCCCTCGTTTATTTTGTTGTTCCATTTTTTTACACCTCTTCTTTATTTTTAATAAACATGATACAGACTAGTTAAACTAATCTGTATCAGTTCGTTGGTTATTTTTTCTACATTGCTGCTTCTAAGGTCCAAGTAATCTCTGCTACATAATTACCTGTTGCCATTGTAGAAGCTGTCGCTGCTGGTACAGTCAATTCAACAGAATCTTTAGCTGTTCCAGCTACCCCACCATTACCTGTTGGGTGATCTTCAGGGTTCCAATCGTCACTTTGCCCGAACTCTACAAAGTATTCACCTTTACCTAATTTATCTTCTGATTTAGCAGTTACTACGTCTACAGCACCTTCTTCTGTTAACTCAAACGTCGGTTTATCTAAATTACCCCAATAGTCAGTATTAGCCAATGAGTTCATCATCCCATTAGAATAGGTAATACTTGAGCCATCTAATGTATTAGACGCCCCTTCTGCACTTGCGTTGGTAAATTGTTTTGTCAATTCTGCCTTTAGAGTATAACCAAAGTTGTCACTGCTACGGATATCTGTCCACTGTACAAAGTGACCACGATTAACTTCTTTTTCTCCTTCTACTTGTTTCACTGTTACTTCTTTGGCTTTTTTATTAATTTGAGAAACGCCGGTCTCAATCTTTTCAAAATCCAAAGATGTGACAGCTTGAATAACAAGAGAGCCTTTATCAGGGTTCACAACAATGGGCTCATCAGGTTCCACTTCTTTCTCTGGATCTTCCGGGTCTTTTGGATTCTCTTCAGTACCACCGGCTGTTCCTTCTGTGACTTCTACTTTACCATCAGAGATAAGTTCTCCTGGTGCAGCTAATACCGTTGTTGAGCATAATGCTAGTCCTAAGGTTGCGATTAATGTACTTGTCATAAATTTTTTCATGTGTAATTCCTCCTATTATTTTTGTTGGTTTTATTTATTAAGGTAACTTGGCTAATATCCAAGTTATCTCAGTATCATATTGCACTGGGTAAATAGGAACACTATCAGGGACCGTCAATGTCACAGCTGAATTAGTGTAACTATTTTTTTTAAAGGTGTCATTCATAACTGGTTGACCATCTTTATCCAGTAATGGTGAAAGAGTTGAAGCTATTTCACTGTCCTCTTTCCCAGAATGACCAAATTCAATGGTCCATATTCCCATACCAGAACCTGGTTCTGCCTTAGCAACATCATAGGATTCTCCTATGGCATGTAAAGCTATTGTGTCTCTGGTCACTTCTGGAGCCTTCATTACTGAAGCTCCTAAGGAATCTGCATGTCCTTTATCAAAGGACAACACAGCCCCTCTTAATTCTTTCTCATCTGTCTTTTGAATGACAGTGTTCGTAAATTGTTTTTCTTGTTTAACTTGTAAAGTCCAACCATCCGCCCGCTGCCGCTCATCCGTAACTTGGATGTAATACCCTCGAGCTTTCGTGTCATCATGAAAGAGTTGTGCCATAGAGGGGTAGATGCGATGGCTTTTAGTTATTTCTTGTTGCCCAAAGTTCAAAGAAGACACAAAATCAATTCTTAGACTGCCTGTAGTGTGGGGGCCAGGGCCAGGATCCACTTGTTTTCCAGGTTCTTCTGGATCCGTTGGAGGCGTCATGCCTTGCCCTGTCACTTCAACCATCCCTTCCCCCTCCAATGCTTCTCCTTGAACAAATACGGGACATACCATTAAACCAATGCTTAATAATAAACTAAACACGACATTCTTATATTTAATCGTCACATCCATATCCCCTCCTCTCCTTTATCATAATTGCCATACTCACTATTACTACTAATAATAAACCCGTTACCCTTGTGCTAAAATCTAAGTTGTCTCCTGTTTGTGGCAGATAATTTTTTTTATCACCTGAAGTGTCTTTCGTCCCTGACGGGGAGGTTTGCTTTGTTTCGTCGCTTTCAAAGAATGTAATTTGCCCATCAACGTTTGCACTTCCTCCTACTTCTTGTATTTCAGCCAGTCCTCGTACATTGAAAACAAAGCATCCTAATACAATAAGTAGAAAAGTCGCGATTACTTTATTTTTGTTTACCATTCTCAATCCCCCCTTAAGGTGCACTCTTCAGTGTCCACAACAACTCGCCTTTGTAAGTTCCAAGGTTTCCTAACTCTATTTCATTAATGTATAAACCTAAGCCACTCCCTTCCTTAGACCATGTGTCACTAATCACTGCTGAACCACCGTCTTTGCCAACAAAAATATCCGTTTCTGAGCTTGTTAACACCCGCTCATCTTGTTGATTTAGTCTATACCTAAAGGCATCTGTTAACATATTATTACCTGAAGTTAAAGGTTCTAGTACTTTGACGGAAACCGTCCATTTAGACTGATTGGCTCGACTATCTGACACCACTAACTTGTCTTGATGCGCTAAATTTTCAGCTTCTTTCTTTTCTACTGGCTGTCCTCTGTACTCCACCTTACCAAAATCAAACATCTCTGGTGCTGATGCCAGTAGAACGGTACCAAACACTTCTGTTGTCTTGACGTCTGCTTCTGCTTGATATGTTTCTTTCTTGTGTTGCTCATTTTCTGGACCAGGAACAAAAGTAGCTTCTCTCGGAGAGTTCCCAGTGGCATCAAAAATATTCATAATTTCTTTGCCAACCGCACTCACCAATACCTTCGTATCAAACGTGACTTTTGCTGTTTCTTGCGAGGTCAAATCCCCTATCGGAATCAGTAATTCATGTTTTTCTTCATCGTAGGTATACTCTTTTTCCGATAGTTTCATACCATTCAACTTAATATTTCCACGCTCTTTATCAAACACCACTTCTTTTGGTAGATAATCTCTAATGATGACGTCTCGCCAAGTCGTTGGTACCACACTTTCTTTATCATTTTTCACTGTTAATTGATATGTCAATGTGTCTCCTACTTGCGTTGTTTCTCCCCCACTAGAGGTATAACTTTTCTTAACATGAGGTTGGTCTGGTAACACATCTTTCGCCACTTTTAAGGTTGCTGGGTAAAGGGCTTTTTTATCACGAGCATCGTGATAGTTTCCTTTGCCTTGTTGATATTCTTTATATGGGACACTAAGGTTTCCTAATACATTATCTGGTTCTGAGGTGTAACTGTCTGGTAACGTATACGTCAAGTGGGTGCCTTCAATGACGACCTCATCTTTTAAATACACTTCAACCTCGTCTGTTTTATCCACATATCTCGGCAAATCAAGTATCCAATTTCCATCGTCTGATACTGTTGTCGTTATTAATTGTCCCGAGTTATCTAACAACCACTCATTTTTGACTTTAATGAAGACTTTAGCTCCAGGCTCATCACCTGTTCCCATGATCTGTTTAATACTATTGGTCACAGGATGACTTATTCTAGGTGTTTTTGGAGGTGTCACGTCAATAGTTGTGGTTTCATCTATCTTAATATCACTAGGTAGACTCACCATATTCGTTTCTTCTCCTTTATTAGGAGAGCCTCGCCAAGCTTCTAAAACATTAATTTTCCATCCCTCTGTCATAAATTCATCTCGGTACTTACTTATATTCTTAGGTAGATTTAGTTGAATAACACCCATTTTAGTCGTAGCACCATGAATTTGTTGGGCTTGACTTGACGCAATGTCTTCAACTATCTTTTTCCCTTGTTGATCATAAACAGCTAACACAGCATGTACTTCATCATCAAAGGCATCTCTGGGTTCGTCGTTTCGACCTTCAGGTACAATAGCATGTGCATAAATACCCGTATCAGCATTCGTTGGTACTCGTAGCTGATTGATCTGCGCTGCTTGATTGTTTCCATTAATCCGAGACATATTAACCATTGAGCCATTCAATGTCATAAAATCACGAATCTCTTGTGACGTACCTGTTTCAATTTTCCCGTAATTGGCACCTGAAAGAAAATAATCAGTGGTTAAGAAACTCTGAGTTGGGTTCCCTGTAACGTCTGTCCCAACCTTCCAAAAAGCAACTGTCGAATCTTGACTGCTTAATTTCCCAGAACTATTAGAGAACACTGTTCCTCCACCATCACGCATATTAGTGAAATCATAATATTTAGGACAATTCAGTGAGACATTTACAATACTCCCAGCAAATATTCCTTCATTACTAGAACTCGTACGCCCCCTTGCTATCATATACGTTGAAGTACCCGCCACAATATCTATGGCCTCTCCTGAATAAATAGCCGGTCCAAGATCCGCTGTAATCTCTACATTCGAATTTTCTCCACTTACTTCAAATGTATTAGGTGCAGCGTTAGAACCATTGGTATAATAAATACCTTGATTGTCTGTATTACCGCTACCGTCTTCAGCTCTTCGTCCACCTTTATTGTGAACAATGAACTCAGAACCGTTTTTCACAAAGATCTCGTTGTTCTCACCGTACATCCTGACACCAGGTGGTAAAGTTGAGTTACTATCTGTCGATTTTTTAATTTCCATTTTAGACCCTTTGTCCATCTCAAAGGTCATATCTCCTACCAATCTAAAACGCATGGTAGGTGATAAATTATTTGAATTACCAATGGAAGTCAAGATAATCTCTGATTCTTCAGTGATATAAAAACCACCCTTTAACGCCTGCATAACAACGGCGGGAGTCGCATTGGTTCCTTGAAGAGAATCTACTTCTAAAGAAGCTTTGTCTGATACAAAGAATTCTCCACCAGCACCTGACATAGAAATAATGCCTCCATTACTCCCGGTTCGGGTGCCTCCACCTTCTAAAACAACGTCTGATTTTTCACCCTTCAAGTTTAACGTAAAGTTTGGACAACCCGTGTCATTTGTTCCCACGTTGATGACGCTTCCTCCACCTGATAACCGGCGATTCTCTCCTTCTCCCGTGACTTCGTTAAAACTAGACGCAACTAAACGGGTTTCCATTAAATTTAATTCTGAATTCGCCGCAGCGTTGGTAGCAGAGAAAAACGTCCCTCTAACACTCGTACGAGAATCATTTTTGTGATAAATCTCTGCTTGAGTAAAGGTTATTTCCGAATCTGGAACGCCTGTCTCGATAAAAGATGTGGTTGCTTCAGTGTCTTTAACTTGAATCATTCCATTAGAAAAATGGAACACTGGTGCTGTACCTGACATATTAAAGACGTTAGAGTCATGACTATCCATAATGATATTCAGATGATTCATCTCTACTTTAAAACCTCTACCAGAATCAACTAAGCCATTAATACGACCAAACTCCCAATCTATTGGAGAATCATTGTTAACCATTAAATTAACTGAACTGGATCCTTCAATAAAATAACCTGCTTGTTGATTAGAAGCCCCCTTATGAACAGAGGTATTAGACAAATCCACATTGAGTGCTTCTGATGAAGAAATAAAATTCCCTCTATAGTCAGAACTGCTGTAATAAATATTGGTACCACTATCAGCCGAAACATTACCTGAAGTAGAATGATAGAACGGATATCTCGCTTCTGAATTGTAGGTCAATTCCCCACTAATGTTTAAATCACCCGCACTGATAAATGAAGCACCACCGGTATAGTTAAACGTATTACTACCCGTCATAGTTACCTGACTATTTGGTAAGTGAAGCAATGGTCGTCTCACATAATCAGAACCTTCTGAAGACACGTTGTCGAGTATAACGTGCCAGTTATCACCGCTACTTCCATTCAATATTGCCGTAGTATTACTACCACTGTAAGACAGATTTTTAATAACAAGTTGTGTTGGTACGGATACCGAATCAATTCCTATGCTTCGATTGGTAGTACCGGTAAAATCAAAGTGATGGCCATTCCCATTAATCGTTAAGTTACGATCTAATCCCAATCGATCTAGGCTATTATTAATAGTAATATCTGCTTCTAACTCAATGAGGTGAACCGTTTTATCTGACAAAGCCGTTTCAAAATCGTTCCAATTGTTAACAACTTTCCGATTAGCTCCTCTAATGTTTGACTCTTGTGTTAGATTTAATAACCCTCTTGATTCTTGTTCAACTATTGGTTCTTCCTTTGTGGTTTCATTTGTTATGTCCTTAACAACGTCTTTAGCAATGTTTTCATCAATTTTTTTAATTCTCTCAGCTTCCACATCAATCGTGTCAAATGTTATTTTTTTGACAACTTTTCCATCAACGCTTAACTGAACAAACCCCTCTTGGTAAGCGTCAGTTACTTTCCCAAAATTAAAATTAAAAACAGATGCTTGATTATCCTCACTAGCTATAAAAGTAAAACCATCCTCACTTACATGATTAGACGATGTCATTTTTATCTTGTCAGTATCAATCTCATCACCTGATATTTGAGATTCTTCCACTGATTCAGCCCCAAAACCACCAATACCACTGTATTTGATTGTTACTTGTTCTCCTTTAGATTGATCTATAGTAAGAGATACATCTATTTCATCTTTTGTATCCTGTCCTTTTTCTACTAAGTACTGTGCCTCGGCACTATCTACAGAAACCATACACGAGATGAACATGACAAGGAAAGATAACATCCCCCATATTTGTACCGACCATGTTCTGTTAATCGCTCTTATTTTATGGCCGTTCATCTGTTTTCTTGAATCCATCTATTTCTCCTCCTTTCTTGTGTAAAAAGAATAGTTGTTATATAAGCTGCGTTATGTAAAGTATCTTAACAAAAAAAAATTTAAATAATTAATTATTAGTTTTTTTTCATTTTTGTGTAAATTAATATCTCAATTTTTCTTGTTTTATGAATAAATAACGTGAAAAAACTGTTTATTCTATTTAGTCACAATTATTATCAGATTTTTACTGTTTTTTCCTTTTTATTCTCACTTTCTCTAGTCGAACACCGTTATTTAATTACTTTTGTTATTTTATTTTTTCACAAAGATTATTTTTTTTGTCAAAAACTGCTTGTATTATGCAATAAATGAATAGTTCATTTTACTCACCTTTTACTCATATTTCACTTATAAAAAACTCATATAACACTCTTTTTTCACACCATTCTTTTAAAAAAATTCATACTTTTATCTTCTTTTTGATGATTTATGAGTTTTTTTTCAAAGTTATTACCCTTATTATCTAAAAAAGAATAAAAAAATAGAGTGATTAGCTTAATACTAATCACTCTATTTATTAATTCTTAATCCAAATCAACGTTATGATAGATACTTTGTACGTCTTCTAAGTCATCTAATACATCAATCATTTTTTCAAATTGCTCTAAATCTTCGCCTGTTAAATTGACTTCACTTTGAGCCAACATTTGAATTTCAGCTACAGAAAATTCCGTAATGCCTTTTTCTTTCAAAGCTTCTTGAATATTATGGAAGTCTGTTGACTCTCCATAAACAATAATTTGGTCTTCTTCATCAAAAACATCTCTTACATCAATGTCTTTTTCCATTAAATATTCTAATATCTCATCAGCATCTTCTCCAGCAAAACCAAAGATAGCCGTATTATCAAACATATAGGCTACAGCACCTGATACACCCATATTTCCACCGTTTTTACCAAAAGCTGCTCGCACTTCTGCTACAGTACGGTTCACATTATTCGTTAACGTATCTACAATTACCATTGAACCATTAGGACCAAATCCTTCGTAACGTAACTCTGAATAGGTTTCATCCCCTGAACCTTTCGCTTTTTCAATCGCACGATCAATAATGTGTTTTGGTACATTATACGTTTTAGCGCGTTCGATAACAAAACGTAGCTTTTGATTAGAATGCGGATCAGGCTCACCTGATTTTGCTGCTGCATAAATTTCAATTCCAAACTTTGCATACACTTTACTATTGTTTGCATCTTTTGCAGTTTTCTTTGCAACGATGTTTGCCCATTTACGACCCATATATTCCACTTCGCTTTCTTATTGTCATTATTAGTTGCTTTCGTCATACAAAAACGTCCTTATTTATTATACTTGTAAACTGCTCGTTCTCAAAGGATTTTTTTTGGATGTAAGAAAAAATAAAGAAACTTTCATAAAAAAAACTTACCTTTTTTTCATATCTTACTATTTCTTTTAATTAAGTCGACTAAAAAAACTTTAAAAGCGAGATATGTATGGTAAAATTGGCTTACAAAATGATAATGAAGGTGATGTTTTTATGGAAAAAATCGATTGGAATAATTTAGGATTCTCATATATCAAGACTCCTTTCCGCTACTTAGCAACATGGAAAGATGGGCAATGGGATGATGGTGTGTTAACAGAGGATAATCAATTACATATTAGTGAAGGCTCTGCTGCTCTTCATTATGGACAACAGTGTTTTGAAGGAATGAAAGCTTACCGTTGTCAAGACGATAGCATTAATTTATTCCGTCCAATGGAAAATGCTAAACGTTTAAATCAAAGTGGTAGTAGACTATTAATGCCACATATACCAGAAGACATGTTTTTAGATGCCGTGACACAAGTTGTGGCTGCAAATAGAGAATTTGTTCCTCCTTACGGGACGGGTGGATCATTATACATTAGACCATTATTAATTGGTGTCGGGGATGCCATTGGTGTTGGTCCAGCTCCAGAATTTATTTTCACTGTTTTTTGTATGCCTGTTGGGCCTTACTTTAAAGGTGGGCTGAAACCAACCAACTTCTTAGTATCAGACTATGACCGCGCTGCACCAAATGGGACAGGTGCGATTAAAGTTGGAGGTAATTATGCTTCTAGTCTTCTTCCAGGTGAAGAAGCTAAAGAGAGAGCTTTTGGGGACTGTATTTATTTAGACCCTGCCACACACACTAAAATAGAAGAAGTCGGATCGGCTAACTTTTTTGGAATCACTCATGATAACCAATTTATTACACCTATCTCACCTTCAATCTTGCCAAGTATTACAAAGTATTCTCTGCTATATTTAGCTAAAGAACGTCTTGGTATGGAGGCGATCGAAGGCGATGTTTGTCTAGATAAATTAGATGAGTTCGCTGAAGCTGGTGCTTGTGGTACTGCTGCTGTCATTACACCAATTGGTGGGATTCAACACGGTGATGATTTCAAAGTCTTCTACTCAGAAACTGAAGTAGGTCCTGTTACTAAACGATTATACGATGAGTTAACAGGCATTCAATTTGGTGACGTCGAAGCACCAGAAGGTTGGATTGTCAAAGTTCCTTAAATAGAAGAAACAAAAAAACAAAGGCTAATATATGGCCTTTGTTTTTTTGTTTAAGCTAGTTGAGTTAGTATAAAGTCATCATTATCTGTTATAACAAAATCTTTGGTGGTAAGGTTTGCTTTTAATATAGAACACGATGTACCATCTCGACTCTCTCTCGTAATCACTATCTGATGGTCATCAGGTGTTTGAACCTCTATTTTCCCCTCTAAATCAAAACTATTCGAGGAATTTCTGTAGCGTAAAAGGTCAAATAAACGTTCCACAACTGGGCGTGATACTTCTTCTTCAATTTCATTTAAATCATAATAATGACGATTGATATTTCGACCTTCTTTACTGCTCTCAAGTAGTTCGATATCATTTTTACCTGCTAACAATCCCACATAATACACTTGAGGAATTCCTGGAGCAAAACACTGGATGGCTCTTGCCAATAAGTAACTTCTATCATCATCACCTAGGGCACTATAATAAGTACTATTAATTTGATAAATATCTAGATTATTATATGCTTCAGATGAATAAACTTTCTTCACATTGGCTCCTACTTGATACAGTTGTTCTGACGTATAACTAATTTCATCATCACTTAATAAGTCTTTTGCATCAACTACTCCAATACCGTCGTGTGTGTCAAGTGTTGTAAATTGTTTCATGGGACTCTGTTTTAACCAACTTGCAAGACGATGACTTTTACCACTATATAACGAATATAATGTAATCATAGGCAATGCAAAATCATAAATAAAATAATCATGCTCCGAAATTTTCATCTGAATACTATAGTGCTCATGTATTTCCGGCAATAATGCTACCCCATATTGGTCTGCTTCCTTCCTAATATTATCTAATAGTTCCCAGATATCAGGTTCTATAAAGAAGCAATTAGAATCTAATCGCTTAATCGCATACGCAAAGGCATCTAAACGAATCACTGAACAACCGTGTTTAGCCATGTCTTGAATCGTCTCTCGAATGAATTGTTTTGTGATGTCTTTTGTCACATCTAGATCAATTTGTTCTTCTCCAAATGTATTCCAAACACGGCCTACGTTACCATTGTCAAATGTCACCCTTTGAAAAGGAGCTTGGTCTTTTCTTTTATAAATGAGTCCAACGTCTGCTTCTGTAGGTCGATTTTCTGGATAGAATGTGTCAATATCAATAAACATGTCTTTGTATTTAGAATCTAGATGGTATTTTTTATAGTCTTTAAAGTACATTGATTCTCTTGAGATATGATTAATCATAAAATCAAACATTAAGTAATAATCTTTTGATAAAGCTTCAATATCCTCCCACGTTCCAAAAGTCTTATCTACAATCGTATAGTCACTTGGAGCAAATCCTCTATCTCCTGTTGACGGGAAAAAAGGCAGTAAATGAATACCACCAATAACGCCTTCCAATTGTTCGGTGAGGACATTTTTTAATTCTTTTAAGTTTTTCCCTAGACTATCCGCATAAGTAATCAGCATCACTTCGTTCGTTATCATTCTTTTATGGTCTCCTTACTCTCTGATTTCTAACACAACACTCTGATAACCAGCCAAAACTAATTCGTCTTTTGTTTCATTAAAACAGAGATCTAAGTTGCTTAATAATACCTTTGATCCCTTTGGAATAGTAACAACCGTCTCTGCTGTTTGAAAATTATTAAGAACCCAAATGCGTTGATTCTCAGCGACTCTTTCATAAGCAACCAAATTCGTTACTTCTGCCATCAATGGGTTAAATACCCCATAAACTAAAGTATCCCTATAACAGTCATTTTTTCTGAGAGCTATCATCTTCTGGTAGTAGCGATAAATAGACGCTTCTTTCGCTTTTTCTTTTTCTACATTGACCTCTTGGTAGTTTCCATTCACTGGAAGCCACGGCGTCACATCAGAAAAACCACTATTTTTTTCATCGTTCCATTGCATTGGTGAACGTGAATTGTCTCTACTCCTTGGTGTAATCAAACGAAAAGCTTCTTCCTCGCTGTATCCATTATCTAACGCTCTTTGGTAATGATCATGAGTCGATAAATCATCAAAAGTGTCAATGGTTTCATAATCCACATTAGTCATCCCTATTTCTTGTCCTTGGTAAATGAAAGGAGAACTTCTTAGGTGAAAATAAAGAGTCGCAAGCATAGTAGCTGAGGCATACCCTCTCTCTTTTTCCTCAATAAACTTATTAAGTGCCCGCGGACTGTCGTGATTTTCAATATGACTTGGTGACCAACCTATCTTCGCAATTTGACGTTGCGCTTCAAATATCTGTTCTTTCCACTCATCTACATGCCAATCCTGGTACTCATACCAATTACCACCTTTTGGTACTGATGGATGATCATATGAAAACTCAAAAATCATAGAAAAACAACCGTCATCCCCAACATAAATTCCCAAGTCTTCAAAAGGAACACCAAAAGCCTCACCCACTGTGACACAATCATATTTATCAAAGGTTTCTCGGCGTAACTCTGACAAAAAGTCATTGATACCAATCTGATTAATACTCCCTTTATCCACATGGGCCAATCCATCCACACCATCTGATGCTAAATTAGGAAATTCTTGGTTTTTCTTCAAGTATGAAATCGCATCTACTCTAAAACCACCGATACCTTTATCTAACCAATAATTAATCATCTCATATATTTTCTGACGTAACTCTGGGTTTTCCCAATTTAAATCAGGCTGTTCTTTAGCAAACACGTGGAAATAATACTCATCCTCTGAATTCGGTAATGGTGACCAACTACTCCCACCAAAAATAGCTCGCCAATTAGTTATTTCTTCTTTTTTCTTAATAATAAAGTAATCACGTTCCTTAGCATTAGTATCACTAATTGCTTTTTGAAACCATTCATGCTGATCTGAACAGTGATTAACAACTAAATCAAAAATAATTTTTATGTTTCTTTTTTTCGCTTCTTCAATTAATTCTTCTAAATCCTCGTTCGTTCCAAAGATAGGATCCACTTTATAATAGTTTGAGATATCATATCCGTTGTCTACCATAGGTGATTCAAAAAATGGACTAATCCAGATAACATCTATGCCCAATTCTTCTAAATAATCTAATTTACTAATTATCCCTCTTAAATCACCTACACCATCTCCATTACTGTCTTTGTAACTCTTTGGATATATTTGATAAAAAACAGACTCTTTCCACCATGTTTTCATAATTGCTTCCCCCTATTTAACTGCACCATCTGAGATGCCACTAATAATATTTTTTTGTAAGAATAAGAATAAAATGATAATCGGAATAATCGTAATCAACACTGCTGGAAAAATAAGATCCCACGCATTCCCATATTGACCAGATTGAATTTTGGCAAAGTACACTGATAACGTTAATGTTTTTACTTCACCATTACCTATGACTAGGAATGGTAATAAATAATCATTCCAAATCCACATAGAATTTAAAATGATTACAGTCATTGTCGTCGGTCTAACTAAGGGCATAATCACTTTAAAATATACTTTGAAAACTGAAGCGCCATCAATAATTGCTGCTTCTTCTAATGCTAGTGGTACGTTTTTAATAAAACCATGATATAAGAATATAGACATACTTAGACCGAAGCCACTATACATCAAAATTAACCCCAATACATTTTTCAAACCTACGCTATCAAACATGCTAATAAGTGGGTACATCACTGCTTGAAAAGGTATCAACATAGATGATGTAAAGAACAATAACATCATAGAAGAGACATTTCCTTTATGTCTAACCATCATCCACGCTACACTTGATGAAATAATAACAATCATTCCTACAGAAACAACAGTTATCACTAACGTCAGTAGAGCTGAATTGATTAAATCAATTTGATTGATAGCATTTTTGATATAAGAAAAATCTAAAGATTTTGGTAAAGCCAAAGGTGTTTTAACAATTTCAGTTTGTGATTTAAACGAGTTAATGATTAAAAAACTGATGGGAAATAGAGTATAGATAGCTAAAATTGTTAGAATAATATATTTCATTAATGTCCATGTTTTCATTTTATTCGTTAAATGTTTCATTACATCTCTACCTCTTTTCTTTTCGTAATCACAACTTGTGTCAATGATACAACAGCAATCAGAACAAAGAAGATAACCGCTTCTGCTTGAGCTAATCCGTAATTATTAGAACTATCCTTCGGTGCTCTTAAAATTTGTAAAGCTAGCATTCTTGTATTAAATTCTCCGTTAGTTAACGCCACGTTTGGATCTAGCATCTTAAAACAATTAGACAATACTAAGAAGAAAACAATGGTGAAAGATGGCATTAACATTGGTACCGTAACATTTTTAAATTTTTGCCAAGTATTAGCACCGTCAATGTCCGCTGCTTCATATAGTTCCCCTGGGATATTATTCAAACCTGTAATATAAATAATCATCATGTAACCTGACATTTGCCATACAACAATAAATAGCATAGCGAATAAATTTTTTGTATTATCCTGTGTCATATTCGTTAAGAAAGAAATAGGTAATATACCTTCTGGGCCAAATAATATCGTAGAAAAAATATTTTCAAAAATAAATAACCAAATAAAGCCTAAAGCTAATCCACCAAGTAAATTGGGTAAAAAGAAAGTAGCTCTAAAGAATCCGACTGCTTTAGAAATACTATTAACAAGTAACGCTAAACCTAGTGCTACTACGTTGACCGAAACAACCGCTAACATAGTAAATTTCAACGTATAAGCAAAAGCCTGTCTAAAACTTTCATTTTGGAAGGCTTTAATATAATTATCGAATCCTACCCAAGCTTGAAATGCATTGTCTCCTCCTGCAAAGTAAACACCTCTCCAAGCTGAGAAGGAATAAATTACACCAATAATAAAGGGAATCACAACCACACATGAAAATAAAATAAGGGCGGGAATCGTAAACGGCATAAACCATTTTTTATATACATTTTTCATCTGACTTTCCTCCTATTAAAAAATAATAAAGACAGAACCCTCGATCACCGAGGCGGTTGAGGGTTCTGTCTTTCATGTATTATTGACTGTCTTCTTTTAATTCAATCCAACGTTTAATAATAGTATCTGCCATATCAGGATAAGTTGACTCATCCCATGTTTCTTTAGTCATGTAATTTTCTTTTAATTCATTCCCTACAAACTCTAAGAAGTTTCCTGGTGAGGCATTGAAGGGATTAGATAATGTTTTACCAGTACTTACGTATTCTTGAATGGATTGATTTAATGTATTCGTAGATTTATCATTTTCTAAATCATTGAATAAGATAAAGCCGCTCTCATCTTGTAAGAATGTAAGTCCTCGTTCAGATGTATATAACCAAACAAGAAAATCCTCTGCTTGTTTTTTCTGTTCCTCTCCTGCTTGTTTGTTAATAATCCAATAGTTAGGAACAAATGTTGGAATGGTTTTGTTATAATCTTCTGGTGTCCAGTCTGCAATCTTAATGTCTTTTTGCTCAAACGGCATCTTAATTGGCACAATCTTTAAAGTCTCTAACATTGGTTTGTTCAGCTTAGAAAGGGTTGGATAAATCCAGTTACCTTGTTTAATAAATAGTCCTTTATGGTCTGCAAATAATTGTAATGAATTATCATAGCTTCCCACTGTACCATTGATAAAGTTTGTACCTCGTTGTAACGATTCATCTTCACCAGCGGCATGAGATGTATTGTACTCCAGTACTTCCATATACTTAATTAGAGAATCTTTCATTTCTTCAAATTGAGCTGGTTCCGAATAAAAAGCATCTGAATAACTTGTATAAACGGTATTCATCGCAACATTCAACATATGATCTGCATACGTCCATTTCTCAGCACCGGCTTCTACAAAAACACCTGTCAAACCTTTTGTTAATTCTGTTTTGTCTGTTGCTAAGGCATAACTGTTTCCATTTAATTCAATTTTTCCAGACTTATCATCTTGAATAAAATCATTGACTGTATCTGTAAAGGTAACAAAGGCCTGATAATCAACCACTTTTAAATCAGATAATAATACGTCAACATCGGCTTCTGGAAATAATTCCTTTAACACATTTGTGTCAACAATATAACCATATCCCTCTACTGTATAAGGTATTCCAAGATTACTACCATCCACGCTCAGTCTCATGTTTTCTGGAATCTCATTTACTAAAGATTTAAGTTCTTTATTATCTGTCTCTTCTAAATCATACATAAAGTCCCCATCTTTAGGTCCCCATGTCATTAAATTGTTGGTTGAAAAAATAGCTGGTGCATTTTTAGATGTCATTTCAGTATTCATTGTTTCTGTTACATCTGCACCCGATCCTGGTGAAAAGGTTTTAACTTTAATCCCCGTCTCAGCTTCATAATCTTTAGCTAACTCTTTCAAAGGTTCACCGATTTCGCTTTTTGTATTGAAAATATAAAGCTCATCACTTTTACTAGAACCTCCACTTGAACATCCTACCAATAATAATGCAGCTAAAGAAACAACACCTAGACCAATTATTCTCTTCTTCATCATTTACCCTCTCCTAACCTTTTTTGGAAAACGCATTCATTTAATAGTTAGAGTATATGACAATCGTTTTCATATGTCAATCGTTTTCATATAAAAGTAAAAAAAACTTGTATTCCCCATTTTGTAGGAATACAAGTTTATGTAGACTCACGAATAATGACTTCTGTTTCAAAAATAACAGGAGTAGGTTCGTCTTTTTTTTCTAATTTTGCTATCAACAACTGCGCAGTATAAGTACCTAGCTCATCTATTGGTTGATGAATTGTCGTCATCCGAGGTGACACCAGAGACGCTAATGGTTGATCATCAAATCCCATAACAGCCAATTCATTAGGAATCTTTATCCCTTGCTCATTGGCTTGTGAAATAATTCCAGCACCGACTTCGTCTCCATTTGCAAAAATAGCATCTGGTTTTATTTCTAAATTTTCGATACCTCTAATTAGCTCTTTTCCATTATTTATACTTAAAACATTAGTGAATACCAATTCTTCATTAAAAGGAATATCATACTCTTTCAGCGCCTGTTTATACCCCATTAACCGGTTATCGTATTGATCTATTTCAAATCCTGTACAATACCCAATTTTTCGATAACCGCGTTCTAGTAAGTGGCTAACACCCTCATAAGCTGCTTTTTGTTCATCGATACGTATAATCGGCATCTCATCATCATACATATAACGGTTACACACAACCAATTGATTTAATTCTATGTACTTTTTCAACGTCTTATAATTATTTTCAGTATTTGTCATAATAAGGCCATCAATTTGCTTAGCATCTAGTAACTTCAAAAAATTTAATTCTCTATCCGGATCTTCAAGTGTTTGGAGTATTACAACCTGATAACCTTCCACTGATGCTCTTCTTTCAATAGCATCTACTAAATAGGCAAAAAAAGGATTTGTCACACGCGAAATAATCACTCCAATTAATCTCGTTTTTTTTCCCCTTAATTGTTGTGCAATAATATTGGGCGTATAGTTCATTTCCTCCATCGTACTAAATATCAATTTTTTTGTTTTTTCTGACACATAGGGGTGACCATTTAAAGCTCTGGACACTATCGTAATGGATACTCCAGCTTGTTTTGCAACATCTTCTATGGTTGCCAAATCTTCCACTCCTTTTCTACTAAATCTTATCCACTAAATATAGATGACAGGATAACATAAGTCAATCTTTCATAAGATAGTACATTTACTAAAAAAGGAATAGTTCTAGTTTAAATTCCTTTTTCTAACCCTTCATAAACTCGTTTTTCCTAGAAAACAATTGACTTTCTAAAGGGAGAAGACTATATTTTTAATTGTACAAATTATAATTGCTATAAACAAGTACTCAAAGATTATTATTATGTTCAGTCAACTAACTAAACAAAAGGGGATTTTTTATGATTACATTAGAAGTTTTTGATCACTCATCTTGTAACATCGAAGGATGTTGCGGTGGTTCAGCAGCAACTAATCCAGACTTAATTAGAATTAACGATATTTTTGAATTATTCCAACAAGTCCCACCTATCGATGCGACTCGTTATGAGTTATCTCAACACGCTGACATTTTTGAAAAAAATGATAAAGTGATGACTTTATTAGAAGAAAAAGGTAAAGAGTGCCTACCGATTACTGTCTTGAATGGTGATATCGTTAAATATGGTGACTACCCATCTAATGAAGAAGTATCAAGCTACACAGGTATCTTAATCGTTGACAACGACGGTGGTTGTTGTGGTGGAGGCGGCTGTGGCTGCTCATGTTCTGCTTAAAAAATAACTAAAAAATGAGAACAGCTAACTGTTCTCATTTTTTTATTATCCTTGTTTTTTCTTAATCGGACAGTCCACACCTGAACAATCACAGGCACTTTCTTTCTTGATAACATATTTATAGACTACCATTCCGACACCCATAAAAATAAGGCCAGCTAAAATCAGTGTTCCCATATTATCACTCCTATAATAGACTAATTCCCTCAATACTTGTTACCTTAGGTTCAATTGGCTTCATACTCACTAAAAAGATGCCTACTCCAATAACAACAAACGACAGTATCGTTCCCATACCAAACTGGCCACCTTCAAACATCACGTGCCCTAATTGGTAGACAACAAAACTTACTAAGTAAGCTAAACCGCATTGATACGCAATCGCAAAGCTTGTCCACTTCCAATCACTCATCTCACGCCTAATGGCCCCAATAGCAGCAAAACATGGTGCACATAATAAGTTAAATAACAAGAAAGAGTAACCAGCAATAGGTGTCATACTACCGCTTAATAACGGCCAGTACTCAACCCCTGTCTCTGATACTTCTTCCATATGGCTGAATAAAATACCAAAAGTACCTACCACATTTTCTTTTGCGACTAAGCCTGTAATAGTCGCTACTGTTGCTTGCCAATTCCCCCAACCTAAGGGCGCAAACATAATAGCAATACCACGACCAATGCTTGCGAGCATACTTTGATCTGCGTCAACCATTTGTCCGGTATAACTAAAAGAAGATAAAAACCAGATAATCACAGAACTAGCAAAAATGACTGTACCTGCTTTCTTGACAAAAGACTTAGATCTTTCTAATGTTTGACGAAGACTGTTTTTCCATCTTGGCAAATGATAATCTGGTAATTCCATAATAAAGGGTGCTGTATCACCTCTAAACAAAGCTGTTTTCTTTAAAATAATGCCTGATAATACAATAGACCCAATACCCACAAAATAGGCAGAAGGTGCTACCCAAGTGCTATTTGGGAAGAACGCCCCCGCAATCAAACCAATAATTGGTAACTTCGCTGAACAAGGCATAAAAGTAGTCGTCATAATTGTCATTTTTCTATCACGCTCATTCTCAATCGTACGACATGCCATAATACCAGGTACGCCGCATCCCGTTGATACAAGCATTGGGATAAACGACTTGCCAGATAAACCAAAACGTCTGAACAAACGGTCCATAACAAACGCAATCCGTGACATGTAGCCACAATCTTCTAAAAAAGACAAACATAAAAATAAGACCATTAACTGAGGTAGAAAGCCCAACACTGCGCCCACTCCAGCAATAATTCCATCTAGTATCAAAGACTGTAACCAGGACGCAATGTGCCAGGACTCCAGTACCTTGGTCACCACATTTGGTACGATGTCGCCAAATAAAACATCGTTCACCCAATCTGTTCCAAGTGTTCCAACGGTTTGAATAGATAAGTAATAAACCAGCCACATTACCAGTGAAAATATTGGTAACGCTAACCAACGATTGGTAACGACTTTATCTACTTTATCACTCATCGTTAATTGATAATCCCTTGACTTCACACTACACAAAGCAACGATTTTACCAATAAAATGGTACCGTTCATTAATAATAATGCTCTCTCTATCATCTTCCATCACTTTTTCCGTAATATGCACAATGTCTTCGATGTCTAATTTTTCTTCTTCTGTAAATGAAACGCTAGATAGGACGTGTGGGTCTCCTTCAAATAATTTAATACTGTACCAGCGTTTTTGTTGGTCAGATATACTTGATGGCAATAAATCACTAATCTCTTCTAAAGCCACTTCTAATCGATTATCATAAGTAGGATAAGAAGGCATACCTTGTCGGTCCATTCTCTGAAGATTATCTGATACTTCTTTTAGACCTTGATTCTTTAATACACTCATTTTGAATACAGGAATGTCCAGAGAATACGACAGCTTCTCTTCATTAATTCGTATGCCCTTCTTTTCTACCACATCCATCATGTTCAATGTTAAGCTCATGGGAATCCCTAGTTCCAGCAATTGCGTGGTTAAATAAAGATTCCGCTCTAAATTACTACCATCTACAATATTCAGCAAACCGTCTGGCCCACCGTCTATGAGATAGTCTCTTGCTACAACTTCTTCTGGTGTGTAAGGTGATAGAGAATAAATACCTGGTAAATCTTGAAGAGTGACAGCTGTATTATTTTTTAATTTACCCGCTTTTTTTTCAACCGTTACACCAGGCCAATTCCCAACAGATTGATTGGATCCCGTCAATTCATTAAACAAACTAGTCTTGCCACTATTTGGATTACCTACTAATGCCATTGATATTTTTTTCATCTATCACAACACCTTTTCTACTAAAATCAATGCCGCTTCTTGTTTTCTTAAGCTTAAATCATACCCTCTAACACTAATATCTATCGGATCTCCTAATGGCGCGTATTTTTTTATAACAATAGGTGTCCCTTTTGTCAGTCCCATGTCCATCAATCGACGTTTAATAGCTCCTACAGCTACAAAATCAACGACTTGGACTAACTCTCCAATCCCTATTTGATCTAACGTCGTCATCTCTTGTTCCACATGCTTACCACTTTTTTGTACCATAATCCCTTGTGCAATTCCTTGATCTAGCCCAACCTTCGTCCCTTTAAATGACACGATGACAGGTTGCCCTGTTTCGTTAGAAATCATGACCAAAGAGGTCCCTGGTAAAAGGCCTAAATTTCTTAAGTGCCTACCATAGACAACATCTCCGTTATACGAAACAAATTGGTAAACTTGATTTAATTGACAGTGCGTTAATGATTCCATCGTTTCTCCCTTATAAGCCTCTTTGATGTCTTTTATCCTCACCGAAACAATTGATAGTGAGAACCATTCTCATTAATTCTACACGCACTGATAATCATAGTCAATCCTTTCTTGTGATATTTGGCACATTAATAAAAAAGGAGCGGATTTCTCCACTCCTTTTTTATTTATTTTGTTATGACGTCTGATTTAAATTCTTAGTCTTACCCCATTCGTTATTCTTTTTGATCTTGACGAATGTCTTCCATTATATCTTTCATTGGTCTAATCTTTTCTATTTCTTCCGGTTGACCGTTTCCTTCATTTCCCTCGTCCTTCGTCTCATTCTTCTCATTAAGAGGGCCCTTAGGTGTTTCTTTCTCATCAGGATACGATGTCGGTAATTCCTCTGGATTATTTGGTTCTGTTAAAGGTGATAACGGTTCTTCAGGATCTGAATTGACTAAAGGCATGTTAGGTTCCTTAACTTCTGGGTCTACTAAAGGGGAAATAGAGTTCTTCTCATAGTCCTCTTGCTTGTTTTTTTCCTTGTTATCATGCTTATTTGTATTCATCTTATTCATTCCTTTCTTAGTATCGTTTATCCTAGTAAGTCTAACAGTTGTTCTTTCTTTTTTTCCATCATACTTTTCTTGGTATCTTCTTCAGGTTCTTTCTTGTCATCCTCTGAAAACAGTAACTGTTTTAGTGCATAAGTGATGGTAGCAAATAACAATACATTGACTAATTTGTTCTTATTTTTCATGTGACTCATCCCCTTTCTCCCTCACAACTCATAAGTTTTAGTGAGTTCCCTAATTAAAGCTTATGCTTATACGACAACAATAGCAAGCGTTTCCACTCGGTGTCATTATTCGTTATCCAACGGGAATAAAACTGTCACATTCTTTTATTTAGATGACAATCATTACTGTTCATTAAATCCTATATATATCATTTTTTTGTTTTACATCTCTATAAAAGATCACCCAGCAATGTAGCTTTATTAAATAAAATGACTTATTCCTAACACTTCTATTTTTAACACACCTTTTATGATTAATTCATGTTACATTCTCATTTCATCCGTTTACATACCTACTTTAAATATAAAAACCTATACTTATAGCATATTGCATCTCTGGAACGTACAAAAAAACCTCAGAATACTTTCTGAGATTTCTCTGTTCGTTCTATCTAGAAAACATACGTTTAAGTGAATATACAGTTAAACTGCTTGATGATCTGATTGATTCTTATACACTGGCTTACTCTCCCTTAGCAATGCTTCTAAATCCCTCTTTTAAAGTCTGATTTTGAGTCTCTTTGAAATACAAGTTATTTTCATGGTTTCCTTGATTTTGTTGCGTCACTAAGACCACAGGCTCTCCCCTATGGTAAGCAAATAAATACACATGTTTTGATACATAATCTTGAGTATCAGAATCGGAATACAGTGCCACAATTTGATATTCTTCTTCTCCTAGACCTGTGTCAGACCACCGGCTAGAGACTTGTGATTCGTCAACAGCAAGATGCATTTTTCCATCCCAGAGCGCCTCTGGTAACATCACGCCATAATATTTCACATTGTTAGAGGGCTGATAAGATTCATAGATCTGGTTCATGGTCTGACCCCAATCAGCCATGAAAAAGCTTAACTGTTCTCCTTGTTGCGGTGTCCAAAGCTCTTCTTCTGCTTGCTTCTCTTTTGGCTTTTCTTTTGGCTTCTCTTGTTTAACTTCTTTCTTCTTATCAGTATCAAGCAAAGCTTCCTTTTCCTTTTGAGCATACTCACTTAGTTGTTTTGAACCATCTTTGAAAGAAATGGCCTTATCATAGTATGCCTCAGCCTCTTTTATCTTCTTCCCTTTAGCTAGTACTACTGCTTGGTTATAGTAATCAAGTTGTGTCTTTAACCTCAGGGCTTCGCCATCCTCTTTTTTATTCTCAAGGGCTAGCTCTACAAATCCCTCTGCTTGCTCAAATTTTTTCTCAATAATGGCCTCTTTTGCTTTTTGCATGGATTGTTGGTAATGCTCGTTGGTTTGCTGATTCTTACCGCAGCTTGATAGTAACAATACTGATAATACTAATATCAGCGCCTTTTTTTTCATACGAATATCCCTTTCTCTTCTCCTTAACACAGGAGATTTATGCTTCATTATTATATAATGTTCTCCTTTAAAAAGGGAGTTTTTTACTGTCTTTCTTTTCTTAATTGACATTCTAGACGAAGTTTACTATGATTATCTTAACAATTAAACAGTTAACTATGAAGAGTTGAGGTAGTGATACGACACAATGACCTCACAGCAACGTACCAATTTTTGGCAACGTGCTTCCGTCGTAACCCATAGTGCGTCGCAAAACAGCTCGCAATCATGGTGAGCTGTTTTTTTGTTATTAAAACAAGCAAAGGACGTGTTATAATGTATTATTGGAACAAAGGGGAACTAATCACCCTAAAAAAAGCAACGGATGAAGAGCTAAACGAAGCCATTCAAACACATTTACGTGTAGCCAAAACCTCTTCTTTCTATCAACCTGAACTAAACAAAGCGGCATCTCTTATGGCTCTATTACAAGAACATCCAATGATTGAAACGTGGAACAAGGATTATTATTTAGCAAAAGCTGAAGCGATAGCCTATGCTAATAAGCACCCCTACACAGGACCTAGAAACTATATTGAAGCCATGGGGCGAAAATATAGTTAACTTATTCTGTCCTCTGTGACTGATTTAAGGTATGATATAGACGTAAATAATAAGAAGTAGGTGAAACACATGGGAAAATACCAATTAGATACTAAAGGACAAGCCTCTGTCACTAAATATCATGAAAAATTAACACCAAATAAAGGCGATAAAGCCAAGCAACTGGCTGAATTGCGTGCGAGTTACTTAAAGAAAAAACAAACTAAAAATAAAAAATAATTAAGATTTTTAATACTAAAACCCCACCTTATCGCAAATAATAAGGTGGGGTTTTTCTTATTCTTCTAAAGGCCATTTCATAGCAAGCAAGTAATTTTTATCATACTTTCTTGCTAAAGAGTGAAGGAAAGTTTCTACAGCATTCCTGTCCATGGGAACCTGATGAATCACTAACTGATACTTTTCTTTTTCCTCTTCACTCGCCTCTTTTTTAAAATAACCCCAGATATGTTCGTAAGCTACTCTCAAGCTTTTATCCGTTGGAACAAGGGCTTCTAATTCAAAGAGAATGGCTTCATACTCTGCTTGTTTACAGGATGTCCACTGATTCTCTTTTGCCATCAAGCGAATATAGTTATAAGCTTGTTGCGAGTGAGCCATCACCCAATATTTATGCTTGGCCCAGGAATCTTGAAAGGTTTTTAGTTCGTTTCTAGTCACTTGGTCCATGAGACTCACTCCTTCATGTTGGGTATTTTTTATGCAAACATTTTATTTCTGTCTGGCTTCATTCACAGCTTTGTATAATTCACCTGTTGTTGTGATGTCACCTAATTTAGCCACAGGAACCTCTGCTTTTTTAGCTAGGGCTTCTATGTCTTCTGACTTCACAGGTTGTGACACATTGATAGAGGCAATATTCGTTACTTTACCTTCTTCGATACTTGGTATCTCTAAAATATCAGCATTTACCAACTCTACCACATCTTGTCGGTAAGGCGAATCAGTCTCTACGCCAATGACTTGCCAATTATTTAATAGAACACCTTCGTACACGCCATTCTTTTCTTCTTTAATGTATCGAGCTGACAACTCTCTAATACGTCCTTCTACTTCGCCATACGCTTCATCAGCAAACGTTGAGTAACCTTCTTTGAACGTTCTACCTGCTAGAGGGCCATCTTCTGATACTAAGAAATTCATACGGTATTGGTTCATCCCGATTTTAATAGGCTCTTCAGCTGTAATCGGTGTATCATCCAAACGTCTTAAATTGACAATACGCTCCCCTGCTTTTTTCGATAAATCAATGTCGTATTTTACATTATAAAAACGATCATTTGTGTTGTATTTACTTGTTCTTCTAGCTTCATTGAAACTCACCGTTACATCTCCTGGGATCGTTTGATTATAATAATCTGCCCCCCATTCCATGTAGTCTTTTAGATCTTTCCCTGTAATATCAAATACGGTCACTTCACCATCTGTAAATTGATAGTTTCTTGCGATATCTTTCTTCTTAATTTCCCCAATATCAAGAGAAGGTGTATCTGTATCAATTTGGAATGCCACAACATCTGCGCCTTTACTGTAGTGTAACATCACCTCGCCAAAGAAATTCACTAATGGGGTTTCTGTGATTTGTGCCTCTGGTATGCCTTTTATTTCATTATCAGGCACAAGGTCAAGCGTCGTCAATTCACCTAAAACAGTATTGGCATCTGCTCTCGCTTTTTTATGATACGGTTCTAACAACGTCACAATTTCTTCGTCTTCTTCATATCCTGCGACTTCAATAGCGGATCCTTTTTTATCTTTAAGTGTGTACCCTTCTTTGTCTTCTACTAAATTTAAATCAACTCGTGAGACAAATCGGCCGTACTTATCAGGTTCCACAATCAAGACATCATTAATAAACTCTTCTTCCACTAAGGTGTGCATATGACCTGCAAAAATCACATCAAGTTCTGGTACTGCTTCTGCCATATCTGCCACACCTGTGTTATGAATATCATTTTCATTGGATATCCCCATATGAGTGACCGCAACTAATACATCCACTTCTTTTTTTAGTTCTTTGACAACTTTTTTTGTTTCTTCTACAGGATCCGTCAATTTTTTCCCATCAAAAATAGCTGTATCTTTTTTAAACTCTGCGACTAATGGTGTTGTCATACCAATAAACCCAATTTTAACACCATCTTGCTCTATTTCTTTATAAGAATCAAAGTAAGGCGTGCCGTCTTCTAATTGGACATTTCCTGCAAGAACAGCTCCATCAAATTGATCCGTTACTTTATCTAGCACATCAAAACCATAGTCAAATTCATGATTTCCCATGGTCCATACATCATATTTCAATGCTTTTAATACTTCTGTTGCAGGATGTTTTTCTTCATTTTTAAACAATTCTGCTGAATTATCTTGAATTAAATCCCCAGCATCTACAAGTAAGGTATTTTTTTCTTGTGCTCTCACTTCTTTCACAATACTACTGATTTGAGTGAAGCTTCCTACTTTATTTTCCACATCTGTAGCATAGTCCCAGGCCATATAACGACCATGGATATCCGATGTTCCAAGAATCGTAATCTGTTTGTCTCCTTTATCAGACCCTTTGCCACTCTCTTTTACCTCTTTACTAGCACAACTTGCTAATAGACCCACACTAAACAAAACCATAGCACCTTTAAATAGTTTCTTTTTCATTATTCGCTACTCTGACACTCTCGACAGAGTATCCCCCTTTCGTTTTGAAAACCTTTTCACGAAAATAACTGTAACACATGTTATGTGATAAATCAAAACATGCCAAAAGCTATTTTAGCTTTTGGCATGTTTCTTATAATCCTTTAAAAGTTGCTACAACATTTTCTACAGTAAAGCCATATTTTTCAATCACTGTGTTCCCAGGAGCGCTTGCTCCAAAAGTATCAATGCCCATTGTTGCTCCATCAAAACCTACATAACGTTCCCAACCAAGGGTTGCTCCCATTTCAATGGATACGCGTTTTCTAACAGCTGATGGTAAGACACTTTCTTTATAAGCAGCATCTTGTGCTTCAAATAATTGAGTACTTGGCATAGATACCACTGACACGTCGATGTTTTCTTTTCTTAATTCTTTTTGTGCTTGTACGGCTAAGTTAACTTCCGAGCCTGTCGCTATCAAAATACCTTCTGGTTGTTGCCCTTCTTGCGGAGAAATCACGTAAGCCCCTTTGACTACGTTCTCTGGTGCAAGCTCTTTACTACCTTCTAGTACAGGTAAGTTTTGACGAGATAAAGCAAGAACTGTCGGTGTTTCTTTTGATGTGATAGCTATTTTCCAAGCTGCGGCAACTTCGTTACCGTCTGCTGGGCGAATGACATTCACATTTGGAATACTTCTTAAGCCTGATAATTGCTCAATTGGTTCATGGGTTGGTCCATCTTCTCCAACGGCAATAGAATCATGAGTTAAAACATAAGTTACTGGTGCTTTTTGAATCGCTGATAAACGCAAGGCTGGTTTTAAGTAATCCACAAAGACAAAGAATGTCCCGCCGTATACTCTAGTACCACCGTGTAATGTAATACCGTTCATAGCTGCTGCCATAGCGAATTCACGCACACCAAACCAAATATTACGGCCTTCGTATTGTCCAGGTTCAAAATCTGTCTCTCCCGCAATCATCGTGTTATTTGATGATGATAAGTCAGCAGATCCTCCCCAAAAATGAGGCACCGTTTTGGCGATTTCTTGAATCACTTCTTTACTTGTTACACGACTTGCCGCACTTGTCTCTAATTCATACACAGGCAATGCTTTATCTAAATCAGGCGTGATGTCATTATTGAATGCTGCCTTAAATTGAGCAGCTAATTCAGGGTATGCTGCTTGATAGTCCTTGAACAAGTCGTTCCATTCTTCTTCTGCTTGTTGTCCTTTAACGACCATCTCTTCATGGAAACGCGCCGTTACTTCTTCTGGTACCGTAAATTCAGGATAGTCCCAGCCATAAGCTTTTTTGGCAATGGCAATGCCTTCAGCACCAAGTGGTGCTCCGTGGACTTTGTTCGTTCCTTGGTTAGCCGCACCGTAACCAATAATTGTTTTCACTTCAATAATCGTTGGTTTCGTTGTTTCTGCTTTAGCAGCTTCAATGGCTTTAGAAATAGCTTCTAAATCATTACCGTCTCTCACTAAGATATGTTGCCAACCTGTTGCTTCAAAGCGTCCTTTTACATCTTCTGAGAAAGATTTATCTAATGGACCATCCAAAGAAATATCATTTGAATCATATAACACAATCAATTTATCTAATTTTAAATGCCCAGCTAAACTAATGGATTCTTGAGAAATACCTTCCATTAAGTCCCCATCACCACATAAAGCATACGTGTAATGATCGACAACCTTAAAGTTATCACGGTTGTAAGTCCCTGCTAAGTGCGCTTCAGCCATAGCAAAACCAACACTCATAGCAATTCCTTGTCCTAAAGGACCTGTCGTCGCTTCCACACCATCCGTGTGATACACTTCTGGATGCCCTGGTGTCAAACTATCCCATTGACGGAATTGTTTAATCTCTTCCATTGGTAAGTTATAACCTGATAAATGCAATAAACTATATAACATTGATGAACCATGACCCGCTGATAAAATAAAGCGGTCTCTATCTACCCAATTTCTTGAGGTACTTGGATTCACTTTCAAGTGTTTTGTCCAAAGGGTATAAGCCATCGGTGCAGCTCCCATTGGTAACCCTGGGTGTCCTGAATTTGCCTTTTGAATCATGTCTAAGCTTAGTGTACGAACTGCGTTAACTCCTAATTGATCTATTTGGTCAAACATTGTTTTCCCTCCACTATTCTTAAAATAGCCCTTTTCAATCCCTTACTTTAAAAAGAGCTATTATTACTAATAAAAGTATTTTATTGGTTAAATATTTCAATAAAAGAGTCTAATGTCTGTGTCTGTATTAACTCTTTGACGTACTCTTCATCAGATAATTTTATTGCTAATTCTTGTAGTATTTCCAAATGAACAGAATCTTCTCCTGCGATACCAATGATAATAAATGCCTCATTATCATCATATTTAATTCCTTGTGGATAGTGAATAACAGAGATACCTGATGTTTTAACATATTTTTTATCTTCATTCAGCCCATGAGGTATTGCAATGCCATTGCCAATATAAGTGATATCTGATTCCTCTTTTTTCAGCATAGAAGCAATATACTCTTCTTCAATAAAACCATTTTCTAATAGCACTTCCCCTGCTTTAGTAATAGCTGCTAATTTAGAGACACTTTTTTGACCATGACGTACTTGCTTTTGACTAATGTTCATCTTTAACTTCCCCTTCTGTTAAGTTTTTAACTAGAATATCATATTGTGGGTCATTTAGAAATGATTCAACGGTTCGAACAATCGCATTAGGAGCAGCTTTTTTTGCTCGCTCATATAAGTTTTTATGAGTCACAATTACTTTCGTATTTTTATCAACAACATCAACAGCAGAATTCTCTACTATAATAGATAAACCGGCATCTTTTACTTTCTTTTTAAGAATACCACTTCCCATAGCGCTTGAGCCAATTCCTGCATCACAGGCGAAAATAATTCTCTCAATGTCTTCTGTCTTCCATGATTTAACAGCGTCTGAAGTTGACACGCTTCCTTCTTTTTTAACGCCTAACATCTCACCAATGTCATCGCTTAAAGACACATCCTCATCTTCTTCTGCTGATTTATCAAATTTTAAGATAGCCATTGCGGTAAACATACTCCCTGCAATTCCGGCTAAAATACCTAATAAGACAGGAATCGCGCCACCTTTTGGTAACATAATTAAGAATGAGACGATACTTCCTGGATGAGGATACCCTGCTAACCCTGCATTCAATAGGACCCAGACAATAATTTGAGCAATACCACCTGCAATGACAGCTAAAAACATAAGCGGTTTCATTAATACATATGGGAAATACACTTCATGAATACCACCAATAAATTGAATAATTAACGCTGATGGTGCTGATTTTTTACTGTTCCCTCTACCAAAGAAAGAGTACGCTAATAAAATCCCTGCTCCTGGAGCTGGACTTGATACTAACATGTAAAACAATGTTTTTCCGCCGTGCTCTAAAATTTGGGCCGCTCCCAACGGTACAAATATTCCTTGATCAATAGCGTTATTTAAGAAAAGTACCTTGGCTGGCTCAATAATCACCGCTAACAAAGGATATAAGTTAGCTGTAATTAAGAAATTAATGCCAGCTGTTGCTGCATCGGTTAATACGGTAATAATAGGTCCAATGACATAAAAAGAAAAAACGGACATAATTAAGCCAACAATACCAATTGAAAAGTTATTAACTAACATTTCAAACCCTGATTTTATTTTGCCTTCTAGCACTTTGTCCACTTGTTTCATTACCCAACCACCAAGAGGTCCTAACATCATAGCTGCTAAGAACATAGGTATTTCAGAACCAAAGATGGCTCCAGAAGCAGCCACAGCTCCGGCTACAGCTCCTCTTTGACCATATACCATCTTACCACCTGTATAAGATATAAGAATGGGTAACAAATACTGTAACATTGGCGAAATCATTGTAGCCAAATCTTCGTTAGGAAACCAACCTGTTTCTAAAAACAATGCCGTAATTAAGCCCCAAGCAATAAAAGCCCCAATGTTTGGAATCACCATTCCGGCCAAAAAACCACCAAATTTTTGAATTTTAACTTTTAAGTCCATTTTTTTCCCTCCAACTATCCTTTTATTAAAACATGATATCCCCACCATTAACACTAATGGTTTGTCCGCTGATATAACTTGCATCATCACTCAGTAAGAAACACGCTAATTTTGCGACATCTTCTACTTTACCAATTTTTCGTAATGGGATTTTTGATTTAAAATAATCCATTACTTTATCTGGGTCTAAATTTCTTTTTTTAGCATAATCTTTTTTTTGTACATCCCACATAGGTGTGGCAATCACTCCTGGAGCAATGCTATTAACACGAATACCACTCGGACCAAATTCTGCTGCTAACGATTGTGTCAAACCGATAATACCAAACTTACTTGAGCAATACGCTTGATAACTACTCGTTCCTACTTTGCCAGATTGTGAAGATAAATTAATAATACTTCCCTCACCGTTTTCTAGCATATGTTCAATCGCTACTTGGCTACAAAGGAATTGTCCCTTTAAATTGATGTCCATTGTGTTGTCCCATAATTCTTCTGTGTGCTCAAAGAATGGCACAATTTTTGAGATACCTGCGCTATTTACCCAGTAACTAATCAAACCTAAGTTAGATTTGATCTCATTCCCTAATGCTTTAATAGCTTCTAAATTAGTTACATCTAACGCCTTACCTAACGCCTTACCTCCTTCTTTGATAATCTCATCAGCTACACGTAACGCATTGGTCACGTTAATGTCTGTCACTACAACCTGCACACCTTTTCTAGCAAGTTCTTTAGAGATACCTTCTCCGATTCCACTACCTCCACCAGTGACAACAGCTATCTTATCTTTCATACCTTATCAACCCATCCTCTCGTCAGGAGGTCATGACCTCCTTATGTATAAGGTAATAATAGCACGATTTATCACATTGTCAACCGCTTTCACATATTTTTATGATTTAATCTAACTTTGTGAACACTCAAATCGCCACGGTCTCTTGACACTGAGTATTCAATTAATTCGCCATTATCGTCATACGTTTTAGTTCTAACTTCTTGTATTGGGTCCCCTTCTTCAATCATTAGAAGCGTCGCATCTTTTTTAATGACAATTTTTGCTCTGAATTCTTTTTCAGCAAATGTAATGGTCGTATGGTATTCTTCTTCCATAATTGTGAATAAAGATTGATCATTAAAATCAAACTGATCTAACTGTTTGAACTTACTTTCAGGAACATAGGTTGTAACGACAATAATGGGTGTTTCATCAATATAACGCAATCGTTCCAAAACATAGTAATACTTCTCCGTCTCCCCGAAAATAGTTGCTAGGTATTCCGTTTGCTTGATTTTTTTAATTTCTAATAGCTTGGTAAAGTTTTCTTTCCCCTTCATTGAAAACTCTTCTCTAAAACTTCTTAACTTTTCAAGATCCCACGTACTCTTTTTCTTAGGTGATACAAACGTCCCAATGCCTCTTCTTTTTTCAATGTATCCTTCTTTTTCAAGGTTATCAATAGCTTGTCTAACAGTTGTTCTGCTTAGTCCTGACTGCTTGATAATCACATGTTCCGCTGGTAAACTTTCATTCTCTTTATATACACCCTCTTCTATTTTCTTGATAATTGATCGTTGTAATTGGGCATACAACGGTAGTGGATTACTTTTATCTATATTAAACGTGTCCATGTATTTCTCCTCCAACATATAGTGATGTCCTGTTATCATTATACTTGAATCACCTGTTTTTTACACCTTGAATGACAGATTTGTCACTATCTTCCTTATTGATTACTCCTTCTTCTTAAATCAAGATAGTTTAAAATCTAGATAAAACAGGCTATAATCTTACACAAGAGAACTAAAGGAGGAATTTATTATGTCACACACATACACATCTATTGAACAATTAATTGGTCGTACGCCTTTAATTGAATTAAATAAAGTAAAAGAACACTTCAACTTATCAACCACTATCTTAGCTAAAGTTGAGTCCTTTAACCCTGGTGGCTCTGTCAAAGACCGTATCGCTAAAGGAATACTAGATGATGCTGAAGCAAAAGGTCTCATTACAAAAGAGACAACACTGATTGAACCGACCTCTGGTAACACAGGAATTGGTTTGGCTATGCTAGCGGCTGCCCGTGGGTATCGTTTAATCATTGTTATGCCTGAGACCATGTCTGTTGAGCGTCGTCAGTTAATGTCTGCTTACGGGGCTGAACTGGTGCTAACAGAGGGCGCTAAAGGAATGAAAGGGGCCATTGCTAAAGCAGAAGAATTACTTGAAAGTACTGATAATAGCTTCATGCCTTCTCAATTTTCTAACCAAGCGAATCCCGACACTCATTATCAAACGACTGGTCCAGATATCTGGGAAGAAGCTGGCGGCCAGATAGATGCTTTTATCTCCGGTGTGGGCACAGGCGGCACGCTAACCGGTGTGGGACGTTATTTAAAAGAGCAAAATAAAGACATTCAACTCATCGCTGTTGAACCAACAGATTCACCTATCTTATCAACGGGGAAAGGTGGACCACATAAAATTCAAGGAATTGGTGCAGGGTTTGTTCCTGAAACACTGGATACAGCCATTTATGATGAAGTGATGACTGTGGACAACGAAGAGGCTTTTGCTATGGGGCGCATGATGCCAACAACTGAAGGGCTTCTTGTGGGTATCTCATCAGGCGCAGCTATGTCTGCTGCTATTACCTATTCCAAACGCCCTGAAAATAAAGGCAAACGCATTGTGGTTTTATTACCTGATACAGGTGAAAGATATCTATCAACCGCTATGTTTAGCAATTAAGGAGAAAATCATGGAGAAAAATTATCATGGGATTCATGAAACCGTGGCTAGTATTCGTCATTATTTCTTCGCCCTGTTATTTCCCAACTATTATCATGTACCTAATATCCAGATAACTGACGAGGCACTAGAAGAAAAAATACACGAAGCGATTGCCTTTGTAATAGAAGAACAAGACGCTATTGATGACTTATCAAAACAAGTAATGGTGGCACTCCCTCATATGAAAGAACTCATCATGACGGATGTTTCTGCAGCATACGACGGAGACCCCGCTGCGACGAGTGAAGATGAAATCATACTTGCTTACCCTGGCTTCAAAGCCATCAGTATTCATCGCCTAGCTCATGCCATGTACCAGCTGAATATCCCAATTATCCCTAGGTTATTATCAGAAACCGCTCATAGTGAAACAGGGATTGACATTCATCCTGGCGCTTCCATTGGTCCTTATTTCTTCATTGATCATGGAACTGGCATTATTGTCGGAGAAACAACGGTCATAGGACAACATGTTAGCTTGTATCAAAGTGTGACATTAGGCGTTCGCCGCTTTAAAAAAGCCGAAGATGGCACTCTATTAAAAGGTGGGAAACGTCATCCAACCATTGGTGATAATGTTACTATATACGCCGGTGCCACAGTACTTGGTGGAGACACATTCATTGGTGATGGGGCTGTAATAGGCAGTGGGGCTTGGGTGAAAGCATCTGTACCACCCAACACCTGGCTACTTAAAGAATAAACCAAAAATATCAGAAGAAAGAGGACCCTTCCTCTCTCTCCTGGTATTTTTCTCTTTCATTCTCTTTAAGGTTGATATGAAAGGGTTTAATTATAGTATTTTTTACTATTACCTCCCTTTCTTACATTAAGTTTTCATGAAAATCACAAACAATCCTATCTCTATTCTTTACAAATCCATAAAAAAACAAGTATAATATATAGATTATGATAAAAATATTAGAATTTTAATCAATTTGTCATTTTTAGGAGGGGAATAAATGATTACATTTAAAGAAGTAGATAAATATTACGGGTCATTTCACGCATTAAAAGGGATTAACCTAACCATAGAAAAAGGGGAAGTCGTTGTAGCCATTGGTCCTTCAGGCTCTGGTAAAAGTACCATGCTAAGATGCATCAATGCATTAGAAGAAATTACAACGGGGGATTTATTTGTTGATGGCGTTAACATCCATGACAAAAAAACCAATTTAAATGAAGTACGAAAAAATTTAGGGATGGTATTTCAACATTTTAACCTGTATCCCAATATGACGGTTCTTGAAAATGTCATCTTAGCACCTATGAAAGTGCTGAAAGAAGACAGAGAACACGCGGTTCAAAAAGCCGAAAAATTATTGGAAAAAGTCGGAATGTTACATAAAAAAGACGAATACCCAACTCAATTATCAGGCGGACAACAACAACGTATTGCTATCGCTCGTAGTTTAGCTATGGAGCCCGATGTAATGCTGTTTGATGAACCGACATCTGCTCTAGATCCAGAGATGGTTGGAGAAGTACTAGACGTAATGAAATCACTAGCGAAAGAGTCTGGGATGACAATGATCGTTGTTACCCATGAAATGGGCTTTGCTCGTGAAGTAGCGGATAGAGTTATTTTTATGGCTGATGGTCAAATCTTAGAAGACAGAGAATCAGAGAGCTTCTTTGATAACCCTCAAGACGAACGTGCAAAACAATTTTTAAGTAAAATTATTAATCAATAGTTAGGAGTGATGACAATGAGACAACGCTTAATGAAAACAAGTTATCTATTCTTATTTTTTATAGGCCTCATCTTTTTAGCTGGATGCCAATCAAAGGATCTGACTAATCAAAACACCCTAGAAAAAATTGAATCCTCTGATAAAATTGTCTGGGGCGTTAAGTACGATACAAAACTATTTGGCTTGATGAACATTGAAAGCCGTAAAGTAGAAGGCTTTGATATCGACATCGCCAAAGCCTTAACAAAGGAAATAATCGGAGATGAAAACAAAGCGGAATTTGTGGAAGTGACATCCAAAACGAGAATTCCTTTACTCAAAAATGGGAACATTGATGCCATTATCGCAACAATGACCATTAGTGACGAACGTAAAAAACAAGTGGATTTTTCTGATGTGTATTTTGATGCAGGACAATCCTTATTAGTAAGTAAAGACAGTCCTATTAAAAGCGTGGATGACTTAACAGATGAGACGACGGTATTAGCTGTTAAAGGGTCAACTTCGGCTGAGAATATTCGAGAACACGCACCACATGCTAAAGTATTAGAACTAGAAAATTATGCTGAAGCTTTTACTGCCCTTCAATCGGGACAAGGTGATGCGATGACAACAGATAACAGCATCTTACTCGGGATGGCTTCAGAAAATCCTAAATATGTCCTTGCTGGAGACAAATTTACAGATGAACCTTACGGGATTGCCTTAAATAAAGGACAAAAAAGGTTCCAACAAGCATTAAATGATGGCATCCTCTCTCTAAAAGAGAATGGAACCTATGCTGATATTTATAAGAAATGGTTCAATGAGGAACCTAAATAGAAAGGTGGTAAAAGATGCTAAATATTTGGCAAACCTACCAAGCTGATATTTTATCAGGTTTAAAAATAACAATTACGGCTAGTTTAATAGCGTTACTTTTTAGCTTGTTGATTGGAACATTTATGGCCATTTTACAAGTATCAAAAACAAAATGGATCAAGAGATTAGGAAATAGTTATGTTAATCTTTTTCGTAACTTGCCTCTCTTGATTGTGGTGATGTTCTTCTTCGTTGTCATGCCTCTTTATGGCATCAAAATAGACGGAATTACCGCTGGGACCATTGGCTTAACCCTTTATACCTCTGCTTTTATTGCTGATACAGTACGTGCAGGTATCGAAGGGATTCCTAAAGGACAAATGGAAGCTGGACTCGCTTCTGGCCTAACCTATGCTCAAGTGATGCGGTTAATCGTGCTGCCTCAAGCATTTAAATTAGTCATCCCACCACTAGGCAACCAATTTATTAACTTAGTCAAAAATTCATCGATTCTAGCCATGGTTACAGGGGCTGATTTGATGTATCAAGGAGACTTAATCGCAAGTTCTACCTTTAATACCATTGGTACCTATACATTGATTGGGCTAATCTATCTCATGATGACCATGCCTCTATCTTACTTAATGAAATATCTAGAAGTGAGATTAGCGAAAGCATAAGAAAGGAGTCAGTAAAATGGCGTTAGAACAAGTATTTACATGGAGCAACATGCGGTTCATATTAGACGGTCTATTAGTGACTCTGGAAGTCGCTGTCGTTTCTATTATCTTAAGTTTTGTGATTGGTAGTATTTTAGGTGTCTTACGTTACTTGAAAATCCCAGTGTTATCTTTAATCGTGGGACTTATTGTGGATATTATTCGTAATCTTCCTTTGCTTCTGATTATTTTCTTTACTTATTTTGCCTTACCTCAAATAGGCATTCAATTTAGTATTTTTTGGTCCGCTGTTGTGGCATTGACGATTTTCGAGTCAGCCATGTTATCAGAAATCATTCGCGGTGGACTACTCGCGGTACCTAAGGGACAAATGGAAGCTGGTATGTCGACTGGCTTAACAAAAGGACAAACCATTTTTTATATTATCTTGCCTCAAGGGCTAAAACTAATGGTCCCTCCTTTAGTTAGTCAATTTGTCTCATTAATCCGTGACACCTCTCTGGCAGTGATTATCTCTCTACCAGAATTAACCCATAATACAAAAATCATTTACGCACAGTATCCAAATACCGTGCTACCTATGTTCTTCATTATGGCCTTCTGTTACTTCATCATTTGTTATTCTCTTTCTGCTTTTTCAAAGCGTTTTGAAATGAACTATGTAAAGTAACAATAACAAAAAAAGCTATCCTAACTCGTGGTGAGTGGGATAGCTTTTTGTTTGGTCTCATTTACTTAGATATAAAGTTACTTCAAAATTAAAAACAACTTCGTCTTCTAAATTCTACAAATTAAATATTTCTTTTTTACTTCAGACCTATTATCATTTTTTTACTTCTACTTTTATTATTTTAAATTTTTTATGTTACGATAAAAACTATGCAGAATCATATAAGAGAAACAAATGATATAAAAACAATAAAAAGCTTTATCAGTTATTTAGCTGATAAAGCTGCCATAGTAATGTAATTATACGGCTGATTAAAGTGGGGTAAAAAGAATATGTCGAGTAGAGCTAATTCATCGACAGTCACTTGTTTGGCTATTGCCAATGAGAACATATGAATTCCCATAGACATATCTCCTTTAGAACTCATTTGGGTGCCTAATATACGTCGACTAACTTTATCATAAACAATTCTTAATTTTACCTGTTCATTGTCTTTCATAAAGCTCAGTTTTTGTAAGTCCTCAAAATCAGTCATAGCTACATCAAACCCTAATTTTTGAGCTTTTTCATAAGAAATACCTGTTGATACCATATTTCGACCAAAAATACTAATTCCATTGGATCCTTGGACACCTAGTGACTTGATATCCGAACCACCTATACTATGGCCTGCAACGATGCCAGAACGAACAGCATTAGTTGCTAAAGCAATATGCGTCACATCATTTAAAGCGTTGGAATAAATAGTGGCGCAGTCCCCAATCGCATAAACCTCTGATATACTAGTTCTCTGATGTTCATCTACCAAGTACGCTTTTTCCTTTGATAACTTCAGATGGCCCTCTCCTAAATCTACATTCGGAATAAAACCAAGAGCATTTACAACTAAGTCAACAGGGTATTCTCCTCTATCTGTTACAATACTACTTACCTTATTATCCAAAGAAGCTATTTTATCTTTAGCCGCTTTTGCATCTGGGTTTATTTTAATCTCTTCAATTAGCTCTTCAATATAACGTAAAAAAACTTCTTTTACATCGTTTTTCTGATAGGATGTCACTTTTTCATTTAAATGTAACTCAACACCATTTTCACTCAGTGTTCGGGACATATCATCTGATAACCATGAGTCATAATACGCAGATAAAACCTGGCTCTCAATATCAAAAAGCAAGACATTTTTACCTCTTCTTTTGATAGCCTCCGCCATTTCAACTCCAATATATCCAGCTCCTACTACAGCGACATTATTTACCATAGTTTGATTTAGAGCTTCATCAATAACTATGCAGTCTTCAAATGTTTTTAAACAATGAATACCCTCGTAATCATTACCTGGCAAATTAAGCTTAATTGGTTTTGATCCTGTTGCTAAAATGAGGTTGTCATAGGTTTCTTCAAACGCCTCTCCATTCACACCACAACAGGAAACGATTTTTTTAGAAAAATTAATAGAAACAACCCTTGTCTCCATATAGATGGTTGCCCCTTTTTCTTCAAACGCTTCTTTATTCGTATAAAATAGGGTCTCGTAGGAATCAATTTGTCTTCCCACCCATAAAGGTGAACCACATCCTAAATAGCTTAAACTATTACTTTTATCAATCATAATCACCTGTTGATCCGGATAATGATCAAGCAATGTATTAGCAGCAGCAATCCCTGCATGATTAGACCCAATAATGACTGTTTTTACCATTATCTATTCTCCTTACTCTCTCATAAGTACTCATTGTTTAAAGATTTCTAATATAAATGACTCATCATGCCTTTTATAAAGAAACCATGTTACAAAAGTAGCTTCAAGAAACAAGCTGAAACTCATGAGATTTTTGGAAAAATCTTTATCCTGAATTCCTTCTTATTTTTTGAAGCTAACTACTTTCCTTACAATCTATGACCTGCCTTATTTACCACTTAATGGTAAAATTGATTCTACCTCAGCGTGTGGTCTTGGAATGACATGAACGGATAATAATTCACCAACCCGTTCTGCTGCTGCTGCTCCAGCATCCGTCGCTGCTTTTACGGCACCCACATCTCCTCGGACCATAACAGTAATAATACCACCGCCTACTTTTTCTTTACCTACTAAAGTTACATTAGCTGCTTTCACCATTGCATCTGCTGCTTCAATTGAACCAATTAATCCTCTTGTTTCTACCATTCCTAATGCATCTGATTTCATTGTGTATTTCCTCCTAATTGAAGTTTGTATTTTTTATTATTTTAAAATGTCAATTCTAGTACTTGAAGTAACACCTAAGGCATTTGCTTCTTCAGTATCTATATGACACTCTAATCCTGAATTTGATGTTGCTCGAATCATGACATTGTTAAGAACCCCGCCTCTTGGTCCACTAAGTTTAATTGAGACCTTCTCTCCATCAACTACACCAAAATATTTAGCTTCTTCTGGCAACATATGAATATGACGATGAGCTACAATCACTCCTTGCCTTATCTGAACAGAACCTTTTGGTCCGATTACAGTCGCTCCTGGTGTCCCATTCAAATCACCAGACAAACGAACTTCGCCTTTAACACCTATCTTAAATGTATCTCCTTGAAGGATTTCAATTTGAGTCATCGGTCTTGCCGGTCCGAGTACACGAATTTTCTCTAAAGTTCCTTTTGGTCCACAAACCGTCACACACTCTTTGCAAGCGTACTGTCCTGGCTGAGATAAATCTTTCAACTTAGTTAGCTCATAGCCTTCTCCAAATAAAGCATCAATGTCTCCCCTAGATAAATGGGCGTGCCTATTAGATATGCCTACTGGTATCGTTCTAGCCATTTCAGACATAGGTTGTTGTTGTTTTCCAGATAGTTTCCCTTCAACAAGAACGCCTAGTACACGATTTAATACTTCTTCGTATTGCTCCATCACACTCACTCCCTTACTATTTATTTATTTCTTTTAACAGCTGTTTAACAACCTCTTCTAATTTGGTAACGTCCAATTCCTCTGAAGAATTATTGGCTTCAGATAATCGAGGTCTGGATTCACAGCCTTTGCTCCAAGTTACTTCTTCCATATGTTCGCTAATTTCATAATCAAACAAAGGATCTCCAGCTACTAATGTTCTAACATCCTTTAACCCATAAGCAACTTTTTTGATATTCAAGAGGTTTTTAGGACTAACATTTTCTGATACTGAACTACCACCAAATGTTCCACAACCTAATGTAAATGAAATCGGTAGACCTGTACTGATACCTGTCCCACCTTGACTTCCACCTGTATTAACTAATATTCTTGAAGCCGGCTTAGCAGCAAACTTCAATACTATGTCTCGGTCATTTGTATGAAGACTCATTGTGTGACCAATGCCATTTTGTAGTAATTCAATGCTCAAATGGCAAGCTTCTTCCCAATTATCAACCACATAGAATCCTAAAACAGTTGTTAATTTTTCAAAGGATAATGGGTAACCCTGTCCTACACCTTTTTGTGGACCTACTAATACTTTTGTACCACTTGGAACACTGATACCAGCTGCTTTTGCAATCACATCTGCAGAACGTCCAACAAATTGTGCATTCATCGCGTTTCCATTCTTAAACAATAAGCGACACACTTTGTCTGTTTCTTCCTCAGTCATAAAATAGCCACCTTGTTTATTTAGCTCAAAAATGACTTCTTTTTCATTAACTGACTCGCAAATAATCGCTTGTTCTGATGCACAGATAGTTCCATTATCAAAAGTTTTACTAGCAATAATTTTCTCAACAGCCTCTTTAACATTTGCCGTTCTTTCAATATAGGCCGGTGAATTTCCTGCTCCTACTCCAATAGCTGGTTTACCTGAACTATAAGCCGCTTTAACCATACCAGGTCCACCCGTTGCGATAATCAAAGATACTTCCTTACCATGCATTAACTCATTTGTTGATGCCATAGTTGGTGTTGATACACAACTAATTAACCCTTTTGGTGCCCCTGCAGCTTCTGCTGCTTCACGCATGATTTCACTAGCTGCTAACGTACATTTCTTGGCGGCAGGATGAGGCGCAAATACAATCGCATTACGTGATTTAATGGCTATCATCGCTTTAAATAAAACAGTGGATGTTGGATTTGTTGATGGTATGATTCCCATGACTAAGCCTACTGGTTCAGCGACATCAAATGTTCCATTCTCTACGTCTTCTGAAATAATCCCTACTGTTTGTTGGTCCTTAATTTCTTCATAAAGTAAAACAGAGGCTGCGTGATTTTTATATACCTTATCCTTTATTTTACCAAAACCAGTTTCTTCAACAGCCATTTTTGCTAAACAAACAGCATGTTTCTTAGCAGCATCACGCATACTTTTTAATATTACATCCACTTGTTCTTGAGTGAAATTAGCCATTTCATCAGCGGCTATTTTTCCATTTCTAGCTAAATTTCTAGCTTCTTGTACTGAACATAAATCTTTATCAAATGCTTCCATTATTTTTTACCCCTTTGCCTTGTTATGACTATTTTTTATAGTGTCTAATGTAGGCTGTCATTAATTTTTCTTTACTGGCTTTTTTTATTTCTTTACGAGATAGTTTAACATCAGATAATCGTTCTAAATGGTTTCTTAATTCTGATACTTTATACTCAACTAAACATGTCCTAAGTTGATCGATGTCCTCGTTCTCTAACCAGTCATTTAATGCTTCTTCTAATGGTTTTTGATCTATTACTTCTTCAACTATCTTTTCTACGACTGCCACTTTTTCTTTCTCAATACCTTCTGTTACTTCAATAAGATGTCCAAATAGATCAGCAATCGAATCATCCGGTCGAGGTATCGTATGAATAGAAAGTAATGAACTCTCATTTAATTGAGAAACAGAAGCTGCTCCTGCATCAACTGCTGATTTAACAGCAGCAACATCTCCTGAAATAACGATGGTCACTATGCCACCACCAATTATTTCTTTGTTTACCAGATGAACTTCTGAAGATTTCAACATAGCATCTAACGCTTCAATAGCTGCTATGAGGCCTGTTGTTTCAATAAACCCTAACGCTTCTTTCATCGGTTACTCCTTTACACATTTTGACATTTAATGATTCACATATAGTAAGTTAACATTTTCTTCACTTGTCCACGTAACGAGTGTCTGTTTTGGTATAACAACCACATCACCTTGCTTCACAGCATATTCTTTCTCATTAATTGTCATATTAAAACAGCCATTCATAACATAATAAACTTCTTCTCGACTCGTTTGATGTGGACAACTAACACCATTAAAAGTTAAAAAACCTAATTTGATAGACTTCTCACTTACTAGCTCTCGTTTTAAAATAGAAACATCTTGTTGTTTTGACACTTGTTCTAATTGAACAGACTCTCCTTTTATAACTGTTGTTCCACTAGAATCAATCATTGCTTTAAAAGGCTCACTAGGTACCTCAATAGCTAGCACTTCTTTTAGTAATAAAATCAACTCTTCTGTCGTAATCTCTTGTTTATCTGATTCTTCTTGTATTTGAATTAAAATGCCGTAATCTTCTGCCAAGTCTTTGGCTAAATCTGTCACGATTGTCTTTTTGGTAACATAAAGAGTGCCCAAACCGCTCTTGTGACATTGCGTAACATCTTCTGCAGAAACTAGTTTTTTCATCGACACACTTTTCCTTTCTTTTCTAAACAGATTCACAACTTTCATCAATAATTCCAATCACTGCTGCGTCTACAGGTACGGTATCATCTTCTAACATCCTTCTTGCAGCCGATCCTGTGGTTACGATGACTCTGTCTCCAATGCCTGCTCCAATAACATCTACAACAACAAGTCGCTCCCCATCTCTAGATCCGCCGATAACTACTGCTAGCATCAATTTAAATCCGTTAAGTTTATCTGATTTCCGAGTTGCCCAGACATTATCTACTAACTTTGCAGTTACCATAAACGCTCTTTCTCTCGTCTATCAATTTCATCCATCGCCGCCATAACGGAGGCAGTGTCCCCAAATATCGCTAGCATAATCATATTTTGAGGGCATGTTCCCTTGATATCTTCAACAACAACACCTACTGCTTTTTCAGCCACATCAGCTGCACAAACCATTTCAATTAATTTTCCTTGAACTAAACCAACTGCCCCAATATCTTGAAGAGCTTCTTTTGGTCCTGAACCTTTTCTTCTATTTAATATTGCTAGAGTATTTTCTCCAGGTGATTTTATTATGCGACAATCCATAGCCCATTCTCCTAATCCATTATTTGATTGGTACAACTTTTAGCAATCCCAAGTGGCGTGACGAACATTGGGTTGCGTGGTTTAAATGTTGGTATCTTAATTTTTTCTTCGATTAGTTTTTCAATCCCTGTCAAACACGAAGAGCCTCCTACTAAATAAATGCCATCTATGTCATAACCTTTTATTTGTTTTTCAATAATAGAAGCAATTTTTTCAATCACAGGTTTTAACGTCACTATTAATTCACTATGATTTGTTTCATCTCGTTTATATAGTTCTGCTTCTTCGAAAGAGATCTTATACGCACCTGCTATAACAAGAGAAAAGTGGGTCCCCCCTGTTGCCTCATCAGAAACATTAATCACTTTCCCATTTTTTAATATGGAAATCCCTGTTGTACCTCCACCAATATCAACAACTGCTCCATTTTTGATATGAAGGACTTCATTCGCTGCTGTTGGTTCGTCTAAAATGGAGGTCAATTCAAACCCGGCACTTTGTACCACATTTTTAATAGCACCAGAATCTAAAGCATCTGTCCCTGGAGGTATTGCTGAAGAAGCGTATACTAACTCTGTACCTAAAGCTTCTTCAAGCTCTTCTTTCAATTCCCTAACAATTGTTACTGCTCCAATATAATCAACAACCATGCCATCTCTTACAACATCTGCATACCGATAGGCACCAGCAACAGGCTCATAATGAGTATCTAAAACAGTTAGAACAATACAAGCTGTTCCCAAATCAACGCCTGTATAATAATTAGTCTTATTCGTCCGTTTAGGATGGTCAATGACAGATTCAAATTTAGAAACCAATTCATCGCATTTTTCTAGCTCTTTTTTACTCACTACTCACCACTCCTCATCAATTGATTGACTATATCAATCAATTGCTTTTTTAAATAAGATAATTCATTGCATAGTTTTTGATTGTTTGTTTCTAAGTCACTAATCGAGAAAATCGCTTGTTCCAACTTTATCAACAATTGGCCTCTCGTGCTCAAAACATGATGTACTTCTAACTGACTCTTATAAGGCGCAAGCGATACGTCTTGCTCTCCCCTTATTCCTACTTTTATCTCATCAGCCAATAAAAATAAAGTATGACTGATAGTAAAATCAATTTCATTGGCCAATCGACCACACTCTAAACAAGATAGTCTCAATAAGTCAAACTCATTAGTTAACACTTGTGTTGAATGACGTTTATCCTGAATACTGTTAAGCTTTATTTTTTTGTCGCTTAAAAATTGCTTAGCTTCCGGGGTCAATCGGTCTTCTTCTTGTAAATAAAAATCACTAAATGCTTGCTTCCTATACTTAACTTTTAACTCGTTTTCTGTAATAAAGTGCATTTAGTGACCTCCTTTACTTAGTTTTTTATAAATCCCTTCTAAATCCTCTATAGTAGGTACACGGGGATTCGTTAAAGTACATTTATCTTCCATTGCTTTTTCAGACATACTAGATAAAGCACTTAAAAAATCACCTGTTTCTACCCCCATCGCTTCAATCTTTTTAGGAATTCCTAACTGATCTGTATAACGATTTATTTTAGAAATCAATGCTCTCACTGTTGCCTTTTTAGTGCCTGATTTGATACCCAGTAATTCAGCAATTAGCACATATCTATCTAAAGTAGCTGTTTCTTCTACTAAATCTAGTCCCGCATTGTAACTAATAACATAGGGTAAAATCAGCGCATTTGCTCGACCATGAGGAATATGAAATTTGCCACCTAAGGCGTGAGCCAAGCTATGACAGATTCCCAGTGATGCTTCACTAAATGCAATTCCAGCTAAACAAGAGGCATTATGCATTTTTTCACGAGCTAATATATTAGAACCATCTTGAGTTGCCTCTAATAAATAAGCCCAAACCATCTTGATTGCCTTCTCAGCACAAGCGTCCGTAAAATCTGAGGCATCAGTTGAAACATATGCTTCAAAACAGTGAGTTAAGACATCTATGCCTGTATCAGCTGTTATATCTCTAGGCACTGTTTTCGTTAATTCCGGGTCTAAAATAGCAATTTCTGGAATCATGGTATCCGATACAAGAGCATATTTAGCTTGTTCTTCATTATCTGTAATAACAGAAAATGCGGTTACTTCACTTCCCGTGCCACTCGTTGTCGGAATACAAACTAATTGAACGTCATTAACCTGTGTTGATTCCCTATAAATTTCTCTAACAGCTTTTGCTGTATCTAGAGCCGAACCCCCACCTAATGCAATAATACTACGTGGTTTTATACTTAAAGCAGCTTGTAATCCTTTAGTCACTACTTGAATCGTTGGATCTGGCACGACTTCTGAAAAAATCATATACTGAGTCGAATTATCCTCTAACAAAACAGTTATTTTATCCACCATATGAGATAATTCCATGAAAGGATCACATACAATCAATGTATTTCCTAGCTCTAACTCATTTAATGCGTTCAAAGCATCTTGACCAAAATAAATTTCTGTCGGCATTTTAAATCGATTCATTATTATTTCACTCTCCTTTCTTTCTTATTTTGTTACAAAATAATTCTATTGATGCCTCACTGCTTAAATTAACGCATTCATAAGGACTTTCTATTTTGATTTCTTCAAACATCTTGTCACTCTTCTCTAATTGGAAGCTAGAGGGAAGCTCTGTATGATACGTCAACACTCCTAGTACTGGGACATTAAATATCTTTGCAAAATTAGGTGGGTACACTTTCTTTTTTTGCATAACAGGATAGAGCATTAAGACTAAATAAGCTTGCGTTCTCAAAGAAATAATGTGTTTACGCATATCAGGACTTTCTAAATAACTACCGGGAACACAAATGGTGTGGTTACCATAAACAATGTGCCCTCTTTTTTTAATAGGTCCCTCTTCTTCATTTATATAATGGGTTAGCCTAGCTTTCCCGCTATTGTTTGGACCTATGATTAATATCTTTTTCCTCATGTTTTAGTCATTTCTTCAACAGTAAACCCTAACTGTTCCTCGAGAATACGATTAACTTCTTTTAAAGAGATTTCCACACTTTGAACATCGCCTTGAATCACAACAGACCCTGTAAAACGGTCTAAAAATCCAATCGTCACATCTGCGGCCTTACTTGCTATATCAGCTGCAATAACTGCTGTCTCATAAGGTGATAAAGTCAATATTCCTATTGCTCCATACGGGTCAACTCCAATAGCTTCATAAACATCGACAATAGGAGAGGCAATTAAATGAGATAAAGTGACTTGTTTACCAGGAACAGATTCCTGTATGACACGCGCTACTTGTTCTTTCATCATTTAGTCTCCTTTTTAGTTAATGTCTGACGACTTGTACAGGAAAATCATATGCTTTAATCCAACCTTCAATCTGATCTAATTCATCATTTGATAAACTAGGATCACCGTCTACTGGATACTCCATACCTAACTGACCATACTTATTGACGCCTAGCTTATGATATGGCAATAAATCAATCCCTTGAAAATTAGGGTAATCTTTATATGGTAATAAAAAATCAATAATTGCTTGAATCTCTGACTCACTTGAATTGATGCCTTTTAACATTGGCATTCTTATCTTAATCCAGTTGCCTAATCTAAGAAGTTCTTCTAAGTTTTTTAAAATTCTCTCGTTGCTAATGCCTGTTAGTTCATTGTGTCTCACTGGATCCATGTGTTTTAAATCAAATAGAAAATAATCCACATACTCTGATAAACTAAGTATTCTGTCCATTCTAGTATGGCCACATGTTTCAATAGCTGTATTTATTCCATCACCTTTACAGGCTTTTAACAAAGCTAACGCAACTTCTGGTTGGGCTGTACACTCACCACCACTTAAGGTAACTCCTCCACCAGACATGTCATAAAAAGCTGAATCTTCATGAATAATCTCCATTAACTCTGGTATAGTCCTAATTTCCCCTGTAATATTGAGTGCTGCCATTGGACAGGCCTCTACACATTTATTACAACCGTTACATATTTTCTCACGATCGATTTGGTGATTGCCTTCTTCATCCATATAGTGGATGCCCATGGGACAAACGTCCACACAGGCTCCACAATCAGAACATGAACTTTGTTTATACATGACTTGAAATTGTTTAGAAATACCTTCTGGATTGGCACACCATTGACAACGTAATGGACACCCCTTAAAAAATACCATTGTTCTAATACCAGGGCCGTCATGAACATTGTATTTTTGCACATTAAAAATCATTGCTTGGCGCTCAATTCCACCTTCTTTTATTCCTGTCATACCATTCATCTCCTGATTTTTTTTTAGAATTTTTCTAGCATTGTTCGGCTGATAATCTCATCCTGAACGTCTTTACATAACTCAACAAAGAATGCACTGTACCCAGCGACACGGACAATTAAATCACGGTATTGTTCTGGATGTTTTTGCGCTTCAATTAATGTATCGTTATCTAAATAGTTAAACTGCATTTCACCATTTCCTAAATGACAAGCTGTACGTAGTAGTGTGATTAAACTTTCTTCACCTTCTGGAGAATCTAGTAAACCTGACATAATCTTGAAGTTATGTACCATCCCTATGTTCATACTGTCATTAGACATTTTAGAAATGGACTTAATAATCGCTGTAGGCCCTTTAAAATCAGCACCTTGTGTTGGACTAATACCATCTGATAGAGGTGTCCAAGCATCACGACCGTTAGCAGAAGCTCCCGTTAATTGACCAAATGGTGTGTTGTTTGAAATAGATAATGTTCCATGACTTAATACTGAATATAATGTACGGTACTTTCTATGTTCTTGTTCCGTGAAATTGATTAATTCTGCAGCAATTAAATCTGCATAATCATCGTCATTACCATATTTAGGGGCTTTCAAACAGTCCGCTTTGACTTGTTCATAGCCTTTAAATTCTGCTTTTAATGCCGTATTTATCTCATCTAATGTGTATTTTTTGTCATCAAAGACTAATTTTTTAATAGCTGCCATTGAATCTGCATAAGTCGCAAGTCCTGACCAAACCACTCCTGGTCCAAAGTTATACATTGCACCACCTGCTGAAACATCATGACCTGATTCCATACAGCCCTCATACATTAAAGACATCAATGGTTTTGGTGCTAATTCGCGATGAACACGTTGTGAAATAACAGTTGCTACGTTAGTCCATTTAGTAATGTATTTAATTTGTTCTTTAACAGCTTCTTCAAATTGTTCATACGTTTTAAATTCTGATAACGCACCTGTATTTGGACAAACTTGTTTACCATACCATAATGGTGTTCCTTGATTTAACACAAGCTCAATACAGATTGGCCATTGAGTATATCCTGTTGATGTCCATTGATACAGACGTCCTGATTTTTGAGGTTCCACACAACCCATTAAGCAGTAATCTCTAGCATCTTCAATAGAAACACCTTTAGCAAGCATCATTTTGATATGTGTGTCATCAAAGTGACAAGCTGGGAATCCCATACCAGCTTTGACAACTGATACAATTTTTTTCAAGTATTCTCTAGGAGATTTATTATGAATACGACATGCCAATGATGGTTGATAAATTTTTACGTGACGAACAGCATCCATTAATAGGTACGTTAACTCGTTGGTTGCGTCAAATCCTTCACGTGTAACCCCACCAACACACATATTGACAAATGGTTGGTAACCAGCGAAGAATTTAGAACCACCTTCACTTGTAATCCACATCATTTCTGACATTTTAATTAACATACAGCCTGATAATTCAAAGGCTTGGTAATCATTCATACGGCCTGAATCGATATCATTTTTATAGTACTCATACATGTACTGATCCACACGTCCAATTGACATACCTGTTTGATTTTCTTCAACTACTAATAAAGATTCAATAGTCCATACGGCTTGGATTGCTTCCCAATAAGTCTCCGGTTTATTAGCTGGTACTTTCGCATTAATCTTAGAAATTTGTTCCAATTCTTTTTTACGTTTTGGATCCGTTTCTTTACTTGCTAATTCAGCTGCATATTCAGACATACGTCGTGCGTAAATCATTACACCTTCAGTTGTATCAATAATTGATTTATAGAAATAAATTTTATCAATATCATCTGGGTTTTCATATTGTAACTGCTCTAAATGTTCCTTAGCTTCTTGTTGAATATCAAGCATGCCTTTTTTCATTAAAATAACGTCGTAACCTGGGTTAGAATCCCCACCACCATTGATTTGATGATAGGAACAATCTGATACAAATGACTCGCCTGATAATTCCCACACTCCTGCATCACGGTATTGGTCTTCGCAATACTCATCAACTGATTTACCTTTCCAATAAGGGAATAATTCTTCACGCATCACACGTTTATCCTCATCAGAAATAAAGAATGGATCTTGTTGACGCGTGCCAATTGTATCAATTTCATCCTCCATCCAACGCCATGCGATATCTGGTGAGAAAGCCCCTGCACGAGGTGCTCCATTAGGTGCCCCAACGATTAATTCGTTATCTTGAATAACCAAAGGTGCTGTTTCACAGCAATATTTAAAACATTTACCTCTTAAAACACTTTTTGGCATACCTGGATTTTCTTTAGCAATTTTGGTAATTGCTCGTGCTCTATGCGTTGTAATAGCTGGTACATGTTTCATGTATGTTTCTTTTAAAGCCACTAATCTAGGTGTAATCCCTTCAGGAATATTGGTTCCTTCAGAATGAAATTCTACCGTTTCAACTACTTCTTCGCTTTCAATATCTTCTTTAACAGATGCAAACATACGCATTAAAGCTGCTTTTTCTGAATCTGTTAATTCTTTAGTTGCTTCAGCTAATTTTGCTGAAAAATCTTGCATATCCATCTGAATCCCTCGCTTATTTTATTTTATTGGTGAATGATTTTTTTCAAAATTTTAACTAATTCATCCTCATTCATCGTGTTATCAGTTTTCGCTGATACTAATTTTTCTACTGGATAACCAATTTGTCTGACGTAAGTTAAATCTTTTGCTGTGATATTTTTTGCTGTGATTCCTTGTCCCATAGTCAAACCACCTAGAACAAAAGTAAAAGGAAGGGTTGATTCAAGACCTAAACTGTTAAAAGTTGCTGGGCCGTTAACTAGCACCCGACCTACTGGTTTTTTTAAAGAAAATTCATTAGTTACTTTTTGATTGTGTGAATGGATCACTAAACTGTGACCATTTTGCTTAGTTTGCAATAAATTAATACATTTTTCACAAGCATGTAGCCAATCAGGTTCTAAATAAAACATTAAAATCGGAAACTTCATTTCATCAGAATAAGGATTTTCATCAAATATGTACTCTTGCTCCGATACTAGTACTTTGGTATCCTTTCGAGTAGTAAATCCTGCTTTTTCTGCTAAATAACAAGCAGATTTACCCACAACTTCTGGACAAACAGAAGAACCATATGGCTTAATTAAATTAAGTAATAATCGTTCTTCTTGCTGAGTCATAAAATGAGCACCTTGATTGATTAACTCTTCCTTTACTTGATTAGCAATGACTCCTTCTACAATTAGATATTGCTCTGCACCAGGCAGGATACCATTATTAAATGAGCGGCTTCGAATAATATCAAAACAAGCTTGCTTCACGTTAGCTGTTTTTTCAATAAAAACAGGAGTCGATCCTGTACCTCCATAAATCATCGGACGATGTAAAACGTTGGATGCGTCTTTACATTTTTTTTGACCAATGTTGATGATTAATGCTGCCGAGGTATGATTGGTTATTTCAGAAATCCCCTCATTCGACACATGCTGCATACTATTCAAACAGTTTTTAGGTAAACCGCTCATTTCTGCTAAATGTTTGACAAAAGAAATCGCTTTTCTTGTCGAGTTGGCCCCTCTTTTATGTGGAACAAAAACACAAGTGTTTCCTGCTTTCAAACTCAGTAACGTAGTAAAAATAGTATTAGTTATGCTATTTTCAGCTGGAAGAAGTATCACTATAACACCTAAAGGTACCCCTACTTCTGTAATATCACCTTGTGTATTTGTCCCTAGAACACCGATACATTTTTGATTCAATACGCTTGATTCTACGTTATCTAATACTTGATACAATAACTTTAATTCATCTTCTGGATTACCGTACTGCGTTTCAGAAATATTTTCATCAATCAATATTTTTGCTTTTTTTCTTATTTCAGGGAGCATTATTCCAATAATTTTATCAATAATAGCTTGGTCATATTCTTTTAACATGTAATGAGAATCTCTTGCAGATTCCATTAAGATACGTGCTTCTTGAATAGACTCTAAATCTTTATCAACAAACGTCATTTATTCCACTTCCTCACTACTTGGCAACAGGTTCTCTAATGCATAGCGTGAAACGATTTTGCTTAAATCAATATGAGGGCTCGCGATAACAACTGAGCTGTATACTTCTGCTTCCATATTTTCTACAGCTTGCACTCCCGCTTCTACTGCCGCCTTACACGCTGCTACATCTCCTTTAACGATGACTGAAATATAACCAGACGCTACGTTTTCATAGCCTAAGACTTCTACATCTGCTGCTTTACACATCGCATCTGCTGCTTCTAACACAAAGACTAAACCAAATGTTTCAATGGCCCCAATAGCTTCATATCTTTCCATAGCTTCTTCCTCCTTACCTTTATAAATCAATATCATGAACCGAGACGATATCGCCTACAGCTCTGATTGGTCTTGGCATCACATTATGTGCTGTCACTTTACCAATCTCACTAGCCACTGCAACCCCTGCTTCCACAGAAGCACGAACAGCAGCTACATCGCCTTTTATCATAACTGTAACGAGAGTTGAGCCAATATTTTCATAAGAAACAAGTTCCACATTAGCCGCTTTCAACATTTCATCTGCTGCTTTTAATGCGGGGACTAATCCTAGAGTTTCTACTAGTCCTAACGCTTCATCACCTTGATATCTCATAAATTGTCCTCCTAGATGTTTTATTATTTTTTAGGAACAAATTTTTCCACTGTACTGCGGCCATCATCTGTAATGTTGTAATACAAAACCAAATCATCTTTATTGTCTAATTCATATTTTGTTAATGAAGCCAGATCATTCGCTTCTAGGGCCATTAAATGCTCCAAGAACAAATCATAAGTAAACTGTTTTTCTTGACCATATACAGTCTCTAAACTTGTCATTATTTCTTGAATATTAGATTCTCCAGATTTATCTAAATGATTTAATACAGCCATTCTTGCTGGTAAAGTCATCTTATTCCACCTCTTTTTTCTTGATTAGGTCTAAAGGATTCATCGTAACGATAATCGCGCCACATACAATAACAATTGAACCAATCACAATCGTAGAGGTTAATTCTTGACCTAAGAAGAGAACTGAGAATAAAACCCCCCAGAAGGCATAGGTAACGTTTAAGGACATACCAATGGCACAACCTACCATAGAATTTGCTTTGTACCAAGTTAAGAATGACACTGCTGCACTTAAACCTGAAACAACCAACCACATTACTGGTGTCACTGCTTTGAGAGTTCCAAGGAATAATGGGAATGCCCCTGCAAAAATAAATACTAATAATAACGTAACAATTCCTGAAATCAATTCTCTTAAATTCACCGCAACATCAGTATCAATCATGGCTCCACCAAAACTAGAGAAAACGCCTTCTAATCCCCAACCAACTGCTGCTATCAAGGCGCAAATAATTCCTAAGGTAAAGTTTGGTGCTCCTTCTGGTTTAACAAAGTTAATAAAAATCGCACCCATAACACATAAAATCATACCGAAAACAACTCGTTTAGTTGGTTTTTGTTTTAAGAAAATCCAAGCAAATAAAGCGCCAAACAAACTACACGTTGCAGAAATCGGGATAGCGTAAGCTCCAGCCATAGCTAAGCCTACTAGGTAAGCACCATTAGCAATAGGTCCACCTAAAAGAAAACCTACTACTAACATTTTTCCTGGTTTTGTTTTCAACGTTCTACCTAATTCTTTCAAACGACCTTTTTTCCAGTTAAAAATCAGTAACCAAATCCCTGCAAAAAGGTCATTTAGCCCCGAACATACAAAAGGAGCTGCAATAATACCTACTGCACTCATTAATGGATCATAACCAGTTGCTACAATAACAAGCGTTGAATAGATACCATATGTTAGGCCAGAAATAAGACCATTTGAAATACCTGCTTTTTTAAATTTATTATTAACCGTTTTCATTTTCACATCTGCCATCGACTGATTGGATGTATGTGATTGAACCATTGTTTTTTGACTATCCATCGTAAACTATTCTCCCCATCTTATTTAATATTATGTGGTAAAATTGTTTCTACTTCAGCATGTGGTCTTGGAATAACATGAACTGATAATAATTCTCCAACACGTTCTGCTGCAGCTGCTCCTGCATCTGTCGCTGCTTTAACCGCACCGACATCTCCTCTAACTAATACGGTTACAAGTCCACTCCCAATCATTTCTTTTCCAACTAAAGTGACATTAGCTGCCTTCACCATAGCGTCAGCTGCTTCAATTGAACCGATTAATCCTTTTGTTTCTACCATTCCTAATGCATCATACTTCATTTTTACTTCCTCCTATTTTTTAACTTGATAATCATTACTACTCCTATAAGATAATTCTTCCCCTTAGAGACAAAGTCAAGCATATTATTATCATCATGTTATTTTTTTCACATTATATTATCTTATGACAAATACTTTCTCAATTAGTATGCTGAGATTGATAACCATTTAACAAAATATTTCTTTATTTCTCCCTACAACGATTGTCTATTAATTAACAATAAGAATTTTTATATTATAATTACTATTCCATTACTCCAAAAACTGTTATAGTACAATTTCATCTTTTTATTTTAAAAAAATAAGTATCACCCTAAAAAATAACTAGTTATTTAACTTAATTCCATAAAACGTTTTTTAATTTTTTTATAGTTTCACAAAAATTAAAGTTAACACTCAATAAAAGGCGCTGATATAGATTTTAAAAAACCGTTACCATTAGGGACATCTTTATTAGTCATATTTAAAAATGTCTATTAACTTGTCTTTTCATACAAAAAAAGAGTAAATGTAAGTGATTAATCACTCACATTTACTCTTTTTTTTGATTGGAAAAATGACCTCTGATACAAATTCATTAGGATCCTTGGTCGTCCAGTAATCTATCACATAGCGTTCATATACATTGGGTCCATAATCATAATCATGACTAATAGCCCAATCTTTCAATCTATTATATGTATCTATTATTTTCTCAGGGTTTCCTATGTGGTAAGCACACAAGAACATATCTCCACCAAATTCTTTTTGCATGATACTTGAGTTCAATCTACCAACAGGTTCTTGCATGATACAAACGGTGCTAGTCTTAAAATTCATACGATCTTCAACAGATCTAAATTCTAAACAAACCGGTCCTGTTATAGAACAACCCTTTTTTTCTAAATGATTGACCCAAGCTATGTTAATGATTGAGTCTTGATAGCATTCATTAAACCTTTGCTCTAGAAAGTAATAATTTTTCCGTTCAAGGTATTTAATATTGATTGTATCTATCTTATTTTCTAGTACCATTGATCCTTCTCTTAATAAATTCAACCAATCCTCTACTGCGGTATAACGATTATTAATTTGAACTCTCTCTTCTTCTAGATCATCTAATTTATAAACAAATTTATTTTCATGATAAAAACGCGATCCCTTTTCAGTAACACCAAGCATTTCTTGTAATTTAAATCCCATTTGCTTATAATACTTAATAATAGGAATTAATAACATCGTATTTTCGTTATAATAGCGATACCCATTTGCCTGACAAACATAATCTGGTTCAATAAGGCCTAATTCTTCATAATACCTTAACGTCTTTTTCGAAATATTACATCTTTTAGAAACTTGTCCAATCGTAAATAGTTTTTCTTCACAGTGTGGCATAAGTTCACTCCTTCACGACGCATCCACACTTATTATTAAATCATAGAGTTCATATTGTCAAGTTATTTTCTCATGTTTTTATCATTTAATTTAATAACTACTGATATCTATTTCATTAATTACCTACGTTAATAGTCTATTATGTAACAAAAAACCCCATCACTTATGATAAGGTTCTCCGTTATTAATTCGAAACGTGCGATACACTTGCTCAATTAAAATCAGTCGCATTAACTGGTGAGGATAAGTCAATCGGCCAAAAGAAATTTGACTATTGCTTCGTTTAACTACTTCTTTGGATAACCCTAGAGAGCCACCGATAACAAACGTAAAATTACTTTTTCCTCTGATACTCTGAGTATCAATCTCATGAGCTAGCCCTTCTGATGTGATTTCTTTGCCTTTGATCTCAAGGGCAAACACATAATCATTATCACCTATCTTACTAAGGATACGTTCTCCCTCTTTCTCTTTCACTTGTAGCATCTCTGTCTCGCTCAGATTTTCTGGGCATTTTTCATCAGGAACTTCAACAATCTCAAATTTACAGTACTTCCCTAATCTTTTTTCGTACTCAGCAATGCCTTGTTTTAAATACTTTTCTTTCAATTTACCAACAGCAATTATTTTTATTTTCATCTTTATCACCTTTCTCACGTGTTATACACATCTATCCACAGAGTTATCCACCTTTAAAACACTCTCATTACAGTTATCAACACACTTACACACAACACTGTGGATAACAATTGTTAATAACTTACTACCATTTCTCTTATTTTTCTCATTTTACTATAAATTAATCTAAAGAAGTTCACTTATTTTTCAAATCTGAGGATTAGACTTAGCTTATAATAATAAATATAATAGATATATACATTTAAAGGAGGCAAGGTGGCGACACCGAATACAATGAGAAAAGATGTAACCCCTAGATCTAAACGTTCTACTCAAGAAAAAGTGATTCAACCTAAAAAATCAGGGAGCGCGTTCGCTCGGATTACCACCTCTTTGATTGCAGGTGCCCTAGGTGGCATGTTAGTCATAGGTGGCTATGGATATATTAATAAAGATAATGCTATCACGTCTCCCACTGAAAAGACAGAACAAAATACGAAATCAATTAGCGAAGGAAAAAATACGGTGAGTCAGATGAAAGTTGACGTTCAAACAGACACAACGAAGGCTGTTGAAAAAGTAAAAGACGCTGTTGTATCTGTGACCACCCTTAGAAAACAACAATCTCAATTATCAGATTTAGAGCGTATTTTCGGTCCTTCTAACAATGAAGAAAAAGAAGGTGAACTTCAAGAATCTGGTGAGGGCAGTGGTGTCATCTATCGTAAAGACGGCGACAAAGCTTATATCGTGACCAATAACCATGTGGTAGCTGGAGCTGATGCTGTATCTATTATGATAAGTAATGGTGAGCGTGTGGATGCTAAAATTGTTGGGACTGATGTTTACAGTGACTTAGCAGTTCTTGAGATTCCATCAAAAAACGTGACTACAGTTGCTGAATTTGCTGATTCAGATGACATTAAAGTAGGAGAACCTGCTTTAGCGATTGGGTCTCCTCTTGGGTCAACCTTTGCTAACTCTGTATCTCAAGGGATTGTCTCTGCCAAAGACCGTATGATTAGCAACAAAACAGAAGATGGACAAACCATTAACAGTAACGCCATTCAAACGGATGCTGCTATTAATCCTGGGAACTCTGGTGGGGCTTTGGTGAATACTGGTGGACAAGTGATTGGTATTAACTCTAGTAAAATTGCACAAGCAGCTATGGGTGTGTCAGCTGAAGGAATGGGCTTTGCGATTCCTAGTAACGATGTGGTATCCATTATTAACCAATTAGAAACAAGTGGTAACGTGATTCGACCAATGCTAGGGATTAGTATGATTAACCTTAACATGGTGAGTGCTGAAGAAAAAGAAAGTGTTCTTGGCATCAAAGACGCTGATTTAGACGGGGTTGTTGTGGGTACCGTAGAAAAAGGCTCTCCTGCTGCGAATGCTGGCATTGAAAAATACGATGTGATTACACACTTAGATGATAAAAAAGTCACATCAAACTCTGAACTTCAAGCCATTCTTTATAACAAAAAAATTGGCGATTCTTTATCCGTTACTCTCTATCAACAAGGTAAAAAGAAAAAGGTGGATGTCTTACTTGATCAAGACTCAAGTAAACTAATGGAGAAAAAAATGCAACAACAAGAAGAAGACTCTTCTAAGAGTCCTTTCTAAAAAAATAACCTAAGACATTACAAAGTCTTAGGTTATTTTTAGTTTGAATGACTTAGTCTTGACCGTATGTTCTTAGCTGTCCGTAAGTACCAAATTTATCGATAACTTCGTCTAATTGTTCTTCATTTAATAACACCGGTGTGCCAATTGATCTTGCTCTGTAATACAGTTTAGCAATAAACTCTATGTCTTTGGCGACAGAAAAAGCATCCGCTAAATCAGATCCAATGGCAAGAGTCCCGTGATTACCGAGTAAAATACCTTTGTCCTCTTCAATTGCTTCAAATGCAGCTTCTGCCAATGCATAGGTTCCAAAGGTTTCATAACGACAACATCTGATTTTTTTCCCCACAGAACCAATAATATAATGAAGTGGTAAAATATCTTCCTGTAAACAAGCAAAGACTGTCGCAAATTCTGAATGAGTATGAACCACACTATTAACATGGGGGGTTCTTTGATAAAAAATACGATGCATGTCATATTCGCTAGACGGTTTTTTATCCCCTTCTAGAATCTCTCCCTCTAGTGTCATTAACACAATGTCCTCTTCAGTGGTTAAATGATAGGCAATGCCACTAGGCGTAATTAGCATCACGTTGTCTTCTCTAATGAAGATGCTTAAGTTGCCACCCGTTCCTGTGGTCAGCTGTTCCTCCATCATTTTTTTACCATATAATACTAATTGTTTCCGTTCTTCTCTGTACTTCATGTTGTTCTTCCTTCCTAACTTACTAATAAAAACGAGTGCTTTCTTTGTCAAAATAAGCTTCTAAATCATAGGCTGAATAGACCCCTTTATCTGTGACAATCCCACTGATTCTTCCAGGAGGAGTGATATCAAAGGATGGATAAAGTCCCTTCACACTCGGTAAAGTATTAGGAATCCCTCGGTATTCTAATACCAATTTCGGATCCCGTTCTTCAATGATAATATCCTCTCTTACAAACTTATCACTGTCAGGAATCCCCGTCACGTAATAAGGTACCCCGTAATGATGGGCCAAAATAGCGATTTGGTTGGTTCCTATTTTATTAGCAATGTGTCCATCTCTTGCGATGGTATCTGCAGCGGAGGTAAACACATCGATCCCTTTATTTTCCATAATGTAGGCAATCATATTATCCGTGACCACTGTGGTAGGAAAGCCTAAGTCAGCCGCACAACTAGATGTTAGTCGAGCACCTTGTAAATAAGGTCTCGTCTCAGCACAGTAAACTTCTAACTCATACCCTTCTTCTTTGGCCGCTCTTAGTAAGGTTCCCACAATCGTCTCACCAAAACATTGTGTCAAAACACGCCCTTTTTTGGGCATTTTTTTTAGCAGTGTACGTCCTACCGTATCCATAATAGTATATCGTCGGTTCAAGGACTCTAAGGTTGCGTTAAAAATAGCCTCAATCGGATCCTCTTCCTTATCGATAGCTACTTTCCCTACCTCAGCACAATTCATGGTAATCTGGCACATTCTGTTAGCTGTTGTTGGCCTCGCATAACCAATGGTGTGAGCCGCTTTATCCAAGTAGTTTTTTTGTTCTTCTTTACTTGCCTCTCTTACTTCATAAGCAGCCAAGGCCATCCCCATCCCAGCAGCTGTATAAGGACCCGCACTTTGTGTCACCATATCACTAATTGCTTGAGCCACTTCTTCATGTCTATGACATTCCACAAACACAATCTCTGTGGGATAAATACGTCGATCTAATATTCTTACCTTTCCCTCTTCGTACCATGCCACGTTTTCATATTGTAACAAAAACGGCATACCATAATCGGCTCTTTCCATATCCACTATCTTCCTTTCTCCCCTTGAATATCCTCACATCTTCTCATTAATTCTGTCCCACTCTTAATATCATGCCTGTTTAAAATAAGTTCTGTCCCTAAAGCTAATACGGCTTGTTCCATAGAAAGACGTGCCGAGCCCATCGGTGCTTCTGAGATTTCTTTTACTTTAGAATCTCCTATGGTACGTCTAATCATCTCTGTCCCAGCATATCCTAAGCTATCTGCCATTACTTCATCAATGTATGCTCTTTTGAAGGATTCTGTTTGGTAAATAGAGAGAGACACTTTCTCTTCAAATGCTTTACCTAGCTTACTCTTTACCAAATCAAATATCGAGACAATCGTTTGTGACAACCATGAACCAAACGCATCATCCGTATCAAAATAAGTATTTTTAATCAAAGGAAAGAATAGATTACCAATCACATTCCCAATGTCATAACCCATAGGTCCATAAAAAGCAAATTCCGGATCAATCACTTTAAGCCCCGTCTCATTGATAAAAATTGAGCCCGAATGAAGGTCCCCATGAACTAAAGCTTGAGCGTAGTTCATGTATTTCTCTCGTAATTTACCGACTTCACCTATTAAATCCTCGTTAGCATAAATCCTTTCTTCTACAAAGGATTGATTGCCTTCTGAGATAATGTTTTGCTTTTTATAATCATTGTAAGGTTCTGTAAAGACTAAATCCTCACTAATGTCACACATATCTACATTAACAAATGCCTTAACTTGCTGTTTTTTGTCCTGACGATTCCAAACCAAATCTGTTGTAGATAACAAGGTTTCTACTAAAAAAGTACTGATTTCCTCAGCTAGTTTTGGAAAGTATTTATGCTCTAATAATTCGTAGCGTAAATTTTTATAATCTGAGATATCTTCCATTATTAAGGCTGACATTGTTTCATCGTAGTGATACACTTCCGGTATAAAATCAGGAACCAATTCATACTGTATCTTAAGAATGTCCGCTTCAATTTTATTACGATTAATATCCAAAGGGCGACCTGATGAACGTAATAATACATCTGCTTGCTTAACCACAATACTTTTTCCTGTGATCGTATCCACCACTTTAAACACATAATTGATGTTGCCATCCCCAATTTCTTTTACTTCCAGTGCCTCTGATGTTTCAAATAACCCTAGGTGATTGGTGACATATTCTTTAATATCCTCATGTGACATTAAGAAATGATTGATAAAACGGTTCATGCCTAACTCTCCCTTCTCTCTTTCAAAGCTATCTGTGTCCTGTTTCAATACCCTTTACCACAATACCACAGACCAAGAAACATGTTAAACGTCTGGCAAAAAATAGCCTCCTAACTATGTAACTGTTAGGAGGCTATTTTTCTGCTACTTATTAATTAAGAATATTTACCATAACTTGTCCTCATTCTAAATTGCAAACAAGTCACATGCTTTATCTGGACTGGTATCAAGCACCTTTAGTGCTCCACCAGCATCAATGTCTCTAGTTCTTAAAGTATGACTCATGGTCATATTAGCCAGTTCTTTTAAATTATTTTCTTTACTCAAATGTCCTAGATAAATACGTTTCGTATTATCTCCAATCACATCTGCAGCCACAATAGCACCATCTTCATTAGATAAATGCCCTTTATCGCTCAATATACGTTGTTGTGTTGACCAAGGGTATTTACCCATACGTAGCATATTAATGTCATGGTTACTTTCTAAAAGGTACGCATCTGCTCCCTTAATAGTTTCCCTAACACGATCGCTGCAATAGCCTGTATCTGTTAAAACAACAAAGGATTTATTATCCTTATAAAACCGGTAAAATTGTGGTTCTGCGGCGTCATGAGAGACTCCAAAACTTTCGATATCAATATCCCCAAGAGTCAATACTTTTCCACAGTTAAAGATGTTTTTTTGATCAAACGTCAGATTCCCAATTAAAGGGTCCATAGCTGACCATGTTTTTTCGTTCGCATACACATCTAATTTATACTTTCTAGCTAACACCCCAACACCATGAATATGATCCCGATGTTCATGTGTTACTAATATGGCATCCAAATCTTCTGGTGAACGCCCTATTTCATTAAGTAAGCCTGTGATTTTTTTACCGCTTAATCCAGCGTCTACTAGTAAACGACGCTGTGGTGTTTCGATATACAATGAGTTTCCTGTACTGCCACTGGCTAGGACGCTAACTTTAAATCCTGTTTCCTCCACAAAAAACGCTTCCTTCCTAGCTTTATACTTTTCTTTATTTACTAACTTCTGACACATTGGATGAAGAAATAATCGCGCTTGTAAAGGCATTAATACGCTCTACTTGAATGTTTCCTTTTCCATTATCTAACCCAATAAACCATGCTGGAATGTAGACATTTTTTCCTTTAACCTTAAAAATCCGAGTGTATCCCAATTCAATCCAAGCAACATCTGTTCCTCCTGGAATGCGGTTATTGGTATACAAGCTAATCATAGCTTCTCTTTCTGTGATAAGGTTTTGAGGCTCACGCAAAGGTTCTACATTCTCTAACATGCTCTGTTCGTAACTATCAATCATGGGATGATTGTCTTGTCCCTTTGCAATACCAATAATTAATTCTGACGTGCTATCAAAGAAAGGAACACCTTCCCATTCTTGATTGTATACATATTTTTGTGTTGGTACTGTTTCATAGGGATTTAAGCGATACTCTTTACCATGTAAGACATTATTACGCTTAGTTATAAAGCGGGTGATTGCTTTTTCTTCTTTTGGGTCGTTAATTTCGTACTCTTTATTATTCGGGTAATGACTGAGCAAACGATTGTCAGATAATTGCCATTCTTGGTTGCTAAGTTCTAACTTAGCATCTTGTAATAAATCTTTCTCTTCTCCTGACAGGTAATACCCTTTTAATTTTTTTTCTGATAGGTCATGAGGGATGTCTATGTCATCTGCTCTAAGACGGGCCTCCAAATTATCAGAAATGGTTCCTGATGTTGTTACTCGTTGTTCATTCTTACCTTCTTGATACACATAAAATAAAAACATATTCAAAAACAAGAAGACAATTAAAAAGATGCCCTCTACTCGTTTAAAGTCCATCTAGCGTCCCCCCTTTTTGCAATACATTTTGCAATTCTGGTTTGGCAATCCATGTGTCTTGATACAAAATATACCATTCAGGAATAAGTTCTATCACCTGTTTTGTTTCTGGGTTCCCTTTCCAACTATATCCTATTTGGATATCTGCTACATCATCTAAATCCACTCCGTCTGCCAATAGATCATCTAAAACTTCTCGTGTTGAGTTTAATACCACTTCTTCTTCTGACGGGATAGGTATTTGAATGGTTTCTTGATTCGTTCTAACAAGGACATTTTTATTTTGGACAGCAACTTCTAATAATCCCCTCATGTCTTCACCGAACACCGGATAGCCCTCAACATAATTTCGATAAACAATGTCTCCATTTTCGGGATTAGAACCAAAATAACGCAGTGTACCTAACGAATTACCCAAACTTTCTACATATTGAAACGAGGTATAGTAATCATTCTCTATGACTTTATTTGTTGGACTTTTAACTTTTCCAAAGTAATTAACTTCCCCAGTTTTGGACTGAATCGTTAATGACTCTCCCTCTCCATTAGACAAGCTAACGTTGCTTCCTTCATTCGAAAAAACATCATTCGATTGGTTAAAGAATGCTTTAGAAAATGTCGTAAAGGATTGCGTTGCTACAATATAGCTATATGTTTTCAATTTTAGTTCTTCCGTTAAATAATAAAGTTGCGAAATATTATCTGGCTCTAAACTGACACTGTAATATTTCTTATTCTCATTTAATATCTTCTCAATCCCATCAAAATTACCTTTAACTTCTGCTTTTGCCCCTTCTTCGAGATTGCGGCTCATAAAATACACCGCCTCTTCCTCAAAAGAAACCAATATTCGGTTAATATTAATGTCGCTCATATCGTCCAATACTTTCGCCTTCAAATGATAGGTATCTGCATACACGGATAACGGTAATTCTTTTGGAAATAAGAGTGATACTGTTTTTGACTGTGTCATTATTTTTTCATTGTCTTCTTTGCTAACCTTTTTTACGGATTCAAAGTCAAAGTCACTGACTTTATTCTGAATATCTGTGATGGTAGACTCTCTGTTGGTATATAAAATGTCATCTTTTGTTTTATGATAAAACAATTTTGTTGGGACGTACACTTCAGCGATGTCCTTTGTTTGAACCACACTTGAGAGTTCCTTTTTGTTAATTAAATCAAAATTACGATTAGTAGGCTTTGTCCAAATTTTCCAAGACAGTAACACACTCAGCCCAATCATCAAGGCTAAACTAATTTTTACCAGTTTATCTCCGATTGTTTTCATTCCCAAAGGTCCTCCTCATATGGTTCATAAGGTAAGGAGATAAAGAACGTTGATCCTTTTCCTTCCTCACTTTCAACCCAAATACTACCTCCATGGGCTTTGATCGATTCTTTTGAAATAGCTAACCCTAGACCGGATCCGCCCATTTCTCTAGACCTTGCCTTATCCACTCGATAAAAACGGTCAAATACTCGACCTAGGTTCTGTTTTGGAATTCCTAGACCTTCATCAGCAATACTGATAATAACGTTTTTGTGAGTCTCTAACAAACGACACGTGATGGTTCCCCCAGCTGGAGAGTATTTCATAGCATTATTTAGAATATTATCAAAGACTTGAATCATTCTATCTGTATCAATTTCAACCCAAATAGAACGCTTCGTAAATTCTCGCTTAATTTGATAGTTTCGTTCACTGTCTTTTATTACCATATCAAACCGGTCCAACACATAATTAAACAGCTCATTTAAATTGACCAATTCTTGTTTCAACTCAATTTTATTAGCGTCCATTCGTGATAATTGAAGCAAATCATTAATCATACGAATCATCCGATTTGTCTCATCCTGAGTTACTTTTAGAAAGGCTGGGGCAATCTCTGGGTCTTGCCACGCGCCTTCTACTAACGCTTCAATGTAGCTTCTCATACTGGTTAAAGGTGTGCGTAATTCATGAGAGACATTGGAAACAAATTGACGTCGTTCTTCCTCGTCTTTTTCTTTTTCCGTTACATCATGTAGCACACACACTAACCCACTAATAAACCCTGAATCTCGGCGAATCATCGAGAATTCTGCTCTCAGCAACATGGCTTTATCTAACTGTTCTGTAAAATCTAATAAGATCTCCTCTTGTTCTTCTAACAACGTTCTAAAAGAGTAATCTTCCTCGATGTTTAACAGCGTAAGAATAGAACTGCCCAAAACGTCTTCTGTTTTAATACCGAGTAGGTTCAGAGCCATATCATTAATTAGTATAATATTACCTCGACGATCTGTTCCAATAACACCATCCGTCATGTGGGAAAGAACACTGTCCAATCGACTTTTTTCTGCATCCATTGTTTCTTGCGCTTCTTCAACTCTTGCTGATAACTCATTAAACGTTAAACCCAATTGACCCAGCTCATCTTTACCATAGACTTCAACCTGACCAGAATAATCCCCATTGGCAATTCGCATGGCTTGTTGCTTCATTTCGCCTATCGGTTTGGTTATGGTTCTAGAGACAAGCAAAGCAATAATCAACGAAAACACAAGGGCAATCATTGATGCATAAAAAAAGATCAACGCAATTTCGTTTACTTGTTGATACTTACTCTCTATGTCACTCTTCACATAAAGAAAGCCGATGACAGTATCACCGGTTGGAGAATACACAGGCTGAATGTTGACGTGTACTCGGTTCCCTGTCACAGGATCTTTGCGTTCTTCTTTCTTTTGGCTGTACACATTAAACATTTCATAATCGTTTTTCTTTCCTACTTCACCTTGTAAGTTGGCATCGCTTGTGGCAATCACAATTCCTTTGTCGTCTACTAACCTCGCTTCTAAGATATCACTCTTAGAAAACTCAACCAAGGTGCGTTTTAAATTACTGTCGTTCTTATTTTCTTGGTATTTCAGCATTTCACTACTTAAATTAGTAGAAAGTGTCTCCACTTGAGAGGACACACTCTCTTCAAAATTTTGAATCGTTGATGATTCCAATTCTCGAATAAAAATAGCCCCGATAATTTCAATTGAAATTAGTAGCAGCAAAACAAAAACTAAGGCAATTTTAAAATGAACAGAAGAAAAGAAACGTATTTTCTTTTTATTCATACCCAAACCCCTAATCTTGTTCTGGGTTTCTTAAGTAATAACCCACACCACGTCGTGTTACTAACCATGTTGGATGACTTGGGTTGTCTTCGATTTTTTCACGTAAACGGCGAACGGTTACATCCACTGTTCGAACATCGCCAAAATAATCATAGCCCCATACAGTTTGTAATAAGTGCTCTCTTGTCATCACTTGACCTGTGTGTTTTGCTAGGTAGTGCAGTAATTCAAACTCACGGTGAGTTAACTCGATTGTATCTCCACGTTTTGTCACCATATAAGCTTCTGGATGAATCGTTAGAGCACCAATATTTAATTCATTGTTTGTCTCTTCTTCTACTTTTGCAGGTGCATTTCCGTGACGTCTTAAGTTGGCTTTAACCCTAGCCACTAATTCTCGATTAGAAAAGGGCTTTGTTACGTAATCGTCTGCCCCTAATTCGAGTCCTAATACTTTATCAATTTCAGAATCTTTCGCTGTGACCATAATAATCGGAATATCATAATTTTTACGAATCTCCCGGCACACTTCTAGCCCATCTTTTTTGGGTAACATTAAATCCAATAATACTAGATCTGGCTCAATCTCTGTGACGGCTTCAACTGCCTCTTCACCATCAAAAGCTGTGTATACCTCATAACCTTCTTTGGTTAAATTGAATTTTACAATATCTGAAATTGGCTTCTCATCGTCTACTACTAATATTTTTTTCATGATTGTCCTCCTATGTATCTTCGTACTTTAAAAGATATCATTTCTATTATACCTTATTTTCAACTAGGACAGAAATGTTTCATTTTCTACCCTCTTTTTCACTCTTTCTTCTTATTATATTCACTCAAAAAAGCGGTTTTACTCTTTTAATACATATCCATATGTAATTTTTGGGAAAAGAGAAACCTTATTTAGATAGCGTTTACCTAGTCTTTTTTCTAAACAAGAATAATTATAATGTTTTACTATTGTCTGTTTTTGAAATATGCTATAAGCTTAATGTATAAATTAATTTATTTAATTTATTCGGCTAATAATTTTTTTGACATTAGATAAGTTTTCCCCTTCCCTTACAAAACTTATCTTTTGTCGAGGTAGAGAAGCAAGGAGCTCCCACTCCTTGCTTTTTTATTTGCCTTATTACATTGTTTTTGACGTTATTTAATTAAAGTATATTTTACTTTATCTACAATAAATCCTCTTATTAACCCTCAACTTGTCCTATAAATTCACTATTTTTCACAAATTATTTCACATAAATCTTGCTTAATCAGTTAATGGAAACACTACTTTTTCTTGATGTGCCAGACCATCTCCTTTTAATAAAACATATTCTTCCATGTCATTTCCTTCATTATCCACATACTCAACATAATCCATTCGGTCGAATCGATCCGTCACAATACCCTTGTTTTGACTCTCATCTGCCGTCATATCTTTTAAATAATCAATTTTTTCTTTATCATACTCAATGGTTTCAATAATCTTAGCACCTTCCGATGTATAGCTAATCAAACTTACTTGAAACGGTTCGTGGTGCTCAAATAAGATGTGCATTTTTTCTAGTTCTTTCGCATATCTTTCATTGTTGTTGACTTCTTCCCCGTATCTTAAACTAATATAATTAATGTAAGGTCTCTTCAATACTCTTTTTTCCTCTGAACCATCTCTCACAATCAGTGCTTTTTCTATCAATTCAAATTGAATGTGTTTACTTTCCTTATCCAGGCTTTTCCCGTAAATAACATTGCCTTCTGTTCGAACAATATCATACCACTCTTGCTCAAATAAAATAGTCTCTTCTCTCAAACGAATCATTGTCTTAGAATCATCTTGCTCTACTGATGGCTTTGTCACATACCACGTACCTAAAATACTATTGATTATCTCTTGATTCACAGCTGCATTCAAGCCAGGCTCTTTTGTCCCTTGTCCTTGACAGCTCATAAACAAAGGTATCGTCATAAAAAATAACATGGCAAGACCGATTTTTTTTATCTTGAGATCTTCCATCCTATCTTGCCCTCCATTTTTATTAATCACCTTAGATATAACTGTTTGTTACTGTATATCATAGCATCCTTAACTTTCAAAAAAGTGGGACTTTCTTTCAATTATCATTTGTTTAATCAAAATATAATACAATAAGATCTTTTAGTTGCAAAAAAAGAACCACTTCCGTCGTTCTTTATGTAATATTAATAGGGTAAATGTGTCTCTTTTTCCGTGTTGTTCTTTGAAATCACTTTTGAATTCATTCTACAGAATAACACCGTAAACTAAAAAAAACGCTGATAACTAAGCATCTAATAAATGCCTACCTATCAACGTTCCTACCGTCTGACGTATGGGTTGTGGGGGGTTCGAACCCTCGACCCACGGATTAAGAGTCCGTTGCTCTACCAACTGAGCTAACAACCCGTTCAGTACAGTATTTATAATAACACTTTTTGTTTTATTCATCAATTGATTAACACTGATTTTTTATCTTAAATGCGAGCGGTTTGTGCAAATTCTACAATATTCCCTTTACCTTCAATAGATCGAGAGAGTTCAAACCACTCCATTAATTGATACAAGCTATCTATCTCTTTCATATTCGACATATCTAAACCTAATTCCTCTCCTAGTAAGAGTATCTCTTCTTCCACACTATCTTTTAATACTTTCTCCACTTCTTCTAGCATTAATGGGTGATAGCAAGCAAGCCCTTCAGATAAACTTAATCCCTCTGTAACGGATTCTTGGTAGTATAAATACAGAAAGAATTGGTTCAGTACAGGGGCAATCATCTCAAAAAAAGATAGATTTGCAACTATTTTATAAGGAAAAACTGATAAAAGTACCTCTTGCATAGCACGCTCATCCCAATTACTTAGGGTTTGTAAGTGGTAGTCAAACATGAATTCACCAAAGTACCGAATAATATCTCTGCTCCCTTGTTGTTCCATATATGTTAATTGTTTATAACCTAGCGTTTTTTCGAAACGATTTATTCTTTCTTCTATTTCCTGCAACATTTCTTTGAACAGTGCTTCTGTTTCAATTTTATCGAACTCTTTATATTCTTGGCTCATCATGTGTTATCACCGTCCACTTTAATTTTGTCGTCTTTTAGCATATCAAATAAACACGCACTCTGTTCAATAAACATACCATGTAAATTTATTTATTGCTACTTCTTTTATTACAACACTCTCTATCCTTATCTATAGTTGTATTATAAAGAAAAACCAATTAAGTTATTTCCTTAAATCCGTCGCCTGATACGACAAAAAAACACCTTTCACTTTACAGTAGTACACGTTTCAATAAAGCAGGTATTTTAATAAAATTTATTTTTTTAAGCTTTCCTTATTCCTCAACCTCTTCCAACCTTTCTCCCTTTTCCTTTCACAAAATGAAAAACAGTGAAAGCTTGATATTATCGACTTGTTAGGCTTTTCATACAAAGGATAGTGGGTCGTAGTAAAAGAGACACTATATCTTGTGTTTTGATTTAATAGGAGGTATACTATTAATTACAAACAACAGGGCAACACGTTGCCCTGTTTAATAGATCAAAACAGGAGTGATTAAATATGAACACATTGACGTTATACACAAAAAACAACTGTCCTCAATGCAAAATGACAAAAAAATTCTTATTAGATAAAGACGTTTCTTTTGAAGAAATCAACTTAGATACTGAACCACAACATATTGATACCTTAAAAGCACAAGGCTTCCAAAGCGTTCCAGTCTTGACAACTGCTGATGAAAAAGTTACGATCGTTGGGTTCCGTCCAGATCAATTAAGAACGTTGGCTGTTTAATATGAAACTAGTCTTCTTTTCTTTAACTGGGCAAACAAGACGTTTCGTAAAAAAGTTGGCTTTACCTGCTTATGAAATTGATGGTACCAACCCTTTCCATGAGCTGAATGAACCTTACTTACTGATCGTTCCTACTTATGACGCCGAAGTCACAGAAGTAGTGAACGATTTTATTGAGTACAAATCAAATCAAGACAATCTAAAAGGCGTAGCTGGGGGTGGCAATTTAAATTTTGCTGACCTTTTTATTTTTACCGCAAAAGACATTGCTCGTGATTACCAGGTTCCTCTGCTTTTCTCTTTTGAGTTTAGTGGAACGGACCAAGATGTAAAAAATTTTAAGAAAGTAGTGGATGACCTTGAATCTTAAACAATTAAAAGATGTTAGTTATTTTGAACTAAATAATGAAATCAATCGTCCTGTGGATGATCAAATCCCTTTATATAAGGATCAAGAAGCCCTAAAGGCTTTCTTTAAAGAAAATGTGGAACCTTGTACTATGACGTTCCCTACTATAGAAGAAAAAATAACTTATTTAATGGAAAATGACTATATTGAAGAAGCTTTCATTGGCAAATACTCAATGACGTTTATCGCTTCTCTTTTCACCTACTTGGATGAGCAGCATTTTACCTTTAAATCGTTTATGGCAGCTTATAAATTCTATTCACAATATGCTTTAAAAACAAATGACGGGACTCAATACTTAGAACGTTACGAAGACCGTGTGGCGTTCAACGCTTTATACTTTGCTGACGGCAATGAAGACTTAGCAATGAGTTTAGCAGAAGAAATGATCTACCAACGTTACCAACCTGCAACACCCTCTTTCTTAAACGCTGGACGTAAGCGTCGCGGTGAACTTGTTTCTTGTTTCTTAGTCCAAGTAACCGATGACATGAATAGTATTGGTCGTTCTGTTAACAGTGCTCTGCAGTTATCTCGTATTGGTGGTGGTGTTGGGATTACACTATCTAACCTACGTGAAGCTGGCTCTCCTATTAAAGGATACGAAGGCGCTGCAAGTGGTGTGGTACCTGTTATGAAATTATTTGAAGATAGCTTCAGTTACAGTAATCAGTTAGGTCAACGCCAAGGTGCAGGTGTTGTTTACTTAAACGTCTTCCATCCGGACATTGAAATGTTCTTATCTACTAAAAAAGAAAATGCGGATGAAAAAATTCGGGTTAAAACACTTTCTTTAGGACTGGTTGTTCCTGATAAATTCTACGAGTTAGCTCGTAAAAATGAAGACATGTATTTATTCAGCCCTTATAGTGTTGAACGTGAGTACGGTGTGCCTTTCTCTTATTTGGATATTACCAAAGAATACGATAATTTAGTGGCTAATCCTAATATTCGTAAACAAAAAATCAGCGCTCGTTACTTAGAGAATGAAATCAGTAAATTACAGCAAGAATCTGGTTATCCTTATATCATCAACATTGATACAGCTAACCGTGCCAACCCTGTTTACGGAAAAATCATTATGAGTAACCTATGTTCTGAAATTTTACAAATTCAAGAGCCATCAATGATTAATGACAAACAACAATATGAAACACTCGGAACAGATATTTCTTGTAACTTAGGATCAACTAACATTGTTAACTTAATGGATAGTCCAAACTTTGGTAAATCTGTCAGAACAATGACGCGTGCACTGACTTACATTACAGATGCATCTAGTATTGATGTTGTTCCTTCGATTAAAAATGGGAATGATTTAAACCATACTATTGGTTTAGGTGCTATGGGATTACATACCTATTTCGCCAAAAATCAAATGGAATACGGTTCTGAAGAATCATTAGACTTTACTAACGTGTACTTTATGTTACTGAACTACTGGACATTAGTAGAAAGTAATAACATTGCTAAAGAACGTCAACAAACCTTTAACCACTTTGAAAAATCAGATTACGCCAACGGTTCTTATTTTGACACCTATATCAACGAACCCATTGCGCCACAATTTGATAAAGTGAAAGACTTATTCCAAGGTGTTGAGATTCCTACAGCAGAAGACTGGAAAGCATTACAAGCCAATGTAGCTGAATTCGGCCTGTACCATCAAAACCGTCTAGCAGTAGCGCCAAACGGCTCTATTTCTTACATTAACGATACAAGTGCTAGTATTCATCCAATCACTCGCTTGATTGAAGAACGTCAAGAGAAAAAAATCGGGAAAATTTATTACCCAGCGCCTCATTTAAGCAATGAGAGCATGCCATATTACACATCCGCTTACGACATGGATATGCGTAAAGTGATTGATGTTTATGCTACTGCTCAAAAGCATGTGGATCAAGGAATGAGTTTAACACTGTTTATGCGTTCTGAAATGCCTGAAGGGTTATACGAATGGAAAGACACGCCAAAACAAACAACACGTGATTTAAACATTTTACGTCACTACGCTTTCCATAAAGGCATTAAATCGATTTATTACATTCGTACATTTACAGACGATGCAGAAGAAATTGGTAGCAACCAATGTGAAAGTTGCGTTATTTAAGGGAGGATCATCATTGTGACATATCAATACTATAAAGCTATTAACTGGAATGCCATGGAAGATATCATTGATAAATCAACATGGGAAAAACTAACAGAACAATTCTGGTTAGATACACGTATTCCACTATCAAACGACTTAGATGATTGGCGTACCCTATCTGAAGATGAAAAAGAAACCATTGGACTTGTTTTTGGTGGTTTGACTCTTCTAGATACCATTCAATCAGAAAGTGCCATTGAAGCACTCAGACCTGACGTTAGAACGCAACATGAGGAAGCTGTATTAAACAACATCCAATTCATGGAATCGGTTCATGCGAAGAGTTATTCATCTATCTTTTCAACCTTAAACACAAAATCCGAAATTGATGAGATTTTTGAATGGACTAACAACAATGAGAGTTTACAAAAAAAGGCTGAAATCATTAACGATATTTACTTAAATGGCACACCTTTGCAAAAGAAAGTTGCCAGTGTCTATGCAGAAACATTTCTTTTCTATTCAGGTTTTTATGCCCCTCTTTACTATTTAGGGAATAACAAAATTCCTAACGTAGCTGAAATCATTAAATTAATTATTCGCGATGAATCAGTTCATGGGACTTATATTGGGTATAAATTCCAATTAGGTTACAATGACTTACCTGAAAATGAACAAGAAGAGATGAAAGATTGGATGTATGATCTTTTATTCAAACTGTATGAGAACGAAGAAACATACACAGAGATGCTTTACGACAAATTAGGTTGGACAGAAGAAGTCAAAACATTCTTACGTTATAACGCCAATAAAGCCTTAATGAACTTAGGAATGGACCCTTTATTCCCAGATACTGCCAATGACGTTAACCCTATCGTTATGAATGGCTTATCAACAGGAACAAGCAACCATGACTTCTTCTCTCAAGTAGGTAATGGTTACCTATTAGGAACAGTAGAAGCGATGCAAGACGACGATTATTTAATCGGTATGGACTAAAAAAAGAGCTACGAAGCGAAAGCTTCGTGGCTCTTTTCTTGTATTCTAAACACAATTTTCTTAGATACGACGTAATTAATCACCGTTGCTAATATTTGAGATATAACAGTAAAAATAAATTCATTCAATAGTAACGCATTTCCCATATAACGATAAGCAAAAGAATTAGCGAAAAAAGGACTGGCATAATTAATTCGCTGCAGCCTCAAAAGGTGGATAAAATAATGATGGTATTTATCAACAAAGAAATAAGCAATGCCTAAATCTAATGCAAACACAAATAAGCGTCCCATGCAAAATTCAAAAAATTGCTGGCATGTTTCTTTAAAACTCGTGCCATTATTTTTAAAGACAAAATATTTATTAGCAAAAAAAGAAAAGACTATGGCGCATACCTGACCGATAATAACCGGGAGCAACACACTGTCAGTCATCCCTTTGGATGTAAATCGAGCAAAAAAGTAAATGACCGTCCCTGTTGTTCCAGCAATAGTATAGAGTAAAAACTCTTTTTTATTAACCATATCTTCCCTCCTAAAAAAATAAAAGAGGTCTGTCATTTGACTGATAGACACTCTCTTATTTATGTCTTATTTAAAGTAATATCTTAATAATTCTATTGCGCTACGTTCCATGATTAATTCACCATATTCATCTAACACATCAGGCGTCACATTCGTTTTATTACTAAATTCATAAAGCAAGGACATATCATTCTTAACTTGGTACTCTGTTGTGTTTTCTAAATAAAAAACAACATGTAAAAAGTAATGATCTTTAAAATGATACAAATTAGTTGATACATTATGTAATCTGATATTTTTAGCTAAACGCACGGCATCTTCAAACTCATCAAAGCTAAAGACCGCATTTTTTTGATCTATCAACGCTTCGTCTATGTAGTCCATTACCTCTTCTATCTCTTCAGCAGATATTTTTTCTGATTTTTCTTGAGAAATCAGTTGATCTTTCAAAAAGTCTGTGAAGCCAGAGTCTTCGATATTAGCTGCCATTTCACTCAGTTCATCTGAACCTGACATGGGTAAATTTTTACTAATAAATAATTCTAATCCATCATGATTGGGTAGCACTTGGAAAGTAACCGAGTCCGTTTCTTGAAATTGTTCTTCTACATCAACTTCTTCTAAAATGCTATAGAAAAAGCTTTCAATTTGTTTTTGATTACCTAATAAGTCTAAGAACGTGATTCCTCTTTCTTCCAAATCCTCGTTACCTATCGATACACGAATCGTGTTCTCGTTAATTCGCTCCATTTCCATATCCGCTACACCTCTTTTCTATATTACTTTCTTTAGCACTATTGTATCTTAATTTATTAAAAAGTAAAGAAAATACCTTTAGCTTGTTTCTTTATCTTTTTCAAAAGATAAAAAACAGCATGATTGATAGTATCTCTCACATGCTGAATACAATATTTAAACAATAGTAGTCATTTTTAGATTCCAGCCATTAGTTGCGCTTGTTTTAATTCAATAGCTCTGACTTCTCTTGGTAAGAAGCGTCTAATTTCATCTTCATTGAATCCTACTTGTAATCTTTTTTCATCAATCATAATAGGACGACGTAACAAACCTGGGTTTTCTTGGATTAATTTTAATAATTCGGGGAGTGGTAACTCATCCAAATCAATATCCAATTTTTGAAATACTTTTGATCGGGTTGAAATTATTTCCTCTGTCCCATCCTCAGTCATTCTTAAAATTTCTTTTAATTCATCTTGAGTGAGTGGTTCTGAAAATATATTTCGTTCAACGAAGGGAATTTGGTGTTCTTGCAACCAAGCTCGTGCTTTACGACAAGACGTGCAACTAGGTGAAGTATATAATTTTAACATATCTTTCTTCACTCCCTTTCAAATTTAATAGTTTAACAGACGTCTACACTGTTTACTACCTTATATTCATTATACTATAACAAGGCCATAATTACTAGGTATTTTTGGTTTTTACGACTATTATTTAGACGCAATAGTTATATAACAAACCTTATAATAACAACGTTTATAACGCTTTCTATTAATATTCTTAATAATTTCACACTTTATTCAAACATTAACAACTAAGTAGTACAGACAAAAAAACTGTACCACTACTCACAATCTATCTTATCCTTTAAAAAAATTCTTTTTACTTTTTTTATGTTTTTCTATTGTTTTTTAGTATAATAGATTTATTAAGTTTAAAAAGGTGGACATAAAAAATGGAAATTATCTTTTCAGGTATTCAACCAAGTGGTATTCCCACAATTGGTAATTATATTGGTGCTATGAAACAATTTACTGAATTACAAAATGAATACAAATGTTATTTTTGTATTGTAGATGAACATGCAATTACAGTTCCTCAAGATCGATTGAAATTGCGCCAACAAATATTACAACTGGCATCTCTCTATTTAGCTGTCGGATTAAATCCTGATAAATCAGCTATTTTTGTACAATCTGAAGTACCTGCTCATGCTGAAGCGGCATGGATTGTACAATGTAATACCTCTATTGGTGAATTAGAACGCATGACACAATTTAAAGACAAGTCTCAAAAAACAACGAAAACATCTGTTAGTGCTGGTCTATTAACTTATCCACCTTTAATGGTAGCTGACATCGTCTTATACAACACAAACCTTGTTCCTGTTGGTGAAGACCAAAAACAACATTTGGAACTAACACGTGACTTTGTAGAGCGTTTTAACAGTCGTTATGCAACACCAAAACAACCCATTTTAACTGTACCAGAAGTTAAAATTCCTAAAAAGAACGACGGTGGACGTATTATGAGTTTACAAGAGCCTACGAAAAAAATGAGTAAGTCAGACGACAATGCAAAAGGGTTCATTTCTATGCTTGATGAGCCAAATGTGATTCGTAAAAAAATTCGTTCTGCTGTCACTGATTCAAGTGGTATTATTGAATATGATCCAGACAACAAACCGGGTATTTCTAACTTATTGGTGATCTATTCAGCGATGTCTGACTTCACCATCGACGAAGTGGTTGCTAAGTATGAAGGCGCTGGCTATGCTGACTTCAAACAAGACTTAGGTGAAGTTATTGTTAATGTATTAGAACCTATTCAAGCCACGTACAAAGAACTACTAGATTCTGATGAATTGCATGACATTTTAGATAAAGGGGCTGCTGAGGCCTCTATCGTTGCTAATAAGAGTCTTCAACGTATGCGTAATGCTGTTGGTCTTGGCCGCAAACCTCGACGTTAATACTACCAAAAAAGGAAGCTAAATAGCTTCCTTTTTTTTAATATAATAAATTAATTAAATCTTCTTTTTCAATGTTACCAAAGTATTTTTTTACATCAATTGAATCCACCGCTTTAACAATCGCTGTTTTTTCGTATTTCACATTCGTTAAGAGTTGTTCCACGTCAGAAATATCCCCTAACCCGAAGAAATCACCAAAAATACGAATGTCTTGCATCGTTCCCTCAGATACATTCATTTTAGCTTCAATAGAACCAATAGGGAATCTTTCTCTTCTTACTAAATCAAATTCTGGCGAACGACCGTAGTTCCAGTCCCAATTACGGTATAGTTTATCTGAAATTTCATTGATTCGTTTCCAGTCGCGCTCTGTTAATTCATAATGATTCACATCAGAAGCGTCCGTTGTTTCAAATATTTTTAATAAGATTTCTTGTCTAAAATCTTTTGTTGACATGTTTTGATGCTCATCTGCCAAGAAAGGTTTAATGTTTGTCACGCGTGAACGAATGGATTTAATCCCTTTTGATTCGATTTTATCTTTACGAACTTTCAACGCCTTAACAACTTCGTTAACATCGCTATCAAACATCAATGTCCCATGAGCAAACATGCGGCCATTAGTTGAATACATCGCGTTTCCAGAGAATTTTTTACCGTCAATTACTAAGTCGTTACGTCCCTTTAGCTCCGCGCCATCAACACCCATGTCATGCAAAGCATTAATAATTGGTTCTGTTACCTTTGCAAAATTTCTGAAAGAATTTCCGTCATCAGGCATAATAAAGCTGAAATTCAAGTTACCAAAATCATGATAAACAGCCCCGCCACCACTTAAACGACGAACCACATGAATACCTTGTTCTTCCACATACTCTGTATTAATTTCTTCGATTGTATTTTGGTTACGGCCAATAATAATCGATGGCTCATTAATATAAAACAATAAGATCGGTTCATCTAATGGCATCTCTTGAACCAGATATGTTTCAATGGCCAAGTTAATTCTTGGGTCTGTTATTTCTTCATTTGATACAAATATCATAGTGTTCTCCCCTACATCCTTATTTTTAAGTGACCTTTTCCTATCACTTAATATCTCCAAACATCTCTTCCAATACGTTTTTTAGTAAACATATCAGCTCGCTCCTTAATTCGGAGGTATCACTATTACTTTACGTCTAACTTGAAAAATAAACAATCAAATTGCTACTTTTCTCTCTTTTTTTTTATTTTCCGATGAAAAAGCAAGGCCTTTCAAAACAATTTTGTTTATTATAGATTGGGTTTGTCTTTCTTCACATACCTGTTTATAATACAACTTATAACCATTTGGAGGTATACTATGAAGAAGTTATTTACAGGCGTTGTAATTAGTTTTATAGCAGTCATTAGTCTTGCGGCTTGTGGTAGTGGAAGACCACAAGGAAAAGAAGCCGCTGAAACATTTATGAATGCTGAATTTTACCAAGGAGACAAAGAACTTTACAAAGACACATTTGGCATTGCTTTAGATAATAGAGAATCCTCTATAAAAAAAGAATATGACCGTACATTTCTTGCTATGGGCTTACCAAAAGAAGCTGCTGATGTCTCTTTTAAGAGTGTTTTAACGGCTTTAACAGATCGAACGAGCTATGACATCTCAGACGTTAAAGAGTCAAAAGAAGGAACTTTAGTGACCCTACAAGTCTATGGTCTTGATACTACAGACTTTGAACAGCACGCTGACACTCTAACTGAACAAAAAATGATGGCCCTTTTTAAAGAAAAAGGCCTACCCATCCAATCTTTAGATGATCTAGCAACCTTAACATCGGATGAAGAATTTGCCATTGCTGAAGATGTGTTATCTGATCAAAAATTAATGGCTAATCTAGCCTCAGATATTCTACCCGAATTAATCAATGGTTTACAAAAAAGTAAAGAACCTACCACAGTAACATTAACTCTTATCACTAACCCTGATAATAAAAAACAATGGACAGTCAAGGACCGAGAAGCTACTATTGATGCCATCATTGATGTTCTCATCCATATATAAGATAAAAAAACTAGACGACCAAGATTAACCCTTGGTGTCTAGTTTTTTATCTTAATAAGTTGTTAATTCTTTAACTTTATCTGCATCTAGGCGTTTCACAACTTCAGTGACTAATTTAACCGTATTTAAATAATCATCTTCGTGAATAATTGATGTATGAGAATGTAAATAACGTGTTGATACTGTAATAGCTAATGATGGAACACCGTTACGTGTTACATGTTGTGAACCAGCGTCTGTTCCCCCACCTGTAATAACTGTATATTGGAAAGGAATATTCAATTCTTCTGCCACACCAATCACAAAGTCACGTAATTTTTTATGTGGAATCATTGACGCATCAAAAATAATGATTTGAGGTCCTTTTCCTAATTCTGAATCAGCCTCTTTAGGTGTCATACCCGGCGTATCTCCAGCTGTTCCTGTATCTAAAGCAAAAGCAATATCAGGATTAACTAAATGTGTGCTTGTTTTAGCCCCACGTAACCCAACTTCTTCTTGCACATTACTTCCTGCAAACAAGATATTTGGGTGTCCCTCTTTCGCTAAGTTTTCTAATACTTTCAATGAGACTGCTGTTCCGATACGATTATCCCACGCTTTAGCTAATAGGAATTTAGACCCATTCAAACGTTGGTATTCAATATGCGGTGTGACCATATCTCCTGGCTTAATGCCCCACTCACTTGCTTCCTCAGCGCTACTAGCACCAATATCAATAAACATATCCGCAATCTCGTAAGGTTGCTTACGTGCCTCTGCTGATAATACGTGAGGTGGTTTAGAACCAATCACACCATGGATTTCTTTTCCTGTTGCTGTTGTGATTGTCACTTGTTGTGCTAACATGACTTGTCCCCACCAACCACCAAGTGTTTGGAATTCGATAAAACCTTTGTCTGTTACTTTTGTCACCATGAAACCAACTTCATCCATGTGACCAGAAATTAAGACACGAGGGCCTTCTTTGTCTCCAATATGGCGAGCATTGATACCACCTAAACCATCATACATGATTTTATCTGCATGTGGTTCAGCGTATTTTTTAAAGACCGCACGCACTTGATCTTCGTTCCCAGGAACACCATTAGCGTCTGTTAATTCTTGTAAAAATAATTCATCTTTTTTTTCTAACACACTCTTCACCTCTATATAATTGTTGTAAGTTTAGTATACCATTATCCCTTGATATTGGGTATCGCTAGCTTTTTATCCCTCTTGCTGAATGGTTTTATAATAGGATGCGGAAGTTCCTAAATAAAACAAGACATAAATAGTGACTAAAAATATCATAGACAGATAGGTCAGTGCCATATCGGTCTTAGCCATTAAAGCATATAGCACCTCAAGAGCAAAAATAGCATGACATAGACTGACGAATAAGGGAACAAAAAAGATAACAGCATTCTGTTTGTAAATGCTCTTTTTGATGATACTTTTAGGTGTTCCTATCTTTCGTAACATCTCATAACGACCCACTTCTTCTTCTGCCTCAGATAATTGTTTGAGCATAATAATACTGCCTGTTGCCAACATAAAGACAACCCCTAAAAAAACGGCTACATAGACAAGTAGTCCCATGTTCATTCGTAACGACTGTTGGTAGGGGTACCGATTAGAAAAAAGGAGCCTGGAGCTGTAATGAGCCGTATCAGGATATTTCTCCTCTAATTCTTCTTTAGGCATCTCTTCCACCGTATCAATCATCCGACCCTTGTCTTCCCGTGTTCTATTATAGACATAGATTCTATCCGTATTTGGAAATAGTTCAGCCAATTTTTTTGCCTCATCAGCATCCGTCATTAATTCCTTCTTAGGTAGATTAATGAGTGAGTAGCCATAGTCATAGTCTGCTGCTAAAGCATGATAAGTCTCATCCGATACCACAACCGTTGGAACAGGAAACCTCATATCTCTAGGGTTTCCAATTTTATCCGAGGTCAAACCGATTAATTGCAACTCCCCTTGATTTCCCAGTAATAGGGTCTCATCTGGCTCCATCATCTCATCCATCGCAAACTGATTGGCCTCATTAACAAGTAACATGACGTCTTTTTTTCCTAATTCAGGAATAGGCGATAGCTGAGGAATGACGTGAGATAATGACTGGTAATTACTCTGACTCATCACATTATGAAAGCCTGTTCGCTTTTCATAGTTGCCGTTAACAAACATTCCTATCACACCACCCACAAATTTAAAAGCGACTGACTCTTCTTCCATCTCTTGCTCTCCGATTTCTTTCACTAAACGGTCCCGGTTATCTAGTGAAACGCTGTAAGACACGGGATTAATCGTATCTACCATTGCTAACGTAAACGATTGAACACTCGCTGCCCCACCAATCGCTGCAATCGCTGTACCGGATAAAACCGCAATTGTCGCTAAAATCCGAGCATTTTTCTTCAATTGAAAACCAAGGTTACCCGCTGTCACCATATTAATGTCGCGGTAATAGAATCTCTTCCATTTCCGAATAAGAACCAAAACAATCAATAAAAAATAGTCGAATAATAAATACGTGCCTACCACACATAACCCTAAAATAATTAACGGACTCACCAGCATAGCCATCACATCCAAACGAGTGTGTGTCTGCATATACATCATAAATGAAATAAAGTGGTGCGCTAGGGTGTAACCTAATCCAAGCAATGATAGACCGAGTATTCCTAATAGCCAGTGATACCACCTTAATCGTAAAGGGGTTTCTATGGTTTCTTCTGCTTTAAATAGCGTAATTAATTTATACCGATACACAACAAAACCAGTACGGATAGAAATAGCTATTAGTATTATGACAAAAACAACCACTGTATGCTTAATCGCTTCTAAGGACACAATGATTGAGGTCGTAACAGCAACATACATCGCCTTCATAAGTAGCATGGCAAATAATTTTGAGAATACTATCCCGAGTATTAAGCCTAACACCAAGGAAAGAAGACCAAGTAAAATGTTTTCTACAAAAAATAAGCTAGCTATTTGTCGCCGTCTCATTCCCAATAAACTATACAGACCGATTTCTCGCTTCCGGCGCTTCACAAAAAAAGTGTTGGCAGACAGCATAAAAATCACAATAAACAAAAGAATCAGCATACTACCTGATTTTAACCCTGCATCAATCCTCATATCCTGAGAAGCTCTAGACATTAAATCTTGATCGTAACTCATAGAAATAAAACTATAATAGACCATCACAGAAAAAGTCATGCTCACCACATACATTAAATAATACCGAAATTGGGTGGTCACATTTTTTATAGCTAATTTAGATAACATCGTGGCCCACGCCTCCCCCTATCATGGCTTGCATATCTATCACCTTTTGAAAGAAATCTTTCTGACTGCCTTGTCGCACAATCTCTGAAAAAATAGCGCCGTCTTTAATAAATAAAATCCGATGACAGTAACTCGCTGTAAAAGCATCATGGGTCACCATAAAAATCGTCACTTGTTCCTCTTGATTGACCTTACTCAAATACTGTAATAACTCCGTAGCTGATTTGGAATCCAAAGAGCCTGTCGGTTCATCTGCTAGAAGTAATGTTGGTTCTGTAATGATTCCTCTTGCCGCAGCCACGCGTTGCTTTTGTCCAATAGATATATCTGATGGATAAGACTCTAACAAATGATAGATACCTAACACTTTTGTTACTTTTTCTAAGCGCGCTTCCATTTCCTTCACAGGCAAACGTTCCAAAGCAAGTGGTAGCACTATATTATCCTTCACATTCAACGAATTCATCAAATTAAAGTCTTGAAAAATAAACCCTAACTCCCGTCGTCTAAAATCACTCAATCGCTTTTCTTTCATTCGTGTGATATCTTGTCCCCCTATTTTAATTCTGCCAAGGGTTGGTTGATCAATGGTGGATAACATATTAAGTAACGTTGTTTTTCCCGCCCCACTCGGGCCCATAATACCAACAAATTCCCCCTTAAACACATCAAAGGATATATTATCTAACACTCTCACAGGGTTTATTTTTTTTCCATAGGTTTTGGATAAGTGATCCACTTCTACAATTGGTGTCATCTCTCAAGACCTCCGTTCTTTTTATCATTACTATCATACCAATTCTTCGTCCTCGACAACATATATACGGGCTAACTTTAACTTACATTATTGTCATTCCCTTATCTCCAACTTAAGTCCTATCCTTTTTCTCTCTGTTCTTGCTATAATAAAGGACAGGCAAACCTGTTAGGAGGGGACTTATTTATGAAAATTATGATTGTAGAAGATGATGATACCGTTCGCGAACTCATAGCCGATTCCTTAAAAAAATGGGGATTTGATACCATTGAAGTGACTGATTTCAAGAAGGTCCTCACTCTTTTTCAACAAGAAGAACCACACCTGGTTTTATTAGACATTACACTGCCTGTTTTTGATGGCTATTACTGGTGTCAAAAAATCAGAGAAGAGTCCAAAGCACCAATTATCTTTATATCAAGCCGAGACACAAACGCTGACTCTATTATGTCCATGAATTTAGGGGGAGATGATTATGTTAACAAACCCTTTTCAATGGATATCTTGATTGCGAAAGTGAATGCCCTTCTTCGCCGCACCTACGATTATTCAAAAGCAGAAAGTGCTGTAATTGAACACAATGGGCTACAACTTAATATGGAAAATAGCACGGCAACAATTGAGGATACGACGATTGAACTAAGCAAAAATGAATTCAAGTTACTTTTAATCCTCATGAAACAGCACGGAAAAATCATTAGCCGTGAAAAATTATTACGTGCACTATGGGACGATGAACGATTTGTTGATGACAACACTCTAACCGTTAATATCAATCGTCTCAGAAAAAAAATAGAAGGAGCAGGGGTATCCAACTACATCGAAACAAAAGTTGGCCAAGGCTACATTATTCCCTAACTAATACTATGACTTTTTTATCCTATCTTAAAGACCAAGCTGCTCTCATTATGACCTGGGTGTTATTCTTTATTCTAACTATTGTTATTCTCTGGTTAACACCTGATCTAAAGCTCAACACTTCTTCTATGGCTTATCTTGCTTTACTTAGCGGGATATTAGTGTCTGTTTTTTTAATCACTGACTATATAAAAAAAAAGAAATGGTGGGAACAACTAGATATTGGCCAGCAGGGCGGGCTAGAAACACCTACCCTAACAGCCGCAAGATCTTGTGAAGAGCACTTATACCAAGAGTATTTAAATGAATTAAGCCGAGAACACTACCAAGAACGCAATGATATCAGCGAACAAGTTCAAGAACAAAAAGACTACATTGATAGTTGGGTACATGAAATCAAAGTCCCACTTTCTTCTTTAACTTTACTAACAGAAGCGATTGAGGACGATATTAGTGAAAAACGCTACACTCAACTACTCAAAAACATCAAAAAAATGGATGATTATGTGGAACAAGTCATGTATTATTCTCGACTGGATCATTTTTCAAAAGATTACCTAATCCAAAGTCATTCTCTGAAAAAAATGATTCAAAAAAACATTAAACATGGAGCAGATGACTTTATTCAGCAAGCTATTTCCTTCCATCTAGAAGGAGAGGATTACACGGTCTTAACAGATGATAAATGGCTTCATTTTATTCTAAACCAACTACTAAATAACGCCTTGAAATATACTGATCCCGGTGGTTCTATTACCATCTCATTATCTGACAATGAGCAAGGAGTCTGGTTAAACTTGACGGATTCTGGCATTGGTATTCCAAAAGAGGACATTCGACGGATTTTTGATAAAGGCTACACTGGACAAAATGGACGAAATGAAGAAAGAAACTCTACTGGATTAGGACTTTATTTAGCTAAATCTCTCACACATAAATTAGAGCATCAGCTATTTGTTACCTCTACGGTTGGGGAAGGAACCACATTCAGTCTTTTATTTCCAAAACTCAATTATTACAACCAAGACAAGCACTCCTTCATTATTTAATAGCTTTTCAAGAGTTTGTATGCCTTCATCACTCGTATCAAGCACAAGAAGATTATATTGTCTCTTACATTCTAAATAAGCGGGTATATTAAGGGAATATGAGTACTTATTAATCACTTTTTAAATTCTTGATTAATATCTTCTTCGGTGGTAGGATGAATTTATCAAACAATTGTTGGGAGATAACTATAATGAGTCGTAAAAAGAATCTTTTTGTGTCCTTTATCATGATATGTTTTATCAGTCTTATCAGCCTTAATAATCAAATCTATTCAGCGGAAACTACCAATAAACAAGTTGACACACTGACCCCGATGAACCAAGATTATTTTTATTATACGTCTGTTTTTGTAGGTAAAAAATTAGAGCCTCAACAGTTCAAAGAAAGCATTGAAACGTTTCACCACTTACAAATAAAGAACATTTCCTTTGCTAAAAATCAACGGGCCAATACTTCTAAAATAGGAACGTATGCCACAACACTAGAAATCACAACCACGGATGGCTCCTTTTACGAGTTAAAAGCACCTTATTTGGTCCAACAAGGAAGTCCTACCATTTCTTTATATAATATTGACTTTCATCCTAGAAAAAAAAGATTGACCTTATCTAGTTCGTCACCAGAAGTGGCCTTGTTTATTTCCGATAATGGGAAAGAACCTGTCTATAAAACAGAATTGACCCACTCGAAAAATTTTGAGACTAAATGGAGCAAACCCTCTGATTATATCCAAATCGTAGCTGCTGATAAAAAGGGGAATTACAGTGATATCATTACCTACTTTATGCCTTCTAGTAAAAAAGACAAACAGCCAATGATTAAAGAAGTGGCTTTTGATCCAAGTACAAAAAAACTCTCTGGAACAACAGAGAGTGGAACAACGTTAGTAGCCACTACCAACAAGGAGAAAAAAGAGCTAAACGTGTCAGGATCTGGAACGTTTGAGATGTCCCTTGCTGAGTGCCAACAACCTCTGACACTCACCTCAACTCGTCTCGATAAAACAGAATCTCATACTTTTGTCCCCGATAACTTAACTAACGATGGCAGTCACCAGTTTAATCAACTCCAAGTTAATGCTAAAAACATCGACTTAGCCCATGAATCCATTGAATTGACACGAGTCCTTCTTGTGATTCTACTGGTTTTTGGTATCATTGTATTCTTTATTATTAAAATTAAACTGGCTTCAAAAAGACAAAATTAAGAGTATTCTTTACTTTAAAGACAGAAATTAGTCATACTTTCGTCACATTTGAAGACTAATATATAAGTATACCAACAAACAACCCAAACAAACTTTTTCATTTTATTTACTCCTCCAAAGTAAATAAAACAACTCCTTTTTGGACCCAGCAGAGGCTGGGTCCTTTTTTTGTTAAAAAAATAAGCGGAATGTCCGCTTATTTGTCATAGTATCGCTCAGCATCCAAACATTTTTCCCAGACAACGGCTTCTCTTTGCTCTAGTGACTTGGCCACGTCCAAAATACGTTGATTACTGCTACCCCTGAATTGTAACGTTAAATCACGACGACTCAGATCAAATCGACCGTCAACTAACACATCAATCTCTTCAAGTAATGCTTGTTTATCTTCTGTATCCATCAATAACTCTTCAAAAGTATAACCTGTCCAAGACCAAATATCTTTAGTCGCACCAAACTCTTGTCTCACACGTTGAACTAATGCTAAACAGACTTGCGTGTTTAAAAAAGGTTCCCCGCCCAGTAGTGTCAACCCTTGAACGTAATCATGACTTAGATCTTCTATTATTTGATCCTCTAATTCTTTCGTGTACAAGGTCCCCATCTTAAAGTTTTGAATGGCTTTATTAAAGCAGCCCTCACAAGCAAACAAACAACCACTCACATAAATGCTACACCGGACCCCTTCACCATCAACAAACATAAACGGTTTATAATCAGCAATCCGTTGTTGACTCCACTCTTCTGCTGTCCACTCTTTCGGTTTTGGTTGTCTCATACTCTCTCTCCTAAAAAAAGAGTAGGAACACAAACGGGTTCCCACTTCTTTATTATTTCATGTGTTTAACACGTGATGCTATTTCTTGATGTCGACCATGTACCATCGGTCTGGCTTGTGGATTACCTAGATAACCACAGGTCCGTTTCACAACATCACAGGTCTTAGGATCTCTGTTGCCACATTGCGGGCACTCAAATCCTCTTTCTGTCGGATGAAAATCACCCTTGTAATCACATTCGTAGCAGTGATCAATTGGTGTATTGGTACCTAAATAACCAACTTTATCGTACGCATAATCCCACACTGCTTCTAATGCTTGTTTGTTTTGTTGTAACACTGGATACTCACAGTAATGAATAAAACCACCGGAGCAATACTCTGCATACTCTTCTTCAAAATCAATTTTTTCAAATGGTGTTGGTGTTTTTCTAACATCGTAGTGAAAACTATTCGTGTAGTAATCTTTATCTGTAATATCAGGCACATTGCCGAATTTTTCTTTATCCAAACGACAGAATCTGTCCGTCAAACTTTCACTTGGTGTTGAATACACACTAAAGTGATAACCTGACTCATCTCCCCAAGCATCTGCATGTTGTTTTAAGTACTTCAAAATAGCTATCGTAAATTGTTTGGCTTCTGGGTTATGTTCCCATTCACCACCATAAAAACTAGACGCCACTTCGTATAAACCAATATAACCCATAGATACAGTCGAGCGTTTATTCTTAAATAATTCATCCACTGAGTCTGTTTTTTTCAACCGCTCACCAAATGCTCCGTACATATAAAGAATAGGTGCATTCTCCGGCGTAGCTTCTTTGCATCGTTGAATTCTAAACATTAAGGCATCTTTCATTGTCACTAGTCGCTCATCAAGTAATTGCCAAAATTTCTCTTGGTCTCCATTCGCTTCTAATGCCACTCTAGGCAAGTTTAGTGTCACAACCCCTAAGTTCATACGACCTGCGTTAATCTCTTCACCTTGCTCATTTTTCCAACCTTGGAGGAAAGAACGGCACCCCATAGGCACTTTAAAACTTCCTGTTAATTCCACAATTTTATCGTAGTTCAATACATCAGGGTACATTCTTTTCGTTGCACACTCTAATGCCAGTTCTTTAATGTCATAGTTAGGGTCTGTTTCTGCTAAATTGACCCCTTCTTTTATTGTAAAGATCAACTTAGGAAAAATAGCGGTTCGGTGTTCTTCCCCTAATCCTTTAATGCGATTTAAGAAGATTGCTCGTTGTATCTCACGCTCAAACCAATTTGTCCCTAAACCAAAACCTAGGGAAGTAAACGGCGTTTGGCCATTAGACGTAAACAAGGTGTTGATTTCGTATTCCAAGCTTTGCATGGCATCATAAATATCTTTCCTTGTTTTCTCTTTAGCATAAGCATCGTGCTTCCCAGTATCCTCAATCCACTCTTTAGCATCAGCCAAATGTTTGTCGTAATTTTTCTTAGCAAAAGGGGCTAAAAACTCATCAATTCTATCTGCTGAACACCCACCGTACTGGCTAGACGCCACATTGGCAATGATTTGTGAGATTTGTGCTGTGGCAGTTTGAATCGACTTAGGTGATTCTACTTCCGCATTCCCAATCTTAAAACCATTGTTCAACATTCCCTCAAAATCAATAAGACAACAGTTCGTCATGGGTGAATAAGGATGGTAATCTAAATCGTGGTAATGAATGTCCCCTTTTTGATGGGCATTAGCAACATGGGCAGGTAATAATTTAAGGCCTATTGATTTCCCCACAATCCCTGCTGTTAAATCCCGTTGAGTGTTAAAGACATTACTATCTTTATTCGCATTCTCATTGATTAGACGACTGTCTTTATTTAATAACTTCCCAATAGTGACATTAATATCTGTTGCTTTACTGCGTTCGAAATCACGACGCGTCCGGTAGTTAATATATTCTTCAGCTAATTGATACGCCCCATTATCGAGAAGTGTGTGTTCTACAATGTTTTGAATTTCATATATTTTGATATTAGTTGCGAAACGTTCTTTAATTTCTGCTTCGATTAAAGTTACCACGTTTTCAATGCGACGAAGAGTGACTGGCGACAGTTCCCCATTAATTTTCTTCTCAGCTTTGATTAAGGCTTCTGTTATTTTAGTTTCGTCAAATTCTACTCTACGACCATCTCTTTTAATCACTTCTAATTTGTGTATCTCTACACTTTCTACCTTTTTTTCTGATGTTACGTCGTTCATTTCAATCACTTCAAGCAACTCCTTGTCTCTTTTATCTCCATTTATCATAGAACATAACACCTACATTTTCAACCATATATAGTGTTTAAATTTTCGTTTTTGCTATTGACATCTATATATAGTGTATCACCATTGACTTTCTATTCATAAAAAATAGCAAAAGTTATTTTTAGTGACCGTATTCACAATTATTTTTATTTATTCCCCTTTTCCCTGTCATTCTAGCTTATCTTAACGCTTGTTTCAGGAAGAAAAAACAACTAATCCTATCCACTTTCCTCTTTCTTTTTGTTTTTTTATACTTGGTTAGTTGTAGAATCAAGTTAACCACTCTAAAATAAATAAAAAACACCGTTCCTTCGAAGAAAGGCAACTTATTGAGTTTTGGCACAATGAGGGTGTTTCTAATAGAGAAATCGGCAGACGATTAGGACGACATCATCAAACTATAGCTAATGAACTCAAACGTGGCACAACAACCTAAATTAAAGAAAAGAGAAAGTCAAAGCTACTCTATTTCGCTGATACAGGACATACTATCTATAAAGAAATCAGAAAACGTTGTGGTTCTAAATCTAAGCTAATAAGTGCATCAGACTTTATTAATTTTGCTTGTAAACAAATCATTGACCTTAAGTGATCACCAGATGCTATTGTTGGTTTCATCAAGTCCCTTGGGACTTGGAAAATCAATTGATCAACGTCCTGATTCTGTTAACAATAGAACATCGTTTGGTCATTTGGAAATTGATCGTGTGATTGGTTCTAAAACAAAAGATGATAACGCTCTACTAACACTTTTTGAAAGAAAAACACGTTAGTAAATAAGGGGTTGAATAAGATAACACTGATATTTAGATGTTTTTACCAAAGTGGCTAACTTATTGTTGCAATTTAGGTTTTTTTATACTTTATTAAATAAGAAATAAAAAAAGCATCTAATCTAAGACTAGTTGCTTTTTCTAATTATTATAAATAAAACAAAATTAAAATCAGAGGTAATACACTGTTCATGAAATTAAATAGCCAATGAACGATAATCGACATCCATATATTATCAAATAAAAGATAAATTAAACCAAAATATACAGCAATAACCATGTAAGGGATAGTTGCTAAAGGATTCCCATTAAAATTAAAGGTATGAATTAAACCAAAAAACACGGCTTGAATAACCAACATGATTAGTTTAATTAACGGGCTTCTCATTCGATCAATCATCACATACCTAAAAAGAATTTCTTCATAAAAAGGGGCCATTAAGGCCTGAATAGCTGGTAATAGCAGTCCGATAACACTAATAGTATAAACGATATCTTCTTCAGTACCGCCAGTGGCCAACCATTCCGGAGGTAATATTGAGCGAGTCACTTGCAACAAACCTATAATTCCACCCATCAAAAAAATGGACAGTATTATTTTTAACCAAAATTTATTTTCCCTAAATCTCGTCCACTCTGTACTTAATTCTTTACCATACATCCGATACAGATTACGAATAGAACACCTAACAAACCTACTATTGAAACAGTTTAAACCTGTTCTTCTAATCTTAATAATTGACTGACAATAAAAGTTCCTACAAAAAATACTATAAACAAGACCGTAAACCAAGTGTCCTTCTTACCCCAACTCGTGGCTACTCCCTGCTTACGCCTATCCATTCTGGATGTATCATTCGTTGGTTATTCTCCTCTCTACAACGTGTGCACATTCATGAAATTCATCGCAGCACCTATTAAATTAGCATCATTGCCAAACTTACACGACACAACTTCAGGTAAAATCGCTTCGACACCTTGTTGCGCCAATAATTTTTCTAACCGCTGACTAATCTCTCGACTAATTTCTGGTCTGGCAGAAATACCACCACCAATGATCACCATCTCTGGATCTAAGGCTACTTGAAGGTTGTATAAGACATGAGCAATATCATCGTACATCGTAGAAACAAGTGCTGTCGCAAGTTCGTCTTGCTCTTCTAAAAGGGTAAAGATGCGTTTCCCATCTACCTTCTGATCCGTTAATTTACTGTATTTATTAGCTACTTTGACCATCGTTCCCTCATTACTTAAAATCTCATGGCGTCGGTTCAACATTAAACCAAATTCACCACCAAATAAATGAGCACCTTTATATAGCTGCCTATTAATAAAAATAGCCCCGCCGACACCTGTACCCAATACAAGGAAAACAGCATGATTCACAGATTTTCCTATTCCTAATTCAATTTCAGCGATTCCCGCACAGTTCGCATCATTCTCAATCGCAATAGGGAGTCCTAACGCTTCTTCTAACGCGTCAAATATAGGAAAGCCATGAAGGTACTTAACCGCACTTAACCCATCAATTCTTCTGGTTACCCCATTCACCACACCTGGTGAACTAATGGCAACTCCTTCTATTTCTCCAGTAATCGTCGTCATTGTCTCCTGCATCGCTGCAACCATCTTTTCAAAACTATCAGGCGTAACAAACTGACCGGTTTGCTCTAATCTCTGATTTTCCCAGTAGCCAAACTTAATCGCTGAACCACCAATATCAAATACCATTAATCCCATCGTTATCCCCCATTACTCTCTATTTATTATATTAATTGTACCAAATAAGTAAATGCAAACGCAAACGTCCTCGTTAGTTATTTGGCCGCACTAAAAAAGCAGTTGTTATCATCACAACTGCTTGTCATCTTGTCTTATATCAAAAGTAAACCGACTAGTATAGTGAACCTGGTGATTTGGTTCTACTACCGGTGATACTTCCCCTTCATTGTTCATCCCATTCGGACAAAATTGCGTTTCCAAACACACCCCACTGTGTTTATGATACATAGCGCCTTTTTTACCGTCAATCGTGTCCAAAAAGTTTCCAGTGTATATTTGTACTCCCGGCATATCCGTTTGAACCGTCATCTCAATTCCTGTCTTACTAGCACTTAATATCACACACTTCTCTGCGTCTTCTAAAACAAAATGATGGTCCAAACCAGTGCCTATACGTAACTGCTCATTCTTTTTAGCTAGTATCTCACCAATGAAGACTGGCTGTCTAACATCAAAAGGCGTCCCAAAAACAGCTTCTCTGTAGCCTAAAGGAACTGAATCCAAGCCTAATGGCATAAAATAATCAGAAGGTATCTGCAAAGAATGCTGATAGATATCCCCACTGTTATGCCCATTTAAATTAAAATAACTATGATTCGTTGGATTGAATAAAGTCGCCTTATCAGAGATCCCTTGATAAGAAATACTTAGCGTATTGTTCACTATTCCGTAAGTAACTGTCATGTCCAATTCTCCAGGAAACCCTTGGTCCAGATGGGGACTATGTAAAGCAAACGTCAGGCTCTCTTCTGTCTGATTGTTAAGTTCCCATATTCTGACATGATACCCGTTCGGTCCGCTATGCAGGTTATTATCTCCCTCGTTGCGTGGTAATTGGTACTCTTGTTCATCGATTTTAAAACTAGCACCTTTGATTCGGTTAGCATTTCGCCCTATGGTTGAACCAAAACACGGGGCATTATCGTCAATATAGGTTCTAGGATTATCATAACCTAAAACAACATCTATCCAGTCGCCTTTATCATCCTTCACCTCTAAAGACATTAAAGACGCACCCGCAGTAGTGACTCTTAATCTAATATAACTGTTTTGTAATGAGTAAGTTTCTATGTGTTGTCCCATCCTCTATTACCCCTATCTTAATACGATTGTCGCACTTCATAAGTTGTTCCAATTTCTAATCGTACGGGAATATCATTTCCTTGTGTTAACAAGGTTAGTAACGTATCAACAGACATTGAGCCCATTTTTTCCGTGTACACTTTTACCGTTGTTAAAGGAGGCGTCATATATTTTGCCACGCTGATATCATTAAAAGAAATAATCCCAATATCATCAGGAACTCGAATGTTTCTTTCTCCCAATGCTCTTAATGCACCAATTGCAATAGCGTCGCTCGAAATAAAAAACACCTCTGGGTAATGTGTTGCTTCTGTTGTATCAAGAAATGTTGCCATTGTGTGATACCCAGACTCTACAGAAAACAAACTTTCTAATTGGTGCGTCACTTCTAGAGATGTTTTTCGAAGTTCAAATAACAAATACTCTAAACGCATGTCTGGTATCGTTGATCCTAACGTTTTGGTTGTTTCTTTTCCTGAGATTAAGCCAATTTTTTGGTCCTTCTTCTCTAAAATACTCGCTACAACCTGTTTCATCCCTTGTTTAAAATCCACAATTAAGGAAGAATGGCCTAAGCTTGTACGGTCATCGTCAACAAATAGTAAAGGAACGCCTTGCTTCTCTAGCTCTTCCACTTCTTCTTTATCGAATTTCCCTAACGCAATGATGCCATCACTTGCCGCAGTTGTCATCTCACTGTATTTTTCTTTCAGTAACGTAATGCCTAATTCTTGCGCTCTTTTTTCAATTCCTAGACGAATCGATAGATAATAAACATCCTCTAGCTCTTCCGTTTCATCAAACCATTGAATCAACTTAATCTGACGGTTCTCTTTTCCCATTTTTTTTTGGTGCTTCGTATAGTTAAGTGTCTCTGCTGCTTCAAAAATACGTCGTTTGGTCTCCTCGTTTATAGATAAACTCGTATCATAATTTAATACTCGTGAGACCGATGCTGACGAGACCCCAGCTAGCTCCGCAATATCTTTAATTGTTGCCATATCATCATCCTTTGTCTTGCAAGTGCTGAATAAATCGAGCCATCCCTTCTTTCCCCGAAGCATCGCGTTTATAAACCCCTGCATCTTTTAATACTTCTAAAAAGATTAATCCTACTTCTGTTTGTACAATATCTGTCACATTGTCTTCAGTGAACACATACCGTTGTTTCATACTCTCTACCCAATCTTTATGACTCTCACAAACTGTTGTTTTATTTCCTAATAAATGTTCTTTAATTTCTTCTAATTCTTCTTTTAATCGTGGCGGTAGAATAGCTAATCCCATTACCTCAATCAACCCAATGTTTTCCTGTTTGATATGATGTCTTTCTTGATGTGGATGAAAGATACCATCTGGATGTTCTTTTGAGACATTGTTGTCTCTTAGCACAAGGTCTAATTCATAAAGATCATCCCTTTTACGAGCAATGGGTGTCACCGTATGATGAGGGACCCCATCTTCAGTATAGGCGATGATGTCTAATTTTTCATCTGAATAATCTTGCCACTGTTGAAAAATAGTATCGGCTGCTTCAATCAGCTCTGATTCCTTTGAGCTACTTAAACGAATCACCGTCATCGGCCATTTCACCACGCCTGCTGCTACATTAGGATATAGTGGTAACTCAAAAGAAAAATCTAAGGGCATGTTTTCAATCGGAAAGTTACATCGTCCAGCTTGGTAATGCTCATGAGATAAAATAGAGCCTCCTACGATAGGCAAGTCTGCATTAGAACCAATGAAATAATGCGGAAACACGTGTAAAAAGTCAATTAAACTTTCAAACGTTTTTTTATTGATAGACATAGGTCTGTGTGTTTCTGAAAAGGCAATGCTATGCTCTGGGTAGTATGCATAAGGTGAATATTGAAAGCCCCAAGGCTCTCCTAATAAATTAAAACGAATCACTCTATGATTGAGTCGCATGGGATGATTAATTCTCCCAGCGTAACCTTCATTTTCAATACATAACATACATTTTGGATAGTTGATTGTCTTTGCTTTTCCCTCTAAAGCAATTTGTTTCGGGTCTTTCTCAGGCTTGGATAAGTTGATGGTTATCAATAACTCACCATACTCCGTACCTACTGGAAATTCTATGTTTTTTGCAATGTGTTCTGTTTTAATATAATCATTTATTCGACTAAGTTCAAAAAAATAATCCGTCGCTGCTTCAGGAGATTCCTTATACCTTTGATTAAATGTCTCATTTAATCTTTTGGGTGACGGGGTTAAGAGGTCCATCAATTGTCCCTCCAACACTTCTCGTTCCCGGCTAGTATCTCCTATGGCTCGGTTCAATACCCCTTCTTGAACCAGCTGTTTCACCAGACATAAGGGAGTCTCTTCCCCGTGACTTTCTGGCAACCCAGCGATTTCTTCTTTTCCTATTAAAAATAACACTCGGTTCGTTAAATACACTCGATCTAATTCATCCCATTGTCCGTAAATAATCCCTTGGTCTACAAAAGCCGTTACAATATGTTTCATGTTATTCCCCTAACGTTTCTTGATCTTCATACCCTTTTGGGTGAGTATAATGCCAGTTCCAAGCTGTTTCAATAATGGACGTAATCTCTGTATATTTAGGGTCCCAACCCAATACATCTTTAGCCTTTTCATTGGATGCAACGAGAACAGCTGGGTCTCCAGCACGTCGCTCTTGAATAACGTAATCAATAGACTCTCCGGCTACTGTTTCAACCGCAGTAATTAGCTCTAAGACAGAAAAGCCTGCATTACTGCCTAGATTGAATACATTGCTCTCATTGCCATCTGCTAAATATTGTAACGCTAAAATATGAGCGTCTACTAAATCAAGCACATGAACATAATCTCTGATACAAGTGCCGTCTGGTGTGTCATAGTCATTACCAAACACACTTAACACCTCACGCTGTCCCAAAGCCTTTTGAATGATAATCGGTAAGAGGTGACTTTCTGGCTGATGATCTTCCCCAATCATGCCATTCGTATGAGCCCCAACAACATTAAAATAACGCAACGAAACAAAGGTCATACCATAGGCTAAGTCGCACCATTTCATCATTTTTTCCATCATTAACTTGCTTTCACCATAAGGACTCTCAGGAGAGGTTTTAGTGGTTTCTTGAATAGGCAACTCAGCAGGTTCACCATAAGTCGCTGCGGTGGATGAGAAGACAATGCGCTTCACATCCTGTTCTTTCATTACCTCAAGAAGGACTTGCATCCCATACACATTGTTATTAAAGTACTTCAAAGGTTGTTCAACAGATTCTCCCACAAGTGAACTGGCAGCAAAATGAAGTACCCCATGAATCTCTTCTTTCTCAAAGACAGAGGTTAAAAAGAGTTTATCTCTGATATCACCTTCATAAAAAGTCGCACTTGGATGAACTGCCTCTTGATGTCCTGTTAATAAATTATCTACCACTACTACTTCTTGTCCCTCTTCAATTAAACGAGACACTGCGTGGGAGCCAATATATCCGGCACCACCTAATACTAAAATACTCATATTTACGCCTCCAATCTATTTTTTCGTTGTACCATCACCGATTTTAGCTTCATAGAAATCAGCAGAGTAACCTATTTTTTCTAAATATTCTTGGCCCACTTTTTCTTTAAATGACGCTAGCATGCCTTCTTTCACCAAAGCAATTCCACAACCACCAAATCCTGCTCCTGTCATACGAGCTCCTAAGACACCTTCTTGTTTTTGCGCTGAGGCAACTAAGGTATCTAATTCGAGTCCTGTGACTTCATAATCTGTCTTTAAAGAGGCGTGAGAGGCATTTAACAAGTGACCAAAAGCCGTCAAGTCACCCTTTACCAAGGCCTCTTTAGCTAGTAATGTTCGCTCATTTTCTGACACAGCATGTTTCGCCCGGCGACGTAAGGTATCCGTTGGCAAGACATGGCTGTGTTGATTAAAGGTGGCTAAATCTAATTCACATAAATAGCTAATTGCCGTCTCTTTTTTCAAATACGATAGTGCTTCGTCGCACTCACCACGACGCTCATTGTACTTAGAATCCGCCAATTCCCGACGTTTGTTGGTATTCATAATAACCACAAGATACTCTTTAAAGTCAGCAGGGACTAATTCATACTCTAAGGTGTCTGTGTTTAATAAAATCGCTTGATCTTTTTTTCCCATACCAATGGCAAACTGATCCATTATACCTGAATTAACACCAATGAATTCGTTTTCAGTTTTCTTGCCTAATTGGATCAACTCTAACCTAGAGACAGACAACTCAAAATTATCTTTTAACATTTCTCCCATCAATAATTCAAGAGAGGCAGAGGAAGATAATCCTGCTCCGTTAGGAATGTTTCCATTAATGTAAATATCTAATCCATGAGTGATATCATGACCTTCTTCTATAAGAAATGCCAACATCCCCTTAGGATAGTTAACCCAAGTATCAGCCTCATCGTAGGACACATCGTCTAAAGATACGTCAATGATTCCTAAATCTGAAAAATTCTCAGAATAAAAACGAAAAAGTCTGTCTTCTCTTTTACAAGACAAGCCATACGTTCCAATGGTAATCGCTGCAGGAAACACGTTGCCTCCGTTATAATCCGTGTGTTCCCCAATTAAATTAATTCTACCTGGCGAAAAATAAGTATCTGTTGCTTCTTTGCCAAACACTTGCATGAATGTTTTTTTCATTTCCTCTACCTCTTCCTTAATTTTAAGTAAAAGTTTTACTAAAACTATTATATAGTAATTCAAGCACTTATTCAATCCATGGTTTCCTTTTTAAACAAAAAAGCATGCGCTTTGGACTAGCTGCTTCTTCTAAAAGAAAGACAACTTAGTCCAAGCCCATGACTTTATGTAGATAGAATGCCTCTTTCTATCTAAGGCTTAATGATACTCAGGCAAATAAGAACCGTGTGCCTCGATTAATTCATCCACTAATGAATGAATGTCATCTAAAGATAACTCTGAGCTAGTATGAGGGTCTAACATCGCTGCTTGATAAATTTTACTTCTATCAAGGGTCAATGCTGCTTCCACTGTTAGTTCTTGTACGTTAATATTGGTCCGATTAAGAGCGGCTAATTGGGTTGGTAAGTCACCTACAAAGGTCGGTTGTACCCCGTTTTTATCAACCAAACAAGGAACCTCTACACAACAATCATTAGGTAAATTCGTAATTAGACCTGTATTCAGGATATTTCCAGCTATCATTGTGGGGTTCCCTGTTACAATCGCATCCATAATATAGGATGCATACTCTCTACTACGCTCATGGGTCAATTCACCATTATTAACCACCTCATCACGCTGTGCTTCCCAGTCTTCAATTTGTTGCTCACATCGTCTTAAATACTCATCAATAGGAATGCCTAATTTATCTATTAATTGTGGGTATTTATCTTTGATAAAGTAAGGATGATATTCCGCATTATGCTCACTGGATTCTGTGATGTAGTAACCAAAATGCTTCATTAATTCAAATCTCACTGCATCAGGATGAGGATTAGACTTGGCTAAGGCTTTTTCTTTAATCACAGGATAAAAGTCGTTTCCATTTCTAGTAATTTCTAATAACCACGCCATGTGGTTAATCCCCGCAATTTTCCATTGGAAGTCATCTAAATCATACTCTTCCTCAATCCCTAAATGTTCAAACAATTCAGGCACGCACACTTGCACACTGTGGCATAATCCCACTGTTTTGATGCTTGTTTCTTTTAAAACAGCCATCGTTAAAATAGCCATCGGGTTAGTATAATTTAATAGCCAGGCATTCGGACAAACTTCTTCCATCTCTTTAGCGAATGCTAACATCACAGGAATCGTACGTAATCCTCTAAAAATACCACCTATCCCTAGTGTGTCCCCAATCGTCTGTTGTAATCCATATTTTTTAGGTATCTCAAAATCGATCACCGTAGAGGGTTTGTAACCTCCTACTTGAATGGCATTGATGACAAAATCTGCCCCTCTTAGAGCTTCTTTTCGATTATCATAGGACTGGATGCTCGCACGTCCTTTATTGACATTCTTATTGATAGTTTTTAGCATCATTTCTGATTCTTTCAACCTAACGGGATCAATATCATACAACGCAATATGTGCGTCTTGTAAGCTTGGTGTCAACATGGCGTCACCTAATACGTTTTTAGCAAAAATAGTACTACCTGCTCCGATAAATGTTATCTTAACCATGAGTCATCTCTCCTATTCTTCAATTGTTGTCATATAAACAAAGGATGTTTCAAAATCACCAAAGGGTTGTTGATGGGTCTTGTTCAGAACATAATACCCCATATTCATCCATTCATCCCCGTAAGCAACACGTCCTTCATCACTTCTATAACGTTTATTTGGATCTAATCCTGTCAGTTGTAACACTTTCAATGAAGGCGATGCTTCAGCTAATACTTCAGCATAAAACACAATCGCTTCGCTTTTATCTGGTGAGACAAACATCCATGAGGTTCTATTGCCTTCAAAAGGAGAATAAATCCTGTGGAATGTTCCGTACTGAATCAACCGTCGGTGCTGTTTGTAAAAAGTAATTTGTGCCTTCATGGCTTCTTTTTCTCCATCACTTAACGTTAACACATCTAACTCATATCCTAATAAACCCGACATTGCCACATCCCCACGCGTTTCAATGTGCGTCCGTCTTCCGTTTTGATGATTAGGAGAAGCTGATACATGGGCACCCATACTTGATACAGGGTAAACCAAACTTGTCCCATACTGAATTTTTAAACGTTCCATCGCATCAGAGTTATCACTAGTCCAAGTTTGTGGCATGTAATACAACATCCCTAAATCAAAACGGCCACCACCACCTGAACAACTTTCAAACAGAATATCTGGAAATGCTTTAGTAATACGCTCCAACAACTCATATAATCCTAACGTATAACGGTGACTCACTTCACCTTGTCTACTAGCCGGTAATACAGTGGAATAAGCTTCTGAAAAATTACGATTCATGTCCCATTTAACATAACGTATGTCTGCACTATTTAAGACATCCGATAGCGTGTCTACTAGATAATCTCTCACTTCTTGTCTTGTGATATCTAAAATATATTGATTTCTTGCTGGGGAAATACCTTTTGTAGGATAATGAAGTACCCAGTCTGGATGTGCTCTGAATAAGTCACTTTCTGGACTCACCATCTCTGGTTCAAACCATAAACCAAACGTCATACCAAGAGATTTGGCTTCATCTGCTAATCCCTTAAGCCCATTAGGTAATTTTTCCTCATTGACCCACCAATCACCAAGACTTGTGGTGTCATCGTTTCTCTTACCAAACCAACCATCATCCAGGACAAATAGCTCAACACCTAAATCTGCCCCTTCTTTCATCAAAGCTTTAATTTTATCCTCTGTAAAGTCCATATAGGTTGCTTCCCAATTATTCATTAGTACAGGTCGTTCAATCCCCTTATAACGAGATTGCACAATATGATGATTCACAAACTCATGCATATGAATCGAATAATCCGTTAGCCCCTTATCTGTATAACTCATCACCACTTCAGGTGTCATAAAGCTTTCCTCTGGTGCTAATTCCCACGAAAAAGTCTCATGGTTGATGCCCATTTGTACCCTCAGTTGATCATAAGAATCTCGCTCGATTACCATTTCGTGATTGCCACTATACATCAACGCAAAACCATAAACGTCACCCATAGTTTCTGTGGTTTCTTTATCAACTAAAGCAAAGAACGGGTTCTGATTATGACTACTCGTACCTCGGCGGCTATCTAAAAACTTAATCCCACGATTAATAGGTTCCCGAACAATCTGTCTTTCAGCCCCCCAGGTTCCTGATAAATGAATCAATTCTTTTTCAGATGCCGCAAAATCTAAACTCAGACTGCTCATTTTATTAAGAGTAACTGCCTCTTTCGATCCATTATAGATGGATGCCTTACGTAATAAAATTGGGCTCTCTGCAAACACGGTAAAATACAGACGTAATTCTAATTGATCCTCTTTATCTTCCAATCGAATTTCTAATGTCTCAGACTTATTCCCCTCTATATCCGTACTACTAGGCATCCCCTCTACTGCTACGACCCCAGAGTGAATGACGTAATCTTTGTACAAGAAGCGGGTATTATTATGTCCAGATATATGAGATGTTACCTCAATACTACCGCTACGATAATCCCCTTGATTGGTGCCAGGATATTCTTGAAGCAGAGAAGCCAAACTTACTCTGTTATCCAGCTCTCCTGGTAAATTAGGAGCAAAAGAACCCCGTGTGTGGGTTGGGTAATCCATTCCCCCAGAATAATTTGATACTTTTTTTCCGTAATACTTATGAACCAATATCCCGTCTTCTACTGAAAAAATATAGCTCATCCATTGATTAGATAAATGAAAAATGCCTTGCGTTTTGTCTACTGAAATTAATGTCATGTCCATTCCCTACCTCACTATAATTTCCCACCAGATGTTGAGATTCCTTCGATGAATTTTTTTTGAAAAATAATAAATAACACAATCATAGGCCATACAGCTAAGAGTGAACCTGCCATAAGTTGTGGATAATTGGTTGTGTATTGTCCTTGTAAATTCGCTAGTCCTGAAGACAATGTCATTTTATCAAGAGACATATTAACAATTAAAGGCCACATTAAATCTTTAAAGGCAAACAAACCCGTGAAAATAGCTAAAGCAATCAATCCTGAACGAGCTAGAGGTAGCATAATCTTAAAGAACGTCTGCCACACATTACACCCATCAAGCTTCGCTGCTTCTTCCAGTTCATCAGGTAGCCCTAAAAAGAACTGGCGTAATAAAAAGGTCCCAAAAGCACTCACAATACCTGGTAAAACAAGGGCTGGTATCGAGTTAAGTAAATTCATTTTTTGAACCAATAAGTACTGAGGAATGATAAACAGTTGCGTTGGTATCATCATCTGTACCAATACTAAGCCAAAGAAAACATTCCGTCCTGGAAATTCTAACCTCGCACAGGCATAAGCAGCCATAGCGCTAAATAATACGGATCCGATAATTCGAAAGACAATCATTAGGCCTGTATTGAGATAAAACGCCATAAAGGGAAGTTTATCTAATACCACACGAAAATTATCCCATTGAAAAGACTCTGGAAAAATTAGCGGTGGCATTTGGACAGACTCTGCCAACGTTTTTCCAGAAGTTAACACCATCCAAACAAAAGGTAAGACCATCAAAACGGCACCAATGATTAACAAAGTATGTACGATTATTTTTCTTTTAGTTGTTAATTGTTTCATGTTTTCTCCTCCTAGTAGTTCACCCATTTTTTCTGAGCTTTCACTTGAATAACAGTAATCACCATGATAATCATGAGTAGTACCATGACAATAGCTGAACCATAACCTTTATCATTCATAATGAAAGACTGTTTATAAAAGAGATAAACAAGGGATTGGGTTTTTGGTAAGGCCGCATTTGTCTTATCGATCATCATAAAAATAAGGTCAAATACTTGTAGAGAATTAATAATCGTTGTTACCATCACAAAAAATAAAGTGGGGGTTACTAGTGGTAAAGTAATCGTGAAAAACTGTCTGATCGGCCCTGCCCCATCAATCTCTGCAGATTCATAGTAATCTCTAGGTATTTCTTGTAACCCTGATAAGAGTAAAATCATGTTGTACCCCACTGTGCTCCAGATACCAACTATGGCAATGGCTAAAATAGCCGTGTTAGGATTGGTCAACCAATTCGGTCCCGCAATGCCTACTTTCGATAATAAATAGTTAATAATCCCGTAATCTCCATTAAATAACCAACGCCAGATCATCGCAACCGCTGCTGGTGTCGCAACCACTGGTAAAAAATAAAGGGTTCTATATACAGAAATCCCCTTGATTTTTTGATTCATTAGTACCGCTGCTAACATTGATAAAATAACAATAAAAGGCACTGCAACTAGCGTATACAATAGAGTATTCCAGATGGCTTGAAGTACCTCTTTATCAGCAAACAGTCGCTGATAATTGGCTAATCCTGCCCATTCTGTTTTTCCAAAACCACCTGATTTTTGGAAGCTTAAAATTAAAGTATCCACTGCTGGTTTAATGTTTAAAACGATTAACCCAATCAAGGTTGGGGCTATTAAAATCAAGCCCCAAAACACTTGCTCTTTTTCGTATTTCTTTTTCCCAATTTTCATAGCCCGCACTCCCTGTTATGTTCTTTCACTTATTTCAAGACATTATTAACGTCTGCTGCAATAATATCTGCTCCTTCTTTCGCTGTTTTCGCCCCACTTAACACATCTGCTAAATTATCCGTTTCAATTGTTTCTACTTTGATTGTCTCTTTAGAGAACGGACGAATCACAGCATAATCTAACATATCAATATACACTTGCACATTATATTCTTTGCTGCTATCTACCCATTTTGTCGCAGTTCCTTCATAAGCTGGAATAGCAGACCCTTCTTCAGCTGAAATAAGATTCGCTTCTTCTGATCCTAAAAATTCCACAAATTTAACCGCTGCTTCTTTATGTTTGGTATCTGCTGCAACAGCATTTCCTAATCCGTTATAAACAGAAGCTTGTACTTTACCTTTTGGCAAGACAGCCACATCCACATTCTCTTTCATGTAATCATTGGCTTTAAAGTCTGCTAGCATCCATGAACCAAAAAGCCCCATCCCTAAGCGACCTGACTGCATAAACGAAACGGGTTTATTTTCCGCCATTTGATCGGCTGTTGGTGATACTTTGTGTTTGGTTATAAAGTCAGCGTAAAATTGTAAAGCCTCCACACTGTTTTTTTGATTGATTTCTGATTTATCATGAGTGCTATTTAAAATAGTTCCTTCATTTTGGAAAATAAAATTCCAATACCCTTCATGCCCATTATTTGGTGCCGCAAACCCATAAATCCCTTTAGATTCGTCCGTTAATTTAATCGACGCTTTCACTAAATCATCCCATGTCCAGTTAGCATCTGGATACTCAACTCCTGCTTCATCAAACAACGTTTTGTTATACCATAAACCAATTGTGTCAATGTCTTTAGGAATGGCATATTGTTTACCTTCTAGGGAATAAAATTCAACAATATCTTTAGGGAATTTCTCTAACTCTACGCCTTCAGCTTTCGTTGTACTATCAGTTAAGTCCAATAACATGTCATTTGACATATAACGATACGCTTCATTTGAATGCATCCAAAAGACATCTGGTAGGCTTTCACCTGTTGCCGCTGCATCTAATTTTGTCCAGTATTGATCCCAAGGTGTTACTTCAACGTTTACTTTCACATCCGGGTTCTTTTCTTCAAATTTTTCAGCCATTTTTTTCATACCTGGCTCTTGATTTGTATCCCAAATAGCATACGTTATCACTTCTTTACCATCTTTTGTCTTGTCACCTGCATCTTCTTTCTTAGATGAACACCCGACTAACATTGCTCCTACTGCTAAGACTGATAACCCACGAAGTAACCAATTTTTTTTCATCCTTGTTCTCCTCTTTTCTTTTTGATAAGACCACTGTAACATGAAGCGCTTTCAAATTGTTTCACATTATTTTAGTAAAGTTTAGCATAATTTTAGATAATTTATTTATCTTTTTATTATTTTTTTAAGTAAATATTACTGTTATTAAGTTTATAGCACTTATTTATTTCATCTTGTTTCACCTTTTTTTATACTATTTTTGTTATTTTTTGTTTTTTCCTTCATAATATACCAACAAAATAAAAGTTTTATCATTATCTGTAAAAAAATAAGAGCCTAACATAATGTTAGACTCTTTCTTATGATCCTTATCTATTGATTGAGCGTGCCATCATAGATACCGTATGACGCATCCCTCTTAATGCTTTGCTCAAAGCAAAAATATTTTCAACAGGAGCAACCCCGCCGTACCCAGCATCCCCTATATGTTGGATATCTACGCCACAAATTTTATTACGAATAGCGAAGTCTCTGATGGTTGCTTCATCAGAACTTTCTTGACTAGTACCAATGGCTGTCATAACCAAACCACCGTGTAAATGAACTTCCTTCACAACAGCTTTCAAATCATTCTCATCAAAACCAGGTACTGTCCCAACCGCAGGAACCAGAATAATATCCGCTCCAGCGGCGATGAATTTTCGAACCGTTTCAAGGTCAACAATCGCTTCGCTTACACCTGCTCCATGCATCTTACCAGCAATGATAAGACCTGAAAAATGTTCTTTAGCTAAAGAAATTGCTTTTTCAATTTCTTTATTCGTGACACCCGTTCCTGGATTCCCTGTTAAACAAACAAAGTCCATTCCCAAGTCTTCAATTTGTTTGATGGTATCAAGATTTAATTGGCGGCCTGTTTCAATCACTAATTTAGTCTCTGCCATGTCCGCTTCTGGATCAACAGGTTCTAAGTTAACCCCCACTGGTCTACCTACTAAACGATGCAATTCGTCTACAAAATTATCATTATTATCTAAGCCAAAAATACTTGGATGTAACACGTCCACACCATTCAGTAAAATCATGTCTGCTCCAAATGCTTTAGCAATTTCAGCATTCGTGATGTCGCCTATAAACGATTCTCTAGGCGCTACATTTTCCGATAAAATAACTCGTCCTTCACTTGCTTTAATACTTTGTTTTAATTCTTCGGCTGTAAAATTTAAAATATCTGAAGCGTTCGCACTAATTAATCTCTTTACCATTTTTATTATCCCCTTCATTTAATCCATTTATGCTAAGCGTTGACTGATTCATCCATTAAGTTTTGTTTTTCAACAGAACGATAGAATGGTAAATAAATCAACACATCCACAATAATACAAATTAGTTGTAAAATAGAACCACTCACGTGACCTGTCGCTAAAAATCCACTTAAAATCGGTGGCATTGTCCAAGGAACCGCTGCACCCGTTGTTAGGTGAACTAAGCCCATACTCATTGTTGTATAAGCAATGACCGCATTAGCAATTGGTGCTAAAATAAATGGTATTAATAATCGAATATTTAAAACAACTGGTAGACCAAACATCGCTGGTTCATTAATATTAAATAGCCCTGGTGTTAATGTCAATGGAGCCATTGTTTTAGTTATCTTACTTGAATGAGCTTTGCTTGCTAAAATCGCGATAACAATGACTAAACCAATAGTAGCTCCCCCACCACCAATATAGACAAAGTTATCCATAAAAGGTTGTGTAATAACATGAGGCAAAGCAGCTGTTTTATCTGCTTGAAAGACCATTCTATTGGCATCAGTGTTCATTAACCAAATCGGTTGCATGACACTGTTAACAACGTTTCCACCATGAATACCCATGAACCAAAACAAACTGTTCAAAGTGACAATAACAATCGTTCCTGCAATCGTTCCTCCCAGTAAACCAAGAGGTCCACCAAGAATAGTTAATAATAAATCATGAATGTTACCAAAACTAGTATTGTCAAATATAGCAAAAATAACTAACCACAACGTAATAATAGCTGAACCTGGAATTAAAGCACTGAAACTTTTTGCCACAGCTGGCGGTACTGTTTCAGGTAATTTAATTTGAATGTCGTGTTTAATGAACCATTGAAAAATCATAGCTGTTAGCATCCCTAAAATCATAGCAACAAACAGACCCTTGCTTCCCATGTAACCAACTGGGATTCCCTCTGCTGGTGCATCACCACCACTTAAAATATTAGGTGTGACAATTAAAAAAGATGATAATGAAATAATACCTGCTGAAATACCGTCTACTTTGTATTGATTAGCTAAGCTATTAGCAATCCCAAAACTTGCTACAAGTCCCATAATACCAAAGCTACCATTGACTCCTTTATTCAAGTAGACATTCATCCCTGAACTTTCCAACCAATTGGTCCATGCATCAACTGGGAAACTCCCAATAATTAAAAACAATGAGCCAATAACGATTAAAGGCATCGCCAATGTGATACCATCACGAATGGCAATTAAAAATTTGTTAGCTCCCAACTTTCCTGCAACCGGTAACATTTTTTCCTCTAAAAACTGGTTAATCTTTTTCACGATTACCCCTCCGTTTTTTTAATTATAAAATATAATTATCTAAAGATTAATAAAGGTAAAACAAACTTTATTAATTATATTTTATTACCAATAATATAGGACAAATCCTGTTATTTGTCAACGAAAACATTATATTTATTTATAGTTTATAATCAATATAGTATAATGATAGAGAAGTTTGGAGGTTAGTACAAATGAAATTAACAAAAAAACAACAACTACTTTATGCCACTGTGTTGGAATTAATTTATACAGGAGGCCCTATCTCTCGTATCGATATCTCCAATCACACTGGAATCACACCGGCAACCGTCAGTGATATCACTGGAGTCCTTATTCAATCAGGCTTAATCCATGAAATCGGAGAATCTCCAACGCATCAAAAAAAATCGGGCAGAAAAAAAATTCTTCTATCCACACTCGCAAACCATAGTTATTATCTGGGTGTAGAGCTCTCAGAAAAATGGATGACTTTTCTTTTAACTGATAATGTGGGGAACGTAAAAAAACAAGAAATGATTCCCTTGACTATGAGTCATTCGGAAACATCTCTTGATCATGTCTTTCTATTAGCTGAATTACAGTCCTTTATCAACCAATGTGACGCTTACCGAATAAGCGCTATTGGTATTGCTATTCCTGGACATTACAATCAAGACCAAAAAAAAATCGATACCAATAACGCCAAATGGAAACATCTTGACATGGCTCCTATTATTGATGCTTTAGATATTCCTATTTATTTTGAAAACAACGTTCATTGCATGACCTTATCAGAACGCTTATTCAACCCAAATATGACCGATAATAACTTTATTCTCTTTCATGTTGGACGAGGCATGTTCAGTTCTTATCTTTATGAAGGAAAACTCTATGGTCTCGATAATTTCTTAGTAGGAGAAATTGGTCATTTAATTGTGAATCCTATGGGCGAGCTTTGTGAATGCGGGCGTCGTGGGTGTCTACAAACTTATTCTAGTGAATCTTGGATTATCAATAAAGCAAGCTTACTCTATGATAATAGCGAGCACACATACCTAAGACAGCTCGCAGCCGAACGGCAAATGATTACGATTGAGACCGTTCTTCAAGCTTATCAAATGGGAGATGAAGGTGTTATCACTATTTTAAATAACGCTATTACTTATTTAGCCATTACGTTAAATAACATTTATATGCTAATTGATTCAAAAAAAATCCTACTTCATGGTCAGCTATTTAGTGAAGCATCCTTGGTTGAATTACTAGAAGAAACCATCAATGCCAATCAGATTCTTTTAGATCAAGTTCACCCAAAAGAAATTCTTATAAAAGACTACTCTATCTACAACGGAGCGAAAGCTGGGTGTGCCTTGGCTATCTCACATACCCTTTTCACCATTGAACGATGGAACAAAAAACGTCACGATTAGATTCGTGACGTTTTTATTATTCCCAAATCAACCAACATCCTAATGACATATCTTTTCCATTTAATCGATAATTTGCTGGCAATTCTGGTCCACAACTATTACTACCAATACCACTCTGAGCAACATCCAAATGAAGATAAATAACCTCTTCTGTTACTAATTCATCATGATGCTTAGCTTCTGTTAACTGCTTATTAGAATAACGGGAGGTCGTAAAACTTATTTTGTCATCACTCACGACGGTTACTTGTTGTTCCTCATCTCTTAAAGAAAGATAACTTGTATCCATATGTTGTCCATTTTCTTGCGGGTTTAAAAATGGTTCAAACATATTCTCAACCGTGTTTTCAAAATAACCCACATAGGTATTTTCTTCCATATCAAGATAGTTAGCTTTAGGCCCTCTTCCCTCATAAGTCACCTTACTTAAGGACTTAGGTAACATCAAACGTAACCCAAATCGCGGTAAAAATGGTAAGTCTGGGTGCTTATTACCTGTAAGAGTGACATGAATGTTACCATCTCCGTAAACATGCCATATTAACTGTCCTTTTACCATAGGTGCACGATACGGTGTTACTAAGGAATAATCGGTCTTAATTTCTACATAGGAAGTCGTTCTAGATAACTCCGTACCATAACATCTCATACTAACATCGTCATATCCTGCAGACATCCATTCGTATTTAACTTTACGATCGTTGTCTGTTGGCGCTCGCCATATACTCACTTCTATTGGGTCATTCAGATACGTTTTCCCTTGAGACTCAACAGATTGAAAGCTTCCATGTCTTTTACTATATACCAGTTGACCATGTGGAACATTCATTAAGAACGTCTCCTCAGTCTCAACAATGGATATCTTATCGCTTTCGTTGTCTTTTCCTACTAACTCAGTCAGCCTTTTATATGGTTTGTTTTCCATAAACTGATATTGTTCTAACCCTAGACTCGTTCCCTTTTCTAACAAGCCGTGATTCTTGGATACTATGTACCTAAAGACAACAGAATCACTCGTGCCTAAGCAGTCCTTACTAACACCTAAGAGATATTCTTTAGTCCTGCCTGGCATTAAACCTTGTACCCCAATCCTGCTTGTTTCTTGCACTTTTCCCTCAACAAGAAAACTAGCCTCCACATCAATATATCTAGAAACGTCTAGAAAGGCTAATTGATTTTTAAATGTTACTGTTCCAGTATCTCTATCCACTTTCTCTAATTTAATTGGAGAATGATTACTTTGGAATGCCCAATACCCACTATGAGGGGTTCTATCTGGAGCTATAATGCCATCTACACAGAAATTACCATCATGGTAACGTTCACCAAAATCACCACCATAACGGAAGGTTGGTGGGTTATCTTTAATGAGGATAGCATGATCGCACCATTCCCATACAAATGTCCCACAAAAAGCAGGATATTTTTCCACAAGAGCTTCGTAGTCTCTCAGACCTCCTGGGCCATCTCCCATAGCATGAGCGTATTCACAAAGCATGAAAGGCTTATCCACACCTTTATCGAGAATCCCCTCTATCTCTTCAATAGATGGATACATGCGGCTAATCACATCTAACCCAGAAAAATCATGTTCCTTCCCTTTTTCTGCATAAAAGGCTCCTTCATAATGTACAGGACGCGTTGGATCCAATTCTTTTGCCAAATGAGACGCCTTTTCAAAGTTACAACCAAATCCGGATTCATTTCCCAAGGACCACATGATAACAGAAGGGGCATTGATAAAAGGAATAATAGAAGAGTCTACTCTATCTAAAATAACAGACTCATATGTTGGATCGTCTGCTATTAGATTGTAGCTATCAAAATACCCTCCGCCAACTAATTCTACGACACCATGAGTCTCAATATCCGCCTCACTCATAACATAAAAACCAACCTCATCACATAGGTCATAAAAATACGGTGCTTTAGGATAATGAGCCGTTCGAATCGCGTTAAAATTCCCTTCTTTCATTAATTTTAAGTCGATTAATGCCTCTTCTGGTGTCACTGCCGCTCCTTTCTCAGGATGACTATCATGATGGTTGACCCCTCTTAAAATAACAGATTCGCCATTAACCAATAACTGATTACCATCTATGGTAATCTCCCGGATACCCACTCTTTCCTTCACAACTTCCGTATCAGTCATTAAGTATAATGTGTATAAATATGGCGTTTCTGCGGTCCAGAGATGGGGATGAGTCACGTCAATGTTGAGCGTATCATTTGTACTCGGAACAGGGCCTCTAGCAATAAGGTTTTCCTCTGCGTCAACTAACAGGTAATCCACAGTTGGTGTTCCCTTTACCCTCAGAATATCTAAGGAAATTGTCGCAAGATTCGGAGATTGTATAGATGTTCTTACTCTATAATCTTCCAGCCGCGCCTTGTGACGCTCTAAAAGATAAACATCTCTGAAAATGCCTGACATTCTAAATTTGTCTTGATCTTCAAAATACGTGCCGTCTGACCATTTAACTACCAGAACGATTAACTGATTCTCACCCTCTGTCACATAAGCAGTCACATCAAATTCTGATATACCATGAGCAATCTGACTATAGCCTACAAATGTATCATTCAACCAGACATAATAAGCTGAATCTACGCCTTCAAAAGTTAAATGATAGTCACGCGCCTCATTATAATTAGTCACTTCAAAGACTTTTTTATATAAACCTGTTGGGTTTTCCACAGGAACATATGGGGGATCAAAAGGGATAGGGTAACGAACGTTAGTATACTGATGTTCATCATAACCAAGCATCTGCCAATTAGATGGGACTATTACGTTATCAAAAACTGTCTCACTTGCTTCTTCTACTGCTTTAAAGGCTAAAGATGGTTCCGAAAAATAAGCAAATTCCCAAGAACCCGTTAAATCATTATACACGTCCTGCGCCTCACGGTTCATCCCTTTTTTAGCCTCTTCTAAATCTCTAAACGGCACATAATAACACCGTCTTTCTAATGTGTTCACATGCTGTGTTTCTAAGGATTCATGATAGTTTATAATGGGCATTTGTGTGTCTCCTCCTTACAAATCTCTTTATTCATGACTCCATCATAAGCCTTTTCATTCTTCTTTAACATAGCTTAATCCGCTTCATACATGGTATAATGTTTCCAAATAAATCATAAAGAGGTTCTATATGACACAATTATGGCACACATACCACAAAGAACATGTGGAAATTAACTTAGATGAATCCGGGGAAGAACAAGTGAGACCTGGTATCTCTTATGAGTACAACGTTGGAAAGCAGGCTGTTATCCACATTGTGGAAAAAGGGACTGGCGTCCTCACTTATGAGGGGAAAAACTATTATCTACGTCCAGGAGATGCCTTTTTACTTCAAGAGGGCATGCCCGTTAAATACACGGCTAGTATGGACGATCCTTGGCAATACTACTGGGTAGGTTTTAGTGGCTCCCATGTTAGTTACTACTTAAGTCAATCTTCTCTCTTAGATCATCCAACATTTCATTGTTCTAAGGACTCACGTATCCCTTTACTGGTGGATACTCTTTGTCAGTTGTCACTCTATCCTTCCGAAAAAAACAATCGATTAAAAGATTTAAAACAAATGGCTCTCTTATATGAATTAATGTATTCTATGTGCGAGGAATTCCCTAAAATAGAGCCACAGCACAGTCAGTCTATGAATCAACCTCACATTCAAAATGCCTTACAATACATCGACGAACATTACATGGAACCTATTAGTATTACTGATATCTCAGAACATATTAATGTCAGTCGAAGCTATCTTTATAAACTATTTATCAAACATTTAGGCCAATCCCCTCAGCACTATCTCATTCATCTAAGGCTTTACTATGGCTCTCTGCTTCTAAAAGATAGCACCTTAAGCATCACTGAAATCGCTCAAAGCGTGGGGTATTCAGACCCCTTACTATTTTCAAAAATATTCTCAAAACACTTTTCCATTGCTCCTTCTCATTACCGTAAAGAACACAAAAAACAACAGAGATGAATCAGATCTCTGTTGTTTTTTTAATTTTGCCCTTTGTATTTTGATGGAGCAATTCCAAAACGTTCTTTAAACGCTCTAGAGAAAGAGGCTAAATTATCATACCCTACCATCATTGCTACTTCTTGCACATTATGCTGACTTGACTCCAAAATGACCGAAGCTTTATGTAACCTTACCTCTTTAAGATAACTCATGGGAGATATCCCCATTTCTTTTTTGATGACTTGGCTTAAATAGGCTGGGGATAAATTCATCGATTCTGAGATACCACGAATACTTAAATCATGGAGATGATAACTATTATTGACATACAGCATAAAGGTATCACTGTATAATTTTTTTCGTTTTTGACTATCATTTGGTAAACTTGGATTATTACGCTTTCCTCCATTTACCCGACCAAAAAGAGTAAAAAACACACCATATAGTGTCATTTTTTCTTGGCTATCAAAATGGTTCGCGTTAATTAAATACTCAAACGATTCTCTTACTTTCTTGTCTTTATCTTCAAACTTCCCCACATACGTTTCGTCTGTAATATTTTGCAAATGCATCAGCTCCCGCACTTTCTCGCCATTAAAACCAAGCCAGTAATACTCCCAAGGGGTTGTTTCATCAGCTTTATAATAGACTTTTTCATTCGGTCGAATTAAAAAAAATTGGCCTTCTGATAGAGTATAACTTTCATCCCCAATATGATACGTTCCATTCCCCATCATAATGTAGTGAATAATGTAATCTTGTCTAACATTCGGTCCGTAAGAATGATTCTTCTGACACTTTTCATATCCCACATTATAAAAATAGATATCCGAAAAAATTTCATTGCTACGAAAGACGTCGCGGTAGTCCCGCTTCCCAATACTTGGCATCCCCATCCCTCATCATCCATCCTTTCCAAGACTCTTCTTCTACTGATTGTAACAGGATTAATCAATCTAGTCATAAAAAAACACCTAACTTATTTAAAGTTAGGTGTTTAAAAGGCAATCAAGGTTATTTACCTTTTATTTTTTATTTCTTTTTACGCTTGTAAATGTAGAACGTTGAACCTATCACAATAACTCCTAACATCATTGGCCAATAGTACACACTTTCACCTGACTGAGGTAATTTCTTTTGTGTTTCTTTTTTATTACCTGGACCTTTGGCTCCTTCTGTACCGCCAGAACCTCCTATTTGAGTACCTTCAACTCCTTCTTTCACATAGGTATTAGTGATAATAATGTTACCTAAATCTTGGTTATTAACACTTGATTGGTACCCATCAACTTTTGTTATTTCTTTTACTTCATACGTCATCTCTTTCCCGTTCACTTCTACAGGTAGATTCTCCCATGTTATAGTCCAGTTGTTACTATCAGATAGTCGCACTTTTTTACCACTTTTTACTCCATCTTGATAAAGTTGAACGCTTATATTCTCTGGGCGCTTACCTGACTTATCATGATGATCATTCCAAAATTTCGTAGCTGTCACATTGGTCTGACCTGGTGTATAGGTATTAATCACATCATATCCTACAATCTTCGTTTGATAGTTATCCACACTATTTTCTGTGATTGTGTAATTAATTTCCTCTCCTAATTCATATTTAGGCAAATGATCAAAAGCATACACCCAATCATCATTTTCTCCACGTCTTACTCTCTCCGATGTATAAGGCTCTCCATTTTTCAACAGATTAATCGTTATTTCCTCTGGACGTTCCAGAGCCTTATCTTCTTTATCATCCCATGTTTTCGTTCCTGAGACTTCCGTCGTTTCTGGTATATGGGTGTTAGTAAGAATCGTATTACCAGGATTATCAGTATTGGTTGTTGTGGTATAACCTGGAACTTTAGTTACCTCTTTCACCTCGTACTGAATCTCTTGTCCATTTTCTTTTTGATTTAAATCAATCCAGTTATATTGCCAATGGTTCCCTTCGTTCAGTGATACTTCTTTACCGATTTTTTGATCGTTGCCATATAACTGAACCTTGATTTCATTTGGTCTTTTACCGTCTTGATTGTTACTATCGCTCCATGCTTTAGAAACAAAATGATTGGTTTTTCCTGGGGTATGTTTGTTTTCTATGTCATACCCTGACACCTTTGGTGTGTAGTTTTCAACATCATTCTCTGTGACAGTATATTTAATTTCTTCACCTTGTTCATATTTGGGTAAGTTTTCAAATGCATATACCCAGTTACTTTCTTCATTAGCTCTTACTTTTTGTGACACGTATTCTTGTCCATTTTTCAAGACATTAATCACGATATCATTGGGTCTCACACCGTCTCGATTGTTATCATCATCCCATGTTTTCGTTCCTGAGACTTCCGTCGTTTCTGGTTCATGGGTATTAGTAAGAATCGTATTACCAGGATTATCCGTATTAACAGCTAACATATAACCTGGAACTTTAGTTACCTCTTTCACCTCGTACTGAATCTCTTGTCCATTTTCTTTTTGATTTAAATCAATCCAGTTATATTGCCAATGGTTACCTTCGTTCAGTGATACTTCTTTACCGATTTTTTGATCGTTGCCATATAACTGAACCTTGATTTCATTTGGTCTTTTACCGTCTTGATTGTTACTATCGCTCCATGCTTTAGAAACAAAATGATTGGTTTTTCCTGGGGTATGTTTGTTTTCTATGTCATACCCTGACACCTTTGGTGTGTAGTTTTCAACATCATTCTCTGTGACAGTATATTTAATTTCTTCACCTTGTTCATATTTAGGTAAGTTTTCAAATGCATATACCCAGTTACTTTCTTCATTAGCTCTTACTTTTTGTGACACGTATTCTTGTCCATTTTTCAAGACATTAATCACGATATCATTTGGTCTCACACCGTCTCGATTGTTATCATCATCCCATGTTTTCGTTCCTGAGACTTCCGTCGTTTCTGGTATATGGGTGTTAGTAAGAATCGTACTACCAGGATTATCAGTATTGGTTGTTGTGGTATAACCTGGAACTTTAGTTACCTCTTTCACCTCGTACTGAATCTCTTGTCCATTTTCTTTTTGATTTAAATCAATCCAGTTATATTGCCAATGGTTCCCTTCGTTCAGTGATACTTCTTTACCGATTTTTTGATCGTTGCCATATAACTGAACCTTGATTTCATTTGGTCTTTTACCGTCTTGATTGTTACTATCGCTCCATGCTTTAGAAACAAAATGATTGGTTTTTCCTGGGGTATGTTTGTTTTCTATGTCATACCCTGACACCTTTGGTGTGTAGTTTTCAACATCATTCTCTGTGACAGTATATTTAATTTCTTCACCTTGTTCATATTTGGGTAAGTTTTCAAATGCATATACCCAGTTACTTTCTTCATTAGCTCTTACTTTTTGTGACACGTATTCTTGTCCATTTTTCAAGACATTAATCACGATATCATTGGGTCTCACACCGTCTCGATTGTTATCATCATCCCATGTTTTCGTTCCTGAGACTTCCGTCGTTTCTGGTTCATGGGTATTAGTAAGAATCGTATTACCAGGATTATCCGTATTAACAGCTAACATATAACCTGGAACTTTAGTTACCTCTTTCACCTCGTACTGAATCTCTTGTCCATTTTCTTTTTGATTTAAATCAATCCAGTTATATTGCCAATGGTTACCTTCGTTCAGTGATACTTCTTTACCGATTTTTTGATCGTTGCCATATAACTGAACCTTGATTTCATTTGGTCTTTTACCGTCTTGATCGTTACTATCGCTCCATGCTTTAGAAACAAAATGATTGGTTTTTCCTGGGGTATGTTTGTTTTCTATGTCATACCCTGACACCTTTGGTGTGTAGTTTTCAACATCATTCTCTGTGACAGTATATTTAATTTCTTCACCTTGTTCATATTTGGGTAAGTTTTCAAATGCATATACCCAGTTACTTTCTTCATTAGCTCTTACTTTTTGTGACACGTATTCTTGTCCATTTTTCAAGACATTAATCACGATATCATTGGGTCTCACACCGTCTCGATTGTTATCATCATCCCATGTTTTCGTTCCTGAGACTTCCGTCGTTTCTGGTTCATGGGTATTAGTAAGAATCGTATTACCAGGATTATCCGTATTAACAGCTAACATATAACCTGGAACTTTAGTTACCTCTTTCACCTCGTACTGAATCTCTTGTCCATTTTCTTTTTGATTTAAATCAATCCAGTTATATTGCCAATGGTTACCTTCGTTCAGTGATACTTCTTTACCGATTTTTTGATCGTTGCCATATAACTGAACCTTGATTTCATTTGGTCTTTTACCGTCTTGATCGTTACTATCGCTCCATGCTTTAGAAACAAAATGATTGGTTTTTCCTGGGGTATGTTTGTTTTCTATGTCATACCCTGACACCTTTGGTGTGTAGTTTTCAACATCATTCTCTGTGACAGTATATTTAATTTCTTCACCTTGTTCATATTTGGGTAAGTTTTCAAATGCATATACCCAGTTACTTTCTTCATTAGCTCTTACTTTTTGTGACACGTATTCTTGTCCATTTTTCAAGACATTAATCACGATATCATTGGGTCTCACACCGTCTCGATTGTTATCATCATCCCATGTTTTGGTTCCTGAGACTTCCGTCGTTTCTGGTTCATGGGTATTAGTAAGAATCGTACTACCAGGATTATCAGTATTAACAGCTAACGTATAACCTGGAACTTTAGTTACCTCTTTCACCTCGTACTGAATCTCTTGTCCATTTTCTTTTTGATTTAAATCAATCCAGTTATATTGCCAATGGTTACCTTCGTTCAGTGATACTTCTTTACCGATTTTTTGATCGTTGCCATATAACTGAACCTTGATTTCATTTGGTCTTTTACCGTCTTGATCGTTACTATCGCTCCATGCTTTAGAAACAAAATGATTGGTTTTTCCTGGGGTATGTTTGTTTTCTATGTCATACCCTGACACCTTTGGTGTGTAGTTTTCAACATCATTCTCTGTGACAGTATATTTAATTTCTTCACCTTGTTCATATTTGGGTAAGTTTTCAAATGCATATACCCAGTTACTTTCTTCATTAGCTCTTACTTTTTGTGACACGTATTCTTGTCCATTTTTCAAGACATTAATCACGATATCATTGGGTCTCACACCGTCTCGATTGTTATCATCATCCCATGTTTTGGTTCCTGAGACTTCCGTCGTTTCTGGTTCATGGGTATTAGTAAGAATCGTACTACCAGGATTATCAGTATTAACAGCTAACGTATAACCTGGAACTTTAGTTACCTCTTTCACCTCGTACTGAATCTCTTGTCCATTTTCTTTTTGATTTAAATCAATCCAGTTATATTGCCAATGGTTACCTTCGTTTAGTGATACTTCTTTACCAATTTTTTGATCGTTGCCATATAACTGAACTTTGATTTCATTTGGTCTTTTACCGTCTTGATCGTTACTATCGTCCCATATTTTTTCAACAGATTGAGTGATTTTTTCATCAATTTTTTCATTGGTTAATACCAAGTTAGCTAAACCTGTCGAAGTCAATCTCGTAACTTCCACAGGGAGACCTTGCCTTAACTCTTCAGAAATTTGATATCCTTCACTAGGTTTCACTTCTTTTAAGAGATAGCCTCTCAAAGGTAGTTTATCAAAAACAACTTGTCCATTTTCATCGGTTGCTCTTTGGCCTAAAGAACGCTGTCCATCTTTTTCAAACAACTCAAAGACAGTCTCTTTCAACGGAATAGCTTCTTCATCTCCGTATACTTTTGATTCCTTATGAATCATTAGTTTACCTAATTCTCCTGTTGCACTTCCTCCACCATCAGATATCTCTATATAGACATGTTCAGATATCTTCTGAGAGACAGTGTCTTTATTCATCCCTTCAATTTGTACATTGTTAATAGCAAATTGATCAGATGGATTTTCTAAAAAGAGGGCTGACTTATACTCTAATAAATAAGCACGTTCAATTTTCTCTTGGTTAAAGGCCACCTTTAAGGTTTGTTCAAACGTCGTCTTATCGATGTCTAATGAAACAACATACTCTGAATCAGGAATAAGTTCTCCCTTTTTAAACTCCCCTCGCTCATCCGTATCTAATGCATATAGCTTAATGGATTCTTTTTGAATAGCCTGATTAGCTGATGGCTTATCCGTAATTACGGGTTTATAGATAGTTGATTGACTAGGGTTCACCATTACTTTCCACTGGACGAATCCCTCTTTATCTTGTTTCCCAGATTTTTCAACAAAGCTATCGCCATGCTTTATTGAAACATCCCCCTCAATTTTGAATTCACCTGATGTCACTTCACTAGCTTCTAAGAATGCTATATTATGATAATCGCTCGCCTTGTGGATAATCTCCCCAGCTAAAGACGTTTTAAATGTGATAGCATACTGGTCGTCTATCCCTACATCTTTAAAAGTCACTTTCAACTCATTTTTTTCTAAAGGATCTACTGGATCAAGGTAGACTTTTTTCACACTAGGCTCTGTTACCGTTACTAACTCTGCTAACTCATCCCCTACTATTCTATCACCGTAAGTGACTTCACCGTTTTCAGAAATTGTATACCTGTAAACATTTAAACTCCCTGGTACAAAGACTTGGTTAGATTGTAATTCATCACGAATAACTACGTCACCCAAGTTTTGTCTGTTGTAATTAATTCCTAATTTCCAATCAATTTCCTTCGTCATTGCGTTATAATTACCATGCTTAAAACCATCTGATTGATCTTCAGGTCTTGGGTAAAAATAATCACTGCTCTCGTTGCTGACTTCTTTTCCTGCTTTTGTTACCCATGTTCCTTTAGCACTATTTGTGAACATCTCTTCACCAGCATCGTGTAAAGTAGGCGTATCAAAAATAGTTTGGTAACTTATTTCAAACACATGATTCGTCTCAGCATAATCACCTTTAAAAAGGATAACAAATTCTTTTGAGCCTTTTTGATACTCAAAAAGATAATCTTCGCCTTCTTTTAAGATTTTTCCTGTTGTGTAATCAACAATCTTCACACTGCTAGGATTATCTGTTATTACCAAACCAGAAGACATTGTGTCATTTAATCTAAAATCAGTCATATCGTATCGATTCGTATTAACACGAATCAACCATTCTACATTTTTAGTCAGGTAATTAATATCTCCATGCCACTTCATTAACGACCTCTGATAAGCTTCGTTTCCTGACTCAGCAATTATACCTGTACTACTGGTCACTTTATTATTATAGTAATGTCCATCTTCAGACCCATGAATTTCATCATCAATCATTGTAGTATATGTCATCGTAACAGCATAGTCCACATCTACTAAAAAGTGAAGCCTAAAACCATCCGATGTTGGTATTAATTCGTAGTCTACGTTATCTCTCAATAGCTCTCTGTTTGGTAAAGGATAGCCATTTTTATCAAATGCTATTTTATATAATTCAACAGAGTCTCTATCCAGAGTCATATTTCCACTAAACTGGTCATCTAAATACGCATTATCTTTTAAAATAGTTGACTCAATATGATTAAAATCAATTTTCCAGGTCATTTTTTGTTTGTCTGAATTATAGCTAATCATTTCTTTATCTAACATTTTTTTATAAGTCGCTGTAATCTCAGCTGTTGCTAACAGGTCTTTTTCTAATTCATTCGATGTCATTTTAGCTTCATTAAAATAAGCAACAGACCCACCTATTTCACCAGGTTTACCTTCATCCTCGATATTGGTTTTATAGTGTAATCTGTACGGACGGTTGATGCTATCTTTGAAGGTCACTTGTGTGCCATCCCCTGTGACTGTGTACTCCGAATCAGGAATAACCCCTCCTTCTCGAATTTCTTGATTAGTACCAACCATCAGTTCTCTAATCTCAATCGATTCAAAGTTAGTACCTTCTGGAAATTTTTCTATTATACTAACATTGTTATGACTCTCATAACCTAAGTTGATATCTACATCCCATTCAATAAATATCGGATTATTTTGTTTATCAAAGTAACCCGTTTTGGTCATTTGATTCCCTATACTATTTTGAAGGTAAATCCCAATTTTAGGCGATTGGTCAACAAAGGGAAAGTCAATCTCATTTTCCCCATATTCTGTCATTTCACCCATTTGTAAACGACTGGTGGCGAAGACATCTCCATGAATGTTTGAACGCTGTTCTACTTGCTCATTAAAAATAATTTCTATTTTACCATCTGTATCTATTGTAAGATCCCCATACACAATCCCTTCTGACTCAAGTGTTGTATGAATAACCGTTGAAATCTTTAACTCTGGTGGTAATTGACTATTATAATAATCCCCTGATTTCATTTCTTTACGTAATGCTTCTGATAGTTCCCAATCCATATTAATCTTGATTTCATCATTAATAATGACTGGTGTATTTTTTCCATCTATCTGAATAAAACCACCATCACCGTCACTTTTTTTCTCCAAATTAACTTGTGTAAAAAAACTTGTGTAATGGTTTAATTCTTCAATATTTTTCGGGCTTCGGTCCTCTTCTTCCGACTCTTCCATTGTTTCATCACTACTTTTTGTATCTTCTGTGTCAGCCACTTCACTCTCTTGAGTATCCTTTAACTTAACAGTTTGCGTCAAATGTTGCTCCTCATAAGACACTCCGATAGTTTGTGTTGCATGTGTGGTATCTTTCAATACGCCATTCAACTCAATATTTTGTATCCCAGTAATAGCCTCCTCTGCATAAACAGAAACGCTAGACTCATCCTGTTTCATCCAACCTATAACAGTTCCTTCTTCGTTCAAAATAGATTCTTTTTCTGAACTAGAAAGGGTAAAACCTTCTAAATGAATCCGATGCTCTCCTTCTCCAGGTGTTGGATCAGCAACTGTTAGCAGCAGCTTAACATTATTCGATTCCAACTCATCACTCTCTAATAACTCCAACGATACAAGCTCAATCCCCCTTACTCCTATTTCTTGCCCCATCACTTCCGCTAAAGCGACTAAAGGTGTTAAGGTTTGCGCTATTAGAATAACTAAAGATAGTATCAACCATTTCTTTCTCATGTTCATCTCTCCTTTTTTATTAATTGTACCTTATTTTAACATAATTATAATAGTAATAGTAACCAATATCTATGTTGTCAAACAAATACAAAAAAACACCTGACTCACAAAGAGTCAGGTGTTTAGATAATTAAGCTTCTAAAGCTGATTTAGCTGTTTCTGCTAAAGCTGTGAAAGCTTCTGCATCATGAATAGCTAATTCAGATAACATTTTACGGTTAATATCAATTTCAGCTAATTTTAAGCCATGCATCATTTTGCTGTAGCTTAAACCGTTCATACGAGCGCCTGCGTTGATACGAGCGATCCATAATTTACGGAAGTTACGTTTTGTTTGACGACGATCTCTAAATGCGTATGTATGAGATTTCATCACTTGTTCTTTTGCTGTTTTGAATAATGTATGTTTTGAGCCATAGTAGCCTTTAGCTAACTTAAGCACTTTTTTACGACGTTGGCGAGTTACTGTTCCACCTTTTACACGTGCCATGATAATTCCTCCTTGAGTTGTTCTCTTTTAATTTCTTTGGATTTTTTAGTCATTATCAGAAACTAAAAAACTATTTCATACGAGTTAATTGTTGACGAATACGTTTGTAATCGCCTTTTGAAACCATACGTGGACGTCGTAATTGACGACGTTGTTTTTTAGTTTTTCCGTGGAAACGGTGACTTGTAAACGCACGGTATCTCTTTAATCCGCCATTACCAGTACGTTTAACACGTTTAGCTAGTCCGCGGTGAGTTTTCATTTTTGGCATTTGGATTTCCTCCTCAAATTGTTTACTGCTTATCTGCTTTAGGCGCCAGCATGATGAACATGCTTCTGCCATCCATTTTCGCTTTTTGTTCTACTGTCGCAATATCTTCTGTTTCAGTAGCAAGACGATTTAAGACGTTCTGACCAATTTCTTTATGGGTAATAGCACGACCTTTGAATCGGATAGAAGCTTTCACTTTATCTCCTTTTTCAAGAAACTTACGAGCATTACGCAATTTAGTATTAAAATCGTTGACATCGATTGTTGGACTTAAGCGAACTTCTTTAACATTGATCACTTTTTGTTTTTTTCGGGCTTCGCGTTCTTTCTTTTGCTGTTCAAAACGGAATTTGCCATGGTCCATAATTTTCGCAACTGGTGGCTTCGCGTTTGGTGCCACTAAGACTACGTCTAGGTTGGCATCTTCAGCTATCTTTAACGCTTCAGCTTTTGTTTTAACACCCAACTGCTCTCCGTCTGCTGCAATTAATCGTAATTCTCTCGCACGAATGCCGTCATTCACCATAATATCTTTTGCTATGGTCATTCACCTCCAAGTTTATTAGAGAAAAACACAGAAAAAAACGAGTCTTTCTATAAAGACCCGCACCAAAATAAATTCCTTCATTGTTTTCACAATAAGATTTATTCTATCTAGCCCAATCACACAAATGATTCAGGCGAGAAGCGGTGCTTCTGCTTTGTTTCTCAACTCCTATGATTATACGCTGTTTTAAGAATTTGTCAACCTTTTTATCCACTTTTTTTATTTTGTTTCCTTCACCTTGATGTGCTACTGTTAAGTTATCTTATATTAACAACTATAAACAGAAATGAGGTTTTACTTATGGCCGTTAAAATCACCCCACCTAAATTACCCAATTCTCTCATTCCTTGTCACGAATTAGAATTATCAGAAGAACTAGATATTGCTCAACGTTCTCTTTCTAACATGACCCTAACCTTTGACAATGATGTTGATTATCTCGCTATTGACACAACCAGCTGGGAACGTGTTACTATGTCCAACCAACACATCAGAACATTGGAATGTAAAGATAGCCTTTTTATTTCGTGTGATTTTTCCAATACTGAGTGGTTAGAAAGTTCTTTTCACCGTGTTGTCTTTAAAAATTGTAAGTTCACCGGAACTAATTTTGCTGAAAGCCATATAGAGAATTGTGAATTCATCAATTGTACATTGGCCTATTCGTCCTTTAATTTTACTAGATTCAAACGTGTTCTGTTTCAAGACTCTCAATTAATAGATACTGAGTTTTGCGACGTTACTTGGCAACATCTCTTATTTGACTCTTGTTTACTGGACCGTAGTTCTTGGCTAAATACGCCTCTAAAAGGACTCAATTGGATGACTTGTTCTTTTGAAACCTTACTGTTTTCTCCAGATTTAATGAGTGGACTGACCGTTAATACAGAGCAAGCTATTACTCTTGCCTTATCCCTAGGTCTTTTAATTGATGAACCCTTGATTTCGTCCTAATTGAGCATTATTTTATCCTAGAATGAAAAAAGACCTTATACTTATCATTAAACTAAACCATCGAAACGGAGTGATTGAAAGATGTCTATTGATGCACAATTATCCATAACCGACGAGTACACCCAATTTCAGACTGAAGCGTGGACCATCACCAGTTATAAAAATACGATGCCCCCTGCTTTAGAAAAAGACGGACTTGTCTATTTATTTTTTAAAGAACGACACCTTATAGCAAGTGGCATAACCCCTGTTTCTAAAGAGAACACAAAGAAAAAATACGACGAATGCACCCTCATCTCTTTTGAAAACAATGAATGGAATGATCTATTCCTACAACAGATAGCTTCAGATAGCGCTAAAGAGCAGCCCATTATAGCCAATACTCTGACTCTATTAGACCGCGTTGGGTATTCTATGACACCTAAAAAAGGCCCCAAAGCTCGGCACAAATGGACCAAAGAGATCAGTACTATGCCATTTTATGTGGACACTCGTTCTAGCACTGCCACTGTGTATTGGCAGAAACGAAATGAAATGCGCATCGAAAAAGGGGCGACGATGATGGCTGAAGCCCCCCTCAACAAGGATGGTTCGGTTGGTTTTAGTGCCAAAATGGGGGACAAAATCCGATCAGAACATCATGATAAAGTGACTGATTGTGTAACAACTGACGACATCATCTTAAAAAGCGTCAACGAGGTCGGTCTATTCCTATACTACGCTGGTACAAACAGTTGGTTAGAACTTAAAAATGACCAAGGTCAAACCATTCATGAATTAACCGTGGTGGAATAAAAAATAACCTAGAGAACTGTTTCTCTAGGTTATTTTTATATGCTTTTATCTGGAACACTGTATCTTTTAACCACACGTTCCACTAACCATAAAGCACCTATCATCAACGCACTTCCAACTAAAATAAAACCAATACGCGTAACAAAGGCCGTTCCTAAAGGCCATGTTACCTGTGCTGCATAGAGAACATTGAACGTAATGAAAACAACTTGAATCAAGTAATCCTCTGCAAAACTGTAAATATAAGTCAACACAAAGACTAAGATATATTGAAATTCAACTGGGATAAGCATCTCAAAAAGAAGAATATAACCTATCATTCCTAATGTGCTTCCTAACAAACGCTTTTTGAACCGTTCTTTACTAACGCTTCTCTCCATTTGAGTTAAAGACATAATCGTCATACAAATCCACATAGCTCTTGGGAAATGAATTTGCTGTTGAGCGAGTAATACAATACTAATACCTAAGCTCATTGTCAAAGAAACCTTCATGAGGTCTGGTTGCCATTTTGCTGTATCCAGCAAGGCCGGTGGTATTGTTCTAGTCTTTTGGTGCTTAACCCAATAAACACCCCCTAAACAAAGTCCCATAATACCTAAACTTACAATCCTTGTCTGTACGTTAAATCCTTCTGCTGGGGTGGTTGCTGCAAAGATGTACACCAAAATATAAGGCATGTAGTGCTTATATTGAAACGGTGTGCCGAACAAAAACATTAACGCTGTGATACTAACCAAATTGACGACAAAAAAAAGAGGCGTTGTTACTATTATATTAAGCGAAGCAATACTACCAAAAATAAAAAAGCCCACGCTTGATGCCAATATCCCTTCTTTAAATGACGTAGGTAAAGATAAATGAAGCCCCATAAGTACTCCTGTTATTCCGGCAACAGCAACAAGTGTTTCTTGTTGTCCAAATACTTGTGTCCACATGGTAATAAACGCAATAATACCTATTGTCTGTATTAAATTTTTTACTAAAGATTCTTTAGTAATCTCTTTCATTATGTCCTTCCTCCTATTTTACTAGTGTAGAGCACTATACCATACTTATAATATAAAATAAAACACAAAAAGAGATGAACCTGTTTCGTTCATCTCTTCCATCAAAACCTATAACTCCAAGAGAATCCTATATCCTATGAATACTTTAGATGCTGATAATTACCACGCACAGGCATCTGTTGCTGCATTTAGGTAATCCAACCATTTATCTTCTTTTATTTTTAATAAGGTAACAGAAATCCCCGCCATATTCGTTGACGTCATAAAATTACCAGCCTTACTATGAACGACTTCTAACCCTTCAAGAGCCATCAATCGTTGTAAATCATTTGCAAAGATATACTGCTCCATCACGGTGGTCGTACCTAACCCATTAATTAACAAAGCAAAGCGGTTAAGCTCAGGGTCTTGGTAATGGACCAGTAATTTGTTCAGTAACTCATTCGCCAAAACCTCAGAAGAGAAGAACGCTTCTGTCCGGTAGCCCGCTTCCCCGTGAATACCAATACCAAACGAAATTTCTCCCGGTCCCAGATCAAACGCCGGATGTTCTTTCCCCAATGTCAAACCACTAGACAAAGCCACGCCTAGCGTATTCATGGACAATACAACTTCAGAACCTAAATGGGCTAATGTCGCTAAGTCCTTTCCTTCTTTCGCCGCAGCTCCGACTATTTTGTGAACCAGTACAGTCCCTGCCACACCACGACGTCTTTTTTCAAAACTACCGGATTCCACTGAACAATCATCATTGACAATCACGTGAGCAACTTGATGGCCTTTTTCTTGAGCCAAACCTTCTGCTCTTAAGAATTCCGTCACATCCGCTTCAAAATTTTTTATCACTAACAAAACGCCTAGGCCTTGATCCATTTGTTCAATCGCTTGAAGAATTTCCTCTGATTTTGGTGGGGTAAACATCGGACCACTCACGCTGGCTCCTAACATCCCGTCACCTACATAGCCAAAGTGTGCCGGCTCATGTCCGCTACCACCTCCACTGATGACTACGACTTGTTTATCTTGTTGTTTTTTATAAGTCATAATACCTGTCCCAGTAATGCGTTCTAATCTCTCTTGATGAATAAAAGCCACACCATTCAAGACTTGAGAAACGGCATCTTTTGGTTTATTAATAATCTGTGTCATTGTCCTCTTCCTCCACTATTATTCACTTTAGTTTAACATAAACAACATGGTTTCAATAGATAAGGAAGTTAAAAAGAAAAAGCTAGAGGTTTTCCCTCTAGCTTAAAACCTATGCTTGTTTATTTTTGTAATCTTTTCCAATCTTATCAGCTGCAATAATTGCTGCTGCCACTTCTTCTTCGACAATTGGGAATGGCATTGAGTGAATTGATTCTTCAGGAATACATGCTTTTTCAGCCACTTCCATTGCTTCATCAAAGGTGATAGACTCAACACCGATGTCTTCAAGACAGACAGGTAAGCCAATAGATAAACTGAAATCAAGAACTTCATGTAGTTCTTCCACAGGTGCATTTTCTAGAACAAGTTGACAAATCACACTAAACGCCACTTTTTCACCGTGGAAATAATGATGTGTTCCTTCAAGAGCTGTTAGACCATCATGAATCGCATGAACACCTGCTAATCCACTACTTTCAAATCCTAGACCTGATAGTAAAATATTGGTTTCCACAATGTTTTCTAAGGCAGGTGTCACTAAGTTATTATCACAAGCAATTTTTGCGTTATACCCATTTTCTAGCAAGGTTTCATAACATACTTTTGCTAAAGTATAGGCTGCAATCGTATTTTTAGCTGGCGGTGTTTCGTGTGTTAAGTAACCATTTGGTAAGCCAGCATTGACATTAGAATAAGATCTTGCTGTCGCGCGTGCTTCAAATAAAGTTGATAACGCATCTCCCATACCTGCTACTAAGAAACGTGTTGGTGCATTAGCAATAATTTTAGTATCCACCATCACCACACTTGGACTTTGCTTAAAGTAAGCATAGTCATCAAATTCACCATCTTCTGTATAAAGAACAGCAGAATGACTCGTTGGTGCATCTGTTGCTGCAATTGTTGGGACAATGATTAAAGCTTCGCCTTCTGCCACACACTTAGACGTATCAATTGCTTTACCACCACCAAGACCAATCACACAGTCTGTTTGGTTTTCTTTTGCGACTTCTTGTAGACGTGCCACTTCTTGCCTTGAACACTCACCATTAAATTGACTCGCAACAATCTTGATACCAAATCTCTCAGCTGTTTCATCTAATTGTTTTTGCACACGATCAATATCATCTTGGTGAGCAATTAGTAAAGCCGATGAGCCAAAGGTTTTTACATAGTAACCTAAATTTAAAATCTCATCTTCTCCTTGAACATACTTAGTTGGACAAATAAATGCTTTTCTCATTGTTAGTTCCCCCGTATTATTTTTTTATTACTTCACCTTTAAAGGTTGTAATTGTTCATTAATAACATCAAATTCTGCTCCTGCTTGAATTAAAGCTGCAGCTGTGTAACTGCTTTCTAAGAGTGCTGTATCGAATAAAATAACTTCTTTATCCGTCATTTCCATGGCCATTTCTAAATTCATTTTGGCGCTTCCTAAATCATAAAAAGCAAGAATAGTGTCTGCCTCATTCGCTTCAAAGGCCGTTAATATTTTGTCAAAACTAGTTCCGACACCGTTTTCTTCCGTTCCACCTGCTAAGGTGATTGAAACATCTTGTGCCACTTCTCTGATTAAACGCTCAATTCCTTGAACCACGTCAGATACGTGGGACACCATTACGATTCCTAAACTCATTATTTCATCACTCCCGCTTCTATCATTGTTTCAAACAAGTAAGCACTTGATACAGAACCTGGATCCATGTGACCAATCGAGCGGTCACCTAAATAGGAAGCGCGTCCTTTTGTTGCTTTGATGTCTTTTGTTGCTTCTGCAAATCCTTGTATTTTTTCAATGGTTAAATCCCCTGCTTTTAGTGCGTCAATCGCAGGTAACCATGTATCAAGCATTGTTTTTTCACCTAATGTTGCTTTACCACGTTTTTGAATGTCTTCTGCACCGGATTCTAAAATCGTTGCCAAGTCATCGGTCTTCATTGATGCTTTCGTCATGCCCATAAACGCTGAACCGTATAAAGGACCAGACGCGCCCCCCACTTTACTAATCAGTGTCATTGCTGCTAATTTAAAAATATCTGTTGGTGTTTCTGGTTGTTTCTCTTTAATAGCTTTCATCATCTCTGTTGTACCACGAGCCATGTTTGCTCCGTGATCCCCATCACCAATTGCGCTATCTAAATCACTTAAATATTGTTTGTTTTCTACCACTTTATTTGTAAATAATTCTAACCATTTTAAAATTGCTGCTGTTTCCATTTCTTTCTCCCCTTACCAAGCAATAGTTGTTACGCTTGTGTTTAATAAATCTAACCAGTCGTCTTCTAAACGAATCATCGTTAATGATAATCCTGTCATATCAATGGCCGTCATCACGTCGCCTACTTTTTTGAATGTGATGTTTAAACCTTCCTCAGCTAGTAACCCTTTAACATCATTCATGAAAATAAATTGTTCCATCAATGGCGTGCTACCTAATCCGTTAACCAGTAAGCCAAAGGTGTCACCTTGTTTCCAGTCAAATTCTTGTTTTAGTTTACCAACAATTTCTTTTGCTAATTCTTTAGAAGGTTGTAATTTTTCTTTACGGTAACCAGGTTCTCCGTGAATCCCTACACCAAATTCAATCTCGTCCGCTCCTAATTCAAATCCAGGATGCCCAACAGCTGGAACCGTCGCACCGGCTAAAGCCAAACCTAATGTTTTGATGTTTGGTACTAATTTATCTGCTAATTCTTTCATTTCTTGAAGCGAGCGTCCCTCTTCTGCTGCAGCTCCTAATACCTTATGAACTAAGACCGTTCCAGCAACGCCTCTACGTCCAGCTGTGTATAAGCTATCTTCCACAGCAATATCATCATCTACAATCACTGTTTCAACATCGATGCCTTCCATTTCCGCTAAATCTTTTGCCATTTCAAAGTTCATCACGTCACCTGAATAGTTCTTAATAATTAAGAAGACCCCAGCTCCTTGATCAGCTGCTTTAATTCCTTCGAGTACTTGATCCGGTGTTGGTGACGTAAACACTTCCCCACATACCGCTGCACTCAACATGCCTCGTCCAACAAATCCTGCATGAGATGGTTCATGACCACTACCACCACCACTGACTAACGCCACTTTGCCTGCTTCTTTATCTTTCTTTACAATGACATCGGTTTCAGCAACACGTTCAACAAGATCACTATAAGCAAATGTTAACCCCTCTAGCATTTCGTTCAAGACATCTTCTGGTTGGTTAATGATTTTTTTCATTAGTAAATCTCCTCTCAATTTGTTGTTCTTTTGATACTCTTATCTTAGTATGAAAAGGCTTTCTAAGGAACGGACAAAGAATTCAATGTGTCCGCTTTCTTTTTTGTGTTTGTTTTTTAGACTAGATATTGTTATTCTTATCTTAAAGAAGAGAAAGGTGGAAATCTTGTGACCTCTAACGGATCATTAATTACCAAAAAAGTCATCGCCTATGCTTTTAAGGACCTTATGAAAACCAAAGAATTTCAAAAAATTTCAATTACTGAAATCATGACTCACGCAGACTATCGTAGACAAACCTTTTACGATCACTTTAGTGATAAGTACGATTTGTTAGAATGGATTTATCAACAAGACATGTCTGAAACAATGGAGCACTTCATTAATTATGACCATTGGACTAAAATTATCCCCAGGCTTCTTAACTACTTTGAAAAAAATAAACTTTTTTATAAAAAAACGTTAATGCTAAAAGAACAAAATTCTTTCGATCAATATTTTGTCAATCATACAGAAAATTTCATCTTAAGTATTTTAGAACAAGAAAAATTAGACTTTAACAAACAAGACGATGATTACATCCAAAAACTGGCTCGTTTCCAAGCCTTTGGGTTGTCTTCTTTTATTACTGAATGGGTCCTTGATGATTGCCTCTCATCCAAAGATGAACTTGGGGATTTTTTAATCCATGTTATCCAAGACTCTTTTCACGGGTTATCTCTACCTACTAAAAAAACGCCTGATACCTCTCTAACAACAGAGTAATATCAAGCGTTTTTATTTTTATTTAATCCATCTCTTTTCTAACCAATCTCTAGCCTCTTTTATTTCCTTCAAATGGATCAAATGACCTCTTGTCCATAAGACCGTTAACTCCCCATTAGACGCCCTCATCATTTCTTCCACACGGTGGCTTTCTTCCACAGAGACAATCTTATCTTCTTCACCAAAGGTTAAAAAGACAGGTAAGCGATGCAAATCCGTTGACTTAGGTGGCATAGGGTATAAGGAGTGAAATAAAATAACCCCTTTAACTGTGATTAATTCGTTGAGCAGTAGGTGAATGGCCATGTTCGCTCCATTAGAGTAACCCACCAATATGATGTTATCCAGCGCAAAACCATATGTTTCACTACAAGTTTTGATAACGTCAACAAGGGCGACCCCTCTATCCCACATTTCCTGTTCGTCATAACCACCTTCAACTAATCGGTGAAAATACCGGGTTCTACCTTCCTCAGAAATGTCACCTTTGATTCCTAACAAGCTTGCCTTAGGGGCTAACTCTTTTCCTATCCCTATAAGAGAGGTTTCATCTCCTCCAGTACCATGAAGTAATACAAAAACTGGGGCTTGTGCTTCACCCTCAATAAAAACATGCTTCATCTCTTCTCCTCCTTGTAGATTCCTTTTCATTTTACTACAACTAACGCACCAAATGAACCTAAAAAAAATCCCTTAACTCATACAGAGCTAAGGGAAATATTTTAATGTAAAATATGACCATCTTTCAAGACTTCACTGACTTTATTGAATAATTTTTCAGCTTTCGGATAAAGGATATACCCCATAATGAAGAAGGCGATGGTGACACCTACTAAAACAGAGATAGCTTTCATTGCAGCTGGCCAGTAAATACCCCCTACAGATTCTCGCAGTAAATTCACCGCATGAGTAAATGGAATGTATGGGTGAATCGCTCTAAAGAATGGCCCAGACATCTCAATTGGGAAGTTCCCTCCACCTGCTGAAATAGATAAGACGAGGATAATAATCGCTACCCCTTTACCTAAGTTATCAAACAAGGCGACGAGGACATACACCATCATCATGAAAGCCAAATCAATAATTAACGCAAAGATAATGTTCCAAATTGGATGAGCCGTATAAGCTCCTAGTAACCATTGATTTCCTAACACTACAATCAAGGCTTGGAAGAAACCGACTGTTAAATAAGTCATCATTCTTCCTAAGAATTGTTGGCGTTTAGTGTATCGTTCTTGTTGGTGTTTGCTTAAATGAACTTTCGTTGACGCAATACTTGAAAACAATACCGCACCTACCCATAAACAAAGAGCTGTATAGAACGGGGTACTTGCTGAACCGTAGTTAGGAATTGGATAAACATCCGTCGTCTTTAACTTAACAGGTCCTGCAAAGAAATCACTTTCCTTATTGGCATCATTTTTTAGAAGTTTAATCACTTCTTCTAAATCCACATCTTCCTCACCCTTACGGATAAGTTCTGCTGAATCATGAATCTTGTCCTTAATTTCAGGCCAATCTTCTTGAATCAAGGTTGCCGCTGATGCCAAGGCATCTTCTAATTGAGGGGCTTTGTCATTCACCATTTTCATGGTACCTTTAACATCCTCTTCAATACCAGGTAAATCTTGTTGAATAAAGTTAGACGCTTTAGTCATTTTGTTTTTTAACTGAGGAAATTCATTCGTAAAGAAACTTGCCCCATCATTAATACCATTCACAATTAAGGTCATGTTACCATTCAACAATTCATTGGCTGAATGAATTTCTTGATGAATCGCAGGCATTTCTTGACGGTAACGTTCTAAGAATTTGACTGCTTCTTGAATGGTTCCTGACGTACTTGTCATCAACGCATCTAGACGTTGAATCAATTGATCATCCACAACACTTCCTGTAATGTTACCAGCAGAATTCAGTACCTCTTGCGCATCCTTAATCAAGATATCTGCCTCATTTCGAATCGCGTCTACATCAACTTGCATAATAAGAGCGCTTATATTAGAAGCGTCTTGACTGATTCTTTCTAACATATCAGCCAATGTTTGCGGGGCATCTTTTAACGTGTCCCAATTATCTAGTATATTAACTACACGTCGATTCGTTCCATCTACTGCTATTTTTACATTTTTAAGTTGCTCTATTTGTCCATCCAAACGATGTGAACCTGTTATCGCTTGTAATTCTTCAAGCATTTTGATAGTAGATTCAAGCATTCTACTCTGAGCTTCTAGACCACTTCCTACTTTCTCTATTCCTGTTTTTATGTCTTCCTGTTGTTGTTCAGTTAGATCATTTTCAGTTATAGATCCTATCATATCTGATAAATTTAAAGCAGTATTACTCGTTGCAATCGATACTTGATAAACTATATCTAATCCCCATTCAATACCATCTGCAATATGGGGCATTGCATTTTTCACTTCTTCTAAGCTATCATTCACTTGAGGGATCATGGTATTAGCAGTCTCTGCTAAATGTTGAACCTCTGGCAATACTTTCTGCGCGTCACTAATAATACCTAAGCCTTTATTGGCTTCCTCAATGGCTTGATCCATCATATCGACCACATCACCAAAGTCCTGATCAATCATCGCTATTTGGCGACCAGCATTTTGAAGTTCTGGAATCTTAGCTTGTAAATCATACACAATGTTTCCTGTTGCTTCAATTTGTGGCATTTTTTTGTTTAACTCAACCACTTTATTAGCCGATTGATTCAATTCAGGAATTAAATCCACAAACTCATTGGCTTTAGATAACTTATCTTTGTATTCTGGCATTTTTTTATTTAACTCTAAGATGTCTTTCGTGTAGCCATCTATTTCATCCATGTTATCATCTATTTCTAAAATCTTACTTGTCATTTTTCTAATAGATGGTAAGTTACTATCTAAGTTAAATCCGATTTCATTCAGAACATCCATCAACGTTTTACTTACAGTATCTATAAATTCTGTTGAGATATTGTCCTTAATGGTCCCTGCTCCCTTATCTGAAATCTTAGGAGCAATCGCATTAATTTTTTGATTGACCGTGTACTCTATCTCTGGATTTTTAATATCCCCTTTAACAAAACTTACTAAGTTCTCTGAGAAATCAGACGGCAAATAAATACTTGCATAATATTTACCATTCTTAACGCCTCGGTCCATCTCTTCTTTAGAATCAACAAATTGCCACGCTAAAGAATCATTGCTCTTCAAATTTTCTATAACATCCTCACCAATCGCCACTTCTTCATCCATGACTGTGGTTGGTTTATCATCTGAATACACGGCAATTTTAATATCCCCTGTATTTGAGTACGGATCCCACAAAGCAGCAATATTAAACCATGCATAGAGCGATGGTATAAACATTAGCGCAATCATTAGCACAAACGTGAGCTTATTCTTAAATATCCTTTGCCAATCTAGTTTAAATATTTCTAATACGTGTTTAAACCCTTGCATTCTTTACGCCTCTTTTCCCACTTCGTATTCGTTCCAATTTCGTCTTGGAATCTCTCCATAATCAATAAATACATCTGCTAACACATCTTGAAGTGTTACAACGCCAAGTGCCTCAGCCCATTTTTTATCTGCTTGTAAAAAAACATTTGAAATCACATGATCACCATTTTGAGCAATCTCATTGTAGTCGGAAAAAGCGCGTTCTAATACCCCAATATGAGGAAATGATTGAAACGGCCCTTCTATTGCCTCTACTACTTCTAACAGAGAGATCTCTTCCAAACTTTTTTCAATGTAGAAACCACCATTATTACCTGACACACCTTCTATGACCTTTGATACTACTAATTTTCGTAATAATTTCTTAACATACGACTGAGACACAGATAGCTTTTGATATATCACATTCGATGATGCTGGAATGTTTTCATCTTGTGTCGCTAAAATCGCAATAATTGCAATGGCTTGCTCGGTTGCATTGGTTAATTTCATGAAAAAATACATTCCTTTCTCTACTTCAAATAGCTATTATAGACTTTCTTTATCCACAATGCAACGAGTTAAAACTAACTTTATACTTTTTTACAAAAAAGGGATTAAAAAAAGAGCTTATATAATAGAAAAAGACAAAAAAAAGAGGCCTCGTGTCATAAAAAAAGCAGAGGAACAAACACCTTGCCTTCACATGCAACCAGTCAACATATCAACACTATTTTACCTACTTATTATACCATAAATAAAGAGAGCTTCCCCTTTTTTTTACAAAAAAATGCCAAGTAGATAGCTCTACTCGGCATCTGTCACTCTATTTTTTTGTTTCTTCTGTTTTTTCTTCTTTTGGTTTTTCAATCATGGCTTTACGAGACGCGTTCACACGGCCTTGTTTGTCCACTTCTGTCACTTTAACTAGGATTTCATCGCCTAATTTAACCACATCTTCTACTTTGTTCACACGTTCGTGAGCAAATTGAGAGATATGAACCAGTGCGTCTTTACCTTTGAATAAGTTAACAAATGCACCAAATTTTTCAATACGAACCACTTTAGCTAAGTAAACTTCATCTACTTCAACTTCGCGAACTAAATCTTTAATGATTTCAATCGCACGGTTAATTTTAGCTTGATCTGAATGAGCGATACTTACGTTACCATCTTGATCAATATCAATCTTAACTTCTGTTTCTTCAATAATCTTATTGATTGTGTCTCCACCTTTACCAATAACATCTTTGATTTTCTCTGGTTTGATTTGAATCATTTCAATCTTAGGTGCGTATTGGCTTAATTCTTCACGTGGTTCAGCAATGGTTGCCGTGATATTACTTAAGATTTCCATACGTGCACGTTTCGCTTGCGCAAGTGCTTCTGTTAGGATAGCTTCAGTAATTCCTTCAATTTTGATATCCATTTGAAGAGCGGTAATACCTGCTGCTGTTCCAGCTACTTTAAAGTCCATGTCTCCTAAATGATCTTCCATGCCTTGAATATCCGTTAAGATAGTATAGTTATCTCCGTCCATCACAAGTCCCATAGCAATACCTGCTACTGGTGCTTTGATTGGGACACCGGCATCCATTAAAGCTAAAGTGCTACCACAAATACTTGCTTGAGAAGAAGAACCGTTTGATTCTAATACTTCCGATACAAGACGAATCATGTATGGGAAATCCTCTTCTGAAGGAATAACTTGTGCAATGGCACGCTCACCTAAAGCTCCGTGTCCAATTTCACGACGACCTGGTCCTCTTGTAGGTCCTGTTGAGCCTACTGAGAATTGTGGGAAGTTGTAATGATGGATGAATCGTTTGCTCTCTTCTATTCCTAAACCATCAATAATTTGGTGCTCACCAAGAGGTGCCAAAGTACATGATGTTAAGGCTTGTGTTTGTCCACGAGTGAATAATCCCGAACCATGAACACGTGGTAATAACCCTACTTCAGAATCTAATGGACGAATTTCGTCAATTTTACGACCGTCTGGACGAACTTTGTCAATCGTAATTAAACGACGTACTTCATTCTTTTCCATGTCTTCTAAAATTTGACGTACTTCTTTCATCATTTTAGCTAATTCAGCATGATCAGCAAATTTTTCTTCGTATAATTCAGTAATTTCTTGTTTTAAGTCGTTAATGTTATCTTCACGAGCTAATTTTTCTTCTGTTTGAATGGCTTCAACCATACGGCCTTTATAAGCGTCATTAATTTCTGTTTCTAAGTCAGCATCTACTTGAAGTAAAGCTATTTCCATTTTTTCTTTGCCGATTTCTTTGGCAATTTCTGTTTGGAATGCAACAAGACGTTGAATTTCAGCATGACCAAATAACAATGCGCCTAACATATCTTCTTCAGATACTTCTTTAGCACCACTTTCAACCATGTTAATGGCTTCTTTTGTTCCAGCTACTGTTAACTCAATGTCCGTTTCTTCTGCTTGCTCTACGGTAGGGTTGATAACGTACTCTCCGTTAATACGACCCACATTAACACCAGCAATCGGACCATTGAATGGCACATCTGAAATGCTCAAGGCTAAAGATGACCCTAGCATTGCTGCCATTTCTGGAGAACAGTCTTGTTCCACACTCATTACAACGTTTGTTACTTGAACTTCGTTTCTGAAGCCTTCAGCAAACATTGGGCGAATAGGACGGTCAATTAAACGAGCTGTTAATGTGGCACGTTCGCTTGGGCGACCTTCACGTTTGATAAACCCACCTGGTACTTTACCTACAGCATACATTTTTTCTTCGTAGTTTACTGTTAATGGGAAGAAATCTACATCTTTAGCTTTTTTAGAAGCCACTGCTGCGGATAAGACAACCGTATCTCCATATCTTACTAACACTGAGCCATTAGCTTGTTTCGCTAATTGTCCGATTTCAACTGATAAAGGGCGTCCACCCCATGTGGTTGAAAATACTTTTTTTTCAGAATTCATGTTTGTATCTCCTTCTTAGCAAAACGCGTCATTACTCTACTAAACAAATGTCAATCACCACGTTTTTGCTTGCTGATTCACATTTGCATAGTAGTCGTTTAGCCACTGTTTCGCTTCTTTTTTTATTTTTTCATTAAAAGAAAAGCGAGATCCGATCTAGACCTCACTTTTCTAATGGTATCATGTGTAATGATTAACGACGTAATCCTAAACGTTGGATTAATTCACGGTAGCTTTGAACATCGTTGTTACGTAAGTAAGCTAATAAGTTACGACGGTGTCCGATTTTTTTCATTAAACCACGGTATGAATGGTGATCTTTTTTGTGCATTTGAGCATGCTCATTAAGTGCGTTGATTTCAGCTGTTAATACTGCAATCTGTACTTCTGGAGAACCAGTATCTCCTTCATGACGAGCGTACTCTTTAATAATTTCGTTTTTGCGTTCTTTTGTAATTGCCATTTCTTTCACCTCTATAAGTTTTTTTCCATATTACTGAGTAAGTCGTTGGTGATTCGAAGAACCTAGTAATAGGACATATTTGTGTTATTCACACATTGTTACTTTACTTGATTTTTACAACAAATGCAAGTAATTATTCCCTAGAATAGGGGTATTTTTAGCCCTTTTTCTTTTTTAAACAAATTCTCTCCTCTTTCTACGCTTTTATGATAAAATATCTTTAGTAAAGAAAGGAAGTGTACTATAAATTATGATTAAAATGGATGATATTATCCGCGAAGGACATCCTACACTTCGTCAAGTAGCTAAGGAAGTTGCTTTCCCTTTATCTGAGGAAGATGCTCTTCTAGGCGATAAGATGCAAGAATTTTTAAAAAACAGTCAAGACCCTGTCTTATCTGAAAAGTATCAATTACGTGGTGGCGTTGGTTTAGCTGCCCCTCAATTAGATATCTCTAAACGCATTATCGCCATTGAAATTCCTAGCATGGACGAACATAGCGATGACCCTTTTTTAAGTGTGGTTATGTATAACCCAAAAATTGTGAGTCACTCTGTCCAACAAGCCTGCTTAGATGAAGGAGAAGGGTGTCTGTCTGTTGACCGTCATGTCCCTGGTTATGTGGTTCGTAACGCTCGCATTACATTATCTTTTCAAGATAAGCAAGGCGAAACACATAAAATTCGCTTAAAAAATTATGCTGCGATTGTCTTACAGCATGAGATTGATCATTTAAATGGCGTCATGTTTTATGATCACATTAACCCAAAAACCCCCCTCATTGCACCAGAAGATGTGTTAATTATTTCATAATAAAAAGGGCAGCCTTACACGGCTACCCTTTTTTATTTTTATTTAATAAGTCCTAATTCTTTCAACGCCTTGGCAATACCATGCTCATTGTTTGTCGCTGTGACATAGTTACTTACCGCTTTTGCTTCAGGTCTAGCATTACCCATTGCCACACCCGTCCCAACATAATCAAGCATTTCAATGTCATTTAGCCCATCACCAAAGGCTACAATGTCCTCTTTAGAGATGCCTAATTGCTTCGCCACACTCTTGATGGTTTCAGCCTTCGAACCATTATGTGGTAAAACATCCAGCCCCACTTCATGCCAACGAACAAAACGAAATTCAGGGAACCGCTCTCCGTATAACGTCATACGCTCCTCATCAATAATAGAAACAATTTGGTAAATATCCTTATCCTCATGGTAATTCGCTTCATAATCAGGAACAAACGAACCAAAGCTCGTCATCACATCATGCGTAATCGGCTGGTAACTTTCTGTGTAGCGCTTGGTTTCTTTTAAACTGTGAAAAATTAAATCAATGTCATTCTCTTGATTTAAAGCAATGAATCGCTCTATGGCCTGTCTGTCTAGGGGGTTACCGTAGACTTGTTTGCCTTCATAAAAGGCTACTGCACCATTATTCAAAATCGTATTATCAAAGCCGACTTCCTCAATAATCTCTTTTGCTAGAGGGTAACTTCTTCCTGTCGCACACATCACAGCGTGTCCTGACTCTTTCAGCTCTTCCAGTGCTTCTTTTGTTGAATCCAATACCTTATGTTCATCTGTGAGTAACGTGCCATCTAAGTCAAATAAGACCAATTTCTTTGTCATCGTCTTCCTCCTTCATAGTCAGTTAATAGTATAACAAATTTAAAGACCTCTGAGTTAGAAAGATAAAAAGATGATAGATTAGTTATTATCCATCATCTTTTTATTATGACCCCTTTGGCAATTTTCCACTATTCTAACAAAAGTGTATGACTACTTCTTAACTGCTCCAAAATCATTTGTTCTAGTCTCCCAAGAATAATTACCTGGATTTTTTGTTGTTGGCTGGATGTAGACTGTCAACCAGTACTCCTCGTGTGATGTGTAATCTATATTTATAGACTTATCTTTTTTGATACCAAGGTTGTCATACTCACCTGTTGTATCATCTAGTTTGTAGCCGACGTATTCATGATACTGAGGGACGATGTAGTTAACTCCATATCCTTTGTAGTCAGAATTGGCTAAAGAAAGACTGTAAAACAAATATTCTGGAGAATCATGTTCACTTTGGGATAATCCTAGAACATGCTGTGTACTAGGACCATACTCCCAAATGGGTTGTTTAACCTTAGCTGTTTTTAACGAAAGATAACCATAATCAGGCAATGGTAATTTTGATTGCTTATTTAATACGACTTGTCTCACATGCAAATCCCCAAATTTAACAGGAGGTTTGTACATAATAACTACCGTTTTAATCATATTATCTATGTCATCAAATGGTATAGATAGGTATATGTTCCCTTCTTTATTCAACGGTTTAATTGAGGTAACATCTACAGGATAATTAAGAGGTGGCAGTCCATCTAAAACATAAAATCCTTCTGCTAATAATTCCCACTCGCTTAGATCTTGTGGACTGTAACTCAAATCTACCCCTTTTTTCACTTCTCTGTCAGGCATATTGAATTCTGTTACCTTATTACCTTCCTCATCGACTCCAACAAAATGTAAATTTGCAAACCCTTTAGGATTTTTTTCATAATAGAAAGAATGCGTATAGTCCTCTCTAACTTTCAATTCTCCCTTACTCTTTGTCCTATCATCATTGTTATCTTTGTCTATTCCATTTAATTCGTACGTCTTCGTGTCACTTTGTGGTAATTTAAATAACCAGTATTTAGAAAGATTCGTTTCTATTGCTTCTAGTTGTTCCTTAGATAGCTTGCTCACTTGAACTTCATCATAACCAAATGTTGGTTTATCAGTAACGTCTCCAATGATCTGATGATTAACATCTAGTGGAAAACCTACTTTGTCAGAGATATCATCTTTCGTTAGTTTCGTCACATTGTCATGATTTTCTTTATAAATGGTTTCTTTTTTTGCTGAATCGTGTATTCCTTCATGCTTTAATTCCATTTCTTGATAGTAATTATCGTATTTTTTTACGGATGTTGTGATTAAATGATTATCATGATCATAAGCAGTGTAATCAACAACTAACCAAACAACAGAATTCTCAGTAACAGAAATGGAAGCGTCAATTTCCTTCCAGTCAACTTCAGAGTGATTGGTTTGAGGTTTACTTACCCCTTCTTTCTCCATTAAATCTATTACTTTATACTTAGGATTTCCCATCGCTTCCACTACATCTTCATGGCTTGGAGTACTTTTTTTCACATTATCATCCGTCACATCGTAAGGAATAATCACAGCGACAAACTCATGCAACTGACTAGAGATGGTTAATCCTAATTGATTTTTAACCATTGTTGGTGGGATTTTAATTGCCCCAGAAACAAGAGATTCTTCTTTTTGTTCATCTCTTTTATAATAAGTCTTCTCCATGTCACTCTTAAATGTAATCGTTGGCTGTGGTAACATTGGTGCACCTCTCATATACATAATTTCATAAGTATATCGGTCAAAGAGACCCATTCGCTTGTTATATGATGGAGAATAATAATCAAATCCCTCTTCAACATCCCAGCCCCAGGCCATCGTACCAGATCCTGTGGTTCCCCACTTATAAATATTACCATCCACGTCGCTCATAACAAAGGATTCATACGATGCAGATATGTGTTCAATTTGTGGGATAGGCTTCCCTGCTAAACTTATCCACGTTCTTTCATCAGGTTTGATACTAGGGACACCTGTATCAGTTGTCACTTTTCCTTGTGAGTCTAACTTATAGAAAAAGCCTGCATAGAGTTTGTTTGAGGTATCGTCAGAAGATTGGTACCGATACTTATTCCCTGAATCATCTAGGTAGTTTCCATCAGAATCCCGCATCATGTATTTATGATCATAGATTGTCGGATGCAGCGCGTCGAAACTATACACCCCATAACTTGAGTAAGGTAGTCTGCCTTTCTCATTCTTAGGATCTGGCGTTGTTAAATATCGAGGCAGCTTTTCATCCTTAGTCGACCTCTGTGTATCTCCATCCCCCATAATATTTGGTAACTGAACCGCTGATGTTTTTTTTATCCTACTAGAATCTGAAGAACCCATATCCGTTCCAAACCCATAAGTTAACCCAGACCCCCATGACCAAGGTCTTCCGTATTGATCAACAAAATAATGTATGAGATGGCCAGAAAATACTTTTTGCGGGATAGGCTGATACTGTTTACTAAAATTAGCATCCTTATCATCCATATCGATAGTTACTATTCTAGGTCTATTTATATATTCTAAGCCCTTTCCGTTAAAATTTCCCCATTGCCACACAGTATGATTATCATCTAAAGCAACTATACTATTAGCTCCTACAGCGATATCTATAACTTTTGACATCCCCTCGGGTCTAACCATCTTTGTAAATTCTGTTACATTAACTGCTATCGGTCCGTTACCTAGCACTCCTCCAGCAGCGCTGCCTGTGTACCATACTTCACCCTCTGAGTCCAAAAGTTGGGTGTGGCTTGATCCACTAGCGATTGACACAATACTAGCTGTTAGATTAGGAATGGTAACCTGAACAGGTTTGTTTTGATTTCCATACCCTATTCCTAATTTCCCAGAACTACCATAACCCCATGCCCATAGTTTCCCTTCTACATCAACTGCAAAATTGGACGCATTACTTGCATTATTACTACTAAAAATCTTAGTAATGTATGGGAGTCCTAGGACTTGAGCTGGAATAGGATTATGCGAAGTATTTTTCCCATTCCCCATCTCTCCCGCTGAACCATTTCCCCACGCATACACTTTCCCTTCATCATCTAATGCTAGATGAGCTCTATACCCGGAAGTAATGTCTACTACCGTAATGTCTTGTTCTGTAAAATACTCAATTCGTCTCATCCCACCAAGATAACCATTATTAGGCACTGTATAACTTAAAGGCGTCCCATCTCCATATTCCCTCACTCCGGATGTTCCATAAAGATTATAACCCCACGACCATACTTTCCCCGAGGTATCTAAAGCCATGCCTCCCATTTCATATGTTAAGGTTTTTTGAAACTTCATCGCTGACAATTGACCGAAACTGGGTGCTAATAGGTCTGAATTAAATTCTTCTGCATGGACAACATCCACATTTTTGTGTGGCAATAATAGCGAAATCCCTTCGACGACACTTAATAAAAAAAGAGTAGAAATAATGGAAAAAGAGAGCCTAGCTATTTTTCTTATCCTGTTATTCATCTTTATCCATTCCTTTCTTACGATCTTTTATTATTTTTTGTAACGTTTCGTCAATGGTTAATAGCGGTTCGTGCAATTGTGGGATATCTCTATCAGCCTGCCAATAAGCTTCACGGTAGGTATTATTCCTAGCATCGATTGTTTCAGCTTTAACTTCTATTTTAAACGAAGCATTTGAATACTCATCTTCTTTTGGAACATCAATTGTTACCGAATCAAACAACAAGGATGTTGCTTCCTTAGGATTGACATACTTTAAATAATAAAAATAACCATCTTTACCGTCTCTCCAATCCACAGTGTTTAAATTTCCATAAGTAATCTGTGTCTCTTCATTAATAGCGAGAGGTACGCCTTCTTCTGATACAAGCACTGGAAATACCATCACTCGTGTAAAAGCAGGAATATCACCTGCATTTCTTACTGATACTTTTTTTGTTACTTTTTTATTTGGTATGAGTTCTATTGGCAACGTAAATTCCTCAACGAGCTCTACCTGATAACTAAACTTACTTTTAAATCGGTTCTCCTTTGCATCTGTTGTAGAGAACCATGCGAAAGTAGACATCGACACCAAAGCAATCAATACGCAAATAAGCGCTGTAATCCCTAACCAGCTTTTACGACGCCACATTTTTTTCACTTTTCGTTTTATCTTTTTTACATTCCATTGCGATTTATTATTATTATTATTGTGTTTCTTTTTCTTTTTCATGTCACACCTCTTTTTGAATAAAAGGGCACATATCTAATATATGCGCCCTTTTATATCACGTTTTAAGTGTCGATTTCCTTTTTGTAGACAAATACATACACATAGAGCGTCCACGCTATAGCTATTATCGCCAAAATAATTAACATATCAGCTTTTTCACCTAATTGAGGTAAATAACCTGGTCGAATCGTTGGTTTATCCAATGGCTTAACGATCGGTACATCTGGGACAGATGGATTAGGTTGAATCTTTGGTGGATCAACCACTTCAATCGGTACACTTTCTGATGGTTCTGTGTCTGATGGTTCTGTGTCTGACGGCTCTGTGTCTGATGGTTCTGGAAATGGTTCCGCCTTAGGATCTTCAATCGCAAGTGCTGCTACTTCCCACCTGACGATCGCCTCGCTCTCTACGTTGATCAAATCTTCAATTGGAATATTTGGACTCACATATAACTCGACATGTAAACGATTGTCAGAATTAGCGGCGATCCTACCTAATTGAATTTCACTCCCTGTTTTAAAAATCGACTTATCTTGACTGGCTAAATTCCCGTCAAAAATAACTTTGTCATTGTATTTAATAACCATATCAATGTTCTTTATAAGATTAATCGGGCCACTTACTTTAATCGGAATTATTTTCATACTTACACCAATCGTAGCATCTCGTTTGTTCTTTATATCAATCTCTCTCGTGATACGATCTCCTGGAAATAATTGTTTCAAATTAAAGAAATAACCTTCTGATTTTGTTAGTGAAATTCCTTGGTCGTCACTAATTAAGACGCCTGCTGGGAGTTGCATATCATTGGCCGCACTAACGGTACGAGGAAAAAACACGAATAACAATCCAAACAGTGTTAAAACATGCCATACTTTAACGATTTTTTTCATGTTATTCTCCTTTCAGCCAAGATAATACATTCCTTATTTCGTTATGCCAGCTGCCAATGCATCATATAATTCTTTGTTTGTTGTCTCAGTAATTCCCCAACTACTCAACGCTTCAGCTGTTCCTTGAACACCTTCTGTTTTTACTGTTAATTTATAATCTAGGAATTGGTAAGTATTGTCTGCTTCTTCTTTCAGTTTTACTGACGCTAAGAAGAATGGTGTAATTTCTCCACCTTTAACTGTATCTAAGTAGTAGAACCAGCCATCTTTATCATTGTAAAACCACTTTTGAGAGTTCGTTAATGTTGTTGTCATATTGCCAGTATGATAACTTAATTCGATTAAGTTTTCAATTTTAGAAATACCTGTTTTATCAGCTGCTACAAATGGTAACTCTGTCCAATTACCTTTAATTTCTGCTGCTTGTGTATAGTATTGGTATTTAACGTCTGTTGCAGTGATTGATTTATTATCATCACCTAATGTAAAGGTCGCTTTGATTGATCCATTGTCTTTAGTTGCTGGTGAATAAAAAATTTGTGTTTTCTCTTTAGATTTAACTTCTCTAACATACAGTTTATCATCAGCACTCAAACCAGTGACTGTGTAATCAGTACCATCAACTAATTTCCAATCTGCTTTTCCTTCCATACTAATCACAGGTACAGCAATGTCACCCTCTTGTTTTTCAGCAACTTTATCATAACCTGTAATTTTTAGTTCTGTTCCTTCATTTTCTAACTTTTGAATAAATTCGTTGAATGACGCACGAACAAAGACTGGTTCGTTACCTAAGTTAGCTACACCAACATCTTTTTGAATGTCTTGTCCAGGTTTCCATTCTTCAGGCTCCTCGAAAATCTCCCATATTTTCACTGAATCTGTAGGGATACCACCTGTTTTGAATTTGTTATCTACTGAATCTGACGCTGTAAACCAAGCAAATGTTGCAGATAGGATCATAATAAACGCCAAAGCAATCGATGTTACCATCACTAATTTTTTATTCTGTTTTAACTTTTTCATTTTTTCTTCCTCCTAGGTTTTGTTTTCTCAATTGATTCAAAATATCCTTTGATAATAAAGATAAGTAAGAAAAGAGCAACAACAAAAACAATACTCGCTAACATATTCTCTCTTACAAATTTTATTCCTTTACCGGCTTTTGGAATAACCAAGATGACTTTACCAATAACGTTTTCCCCATCTACTTCAGGATCCGGGCTATTATTAGCATCACCTTGTGTAACAAAATTAATTTTATCTTTATTATTATCCCCTTTTTCATGGTTTACTTGAATAACTCTATGGGTTAAGTAAGTATCTTCGGATTGAGTATTAGGAACAAAAGTAATAATATCTTTTACTTTGATATCCTTTGGTGGGGTAGATTTAACAATAATCATATCTCCTGAAGTAAAATTACCTTTTTGCTCAGGTTTTGTTTTAACCATAGAATTCGTTAATACGTTGTAAAAACGATAGCCTAAAATTGTTTTATCTTCTTTTTGACTAATCATAAATAGGAATGCACCACTTAACATCACAACAATTAAGATAAGAAAAAGAGCATCGAGTGTTTTTGTTATCACCGTTGATGAGGTCTTTTTTTTCTTACTGCTAGATGTTTTTTTCTTTTGACTGGAGCCCCCTTTTTTCTTCTTTTTTATGTTTGATAAATCATCTTCCTTATTTCGTTTCTCTGGAGATGACTTTCTTTTCTTTTTTTTCTTCTTAACATCGGACATGTGACTCCCCCACCCTTTCCTATTACTAATAAACCTAAATAATAGAGCTCAAATAAAGCTTTCCCTACCTACATTATAGTCAATCTAATCAACTAAAACAACACTTCTTTTTAAAATGATTATAAAATAACGATTAAATTATCTTTATAATCAATTATTTTATATAAGTTCTGTTATTGTATGAATAAAAAAAGGGCATGCCTATGACATACAGACATAACCCTTTCCATTCTTTAATCCAAATATTCTAGCGTTTCATCATTGTTCATCCAAGCATACATTAAACCGATCACTAACCCTCCACCTATAAAATTACCAATAAAGGTCCATACAATATTATGAGCTAACGCTCCCATAGTCATGCCAACAATTGCTCCTCCAGAAGTAAAATAAGCTAATGGAAAGTAGATAAAGTTAGCAATCACATGCTCAAATCCTAAAAAAGTAAAGATAAAAATGACACATAAGATAGACATAAAACGCCCTGCATCTCCCTTAACTTTCATCGACATCAATACGGCTAGGTTAACGATGATATTAGCAAAAATCCCCTCAATGATGGTTTGACTCGTTCCTTTTTGGAATTTACCTTCTACTATATGGGTTAAGAAGTTATCAGCTGGCAATCCTTTAAATGCGCCTGTTTGAGATAAAAGGAAGGCAACAATAAAAGCCCCAATCAAATTAAAAAGAACACAAACCATTAATATTTTGACTGCTCTTGGGATAGATAATTTTTTTCGATAAGCCGCAACCGTCATATACATCATATTGGATGTTCCAAGTTCTGCGTTTAAAAAGATAATAAGTGCTAACCCTAGTCCAAAAGAAAAGGCATATAATAATTTACCTATTGATCCGTCAAATTTAAGACCCAAACCTATTGCTATCGCTGATCCTAAGCTTAGATACAAAGCCGCCATAAAGGACCTCATCGCGTACTTACTAAATTTTTTTTCAATCAATTCATTTTTTTTACTAATCGAAGCATCTAGCTTCATCATCAACTCTGAATTCTGTGCCATCGTGTTCTTCCTCTCGATTATAAAGTTTGCTCAACTTTTCATTAATTAACTGTCGTTACTATACTCAAAAATAACAGTCATTGCAATCCCTATTTTAAGAAAAAAAGGATAAAATACGTCAAAAAAAAGAAATGCTCATTATCCCGTAATAATGATTGACCTATCCTTGTCATCTGTTGTATAATGTAAGATGTGTAAAATAATGCAGCATGAGAATAAATAGCTCGTAACTTAGTTCGTTTGCCTTTATGGGTTCAATTGTGTAACCACGGCTGCTAAGGTGAAGATTGAAGAACAAACTAATCGACTGTCACTATTTTCTGAAGTTATTTTACTCCAAAAAAACATATATATTATTGGAGGAATTATCACATGTCACGTTATACTGGACCAAGTTGGAAAATTTCAAGACGTTTAGGTGTATCATTATCAGGAACTGGTAAAGAATTAGACCGTCGTCCTTACGCACCAGGTCAACACGGACCTAACCAAAGAAGAAACAAATCTGAATACGGATTACAATTAACAGAAAAACAAAAATTACGTCATACATACGGATTAAACGAACGTCAATTCCGTAACCTTTTCGTAAGAGCTGGTCAAATTAAAGAAGGTAAACACGGTGTTAACTTCATGATTTTACTAGAGCAAAGATTAGACAACGTTGTTTACCGTCTAGGTTTAGCATCAACTCGTCGTCAAGCTCGTCAATTCGTTAACCATGGTCACATTTTAGTTGACGGTAAACGCGTTGATATCCCTTCATACGAAGTGGCTGTTGGACAAGTTATCTCTGTTCGCGAAAAATCTAAAGATGTAACTTTCATCAAAGAAGCTGCTGAATCAACTGTTGGTCGCCCAGCATTTGTAAGCTTTGACGCTGAAAAATTAGAAGGTAGCTTAACTCGTTTACCATTACGTGAAGAGTTATCACAAGAAATCGACGAAGCATTCGTAGTTGAATTCTACAACAAATTACTATAAGATTATTTCAATCTTTCAAAACACTTTCCTATTCGGGAAGTGTTTTTTTGTTCCCTTTCATCCTTCCATATTACCCCGATGACATAACAAAAAACAGCCAAGGAGTAATCATTCCTTGGCTGTTAATTATCGTTAATCAGAGATTATTCCATCCCTAATTAAACTTATGATTATCTTTTACGGTAAATCATAACTCCTGCTAGAGTACTTACCATCAGTGTCATAGCTAATCCAACCATTGTTAGAGACGTTGCTTTTTCACCTGTCTGTGGTAATCTTCTACCCTCAACACGGTCACCTTTAGTACGTTCTGTTGGTTTCCCTTGTTTGTTATCCGATTCCGTTTTTTCTGTTGGTTTTGGCTCTTTTGATTCTGTTGTTGGATCTTTTGGATCTGGTTTTGGATCTGGTTTTGGTTTCGGATCTTTTTCAAAAACATCTGGTTCTGTACGTTCTGTTGGATCCGGCTCATTTTCAACCGTTAATTCAACTGTATGTAACGTTTCATCGTTTACAACGATTTCAATCGGACGAACCGTAGCATCTAATAAGTAACCTTTTGGTGCTTTGGTTTCTCTTAATTCGTAACTACCTAATTCTAATGCTCTAACAATCGCAGTTCCTGAACTGTCTGTTACTAATGGGTAACGATCTCCCGTTTTCACTTCAACTAATTCAAATTCGGCCCCTTCTAGAGAACGACCTGTAACGCTGTCTACTTTATGTAACGTTACACCACCGATAGCACGACTTGGTTCAATCGGGATTAACGGAACATTGGCTTCGTTTTCAACGGTTACATAAGTGCGGTTGGCTAAAGCTTTACTCTCAACAACTTCAAGCATCTTAACTGTATTATCCAAAATATAACCTTCTGGCGCTTGAGTTTCTTGTAAAGAATACATTCCAAGAGGTAATCCTTCAATCACTGCTTTACCCGTCGCATCTGTTGTCATTTCGTATCCTTTACCTGTTGCTTCAGATACTAATTTGAAGGCAGCTCCTGCTAATACTTCTCTTGTGTCTTTATCCACTTTAATGATTTCAACACTACCAATTGGTGTGCTTGGTACAAGTGGAATTAATGGTATTTCTGGCATATTACCTACTGTTATTGTTGCAACATTATGTGTTTCTGTATTTTCTTTAATTTCTACATCATAACTTTGTTTATCTAAAATAAATCCTTTTGGCGCGTGGGTTTCTGTTAATTCATAGTCACCTAATGCTAATTGACCAAAAATTAATTCACCCGCATCATTCGTTTTACCTGTAACTTCTTCTCCTGTTTCTTTAGAAATTAATTTAAAGGCTGCATCAGATAAGACATGACCTGTCAATGTGTTAATCTTCGTTACTTTTAATCCCCCAACTGGTGTTGATGGTTCTAATGGGATTAATGGCATATCAGGTTCATTTGCTACTGTTAATTGTAAACCTGGGATACTTGTTTTTTCGTCCACTACCACATCTTTAACAATTTCTACTGTTTGTGGCAAGGTATCTAATTTAAAGCCTGTCGGTGCTTTGGTTTCTGTTAACTCATATGTTCCTAACGCCATCCCTTTGAACACTAAACTACCTGTTTCATCTGTTGTTGCTGTGAACTCTTCACCTGTTGCATATGAAATCAGTTTAAATTCAGCACCTGGTAATAAGTGACCCGTCACACCATTAATTTTATTTATTTGTAAGCTACCTACTGGCGTGCTTGGTTCTAATGGTATTAATGGTTCAATCGGTAGGTTGACTACTGTAATTTGTAAACCTGGTGTGCTTGTTTCTTCATCTACTACTACATCTTTTACGATTTCTACTGTTTGCGGTAATGAATCCAATTTAAAGCCTAGAGGAGCTTTGGTTTCTGTTAGCTCGTATGTACCTAATGCTAAGCCAGAGAATAATACACTACCCGTCGCATCTGTTGTTGCTGTAAATTCTTCACCTGTTACGGGTGATACTAATTTAAATTCTGCCCCTTCTAACAAATGACCTGTGATGCCGTTAATTTTATTCACTTTAAGACTACCTACTGGTTTGCTTGGCTCTAACGGAATCAATGGAATGGTTGGCATATTTAATACTGTTTCTTTCACCGTCGCTTTTCCATCTTTGTTTTCAACAATTTCAATCTTACGTGATGTTGTGTCTTTTTTGAAGCCACTTGGTGCTTTGGTTTCAACTAAGTCATACGTTCCCACTGGGATATTCTTGAAGTAAGCTTTACCTTCTTCATTAGACGTTGTGACAAAAGATTGTTTATCATCTTCAATAGATGTTAACGTAAATTCTGCCCCTTTTAATAAATGACCTGTTAAAGCATTTACTTTCGTTACTTCTAAATCTCCTAGAAGTATCACTGGTGCATTTTCTACTGTTTTAATCATTTGATTTTTTGTTTCTTTGTTTTCTTTAATGACAATCTTGTATTCTTGATCAGATAAAACATAACCTTCTGGTGCGTTTGTTTCAACTAAAACATATTCACCCACTGTTAAGTCTTTAACAACGGCTTCACCCTTATCATCTGTTGTAATATCTGTTGTTGAAAAGACTGGTTTACCGTCCTTTGTCGCAACAGAGGTTAAGCTAAATTTAGCTCCTGATAATGTTGCTCCTTTGTTATCCTTACCGCTTGACGTTTTAACAATTTTTAGACTTCCAAGAATTGGTTTACTTGGTTCTAACGGGATTAAAGGTTGTAACGGTTCGTTTGTAATTGTTGCGACTGTCATGTTTTGTGTTTCTTCATTTTTTGTGATTGTCACGACGTGTTTCTTGTTGTCTAATTTATAATTTTTCGGCGCTTTTGTTTCTTCTAATACATACGTTCCTAAATCTAACTCTTCAACTAACAACTCACCATTTTCGTCTGTTACAATGTTTTCTGCAACAACTTCTGTGGCATTACCGTTTTCATCAGCTTTACTTAATTTGAACTCTGCTCCTGATAAGAATGGTTGTTTAGCTTTTTCCACACTTGTTTTCTTGATGATTTTCAAGCTTCCAAGAATTGGTTTACTTGGTTCTAACGGAATTAAAGGTTGTAACGGTTCGTTTGTGATCGTTGTGACTGTCATGTTATCTGTTTCTTCATTTTCTGTGATTGTCACGACGTGTTTCTTGTTGTCTAATTTATAATTTTTCGGCGCTTTTATTTCTTCTAATACATACGTTCCTAAATCTAACTCTTCAACTAACAACTCACCATTTTCGTCTGTTACAATGTTTTCTGCAACAACTTCTGTGGCATTACCGTTTTCATCAGCTTTACTTAATTTGAACTCTGCCCCTGATAAGAATGGTTGTTTAGCTTTTTCCACACTTGTTTTCTTGATGATTTTCAAGCTTCCTTTAGGTGCATCAGGGATTGGTGTGTTAAAAACCTCTGATAAATAACCACTAGATGGCACTTCAAAATCAATATCTGACTCTAGCTTCTCATATCCTTCTAACGGTTTCACTTCAACTAACTTATAATGGGTATCTAGACTTAGATCACCAATAATAATCTGTCCATTCTCATCCGTTGTATAAATGTCACCTACTTGATTACCTTCTCCATCAATAACTTTAAATTGAACACCTGGTAATAAACTACCTGTTTCGCTGTCTTTTTTAATGAAAACTGCTTTTCCTGGTATCTTCTTACCAACAATACCTCCATCAGCAGCAAGACTCTCTACTCTACCTGGCACGATAATATTTTCAGGTTCTCTTCCTGAAATATTAGTATTTACCTCTACATTGTTATTATACTCACTCACGTTATCATCTAATATTTCAGTATAATAAGTTACTATAAACATGTTGTTTGAAGCAGCACTTGGATGGATACGTAAATCAATCGTTCCATCTTCTACAGACGTAGTCAAGACTGCCGAATAGGTTCTATAGAAGTCTTCTAATTTAAAACCTGCACCACGATCGTTTCCATATTCAGCATAGTCATTACCACTTTTCACTCTGATTGAGATTGTATCTGGTAATAATCTATGAGTCACGTTGTTTCCTACCAACGTATCTCTTAAAACCAATTCACTATAAACCACTTGTTCTGCACCATTCACTATAACATCCCAGTGAATACGACTAACATCATCACTATGAATAATCCCAGACTTTGTTAAAAATCCACCCGGTTGCCACACTCCTCCTCCACTAGTAGGTGGTGTCACAGAAATAGGTTTATTAACCGTTCCTCCTCCGATAGTAATCGTTTCACCTGGTTGAGCGTACTCTGTTACAGATACCTCAGCTTTAAATTCAAACCAACCTTTAACAGAGCCTTTATCATAACTCTCTACTGCACTATTAAAAACAACATGCACTCCTGTAGGTGTTACATTTGCTGTACCCACAGTTGTTCCATCTGGCATAGTTAAAGAAATAGTTCTAGCAAATCCTGTCATAGAAACATTTTCACTCACTGACGGCCATGTTAGATTAAATTCATCACCTGACATAATCTTCTTATTATTATCATTAAATTTAACAGATACAGTTATTCTGTCCCCGTTATTAACTTCCGTCTTATCTATATTTATAGACTCTAAAATCTCATTGGTAATGTCTCGTCCACCTTCTGCATAAGCTACCGCTGTAGTTGCCATAAGTACTTGGGAAAATACCAACAAAAATACCATTACTTTATTAAATATACGTTGCATCATTTCTTCTTTACTCTCCTTCTTTTTTGCTTTCCTTTAGAAATAAAACACCTTGATCTCTAACCTTTGTGATTAACAACACAATGGTTGCATATGACCATAACTGATTATTTTCTCAACAGTTAATAATATATACTAATCAATCTGTCTTATTTGCTCTTTTTTTTCCAAAGTTGAAGCAAAAAAGAAGAAGTTTTTTTATTTAACTACCGTTATTAACGTTAGTTTCTAATAATTTATCATTAATCTTCTGTTTATCATTGTCGCTTGGATAGTCGTTAATTAAAATCGTTTCCATTCCCATTTCACTAATTTTGGAATCGTTTGTAATGATAATATGATTCGTTAGTATCTCTGCTGTTAGGTCTGTTGGAGCCAACGTTTTCAAATACATACCTTTAACAGACACACTATGTGATACTAAATGAATCATGAACTCCGCATGCTTCTCTGACAAATTACTCACAAAATAAACATATTCATCCAAAACGTAATCAAACCATTCTTTATAATACACCTTAAAAACATAATAAAACAAACTATAATACTTAACTAAGTTAGAATTGGTTAAATTAGACAACTTAATCAAAAATGTTTCAACTTTATTAAAAGTATACTCATTCTTATCAGCATCTTCTCTCATAAAATAATCACACATTTTAAAATACAAAGGAAATGTAACGATTTCCTTTGTTTCAGCCATGTATAATACTAAGGTCATGTAATATAAAAACAATGCTTTGTTTTCTTCAATTCCTTTTTGACCCAATTCTTCAAAAATCATCTCTTTCGCTGAACGTAATTTTTCCAACTCATCTTCCTCAAGGTGTTTTTCTTTGGTTAAATACAATAGGATTGCTTCTTTATTTTTTAACGGTTGCTTATTATTAGAAATATAAAAATGCTGGTCTTCCCTCATCGTTGATAAACATAAATAAGTAGTTAAGGACAATTCTAATATATGAATGTAATCAATAATTTTATAAACATAAGGATCAAATTGACGAAGACGTGCTTTGATTCTATCTCGATCATAATAAATGTCATCTAGATAATCATAATCACCTAAAGCCATAAATAAAAGCCCCATAAAGGTCCGAATCTCCGCTTCATTACCTGAGACATAGTACTTATTACTGTTGGATTTAATCTCAATCATCATTTCTTCTAACATATCGTTTAATCGTTTAATTTTTTTATAGACACTGGATACACTCATTTCTAACTTCTCACCATGCTCTTCTACCGACCGATAAGGGAAAAGAAATATGTTTACCAGTAAATTAACAGAAACAGCTTCTCTCAGTAATCGAGATTCTAGCTGTAGTATTTTCTCTGTCCGAGGTTCTACCACACGAACCCCAAATACTTTAGAAATATCTAATGTGACATACTCACTATAATGCTCTCTAAGACGATCTAGGTCAGATGAAATGGTTCTTTTAGAGACCTTTAATACCAAGGACAAGTCATTCATAGTAATCCAACCTGCTTGCAATAACAAGACATCAATTAACGACAACAAACGTTCCTCTTTCTCTTCTAAAATAAATCTCATAACCATCCTCCTTAAAAATGTTCCAGAAGAATAGTATAACCTACTCAAGAGTTAATAGTTTACTTTATTTTACTTACTCTAGAGTAATTTTTGACAATATTTTTAAATAACTAGGGTAAAATCCATTTTTTGTTATTTCTCGTACATATTAGCGGTTTATGAAAAGGCATACAAAAAGAGCTCTGTTCTCTGAGCTCTTTTTGTGTCTTTTATTTAGAAAATCTCACCGCATCTTTAAAGACTTGCATCATGCTCTTATCACTATAAATCAACACCGTCGATTTATACACTCGTGCTGATAAACGTAGTAATAAGACAATACTTAGGACCAGAAGTCCCAAAGATAACCAAACTTCCATCGTTGTTGCTTCATGACTAGCAATTCTTAAAGGCATAGAAAATGAGGAGAAGAATGGAACAAAAGAAAAGACTTTAATCAAAATACTTTGTGGGTTAGACAAACCTATCATCATACTTGGTAACGATGCAAGCATAATTAAATACGTGACAGGTGCTGTTGCTTTTGGTGCATCTTCTGCTTTTGACACGAGAGACCCCATAAACGCTGATAAAATCGTGTAGATGAGTACCCCGAATAACAAGAACAATAAGTTATACCCTAACAGCCCCTTAAGAAGATCTGATAAGGACACTTCGTTCAATATCGCCTGAACAGAATCCAGGTCTTTAGCGAATAAATAACCCACAATGCCTGTCACAAGATAGATACTCACTTGAGTTAAAATAACTAAGAAAATTCCCATGATTTTTCCGTAGAAATGCGTTGCGGCTGTCGTACTTGAAAGAATAACTTCCATAATACGTGTTCCTTTTTCAGAAGCCACTTCTTGTGCCGTAATAGAAGAATACAAGATAACAATCATATACATGGCAAGGACGACAAAAAAGCCGACCATGGTTAAAACTAATTTATTATCTGTATTATCTACAGCCTTACCATCTTTAAATTCCACTTGTTTGTCATTAAATGTGGCTGTTGAAAATAATACTGCCAATTGATCCTCGTTTAAGGATAACTTTTCACTATTTAGACCTATCTGTAACTGATTTAATGCTTGAGTCATGGTTTGAGCGTCCGTTGTTCCTAATGATTGAGTCCCTACGTACTCTCCAGATAGCTGTTGTTTATCTTGTTTGATGACCAAGTAGCCATCTATCTCATCTGCTTCTAAGGCTTTTTCCGCCTGGGCTTCACTCTTGATTGTTTCATCAATGTCGAATTCTTTCTTCGTTTGTTGAATGAACCCTTCCCGTAGGCCATGTTCCTCACTAATAATCGCCACTGAGTTTAATTGGTCAAACTTACTGCCCAAGAATGCCCCTCCTATTGATAACCCAATCATTAAAAAAGGCGCGAGAACCATCATAACAAAGCTAACCGATTTGACATGTTTTTTATATGTTTCTAATGCGACAACCCAAAATTTACTCATGACCTTCTCCTACTTTCATCTTAAATATTTCTTCTAAAGTTGGTGGTTGCTGGTTAAAAATCGGTAAGTAATCAGCCTTTTCTAGGGCCATGTTGAACAGAAGCTCTCCCACTTCTGGAGAATCCAATTGGATTTTGTAGACGTTTTGACGAATCTCTACTACATTTCGCACACCCTCTACTGAAAGTAACCTCTCTTTAGATAACGTCGTCTCGATATCTAATTGCGTTCGTCCAAAAGCTTCTCTAATACTATGCACCGTCCCGTTTAATACCATCTCCCCATGACGCAACATGACCAGATGATCACATATTTTTTCCACGTTTTCCATGTTATGACTAGAAAAAATAACACAAGAACCTTTTTCTTTTAGTTCAATGATACCAGTTTTTAATAACTCTGCATTCACTGGATCCAACCCACTAAACGGTTCATCTAAAATCACAAGCTCTGGCTCATGAATTAATGTAGCAATCAATTGCACTTTTTGTTGGTTCCCTTTAGAGAGAGACTTAACCTTGTCTGTCTTCTTACCCTTCACGTCAAATTTATCCATCCAAAAATCAATCAGAGGGATAATTTCCTTTTTACTCTTACCTCTCAATCGACCAAAATAAATCAACTGATCTTCAATGGTAACTTTCGGATACAACCCTCGCTCTTCAGGTAGATAGCCTATGATATTATAGTCCTTTTCTGTAATAGGACGACCATTCCACATAATGCTACCTTTATCTTGATCTAAAAAATTCAAAATCAAACGAAATGTCGTCGATTTACCTGCCCCATTTTGCCCAATCAACCCTAATATTTGTCCCTTTGGAATTGTAAATGATACGTCATTTAATGCTACCATCTCTCCAAAAGCCTTTGTTAACCCTGATACTTCTAACATATAATCCCTCCTAAATCTGTCTTTACATTACTAAATAACTCATCACAATGGCAATCACTAGTCCGAAAACCCCTCCGATAACCATGGACGCCACCATATCTAACCCGAAGCGTTGTCTCTTCCCGTAGCGCTCTGGTTGTGCATAAAATCTCTCTCGCCTTGGATAGACAAGTTGAAAATAAAGCAACAAACTTCCCATGATTAATGGAACCAGTAAACCAAGCATTAACATAAAGCATACCCCTTTATAAGCGATAGGATGTTCTTTAAAAAATAAACTAGTTGTCTGTTGCTCTAGTAACACAAAAAGAAAAAGACTCAACAATCCTATTGGTAATTGTTTATAGAATAACCACCAACGCTCGTAATGGAATCGAGCTTTATACGTTGCCTCATCTGAATAAACAGAAGGGGCCTCTTTATTTCCTTTAAAAATCTGATACCTTTGGTGCGTGGTAATCATTTCCCAACCACTATACTGGTAAAGGTCGTAATAATCCTGAATCTCTTCTTTCTTACCTGCATAGACATCCATCACCACACGCTTGTCTTCCTTCTCTCCTTTTTCAAGGACGTAGAAGCCCAAAAGAGAAATACGCTTTAAATGCCATCCATTGCGCAATTCTTCTTCTAATCGAAGACTCTCTTTTTCGCTATAAAAAGCTAACCCTTTAGATAGTAGGAACTTGTTATTTTTGATAATCATTATATCCTTCCCTCACTTTCTAAATAGCGAGTTTCACCAGCTAGATAAAAGAGTTTTCGACGTTCAATGTCTTTTTTTAATACCTCTTTGCCACTCTCTGTAATTAAATACACTTTTTTACGGTCAGAATCTTCTTGCAAAGCAATGTGTTCTTGCTTTTCTAATTTCTTAAGAATCGTGTACATACTCGCTGGTCCTACAGAAATCCGGCCTTCTGTAATCTCTGTAATGTCTTTCATAATACCGTATCCGTGCTTTGGCTCAAGCAATGCTAATAAAATCAGATACGTAGAATCTGTTAGGACTTCATCCAATGGTGGACCTCCTTACTATATCATCAACTGATATATCATATAGTGATATAGTATCAGAAGCAGTCAATGAATACAAGAAAAAAAGAAGCAACCGTTATCTCAACGTTTGCTTCTTTTTTTAGACTGACTGCTCATCTTCTTAGACGATGATTGACTTGTTTTTTTGCGACCCTTTTGTTTACTTGCTTTCTTTTTGCCTTTTTTCTTCTTGGCTTCCTTCTCTTTTTCTTTTTTCTTTTTCAACCATAATAAGAATAAGATAATGCCTAAAGGTAGCAAAATAGCTAGAGATAACCACATAATGATTAACCATTTACTCTTCTGGTTAATTTTTTTGATCTCTTTCTTAGCCACATCTGGATCATAGTCTGTTCTTTCTGCCTTTACTAACAAACGATGAGTATTAATCATGTACGGGGTACAGGTCAGTAACGTCATCAAATCTTTGTCATCCTGAATCCGCAGCGCCTTTGTTTCTTTAGGTTCGACCACTTCTGTTGCAAATACTTTATAAGCCAACCGGTCCTCACCAATATCAATGTAAAACACGTCTCCCTCTTCTAATTTAGGGAGGTCTGTGAATAATTTAGCTGTATGAAGTCCCCTGTGTCCTGTAATAACAGCATGAGTACTTGGTCCTCCTGTCGGATTGGAACTCCCCTCTAGAAGACCTGTTCCTCTTTGTAAAAAACGTTCTTCTGTACTGTCATAGATAGGAAGATTCACATTAATTTTAGGAATGTAGATAACCCCTACCGTATGCTCATCATAAAAACTCACTGGTTTCTTTGAATTATCAGGCTTCTCATCGGTTCGTTTAAAAGGATCAGCTGTAGGAGACCCTTTTTTTTCAGCTAATTCTTTGTTTTCTTTTTCCATCTTTTTACGCTGTTTGTCATAGTCTTTCTTTTGTTTTTTTAACTGCTTGTCTTGATAGCGCTGAATAGCGTGTTGGTTTTGGTAGTTATTAATAGCATCACTACAAAAAGGATAGAGTAATAACATGACCCCCGCTAGAATCCCAACTAAAAAAATAATGTCTAACGGTTTCACTTTCACTTTAGAATGGTTGTTTCCTTGACTCGCCTTAGGCGTTACCTTCTTTACGTGTTTTTTATTCGTTTTAGCCATGCTATCACTCCTTTCTTTTTTAGAATAAAAGGAACCCATATGGATTCCTTTTATTTATTGTCATTTAATGATTAAGCTTGAGAACGTTTGTAGAAGTATCCGCCACCTAATGCTGTTAATAAGACACCTGCTGCGATAAAGAAGTAAATTCCTTTACCACCGGTAGATGGTAATTCACCGTCTTCAATATTCGGTAAATTTAAAATTGTTTTATCTTTATAACTCGTTTCAGTTACTTGGAATTCAAAGAATGGTGTTTCTGGTAATTGGAAGCCTTCAGGTGCTTTAATCTCTTCTAAGTAGTAAGTTCCTACTTTTAATCCCGCAAATTCGATGTTTCCGTTTTTATCAGATGTTTTTTCAACGAAAGACCAATTAGAATCAGCTTCGATAGCTGATGCTGTCATCCAGCTGTATTGTTTAACTGAACTACCATTATGTAATGTTCTGTCTTTTTCTGCTCGGTATTCTAATGTATCTAATTGTTGCTCTTTTGTTTTTTTACTATCGTAGCCACGAACTAATCTAAATTCTGCTCCTTGCAATGCTTTTGATTCTTCATACATTGATACTTTTTGGAATTTTTTACCATGGGTTTGAACGCTTACTTTTACTTTTGGTACTTTTGGTTTTTGTTCGTACTCTGTATCAATCTCTGGTAATAATTCAATTTCGTTATCTAAGTTAACGTCAATCTCAGCGCCTTCTACTATTTTCATTTGGTATTTAATTTCAATGTTTTTACCTTTATTGTCTTTTTCACTTAAGGTTTTTAAGTCTGCGTCATTAAAATCAAAGGTTAATTTACGTTTTGCCGCATCATATGTAGGAACGGTTGTTAATTCTGTTGTTCCATCAATTGTTGCTCTAATAGCTGTTGGATCGCCATCGATTTCTAACCCTTTTCCATGAGTATCCACAATCACATATTTTTTATAACTAAACATATTAGCTGGAATTTCAGTCGTTACTTGGTAATCAATTAATTGATCGTAATCAAAACCTGGTTTAACATTGTTGTTATTGTTTGGATCTACCGTTTTGTTAATTTCTGGTGTTTTGTAGTTATAAACCGTAATATTTTCAGCAGGTGTTAAAGAACCATCTTTACTTAAGACTGGTTGAACTGCTGCTACGTTACCATTTACATCAAAGAATGTATACGTATCTTGTGTTGAATCTTCATATAAATCTAATTGTACAACTTTTTTGTAGTTTGAAGACATAATATAATCTTGATAGTCATCTTTTTTACTATTTTCTCTGTTATAATCGATCTCTTCAAAGACGTATGTTCCTGGTGATTCTAAGGCAATACCACCCGTTTGAACAACCCCTTTAATTCCTGTTGCATGACCTTTTGAAGGATCAGCCATTGGATACGTCGATTCTGCACCAGAGGTAAATACAACTAATTCCTCGTTTAATGTTACAGGTCCTTTAACAGGGTCTGATTCTGGTGTAAATTTATTTTTTTCAGAAATATCAAATGTTGGTAAGTAATTTTCTCCTAAATGACCTTCTTCAGTATTGCTGTTAGATGATAAATAGTTACCTGTTTTATCATTTTTCAAAATAAAGTGAATGTCATCTAATTGTGTAGGGTCTTCTCCATTAGCTTCAACACCGTATTTAGTAAACTGGTACTCTTTTAAATTATGGTAGTTTTTAGGGTAAACATGAGCAATTTTTTCATATTCTGTTGTTGAAATCCATTTCCCATTTTTATCTTTTGCTTGCTTGTAAAAAGGTAAAGCAAACATTGTCGGTTCTGTTCTAACAATATTACTTAATGGCGTTGTTTCTACAACAATGAATACAGAGTTTTCTACACTACCTTCAACAACTGTTTCCGTTGGTAATTCAAAATTTGCTACACCATCTTTATCTGTTTTCTTTTCTTTATCGTGTTTCACAAATCCTGCTGTCTCCATTTTTTTATCAATTTCACTTGCTGGACTATTAGCATCTTGAATTTTTTGAACTTCACTCACAATGGCTGTGAACGCTTCTGCTTCTGCTACACCGTCATTTTTTCTCTTATCATGATAGACTTTTGTCACATTGTAAGCAGTGAAACCAACACCTTTCAAAGGAGCTGCATTATTAATCGTTGTGTTGTGCTTGCCTTCATTAGGGCCATTTTCTTTGCTTTCAATGTCCTTCTCAGGATCATAGACATTACCAGTGTTCGTTATTTTTTCATCTTCTTTTAATTCATCTCTGTATAACAATTTATGAATTTGTACAGTCTGGGTTTTATTTTGTCCTTCTCCCTGTGCTGCAAAGGCGGTAACTGGTAATAAAGCGGTAACTGCCATCATGATTAGGGTCATTATTGACACCCATTTAGTTTGTTTCGTCTTCATGTTTTCTCTCCTTGTTGGTCTTATATTTTTTTGACACTAGGTAAATCAGTACCATTCCAATCAATCCTAGTAAAACAGAGGCTTTCTCTCCTGTTTGGGGTAGAATCCCTTTGGGAGGTTGTGTTGGGTTGGTCGGGCCAGGTGGTCGTGTCGGATCTACCGGGTCCGTTGGTTTATCTGGTTCTGTTGGTTTTTCAGGTTCATTAAAGACTTCTAACTTAATTCCTGCTTTTTCAGATAATTCGTAAGAGTAATCATCTATCTCAAAAGGAACGTGTATCTTTCTCAAAACATATCCTTTTGGCGCAACAACTTCTGTTAGGAGATACTCTCCATAACTCAAACCCTTTATTTCAAACTCCCCTTGCTCATCTGAAGTTAGTAATATTAACTCCTTATCAGTCAATGACAGCTTATCAGTTGGTCGCCATTCATAGTTTTGATTGCTATCTGCATACAAGTAATCTTGTTTATCGTTTTGAACAACAAACTTAGCACCAGCTAACGGTCTCGTATTATCTAGCATGTCCAGTTTTATGAAATGGTAACCTCCTGTTCTAACCTTTTTCGTGTCTTTTAAGACGTAATCATTAGCAAAAAGTGTTGCTTCATTAATAATATCTGTATCAGGTATCCCTTCTGAAGATAACCTCATCTGATAATGGATAATCATTTCTTTATCAGCATATTTCTCTAATTTTTCTGGGTCAAACATTATATCAAAACCATGCTGTCTCTCAATAATATCCTTAGTAATATCTTTTACTTCATCCCCATCAATCGTAAATCTGATGCTCTTTTCTTTTAGTAACAATGCAGTGTCTGCTTTATCGATGACGTCATATCTGTCATAATTTCCTATGTCTTTAGGAATATGCATCCTTAACTCATAATTAATTTCTTCACCATAGCTAACTATGTGCCGATCAATGGCTTTTTTAAACGTTAATTCTGGATTTTCGGGGTCAGGACCAGGACTTGGTTTTAACTTTGTATAAATATGAACCAAATCTAGTACCTCACCTAACTCATCTTTCATAGGGAAAACGGCGACAGTATTGACAGCCACTTCTGTTTGGCCTTCATCTGTTTCAACGAACAAGTAAGCTGCCTCACCTTTGTTTTTGTACATAGGTAGTTGAAAGGTAGCAATGCCATCCTCTCCCCCGTCCTTTTGAGTTATAGCTGTTTGTATCGGTTTCCCCGTTACTAAACTTCCCTTAATTGATAAAAATTGCTTGGCTTGATCAGGTGTACTTCCAGCCTCTATTTCTTTGAGATAATCGTCTGTGACGTCATAGGCGGAGAAAGTGAGACCGTTAACCCCTTTTCCTTGGTTTTTTATTATATTTTCTTCAGTCATTCTCGGTTGAGGGATTAGTTCACTTCGTTTATTCCATTCTGATCTATGTAATTTAACCGTTACGTCTTTAACGTTCGTGGGCTCTGCCTCTCCCACTGTTGAAAGTATGCAGAGAGACAAGAGACTCGATAGACCAATCAAGAAAATAATAATGGTTGTTTGTCCTATTCTTTTCATCTAATCACCACCTACTTTCTGATATCTATAGTAGGCGACACTTGTTATAAATAGTAGTAATGTACCAAGGAATAGCATACCTAGAATACCCGTCCCACCTGTTTCTGGTAGTGGTTTTTCTGGTTCGTTATAAAAAGTAAGTTCAATTCGTGTCGCACCTTCTACTTTAAACTCAATGGGTGTGTTATCTATGATATAACCATCCGGCGCTTTGGTCTCAATAAAACGATAGTCTCCAAAGTTTAGTTTCTCTACACTAATCTCACCTTTATCATTTGTAGTAAATTCAGATTTACCATCTATTGATACAGGATCCCAGGTGTTAGTATCATGGTTTTTTCTCTCTAATTTGAATATGGCACCTTTTAATGTTTCTTTAGTAACCTTATCTTGTTTAATGAGTGTGACACTGCCCTGTTCAATCGAATTAATGATAATGGTCCCATCGTAGCTAACTGTGTAACCATCCGGTACTTCTAACTCTACGACAGTGTAATGGAAGTCATGTCCCGTCTGAGGATTTATCTTAGGTAATCCTTCAAACGAATATTTCCAATCTGACTCTTCTGAGACTGTAGTTATCATGTCGTCCATAGGAATATTATCTTGTAGTAACTGTACTTTGATTTCTGTTGGACGATTCACTTCGTATCCCTCATCATGCCACCATTTTTCACCATTAATAGTGATCCGTTGTAGCGTGTTTGTCACATCATAATTTGATTCAGTGATAGTCGTTGTATATCCAGGTACTGCTTGCTCTTTGATTGTGTAAATATAATTTTTACCAGTCTCATCTTTAGCGGGTAAATCTTTAAAACGATATTCCCAATTACTGGCTTCTGTCACTTCTTGACTTGCATGGAGTTTATCGTTTTGATACAATTCGATAACTATTTTATCTGGCAATAATGTTTCAAAATCATCATTTACCCATATTTTTTTCCCCGCTATTTCAATTGGTTTGTCAGGTATTTTGGCATTGTAAACTTTGATAGCTTCTTCTTTACTTTCCCCATCGGATAAATCAATCACTTTTCCTACTCCAAAAATAGGATCTAGCACGTGTCCTTCTGGTGCTTTAGTCTCTTTTAAGAAGTATTTTCCTGGTGCTAATTGATCAAAGACAACTTCACCTACAGTATTACTTGTTTGAATTCCTACCGATTTACCCTTTGAATCAATGCCTTCATATAATGTAAATTCTGCTCCTTCTAAAACCTTTGCTTCACTGGGTTTACTAGATTCACCAGAGTACTTAATGATTTTCAAGCTGACTTCTTTATCTTCAGGATCAGTCGGTTTTACTTTGTTAAACACTTCAATTTCATTTGACAATACCTCACCATCTGACAAATGAGTCACATCTACTACTTTTCCTGACGCATACTCTTCATCTAACTCATATCCTGCCGGCGCCTTTGTTTCCTTCAAGAAATATTTTCCTGGAACAAGCCCTCTAAATTCAATCTTACCTTTAGAATCACTAGTTTTTTCTGCTACCTTTGCCCCTCTATCTGACTCTCCTTCATATAAACTGAAGACTGCTCCTTGCAGAGGAGTTGGTGTATCTCCATTTTCATCTACACCGTACTTAATGATATTAAAACCAACTTTTGGTTTAGGTGGCATTGGGTCTTTACTATTTTCGATAACCAGTCCTTGTGTATAGGGTGGTTGTGGTTTACCATTGCCATCTTTTTCAATGGTTATGGTTTGACCATAGTTAGGATCAGGTAAATCATAACCATCTGGTGCTCTTGTCTCAATTAAGAAGTAAGTATCTGCTGTCAACCCTGAGAATTCAATCACTCCGTCTTGGTTGGAGGTTCCTACATTGACTAATTTTTCTAGACTTGCTTCTGTTCCTCTATATAGAGCAAATTCTGCTCCTTCTAACGCTTTTTTTGAGTCACTATCCTTTTTGATTATTTTTAGATACGTTGTATCACTAGATACAATCCCCTGCCCTGTATTTTTTTGGGTAGGAACCTTAGCTACTTTAGGTCCTAGAATGGTTTTACTGTTCTTAGCACTAACATACACACCATTCTTCACATCAAAGGATTCATTGATATTCAGGTCTTTAGGAACAATAACCCTGCTTCTATATGTTAAATTTATTTTTGCCTTAACGTCATGTTTAAATGTAATCCACATTCCCTGTTCAGCTAATAATAAATCATAATCTGTACCTTCTTGTAACGTTTTTGTTACATTATCAGCTTTATCTAGTTCCTCTAATTTAATAAGACCTCTATCTTCAGGGTCAATCCGTTGATTTTCCCATTCGTTATCTCGAATAACCACATCTTGTAAATGTTTTCTATGAGGGTTCACCTCAACTAACCAGTCAACTGCTTCTAAGTTTTTGGTCGTCTCTTCGCTTTGTTCTACAGCTTTACCACTTTTATTCACGTACATTTCGACTGGCGGTTTCCCATAATCAAAATGCACATAATCAGTTGCTTCTGTATCTGTATTAGCATCTTTATAATAAGCAGTATTGATAATTTCTTCATTCGGCATAATAGAAGGTTTCCCTTCTATTTCTTTTATTTTAGTTTCAAAAGTAAAAACATAATATTTTTTAGATCCTTCTGGGAAGGTGCCGGTAAAAGTGGCTGTTTTTTCATCATATTCAAAGCTCCCATCTTGTTCCTCTGTCGTCGGGTCGTAAGGATTTTTCTTTAATTCTAAACGAGCTGAATTTGGCACATATTCTTGGTCATCGGTAATCGTATCTAGCAATTGACTACTAGCGCCAATAGCGACTTTTTTTGTATTTATACCAATTGTCCACTCTATAGTATCTGTTTTTTCTTTATAAAGGCCTCTCTTATCAATTGTAACAACAGAGTTATGCTCTTCTGGCTTTATTTTAGCTTTAGCTGTATGAGGATCTCCTTTGACTCTGTTTAAAGAATAATTATAGGTAGCTTTGTTCTTAAACTCTTCTGATACTTTATACTCATCAATTCCATAATCATAGGTAATATAGAAAGCACTTCTTGTACTCGTTTTTTCTGGATTTAGCCATGTCAACTCAAAACTATTTCTAGCACCATCAACTTCTAGGTCATAATCCTTCCCTCGTTCAAGCTTTTTTGAACCTGACATGTTTTTAGGATTATCCTCACCATTATAATTCTCTCCTAAATCCCAAACCTCTAAAGTTTCTTCTAGAATATTTCCTCTTGTATAAAGAGTGCTCGCTGATACCTCATCTGAGATACTCCATGCATCAATCTCTTGTCCTCCTGGGACATTTTCTGTGTTACCTATTTTATTTTTAGCATTAATAAATATTTCCCAATTGATTAATTCAGGATATTTCTTTATTGAAACAGACTTAGCAACAGGTGAGTCAGGTTTATCTCCTTCAGGTGGTTCTTCTGTACTTTCAGTTCCACCCTCTCCACCAGAACCTCCAGTGCCTCCAGTGCCTCCAGTGCCATCATCTTCTTTTACATCTGCAACTGCTTTAGATGATATCTTATTAAACTTAATGAAGTTCTCTACTCTATATTTAGGATCATATTTAATAATTTTTGTTTCATATGTCAGTATTAGTTCTTCTGTAATATCTTCTTTAAAGTGAATTTCAAAACCAGTTTCTTTATTTCCATTATCTATGGGTTTAATCTCATAATTCATCGTTCTACCAGATGTTGTTTTGATATCCATTGTCTCTTGGACTAGTTCCAACTCATGATTATTATCATATGTATCAATAAGAACAGCTTCAGATTGGGGAATAGTCCGGCCTTCTTCATTAAACCCTACTTTCCATTTAATATTTTCTTCTGGTGTTACATAACCCTTTGCTGGCTTATCCCACTCTTTTTTTATCCAATCATCTGGTTTCACTAAACCAATGTTACTATTTGCAGTAGCCATTGCTTTTGCCCCATGAAATTCAGCATGGTTATATAAGTAAGCTGTACCTGTTTCGTTAATAAATATTTTTTCTCCCGGACTAATTGTAGTAACTATTGTAAAAACATAGGTGTTATCTATACTCGCCTGTTGAAAAGTGTAAGTCGCATAATCATTATCTAAAACCGGATTATAAATATTGGTATGGAAACCGGTGTCTCCTGTTTCGTATATTTTTTTATCAACACCATAATAACCATGTTGGATGCTATCAATCCTGTATTGAGCTCTTATGGCATCTTTACCATCCTTATCATAACTAAGCCTATCTTTTAGTATTGGGTTCAACACTTCTTTCTCATAAGGGTTAACTAATACTTTCCACGTTACTTCTATTTCTCCAGTCGTTGGGTCTTTAGTCGAACGTATAAACTCTTTTAACACTGCTGTGTCAGGATCAACCCCTGGCATTCCAATATTAATTGTAACATCATGGTTTTCAACATAAGGAAGTTTTACTTTATACGTTCCTACCTTCAGGACTTTTGTTTCATCTACTTCTAAAAAGAATTCTAATGTTCCTTTAATATCACCTTTATTACTTATATTTTGAGGTTGAGTAAGAATCATACGAACCTCACCACTAGGTTGTGTAATAAATTCGCCTATTTCTTTCCCTGTATCTCTTTCATCATATATTTTACCCGTTTGCGATTCACTAACTGGCTTTATACTCGTTTGAGGTAACTCAAAATCAAAATAATCTCCTCTCTTCATATCTTTTGCTAATCCTTGATGAACAAAAAACTCATACTTAGCTCTTATGGGTTTATCTTTTTCTACAACGATGTAATCACCTGGCTTAATTTCAACAGGTTTTCCACTCTGATTATTTTGATATAATTTGACATCTGTGAAAATTGTTTTATTCCCATCTCCATCCACCGGGAGCTCACTTGCTCCTGGGTAATCCAAAATATTTTGACCTTCAGCAGACACTTTTATTGGACAAAAAGATAACAAAGATATAAAAAATATTAAATTAATGATTAAAAATATTTTTTTGTTAATTTTAGTCATCTTATCATCTCCTTTTTTAATATATAAATATTTTTACAGCAACAATGTATCTTAAATTATATTTTAAAGTGCTTTTACACTCTTTTAAAAGGTTATTATTATTGAGCCACACCATCGTATCATATCTTATTATTATTTTAAAACGTACGTTTAATATCGTGGCGATTTATTAATTTATAACACTTTTTATTTATTTCTCAACGGTTTAACCATAGGTCTTTCACCAATAGTTTAAGATTTTATTAAATCATTTAATTATCAATCCATAACATGTGTTACCATCTACTGTTCACCCCTTATCGATTAGTTAAAGGGTTTACCAAATGCTAACTAACATTTATCAATAATTAATTAGTGTTTATATGTTATCTTCTCTACATCTCTATTTAACCAAATATTCGAGCCTATAAATGATTAATTTTGTCTTTTAAAACGACAAAAAAAGAGCAGACACAATTGTCTGCTCTTTTTTAGCTATTACGCTTAGTGATAGTAGTCAAAACGACCTTTTTTAACAAGTGTTTTAGCGTTCCCCACTTCAAGTAATGATTTGTTAATGATGTTTTTCTTCATGATTGATCCGATGTAGCCTTTTACTTCTTTGCCCATCACGTTACCAATCCCTACATTGTTACCAATAGAAGCAACTGTTCCTAAAGGTTCAAATGTAAAGGCTTCTGTTGTACCATTTGCTAATCTTGCAGCTAAATGATCCCCAACATATTCACCTTGTTTTAGTGCGATTTGTGCTGTTGTTGGGAATGGACGGTCTGCCGCTTTATCCATAACACAACTCACATCACCAATCATGTAGATTTCTGGGTGGTTTTCTACTGTTAAATCAGCTTCAACCATCACACGTCCACGACGTTCAGCAAATCCTGAAGCACCTACAACTGTGCTACCTTTAACCCCTGTTGTCCAGATAATTGTGTTCGCTTCAACTTCTTTGCGTTCACCATTTTCTTCATAAACAACAGCGCCATCTTTGATTTCTTTAATTGGTGTGCCAACTTTAAAGTTAACCCCACGACCTTTAAGAACATCAATACCATAAGTTCCTAATTTTTCAGAGAACATTGGTAATAAAGTAGGCATTGCTTCGATACATGTAATGCTTACTTTTTCTTTTGGAAAATTAAGTTTTGATGCTAATTTAGGAATACGATTCGTAATTTCTCCTAAATACTCAATACTTGTAAATCCAGCACCACAAACCACGATAGATAAATCTTTGTCATCTTTAGATGACGCGTAGTTAGCTAAGGTTTTGTCTAAGTGAGCACGTGCTGCTTCTGCCGTTACAATGTTAACAAGTGGTAGTGAGTAATCATCTACTCCCGGAATACCAAATGTTTCAGATTCAAATCCTAAGGCAATAACTAAATAATCATACGTTAATTCACCTTTGTTTGCTAGCGTTACTACTTTATCTTCTTTATTAATCAATGTTACTGTATCTTGAATAAAAGTTACTTTATCTTTAGAAAGCACATCTTCAATTTTGAATGTAATTTTGCTAGCTGGCTCTGTTCCTGCCGCTACCTCGTGTAATTGTGTTGACTCATAGTGATAGTCATTTTTGTTAACTAAAACAATCTCAGCATTAACATTTTTCTTTTGTAATTGCTTAGCTGTTTTTAGTCCAGCATAACCTGCACCTAAAATGACGATTTTTTGTTTTTTCATTACTTTCCCTCCCAAAACATTTCTATACAACTATAGGAGTTCTTACTCATAATGTCAAAGAATTAGCCTATCATTTTGTGATTTATTTTTTATTATTAATGGCCTCGCTTTTTGCCAGTCTAGAAAAGTACCAAATACTTAAAGCATTCACTAAACTCACAAAGGCTCCGTACACAATTAAATGATTCACAAACTTACCACGAGACAGTCCAAAGGCATTCAATTCAATTAAAATAACTCCTAATCCTAGTAAATAAGCACTCATAGTTAATTGGCTCGCATTCGCAAAGATATGGGCATTTTTTTCTGTTTTACGGTAGTGGCTCACTTGTCGGTAGTAATATAACATACTCACAATGATAATGACGAACGCAACGCTATTAATAATTAATTTCATACTATATCCCCTTCATTCAAAAAATACTGATAAATTGTACCATTTTTTTAATCCTTTGACTATGATTCTTCCGAATTAAAATGTTTCCTTATATTTTGTGCCACTGTTTTGGGTAAGCCTATGTTTCTTAACTCTTCTTCTGTGGCTTCAGCAATTTTTTTCACGGATTTGAATTCTTTCAGGAGATGTTGCTTTCTTTTTGGTCCGAGTCCTTCAATATTATCTAATTTAGAGGCAAAGCTTGTCTTACTGCGTGTCGTGCGGTGGAACGTAATCGCAAAACGATGGACCTCATCTTGTATACGTTGCAACAAGAAAAACTCGGGAGATTGTCGTTTCAAAGGGACCACTTCAAGGTCTGGTCCAAACAACAATTCACTGGTCTTGTGTTTATCATTTTTAGCCAATCCCGCAATGGGTATATCTAATCCCAATTGATTATCAAGTACCTCTTGGGCTGCATGGACTTGTCCTTTGCCCCCATCAATTAAAATCAAATCAGGAAGAGGAAGGTTTTCTTTTAATACCCTAGAGTATCTACGGTAGATTACCTCTTTCATTGACGCATAATCGTCTGGTCCGTCTACTGTTTTTATTTTAAATTTACGGTAATCTCTTTTTTGTGGCTTACCATCAATATATACGACCATCGCTGATACAGGGTCTGTTCCCATAATATTAGAATTATCAAAGGCCTCTATTCTGATAGGTGTCGGAATTCCCATGGCATTGCCTAATCGTTCAATGGCACCAACGGTTCGCTCTTCTTTTCGTTCAATTAAACTAAACTGCTCTTTTAAATAGATATGGGCATTCTTATTAGCTAATTCTACTAATTTTTTCTTTTCTCCCCGTTGTGGTTGATACACTTTCGCAGCTACCATAGCCGCAACACTCTCTTTATCGATTGTTTGTGGTATAAAGATTTCTTGTGGCATAAAATGTTGGGCTGATTGATAAAACTGGCCAATAAAAGTTAAAAAATCCATCTCCGCTTCATTATAGAAGGGAAAGTCAAAGACTTGTCGCTCAATTAGTTTCCCTTGACGGACGAAAAAGACTTGAACCACCATCCATCCCTTATCCACAGCGTAACCAAACACATCTCGGTCAACAAAATCTGCATTGGTCATTTTTTGTTTCGTCATAACTGCTTGGATAGCATTGATTTGATCCCGGTACTCTGCCGCTTGCTCAAAGTTCATCTGTTCAGCTGCTTCTTGCATCTTCTTCTCGATTTTCTTCTGAGTCTCCATATACCCCCCACCGTTTAAGAAGTGTTTAATTTCTTCTACCATCTCTTTGTACTGCTCTTCAACGACGTCATTAATACAAGGTCCTAAACATTGGCCCATATGATAATACAAGCAAACCTCATTAGGTAAATTTTGACACTTCCTTAAAGGATACATTCTATCTAACAACCGCTTTGTTTCATTGGCTGCTCGCACATCAGGGTAAGGTCCAAAATAAATGGCATTGTCCTTTAATACCTTGCGAGTAATCAATAACCGAGGGGCTTTTTCGTTAGTGATTTTAATAAAAGGATACGACTTATCGTCTTTCAACATAATATTGTATTTAGGCATGTTCTTTTGAATCAAATTGATTTCAAGAAGGAGTGCTTCGGTATTGGATTCGGTGACGATGTACTCAAAATCCACAATTTCACTGACAAGTCGTTCCGTCTTAGTGTCATGACTTCCTGTAAAATAAGACCGCACACGATTTTTGAGTATCTTAGCTTTTCCAACGTAAATAATCGTACCGTCTTTGTCTTTCATTAAGTAACATCCTGGTTGATCAGGAAGCAAGGCTAGTTTGTTTTTTATTCGTTCATTCATTGATTATCCCCACTTATCACATTATATCTACTTAGTATAGCACTGAATGAAAACAAAAATCACCTGATAGTACCTAACTATCAGGTGATTTAATGGATTATAAATATTTGTTGAATAATGCTTCTAATTGAGGTTTTTGTTGCACGCCAACCATTGTTTCTACTACTTTATCATCTTTTTTCAAGATTAATGTTGGAATACTCATAATACCAAAAGCTTGGCTTGTTTGAGGGTTTTCGTCAACGTTGACTTTCACAATTTTAACACGGTCTTCAAAGTCGTTTGATAGACCTTCTAAGATAGGTGTTTGCATACGACAAGGTCCACACCAAGGTGCCCAAAAGTCGATTAATACTAACCCTTCATTTGTTTCTTCAGTAAAATTAGCATCTGTAATATCTAATACCATAATTATCCATCTCCTTAAGTTATCTAAAGAAATCATACCATAGGGGGTAGTCCATTTCTATTTATTTGCTTACTATTTAAATGTTGCGATGGTCGCACCGTCTCCCCCTTGATTATGAGGGGCATATTCATAACTTGCTACTCGGCGATTTTGTTTCAAGTAATCTTGAACCCCTTTTTTAATCGCACCAGTTCCACGACCATGAACAATGGTGACTTGTGGGTAGTTAGCTAATAATGCCGCATCAATGTATTGATCCAGGTCTGCTAAGGCAGCTTCATACCGTTTACCACGTAAATCAAGTTGTGTGGATACAGCCTGTCTAGCCCCTCCGCCACTGCTTCTGACACCTGTCACACGCATAGTTGATTCTTTCTCTGGTGCGAGTAGGGTCATATCATCTTCATTAATCGTCATTTTCAAAATACCTAGTTGAACTTGCCAATCAGTATTTCCCACTTTTTTAAGAAGGGTTCCTCGTTGGCCAAAGGTTTCGACTTTGACATCGTCTCCTTCTTTAAAGTTCTTTTTCGCTTTCGCTTTTTGAAGGACCTTATTTTTCTTCAGATGGTCTTCTTCATGCTTCAAATCAGACATTTGCGTTTTAATATCAATCAATTCATGCTCTTTCACGACTTGATGATTGTCTCCACGAAGTTGTAATTGTCGAATCTCTTGAATGAGTTTTTCAGCGTCTTTTTCTGCGGAAGCAATAATCTCGTTGGCTTGCTGCTTCGCTTTGCCTAGCTCTCTCTCTCGTTCTGTAAAGAACTCTTGGTAGGCTTCTTTCAGTTCACGATGTAACTCCTCTGATTCTTCCACATGATGACGGACTTCTAAATACTCCGTCTCTGTCATTTTTCGTTGGTTCTCTAAATCAGAAATCATGTCATTCAAGTCTTGGCTTTCTCCGTCAATGATTTGTTTAGCCTGATCAATAATGCTTGTATCTAGTCCTAATCTCTTAGAAATATCAAAAGCATTACTACGACCTGGAATACCAATCAATAAACGATACGTTGGACTCAACGTATCCACATCAAACTCCATACTCGCATTGATGGTTCCCGCACGGTTGTAGCCATATACTTTTAGTTCAGGGTAGTGAGTGGTTGCCATCACATAAGCCCCCTTAGCTCCTACTTGGTCTAAAATAGAGATAGCCAAAGCAGCCCCCTCTTGTGGATCTGTCCCGGCGCCTAACTCATCAAATAGAACTAAACTATTTTCATCTAGATGGTGCAAGATATCCACAATATTCGTCATGTGTGAGGAGAACGTACTCAAGTTTTGTTCGATGGACTGCTCATCGCCAATGTCAGCAAAAATATCTGAAAAAATGCTAATAACACTGTCTTCATGAGCTGGTATCGGCAATCCTGCTTGTCCCATCAATTGTAGTAGCCCTAAGGTTTTTAATGTAATCGTTTTACCACCTGTATTAGGTCCTGTAATGACAATCGCCTGATAATCTTCTCCTAGAATAATATCATTAGGTACTACTTTATCTTCATCAATCAACGGGTGACGGGCTTGTTTTAAAGACACTTTCTTATCTACGTTTAAATGCGGAACAATGCCCTTCATTCCTTTACCAAATAACGCTTTAGCATTAATAAAGTCTAGCTTTCCTAATACAAAGGCATTTTGCAGTATTTCTTGGCGATAAGGGGCTAGTTCATTAGATAATTCGGCTAAGATACGCTCGATTTCTTGGCGTTCTGCGATTTGATGTTGACGTAATTTATTATTAAGTTCTACTACTTGTCTTGGTTCAACAAAGACGGTTTGACCTGACGCACTTTGGTCATGTACTACTCCGCCTAATTGACTACGGTACTCACTCTTAACAGGGATAACATAACGATCATTACGCATGGTAACAATGGTGTCACTTAAATATTTAGCCTTGCTTCCACGTAATATACCGTCTAACTGTTCTCTGACACTTTGTTCAGATTTACGTATGCTTTGACGAATCTGTTTTAATTCTGCTGAGGCTTCATCTGTTACACGGCCGTCTTCCTCGATGGACAAACGAATGGCTTTTGAAATTTCAGGTAAGGCAATCATTTTGTCTCGCCAATCGTATAACCTTTGAAGCTCTATTTCTGCTGCTTCTAAGTCGTCAAAGAAACGTTGGACTTCTGTCACACTACTTAAGACGCGGCCAACTTGAGCTAACTCAAGGCCATTCAACATGGCACCAATCTCAATACGCTTCATGTGAGGCTTAATTTTTTCTAAAACAGGGATTGGAATCCCACCTCTTAAACGCAGCACATCAAAAGCATCTTTGGTCTCTTCTAAACTTTCTTCTATTTTGTCTTCATCACTTGTTGGAACTAAGTGTGTGACGTGTTCTTCTCCCAATTTTGTCACAATGTATTGGGATAATAATTGTTTAATTTTATCAAACTCTAAAATAGTTAAAATCCTACTATTCATCTCTTTGTTCACTTCCCCATCTCTGATCTACTCTGTTGTTAAAAGAAAAAGAACCACGTACTGGTTCTTCTTTACGTTCATCATTTAATTATTTTTGTCACCCACCAAGATTCTAATAAATTAGACATAACTGGCGTATGATTGACTAAATTTTGAGCTAAGTTGCTTTTGCTAAATTGATTCTGAATCACCGGTAACGGAACGGTTGCAAGTAAGGTTAACACAATCGTTAATCCAAACAACATCATCAGTCCACTGACGATACCACCGGCTAAATCATTGCCTTGTTTTAAAATAGGGATAAAGGTCAACGAATAGCTCAACATCCCAACAAATCGGGTGATAAGCCATCCAGCAATCATCACTAATATAAAAGCAAATCCGGCATAAAACACTTGATCCATATCAAACATCATTGAAGAATCAAATAACACAAATTGAGTCTTTGCTGTTGGCGCTGGGTAAGGCACCCATAACTCAAGCATTTTCCCTAATTTTTTGTAATAGTTTTGAGCGACAATAAACGTGATAGTATACCCTGCAACGTAAACCAACTGTAGCACAAGGCCTCTTCTATATCCTGTATAAAATGCCATGGCTAGTAATAAAAAAATCATTATAGTTAACATATATTCAAACCTTATCTTTAGATTTTGTTGCTCGTTGTTTTCTTGTGGTCATTGTTTCTTTGAATTTTTTCTTTGACCTGTTGATTTAATATCTTTTGTACCTCAATGTGATTATCCATCTCTGCCTCTGTTAATTCTCGGTTTTCTTGTATCGCAACTTGTCTGGCTTCTTTCTCACGCTCTTCAATTTTAGCAATTCTATCTTCTAATTCTTTGGTTTGCTTTAGTTCTCGGGTGAGACGCTCAATTTCTTTTCGTTGGTCCAAAATCGTCTCTTGTTGCTTCACCTGAAGCGATAGTGTATTAATTGCTAATAACGTTGCGGCTTGCTCTGTTGAAATATTTGGGGTCTGTTGTTTAATTATTTCTAATTGTTCATTCGCCAAATCATTCACGATATCCATATGATAGTGGCTTTCATTACCGATAATGGTATAAGAATTACCTGCAATCGTCGCTTTGTATCTTTTTTTCTCTTCATGAGATACCATAGTGCCCCTCCTTACCTTGTCCATGATAACATTAGCTTAATTATAACGAAGTTTTGAATAAATGACAATTTTATCCAATAAAATTAGCCGTTTTTTCCTCTTCCTTATTTTCCAAAGCCGCTTTTTTTTGCTAAACTAAGAACCAAACAAAGAAGATAAGAAAGGTCGGAAAAAAACAGTGAGCCAATCCATTACCCTTAAATTAGATAAATCTACCATTACTAAGATGCAAAAACACTACGAAAATAACTTAGGAAAAACGCCACCTTACGCTATATTCTCTGCCAAAATACCAGGAGCAGTGATTACAGCTTACCAGTCAGGAAAAGTTCTATTCCAAGGAATACAAGCAGAAAGTGAAGCAAGTCGTTGGGGCAATGGGTCACCTTCTACGGCACCTAAACAAAATAAAAGTAAAGGTACTACCTTGCCCCGTGATTTTGCTTCTTGGTCTGTTGTTGGCAGCGACGAAGTTGGGAACGGAAGCTATCTAGGTCCTGTTGTGGTGTGTGCCGCTTATGCCACAAAGGAACAACTGCCTCTTTTAAAAGAACTAGGGGTAAAAGATTCTAAAATGTTAACAGATCCAATGATAAGAAAGATTGCAAAAGATATCGAACACGTTGTCTTATTTAAAAAACTGATTGTGACACCTAAAAAATACAATGAGATTCAGCCTAACTATAATGTGAACCGCATGAAAGTAGCTTTGCATAATCAAGCCATTTATTTACTACTACAAGAATTAGCCCCTGTCACACCTGATGGGATTCTTATTGACCAATTCACACCAGAGACCAATTACAGAGAGTACCTCGCCTCTGAACAATACCAAGTGACAGATAACCTCTATTTCGCCACCAAAGGGGAGCAACATCACCTAGCTGTTGCAGCAGCATCGATTATTTGTCGTGCCACTTTTTTAGAAGAATTAGATAAAGCGAGCAAAGAACTTGGGTTTACTATCCCTTCTGGCGCTGGTAATAAGTCAGACCTAGCTGCAGCAAAGATCATTAAAAAAGGCGGAAAAGCTCTCCTTTCAGATTATGCCAAACTTCATTTTGCTAACACTGAAAAAGCGATGACTTTGGCTAACCGCTAATAAAAAATGAGGCCCTCTTAAGGAGAGCCTCATTTTTTTATTTCAAGCCATAAACACTCACACCATAAATTCTAGCCGCAGAATCTGCTCCTTGGGTTGGTTTGTCGATGGTTAACCTCACATATCTAGCTGACGTTGCGCTAAATGTATCCACACTTGTTGCTCCTTCATTGTTGATAACTCGGGTAACTTTTTCAAACTCTTTCCCGTCTTCACTCACTTCAATCGTGTATGCTCGGGTATTCATATCTGGTCCTTCTCCCCCTGCTTCTGCATGATCAAGGTGGACTTCACTAATTGTTTTTGCTTCCCCTAAGTCCAACGTAATAGAGTGAGGTGGTGTTCCTGTTGCACACCATTTGGTATCCAACTTACCATCTACCGCAAATTCTGGTGCTTCACCGTCATTAACAAAAGAAGAGGCTTCTGTATCCACACCCTTAGATACTAAATCTAAGTCTCCCTTAGCTTTATCATCTACTGTTATTAAGGATGTCCTCTCAATCGGTGTTTCTCCTGCTTTATTAATCGCCGTCATTTTTACTGTATACGTTCCGGCTTTTTCAAAGGCTACAACTGGATTATCATCCGTACTTGTTTCGATGTCTCCTCCTTCAAATTCCCACTTCACGCTTTCTGTGTTCGTAGAAGAATTATTAGTAAAGGTTACCTTATCTCCTGGTGCAATCAAGGTACGAGACGCGTTGAAGTCTGCTTTTGGTACACTATTATCAGGCCATTCCATCGTCACACTTTCTGACGCTTTGCCTCGGTTACCAAAATTATCAACAGGGACTACTTCAAAGACGGTTTTGTTTGTCTCATCGTTTCTTTCTAACGCATTAATGTAGTGGTTAGCTGCTGGGGTTGCTCCTAAGAATGACCGGGTCTTATCCCCATTCACTCGGTAAATCTCATAGTAAGAGACCGCGTCTGACTTATCTTCATCCCAGAATAAACGGACACCAGCAAAATTACTTTCTTCTTCATCAAAGATAGCATCCTCAATCGTTAATCCTGCCACAGACATGTTAACTTTCTCTGCTTTTGGTTGGGCTGCCAATTGACCTAGACGCAATTCGTAAGTATCTGATCCTTCCTCTGCCTCGATGTCATAAGAAATCGACGTAATCACTTTTCCTTCTGCCTTTTTCGTGTCATAGGTGATGGTTGTCCACTCGTCCTCCACCTTTTTATCTCCTTTAAACACTTCCGTCGTCTCATCTTCAAAACCTAACACTAAGTTCAGTTCTGTCTCTTCTGACGCTTTGGCGGTAGTCGTAAACAAGATGTCTTTTTCAAGTCTAGCTTCCAAGCCATACAACTTCATTCTACTGGTTTCCCCGTCTGTCATATTCCCTCTTAATTTCAAGGAATTTCCACCATTGTAAGCATCAGCGTAATCCATAGTCACATCCAAACGATTATCCTTACCATGTTCAAAGTTCCAACGATAGGTCGGCATCACATCTTGCATGCTTCGGTTGTTCCAATTCATACTTGATACTTTATCACCATCAATAAAGTAATTATAACCATTTCCTAAGTTAAAGTTTGTTTTAAATGGTAAGCTCGTGATAGCTGTCTGTTCCACTGCAAATGTAGAGATACCTGGCCATTCGTTATCTTTTGGTAACTCACCTTGCGTGGCATCCATCTTACTATTTACCCAAAAAATGTTTTCTCTTGTTTGAAAATCATCTGGATCTCCTGCAGTATCATGGGTCCAACTAGGAACATATAAACCAAGAGATGTGTAAGCTTTTCCTTCCCCATCAGTAAACAAATCCCATTTTACTGGTGTTGAATAACCATTCTCTTGGACATCAATGCCCGCATATAAATCATAAGGGTTTATTTGTAGCTCTTCCGCTTTTTTCTCTGACGCCTTCAATAACTCGTCTTTGGCGTACTTGTCCGTGTTCCACCAAAAGTTTAAGAACATGCTATCAGCTAATGGGTTCATCTCTGCATCAACCATATACGCTTGATTTTTATCTGTTAAGGCATTTTGCCAGTCCATCTCTCCCTCGCTTGTCATAGAGTCATACCACATTAACTCTAAGTCATCCCCCGCTGTTTTTTTGTATTCTGCCATCAACTCTTGCATTAAATCAGCATGTTCTTTAGACAGGCCACCTTCTGTTGCGCCTTCTTTGTCTGATTCTTTACCTTCTTTTACGTCATCAAAACTCGTTACTTCTGTATCAGTTTCTTGATTAATAAACCAACCATCAAAACCATAAACATTAGCCACTTCAATTAACTTATCCACCATAGGGAAGTGTCCTTCTGAGTCTTTTTCTAGGAACGTGTCTAACCATTCAATTTGACCACCGTGAGCTGTTTGCGGGAAAAAGATAGTTCCCAATACAGGTACACCATTTTTATGAGCTGCGTCAACAACATCAGCACTAGGCGGAACAATAATTCCTTCCCCTGAAGACCCTCCCCAATAAACAAGTTGGTCAATATACTGCCAGTTAGAAAAAACATTGGCATCAAAAGTATTACTACCATGAGGTGCATTACCACTGGTACTACTGTTCATAATAGATAAGGCCACAACTTTCATCTCTTCGTTTTGTGTGCCATTGGCTTTTGGTAAGCTTTCTTTTGCTACACGTGTTGCTAGTGGTGTGTGACTAATATTGTATTTAGCATCTAAATCTTTGTCCGCATCCCAAGCAAGTAATTCTTCTGGAAACCAATAAGAGGACTCTGGTTGATTCTCCATCCCTTTGTCTATTTTACTTGCTTCTGTTTCAGAAAAATTAATGTCGCTTTTTCCTGTTTTGATCCCGCCATCATTAGAACATCCTGCCATACCTACAGTCGTTGCCACAAGCAACACTGCTGTAGATGCTTTTCTAAACTCACTGTATTTCATGTATATCCCCCTAATTTTTCTTTTTGTCTACTCAACTGACTGATACATAGGAAGTCTTGGTCTGTTTACACTTCCCCACTAACAAAGATAACGGTTTCATTATCATTTGATAACGAACAAACTATAGGATTAATGAGACAAATTATAGTTATTATACCTTTTAAATAATAATTTATGTTATTTTAAGACTACAATAAGAGGATAGTAATGATAATAAACATCGGGTAGTCAAAGAAAATAAAAAAACTTACCCCCGATACAACAAGGGGTAAGTTTTTATTTATCTCTTATAATTCTTCTTCTGCTTCAAATAGCTTTCACATTTCAGTATGTATTAAATTGTTTGAACATAGTAGAAAAATGTGTTTTGATGGCGTTCAACTATCACTATAAATCAGTAACTATAAAATGAATGGCATTCAATATGGCATTCAGTTAGTAAATCCAATTTATGCGGACGCTATTTTATACATTCTATCTAAAAAAATAAACTATTTAATACAAACCGAAACGGTATATCTGTATTAAATAGTCTATATTGAAGAATAACCAGCCTATAAACAACTTAGCTTATAAGTGATAAACGGTCTCACCGTTTTTTCCTTTGAATAAATCTTATCACTACAAATGATATTTAGCAACAACTTTACAAAAAACTTCATAAACTTCTTTTAATTCTTTTTGCTCACTATAATAAATGTTTCTCTTAGAACATCTTATTTTTAACCTCGACAGTTCTTCTTTTCTATCTTCTTTCATATCCTCGCTGCTTATATACTTCTCGTGTAACATTAAAATACAAATAAAATCATGGATTTTTTTATTGGATATAATTTGTTTTCTTTCTAATTTTTTAACCCCTGCTTTTTCAGCATATTCCGTAACTTCTTGTTTAGGTTTTATTTGTTTTTTTAATGTAATATTTAATAATAACGGTCTACTATGAGCTGCTGAATCTCTAAAATTTTTAGTATATTTTAAAAGATCATACGCTTCTGTAAAAGTATTTTTGTTTGACTTATTGGCTTCATAATAAAATTCTATAAAGCGAATTAACTCCCCAAAGGACATCAATTCTATTAATACCCAAATAGGAGGGTTATTCTTTCTTTTTTCATATAACTCATAATGATAACCTGTTGAATCTTTATTTCTAGACATAATTTTTCTGTCTACTGATATATAATTATTTATATCAAACCTTGGATTTTCAGATAACAACTTACTCCTACAATACTCGTTATACTCACTCACAATCGAGTAACCATCTTCTGACTTAGAGTCTGTTATCGCATTTACCAACAACGCCTTAAGAGAATGTTCTATATCTAAATTTAATTTTATCAATATATATCTAAGATACATATCTATCGTTGCTAAGTCATTTAACATACCAAAATCTAATCCCACGTATGATCCATTTTTTTTATTTATATTTTTTCGAAACGCTGTAACTTTATAATAATACGTATTTTTCGATAGATACTCTTTTGCTTTTTCTTCGTTGATATGTTTAAATTCTATTCCTTTGTACTTCATATATGTTATTTGATCATCTAATGATAATTTACCATTTGCTTGAACAATTTTTAAAACCCTACTTATATCTTCATCATTACTTTCTGTATTAATTAATAACTTAGATGATTTTTTATCTTTTTGTATCTCCTTACCAACCTGTGACAACTTTTTCATATTTTCACTATCAATTTTCATTAGATTGTCTCCTAAAATATATTTTAATATTAGTATACGTTCGATATCTTGATATTTCAATTCATTATCTTTTTTAAAAGCTGTTGATTGATTAATTACATCATCAAATAATGAAGCAGGTTAACAATTGTTAACGTCGCAATCTATAAATATGTTAGCATTAATTCTAATAATCCCCAATAACAAAACTTAGTAATTTTTAGTATTTATTAAAGGGTCGTAACATTATTACGAGCCACAAGATACCTGCGCGAACTATTAGTACCCCCAGCTTCGAAAGGTTAAGAATAATATTCGCACCCTCTAACTTAGCTGATATTTAATTCAGATACCCAAGCCAAAAATGGCTTCGGCTAATAAAAAAGGATACGAATATTGTTCGTACCCTTTGACCTGACCTAAGGATTGTTTACTTCAGCTTTACCCTATCACTTCGAGTGATAACGACTGCACACATAAGCATTGTAAGGCTTTTAAATTAGTATAGCTGGGTAAATACCTGGAGTAAGGATTGCTTACTTCTTCTTTCTCCACTTGTGGAGAATAAACTTTGATATCGTTTTGAACGACAATTAACTAGTAAGACATGCTACCCGGAGGAGATTTACCTTGGGCTTAACAAAGCCAAAATTGGCTCGGTTGATGTTACGAGCACACAAAAGTGTGGTGTCATATACGAGTGGTAAGGTAGCATAAAATTATGCCACCCTGCCGATTATTCGGCTACCCTACCGCTTAACGCTAAATTGCGTTATCCTCATGCATGTTACACCTCAATAGATGATACAAATAATACTTGTACCAGGTACTACCTAATACGTAAATAGTACAGGTTAGATAAAAACATACTCTAATAATTACAGTTTTGAGGGTAAAAAGGGATGATTGCTTTTCCATTTATATAATTGACTATTTGTATATTTGTATATTTGTATACAGAGCTTCTATTACTATCTACAAGCTTTTATCCAATTTATGAATAGTATATGGTTCGTTATTTTTGTTATAATTTATAAGTTATAAGTTATAACTCTATACCTTATCAAACACTACAATTAATGATTTCTAAAAAAGCATTTAAACAACAAAAGAAAAAACCACTAATTAAAGTGATTTATCCAATTCATTAATTCTTCCATCTAGTTTAGTTGTATCCAGGATATATTCTATACCTCTAAAACTTTCACCCCCCACTTCTCCTGCTACGCTTTCCATAATACCCAACACATCACTAGGAACAGCATCAATCGTGTATACCTTACTTTCTTCGTATTGATCTTTAAAAAGTGTCGCAAACTCGGTTTTTGTTGTCCAGGACATACCTACGCTTAAGTTTGGTAAACTTCCACGATATAAAGTTATAGGCTTCAAGTCTTCCTGCTTAATCTCTGTATTCGTTACATAACCGACTTCTTTAAACTTATCTTCCCACCAATTATAACCAACGAGTATCGCTGACCCTTTACCTAGCCAAGCAGACATGAGATATTTTTGTTTATCTTCTAGGTTAAGATGTTTCCACCATTTCTCCAACATAGCCGGCTTATCATAGGGAAACGCTTCTGTAATAGCATACTCCGGACTATTACTATACCAACACCATTCACGTTGTTTTCTAGCTTCATCCCAAAACAATTCTTCTTGGTATTTAGAAAGCTTGTCTATGCCGTATTGCCTTCTAAAAATATCCCAAAACACTTTTATATTGTATTCTTCGTTCGTCATCGTCATAGCTCCTCCATGAAATATTTTTATATAATCAAAAAGCCCACTAATTAAAGTGGGTTTTCATTTATTGACACAGATTGTCAAGATCGTATCGACTAATCAATCCTAATGGTTCAGTAACTTTTTTATTGCCTAAGACTTCCCTTGCTACGCCAGTGAAATTATTTGTATAAGATAAAGTAACTTTTTCAAGACTAGAAATATTCAAGTAATTACTATAATCATCATGTACTTGACTTTCAAATTTATCCAACGCTGATTCTAATTCATTATCACTAGCTGTAATTGTCGTCTGTATAGCCGTTAAAACTTCTTTAATAGATTGTTCTATCTTGTTCCTAGATTCATTTTTAACGTCGTTTACATAGCTCTTTTTAACATCGTTTAATTCCTTAGCCAGACCTTTACTGATACTATCAACAAGTTCTGTGCGTTCTTGTTCGGCATCTTTCAAAGCTACCTCAAAATCACTTAATTCTGATTTCCTTTTAATAGTTGATTCAATGGATTTTTTATTTAATCCATCTTTTTTTGTCACATCAATTTTATATTCCTCTACTAAGTCAGATAAAATTTTTATACGTGTGTCTAGTTCACTAAATTTTCCAGTCGTTTCAATAAATAATTGGTTATATTTTTTATTCATTATATTCCTCCTAGTAAGAATCCGTAATTCTATATTTATTTAAATCTTGAATATCTTTTCTTTGTTCCATATTAGATCGTTGTAATTCTAATAGATTATCTTGGGCATATTTTTTCGCCACGCCCTCCTGTTCATCAAGACTGTATAATTCAATTTTTTTAGCTTGATTGTCATCCAATCCATATTCTTTACTCAATAATTCTGCCATTCTTTTTTGTACTGGATCAACCTTGTGTTCATTCATTATTATTTTCCTTCTTTCTTTTTATATTATTTTGGTCGTAATACCAACACTCATCCGGTTCTAATAGCTGAAGTAACTCACAGTAAACATCGTCCGTTACACGCTCACCTTTAGCCATCTTAGTGCTGATTCTTTTAACTATCTTATTACTTTGTTGCTCCTCAATTAAACCTGTGTAGTAAGTAATCTTAGCTCTTATTTGATTAAAGGCTTCATCGTTGACTTCTTGACTATAACGTCCCGATGTCCTTCTCAATAACTCTATATCAATCGTTATAAACGTTAAATCCATTGCAATAGCTTCAAAAAATTGATAATTATCATTCGTAGGCTCTAACTCTTGTTCTAATTGCTTTAATCTTTTCAGTAACATCTTGTTATTCATTACTCTTGCCCTCTTATAACTTCCTCGATACCCTCAACACGTTCTTGAATATCATCTATATCAATAGAACGGTACGCCATTTCTAGCACTGTCTTAGCTGATTGAACCCTTGCGCTCGGTGTGGAGTTCTCTTTATCATGCATAACGTCCTCTAGCACCTTTACCGCATCATCTGAAGCTTGTTGAAGCTTACCTGTAACCTGTTGCATTAGTTCACGCCTAATGGCTCTATACTCTTTAATAAAGGTTTCGTCTTTCATGTACTTAAAACCTGTGTTCTTATTAATACCTGCTAAAGCACACGCTTTTTCAATCGTATCTGTTTCAAACAAAGCTTTTAAAAACTTTTCTTGTCGTTGGTTTAATAACTCCGCCACGTTATCACGTCCTTTCATATACTTGTTTTTACTACCTTCCACTATTCAAAGTCGGATATATCATCAATGAATACCACTTGATAGCCGTTATCTTTAACGTATTGATCTAATTGTTCCTCGTTAAATCTCCACGGCCCTATTGTTCCATCATCGTTTAAATCTGTTATAAGTACCGGGTTAATCGGTTTCACTAATTTCTTTTCTATATTTGTAATTCGGTCCGATAATGATTTTCTATAATAATTAGGCATGTTATAGCTCCTTTCCTAACAAAAAAAGAGGACACAAGCCCACCACTCGATTAAGAGTAATTTGCTTATGCCCTCTGGTTTTTCCAGTCAGACTTGTATCTATATGTTATCTATATTATAACACTTTATAACGTTTCGTACTACATTTACACGCTTTTTACTACGTTTTATTAGGCTAATTTTTGACTTGTTTTAGTTTCTAGGTACATTACTTTACCATCTTGAACAACAATTCTAACCTCACCATACTTTGGTAACTCTACCACTGTATTTTTACCTTTTGAATCGATGTATACTTTATCCATTATAATTTCCTCCTAATTGTTTTTAGTTGTTAAACTGCCGTTACTATTAGTCTTTTTTGACTATCCAATAACTAGCTCAATCTCTCTAACTCACTGACGCTTAAAGCTTCACGCTCAAAACCATATTGTTCTAACTTCAATACGCCTTGTTTTACCACATCATCCGATAAATCAAAGACTTGTTTGTCATTGATCCCGATACTTCCTGTTAACCTAATATCACTCACTTCAACATGACCTTTAAGAAAAACATCTTCTTGTATCTCAACGTGTTTAATATATAAAAAGCGATTAATCTTCAGATATATCTTTTCTTTGCTATGAAGTAGCTCATGCCCCACTTCTAACATAACATCCTCTAGTCTTCCCTCTGCTAGCCGCCTATTGGCTCCATACTGTTCTATGGTTACATTCTCATGATAAGCTCTCACTTCGTCGTTAATTGGCATACAGGACGTATACACACCCCTGGTCTTATCAAAAGAACATGTTTTGTTTGTATCGTAATATTTAGCTTTTAACAGACTTAAATCGTCCTCGTTTAACTTAGGCAAGCTATTAAACAATATCTTGGCATTATCCAGCTCACAAGGTTTTAAATCATTCACGTTTTCCTCTAACATCTTCCAACGTCTTAGGTAATATTGAACCCGGACTTTTTTAGTCACTCTATCCCTCCTAAATGGCGAACAAGTCGCCTAGCATCGTTAAATTATTATCAAAATCTGCGGTTAACTCAATTCTCGGCAAGGTTTCCGGTACGTCTATCCCTTCCCTTAAACAGATACACACTTCTATCTCGTTAATTTCATCTAACACGCCATCTTCTAGCCCTTTATCTATCCTCACATCATGACTGTACATAAACCGCTTGTATAAGCTTTGTCGGTCTGTTTTAGATAGACTATTTAAGTACTTGATGAAATAATCACATCTAACTAAGTTGCGTTCTAATTGCTTATCAATGACCTCTAAAGCCATTTGATGTTCTATCACCATCTTTTCAACTTTGAACGCCCTGGCCTGTATACCTAATTCACCATAATCTATCCGTGTAGCCATATTTTGAAGATAGAACGCATGATCAATCATCTTTTTCTTAGCCGTTAACTCTTTGATTTTTTCCGGTAATCTGAAATACTTCTCAATCAATGATAATGTATCAAGCATGCGTTCCTCTCCTTACTTAACCTCGTAAACTATTATTATTTTAACTTGTATTCATATTCTCTTTTATCAGTAATTCCGTTAAAGTCCATTTTTAGCATATTACTCTTTATCCTAGATACGATACGTCCATCCAGTATTGTTTTTAATTCATCCAACGTTAGATTACTAGTAAATAAAGTCGTCTTGCTCTCCCTGGCATTTAAAATACTGTAAAGAATACGGGAGCTAAAGTCTGACGCTTGTTTATTCGTGTTCATCGATAATTCCCCGCCTATATCATCCAATCCTAAAACGTCAGCACTAGCTAACAACTCGATATAGTCGCCCTCACTCATTCCATCAGTATAGTTACTGTCGTAAGATTTCCGAATTAATTCATATAGTCTAGGTACTGAAACAAACAAGCATTTTTTCGAGTTATCCAGCTCATTAATGTTTTTAAGCATTCCTATCATGAGATGTGTTTTCCCAACTCCTGGAGATCCAACCATAAATACATTACGATTGTTTTCTAATACTTCCTTAACGACTTTATGTGCATCACTTTTTATTCTACTCTCATTGTCACTTTTATTAACAAATCCTCTAACCCCTTTATCAAACAGTTTCTTATCATGCATAATACTGTGACGATATAAATATTGTCTTCTACCTTCTGCAGTAGCGTTAAACTGTTTTTCTGTTTCTTTTCGCTCAAATTCATTGTTTTTTCTTTCAACCGAGCAAGCGGGACAAATTATTTCACCATTAAAATGCCATAACTTGCATCTCTCATGCCCTTTTTTATCACATAGTTCCTCCAACTCAATAAATCCAGTACGCTCAATCTGGCTCTCAGGTATTTTAATGTTTCCTAATTGCATGTTAAATCTCCTTTCTTAAAAAGGTAAGTCCAATAGATCATCATCACTAACCGTAAATTCACCAGCACTAGCGTATTCCTTAGCCCATTCAGGAGGTATTTCCTCTGCTTGTTGTACTTGATGTCCCTTTTTGTTAGGTGTCGTTATAAACTCGTCTAAATAACAACGTTGATTGAAGAATGTACTTCCATTTTTTACAAATTGTATTTCAGTTCGTTGCATTTCAATCTGCTTCTTATAATCTTCAATACCTTTTATTATCTGTTCATCCGATATACCTTCTTTAATAGCTTTCTGATACGCCTTGAAAGAATTGTCTTTACCTTGCTTCTTTGGATATAACTTCCAAATTGATTCAAAAGAATTTTTAAGATTAACTTTGTCAGCTTCTTTAGAAGGTGATTGATTGTCTTTTCTTATATTCTCTTTACTTGTATTAACTTCTCTTAACTTACCTTTACTTATGCCGACTTTTGACAGCCCACCGTCTGACGTTTGACTGTCATCTGGCGGACTAACTAACTTTTTTAAAGATTTTCTTACCTCAACATCAGGTAAAACTTGTAATAGTAGAGGTAAGTAGATACTATCTACTTTTCTATCAGCTCTAATTTTATTATGCTCTAACCAATCGATAACATAAGTTACCAAATCTTCATTTAGAACTACAATAAACCCCTTACTTACTAAAATTTTTAAATCGTCCTCATTTGCTCCAACTAATCTCATAACTGAGAAACCCTCTGTTATCCCATCATCATCAGCATTCATTATTAAATGAAAATATAAATTTTGAGTAGAAGGAGGCATTTTTAAAAACTTAGCTGAACTGATTATAGTTGTGCTTATTAACCTTCTAGCCATATCTTAAACCTCCAATTTTTTGGTAGTTATAAATCAAATCTCCGTTCCAATTAACTAGATCAGCAGATTCAATAACTAATAGTTCTTTTTCCATATAGCTACCTAATCCAAATCAGGACAAATGCTATTAGATACCTCAACTATTGTCTTGTTCACTTGGTTTAAAGTATCTTCTATTCTTTCTAATCCTTTTGTCTTAAGAAAATACATCAAAGCGAATTCATCTCCTTTTGAAAGTAAATAACCTTTGTCTTCTAACACCATAATAGTTAGCTCCAATATCTCGCTTAATTTTATTAGCTCATTTGAAGCATCCAGTAATTTTTCTTGCGTCACAGCTTCCCCATCTATTAATAATTGATTGTTTATCATTACTCTTTTCCTCCGATTTAATTGATTGTAATGTGTTTTTCCTTTACAATAAGAGGTAAATAGTCTTTCGATATTCTATTTACCTCTGCGCCTTAACGATTACAGTCGTTCAGGCGCTTTTTTTGTGTCCTTTTATAGCTTGCTTCCTCAAACATTAGATAATTTAAAACAATTATCGGTATTGCTATGACGATAATCAAATCACTGTTTATCGAATTAATAAAAGCACCTAATAAGAATATTCCGATTAACACGCTTAACCTCCTAGCGCTGTACATTACTTTCACCTCCTTTATTCAAACTATAAACACCTAATTTTTTCAACATTTCAACCACTCTTAACATGCGCCCACATATTATTTATTTTTGGTGTTGTAATAACCATTCTGTTATCGCTTTTTTGCTATATAAAACCATTCCTGAATCTAATCTTATTTCCGGTGCTCCTTGAATAATCCAGCTTTTAAAAGTATTTACACTTACGTTAAACGCATCTGCACAATGTTTCTGTTTTAAAATATCTTGATCTAATCCTGCATTTTTTCTAGCTTCTTCAATACTTTCTTTCGTAATTCCATAGATATAGCTTTTTAACTCATTGCTTTGTTCTTCTGATAAGAACACTTGCACGTTATTCATGAAAACTTCCTCCCAATCATAAGTTAACTACAGATAACTTTAAACATATAAATGTTACCTACAAATAACATACATCATTACACATCAAATTGTCAAATGAAAATAACAAAATAATCAATTTTGTTATCTGTATACATCATTTAATTTATATGATAGTATTTTAGCAAGGAGTGATACGCATGATTAAATGTAATTTAAAAGACTTCATGGAGTTAAGAGGTATAAACTTCAGTCAGTTATCAAAAGAAACTAAAATTTCAAGGCAAGCATTAACTTCCTTAGCAAACAACGAAAGTTCAGGTATCCAATTTTCTACATTAGATACTTTGCTTCGCTTCTTCAATGCGCCTATTGAAGATTTTTTTACTCAAAGTGCAATGGATTTTGGAATATATATACATATTCCAAATGAAAATAAATTTGATTATATCGAGTTATGCATACTGTATAACGGAGATGAAATTAGTATCCCGTATAAAATTGATTTCTTCACTAATAAATCTGGGAAACTAGAAATTATTGAATACTCCGATTGTAGTGATAAATCTAGATTAAAGAATAATTTTTATATATCTGAACCGTTTGTTATGTTAATGTTGAATAAAATTAGTCAAGGTAGATTCGATGAGTTCGGTTTCTTCTTAATAAAAAAATTACTTCCATTATTAAAAGAGTTATACTCATTCAATGACGTACTTAGAGTTAATTTTGATTTACATTATTCTTTTAGAACTGCATACATAGATATAGATAATTATCAAAATCCTATATTTCCAGAACCGTCTGAATTTAATCCTAACGATTCTGCGATCGACTTAATAGATACTCTTTAGTATCCCTCTTCCCAACATGCGCCCGCATAAGATAAGGGAGAGTTAAACAATGGCAACATTCAAGCAATACGACAAAAAAGACGGTTCTAAGGCATGGCAATTCCAATCTTACTTAGGTATCAACCAAGCGACTGGAAAGCCTGTAAAGACAACACGCCGAGGTTTTAAGACAAAAAAAGAAGCCCAACTAGAACTTAATCGTTTACTAGTGGACTTTGAAAAAGGCGGACTTAAAAAAGATAATAACGACACCTTTAAAGATGTCTATGACCTGTGGTTAGAAACATATAAAACAACCGTAAAAGAAGTGACACTACTTAAAACTGAAATAAAAATCAATAAATGGATATTACCAGTTTATGGTGATCTACAATTGAAAAATATTTCAGTGAAGTATGCTCAGAACGTTATAATCGAGTGGTCAAAAAAGACGAATCAATACAAAACGTTACACGCTACCGCAAGCCGTATCTTTGCGTATGCGGTTAATCTTGGTGTAATTGATTCTAACCCATTAAGTAAGGTTATCGTGCCTAAACAACACGTTAAGAAGCAAGACAAAGAAGTTAAGGTATACACCAAAGATGAGTTACAAAAACTATTCACTTACCTTAACAAGCAATCTAGTTCTTACAGTAACGACTTTAATAAAACACTGCTAAGGACCATGTTATATAGCGGTTGTCGTGTTAGTGAGTTACTGGCTCTCGAGTGGAACGACATTGATTTCAATAACAATACAATCAGCATAGATAAGACTTTAAGCCAAACTAAGCACGGTTACAAGGTTTCAACACCTAAGAATGAGAGTAGCTACGGTGTGGTAAACATGGATGCGCAGACCATGACAGAATTAAAGAAATGGCAAGTAAACCAAAGGAAGTACATGCTTTCTGTCGGCATAACCAATCCCACTACGTTATTTTGTGGTATCTATAAACAAGTAACGACACACCATGCTATTTATACAAGGCTTAAAAATATCACCAGTAAAGCTGACGTTCCATTTTTAGGTAACCATGTATTCCGCCATACTTGTGCAAGTATGCTATTAGATTCTGGCGCTACTATGAAAGATGTGCAGGATCGTTTACGTCATTCATCAATTACAATTACCATGGACACGTACGGACACCTTAGTAAAGAAACCAAAGAAAAAACGGTAGAATTATTAGTAAAACACCTTAATTTTTAGTAGATGGCATTCAATATGGCATTCAAAGAGCAAACAAAAAAAGCTAAACCCAATCATATCAAGGGTTTAGCTTATGTTTATCTCTTATAATTCTTCTTCTGCTTCAAAGGCATTGAAAACTTCTTCAATCATGTCCCACTCAGCGTCTGTTTCGATTTCTGTTAAGCGTCCTTCTGCTTCGCCTTCGTTTTGCTCGTAAGCGTAAGCTAATAATTCCACTTCATCTCCTTCTGGAGTTGCTGCATCATATAAAAGAACGTAATCTTTACCGTACTCTTCTTGACCGTCGATTGTTAAATGGATTCTAAAAAGAACCTCATTGCCTTCGTCGTCAATTAACGTGATTAAATCGTCTGCTTCATGCTCATGGTTATGTTCGTGATTATCTGTCATTGTCTATTCCTCTTTTCTTTGAATATGAGTTCCAAATTCATTATACAAAAAAAAAGATAAAAAGGCTATTAAACCTTTTTATCTAAGTAATTTTGTAGAATCATCACTGCGGCAACTTTATCAATGACTTTCTTACGTTTCGCTCTAGAGGTGTTGGCTTGTTCTATCAACATACGCTCTGCTTGCACCGTTGTCAGACGTTCGTCTTGATACTCAACAGGTAAACCGAAGAGCTCAATCAATTGATCTCCGTAAGCCATAGAGGCCTCTGCACGTGGGCCTATACTATTATTCATATTTTTAGGTAAACCAACAACAAATTTAGTGACGCCATATTCTGAAATCAGTTCCTCCACGCGTTTGAAGCCAAATTCACCATTTGCTTCATCAATACGGATAATTTCAATCCCTTGAGCCGTCCAGCCCATAGGATCACTCACTGCGACACCTACTGTCTTAGAACCAACATCTAATCCCATTATCCTCATATGATATCAATACCATGGTTAGATAAATAACTCTTTACCAATTCTTCCATAATTTCATCCCGTTCATGACGTCTGATTAAATTACGAGCATCTTGATAACGAGGGATATACGCCGGGTCTCCTGATAGTAAATAACCTACAATTTGGTTAATCGGGTTGTACCCTTTTTCATCAAGTGCGCGATAAACAATCGCCAAGGTTTCACTTACTTCTTTTTTATTGGTATCACCAAAATCAAATTTCATCGTTTCATCTGTAAAAGTCATAACGTTTGCCCCCCATTTCTTATCTTTATACTTCTATTTTACAAGAACGCTCTCAAAAGTACAATTAATATTCGTTTGTAGAAACATTAAAAGTAAATTCTTCGCCTGTTTTAGCTTCTTCTGGTAATTCAAGAATACCTTTTTTCTCAGGTGCATTCGGTAAATGAAGTTCCTTAGCTGAGCATACCATACCACTACTTGCCACACCACGTAATTCACCTGGCCAAATAATTAAGCCGTTTGGCATCATCGCGCCAACTTTAGCTACAACAACCTTTAACCCTTCACGTATGTTTGACGCACCACAGACAATTTGTAATACCTCGCCATTGTCTACTTCGATTTCAGTCACATGTAAATGATCTGAATCCTCGTGTTTAACACATGTCTTTACATGTCCTATGACAAACTTAGGTGCATTATCTAATATTAACTCTTCTTCAAACCCTGCTTCTTTTAATGCGTGATTAACTTCTGTCATTTGAGAAGGAGTTAAATTAATTTGTCCGTCCCCTTCTAAATGCGTCACACTGTGAGATGCCTCAAAAATATTCCAGCCCACAATTTCTCCTGTGTCTTCTCTTTTTACACAAGCTACGTTACCCAGACGTGTTGCTGAAACGTCTGTCCCTTCACTATTTCCAGTAATTATTATCAGGGTATCACCGACACCTTTTACATTATAACTTACAATCATTGTTGAATTCCTTTCTAGTCAAAAAGAAAGGAAGGACCTAAAGTCCTTCTTTCTCGTGTTATTTATTTTTAGTCTTCAGGTCTTACTATAAGTACATCGCAAGGAGCTGTTCTGATAATATGATCACTCACACTTCCCATAACTAGTCGTTCTACTGCATTTAGTCCTGATTGGCCTACCATAATCAAATCTGAGTTGTAACGTTCTGGCAAGTCACGTGACATCATTACTTTAGGCGAACCGTATTCTAGGACTGTCTCGATAGCATCGTATCCTAATTTTATCGCTTCTGCTTTGTACTCATCTAGTAAAGCTCGCGCTTGATCTGATTCTTCTTGTACTAAATCTGGGGCAAATGTTGAAAATGACATCGTGCCACCGTACATTTTGTTTTCGATAATATGAGCAACTACCACTTTACCATTGTTTCGTTTTCCTACAGCAATCGCTTTTTCAAAGGCTAATTTTGCTTGATCGCTACCATCTGTTCCAACTAAAATTGATTTATACTCTTGAGATTCAAACATACGCTTCCCTACTCTCTATATATTTTTAATAAACTCACTAATCTCTTCTTTTGTTTTTCTGTCTTTACTGACAAAACGGCCTGTTTCTTGCCCTTCATCCAATGCAATAAAACTAGGAATCCCCATAATGTTCCATTGTTGACAAACTTCAATAAATCCGTCTCTGTCTACTTGAATAAATGTATATTCTGGAAATTCTTTTTCTAGATCAGGCATATGAGGTTTGATGAACACGCAGTCTCCACACCAATCAGCTGTGAAAAAGAGCATGACTTTGCCTTTCACCATTGTTTCTGCTAATTCTTCATACGTCTTAGGTACTAACACAAGTCTGCCTCCTCTTACTTACCGTAGATAATGCCATCTACCGTTTCACGGTCTAAGCTGGTTAACAAAGCCATAACCATAGCTTTTGCTGCTTCATAATCTTTAATACTAAACATGGTTTGATGCGTATGGATGTAACGTCCTGGGACACCAATCACGGCACTTGGCACGCCGTCGTTCGCTAGATGAGCAGCACCGGCATCTGTTCCACCTTTAGAAACAAAGTATTGGTAAGGAATTTCATTCACATCTGCTGTGTCTTGGATATAATCACGCATACGTCCTAACATAATCATCCCTGGATCAAATATACGTAACAAGAAACCGTCATCTAAACGACCATTAGCGTCTTTTTTACCATCTAAATCATTGGCTGGTGAGCAATCCACTGCAAAGAATAAATCTGGTTTGAATTGATTGGTTGACACTTTAGCACCACGTAAACCAACCTCCTCTTGAACGTTAGCTCCAGCAATTAATGTATTAGGTAAGTCAACGCCTTGTAACTCTTCTAACACATCTAAAACTAAAGTACAACCATAACGGTTATCCCATGCTTTACTAATAATACGTTTCCCATTAGCTGTTTTAATTGTTTCCACATCAGGAATAATAGTATCTCCTGGACGCGCTCCGAATGATTCTGCTTCTTCGCGAGAGGTAAAACCAGCATCAAATAAAATGTCCGCTATATCAATGGCCTTTTGACCACCTGCTTGTCCTCTTAATAAATGAGGAGGAACTGAAGATGAGATAATTGGATAGTCTCCTTGTTTGGTTTGTAATGTAAAGCGTTGCGCAGAAACCACATAAGGGTTCCAGCCTCCTAAAGGAACGACTCTAAACATACCTGTTTCGAGGATTTGAGCTACCATAAAACCAACTTCATCCATGTGAGAAGCTAACATGATACGTGGCGCATTGTCTACTTTTGATTTCTTAATACCAAACACGCCACCTAAACCGTCGTGTTCAATTTTATCAACAAGTGGTGTCATTTCTTTGGTCATAACCTCACGGATATTTCCTTCAAACCCACTTGTACTTTGAATTTCTGTTAATTGTTTAATACGATTAAATAATTTATCTTCCATGATTATCTACACTAAGGTAGACTCCACCTCTCTTTCCTCTTAATTATAGCATAACTTTAGCCCTTCTAAAGACATTACTCTATATTTTTAAAGGTATAAAATACCAACATTTTTCTTTTTATTTGCCTCAATTATGCTACAATGAAAGCATATAAATGACCGAGGAGGTAAGAAAACATGCTTCAAAAACGTAAAAACAACAAAGAGTTTTATCAACATGGCTTATCAACAGGTATCGGGATAGGGGTAGCCATTGGTGCAATATGTGGTATGACTGCTTCTTATTATTATAAAAAAAACAAAACCTTATCTGCAGACGATATTTTAGAACAAGTCAAACATGAATTTTTACAAGAGGGACCGATTGAAGGCTCTTGGATTCACTTCAAAAAAGAACCTATGCAAAAATTTGCTATCAAATCTAAAATTTATACTGGGGGCATTTCTCGTATTGAAGACGGTGAACTGGTTCAGTATGAATTTGTCGCAGATGCCTACACAGGAAGTATTGTAGATATTTACCGACTATAAAATAAAAAAAGCTCATGATGAGCTTTTTTTATTTTATTTATTTTTTCCATTGAAAATAGCTTCAACACGGTAAATAGGTTGGCCTTTTGCTGAAAATTTCTCTTCATATTCTGTCATAATATTGCCTTCATAGCTACTAGCATGTAAGTCTAGCCATACTTGCTTCAACGTCATACCATATTGAGATAAACTACCTAAAGAATATTCAAACAATCCTAGGTTATCTGTTTTAAAATGTAACTCCGCTTTTGGTTTTGCGATAGTCTCATACGTGTTTAAAAACGTTTTGAACGTTAGACGACGTTTTTCATGGCGGGTTTTTGGCCATGGATCAGAAAAGTTTAAGTACACTTGATCCACTTCACCCTCATCAAATATGTCAGTTAATTCTGCCCCGTCTACAAGTAATAATTGCAGGTTAGGTAACTGTTCTTCCATTTGCTTTTCTAAAATAGAAATAATGGCATTTTGTTGAACTTCAATACCGATATAGTTAATCGTTGGATGCGCCTTAGCCATATTTACTACAAACTGACCTTTCCCGCTTCCCACTTCAATATGTAGGGGCTGATTGGTTTCAAATCGCTCTTGCCAACGTCCTTTATAATCTGTTCCATCCGTCAAAATATAATGAGGATGAGCCGCAATGGCTTCTTTTGCTCCTGGTTTGTTACGTAATCTCATAACTCTCTCCTTCTCTAAAATAGCCCCTTGGTTATAAATAACCAAAGAGCCTACCTTTTAGTACGTGTATATTTTTTTCAACAATGAAATATAATGATTCATCTGTGACAACTCATATCGTGCGTAAGAACGCTTGATTTGAAGCAATAAATTAAGTCCCGCATACCAATAAATACGGTCCATTAAATTTTCGGTAGCTTCTTCACCGTAAGCTTCTACCCAATGTCTCCAATATTCTTTGGGAACATATTGGCCTAAAATCGTTCCCAAATCTAAGGCTGGATCAGCAATAACAGAATAATCCCAATCCACTAAGTATAGCTCCTCACTATGAGATAATAACCAATTATGATGCGTTGCATCTCCGTGACATGCTGTGTAGTACACAGGATGAAAGGATGGCAAATGATCTTCTAAGTATCGAAACACACGAGTCAAATAAAAATTATTCTTTAAATCTTCTGGTAAATCAGTGGCATAGTCCTTTAAAAAATCAAAGGCTGATTTTTCTCCTCCATCCATGCGTTTCAACATGGATTTCAAGGATTCTGATTCATGAAGATGGCTTAATATACGAATCACGTCACCGCTTTGACCTATTTCTTCTGGTCTAAGTTGACGTCCTTCCAACCATTCTTGAGCGGTTAAAATGTCACCATTACCTGTTCGTTTTGTCCAAAGTAACTTAGGAGTTAACCCTTCTCGTGACAAAGCTGCAAGGAATGGTGTTGAATTTCTTTTTAAAAAGACGCGCTCACTGTCTTTGATGCCTTTATATGCTTTTCCAGTATCTCCCTTAATTGGTTGGAGATTCCAGTTTTTATCAAAATTAAACATTACTATCTTTTCTCCTCATCCAATGTGTTAAAGAATTACTGACGGAAAAATTCACCAAAGCGACAACTTTTATAGGAATTAGATGATTAGTATAACATATTCTATCTTTAGAATCTTTTTAAAATCGGTTTTTTTCCATTTTTTTTATACGGTTAGTTAAATACAATTTTGTGAAAATAAACCACTCAACTAAGAAAGCGCCTACCATCAGGGCCCCTTCTATGAGATTTCCATGTGTTCCTAAAATAATTACCATAAAGAGTGTTATGACTAAAAGTAATAAGACACTCACTAATCGTTCGACGGCTTGGCCTTTTTGTTTTTTATCTAGCGGATACAAATTAGCCATCAACATATAATCAAATTCACTGTAAATAGGAATTAACTGGAAACCAATAAGGTATAAAAACAAACACCCAACCAATACACCTAGCCATAACTGCTCAGTAAAACCTAGAATCAAGCCACCTATAACACTCAACCTCAAGACTAAGCCACTGTATTCTGTACCTCTTAAAAAGACACGTGTATAGAGGTAGTAAAAAGTATTGCCTGGTACCTTCTTCACTAAGTTTAGGACCCCATCTAAATAACGACGACGCTTCACTGTACCTGATAGACCTGGGACATCTGTGAATAAATTAAAGAAGGAATACATTTTTTTCATGCGTTTGTTTTCGATACGAATGGCCTTTTCCCAGTCTAATCGCTTCTCTGAAGCTAAACGCCGGCTCGCCTTTTTAACATACCAAAGAGTCAGAATCATCGGTATCCCTCCCAGAAGTGGGTGGAAATAAAGAGCAACAATCAGACTAATCAGACTGCCGACAAACCAAACAACTCCTGTTATTTTTCTACTTTTTTCTCCGTCTAAAAATAGGGTCATAAGTTGAAGTAATAATTGAGCGTATTTCAATCCCCACAAAATCAGAGCAAAATAAAAAAAGTCTGTGAAAGCAATACTCTTAGAGGTTGCTACCAAAACAGGCATTGTCATCCCTGATAATAAGGCAATCACAACAAAAGGAATCAGCAAGGAATGCTTTAAGCTCGAGGATAAATAGTCTCTCATTTGGTGTTCTTTAGGTAGTAAAAACACCTTGTCTGCTTCCAATAACAGTGTGGCTAATTTCCCAATAGCTAGTAGGGTTAACCAGATGACAATAACAATCGGTTTAACTAAGAACAAATCCTCCTCTAATCCCTTAATAAACTCAGAGTAATAAAACCCCAGTCCACCTATTCCAAACATAGAGACTAGCATAAAGTGATCATTTAATACGTATTTCAAGTAGCGTAGCATCTTTTTTTGATGCTTTCCTAAGCGTATGCGGTAAAAAGCTGTCATTCTCTGTTACGCCCCCTCTGCTACTGTTAAGGAAACGTAAATGTCATCTAAAGATGACCCTGGCATATCAAATTCTTGTTGCAACTCTTCAAGCGTCCCCATAGCACGGACTTCTCCGTTGTGTAACACAACAAAACGATCGCAATATTTTTCAGCTGTAGCTAGAATGTGCGTTGACATTAAGATCCCCGCTCCTTGATGCTTCATATCATTCATTAATTCTAATAAGGCATTGATAGCCAATGGATCCAATCCTAAAAAGGGCTCATCAATGATACACAAACTAGGGTTAGGTAAAAAGGCACAGAGTACCATCACTTTCTGTTTCATCCCCTTAGAAAAATGAGCTGGAAACCAATCTAATTTATTTTCTAATCGAAATATTTTTAGTAACACATCTGCTCTTTTTTGAGCTTCCTCCATGGGAATATCATAAGCCATGGCCGTTACTTCAATGTGCTCTCTAAGTGTTAACTCATCATACAAAATTGGACTTTCTGGGATATAACCTATTTTTTTCAAATACGTTTCAGAAGACTCTAGAATCGTTTGACCATCTACTGTTACCTTGCCTTTTTGTGCCTCTAAAAGACCAATAATGTGCTTAATTGTCGTGCTTTTGCCAGCACCATTTAGACCGATTAAACCGACCATTTCACCTGATGCTACGTCAAAAGTAATATCTTTTAATACAGGAATATGGCCATAGCCCCCTGTTAGATGTTCTATTTTTAAACTCATGTTAAAATCCTCCATTTTATATTAAGATAATTATAGCATACCTTTCTTATTCCGCTCTTTCCCGTGTAGAGTTTTCTTTCAATTTTTTGTTTTTTTGTGGTAAGGTTATTAATAATAATAAAGGAGGTTGTTTTGATGACAGATTGTCTGTTTTGTAACATTATAAACCGTGAAATTCCAAGCTATACTGTATATGAAGATGATGAGGTGTATGCCTTCTTAGATATTACCCAAACAACCAAAGGGCACACACTAGTCATTCCTAAACAACACGCATCAGATATTTTCGAATACGATGAAACCTTAGCTGCCACCGTATTTTCACGCTTACCAAAAATTGCTCGGGCTATGGAACAAGCATTCCCTGATATGAAGGGCCTTAATATGCTTAATAATAACAAAGAGATGGCTTATCAAACCGTGTTTCACTCACACGTCCATTTAATCCCTCGCTACAGCCAAGAGGATGATTTTAGTATTACGTTTGCCAATAACAGTGACGCTTACTCTCAAGAAGACATGGCGAGTATCGCTCAAAAAATAAAAGAGCAGGTGAAATAACATGACAAAGAAAAAGTTTTCAGGGAAAAAATTTGTTAAAGGGTTACTCGTAGGAGGCGCTATTGGTGGTACGGCAGCGTTATTATTAGCTCCACGTTCTGGTAAAGAAACCCGAGATAACATTCAACAAGAGATTGACGACACCATTCAAATGTTTCTCAATGTCAAAGACTCGAGTGAAGCCGTGGTCTTCAACGCCCAACATCTTAAAGATTTAACTGAAACCATGATACCTGAATTTACAGAAGACATTGAAAAGAGTATCGAACGCTTCCAATTCAAATCCAAGTATCGTATCGAAGACATTAAACAACAATTGGCAAAAATTCAGAATGAAATGGACAATTTTAAAAATTCTATTGAATAATTGACTATTTAGCGCACATTTATATCTATTTGTGCGTTTTTTTCTAGCTTTTTTTCCTTATATGTGAATTTTCTTTGAATTTCGTTTTCCAATCGTTTAATTTAAAATCATAATATGTTATAGTAATAACCGTGATTGTCTTTAAAATCAAAGGATTTTAACATAAATATAAAGAATGGACGTGTCTCAATGAAAAAGAAATCATTTAAACTAGCGGCAGCTGCGCTTTTAGCCGTTATTACTCTAGCAGGTTGTTCAAGCAACCAAAACGTAGCAACCTTAAAAGGAGCTAAAATTACAGAAGAAGATCTTTACAAAGAACTGAAAAAAGATCCTCAAACAAGCCAAGTATTAACAAACATGATTATCGGTAAAATCGCTGAAGAGAACTATTCTAAAGAAGTAGATGACAAAGAAATCGACCAAAAGTTCAAAGAAGTTGAAGAACAATACGGTGGTAAAAAACCATTTGAAGATATCTTAAAACAAAATAATTTAGATGTTAAATCATACCGTCAATCAATCAAGGATCAATTGACGTTCCAAAAAATGATGGAATCTCATGTTGAAATCAAAGATGAAGACTTAAAAAATGTTTGGTCAACTTTCCATCCAGCAGTTGACGTTCAAATGATGATGTTTGACGACAAAGAAGCAGCTGAAAAAGCCTTAGCAGAAGTGAATGATAAAGGTGATTTCGCTAAAATCGCTAAAGAAAAATCAATGGATGAAACAACAAAAGCAGACGGTGGTAAATTAACCTTTGACTCTACTTTTACGACAACTCCAGAAAATGTTTACCTACCAGATGATATCAAAGCAAGCGCTTATGAATTAGAAGATGGTAAAGTATCTGAGTTATTAACATCAACTAATATGCAAACAGGTCAAGAAGTATATTACATCGTTAAGATGGTTAAGAACCAGAAAAAAGGAAATGATTACAAACCATTCAAAAAAGAATTAACTGAAATTGCAACACAAGCTAAACTACAAGACCCTGCTTTCCAACAAGAAGTCGTTGGGGATGAACTAGTAAAAGCTAACGTTAAAATCGAAGACAAAGACTTTAAAGACATATTAGCACCTTACCTACCTCAAAAAGAAGAAAAAACAGATGATAAAAAAGCTGACGACAAAAAAGAAGATACAACTGAAACCTCTAAATAACAAAAAAAGTTAAGAGCCTAGCTCTTAACTTTTTTTTATGTCTTCTTTTATACGATTTAACCAGTAATCAGTGCCTTTTTCTACTAACTCATAAGTAAGATCAAAGTCTCCTGTATAATAAGGATCTGGTACTTCTTGGCGATCACTTTCTGCCATATCTCCTAAAAATAAATGCAATTTTTCTAGCAAGTGAACGTCTGGGGCTAACCCCTCTAGGTCTTTCATGTTATTTTGATCCATACCGATAATATAATCATACGTTTCAAAATCAACAGACTCTATCTTTGATGCATACATGCCTTCGTAACTATAACCATAACGGTCCAATATTTCTTTCGTGCCACTATAGGGCTCGTCTCCTAAATTCCAACTACCCGTTGCCGCAGAAGATACATGGATCATCCCCTCTAACTTTGCTTTTTTTACTTTGTCTCTAAAAATAGATTCTGCCATGGGTGAGCGGCAAATATTCCCTAAACATACGAATAAAACGTTAATCATCATTTCCTCCTTAGATAAATAATGGATGACAAAATAAAAAGCCTTAATTCCATTTCAATTAGGCTTAGTATTTCCTTATCCAAATAATGGTTCTTCGTCGCCAAATTGAACTTCTACAGCATTCGTTAAAATATCTGTATAGCTATAAGACACACGTTCAAAAGCGTTTTCGTCTTGATCAAGATCTACTACAAAAACAGATGGATATGTCTCTGACAATACTCCACTGCGTTCAGTTTGTCTTTTACGACCACTTTGGGCCACAAGAGTAATGCGGCTACCAAGTTTGTTCTCTAACTCTTCTTTAATAGCTCCAATACTTTTTACCATACCATTCACCTCTGGCCACCATTATACCATATTTTTAAGAAAAACACAAATTTTACCATAAGTAGTAGGTCAAAAGCAACTTATTTTTTATTTTTTTAATAATTCACTCATCTTTAAATGACAGGAAGAAGGTTAGAAACTTGTTAAGCCGCTAAACAATTCTTAATTTTAGATTTAGCTCTATTTATAGCATAGGTTGCTGTTTTGAGTTCGATGTTTAATGTGTGACAAATATCCTCTACTCCATTGCCAGACATATATAATCGTAATGTCGCACGCTCTAGCTCAGATAAACTATTACCAATAGTCGTAATCTGATCTCTTATATAAATATAATTGACACTCGCCTCAGCTCGTTTGTCTTCCGTCACATTATAATATTCCAAGCTCTCGGATAAACCAACGCGACTATCAAGAGAGGTAACGTATTGTTCTCCACTCCGTTTTTTTGCTTGTTGCTTACGAATCAGCGAACATATATGCCTGTCAAAATTTATTTTAAAATACAAACCAAACGTCACATTCTTACTACAATCAAAGGTTAGTATGGACTGATAGCATACATATCTACCTTCTTGTAGCCAGTCATCTAATTCATAACTTTTCAAATAATATCGACTTTTCGTCTTCAACACAATTGGGCTATATTGGCTAAATACTTCTTCAAATGCAGCATGATTACCGTTCTTAACATCTATTACTTTCTGATTAATACAATCATTCACAAAGAGTTCCTTCTTTCTTTAACTCTTCTTCCTGTTCATAAACCATACCATTAAAAATAAGAATAAGGAAAGAAAACCATTGTTTTCTTTCCTTATTCTTTACATATCATCAAAAAAAGCTTGTAAATTGGTTAACTGTTCGGATGTCCATGGGGAATTCCTTCGGATATTTTGGTACTTATACCCTTCAGCATCTGCCAATATTTGTTTTTCAGAATCATGAATGCTTTTGTACAATTCTCTCGCAGAAACCCTTAAAGCTCCTTGTGAAAAAATCACCCATTGTTCAGCCATATCACTAGTAGCTACTCTTACGTGGGTCAATGGATTAATAAAGGCAGCTGCTTCTCTTTCGATGTAAGTATCTGCTGTTTCTTCCTCTTTAGTAAAAATAACCGTTAAGCCGTATTCATGATACGTCTGCTGAACGCCTGGCACTAATTGGGCATCAAATACCACATAGATATCAATGCCTTCATACTTAGCATAGTTGGATAACATGAAGAGCAATAAGTCTCTTGAATCTCCAAGTTTGTCTTGTTTTTTCAATTTATTAAGCTCTGGCCAAGCACCAATCATATTATACCCATCTACAAATAGCACTTGCCGCTTCATCTTATTTCCCTACTTTCTAAGGTCATTATGATAACCGATTACGATACACTTCGTACATCAATAAACCTGCAGCCACTCCGGCATTTAGACTTTGTACATGTCCACCCATTGGGATAGTAATCAACTCATCCATCTCTTTTTTAAGAGCTGGGCTCATGCCTTTTCCTTCATTGCCAATCACTAAGGCAATATCTCCCGTGACGTTCCAATGACGATAATCGGTTCCTGCCATATCTGTTCCAAACACCCAGATATTGTCCTCTTTCATCTTCTTAACCGCTTGACTTAGGTTTGTCACTCTAGCTACCGGAATGTGCTCCACTGCTCCTGTGGACGTTTTAACCACTACTGGTGTAATCCCAACTGCACGGTGTTTAGGTATAATTATACCATCCACTTGAGCTGCGTCAGCTGTTCTTAGAATAGAACCGAAGTTGTGAGGATCCATAATACTATCTAATATTAAAAAGAAACGATTGTCTTTTTCTTTAGTTGAGGCTAATAACCCCTCTAATGTAACGTATTCATAAGGTGTTGTCTTAAGAACAATCCCTTGATGATTTTCTTGATTCGTCATCTCATCTAATTTTGATTTAGGTACCCATTTAATTGACACAGCTTGGACTTGTGCTGCTGCTTTTAATTCTTCTACTTTTTTTCCTTTTAAATCTTCTTGAATAAATAATTTGTTTCCGCGTTTTTGTTCTAAAGCTTCTAAAGTCGCATGACGACCAAATACCATATCATCTACTTCTACTTCTGCTTTCTCTATATCAGGTGTTCTTCTATTTTTTTGTTGTTTCATTTTTTTCTCCTATCTTTTGAATAGACCAATCAATTATCTCTTCTAAGCGATTTTGTTGCTTTGTTAAGTGTAAATATCCAATCAAGGCTTCAAACCCTGTAGACGAACGATAAATCTGGATAGAGGTATTTTTTGCACTAGTGTGACTCTTAGCATTACGCCCTCTTTTATAAATCCCTTGTTCTTCTTCTGTTAGTAACCCATCTTCAAACATTAACTCAATTAAATAATGTTGTGCTTTAGCTGACACATAATGCGTCGCCATTCTATGCAACTGATTAGGTCGTGTTTGGCCTGTTCTAATTAAATAATCTCGCACATACACTTCATAAATAGCATCTCCTATATAAGCGAGAGTTAAACCACTTAGTAAGCGGTAATCTTTTTCTTGTTCTCCATTTGTCATTACATTCTACTCCATCTCGTCCCTTGTGAGGTATCATTTAATATAATACCTTGGGCTTTTAATTCGTCACGAATTTCATCACTACGGGCAAAGTTTTTATCTTTTCGCGCTTGGTTACGTTCGTTAATCAAGGCTTCAATCGTGTCATCTAACAAGACTTCTTCTCCTAGTTCAATCCCAAAAATGAGCATCAATTCTTTCATAACGCGTTGTACTTCCGTGATAACCGCCACTGATACCCTTTCTTGAGCCAAATAAACATTCAACCATTTGACTAAAGCGTAAATTGAGGTAATACCATTGGCTGCATTAAAATCGTCATCCATGCTCAGCATAAATTGCTCTTTAAATTCAGCTAAAGCTTCTAATTGATCCCCATCATCTTCTAACGTTTGTTCTGCTTCTTTCAATCTGAAATCAGCTGTGCTATAAGCCCCTTTAATACGAGCTAAATTCGTTTCTGCTTCTTGTAAGACCACATCATTAAAAGGCATTGGTCGACGATAATGCGTTGTTGATAAAGCAAATCTTACTACTTCGGGAGCATGCAACGTCATTAAATCATGAGCTGTTACAAAGTTTCCTAGGGATTTACTCATTTTCTCTCCCGTATCTCCTACGGTTAAGTACGCATTATGCATCCAGTAATTGGCAAAGGTTTTACCTGTTTTTGCTTCACTTTGAGCGATTTCATTCTCGTGGTGTGGGAATTCTAAATCTTGTCCTCCACCATGAATATCAATGGTTTCACCTAAATGTTTGTTAACCATAACCGAACATTCAATGTGCCATCCAGGACGTCCCGCTCCCCATGGGGCTTCCCAAGATACTTCCCCTTCTTTAACTGCTTTCCATAAAGCAAAATCTAAAGGATCTTCTTTCTTATCTTGTTCTGCTCCGGTTCGTTGACTCGCCCCAACTTCCAGCTCATCTAAGCTCTTATTACTTAATTGACCATATGTTGCAAAGTGACGGGCACGGTAATAAACATCGCCTTCAGAAGCATAAGCATACCCTTTTTCGATTAAATCAGCAATAAATAGGATGATGTCATCAATGTGATCAATCACGCGAGGGTGATGACAAGCTGGTTGAACGTTTAATTTCCCTGTATCTTCTTTAAATGCTTCAATGTACTTATCCGCTAACGCTTCAATACTCATCTCTTGCTCATTAGCCGTACGAATGATCTTATCATCCACATCTGTAAAGTTCGACACATAATTCACATCATAACCTCTAAACTCTAAATAGCGACGAATAGTATCAAAGGATACCGTACTTCTCGCATTTCCAATATGGATATAATTATAAACCGTTGGTCCACACACATACATTTTTACCTTACCTGGTTCTAATGGCTTAAAGGGTTCTTTTTGTCTGGTTAGGGTATTGTATATTTGAATACTCATGTATTTCGTCCTTTCTTTATGAACCAAAAAAACGCCCTTTAGCAACTAACATTGCTAAAAGACGTTAATACGTGGTCCCACTTTTATTTGTAAGCCTGTTTAAACAAGCTTACCTTATGCAATAGGGTAACGACTATTACTCGTTTTTAGTTACTTCTAAAAGGTTCACCAAAACTACTCCGAGGGGCATGTTCGACTAGATAGGTCATCTGTTTTCACCAGCCACAGACTCTCTGAACACCTTATCTATTCTACTTCTCTCATCAACGTATTTTATTTCATTGATTGACTAATATGATCTAAAACTTTTTCTTTTCCTAATAACATAATGGTTTCAGCTAATTCAGGCCCGTGCATTTGTCCACTGACTGCCACACGAATCGGCATGAATAAGTTTTTACCTTTAATGCCTGTTTCTTTTTGAACTGCCTTGATAGTTGCTTTAATGTCAGCAACTTCTAAAGTATCCATCTCTTTAACTTTATCAGCAAATGCTCCAACAACAACAGGAGCTGTTTCAGCGCTTAATACTTCTTTCGCTTCATCATCTAATGATAATGTGTCGTTAAAGAATAAACCTGATAACGCAACGATTTCACCAGCATAGCTCATTTGTGGTTGATAAAGACTTGCTACTTCTTCTACCCAAGCCATTTTTTCAGCTGTTGGATTTTCTTCAACTAATCCTTCTTTAACTAAGAATGGTAAGACCATTTGACCCATTGTTTCACGGTCCACTTGTTTCAAGTATTGGTTACTAATCCACTCTAATTTTTTGTTATCGAATGCTGCTGGAGATTTACCTAAACGATCCGCATCAAACATCTTAACGAATTCTTCTTGGCTGAAAATTTCATCTTCTCCCACTGGAGACCAGCCTAATAAACTAATAAAGTTAAACATCGCTTCTGGTAAGTAGCCTAAGTCACGGTATTGTTCGATAAATTGTAAAATCGTTTCGTCTCGTTTACTTAGTTTTTTACCTGTTTCTGTGTTAATGATTAAAGTCATGTGACCAAAAATAGGTGCTGGCCAATTGAAAGCTTCATAAACCATTAATTGTTTTGGTGTATTAGCAATATGATCATCCCCACGTAAAACATGAGTGATTTCCATTAAATGATCGTCCACTGCTACAGCAAAGTTATAGGTTGGCATACCGTCACGTTTTAAGATGACAAAATCGCCACCAACACTATCAGATTCAAAGGTAATATCTCCTTTAACCATGTCATTGAATGTGTATTCTTTGTTTTTGGGTACTCTGAAACGTACGACTGGTTGAATGCCAGCTGCTTCTTTTTGAGCTTGTTCTTCTGCAGATAAATGAGCACATTTTCCGTTATAACGTGGAATTTGGCCATTAGCGCGTTGTTGCTCACGTTCTGTTTCTAATTCTTCTTCGGTACAATAGCATTTGTAAGCTAAGTTACTTGCTAGTAATTGGTCAACCAATGGTAAATAAATATCTTTACGTTCTGATTGACGATAAGGACCGTACTTACCTGGTTTTTCTGGTGACTCATCCCAGTCAATGTTCAACCACTCTAAGTTTTCTAACTGGCTTTTTTCGCCACCCTCAATATTACGCTTTAAATCAGTATCCTCAATTCTAATAATAAAATCTCCACCGTGATGTCTAGCATATAAATAGTTGAATAATGCAGTTCTTGCATTACCGATGTGCAAATGCCCTGTTGGACTTGGTGCGTATCTGACACGAACTTTGTTTGTCATGAAATTACCTTCCTTATTGTCTTATTCAGCCTTAACTGTATTAGTTAGATTTTACCTCCTAAACCTTAATTAGTAAAGGAGAATTCTAATAGTTATAACAGTTGCTATCTTTCTGTGATACTTGTTTGTGAATGAGACGGCTTCGCAAAAATCATTCGGCCGGCTGCTGTTTGTAAGGCACTTGTAACAACCACATTGATTTTTTCATGCATAAAATGCTTGCCATCTTCTACAACGACCATGGTCCCGTCGTCTAAATAAGCTACCCCCTGCTGACGCTCTGTCCCGTCTTTCATGACTACCACATCCATGGTTTCCCCAGGTATAACCACTGGCTTCACCGCATTAGCTAAGGCATTAATATTAAAGACTGGTACATTTTGAAACTCGCTTACTTTATTTAAATTGTAATCATTTGTTACGACTATTCCATCTAATAATTTGGCTAGTTTAATTAACTTGCTATCCACTTCTTGGATGTCATCAAAATCACCCTCATACATCTCGACCGATATGTCGTCTTCTTTTTGCAGCGCATTTAAAATATCTAAACCTCGTCTGCCTCGAACACGTTTCAAACTATCTCCCGAATCAGCAATGTACTGTAATTCATATAAAACAAAGTTAGGGATAAGTAGCGTGCCTTCTAAGAAGCCTGTTTTTGCCACATCATAAATACGACCATCAATAATCACGCTGGTATCCAAAATTTTATATTTATGATAATTCTCATCTGCACGACGTTCTAACACATCTTCTGCTGCTTTTTTAGTTTTGGGACTAAATAATTTTTTCCACTCATCAGTCTTAGTAGTTCCTACTCTAAAACCAAAATAACCTGAAATAATCATCACTAAGGTTGGAATAATAATATTTAAATAAGCTAATCTAAACGAATAAGCTGGGATAGATATTAAAGCCCCCAATAACAGACCGATAATGGTACCTATACTTCCAAACACAATATCTGTTAAGCTTTGTTCACTGATCATTTTCTCCACACGCTTAATAAATGTTTGAAAATAACCAAAGAAAAATTTAGAAATAATAAAAATAATAATAGCGCCAATCACACCATTGGTTATGTCATTATTTATTAAGTTATTGTTGACTAATTTTGTCATCATCCACACACTTGGCATCATTGTTGCACCTAAACTGAAACCAATTAATAGCATGGCAATTGTAAATAATTTTTTCTGCAATTGAAATTCCTCCTTTCCTATTTGAACACTTTATACAACGCTTCAGAAACGGTCGCAACACCAATAACTTCAATGTCAGCTGGAATAGTCCAACCTTGTACATTGTTCTTAGGAATATATATTTTTTTAAAGCCTAGCTTCTTCGCTTCAAGGACCCGTTGTTCAATTCGGTTAACCCGTCGAATTTCGCCCGTTAACCCAATTTCTCCAACAAAACATTCAGAAGGAGACGTTCCTTTGTCTTTATAACTCGACGCAATTCCTACTGCAATAGCTAAATCAATGGCTGGTTCATCTAACTTCACTCCACCTGCCGCTTTAAGGTAAGCATCTTGATTTTGTAGCAATAGACCTGCTCGTTTTTCTAAGACTGCCATAATTAAGGACACCCTATTATAATCAAGGCCTGTAGCTGTTCGTTTTGCATTACCAAAAACAGAAGGTGTGATAAGAGCTTGTACTTCAGCCAAGATAGGTCGCGTACCTTCCATGGAACACACAATCGCGGAACCTGTTGCTCCATCTAATCGCTCTTCTAAGAACGCTTCTGAGGGGTTAGTAACTTCAACTAAGCCTTCCGTTCTCATCTCAAAAATACCGATTTCATTGGTTGAACCAAATCGATTTTTTACTGCTCGCAATATACGGAAGGTGTGATGACGGTCCCCTTCAAAGTATAAGACAGTATCTACCATATGTTCTAACATACGCGGCCCTGCTAATGCCCCTTCTTTGGTGACATGGCCTACAATGAAAATAGCAATATGATTACTTTTAGCAATTTGCATTAACTCAGCCGTGGTTTCACGAACTTGACTGACACTTCCAGCCACACTGTCTAGGTCCGGGTGAATCATGGTTTGAATCGAATCAATCACCACATACTCTGGGTTTAACTGTTCTATGGTTTGTTTCACTCGAGACATATCCGTTTCTGCATAGACATAGAACCCATTGTCCGTATCATTCAAACGTTCTGCACGCATTTTGATTTGCTGGGCACTCTCTTCCCCTGAGACATACAAGACATCTCCCTCTAACTTGCTTAATTGTTGAGATACCTGTAATAGCAGCGTGGATTTACCGATTCCTGGATCCCCACCAATCAATACAAGAGAACCTGGCACCACACCACCACCTAAGACCCTGTTCAATTCTTCCATCTCTGTTTTCACACGTTGTTCTTTTGTTGTTACAATTTTATTCAATTTTTCAGGCTTAGCCGCTTGTCCTGTTAGACTAATTCGACTATGTCTGGTTTCTTTGGCTTCTTCAAACTCTTCTACTAAGGTATTCCATTCCCCACAGTTTGGGCAACGACCTAAATATTTGGGAGAAATATAGCCACATTTTTGACAAACAAATTCACTCTTTTTTTTCTTAGCCATGTTATCTTCCTTACTTTTTGACATATATGTTCATTTTATCATAAATACTCCCGAGTGTTTGAAAAAAGGTTGACTTTTTAGGTCAACCTTTACTAACTTTTAATTTCCAGAAGAACCAAAACCACCTGTTCTCTCCGTATCACTCGTATCCCCATCCGCTTTTAAGAAGGGTAAAAAGATTCCTTGACCCACGCGTTCCCCTTTTTTAATTGTTACATCTTTCAAGCCAAAATTAAGAAACTGGAACATAATATGCCCTTCATTGTTATCGTTATTGTAGTAATCACTGTCAATAACACCCACACCATTCCCCAATAATAAAAAGCGTTTCAACGGATTACTTGAACGATTACATAACTGTAAAAATTCTTCATCTCCCATATAAGCTTTTACTCCCGTTGGTACTAATACTGGTTTTACCTCTTTTAACAAAGCATCCTCTAGTAAAGCTTCTTCCTTTTTAAAAGCTGCCTTAAGAGCTGTGGCAATCCCTTGCTTCCAAATACTTGGGACTACAACATCTTCTATCGCCTCAAAATCATACCCTGCCGCCGCTTTGGTTGCTCGTTTTGGTAAATTCACCTCACCAAATGATTCAATAGCTTCAAAACCTCTTATTTTTGTCATTTTCTTCACCCTAACTATTTTAGTTTCTATATTATCCTAACTGATTATAAAAAAAATAGAAAGTCACACTCCTAAATTTCAATCTTTATGGGGGAATCTTACAACAATTCAAGCAAATCAGCATAAAGAGCCTAAACATCTGCCCTTTTATGTTAAAATGTGTAAATGAATAAAACAATCTAAAGGATGGGAATTTATGAAAAATCGTTCGCTTCAATCAGTCAAACGTCTTGTTGTCAAAGTTGGGACTAGTTCACTCATGCTCCCCAATGGGTATATCAACTTACGCTCCATTGATCAATTAGCCTTTGTCTTAAGCACTCTTAAAAATCAAGGATATGAAATCATTCTGGTTTCTTCTGGCGCAATTGGCGTTGGAATGAGCCATTTAAATATGACAGAACGACCTAAAACAATCGCAGAACAACAAGCGGTTGCAGCGATTGGTCAATCAGAATTAATTAAAATTTATAACCAACGCTTTCAATATTACCACCAAATTGCGGCCCAAGTATTACTCACTCGCGATGTTATCGACTTTCCAAAAAGTCGCACTAACGTGATTAATACGCTAAATACGTTACTTGAAATGGGAACGATCCCCATCGTTAACGAGAATGACAGCGTAGCAGTGGACGAGCTGGACCACCAAACAAAATTTGGTGATAATGATCAATTATCAGCGATTGTTTCCGTTCTTTCTGAAGCGGATGTCCTGATTATGTTATCAGATATTGACGGATTTTACTCGGCCAACCCTAGTACAAACCCTGATGCGACCTTGTTTCACAGTGTCCAAGCAATAACACCTGCTATTGAAGCTGCAGCTGGTGGTGAAGGGAGTATTTTTGGTACCGGAGGAATGGCAAGTAAGTTAAAAGCCGCCAGACGCATGTTAGACAATAACAGTCAAATGGTTCTAGCCAACGGGAAAGAGCCTAGCATTATTTTTGACATTTTAGATGGACAAACCATTGGGACTCACTTCTCAGCAGCACAATAACAAGGAGGGATTAGAATGACGACACTCATTCAATTAGGACAACAAGCAAAAGAAGCCAGTAAAGAGCTTCGTTTACTTAGTACTGCTCAAAAAAACAACGCATTATCAAGCATCATTCAGCACATTAAGAACACTATACCAGCTATCTTAGAAGCCAACGCAACAGATATTAAAAATGGGAAAGAAAATGGTCTGACAGAAGCTTTATTGGACCGTTTACTCTTAACAGAAGAACGTTTATTAACAATGACATCAGACATCCAAACCATTATTGATTTACCTGATCCCATTGGTTCTGTGGATAAAATGTGGAAAAATGAAAACAATTTAACCATCGGGAAACAACGTGTTCCTCTAGGTGTTGTTGGGATGATCTACGAATCCCGTCCTAACGTCACAACAGATGCGGCGAGTCTTTGTTTTAAATCTGGGAATGCTATCATTTTAAGAGGGGGAAAAGAAGCCATACATTCTAATACTCTACTCGTAAAGGTGATGCAACAAGCACTGGTATCACAAAATTTATCTCCTTATTCTATTCAATTAATCACTGACTCTTCTAGAGAAGTGGCCAAAGAATTTATGCAATTAAATCGGTTCTTAGACGTCCTTATCCCTAGAGGTGGGGCAAATTTAATTAAAGCCGTACTTGAAACTGCTACCGTCCCAGTTATTGAAACGGGAACAGGAAATTGCCACATTTATGTGGATAAATCAGCACAACTTGATATGGCGACAAGCATTATTGTTAACGGAAAATGCCAGCGCCCTTCTGTCTGTAATGCCACTGAAACAGTCTTGGTTCACGAAGAGATAGCAGATGTGTTACTACCAAAAATGGCAGAGGCTTTGGCACCTTTTAACGTAGAATTACGCGCCTGTCATCATGCTATTTCTTATTTACCTAAAGCCATCAGCGCCACCAAAGAAGACTACGCAACAGAGTTTAATGACTACATTCTAGCCGTTAAAGTCGTTCGTTCCTTAGATGATGCATTGCAACACATTGAAACCTATAGTACAAAACATTCAGAAGTTATTATCACTGATAGCTATCCAATATCGCAACGCTTTTTACAAGAAGTAGATGCGGCCGCTGTTTACGTGAATGCTTCTTCTCGTTTCACTGATGGTAGTGCCTTTGGTTTTGGGGGAGAAATTGGTATTAGCACACAAAAATTACACGCTCGTGGTCCAATGGGGTTAAACGAGTTGACGACGACTAAATACATTGTATTAGGAGAAGGACAAGTTCGTCCTTAAAATAACAGGAGGATAACAATGAAACAAGCCATACAACATTTTTTAAAAAAAGAAGGAAAATATGCTCTTAGTGCCTTCTTTATTCCATTTTTTATTATGTTCTTTGCCTATCTCAGTATTGGTATCTACTGGGGAAGCTCACGAAGTGTTCTTGCTAGTGATGCTTTTTCCCAATTTTCCAATTTTCATGCTAGCTTTAGAAATGTCTTACACGGAGAGCAAAGTATTTTTTACACATGGAATGCCTCTCTGGGCTTAAATTATTGGTCTTTGATTTCATATTATTTGGGTGGCATTTTCACCCCCCTTGTTTTCTTTTTTAAGAACGAATCCATTCCAGATGCTTTGTATTTGTTAACTTTACTGAAAATAGGCTCTGCTGGTTTAGCTTTTTGGGTGTATGCCAAAGAAACTTTTATTAAAAATAATCCTTGGTTAAACGTTGCTTTAAGTGTGTCTTACTCACTTATGTCATTTGTCACTGCTCACTCAGAACTCATTATGTGGTTGGACAGTTTTATCTACTTACCTCTAGTGATTTTAGGTATTAATCAGATTCTTAGTAAGGGAAAATCTGTGTTACTCTTTGTCTCATATTTACTACTCTTCCTTTCAAATTTTTATTTTGGGTTTATGATTGGTGTTTTTTCAGTTCTCTATTACGCCGCTCGTGTCTTTATTGAGTGGCCGAGTACAAAAAAAACAATCATCCCCTATTTCACAACGTCTTTCTTAGCTGGGATAAGCTCCATGATTATGATCTTACCTGCTTACTTAGATTTGAAAACAAATGGAGAATCCTTAACAGAAATTACTAAGTTTAAAACAGCTGCGACTGGACCTTGGGATATTATCGCCAAAAATATGATTGGGGTCTTTGATACAACAAAATATGGTTCTATTCCCTTTATTTATGTAGGTTTAGTCCCATTCCTATTCTGTTTGTATTATTTTATCACCAAACAAACTCCTTGGCGCAATAAAATAGCGTTTGGTAGTATATTCCTAGTATTAATCGCAAGTTTCTACATTGATCCCCTTAATTTATTTTGGCACGGAATGCATGCACCAAACATGTTTTTATTTAGATATAGTTTTCTCTTTTCTTTCCTAGTCGTCATGCTAGCTGGATATGGATTAGAGACCTACTCTAAACATGACCCTGGAGATTTTATCATTGTATCACTTCTATCTGCCTTACTTTTCATTCTGTCCTTTACTATCTCTGGGAAACAATATAAAGACTTCATTAACTTGCAGACCTTAGTCATTACGTTGTCATTTGTTCTGATTTACTTATTAGCGATTGCGTTTTTCCAACTCAATAAACTTTCAACTTCTCGCTTAGCCGTTGTCTTGTTATTACTAATGTCTGGAGAAGCCTTCGTTAATACAACCTACATGGTTAATGGTATTTTAGACGACTGGAACTATGCCTCACGTAGTCTTTATTCTGCGCCATATACTGATTATAAACATTTGGTGGACAGTGCTCAGATTAGCAATAAGAAGGACTTTTATCGATTAGAATCTCTTGCACCTGTTTCTAGTAACGATGCTTTTAATTATGGTTATAGTGGGATAAGTATGTTCTCCTCTATGCGGAATAGACACTCATCAAGCTTGATGAACACCTTAGGGTACCGTTCTAGAGGAACGAACCTTAATATTCGTTACCAAAATAATACTTTGTTCATGGATAGCTTAATGGGGATTAAACATAACATTAGTGATCAAGACGTTAAAAAATTCGGGTTTAATCAGGTTGATAGTGCTGGTAAATATCAACTCTATGATAATCAATATGCCTTACCTCTAGGCGTGTTAACAGATAAAGAGTTATATGGTATTGAATTGGACTCTGCTGACAACCTAGGTTCACAAACTGCTGTTATTAATCAATTAGCACAATTAAATGAGTCTTATTTTTCATTTGTATCGCCTCAATTAGCAGATTCAAAAAACACGACCATTGTAGATAAACCAAATAATCGTGTCTCTTACCAAGAAATCAAGCCTAATATCGCTAAAGAAATAACCTATGACGTGTTTATTCCTGCTGGTAATCAGGCGTACGTCAGCTTATTTCCTGATAATTTTAATCAGCTGAAGAGTTCAACTGTTACTGTTTCTAGTAAAGGGACTTCTTACAAGACACAACTAAATATCACCGGACAATACCATAATTTGGGCTATTTTGATGAAGATGCCACTGTAAGATTTACTTTATCTTTTTATGGTACCAAAGACCTTGATTTAATTAACCCGACTGTTATGTTGATGGATACCCGCCTCTACCAAACAGCCATGAGGGATATTCAGGGACACAGTGTGGATTTTAAGGTTGATAAAAGACAAGTAACAGCCGCGGTTGCTATACCTGAAGACCAAACCATCCTCACCACTATTCCTTACGATAAGGGTTGGTCAACCTATATTGATGGTAAAAAAGTGCCTACCACACAATTTCAAGATGGCTTAATCACCATTGATGTTCCGAAAGGAGAGCATCATATTAAACTCTCCTTCCTACCTCAAGGCCTAATACTTGGTAGTCTATGCTTTGTTTTAGGTATTTCTGGTTTTGTTGGTTACTATGTCTTTGCATTAAAACCAAGTCATCGCACAAAGAAAAAAAGACATTCTAAGTCCTCTTAGAATGTCTTTTTTTCTTTATATATCCATCAATTTGTTTAAACTTAGAGCAATGCCATCACAATCTGCGCTCTCAGTTACAGCTGAAGCCAGTTCTTTTAATTGATCCGTCCCGTTGGCCATCGCAACAGAATACCCTACAGCTTCAAACATCGCTATGTCATTGTCTCCGTCGCCATAAGCTAGAGCATCTTCTCTAGACAGACCTAGGTGTCTCAAGACATGTTCTACTGCCTTTTTCTTATCAACACCCTTTACTGCAATTTCGCCGCTCTGAGGGCCATATAGCGGCACTGTAGAATGATATAAATGAAATGATTCCTGATATTTATCGTGAATATCTGAAAAAGAAAGCGTGTTATTAATAAAGGATATTTTGTTCACTCGATTATAATCTAAGGTATCAAACTCATAACTAGCAATAAGCTTGTAAAACCACGCCATTTTTTGATTCAACTGATTAAAAGGAACCTTATCACGACGTGCAATATTAGCCACTTCTTCCTCAATTTTACGTTTAACATTAGCACTACCAAATAAACCATCATTAGACTCTAAGTAGTAACCGATATCATGACTATCAAAGTAAGAGACAATCTCTCTTACTGCGTCTTCAGGCATGGTTTGATGTTGAATCACTGTGTCACCAACAGTAATATACCCTCCGCCGGCTCCAATAACACCATCAAATCCTATGTCTAGTATGCTATCTAAAATTTCTGGTTTAGACCGACCCGTACAAACATAGGCTAAATTCCCCTTCTCTCTGAATCGTTGTATCGCCTGCACACTTGACTCCAGTACTTCACCTGAACTATTACATAATGTCCCATCTACATCAAAAAAGGCAATTTTGGGCATGTGTTATCCTCCTCATTATTTAAGCTTATCTGTGGCTTCCGTTGTCACTCGATCAATCATATTAGCCATCTCTTCTTCATATTCCGCTCTATCTTTGGTGCCTGTCATAAAAGCAAATAATAATTCGCTGATTTTATCATCTTGATTAGCAGCTAATTGCCATTGACCTTTTATTTTTTCGAAGACCAATGATACTTCTACAGTACTATCACTGACAGGTGTTTGTTTAAGGGCTTCATAAAAAGCCTTAATAATAAATTCTTTAGAAGCTTCTCCACTAGGTTCAATAATATCCTCATTCAAAATCGCCTCAACGATTCCTAGCATGGTTTGATGAACGACCTCGCCATAATCCAAACCGTGAATATGATAATTAACGTCTATTTCATTTCCTTTTTCATTCGTTGTTGTGTCTACATCATACGTCGTTTTACTGTGGATATTCTCCATTAGCTGATGCGATAAATCCATTTTTTCTTCAACTGATATGTCTTCAACAACAGTATCAAAGACACTAGAAAAATGATATTGAACTTCATTCATCATAACCGTTAAATGTTTTTCCAACATATCTCCATCGACAAATTGCTCCACAAACAACTCTTTATCTTTGTCATAAATAAAATTATCGACAAACAATGGGCCTACCGCCTCTGGTTCTATTTGATTTTTCCTAGAACAGCCGGTAAAGATTAACAGACATAGCATTGCCACTAACCAACTGGTTTTCTTTCTAACAGTCATTGTAGTTACTCCTCTTACTTAATATTCTTCCCACTTAAAATTATAGACAATTTTACGCGTACTTTCTATATGAAAGGTGGAATAAACCGATGTTTCTTATTATTTTTTACTTTGGAGCGATACTAGGTTCGTTTCTAAGCGTTCTTGCCTATCGTCTTCCCATTCATAAACCTGTCACCTTGGACCGGTCTCGTTGTCAATCTTGCCAACACACCTTACCTATTCAGGCTCTGTTTCCTATTTTTAGTTATTTAGCCTATCAGGGTACCTGTCAGTATTGCCGGTCACCGATTCCTATTTATCACTTTTTCATGGAAATATTGACTGGTAGTGTAACCGTCTATGCTGTTTACTACGCGCCACATACACCAGATTACCTCATATTTTATTTACTACTACTGATGTCCTTAACTCTTAGTTTAACAGATATTCTGTACTGGATCGTAGAACCTAAGTTATTATATCTTTTTACAACCATCACTTTACTGGTTTCTCTTTATTACATTGGTTTTCAGTGGTTGAATTTAATCAGCCCTCTGATTGTCTTATTCTTTTTTTCTATCCTTGATACTATTCAAACCAATTCAATTGGCGGTGGCGATATTAAGTTATTACTTGTTTACGCCTACTTTCTCTCCCCTATTCATTTAACCTTTCTTATTTTTTCTGCTTCCTTTTTAGGTATTCTATTCATTACCATCTCTCCTCTTTTCACTCATAAAAAAGTATCAAAAATACCTTTTGTTCCCTTTTTAACGATTGGTTTTTTCTTAACTCTTTATCTTTTATAAATAAAAAAGAACCTAACTAGACATTCCTAGTTAGGTTCTCGAATCGACAACTATTTGTTTTTCAAAGCATCTGCTGCTGCCATTTGTGCTTCAATATCACTGATACTGTAAACATTCTCGCTAGCAACGCCAACTTCCTTAGGTTCCATGTTACGGTATTTAGCCATACCAGTACCAGCTGGAATGATTTTACCGATAATAACATTTTCTTTAAGTCCAAGTAAGTGGTCTTTTTTACCTCTAATCGCAGCATCTGTTAGGACACGAGTTGTTTCCTGGAATGATGCAGCTGATAAGAAGCTGTTTGTTTCTAGAGACGCTTTTGTAATACCTAGTAAGACTGGGCGACCTGTTGCAGGTGTTCCACCTGTTACTAATGTATTGTAGTTACGCTCTTTGAACTCACTAATATCTAATAATGTTCCTGGTAAGATGTCAGAGTCACCTGGATCCATAACGCGAACCTTACGTAACATTTGACGTACCATTACTTCGATATGTTTGTCCCCAATTTCTACCCCTTGCATACGGTATACTTTTTGGACTTCTTTTAGTAAGTAGTTTTCTACAGTTAACACATCTTTTACTGTTAATAATTGTTTTGGATCAATCGATCCTTCTGTCATTGGTGTTCCACGGTCAATAACGTCGCCTTCAGCCACTTTCATGCGAGATGTAAATGGTACTGAGTATGTTCTTGTGTCCGTTTCACCTTTAACAATAACTTCTTTCGTACGGTCTGATGGATCTTCTGTAATTTCGATGATTTCACCAGCAACCTCAGAAATAATCGCTTGTCCTTTAGGATTACGCGCTTCGAAGATTTCTTGGATACGAGGTAAACCTTGAGTAATATCATCTCCGGCAACCCCACCCGTATGGAATGTACGCATTGTTAACTGAGTACCAGGCTCACCGATAGATTGAGCGGCAATTGTACCAACTGCTTCTCCAACTTCAGCTTCAGAACCTGTTGCTAAGTTACGGCCGTAACAGTGTTTACACACACCATGTTTCGTGTTACATGTAAAGACTGAGCGAATCGTAATTTGTTCGATACCCGCTTCAACAATTTGTTTACCAATGTCTTCTGTAATAATTTCGTTTTCGCCAATGATAACAGTGCCTGTTTCAGGATGTGTCACTGTTTTACGAGTGTAACGTCCTAACATACGTTCTTCAAGAGTTTCAATGATTTCATTGCCCTCTTTCATTGCACGAATATTCAATCCACGGTCCGTTCCACAATCTGTTTCACGAATGATAACATCTTGAGCAACGTCTACTAAACGACGTGTTAAGTAACCTGAATCGGCTGTCTTAAGGGCCGTATCCGTCATACCTTTACGAGCACCATGGGTAGAGATAAACATTTCTAAGACCGTTAAACCTTCACGGAAGTTAGAAACAATCGGTAACTCCATGATTCGTCCGTTAGGAGCGGCCATAAGTCCACGCATACCTGCTAACTGTGTAAAGTTGGAAATGTTACCACGGGCTCCAGAGTCACTCATCATGAAGATCGGGTTACGGTCATCTAAACTTTCCATCAGTTTTACTTGGATACTATCTTTCGTTGCATTCCAAATCGCAATAATGCGTTCATAACGTTCGTCATCTGTAATCAGACCACGACGGAATTGTTTCGTAATATTTTCTACTTGCTCATGAGCTTCCTCAATCATTGCTTGTTTTTCATGTAAGACTACGATATCCGCAATCCCTACTGTCATACCAGCATAAGTAGAATGTTTGTAACCTAAGTCTTTCATTCTATCTAACATTTTAGATGTTTCAGTAATTTTGAAACGTTTGAAGACTTCGGCGATAATGTTACCTAAGTTTTTCTTCTTGAATGGTCCTACAAGTGGTTGTTCTTTAATAAAGGCTGGAATATCTGTTCCGGCTTCTACAAAGTACTTGTCAGGTGTTTTAACTGTTAAGTTAACATCTGTTGGTTCATTCAAGTAAGGGAACTCTGGTGGCATGATTTCATTGAAAATAGCTTTACCAGCTGTTGTAATCAATGTACGTTCTCTTTGCCATTCAGTGAATGGTTTTTCTGGCATCGAGCTTGTTTGTAAGCCGATACGAGTATGTAGATGAACGTAACCATTTTTCCATGCTAAAACAACTTCGTTTAAGTCACGGAAAATCATTCCTTCACCAATTTGTCCATCTTCTTCCATTGTTAGGTAATAGTTACCTAAAACCATATCTTGAGATGGTGTAACAACTGGTTTACCATCTTTAGGGTTCAAGATGTTTTGAGCTGCTAACATTAAGATACGAGCTTCTGCTTGAGCTTCTTCGTTTAATGGAACGTGAACCGCCATTTGGTCCCCATCAAAATCGGCATTATATGCCTCACATACTAATGGGTGAAGACGAATCGCGCGACCTTCAACTAAGACAGGCTCAAAGGCTTGGATACCAAGTCTATGTAGCGTAGGTGCTCGGTTAAGTAATACTGGATGTTCTTTAATAACATCTTCTAAAACGTCCCAAACAGCGTCTTCTTGACGTTCGATTTGGCGTTTAGCGTTTTTAATGTTGCTTGCAATTTCACGTTTCACTAATTCATGCATAACGAATGGTTTGAATAACTCAATCGCCATCTCTTTTGGTAAACCACATTGGTACATTTTTAAGAATGGCCCAACAACGATTACTGAACGACCAGAATAGTCAACACGTTTACCAAGTAAGTTTTGACGGAAACGTCCTTGTTTACCTTTAAGCATGTGAGACAGTGATTTAAGTGGTCGGTTACCTGGTCCAGTTACCGGACGGCCACGACGACCATTATCAATCAACGCATCTACTGCTTCTTGAAGCATACGTTTCTCATTTTGAACAATGATACCAGGTGCGTTTAAGTCTAATAAACGTTTCAAACGGTTATTACGGTTAATCACACGACGGTATAAGTCATTCAAATCACTTGTTGCAAAACGTCCACCTTCTAATTGAACCATTGGACGTAAATCAGGAGGAATAATTGGTACAACATCCATTACCATCCAGCTTGGATAGTTACCTGATGTTCTAAATGCTTCAAGAATATCTAGACGACGAATCGCACGTGTTCTTTTTTGTCCTTGAGCAGATTTTAATTCTTCTTTTAATTCAGCGACTTCTTTTTCTAACTGAACATCGTCTAACAAGCGTTTAATGGCTTCAGCACCCATCCCAGCTTGGAATCCTTGTCCATATTGTTGACGTTTTTCGCGGTATTCGCGTTCTGTTAACAATTGTTTAGCTTCTAATGTTGTATCACCTGGATCAGTAACAACATACGAAGCGAAGTAGATGATTTCTTCTAAGGCACGAGGACTCATGTCTAACACTAGTCCCATACGACTTGGAATTCCTTTAAAATACCAGATGTGAGTTACTGGAGCAGCTAACTCGATGTGTCCCATACGTTCACGACGAACTTTAGAACGCGTTACCTCAACACCACAACGGTCACAAACGATTCCTTTATAACGAATACGTTTATATTTTCCACAAGAACATTCCCAGTCCTTGGTAGGACCGAAAATGCGCTCGCAGAAAAGACCATCACGTTCGGGTTTTAAAGTACGGTAGTTGATTGTTTCTGGTTTTTTAACTTCACCGTAAGACCAGCTTCTTATTTTTTCAGAAGAAGCTAGGCCAATTTGCATACTTTCAAATTTATTTACATCGATCAAAAGATGTCCCTCCGTTTCTTTATCTATCAGAATAACTCTTGGTCTTTATCTCGTTTATTCTTTACCTTCTTGTGCATCTTTCAACGATTTTTCAGCTTGTTCTTGAGCATATTTAGCTAAAGCATCCACTGTAATTAAATCGTCATCCTCATCATCCATATCACGCAATTCGATTTCTTCATCGTCAGCGTCAAGAACTCGCATGTCTAATCCTAATGCTTGTAATTCTTTTACTAATACGCGGAATGATTCTGGTACACCAGGTTTTTGGATTGGTTCACCTTTAACGATTGATTCATATGTTTTCACACGACCAACAACGTCATCGGATTTGTAAGTTAAGATTTCTTGTAATGTGTAAGCAGCACCATATGCTTCAAGTGCCCAAACTTCCATCTCACCAAAACGTTGTCCACCAAATTGAGCTTTACCTCCAAGTGGTTGTTGCGTTACTAATGAGTAAGGTCCAATAGAACGTGCATGTAACTTGTCATCAACCATGTGAGCAAGTTTCAGCATGTACATAACCCCTACAGAAATACGGTTATCAAATGGTTCTCCTGTACGGCCATCATAAAGAACAGTCTTAGCATCTCTTGCAAGTCCTGCTTCTTCTACTGTTGCCCATACATCTTCCTCGTTAGCCCCATCAAATACTGGTGTGGCAACATGAATACCTAATGAACGAGCAGCCATACCTAAGTGTAGCTCTAATACTTGTCCAATATTCATACGAGAAGGCACCCCTAATGGGTTTAACATGATATCAACTGGTGTTCCATCAGGTAAGAATGGCATATCTTCCTCAGGCATAATACGGGATACAACCCCTTTATTACCATGACGACCGGCCATTTTGTCCCCTTCGTTGATTTTACGTTTTTGTACAATGTAAACACGAACTAACATATTAACACCAGGTGCTAACTCGTCGCCGCCTTCACGAGTAAAGATTTTAACATCATGAACAATACCGCCACCACCATGTGGTACACGTAGAGACGTATCACGAACTTCACGTGCTTTTTCACCAAAGATAGCGTGTAGTAAACGTTCCTCAGCAGATAATTCAGTTACCCCTTTAGGCGTTACTTTACCTACTAATAAGTCACCATCACGAACTTCAGCACCAATGCGAATAATACCCATTTCGTCTAAGTCTTTTAGTGCGTCTTCACCAACGTTTGGTAATTCACGGGTAATTTCTTCAGGTCCTAATTTTGTATCACGTGCTTCTGATTCGTATTCTTCAATATGAATAGACGTGTATACATCATCTTTCACGAGACGACGACTCATAATGATCGCATCCTCGTAGTTATAACCTTCCCATGTCATGAATGCTACTAATGGGTTTTGGCCTAATGCCATTTCCCCTTCTTCCATAGATGGTCCATCTGCTAATGTGTCCCCAACTTCAACGATTTCACCTACGTGAACGATTGGACGTTGGTTATAACTTGTACCAGCATTTGAACGGTGGAATTTAATGATTGTGTATTTATCTAATGCACCATTGTCACGACGAACGCGAACTTCACGAGCATCAACAAACTCAACGACACCATCATGTTTACATAATAGAGCGGCACCCGAGTCATGAGCTGCTTTGTATTCCATCCCTGTTCCTACAATTGGAGAACGTGGTTGGATCAATGGTACTGCTTGACGCTGCATGTTGGCACCCATAAGTGCACGGTTAGAGTCATCGTTTTCTAAGAAAGGAATACAGGCTGTCGCTACCGCAACTACTTGTTTAGGAGAAACATCCATGTAATCGACTTTTTCTACAGATACTTCTAAGTTTTCACTTTGAATACGAGCCATTACTAACTCTTCTGCAAAAGATCCGTCATCATTTAATGGTGAGTTCGCTTGCGCTACCATGTAATGATCTTCCTCGTCTGCTGTTAAGTAATCAATATGCTCTGTTACCACACCTAACGAACGATCAACACGACGATAAGGTGTTTCAATGAAGCCATATTTATTTACTTTCGCAAAACTTGATAAACTGTTGATTAACCCGATATTTGGTCCCTCAGGTGTTTCAATCGGACACATACGACCATAATGGGAATAATGCACGTCACGCACTTCATATCCAGCACGGTCACGCGTTAAACCACCAGGTCCTAAGGCTGATAGACGACGTTTATGAGTTAACTCACCTAATGGGTTTGTTTGGTCCATGAACTGTGATAGCTGAGAAGAACCAAAGAATTCCTTCATTGATGCTACAACAGGACGGATGTTAATCAATTGTTGTGGTGTTAATGTTTCAGTGTCTTGGATAGACATACGTTCACGTACCACACGTTCCATACGAGATAACCCGATACGGAATTGGTTTTGTAGTAATTCACCAACAGAACGAATACGACGATTACCTAAATGGTCAATATCATCTACGGCTCCGATGTCTTCTTTTAAGTTTAAGAAGTAACCCATTGTTGCAATAATATCTGCTGGACGTACTGTTTTCACATCGTCAGCTGGAAGATTATTACCAATAACGTTAACCACACGCTCTGGGTCTTTTGGAGAGAATACTTTAACTACTTGAATGGTCATTGGTTCTGTTACCACTCCATCTTCTGATGGGTAGAAAGTAACACTGTTTAAACCATTGTCTAAGTGATCTTCTAAAACATCCATAACAGAACGTGTTACCACTGTTCCTTTTTCAGCTAAAATTTCACCTGTTTCAGGATCAACTAATGTTTCAGCTAATGTTTGATTTAAAAGACGTGTTTTCAAGTTTAATTTTTTGTTGATTTTGTAACGACCTACAGCCGCTAAATCATAACGTTTTGGATCAAAGAAGCGAGAGTTCAATAAGTTACGAGAACTTTCTGCTGTCTTAGGTTCACCTGGACGTAAACGTTCGTAAACGTCTTTTAATGCTTCCTCAGTACGTGAATCACCTGAGTTTTTGTGAACGTCTTTTTCAATTGTTAATTGTAGACTTTCACTCTCACCGAAGATTTCAGTGATGGTTGTATCTGAACCAAAACCTAAAGCTCTAACAACAACGGTCATTGGAATTTTACGTGTGCGGTCGATACGAGCGTATGATAAGTTCTTAGCGTCGGTTTCTAATTCTAACCATGCGCCACGGTTAGGAATGACTGTTGTACCAAATCCTTGTTGGCCATTCTTCTCTGTTTTACCGTTAAAGTAAACACCAGGCGAACGAACTAACTGAGATACGACAACGCGTTCTGCACCGTTAATGATGAATGTTCCCATTTCAGTCATTAGTGGGAAATCTCCAAAGAAGACTTCTTGAGATTTAATCTCACCTGTTACTTGGTTATCTAGACGTAACGTTACATGGATTGGCGCTGAATAGTTAGAATCGTGTGCACGTGCTTCTTCAACTGTGTACTTCGGTTCCTTCATTTCATAGTCAACAAATTCTAATGATAACTTCTCACTAAAGTCAGTGATCGGCATAATGTCTTCAAACATCTCTCTAAGTCCTTCATCTAAGAACCACTTGTAAGAATCCGTTTGAATTTCAATTAAGTTTGGCAGCTCTAATACTTCACTAATTCTTGAATAGCTGCGTCTTTCTCGGTGTTTTCCGTATTTTACTACGTGTCCAACCAAATTAGTCACCCCTCTGAGTTTTCTTCAAAAATAACTTTATATTACAATTGTTAAGAATAGATTACAATTTGATGTGCAACCTATTTTTAAGTAAAAAAAAACCAAAAATAGATGGTGATCATAGTTTATATGTTCAATCTATCTTTGTTTTCCTATAAATTCAAGGATATGGACAATATTTCATACCCCTTTTTCAATCAAAACATAAAGTATTCTGCAACTAATCACTTTACCACTTATATGGAGTGATGTCAACAAAAAAAAGAGACCCATCATATAGGTCTCTTCCCCTTGATTCTTTTTCTCTTACAAAAAGAATCTCTGTTGCTAAGTAAACTATTATCTAACTAGTCTTCCGTTCCTACACTATGCCCCAACATAAAAGAATAGATAGTCTTCTTTCGATCAATTGTTTAACTGCATTATTCCCCTTCAGATCCAAATACTCCCCTTACCTAGTATTAAGACCCTTTCAATCACACATTAAACGCTTTATAAATCCAAAAATCTATTCCCCCGGCAACACTAGCCAGTATCAAGTTTTCTACTTAGACCAAATTACATTATTCAGTATACATAAAAAACTTCAGTGTTTTTTTTCTCATTTTGCTTATTGATATGAAATTAATGGGAATATAGGTCCAGAAGTCTTTTATTATAAGCTTACACGTTATTTAATTTTTTTACTATATAAAATAGAATAGCCTTTATCTAACTTTAATGTCTCAACATTACCAAAAATATCAGCCATTTTTTGTTTGGCACTTGGAGCCCCTTGTTTTTTTTGAATCACAACAAACAAGCCGCCTTCCATTTTAAGATGCTCATAGGCTTCTTCAAGAATTTGATGCACCACGTTTTTCCCCGCTCTAATGGGTGGGTTCGTTAAAATAGCCGCATACTCGTGATATGTCACCGATTCATAGATATTAGAAAGAAAAGGGGTCACCCCTTCGACGTGATTAAGCACAGCATTTTCTTTTGCTAATGCCACCGCTCGCTCGTTAACATCTACCATGTCAACTTCACGTCCTGTATGATGTGCTAAAGATAAACCAATCGGTCCATAACCACAGCCAACATCTAACAGTTTCCCTTCAGGAACTAGTGAATCATCATACTGTTCAATCAGCACTCTCGATCCATAATCAACCGTCCCTTTCGAAAAAACATTGCTATCGGTTATAAATGAAAATTCCTTTCCTAATAAATCAAATTGCCATTTCTTACGGTCGTGAGCCACTTCAGGCTGATTTGTGTAATAATGATTCCCCATTGTCGTTCCTCCTATTGTATCTCTTCTATAATTAATCTTGCTAGTAATTGATACCCTTCCTCTGAAAAATGAAGACCATCCTCTTGTAAATAACTGACCTGATTGTCATCCACCAACATCTCAGTTAAGACATCAATGAACGGCACTTGATACTTCTCAGCAACAGCCTTAGATACGTCGTTAAAGCGACGTAGCCGTTCTTCTGAACGTTCTCCCTCATGCACTGACTGATTTGCATAAGGTACTCCCAAAAGAATGACACGACTGTCAGACAAGCTTCTGACAAGAGTCTCTAAATTCTCCTGAAACTCGTGTTCTGTTATACCAGAATAAAGCCACGCATCGTTCGCACCGAAAAAAACTGTCACCACATCAGGACAATAAGCCACCACATGTCGCTCAACTCGGTCCAAAGCCCCTCTCGTTGTATCTCCAGGAATTCCCGCATTCTGAATCAGTATATCAGGTAGTTTTTCATTTATTTTATCATTTAAAATCGTGTCAATCTCACCGTTTTTGTAACCTGCAGTGATACTGTCACCAAATAATATTATTTTTTTCATTTCTCTAACCTCATTGTTTTATCCTTCTCTTATTTATATGCTATAATCATTAGGACTTTATAATCATAGCATGAAATAAGGAGTTGTACACATGTTTATCCCGTTACCAAAAGAAAAAAAATGCCGTGAATCAAGAACGATTCAAACCAATCTTGTTTTCCCAGCAGATAGCAACACCTATGGCGCGTTATACGGAGGGCGTTTGATGTATATGATCGATGATGCTGCTTCTATCACCGCATCAAAACACGCTCGGAGACCTGTTATGACAGCTTCTACTGACAAGCTTGATTTTTTACATCCTATATTAGAAGGACATTCTGTTTGTATCGAAACCTATGTCTCTGGTACTGGCAAAAAATCAATGGAAGTCTTCGCCAAAGTCTTAGGCGAAAACATCCACACAAACGAACGCTATTTAGCAGCCACTTGTTTTATGAGCTTCGTGGTTGTCAAACACGAAGAAGGATTCACTGGTATTCCAGAGATTATTCCTGAAACAAACGAAGAAATCATGATTCATAAAGGTTATGCTAAACGACGAGAATACCGTCTATCTGAGTTAGAAAGTAACAAAGAGTTAGCACAACACATTTCACTGTCCCTTCCATGGATGGATGATCACTAGATTACTATTATATATAGGAGCTTAACAATGGATGAGAGATCAAACTACTACCGATTAAGTCGTGAAGAATGGCAAAATTTCTATCGAAATGGTGTCGCACCTTTGAGTGATGTGGAATTGCAACAAATAAAAAGTTTCAATGACCGCATTTCTCTACAAGATGTCCAGGACATTTACATTCCTCTGACTCATTTAATTCATATTTATATGAAGGAATATGAATCTTTGCAATTAAGCAAAGGATTATTTATGCAAAAATTTGTCACACCATCACCCTTTATCATTGGCGTTGCTGGAAGTGTCGCAGTAGGTAAAAGTACTACCGCTAGATTGTTACAAATGATGTTGTCTCGCGTCTTCAAACGACGAAACGTTCAACTCATTACAACAGATGGTTTTCTTTACCCCACAGATTATTTAAAAGAACATGGTATTTTGGATAAGAAAGGCTTTCCAGAAAGTTATGATATGGAACGTTTATTAAATTTTTTGAACTCAGTAAAAAATGGGGAAGATAACCTTAAAATACCTGAGTATTCTCATGAAATTTATGACATTATTCCAGACAAATATCAGTCCATTGAACAGCCTGATATCCTTATAGTAGAGGGCATTAACGTCCTTCAATTACCTGCAAACCAACAGATTTATGTCAGCGATTTCTTTGATTTTTCAATTTATGTCGATGCTGACTCAGATTTAATCGAATCATGGTACTTACAACGCTTTGAAGCATTGTTAGACCTTGCAAAAGACGACGAAACTAATTATTATTATGAATATGCGAATGGTCCTCGAGAAGACGCGTTGGCTTTTGCCAAACAAATTTGGCAATCTGTCAATCTAACGAACCTAAACGAATTCATCTTACCGACTCGTAGTCGGGCTGACGTGATTTTACATAAAACAAAAAATCACGACATCGATGAAGTTTCCTTGAGACGATTCTAATAAACCAAATACGAAGAAAGATAGGGTGAAGCAAGTGACAAACACGTCAGATTTTAAAGACATGGAAAAAATCATTGTATTAGATTTTGGTAGCCAGTATAACCAGTTGATTACACGACGCATTAGAGAGTTCGGAGTTTTCTCTGAATTAATGAGCCACAAGATAACTGTAGAAGAAATTAAGGAAATCGCACCAAAGGGAATTATTTTCTCAGGTGGTCCAAACAGTGTATATGACGAAGAAAGTTTCTCAATTGACCCTGAAATTTTTGAATTAGGCATTCCTATTTTAGGTATTTGCTACGGTATGCAATTAATGACTCACAAATTAGGTGGCGTTGTTAAGAGTGCCGGTGCTCCTGAATACGGTAAAGCGATGTTAGACATCTCTGATTCATCAACTAAATTATTCAAGGAATTACCAGAGCATCACCAAGTATGGATGAGCCATGGTGACTTAGTAACAGAAGTTCCTGCTGGATTTGATGTAGTGGCAACAAGCGCTAACTGCCCTATCTCAGCTATGGAAAACCATGAAAAAGGCTTGTACGCTGTTCAATTCCATCCAGAAGTCCGTCATTCTGAACATGGTAATGACATGCTACGTCATTTTGCCTTTGACATTTGTGGCGCTACAGACGACTGGTCAATGGAAAACTTCATTGATGTAGAAATCAACAAAATCCGTGAACAAGTAGGCGACAAAAAAGTCTTACTTGCTTTATCTGGTGGGGTTGACTCAAGTGTTGTTGGGGTTCTTTTACAAAAAGCAATCGGCGACCAATTAACGTGTATCTTTGTTGACCACGGTTTACTACGTAAAGACGAAGGCGATCAAGTGATGGATAGCCTATCTGGTAAATTTGGCTTAAACATCATCCGCGTGAATGCTAAGAAACGTTTCTTAGACAAATTAGCGGGTGTCTCTGACCCAGAAACAAAACGTAAAATCATTGGTAACGAATTTATCTATTTATTTGATGACGAAGCAACTAAATTAGAAGGCATTGACTTCTTAGCTCAGGGAACACTTTACACAGACGTTATCGAAAGTGGAACTGACACAGCTGAAGTGATTAAATCACATCACAACGTTGGTGGGTTACCAGATGACATGGAATTCGAATTAATCGAACCATTAAACACATTATTCAAAGACGAAGTACGCGCATTAGGAATCGAATTAGGAATGCCTGAAGCTTTAGTATGGCGTCAACCATTCCCAGGACCAGGTCTTGGTATCCGCGTTCTTGGTGAAATTACAGAAGAAAAATTAGAAATCGTTCGCGAAAGTGACGCGATTTTACGTGAAGAAATTGCTAACGCTGGTCTTGACCGCGATATCTGGCAATACTTCACAGTGCTTCCTGGCATCCGTTCAGTTGGTGTTATGGGAGACGGTCGTACGTATGACTACACAGTTGGTATTCGTGCCATCACTTCAATTGACGGTATGACAGCTGACTTCGCACGCATCGACTGGGATTTACTACAAAAAATCTCTGTTCGTATCGTTAACGAAGTGGATCATGTTAACCGTATCGTGTACGATATTACGAGCAAGCCACCTGCAACTGTTGAGTGGGAATAGAATATAAATACAGTCCGTTGAATAGGGGAATGAATACCTAAAACAGGACCGTTAAAAAAACTATGCGATTACTTTTTTCCATTATTCAACCGGAGACAAGTAATCGTATTTTTGTTGAATTCTTTCTTTATTATAATAGTTGGTGAAACGATTCTATCGAAGAATTAACTACAGGTATCTCTTTTCTAGCATACTTTTAATAATGTTTTTTTCTTTTGTTCCTTGATAATAAGACCGTATTTCGCTCTGAATAAAGCGTCTATTTATCTAGGAGACTAAGTAATTGATTTAAAGTATCTAAAACACATGCAATATCCTTTTTGTCACTAATTATGTATTATGGATTTCTCCATTGAATCCATCCACGATACTATATATAGGCTTTTCCATAAGTTTATCATTTCCCTACAGCCGAAGAGAATCGATAAGATTCTCCATTTCTAAATTATTTACACTATTTTTTTCACCTGTAGCTTATTCCGAACATTGGGTCTGTTTATATTTTATAGATTTATTCAACCTTCGAATTTCATTTTATAGCTTCTTCTTTTACTTCTACTGTGAAGCCAATTCTTTTTATCATAAAAAAAACCGTTTACTTCATATAAAATGAAATAAACGGGAATTTTTATTTGCCTCACATTTTGTAATCAGTTCTAGACATCTTCAATGAGGCTTTCTTTCTTCATTTATTACTCTACTCTTGGTTCCATTTCTTTTTTCGCTTTGTTTCCTTCTCGTTTCAAGGCTTTGTTCGCTTTTTCAGCTTGTTTAGATGTGAACTCACTTGTACTTTCAAAGGCGTCTTCTGCTTTATCTTGAACCGTTTCAGAGTCTTCTTCATGTTGAGCTCTCGTTTTTACATCCACTACGTTAACATTCACTTCAATAACGTCTAAACCTGTCATTCGATTAACTTGTTCTACAATGACTTCTTTCATACTATTAAAGATTTCTTCAATATTACGGCCATATTCAGCCACAATATCTAAATCGACTGCTACTTGTTTTTTACCTACTTCTACGTCAATACCTGACGTTACATTGTCAGTATTCACTAATTTATCTGTAATACTAGAGAAGAAACCACCATTGATTGATAGTAAACCTGGAACACTGTCTAAAGAAATACCAATAATTTTTTGGATGACTTTGTCCTCAAATGTCAATTCACCTTTAACCGTTACGTTCACTGCGTCTTGTCTTTGATTTGTTTTGTCCATTATAAATTCCTCCTAATATTTTTTCTTCTATCATTCTGGAAAATAACCACTATTCTTCATATAGATTCCCACGAGACACCCTAGAGATGTCAATACTAAGAGAATCAACGTTTTGAAAAAACCTAAGGTAAAGAATAATATCCCCAGTAAACACCCTAATAGCGCCCCTATTATCGGCCATTTATAGTAATTCAACCATGTTTTCAAATCCATTTTATCCCTCCTATACGACTCTTCTCTTGTTTTTCTTAGTGTCTGATGAGAGCTCTTTAAAAGCAACCTGTACGTTAATTTCTTTATCGATCCCTAATAAGTTCATTAGGTCCTGTCTAATTTGTTCGGCTAATTCATCCGTTCTCCCTAATAAATTACCAGTACGTTTGATTGAACCTACTATCTTAACTTTAATGCGTCGTTTCGTTGTACTTACTTTCACTGTAGGGTGGTTCATTAAGTCGTCCAAATCAACCGCAGACTTAACACATCCTTCAATGGCTTTTTTATGTAACACCAAGCTCCCTCGATTTTCTTTTAATAAGATCTCAGGCTTTTTGCGTGGTGCAAAGATAATCACTAATAGAACAATGACACTCAAAGCAAGTAAGATACCACTTCCCCAAAATAGAAACTCAATAAGATAGGGATAAAATGACATATGTTGCATAGTAATGGGTGGAACATAGCGAATCATCGTGAGTGGTCCAAATAAAAACATCACACTTAGAAATAAGCCCATACTAAGGATACTTAAGATAATAAGTAATATTTTTTGCCATCTGGCCATCATCATTCCTCCTTCTTAACACACCATTCCTAAAGAGACTGTCTTGTTTAGGCTTTTCTACCTAAGAAGAAAGAAACAACAGCAACTAAAATAACTGCTCCTAAAATAGATGGTACAACTGCCATACCTGCAACCATTGGACCCCAATCACCTAGTATCGCTTGTCCGATAGAAGAACCAATTAGACCTGCAGCGATGTTAGCAATCCATCCCATGGACTCACCCTTATTGGTAATCGCTCCTGCAATAGCACCGATAACTCCGCCTATAATTAATGACCATAGTAAACTCATGTTGAAAACTCCCTTCAAACTATTTTTTTGTTTCTTAACTACACACATAGTATATTACTGTTACGTGTCTCAAAACAAAGGAAAACCCTTAGGATAACAGACGTAAAAATCTCTTTTCATTATTATTAAAGGTCGTTATTAAAACAAAAATATCCAAGTAGACACCAAAAAAACTCGATACATCAAGACTGATTTTTTCTATCTTTTTTATAAAACACGTCTTAAAAAAACAGGGACGCACCTTGATTTTTTATATTAAATAACATTTAATATTTTTATAAATAAAATAAAATAAAACATCACACCTATCTATGTGTAGTTTATATAGACAACAAACAGCTTATAAATCATCCGAATAAGACAATCAACATTATAAAATAATAATCCATCTTTATTTAATAACACTTACTATATTTTTTTTGAAAGTTAAATGACTAAATGCCCTCACATCCCTGTCACTCAAAATAAAAAGACAGAATTTCTCTGTCTTTTGTTAGTTAGATAAACAATTACGTTTATGTTTTCATTATCTGATAAAGTATTCGCTGTTTATTATACATAAACAGATCTACTATTTAACCGCTTGATTATTCATTTTAACTTTTTAACGATTTTTTCTCTCGCCATTTATTGTCTCTAATAATATAATCATGTTTTTGTTACTAATACAAAGATTACATCATTAAATTCTTTCTAATAAAAAATCTTCATTGTCTAGCTATTCTTTTGAATTCTTTCGATGACTTCCAAGTTATAATAAGACATTGTTTTAGTTATTTCTTTGACGAGATACTCTTTAATATGATTAGGGGAGATTACTTTTACCATATGGCCTTGGCCTAGCAACCACATTTTAACTCCATAACCATCATTTCCCCTCAATTCAATTCTAAAACTACCGTCAACATTTTCCTGTACAATCCTAGATTCTGGAAATCGATCTAAAACATAGATTGGGTCGTAATAAAAATCGATGACGAGTAATATAGGGTTACCTAAAAAAGGAAATGGTGTTTGTCCTCTAAGGATCCCCCCTTCAAACTTGTCTTTACGTGACACTTTATTACATGTGGATACCATTTTAGCATCATACATATTATTAATTCTAAATTTATTGAGTGTCTTGAAGTCTCGATCGTCTTTTGCTGTATGTGATGAGCAAATCATGAAAAAATACATGTCTGAATAATAAATAGCGTTAGGTACTCTTCTAAATATCTCTGTCTCACCATTTTTAGTATAGCTAAATTCCAACATACCGTGGCAACGGATAGCATTAGCTATAAATGATAAACGTGGAATCATATTATCTACAGATATTCCTTGATAGTAAACATATTCATTGCCAACACATTGTTCTAATCCTTTTCTATCTTGCGACATCGTCAACAATTTTTCAATTAGTACCGTCATCTCTTGCTTATTAAATATTCTGGTTGATAGAAGTATTTTCAATATAATAAACAAATCATCATCTGTTAAGTGACCAAGTTGACCTATTTTATCAAGTCCTTGTAAGTGGTAGTTACCTTTATGATCTCTTATTAAGGCTGCCTCTTTTAAGATACCAGTACCATACATGCTGTCTTCTAATACTGATTCAATATGCGAGATATCTCTTTGTATGGTGGATTCTTTTTTATCGAAGATGGCCATTAAATCAAATTTATTTATTTTTTCACCACTTAATAACTTAATAAATATGAACAACAATCGTTTTTGACAATTCACTTATTTTCACTCCTCTTCCTGAACATCATCTCTTAACAATAATCCTAAAACACATCCATTTTGCCATATGATACTTCTCACTGTTTGTTCTATCCTCAAAAATTGTTCGCTATGACTATTAACCAATACACTAATAACATAATAACATTTATTAAGATATAAAAAATACCAAAAAAATAAATTAGTTCATTTAAATGTGTTTTTCAAATTATTAAACGTAATAATACCAAACTAATTACATGTAACGTTAAAATTTTACTATCTATAATACATTTATACCGCTATTATATAATGATATAAATGAATTTTTTCTTATTTAAATTGTATTACTACAATAGTTTAATATGCTTATCTTTAACATGATATGATACTGTAAGAATAGAATTTTATATAAAAAGGAGATAGTAATAATGCATAAACATGTTATTTTTTTCGATTTAGATGGAACCTTATTTACCGATAATGCTTTAACTGTCACACCTATTATGAAACATATGATACATGATCTTGTTAAACAAGGTGGTCTTCCTGTCATCGCTACGGGACGAAATTACTATGAAGTGAAACATCTCTTAGATGAACTGGACATCACTAGTTATATTCTATCCAACGGGTGTTACGTCGTGCATGATAACCACCTCTTACAAGATTTACATTTTACTCACACCGAAGTCAGTAACTTTTTAGATTTAGCCAAAGAACAAGGACATAGCATTGGTTTTTTTAACCAAGAAGGGTATGCTATTTCCACTATGACTGATACTGTCAAACAACACCTAGCACATATGAATATGGACATTAGAGATGTGCCAGTTGATCCAGACTTTTATAACAATCAAAGAGTAACCTTCTTGAATTTATATGCGCCAAAAGAAGAAGAAACCATCTATCACGATGCTTTATCTAGTACCTATGATTGGGTTCGCTTCACTCCCCTAGGTGTGAACATCTTACCTAAACATGTCTCAAAAGCACTAGGTATGACAACTTTATGCGATCACCTGGGGTTAGCTCACGTTCCTACCTATGCTTTTGGTAACGCTAACAATGATATCGAATTATTCAAAGCTGCCCAATATAGCGTGGCTATGGCTGATTCCCCAAAAGAACTACAAGAGGTAGCTACTTATGTGGCCACTTCTAAAGACGGCGTTCAAGAAGGGCTACGCTATTTTGACTTATTATCTTAATCGGACTGTTCTCGTTCTTACTAGTTTGTTATACTCAAGTCAAAGAAAATCATTATAACTGGAGGAGTTTATATGAAAAAGAGCCTGCAACACGTTATTAACATTGTTTTACTCAGTTTATTTTTCTCCGTAGGTATCATTGGTCTCGCAGAAGAAGAAACTAGTAGTAGCAGCTTAAGTACCACAGACCTAAGTGCCACAGAAATCAGTACCTCAGAATCACAAGAAGAACTCGTCCCACCTTTAAGCACTGACAATCAATTAAAACAAACTAAGACCTTTACCCCTTTCATTTATGGGAGTATCACGGTAACGCAAGGCGACTACTATGCTGTACAACAGGATGTGGAAAAACAAGCTAATGGCCTACCTATATCGGTCTTATCCAATCAACTAATCACCATCGATTCAGAATGGCAATTAGACAACCTAGACAGCTATTATCACTTCACTACACCTGATAATATGTCTGGTTTTATCTTACATTCAGCCGTACAAACGTCTTTAGTCTACAAAGACACCTATCTCACTTTGGCAAATCAAGACTCAGATATTAAGGTATTCAAAGATGGTTCTCTAACGACTACCGTTGATAAAAATATTCTTCACAATCACACGTTCAAAACACAAGCAACCATTAAAGTGAACAACCATAGCTACACGCCACTATTAAACGGTAAAGATGACTTAATAGGTTTGGCAGAAGATATCTCAACAGGCATCACGGATCAACCACAAGGACGTTACGTGTCTTTTAAAAAATACGTATCAGTGACAAGTGGCAATGATTCTATCTACAGTAATTTCACAGGTGGGGTAAAAGATACCACCAAAAAATGGATGAACCAAACACTTTATGCTAAAGGCACGTATTACCATATAAATGGAACCCAGTATCTTTCTATCTACGATAATAAAGACAAATGGATCGGCTACGTTCCAAGCTCTTCAGTGACTATAGCTACGGGAAAAAGTGGTGCTTACATCCCATATAACCAATACATTACTTTCACACGCTCATCTTACCCTATTTACAGTAATTTTAATTGGAAACAAATTAATCATTCAAAAAATGAAATGAACCAAACTTACTTAGCAAAAGGGCGCTATCAACATTTTAATGGGGAGTCTTATCTCTCCCTTTATACCAATAAAGGACAATGGGTAGGTTATGTCAATGCCAAAGCAACAACCCTTGCTGATGGGGCTCAAGGGATTTATCAACCGTATAATAAATACGTGACTTTGAAGCAATCAAGTTATCCTATTTGGACCAACTTCAATTGGTCTAATCAAAGAAACAGCGCAACATACCAAGGTCGAACTCTAAAAGCAAAAGGACGCTATCATCATATAAATGGTAGTACCTATTTATCTTTATACGATAACAAAGACAAATGGGTTGGCTATATAAATCAACAAGGAGCTTCTGTGGCAAATGGGCCTGAAGGACGTTTTCAAAAAACAACACTTTACCTTAGCATGGCTAATAAAAACCAACCCATTTGGCAAAATTTTAATTGGACGAAAAAAAACAACGCTCTAAACCACCAAAGAGAAACTTTGGTAGCAAAAGGGATGTACCAACATTTCAATGGACAAACCTATTACTCTCTTTATAACAATAAAAATCAGTGGATAGGCTATATTAATAAGCAAGGAACACTTCTAGCTGATGGAAAACAAGGAATCTACTATAGCTATGGAAAAGACGTTACTTTCTCCAGCAATAGTTATCCTGTTTGGCGTGATTTTAATTGGAGTAAACAACGCTCTCTAGATGTTAAAGGTAAAAAATTCAAAGCAAAAGGAATGTATTACCATTTTAATGGTAGTAACTATTATTCAATTTATGATAATAAAAATAACTGGTTAGGCTATATCAATGCCAAAGCAGCCACTCAATATGATATGTCTAAATTAATCCCTAATCAGGATAGCTTACTTGCTGTTCATCATGTGGTACAGCAAAAAATTCTCGACACATCGAATAATCGAAATAGTATTATTAACAATGTATTAAACATGCCTGTGATTTCTAGAAATGATATCACATTTGATGGCAACCACTTTATTGTAAGGTTAACGCAAAAAAATCTTGGCATGTCTCAAGTTACTCTTACCTATCAAGATTTGGTGGGTGCTGTTGATGATCGTCTCTTCCCTCAAGAAGAAGTGAGAAAAGCGGTTAAACCTCTTAATAAAAATAAAAAATACGTGGCTTTAACCTTCGATGATGGACCAAGCCCTGTGACAACACCACAACTACTAAGAACATTAAAGAATAAAAACGTGAAAGCGACCTTCTTTATGCTTGGTAATAGTGTTAGAGCAAACCCAGGTGTGGCAAGACAAGTCAAAAATGACGGGCATGAAATTGGGAGTCATAGCTACTCACACCCTCAATTGACTTCTTTATCGAGCCAACAAGTAACACAACAAATGAAGGATGCGGATAGAGAAATTGTGAAGGCAACAGGCGTTTTACCAAAAAGTTTCCGTCCGCCATACGGTGCCGTTAACTGGACCGTATCGAATGCTGCTAGAAAACCATCTATCATGTGGAGTATCGACACTCGTGACTGGGAATCTCGTAATCCTGTAGCAATCAATCAAGTAGTTAATCAAAACATTCATAATGGTGCGATTATTTTACTCCATGATATCCATCAACCTTCAATTAATTCTGTCCCTCAAATGATTGATAATTTGAGACGTCAGGGCTATGAGTTTGTCACTGTTGATGAACTGCTACAAATGCAGCAAAAACCAAATAACCAGTACTATAGCCGTTACAATCAGTCTCGGTTCTAATAAAAAGACGTTCGCCATTCTCTTAGAATGGGAACGTCTTTTTAGTTATTTTTGGTAGGCAATATAAGCTTGCGCAATTTGAACGGCGTTCGTAGCTGCCCCTTTTCTAACTTGATCGCCGCAACACCATAAAGCTAGGGCTTGTTGTCCTGCAACACGCTGCTCTCTGACTCTACCCACATAGACAAGATCCTGTCCTGTAGTATCTAGCGGTGTAGGAAAATCACCAGACTCTTGTTCATCCATAAACCGAACCCCTGGTGCATTGGATAATAGCTGTTTAGCTAACTCTAATTCTAATTCTTCTTCGAAAAAAAGGGTAATCGCTTCTGAGTGAGAGCGCATGACAGGAATACGGACACACGTGCAACTAACGTCTAACTCAGGCTGATGTAATATTTTTCGTCCTTCATTTTGTAATTTCGCCTCTTCACTGCTGTCTCCTTGCTCAGAAAACCCACCAATTTGAGGGATGACATTGTAGGCAATTTGTCTTGAAAACACACGAGGAACGACTTCTCTTCCTTCTTCTAGGGCTGTTACTTGTTCCTCTAATTCAGCAATGCCTTGAACTCCTGCACCTGACACGGCTTGATAGGTCGATACTACCATGCTCTTAATCCCCACTTCTTTATGAAGGGCCGCTACGGCAGTTAAGGCAATAATAGTGGAGCAATTAGGATTAGCAATGATTCCCTGATGAGTTAAGATGTCTTCACCATTGACCTCTGGAATGACCAAAGGCGCCGCATCATCTAAACGATAGATGCTAGAATTATCAATCACTAGGCACCCGTTTTTAACTGCTTCAGGTAAGTAAATAGCTGCAACGTCATCTTCTAAGGCAGACAAGACAATGTCTAACCCCTCAAAAGACGAGGAAGTTAATTCTTCAACCGTCAAAACCTCACCTAAAAATAATACCTCTTTTCCTACACTTCTTTTTGAAGCAAACACACGCAATGAAGCAACAGGTAACTGTCTTTCTTCTAAGACCTTCAACATCTCTTGTCCCACAGCCCCTGTAATACCTAAAATACCAATATTATACTGTTTCATCTCTCTTTTCTCCTTCAAATTCATCGTATATCGCTTGAATGGTCTCTTCATAGCGGTCATTATCTACTCCTAAAATAATGTTCATTTCGTCACTTGTTTGAGAAATAAAAGCGATGTTTATTTCCCGTTCCCCTAACGTTTTAAACAATCGGCCACTCATCCCTGTTTTATTTTTCATAAACCTAGATACTGTGGTAATAAGCGCTTTTTCATGTAAAACAGTTACTCTGTCTATCTGACACGTATCATATAAGTGATGTACTATTTCGTGGTACAACGGTTTTAATAGCCTCGTTTGAATCACAAAAGAAAAGGTATCAATCCCTGTGGCGATTTGTTCTACTGGAATATGGTAATGCTCTAATACATCTAAGGCTTTTCGTATCGTCCACACGTCTTTAAATAAATGTTCTTTAACCATGGTTAAGATAGAAAAGTCCTTCTTACCTGCTACACCTGTAATCATGCCACTGGTCTCGGTGTCCACACTATTTAAAATAATGGTTCCTTGATTATTCGGTTCATTCGTATTCAAAATATGAATCGGAATGTTTTTCTTTTTAATCGGGTACACAGCTTCTTCATGTATCACTGAAAAACCCATATAAGACAATTCTCTGAGTTCTTCATAACTGATAACATCTATTTGTTTCGGGGTAGGGACAATACGAGGATCCGCTTTTAAAATGCCAGAAACATCCGTCCAATTTTCATAACGTTCCGCATCTGACACATGCGCTAAAATACTCCCCGTGATATCACTACCACCACGCGTCATTAAAGAAATACTACCATCTGGTAACGCACCATAAAAACCAGGAACTACCATACGAGGATGCTCTTCTAAAGCTTTTTTGAAAGCAGCTTCTGTTTTCTCTTCATCTAGTTCTTTGTCATATCTAAAGAAAATAATGTCCTTAGCATCCACAAAAGTGTAACCTAAATAGTCACTTAATAATTTAGCTGTTAGGTATTCTCCCCGGCTAACTAGTACCTCTCGCTCCATTCCTTCTAAGATACTCTGATATAATTCATCAAGTTCACTTTCTATATTTGGTGCCAAAGATAATTTTTTGGCAATGGTTGTTAACTTAGATCTCACTAAATCAAAAATAGGATCAATTGTCATGCCATATTTTTTATGTTCATAACATAAATACAATAAATCTGTTATTTTATGATCTTCTTTATCGACTTTTCCACTAGCACTTGTTACAACAATACGTCGTTCTGGATCAGCAGTTATAATGTGTTTCACTTTTTGAAATTGTTCCGCATTTGCCACACTTGACCCACCAAATTTGACTACTTTTACCATACTATTCCCCCTCACCAAAATACTTAATCACACGAACCGAAGAGGATAATTTTTTTATCACAGCTTCTAAGGTATCAAAAGTCATGGGTAAGCTATCGTAATAAGCACCCTCTTGATGCACAAACCAATCGGACTCAATGGCTTCCTCCGATATCAAAATAAACCGATGCTCTCGGTGGTCATTCCATACTAAAGATGAATAAATCACCTTATTTTCTTCTGATTTTTCTCGTATTTTTTCGATGTCTCTTATCATAGCTTGCGCTGTTGGGTATTTTCCCGCACCTTGACCATAAAAGGCCATTTCGCCACTGATTGAACCTGTTAAGAGTCCCATATTATTATTTTGTGAGACATTGGCTAAAAGATGCGTGTTTGGAACAGCTTGTAGCATAACGCTTCCTTCCCACGTTCCTTCGTCTCTTACAATTTCTCCTACATATTTCAATACATAGCCTAATTTTTTAAAATAGCTAATGTCTTTTGCCGTCACATGCCGCATACTATGCTCCACAAGATCTCTCATTTGTATGCTACGATTAAAACCCACTTGAGCCGAAATAACTAATTTATTAATGCTGTCCATCCCGTCCACATCTGCACTAGGGTCCGCTTCGGCATAACCTAGTTTTTGTGCGTCTTGTAAGGCTTCCCTAAAATCCATACCGCTTTCTGTCATATTAGATAAGATATAATTCGAGGTTCCATTAAAAATCCCTCTAATACATCTAATGTCTTCAGATTGTTTTACTTGTTCTAGGCTAGTAATCCAAGGGATACCACCCCCTACACTTGCTTCGTATCGACACTGTACTCCATTTTCTTCAGCTAGTTGCTGAAATTCTTCAAAGTAAGCAGCAACCACTGCTTTATTCGCTGTTACTACATGTTTACCTTGAAGCAAGCACGCCTTAATCAGCTCATAAGCAGGATGAATACCATTTAACGTTTCGACGACACATTGAATGGTCGTATCTTGAATGATGGTATCTACCTCTTCACAATAAAGAGGGATGTTTTTCGTAGGATTGGGCCGATTCCAAACACGTACTACCTCAATTTCCTGATTCTTTGTTTTATTTGTTTCTTGTAATAGTTCATACACACCGGAACCAACTGTTCCATAACCTAGAATACCTATTCTCATTTTTGTCCTCCTGTGAAAAACACTTGTATTTATAATGTGGACATTGTATCATAAGACTACACGTAAGACAAGGAGTGTTTATATGACAACTAATTATCAAAGCACACGCAATAATCAGACACACGTAACAGGAACAGAAGCGATATTGACAGGTCTAAGTCCTGATGGTGGGCTTTTTGTATTACCAACTATCCCTGACGGTTCTGATATACTCATGCATTTAAAAGAATTATCTTATCAAGACATCGCAACACGCGTACTGACTTTATTTTTCCCTGAATTAACATCCGAGCAATGCAAACAATGTGTTGGTAACGCTTATGATCATAGCTTTAGTCACTCAAAAGTAACCCCTCTGGTTACCGTTGGGGATCGTTATGTTTTAGAATTGTTTCACGGTCCAACCAGCGCCTTTAAAGATGTGGCTCTCTCGCTACTACCACAGCTGATGGCAACCGCTGCTTTGATTCAAGGCATTGAACAAAAACTATTAATATTAACGGCAACAAGTGGAGACACTGGAAAAGCTGCTCTAGAAGGATTTAAAGACAACTCTCTCGTTGATCTGCTGGTCTTCTACCCAAGCGAAGGTGTTTCAGTGATTCAAAAACAACAAATGCAAACCCAAGAAGGACATAATCTCGACGTGATTGGTATTTCAGGGAATTTTGACGATGCTCAAAGTGGCATCAAAGAATTATTCCATGATCATGACATACTGGAAGCCTTAGATAAAACCAATTATCAATTATCTAGTGCAAACTCTGTTAATATTGGTCGTTTGGTACCACAAATTGTGTACTATTTCCATGCCTATCAGCAACTTTTATTATCAGGAAAAATAGCTAGTAATGATGCGATAGACGTGGTTGTTCCCACAGGAAATTTCGGCAACATTTTAGCTGGGTATTACGCGAAAAAAATGGGCCTCCCTATTAGAAAACTAGTGTGCGCTTCTAACCAAAATCATATTCTCGCTGATTTTATTGCAACAGGTGTCTATGATATCAGACGAGACTTTGTTAAAACGAGTTCTCCAAGTATGGATATCCTTATCTCTTCTAACATGGAACGTCTCTTGTTTCATATTAGCGGGAACGATACCGCTTATGTGGCGGAATGCATGGATCAGTTAAAAACAGCAGGTATGTTTACCTTACGTCCTGATTTGTTATCTATCATCCAAGAAGATTTTATTGGCGGTTTCGTGACAGATGACCAAGTCTCTAAAACCATACGCGAGACTTTGGAAGAGGAAGACTATCTACTTGATCCCCATACGGCTGTGGCTTATCACATGAGTACCAAACTACCAAAAGACCAGGTACCAAAAATAATCCTTGGTACTGCGTCCCCTTACAAATTTATCGGCAGTCTCATCGATGCTTTGCCTCAGTTGCCAAATGATTTGGATGACTATTCTGGTATGGCTGCGGTGGAAAACTTAACAGGTGTGCCGATACCTAAACCTTTGGCTCAGTTAAAAGACAAAGAGATCTATCACCCAACCATGATTCTAAAAGAAGACATGAAAACGTTCCTACTTAAACAACTGGAGGTGCGCGCGTATGATTCATATTAGTGTTCCAGCAACGACTGCCAATTTAGGTGTCGGCTTTGATACATTAGGGATGGCTCTGACCATGAGAGCCAACTTTTATGTGTCTTATCATGAGGAACTCGACATCTCTGGTTGCCAAAAAGAATTTCAATCAGAAGATAACCTAGTCTATCAAGCTTATAAAAAGGCAATGAATCAGCTAAATTATCCCATTAAGCCACTCAAATTGAGGATTGATAGCCCTATTCCCCACGCAAGAGGGTTAGGCAGTAGTGCAACATGTGTGGTTGCTGGTATATTAGCTGCTTATGCACTAACCAATACTCCTATCAATCAACAAGACATTTTGGCACTCAGTACTGAAATTGAGGGACACCCAGATAATGTGGCGCCCGCTATTTTAGGTGGCTTAATTGCTTCTACCAGTGTTGATGGCTACGTACACTATCAAGAGTACCCTGTACATCCGTCTTATGCATTTGTCGCTCTTAGCCCAGACTTTACTTTGTCTACAGAAATAGCAAGGAAAAGTCTTCCTGATACACTGTCCTTTAAAGACGTGGTCGCACAACAAAGTCGTCTACTCTTTTCTTTAAAAGCACTTGAAACAGGAGATACCTCCTTATTATCCCTTATGCTAAAAGACATTTTACACGAACCTTATCGCGGGCCTTTGATTCACGATTACGATGCTCTGGGCGATATTCTAAGAGAAAAGGGAGCAGTTAGCCATGTTATTTCAGGGAGCGGTCCAACTGTGTTAGCTCTTTTTAAAGAAGAGGTTCCTGAACCATTCTTAACTGATAAATCCATTGAATTAAGTTATAATTGGTCTTGTACGGTGTTAGACATTGATACAAAAGGAGCCATAATATGCTAAAAAATTATTTGATTGTGAATGAAGCGATTTTACCTGAGGTGTTCTCTAAAGTCGTAGAAGTGAAAAAACTGTTAGATGCTGGGGAAGTAACGCAAATCAATGACGCTGTCAAACAAGTCGGGGTCTCTCGAAGTGCTTATTATAAATACAAAGACCATGTCTTTGCCCCTAGTCACATGGACGTTGTTAGAACGGCGTTGATTTCCTTTGTCCTTTCAGATATCAAAGGGGTATTATCAAGAGTGTTAAACGATATCTCTGATCATGGAGGGAACATTTTGACAATCAATCAAAACATCCCCATTCAAAATAAAGCAAACGTTATTGTGAGTATTGATATTAAAGGACTCACAACGCCCATCAACCAAATGTTAGATGATATTGGTATGATTGAAGGGGTTAGCCAAATAAACTTACTTTCTATGGAATAAAAAAAGCTTTAAGCATTTCTGCTTAAAGCTTTTTTAGTTACATGATTGTGTCATTTTCCATCACACGTTTTAAGTCTTGCAATGAGACAGCTAAGTTCATTTGAAACGCATCTGTCATTTCTTTTGATGCTTCTAATTTTTCTAGTTTTCTATTAATTATTTCAATGCTTGTTAACGTTTGTGTTAACACATCTAATATTTTATCTTCTGTTGTCATCTTTCATCTATCTCCTTGAAACTGTTTAGTAGTTTTTCTTGTAATATAATTTATATAGAATCGCGCATAATAAAGCGATACATCCAGATACGATGTACAACCCTTGGAAAGACAATACGCTGTGCAATTCGCCTAATAGGTAAGGTCCTACGCCTAATCCTAAATCCAACCCAATAAAATAAGTGGATAATGAAATACTAATTCTATGACTGTCGCTCGTTTTTAAACACACGGCTTGACCATTCGACATAAACGTCCCATAACCTAAACCAATGAACGCACCTGATAGTAATAACATCCAACCCGTCGTGGTAACACTAAGTAAAAATAAACCAAACCCTAAAAATAAGTAACTAGGATACATTACATACCCTTCTCCTTTTTCATCAAAAATCCTACCTGACAAAGGACGTGTCAACGTCACTGTCACCGCATAGACCACAAAGAAGAATGAACTAACAGATACTAAATCCAGCACTTCAGCATAAGAAGATAAGAACGAGAGAACACTTGAATACGATAAGCCCATTAAAAAAGCAATAAAAGTGATGAATAAAACTTTTTTCTCAATAAAACTATCTAATTTCCATGTTTTTAATAGCTCACGATGTTCCGATGTTAAAATGATATTTTTAACTGGAAAGGCAAAACACGCTAACGTTGTCAATGCAATGAGAACAATCGAAAAGAGGATAATCGTATAAAAACTAGTTGTATTCAACAATACCATCCCGATAAATGGACCGATTGCTGCAGCCAAACTTGTACTCAGACCATAATAATTAATCCCTTCACCATGTTTTGATGGTGGTATGTAAGATGTGACAATGGCATTGGTTGCTGTGGATACCGTTCCATAACCAAACCCATTTAATAAACGCACTAAGAACAGGATACCTATCGAAGGTAAATGTAAATAAGCGATGGTTGTGAGTAAATAAAAAACAACCCCATATCTCAATACTTGTTTACGCCCGATAAGTTCTAGCCATTTCCCCATAAATAGACGTGCAATCAACGTTCCTATTATATAAATACCCGAAGCAAGCCCAGCCTGTCCTAGCGTGGCATGTAACTCCTTTTGCGCAATTACTGCTATAATAACCATTAATAAGTAATAAACCAAATACACAATAAAATTAATAAGAGTAATACCAATAAAACCTTTATTTAATAATGTCTCTTCCGATGATTTTTTCAAAGGGAGTCACGCTCTTTTCAATGTAATTTTCTGAAACCTCCCTTATCATAACCGTTTATCATCGATAAAAAAATTGACTTTGTAAACAAAAAAACGCATTATTAAAAGGTATAAACAAATAATATTAACATTTGTTATTGTTTTTTCATCACATATAGATAAAATGATTGAACACTTTATTAGAAAGGAGCCCCAAAAAGATGAACAACGACGTTTTACAATCCTATTTAGATAGTAAAGACTTCCCCGTCATTAAAAAGCGAAAAAAAAGTTACCTCACTTACGAAGGGGTTCAAGACCGCTATTCTTATATTCTGAAGAGTGGGGTCATTAAAACAAGCGTCATCTCAAAAGATGGACGTGAATTTAATTTAAGATATATTGCCAACTTAGAAATTGTTTCTCTGATGAAAGATGAGTATTCTCATTTTATCGATGCTCCTTTTAACATTCGCATCGAATCTGATATCGCTGAACTCTATCAAATCGAACGGGTCGCTTTTTGGAAGGATATTAACCAAGATCCTGCTCTTCAAGCTTATGTTAAAGACTACTACCGAGACCGATTGCTTCATTCTATGAAAAAAATGCAACAAATGTTGATGAATGGAAAATTCGGTGCCGTGTGCACCCAAATATATACAATGAGTGAGATTTTCGGTGTAGAGACTCCTGATGGTCTGTTAATTGATTTCGTAGCAACCAATGAGGAAATAGCCCATTTTTGCGGTATCTCATCGGCCAGTAGTGTGAACCGTATGATGCAGCAATTAAAAGAATCAGAGGCTATTAAAATAGTTGACCGTAAGATATTAATTACGAATATGGACATTATCAAAGACAACATTATTGTTTAAATAAAAACACACCTTGTGCTTACAAGGTGTGTTTTTATCTTATTGATTCAAATGTTTTTTATCGAAGTAACGGTAACCTCCGATTAAACCGACTGCAGCAATTAGTAACAAACCAAAGGCCACAAATGGTTCCATTTTTTCTCCTGTTTGTGGCAAACGTGTTGCTTTTGACACAGTTGGTTGTTGACTATTTTGATGCTGATATTGCCCTCGCTTTTGTCCGTTGATTGTTTCAGAGGGCTGATTATTTGGTCTTGGTTTGTTGGTAGTTACTAGGGGCTCTCGTGTTACTTTATCCCCTTTTGTTTGCTCTGTTGGTTTAGGATTTTTTGGCTTTTCTTCCCCGTCAGGTAACTCTTGTTTTTCTTTTCTTTTGTTTTCAATTGTTATAGTTGTGATGTAATCAGACTCTTCCTTTTTCACGATACTCACAGTGTGACTTTTCCCATCCAAAACATACCCCTTTGGTGCCAAAACTTCTGTCACTTCATAGTCACCTAGTTCTAAACACGTCACTTCTGCTTGACCATTGTCATCTGTTGTTACTTCATAACTATCCCCTGTTTCTTTAGACGTTACTGTAAAAACAGCACCTGATAATGCTTCTTTTGTTAGGTAATCCACTTTCTTAATTTGCAATCTTCCAATAGCAACACCTGGTTCTACTGGTAATTCTTCTGATTCTTTTTTATTAGAAATAACTATATGTGTTTCGTTATTTAATTCTTTATTATTCGTTATCTCTATCTCTCTTGATGTGCTGTTTAATACATAACCTTTTGGTGCTTTTGTTTCTGTTATTTGGTAGCTCCCCATTGCTAACCCTTTAAGCCTTATCGTTCCAAACTGATCAGTGACAAGGTGGTATTCAGCCCCTGTGCTATCAGATACGACTGTAAATTCTGCGCCTGCTAGGTTCTCTCCTGTTTCAGCGTCTACTTTAGTTAAAATTAAGCTTCCCACAGACACACTTGGTTCTAATGGTGTTAATGGTACTTCTGGTTCATTTGTAATCATCACCGTTGTTTTATTACCCATCGCTTTATTAGAAACAATATGAATAGGCCTTGTTGTTTTATCTAAGACATACCCTTTCGGTGCGACTGTTTCCATTAATTGATACTCCCCTAATGGTAAATCTTTGATAACGCCTTTACCCATCGCGTCTGTTGTTACGGTATAATGAGCCTCGGTTGTGTTTGATACTAAACTAAACATTGCTCCGGGTAGTACTCTACCTGTGATATTATCTGTTTTAGTAATCTCTAATTGGCCTATTTCTTTACTTGGTTCTAATGGAATCAACGGCATGTCTGGTGCATTGTCTACCTCGATTGTTACCATTTCTTTTCCATCACTACTTGCTAACACTTCCACATCTCTGATTGTTTGATCTAATACATAGCCTTTTGGTGCCTTGGTTTCTTCTAGCCCATACTCTCCCACTGGTATTTTTTCGAATAATCCTTCTCCATCGGCATTAGTTGTCACAGTGTAGTTGTGTCCTGTTTCTTTAGATATTAATTTAAATTCGGCTTTTTCTAATCGTTCTTTGGTTCCTGTTGCTTGTTTAATGACTCTGATATTCCCTACTTCTTCTGTCGGTTCTACTGGTACCCACGGGAAGTCTGGTTCGTTCATCATGGTTACCTCTGTGATGTTCTTTTTCTCACCATTTTTCACTACATCCACGCGGTGACTACTACCATCCAACTTATAACCTTTAGGGGCTTTGGTTTCTTTTAATAGATATGTCCCCACTGGTAAGTCTTTGATAATCACGTGCCCTGTTTCATCTGTGGTCACAGTCTGAACTGACCCTGTTACTTCAGACATTAATTCAAAGGTTGCGTCTGGTAATAGATTACCTGTCATACCATCTATTTTTGTCAAATGTATTTGTCCTACTGGTGTGCTTGGTACTAGAGGCGTCCATGGGACTGTTTTTGTATTTTCTACAGTGATCAAGGTGCGATTATCAAGCCCATGATCCTTAACAATCTCAATGTCTCTTACCTTTGAATCTAAATCATAGCCTTCAGGTGCTTTGATTTCCTTCAAGGCATAGTCACCTAATGGTAAATCCATGATAACCCCACGTCCCTCATCATCTGTTATTACTGTGTAATCATGGCCTGTTGCTTTTGATACTAATGTGAACGTCGCTCCGGCTAACCCTTCCTTAGTCTGGCGACTAATTTTATTGATTTGTAAACTTCCCAGTTCCTTCTTCGGTTCTTCAGGTATTGTTGGGGGTTTTTCATCATTTAGCACCGTAATGTTTGTACGATTACCTGTCGTTTCATTTTTTTCTACAACAACACGGTGAGTCTTTTGATCCAAAATATAGCCCATAGGTGCTTCAATTTCCGTTAAGTCATAGTCACCTAATGGTAATTCTTTAAAAATAGCTTTCCCTTTATCATCTGTGACAGCCTGTGCTTCTTTCTTTGTCTCAAGTGATACTAATTTAAAGGTCGCTCCTTGTAATGTCTCCCCTGTTAAACTATCAATTTTCGTCACGACTACTTGACCTATCGGCGTACTTGGCACCAAAGGAATTAATGGGATGACTTTCTTATTCGGGATAGTCATAGTTACTTCATTATTACCCTCTTGTTGCTTTTCAATCGTCACCGTTCTTGCTTTTTTATCTAAGATATAACCTTTTGGAGCTTCTGTTTCAACTAATGTATAGGTCCCTAATGGTAAATTTTGGACACGTCCTATCCCTTTATCATCTGTGACAACAGTATAAGTTACCTCTGTTTGATTGTTTGTTAATGTGAATTTGGCACCAGATAAAGCCTCTTTGGTCTCCTCATCTACTTTCATTAACTCTAAGCTACCTAATATAACTTCTGCTTTGTTTTCAACTGTAATCCGTGTGTCATGTCCTTTTGTTTTTGTCCCTGTTATTTCTACTTCTTTCACTGTAGCATCTAAAACATAGCCTTTCGGCGCGGCTATTTCTTTTAAAGAATAGGCTCCCAGCGGTAAATCAGTAAACTCAGCCATCCCATTCTTATCTGTTGTTACTTGACGTGTGCTCTTGTCCTGCACAGAAGTCAACTCAAACTCAGCACCACTTAGTGCATGCTTCGTGCTAGCGTCAATTTTAGTTACTAGTAAACGACCTAATACAGGGATTGGCTGATTTTCTACAACAACCGCTACTTCAGGTCGGTCAATGTTAACCGTCACCCCTTCTTTTAAACGGTCAAAACCTTCCGGAGCAGCTATTTCTTCTAACACATACTGTCCTGGTTTAAGGCCATTGACACTAATATGGCCGTTAGCGTCTGATTCTAATTCTTCTCTGACAACAGTACCTTCCATATCTTTTAACACAAACTTAGCGTGTGACAAGGGTTCTTTTGTCACAGCATTTTGCTTAGTAATCAATAATTTCCCCGTTTGATTTCCAGTCCCCCATGCACCGCTATTGGCATTTTCAGCCGCACTGTTAATCGTTACTTGTTTTGCTTCTTCGTTGTAAACTTGGTAAGCCACACTTAGATCATTGTAAAGCGTTTTTTGACTCTTATCTAATAGTTCTGTGTTGTAAGCAATACGAAAACTTGTCCCGTTTGCTGTCCCTTGTGGAATGGAAACATGAATGTTTCCTGTTTCCTCTGAATAATCAAATGAGGCTTGAAAATCAGACATGAAGGCTTGAACGCCTGCTACGCCATGATATGTTTGATTTTGACTTGGTCCTTTTGCCTCAATATAAAAAGTATCTGGTAATAAGGCTTGAGTACTGCCAATTCCCTTGATTGTATCAATCATATTAATATCTTGTACAAGTATCGCATTATTACTGTTTAAACTAATATCCCAAAAGACGTTATCAGGTTTTTCCGCGTAGATTACACCTGCTTTACTGCTGAAATCCCTTGTTCCAACTGGTCCTGTGTACTCTTCTTTCGTCACCGAAATTTCTTTTGTCACATTGCCTGCTACAATATTAATAGTCTGTGTAGATGATCCTTCAGCTAGATTTCTGACTGTGGCTGAAAAATGAATCCCCCCTCGGACACTTCCCTGGTCGAATTGCTCCACTGACTCATTAAACGTAATACTCGCACCATCAATACGAATATCTGCTTGACCAATCACTACACCACCAACTTCTATTGGGTAGTTGCTCTTATAGGCTTTGAGTGTAGCACTGTTAATTTCTGGCCATGTTAGAGAGATAGTATCCCCTGATTTTATTTTCCCACGAGCATCACTAAATTCAGCTGATACCTCAATCGTATCCCCATCTCTTACTGCGTCTTGACTCACACTAATATTGTCTAATAACTGTGCTGTCACATCTTGCATGTCCGTTGCTTGAACGACACTCGTTCCAGCAACTAGGACTTGTGTTGTTACTAATAAAAACACCATCATTTTATTAATGATATGTTGTACTTTCATTTTTAAATCCCCCTTAAACTTACGATTTAAAACGAGTATACACGCATTCGTTTCATTTTTCCCTCCATTAATTTCACAAGTATGTGCAATTAAGGTGAAAAATACTTATAAAGCCTACGGGGGCTGACTTCTCGTTTTATTAAAGGAGTATTAGAGAACATTTAAATAAACACTTACTATATTAAAGTTATATAAACGTTGTTTTATCAACGAATTAATCAAAAAAATAAGTTAACAAGTTATTTTTATTCTCTATTCTACATTCTGTTTTAACCTGTTATTGATGAACATATCCTTAATAACGCTTACAAAAAAACATTCATTTTTCACAAAGAGATTCGATAAAAGTCAAACAAAATGCTTAACCATACAAAATAAAAAAAGACCCGTTAAAAAACGAGTCTTTTGATAACTTAGTTTAAACATATCCTAAGAATTTACCTAGTCCAAATACCACACAACAAATAATTAATGTGTACATGGCACAATATTTCATGGCTTGTTTTAAGATATTTCCTTCTTCACCTACAAGACCTGTTGCACCTGTGGCAACCGCAATGCTTTGTGGTGAAATCATTTTACCCGCTGTTGCTCCTGCCATGTTAGCACCTGCTAACCAATAAGGATTAACATTTAAGCTGTCTGCTACTTGTACTTGTAATTCTCCGAATAATACGTTGGCAGACGTATCACTACCTGTAATGAACGTTCCTAATGTTCCAATAACTGGTGCCATGAATGGATAGAATGAGCCAGTTAATGCTACTAAACTGACAGCAATCGTATCAATCATACCACTGTAGCCCATAACTTTAGACAAGGCAACAATGGAACCAACCGTTACTACTGTTTTACCCATTTGTTTCATAGTACTGAATAAAATCGAGAACATTTTACCAATACTTAGTCCTTGAATGGCTCCACCAATGAAAGTCGCTAACAAGATCAACGTTCCTGGTGTTGTTAGCCAGGCAATTGTATATGGCTTGGCACCTTCACCAATATAAATTGGGAATTGTGTTTTGACACTATTCAAAGCATCATGTAGTACTGGGAAAATAGATGAACTTAGCATGATGAAAATGAAAACTAAAATAAAGGGTAACCATGCTTTAAAGCCATCTGCTGCACTTACTGATTCTTTTTCTTCTGCGTCTTTGTCTTGTGGCATCATTTTGGCAATGATGACTGTTACAAAGATACATACCAATGAACCAACGATTGATGGTAATTCTGCACCTAAATATTTAGCCACGATAATTTGAGGAACCCCAAAAGATAACCCTGACATTAATGTAATGAAGAACACACCTTTTAATGATTTGAATCCTTTATTTTCTGTTAAGGCAACTAAAACAAAAGGAATCAAGACAATCAATAAGAATAATTGAATCGATACAATGTAAGATAACTCTTTTACTTCTAATCCTGTTACTTGCGCTAAGGTTGAAACAGGTAATCCAATAGCTCCAAAGGCTGTTGGTGTCGTATTAGCAATTAAACAAATCACAGCTGCTTGAACTGGTGACATACCTAATACGGCTAAGATACTTGCTGGAATAGCTACGGCTGTACCGAATCCGGCAACAGCTTCTAAAAAGCCGCCTAATCCCCAAGCTAATAATAATACTAACACTCTCATGTCACTTGAAATAGATGTTAACATCTTCATGATGTTGTCCATTCCACCTGATTCTTTGCTGACGTTATAAATAAATACGGCAGAAATAATAACAAAAACAATTGGCCAAATAGCCATAACTAGCCCTTCCGCTGCTGCTGTTAAACTATGCATCACTGGGAAATCAAAACCGATAATACTCAACACGATCGTTAATGCTAATCCGATCATACACGCGATGTCTCCACGCATCTTAAATACCCCTAGTGATAAAATCAACCAAACAATCGGGATAATTGCTAAAAGCGTTCGTCCTACTTCCATTCTACCTACCTCCATTTAATTCGCTCATGATTAATTATTGAGCGTTATAAGTACAACCATTATAATAATCATAAAAATAATTCCTGGCAAATGTTTTTTTTTTCATTTATGAAAGGGTATTCTTTTATAACTCTAATTAGTTAACAATTATATTTAATAATGCATTTTAAAAATCACAAATATTACAAAAAATATAAATAAAGCACTACATGTTTATTTTTTTTACTACAAAAATATTAGGATAAAAAAACAAGAATGACTAAATAAGCCAAAAACATCACAAGGCATGTCTTTGGCTTATCTTCAGACAGAAGCATCTGGTTGTATTTCTGTGTTTAATAATAACCCTTTTTCTTTGCTGTCTTTTTTTACCCAGTAATCTAAAATACTTGCTATGCACAAGCATAGAGGGGCCTGTTCGGCATCTTGCACAACGATTTCACACATGTCATGTTGGCCCATTCGGCATTTACGCATAGACATGATTTCCTTGTTCAATCGGTAAATACCATAGGTTTGGTTTGGTATGTCACCTACAACCACCCACTTGAGGCCTTTAATCCAGTAAAAATCTTTGGTAAAACGAAACACTCGAGATAACACGCCCACTTTTTCATGGTTCATATATAACTCAAATCGACTTTGTATCGTAAAAGAATGCTGTTTTACATGCGCTAACATCTTTCCATCAAGACTAAAAATAGACATGACATCTCCCTTAGTCCCCCACTTACCTACCAGTAAAAAAACAGGGTTCCCTTTCTCATCTTTGATCACCGTTCTGACCTTAGATGACAACAAATGTTCGTTGATATAATAAGTTGGCATACTTTCAGCTTCTTTCTTGCTTATAAATCTTCCGCTATTGCTCGTCTAATCGCTTTTCCAACGCCATCATTAACATTTAAATCTGTTTCGTATTTTGCTACCTTTTTAACGCCTTCCTCTGCATTGCCCATAGCAAAGCTAACACCCGCTTTAGCTAACATAGACACATCGTTATAATTATCTCCAATAGTCATAACTTCTGCCATATCAATGCCTCGCATCTTAGCAATTCTCTCAACAGCAATCCCTTTTTGGGCATCTGCATGATTCACTTCAAGGTTATTTGAAAAAGAAGACGTAATAGCTAATTGACCTAATTGACTGATCTGCTCGCCAATTGGTTGCAACACTTCTTGGCCTTCTTCACAAAACGTAATAATTTTAAGAATCTCAATGCTGTCATCTTCCAAAAGACTCATGTAATCTTCAACATAATTGATAGTTAGTAACTCAATTTGAGTCGATGCCATAGCAATAGCCATCTTGTAAGTGATGTGAGGTATTTGTTTTGCCAAAAGTGTTGCTAATTTTTCCAACCTTTCTGGACGACTTTCAGAATAAACACCATTGGTTGTCATCATTTCAAAATATAAACCATTAGCTCTTAACACAGCCATAATTTCTTTGATGGTTCCCTTATCAATAGGAACTGTAAACAATACATTCCCTTCCTCGTCAAAAGCTTGGGCCCCATTACCTGATATTAGCGTACACTTAATTCCTGCTTCCTCAAGTACGGGAGTCGCTTCAGCAATCGCACGTCCTGTCGCTATCATAAATTCAATGCCTTGATCTCTTGCTTCCTGAATTGCTTGCTTATTTAATTCTGAAATGTCTAAATGAGACGATAACAGTGTCCCATCCATATCTGATGCTATTAATTTAATCATTGTTTTCCTCCTTGTACTATTAATCCCTTATATTCTAACATTTTTACCTCTAGAAAGACATTATTCTCCTATGCTCCCAATATGGTAAACTACTAAAAGAGGTGATAACAATGAAAGAATTAATTCATACAGATTGGCAACAACAACTAAAAAAAGAACTTGATGCACCGTATTTTAAACAACTAGAAACATTTATTGATACTGAATACCAAACACACACTATCTATCCAGAAAAAGATCGGTTATTTGAGGCCCTTAATCTCACTCCCTTTTCTGAGACACAAGTGGTCATTTTAGGGCAAGACCCTTATCATGGCCCAAATCAAGCACATGGTTTAAGCTTTTCAGTCTTGCCTGGAAATACCCCACCCCCTTCCTTAAAAAATATTTACAAAGAACTTCAGGAAGATTTAGGTATCATACCACCTTCTCATGGTTACTTAGAGCCTTGGGCAAAACAAGGTGTTTTAATGCTCAATACTATCCTAACCGTGAGGCAAGGTGATCCTTTTTCTCATAAAGGCAAGGGGTGGGAAGTCTTTACTGATAAAATAATTGAACAACTTAATGAAAAAGACACTCCAGTTATTTATCTTTTATGGGGCAAGCCGGCTCAAAAGAAAGAGACTTTAATTGATACAAATAAACACATCATTTTGAAAGCCCCACACCCAAGCCCTCTTGCTGCCTATCGAGGCTTTTTTGGCTCCAAACCCTTTTCAACCATCAATCAGTTATTAATTGAGCATGGAAAAACAGCCATCGACTGGTCCTTATAACTTACTGTCCTATAACATACAAAAAAACTGTGTTATTAAAAAATGTAATTTTTACCAAAAACAAGGTAACACATCATTTTTTATATAAAAACAGGATTAAATACTGTTTTTTTCCATGGTTTAGTTGTATGATATAAGAGTGGTAAAAAAGTATATAAAGTGGAGGGTTTCATAAGTGGAACTATTTGAAAGTTTAAAAAATAATGTTAGTGGTAAAAAAGTAAGCATCGTTTTCCCAGAACCAACTGATATCAGAGTTTTAGGGGCAGCTGTCCGTTTAAAATCTGATGACTTAGTTGATCCAATTTTAATTGGTAGTCCTGAAAAAATCGCTGAAGTAGCTGAGTCAAGAGGATTATCTGTTGAAAACATTACAATTATCGATCCTGCTAATTTTGAAAAATCAGACGAAATGGTAGCATCATTCATCGAGCGTCGTAAAGGTAAACCAACCGAAGACCAAGCTCGCGAAATGTTATTAGATGAAAACTATTTTGGTACAATGTTAGTTTATATGGATTTAGCTGATGGCTTAGTAAGTGGTGCCGTTCACTCAACAGGTGACACAATTCGTCCAGCTCTACAAATCATCAAAACAAAACCAGGAATCAACCGTACAAGTGGTGCATTCTTAATGCTTGGTAACCGCGATTCAGAAAAATACATTTTCTCTGACTGTGCGATTAACATTAACCCTGACGCTCAAGCCTTAGCTGAAATCGCTGTAGAAAGTGCTAAAACAGCTGAAATTTTTGGTATTGATCCTAAAGTTTCTCTATTAAGTTTCTCTACAAAAGGTTCTGCTAAATCAGAAGAAGTAACAAAAGTCGCTGAAGCTACTAAAATCGCTCAAGAATTAGCACCAAACTATGCGATCGATGGTGAGTTACAATTTGATGCGTCTTACGCTCTTGATGTAGCACAACAAAAAGCACCAGGATCTGACGTTGCTGGTCATGCGAATGTCTTTGTTTTCCCAGAAATTCAATCAGGAAACATTGGCTACAAAATTGCTCAACGTTTAGGTAACTTCCAAGCGATTGGACCTATCTTACAAGGTTTAAACAAACCAATTGCTGACCTTTCTCGTGGATGTAATGAAGAAGATGTCTTTAAATTATCAATTATTACAGCATCTCAAGTATTACAAAACAAATAATTCGTTAAAAGCTGTGCCTCATGGCATGGCTTTTTTTTCTTTCTCTCGTTATAATCATAGTGAGAGAATTAGGAGGTTATCATGGAAACAATTGTATTTAAAAACGAAGAACAAACAAAAGCATTTGCTTATGATTTAGCTAAACTGTGCCAAATCGGGGATATTTTTCTATTAACGGGAGATCTCGGAGCTGGCAAAACAACCTTTACTAAAGGATTTGCTGCAGGTCTTGGTATCACACAAATGATTAAAAGTCCTACTTATACCTTAATCAAAGAATATGACGAAGGAAACATCCCTCTCTATCATATGGATGTTTATCGACTAACAGAAGGTGCCAGTGATCTCGGTTTAGATGATTATCTTGAAGGAGATGGTATTTGTCTCATTGAATGGGGAAGCATGATTAAACAAGAGATATTCACGCCCTACTTTGAATTGTTTCTTAAAAGGACTCCTAACAACGATAGAGAACTTTCTATAGAAGCCTCAACACCGATGCTCACAGACCGTCTTAATGATATACTGACGCTAATGAGACAACATCAGGAGGCATAAAATGGAGATCACGTTACGAGAAGCAACACCTCAGGATGCTTCAGCTATTTTAGCCTTAATTGAGACCTTAAATGAAGAAACCTCATTTGTCTTAATCAACTCTCAGGCTATTAACATGTCTGTTGCTACTATGGCGGGAGAAATTGAAGCTATCTCAGAGTTAAAGAATCAATTACTATTACTAGCGACAACAGAGGATAGCGTTGTTGGACTTGCAACTGTCACAACAGACACAGACCCAGCGATTGCTCACATTGGAGAAATTGGTCTGAGCCTCTTAAAAGACTATTGGGGACTAGGCCTTGGAACGACCATGCTTGAGGAATTGATTCTTTGGAGCAGAACCTCGACTGACTTAATTCGACTAGATATTAAGGTACAGTCTCACAACGAAAGGGCTATTGCTCTTTACAATAAAGTGGGGTTCTCTTATGAAGGAACGTTGAGAAGAGCAGTATTGACTAAGGACAATACTTTTGCAGATGTGGATATGATGGGTTACCTTTTAGATGATGATTTGGCACCAAAAAACGAAGCGAGTGACTAGCTTCGTTTTTTGTTAGCTAACTTAGGCATAGACTGAAATATAATGACAGATAATATAGGCTGATACCATACACTGAAGCAGTACTCCTACCCCTTTATTTATATCAACATATCGATTAGCCCAGACACCTATAACCCAGATAACACAACCTAATACAGGTGTGATAAAGAAGAAACTAGGATTCCCTCCAGAACCAAATACCAACCATCCCCAAAACACAAGTAAAGCATCACTAATAATTAATAGTCCACTCAGTACATTACTAATGATAACTAGCCGTCGGATACTTTTAGGGACGGTAGAAAAATGTGGGTGAGAAGGACGGCACCAAGGTCCTAATATCATATTAATCACAATTAATAAAAGATAGCTGACAATAAATAACTGACTGACATTGTTAGGCAGAAACGTCGGAACATCTAAAAATAAAGGTAACGTATAGCTAACGCTAAGCAGAGAAACTAGACCATGAACAACCAATAGCCATGGGAATCTAGCTACCAATACTTTCTTTTTCATAAACAAGTAATTATTAATAATTATCCCAATCGTTAACCCAAACCATATTATAAAAATAATTCCCCCATCACGTAATCCTGCTACATCATCCATCATAACAAGAGGCACTAACGTTAAAATAAGATGAAGGACTGATACAATAAATAGAATACGTAACACCCACTGACGTTGTTTAAACGTTGTATAAGATAGTTTGTTCCCTACTTCCTGAGCCGTACCGAAATCACTCACGACTCTCTCCATCGCTTCTGTTTCAGACAAGCCTCTTTTCAGATACCCTGCTCTAGAAGTTTCTAATTTTTCTTCTAATTCACCTTTTAGTTTATCCTTCTCTTTTACACTGCCTTCTATATAAGTTAGAACATGATCAATGTACTCCCCAAACATTCAAACTCCCTCCTTGATATAAACTCCCTCAAAAACAACCGTTCTCTCTTATTTCTACTCTTTATCTTATACCCATCCTATAACGTAACCACTTAGAACTCAATACTTTATGAACAAATAAATGAAATAGGAACATAAAAAAAGACAAACCTTATGAGTTTGCCTTCTAATCTTTTTCTATTTTTTCTTACGTTTCTTCTTATTACCTGTTTTAGTCCCTTTATGCGAAGAGGAGTCTGATACTTTCTTATTGCTTTGTCCTTTTTTCTTATGTCCTGTAGAACCCTCATGTGATTTTTTCTTTTTCTTTTTTGCACTTGATGTTTGTTTAGAACCTGGTGCTTTTTTCACTGAAGTAGAAGTCGTAATCTCTTCAAACACATCGTCTGGGTCTCGTTCTGATTTCTGTCTTGATTTTTTCTTTTTCTTTCTAGCTGCCTCTTGCTCTTCTTTCGCTACTTTTTTCTTATGAAGCAACCAAGCGACAAGGGCTACCACTGCCGCACCAATGATAGATAATAATGTCCATAGCCACACCAAACTTCTCTTAACTTCTTTTGTTGGAGATTCTTGTGTGTTTATGCTAGTAGATGTATCACTTTGAGTGCTATCTAATTCACCTGATACATCTGTATTTAGTGCACCAGCCTCTTGTTTAGCATCAGATGTGTCCGGTACTTTTTCTGTGTTTTCTTTTTTATCTTCCTCTTTTTCATCTTTAGCGTCGCTGTCTTTTGTTTCTTTCTCCCCTTCGTCTTGTGACTCTTCTTTGTGACTCTCCATGGTGTTTTTTTCAAAGTCATAGTTCACATCTGTTGAATCATTTCCCTCAGCGTCTAAAACAAAAACAATGGATTTTTTGGTGCCCTTTGGTATAGGAACTTCAAAGTCCCCACTATCAGAAGCAACAATAGAACTAGCTACATTGTCTAAATAAATGTTAGCATTTGGTGCTGTTTTACCAACTAATACCTTACGTTCCTCATCGTACTTCAATTCTGTAATTAAAGGTTCCTTTTTCTTGCTTTTACTTTCAGCATGACCTAGTATCGGAGCACTTTGACATAACATCAATGTGACTAATACGGCTAGAATCCCTTTGATTTTTTTATTCATTCTATCACCTTCCATTAGTGTAATTCCAACATAACCGGACAATGATCACTGCCTAATATATCGCTTAAAATCGAGGCATCAGCTAATTTTGGCACCAATGTTTCTGACACACAAAAGTAATCAATCCGCCATCCTGCATTGTTTTTACGTGCATTGAATCGGTAACTCCACCAAGAATAAGCCCCTTCTAAATCAGGATAAAAATAACGAAATGTATCAACAAAACCTGAGGCTAATAATTGGGTCATTTTTTCTCGTTCTTGGTCAGAAAATCCCGGATTTTTACGGTTCGATTTATCATTTTTTAAATCAATTTCACGATGGGCAACGTTCAAATCACCACATAGTATCACTGGTTTGGTTTCTTCCAATTGGTGAAGGTAAGCTTTAAAATCTTCCTCCCATTGCATTCTATAATCCAAACGCTTTAACTCAGCTTGAGAATTAGGTGTGTAACAATTGACAAGGTAAAAGTCTTCGTATTCACAGGTAATCACACGACCTTCTTGATCATGCTCCTCTATCCCAATACCATACTTTACAGATAATGCTTCGGCTTTACTAAATACAGCCGTCCCAGAATAGCCCTTCTTCACGGCATAATTCCAATATTGATGATACCCTGGTAAGTCTAAGTCTATTTGACCTTCTTGTAATTTGGTTTCTTGTAAACAAAAAATATCAGCATCTTGCTCATTAAATATATCAACAAACCCTTTTTTAACAACAGCTCTTAGGCCATTAACATTCCACGAAATAAGTTTCAAGAGACAATCCTCCAGTTTCTTTAATTAACATTACTCCTTGTATTTTAACATATCTTTTATTTAATAGGGGATTTGATGATGAAAATTAGATTGAGGCACTGTAAGTAGTTTACTCATTCTCTCTTATTTGTGGTAGAATAACCATGTATTATACCTATAGAAAGGGATTTATCACGTGAAAATAACTCAACTAAAACAAGATTTAGCACACATTAAATTATTAACCAATGAAGCCTTGTCTCATTATACCTACACCAAAACCGGTGGACCTGCTGATATCCTTGCTTTTCCAACATCAAAAGAAGAAGTCAAAGAACTTGTAGACTACTGCCAAGCAACTGACTATCCTTGGTTATGCCTAGGTAATGCAAGTAACTTAATCGTTAAAGACGGCGGCATCGACGGCATGGTGATTATGCTGACTGATATGAACCAAGTAAGTGTGACTGACACACACATAACAGCTGAAGCCGGAGCCAAACTTATTGATGTTACCTACCAAGCATTAGACCACCAATTAACAGGTCTTGAATTCGCTTGCGGTATTCCTGGAAGTGTTGGAGGGGCAGCTTATATGAATGCTGGTGCTTATGGCGGCGAGCTTGTTGATTGTTTTGAAGAAGCAACGGTCATTTTAGCTAACGGAGACATCCAGACCTTCAAAAAAGATGACATGGCGTTTTCGTACCGACACAGTGCCCTGCAACAGATCAAAGGGATTGTCTTAGATGTTACCTTCTCTTTAGAGAAAGGGGATGTCAACCTCATGAAAGAAAAAATGAGAGAATTAACAGAACTTCGTGAAGCCAAACAACCTTTAGAGTATCCTTCTTGCGGGAGTGTTTTTAAACGTCCTGATGGCCATTTTACTGGTAAATTAATACAAGATGCTGGTCTTCAAGGATTGGTTTGGGGCGGTGCTCAAATTTCAGAAAAACATGCTGGATTTATCGTTAATATCAATCAAGCAACAGCCACAGATTACGAGGAATTAATCCAACATATTCAACACGTTATCAAAGAACAGTTTTCTGTTACGCTAGAAACAGAAGTACGAATTATCGGCCGAGACATTCAAAAATAAGCAAAATAACGACACCCTTTGCCTTTGGTGTCGTTTTCTCTTTTTATTTTTTTGCCTAAAGATGCTTTTTTTAGTAATATGAGGCTAATCATTACATTTATAAAGGAGGGATTACCATCGCAAACTCAAAAAAAGTGGTCATGCCTAGATACCAACAGATTGCCATTGAAATGGCTGAGAGAATTGCTAATAATCGCTATGAAGTAGGGCAAAAAATCCATGCAAGATCAACCTTAGCTAGTACCTTCGGCGTATCTCCAGAGACTGCTAGAAAAGCCGTTAATGTGCTTGTTGATTTAGGTATTATGCAAGTCAAACACGGTAGTGGTGTGTTTGTTGCATCGAAAGAAAAAGCCGAAGAATTACTGAAACAACATCAAGATGTGCAATCTATTGATGAATTGAAAATAGAAGCCATTGATAGTATTAAAAAACAACAAGAAGAATTACAACAATTGACTGATATTATCGATACCCTTATTGTACAAACCAAGAAAATGAATCACACTAATCCTTTTATCCCAGCTGAACTCATCTTAACTTCAGAGGCAGAACATTTGGAACAAACCGTCAGTGATTTGAATCTTTGGCACGAAACCAGTGCAACAATCATCGCTATTTCTCATGACAATGAACTCTTATTGTCTCCTGGACCTTATGCAAAAATACAAGCTAATGACACCCTCTTCTTCATTGGAGATGAGTTAGCTAAGCAAAAAATGTATAATTATTTTTACCCTCACAAATAGCGTTGTAACAGACTAAAGCCAGCTTTGGCTTTTTTTTATTCAAGTCTCCTCCTTTGACAAAGTGACCACACGATGATATTATGTTGTGGTCACTTTATTTTCTGTTTGTTTTCAGAAAAGATAAAAGTCAAAAGGAGAGATTTATTAATGGTCAAAGTTCAAGTCAAGCACTTGACTAAGGTCTTTGGAAAAAGACATCAAGCTGCTTTAAAAATGATCGAAGAACAAAAACCAAAAAATGAAATATTTGAAAAAACAGGTGCAACTGTTGGGGTTTATGATGCAAACTTCGAAGTCAACGAAGGGGAAATTTTCGTTATTATGGGATTATCAGGAAGTGGTAAATCAACCCTAATACGCTTAATTAACCGTTTAATTGAACCAACCTCTGGGGATATTTTCATTGACGGTCAAGATATTGCAACAATGAATAAAGAAGAATTAAGAGAAGTCCGTCGTCACAAAATGAGTATGGTCTTCCAAAACTTTGGATTATACCCACATCGTACTATTTTAGAAAACACTGAATTAGGGTTAGAGCTACGTGGTGTATCTAAAGAAGAACGTACTAAAAAGGCAGAACAAGCTTTAGATAACTCAGGCTTATTATCTTTTAAAGATCAATTCCCTGACCAACTATCTGGCGGGATGCAACAACGTGTTGGTTTAGCTAGAGCCCTAGCAAACGATCCACAAATCCTATTAATGGACGAGGCTTTTTCAGCCCTTGACCCGTTAATCAGACGTGAAATGCAAGATGAGTTGCTTGATCTACAAGCCAACGTTCAAAAAACAATTATCTTCATTACCCATGATTTAAATGAAGCCTTACGTTTAGGTGATAGAATTGCTCTAATGAAAGATGGTAAAATCATGCAAATTGGGACTGGTGAAGATATTCTAACCAATCCTGCAAACGATTATGTTCGTGAGTTCGTGGAAGATGTGGACCGTTCTAAAGTCTTAACAGCTCAAAACATCATGGTGCCAGCTTTAACAACTAATCTAGATATCGATGGACCTAACGTTGCTTTAACGAAAATGCGTAGCGAAGAAGTGAGTATGTTAATGGCTGTTAACCGTAAACGTGAACTTCAAGGAATTGTCCATGCTGATGATGCTGTTAGAGCTCGTAAAGAAGGTAAAGCTTTACAAGATGTCGTCACGACTGATGTTATCACTGTTGATAAAGATACCTTAGTCAATGATATCTTCACCTTAATTTATGACTCACCTACCCCTCTAGCAGTCGTTGAAAACGGCCGTTTACTGGGTGTTATTATTCGTGGTAGCGTGATTGAAGCACTAACAGACACATCTGATGCGTCAGATGATAATCAAAAGGAGGCTAACTAGATGTTGAACCTCATATTACTTGCTCAATTACCTGTTGCTGATTGGGTAGAAAACTTAACAGAATGGATGACAAACACCTTTTCAGGTCTGTTTACCTTCTTCCAAACAACGGGACAAAGTTTAATGGATGGGATTACCAACTTTTTCATGTTTATCCCACCTCTTGTTTTTATCGCTTTAATTACTCTTGCAGCCTTCTTCATTTCTAATAAAAAGTGGGGACTGACAGGTTTTACTCTTGTTGGGTTATTATTTATCTACAACCAAGGGTTATGGTCTGATTTAATGAGTACATTAACCTTAGTATTAATTTCAAGTTTAGTATCGATTGTCATTGGTATTCCTTTAGGGATTCTCATGGCTAAAAGCGATACCGCTCAGAAAATCATTACACCTATTTTAGATTTCATGCAAACAATGCCCGGCTTTGTTTACTTAATTCCTGCGGTTGCTTTCTTTGGTATTGGTATGGTACCTGGGGTATTCGCCTCAGTTATCTTCTCATTGCCTCCAACTGTTCGTTTTACTAACTTAGGTATTCGTCAAGTACCAAAAGAATTAGTCGAAGCCACAGATTCATTTGGTGGTACTGGCACGCAAAAATTATTTAAATTAGAATTGCCTTTAGCTAAAAGCACCATATTAGCTGGGGTTAACCAAACAACCATGTTATCACTGTCTATGGTCGTTATCGCCTCTATGATTGGAGCTCCTGGTTTAGGTCGTGGTGTATTATCTGCCCTTCAACGTGCCCAAGTCGGAAATGGCTTTGTTAACGGTGTAGCCCTAGTTATTCTAGCGATTATTATTGACCGCTTTACACAGTATGCGAACAAACCAAACAGTAAAAAAACAAAAAAAACTGCCTCTGATACCAATAAAAAACGTCAATGGCTTGTTGGCGGTATCGTAGCTGCTTTAATTATTGGAATTGCTGCTAGTAGCTTGTTTGCAACTAAGAGCGACAAAACAGCCATCAATTTATCTTATGTTGAATGGGATACTGAGGTAGCTTCTACCAACGTTATTGCTGAAGTATTAAAAGAGCAAGGTTTTGATGTCTCTATTACCCCTCTAGACAACGCCATTATGTGGGAATCTGTTGCTAGTGGAGAATCAGATGCTATGGTTGCTGCTTGGTTACCGAATACTCATGGTGCTCAGTATGAACAGTACAAAGACAAGTTAGACAACTTAGGTCAAAACTTAACTGGAGCTAAAGTTGGTTTAACAGTTCCCTCTTATATGGATGTTGACAGTATTTCTGACTTATCAGACGAAGCTGGTAAAAAAATTACTGGTATCGAGCCTGGGGCTGGTGTCGTAAAAGCTGCTGAAAACACAGTGGATCAATACAGTAACCTAAGTGACTGGTCTGTCGAAACATCTTCTTCTGGTGCTATGACCGTTGCGCTAGGTCAAGCATACAAAAAGAAAGAACCTATTGTTATTACTGGTTGGTCTCCTCACTGGATGTTTGCTAAATACGACTTAAAATATTTAGAAGATCCTGAAAATGGTATGGGTAAAGAAGAAACCATTAATACAATGGCTCGTGAAGGTCTAAAAGAAGACGCACCAGAAGCTTACCGTATTTTAGAAAAATTTGAATGGACCAAAGAAGATATGGAAACGGTGATGTTAGCCATTAACGGTGGACAATCTCCTCAAGAAGCTGCAAAAGAATGGATTTCTGACAATCCAGAGCTTGTATCTGAATGGACCAAATAAAAAAAAGCTACCAAATTTTGGTAGCTTTTTTCTTTTTACTATTTAATCCTCTAACCTTAATTGTTTACTATAGATAGACGTATTACCATTGATAGTATAGGCCGCAACCATTACAATAAAAAAATAAGGTAACCATTGAAAACCGAATACCTCTCCGCCGATAATGATTGGAGCTAAGAATGTGTTTGTCGCACTACCAAAGACGCCCACGTAACCTAACGCTGCGACAAATTCATAAGGCAGCCCAATAATAGGTGCTATAACGGTTCCTAAAGTACAACCAATCACAAAAAGCGGTGTCACTTCGCCGCCTTGGAAACCAACAGATAAAGTTAGAACCGTTAAGAATAATTTCAATATAAAATCATAAGAATAAACCGTGTCTCCAGTTAAACTTGCGACAATAAGAGGTGCTCCAATACCAGAGTATCTACCTTGATGAAACAGAAGCATAGCTAAAACTAAGAGAACCCCCCCAATAAAAATACGATGATAGGCATTAGGTAACATTGTTTGAAACCATCTCTTACTTCTATCCAATGATACGGTAAATAATCGACCAACTAAACCAAACAATGCACCTAATAATAGTAGATAAATGATTAGTCTAGTATCCATTGTCGGTACTCGTGTCAATGCAAAATGAAAACCGGGTAAATGTAATAACTTAGATACAGTAAATGCCATTAACGATGCGATTGATGCCGGTAATAAGGAACGATAATCCAAACGTCCAACCACCAATACTTCTAAAGCAAAAAAAATGGCCGCAATAGGCGTCTGAAATAGGCCTGAAAAACCGGCAGATATACCTGTTATCACTGCAATTCGTGACCAATTCAACTCACTATCTAACCATCTCTTACTTTTTTGACTCATCCAATGAGAAAAGGTACTACCTATTTGTACAGCCACACCCTCTCTTCCTGCACTCCCTCCAAATAAGTGAGTAAGCCATGTACTGATCACAACAATAGGAATTAACCGTAAAGGTATGTCATTCTTATCCCCATGAGCTGTGGAGAAAATCAAAGACATCCCTTGCCTACTAACCCCTCCAAATCGCTCAAACAAATATTCAATGACAAGCCCTGCAAAGGGTAAAAAAAACAATAAATATAAAAAATACGTTTCTCTAAGTTTAGTCATTTCAATTAATCCCTTACCGAAAATGACTTCTATGACACCAACACAACTCCCTACAACAAGCCCAAATACAATTAATTGGACCCTTTGATACATTTTCTCTTTAACCAACCTCAAAACTCCTTTTTATGAGAACATAGAAAAACTTCTACTTACTTAATCATTCATTAAATAGTAGAAGTTATCTTTCTTTCATCTTTACTATCATTAATAATGACACCAAAAACAGAAGGACCTATGTCCTTAACTTTCTTTTAGTCTACTCTTTTATCCCATCTTTGACAACGTACCATCCCAATCTTATTTGGTAGTGCTTACCCTCTGTTATCCGTCTTAAAAATCTCTTATCATACACCTATGTCACAACCTTATTTAAAAACAGCTTATTAAATAGACAACACTATTTCCCATATTTTTTTAATCACCTACAATAAATAAACAATATTATTTACAAATTCACAATGAATAAACCTGTCACATCAACATCAAAAGCCTCAATCTGAAATAAAAGCTATTTTTTTATTCAACAATAAAAAATGCGACATTTTATAAAAATATCTCTTATTGATAACATCATCCCTTTCATTTTTTCAGAAAACATACGGTTACAGTCTTTTTACCTCTTTATTATCCTTTAGATCTCCATTTCAATTAAATAACAAGTTACAGAACAGGTTCATAAATAGGTATGATTATTAAATTTTTTTAATGTTTCCGATTTTCACTTTTAAATAACGCCGGTTCTTTGTATTATTAATCTATAAGATATGTTTTTTAAGTAATTTAAAAGACATAAATAACATTTTTAAAATTTGAATAGTAACATTCGTTATCATTCAAGAGAGAAGGTGTCGGGTAGTTTAAACACATTATTATAACTTTAGTTCAATTGCAATTATTCACGTGTACTTATTACAACCAATTAGGAGGAATACTATGTTTTTATTATTATTAGAAATTGTTATCATGGTTGCTACTATCATTTATGGCTTATCTAAAGGTGGAGCGTTAGGCTCTGGCGTTTCTTCAATCGTTGCCCTATTCATTATGTTGTTCATCTTCAAATTACCACCATCATCACCACCCGTTACCGCAGTCTTAATTATTATTTCAATTGGTATTGCTAGTGGAGCCTTACAAGCTTCTGGTGGTATGGACTACATGATCTCAGTTGCCACTAAAATTATTCGTAAATACCCTAAAGCGATTACTTTCGTTGCACCACTTGTTTGTTTCTTATTCGTTTTTGGTATGGGAACTGCCATGATTTCTCTATCATTAGAGCCAATCATTGCTGAAACTGCCATTAACTCAAAAACAAACCCCAGAGGTGCTCTTGTAACAAGTGTACTAGCATCAAACATGGCTCTACTTTGTAGCCCGGCATCATCATCAACAGCTTATGTTGTCACATTATTAGCCGTTTATAATATTTCAATGGCTACTTACTTGGCCATTGTATTGCCAGCAACATTAATTTCAATTGTCCTTTTAAGTGCTATCTTAACTATTACAAACAAACGTGTCGAATTCGATGAATCAACACTTGCTCCTGTTGATATGGAAGAAACAGAAACAGTTGAATTATCATCTACAGCAAAATTATCAACTTATGTATTCTTAGGTTGTGTGTTCTTCATTATCTTATTCGGTCTATTCCCTAAATTCTTACCAACATATATAGTAGATGGTAATACAGTAAGCATTGCAACAGCTGACTTAGTTCAAATGTTCATGTACTTATCTGCTGCGATTAACATCATGCTATTCAAAGTTAACTCTAAGAAAATCCTTAGTGCTCCTGCTACAATGAACTCATTAGGTGCTGCTCTTGTTGTACTAGGGCTAGGATGGGTTGGATCAACAATCTTTGGCGCTCCAGCTAATCAGGCTACACTGATTACAAATGTAGGTGGCGTTTTAGCTCAAGCTCCTTGGGTATTAATCTTAATCTGTAGCTTTGTTGCTATGATTATCGGTGCTCAAACAGCAGTTGCTGCTATTATTTTCCCATTAGCATTACAATTAGGTATCTCACCTATGTTCTTAGTTATTATTGTTCAATGTCTGAACTTTAACTTTATCATCCCTGCACAACCAACCTTACTATTAGCATGTGAAATTGACCGTACGGGACGTACTAAGACACAAAGTTTCATTATTCCAGGTGTCATCATCACTGCTTTATCAATCATTATTTCTTACGGATTAACTTTTATCGTCTAATTTAAAACTTTCAGGAGGAATATATTATGTTTAAACAAATCGAACAATTAATTGAAGGTAAACAAGAACAATATTTTGAATTAAGTGACCATATTTGGGACTTAGCTGAAACAAAATTCCATGAACATGAATCTGCTGAAGTCATTATTGCGGCATTAGAAAAAGAAGGCTTCACGATTGAACGCAACATCGCTGACATCGACACAGCCTTTATTGGAACGTTTGGTTCTGAAGGTCCAAGCATTGGTTTCTTAGGAGAGTATGACGCTCTTCCTGACTTAAATCAAAAAGCAAACTCAACAACCAAAGAATTAAATCCTGGACAAGAAAGTATGAACGGGCACGGATGCGGACATAACTTATTAGGAACAGCTTCTTTTGCAGCAGCTGTTGCTTTAAAAGACTACATCACTGAAAACAACATCAAAGCACAAGTCAAATACTTCGGCTGTCCTGCTGAAGAAGGTGGATCTGGTAAAACATACATGACACGCGCTAATGCTTTTGATGGCTTAGATATGGCTCTTTGCTGGCATCCAGCAACAGATAACGCTATCTTCGGTGCACCAACATTAGCTAATATCCAAGCAGCTTTTGAGTTCAAAGGTAAAACCGCGCATGCTGCTAACTCTCCAGAAATGGGACGTAGTGCCTTAGATGCTTGTGAGTTAATGAATGTTGGTGGTAATTACTTACGTGAACACGTAACATCAGAAGCTCGTTATCACTACTCATACTTAGACGCTGGCGGACAAGCACCAAGTGTTGTTCAAGACCATGCTAAATTACTTTACTTAATCCGCGCACCTAAAGGACATCAAGCTAAAGAAATTTTTGATCGTCTTTGTAAAATTGCAGAAGGTGCTGCTCTTATGACCGAAACAGAAGTAACGGTGCACTTTGACAAAGCATGTTCTAACTACGTACCAAACACTGTTTACTCTCGCTTAATGGGTGAATGTTTAGTAGAATATGGCGCACCAAAATTTGACGAACAAGATTGGGCATTTGCTGAAGAATTACACGCAACGCTATCTGATGCTGAAAAACAATTCCGCATGTTCCCACCGTTCAGTCCAATGGAGAAAAAAATCGCCATGGAAAACAATGGTAAAGTCTTAGCTGATTTTGTTTATCCTTATAACGAAGCCATGAAGAACTTAACTCTCCCTGGATCAAGTGATGTAGGTGATGTTAGTTGGGTAGTACCTACAGCTCAATGTATCGTAGCTACTGAAGTTCAAAACACTGCTCTACACACATGGAGATGGGTAACAAACGGTAAATCCGGCATTGCTAAAAAAGGCATGCTGCAAGCAGCTAAAATCATGGCTGCTACAGCAATGAAAGCTATTGAAAATCCAGAGTACATGGAACAAGCCAAAGCAGAATTAGATGCAATGACGGCGATTACACCTTACGTTAATCCAATTCCAGCTGACGTTAAACCAAATAGTTTAGGATTCTAAACATACAAAAAGACCATTGTCCTCATATAAGGACGATGGTCTTTTATCTTTATTACATTATTACATTTTAATTAATGTTCTTCCCGAATGTGTCCCCTCTAACAATTCCTTCACCACATCAGCAGATGCTTCTAATGACTCCTCACGACTGCTAATAACATCATAGACGTCTTCAGATAAGGTCTTCTCTAATCGTTCCCAGATTCCCATTTTGACGTCATTGCTAAGTTGAACTGAATCTACACCCAGCATAGACACTCCTCGTAAGATAAACGGCAATACCGTTGCTGATAATTTAATACCACTAGCATTGCCACACAGTGCAATGGCACCACCATAACTAATTTGAGGTAAAATAGCTGTTAGCATATCGCCACCTATCGTATCAATAACATAATCAAATTGTTGTTTTGCTAAAGGTCTTGGCTTATCAAAGCTAATTTCTTCTGGTTTAACCACTCGAGAGACACCCAGCGCTGTTAAGTAATCATTGTTGTCTTTTCGAGATAAAGCAACGATGTTTTTATACCCTAAACCATGTAAAAAGGCTATAGCAACACTTCCCACACCACCTGTGGCACCTGTTACTAAAATCGTCGCGTCTTTGTTGTCTTTCAAGCCAAACATTTCTAATTTTTGAACAGCTTCAACAGCTGTTACACCAGCTGTTCCTAAAGTTGCTCCTTGTTTAGGTGTCATATCTTTTGGTAAAGGTAGCACCCAGTTTCCTGGAACACGCACCACTTCACTAAAACCACCCGTATGGCTCACGCCTGTTCCATTTCCAGTTACCACGACTTTGTCTCCTGCTTTAAAACGAGCATCCGCCGATTCGATAATTTCTCCTGTCAAATCAATCCCTGGAATCATAGGATAATTACGAACCACGCCACCCTTTTTAATCGTTGCTAAGGCATCTTTATAATTCACAGCTGAGTACAACACTTTGATTAGTGTGTCCCCTTCTGATAACTGATCCACAGACCATTCTGTGACTTGCGCCACCACATTCTCTTCATTTTCAGACACAACTAATGCATTAAATCTTTTTTCCATCAATATCCGTCCTCTCATGTACTATTTATACACTATCATTATATAGTATTTCTCCTTAAAAATCTTGTCGAAAAAGATTGTCTTTTGACGCAACTCCTTGTATAATTCCTATTTGAGTAAACTATTTGTTTACAGTGAGTAAACTTAAAGGCGAGGTGATTATCTGTGACAATTGGCAAGAAAATTAAAAATTTAAGAGTACAAAAAAACCTTACTCAGGAAGAACTGGGTGAACGAACAGACCTAAGTAAGGGCTATATTTCACAACTAGAAAGAGATTTAAGTTCTCCTTCTATGGAAACTTTTTTTTCTTTATTAGACGTCTTAGGTGTCACACCTAAAGAATTTTTTGATGACAAAGAACACGTGCAACAAGTCATTTATACAGAACACGATTACACCCTTTCTATCAACGAAGAACAAGCTTATGAAGTCCAGTGGCTTATTTCAGACTCTAACGAGAACGAAATGGAACCCATTTTGCTTAGCTTAGATAAAGAAGGCGAATACAAAACCTTCCAACCTTCCCTCTCAGAAACATTTGCTTTTGTTCTTGAAGGAGAGGTCTGTGTTGAAATTGGCTCCGATAAGTACTACGCTAGAAGCGGGGAATCTATTTATTACAAAGCCTTCAAGGAACACCATATCAGAAACAACCAAAAAGGACTTAGTCGTATTCTTTTGGTAGCAACTAATTCGTACTTATAACTAGATAAAGAGGTGGAAACATGGGAAACGCAATCATTCGTTTTGAAAATGTTGTCAAAGAATTCGATGACAACGTGGTATTAAAGAATGTCAGTTTTGACATAGAACAAGGAAAATTTTATACATTACTCGGCCCTTCTGGCTGTGGTAAAACAACGATTTTACGACTTATTGCTGGTTTTTCAGAACCAACAACAGGAAACATCTATTTTAAGGACAAACTCATTAATAAAATTCCAGCCAATAAACGTAAGGTCAATACGGTCTTCCAAGATTACGCCTTATTTCCACATATGAACGTGTTTGATAATGTGGCCTTCGGTTTAAAAATTAAGAAGACACCAAAAGAAGACATTGGTACCAAAGTAAAAAATGCTTTGCGCATGGTTCAACTATCTGGGTTTGAAGAACGTCAAATTAGTGAAATGTCTGGGGGGCAACGTCAAAGAGTGGCTATCGCCCGTGCTTTGGTGAACGAACCAGAGATTTTACTTCTAGATGAGCCCCTATCAGCCCTTGACTTAAAACTAAGAACGGCGATGCAATCTGAGTTACGTGAACTTCAAAAACGCTTAGGTATTACCTTTATTTTCGTTACCCACGATCAGGAAGAAGCCTTGGCTATGAGTGACGAAATTTTCGTTTTAAATAATGGGAACATTGAGCAAAGTGGGTCACCTACTGATATCTACGATGAGCCTATTAATCGTTTTGTAGCAGATTTCATTGGTGAAAGTAATATCATTAAGGCCATTATGTTACGAGATAACTTAGTTCAATTAGTGGGACATGAATTCGAATGTGTGGACAGTGGAATGAGAAAAAATGAACCTGTTGAAATTATCATCCGACCAGAAGATATGACTATCGTCCCTGTTTCAGAAGGTAAATTAAAAGCAACGGTTGATACTGTTCTTTTTAGAGGGGTTCATTATGAAATTTTTTGTTTAGACAAAGAAGGCAACAAATGGATGATTCACTCCACTAAGCGTCCTCAAGTAGGACAAGAAGTTGGCCTTTACTTTGAACCTGAGGATATGCACGTTATGCGTTTTGGCGAGTCAGAAGAAGAATTTGACGCTCGTTTAGAAAGCTACGAGGATTAGAAGGAGGATTGTTATGACCACTAATCGAAAAATCTATGCGGTTCCTTATTTTTTATGGATTTTATTGTTTGTTATTATGCCTGTTTTACTTATTTTTTATCAGTCTTTATTTGATGTTAACGGGCAATTAACTTTGGCAAACTACCAGCAGTATTTAACCAGTAGTACGTATTTAAAAATGACTTTCAATTCCGTGTTCTACGCAGGATTAATCACACTGTTCACTTTAATTATTAGCTACCCAGTGGCTTACTTTTTAGTCCAAACAAAACACAAGCAATTGTGGCTCATGATGATTATTTTACCTACGTGGATCAACTTACTCTTAAAAGCCTATGCTTTTATCGGGATTTTTAGTGCCCATGGGTCTATCAATACCTTTTTAGACATGATGGGAATTGGGTCTAGGCAGATTTTGTTTACTGACTTTAGTTTCATTTTTGTTGCAACCTATATCGAAATTCCTTTTATGGTTATCCCTATCTTTAATGCCTTAGAAGAAATTAATCCCTCTTTAGTGTTTGCAAGTAAGGACTTGGGAGCAAATGCGTTAGAAACCTTTCGACGTGTCATTTTCCCTCTTTCTTTAAATGGCGTTAAAAGCGGGGTCCAGGCTGTTTTCATTCCATCCCTTAGCTTATTCATGCTGACCAGGTTAATCGGTGGTAATCGCGTGATAACATTAGGTACGGCCATTGAACAACATTTCCTTGTCACTCAGAACTGGGGGATGGGGTCAACCATCGGTGTTATCTTAATTATTGCCATGTTTATTATTATGTTCTTTACAGGAGAAAAGAAAAAAGGAGGTAAGAAGAAAAAATGACACAGAAAAAAATAAAATGGTCTAACCTTTACCTTGTCTTCATCTTTTTACTCCTATATCTCCCTATTTTTTATCTCATTTTTTATTCATTTAATGATGGCGGTAATATGACGTCATTTACAGGATTCACCTTAGATAATTACCGAGCGGTCTTTGAAGACAAACGCTTGATTGGGATTGTGTTTAATACCTTTTTACTTGCTTTCTTGTCCGCCTTAATTGCGACAGTTATTGGAACACTAGGTGCTATGGGTATTCATTACACAAAAGAACGAGGCGTAAGAAACGCTCTACTCAGCTTAAATAATATACTTATGGTCTCACCAGACGTTATTATTGGAGCAAGCTTTTTGATATTCTTCACTTTCCTTGGTACTTGGTTTGGTTTTAAATTAGGCTTTATGTCTGTTTTGCTTTCCCATATCGCATTCAGCATCCCTATTGTGGTACTCATGGTGCTACCAAAAATCAAAGAAATGAATGAATCGTTAATCGATGCGGCAAAAGACTTAGGCGCAAATAACTGGCAAGTTTTGTACCAAATTATCTTACCATACATTACACCAGGTATTATTGCCGGTTACTTTATGGCTTTTACCTATTCACTGGATGACTTTGCTGTGACTTTTTTTGTAACAGGTAACGGATTTAGTACCCTATCTGTTGAAATTTATTCTAGAGCACGACAAGGAATTAGTTTAGAAATTAATGCGTTGAGTACCCTACTCTTCTTATTCTCTTTCCTTTTAGTCATAGGCTATTATTTCATCAGTCAAGACAATCGGCCCAAACGAAAACAAAAAAAGAAAGCATCATAAGGAGCGAATCAAATGAAAAAACTAAATTCACTCATCATTGGGATTGTTTTGATTGTTATCTTATTAGGTGTGAGTTCTTACCGATTAGAAAAAACAGCTGGCAATGCCAATGCTAAAGTATTAACTATCTACAACTGGGGGGACTATATCGATCCTGCTCTATTAAAGAAATTCGAAAAAGAATCTGGTTATAAAGTCATCTATGAAACCTTTGACTCTAACGAAGCCATGATAACCAAAATCGAACAAGGTGGAACGGCTTACGATATCGCTATTCCCAGTGAGTACATGATTCAAAAGATGATGAAACAAGAGTTACTTATTCCGTTGGATCACTCTAAAATAAAAGGGTTAGACAACTTAGACAGTCGTTTTTTAGACATTGACTTTGATCCAGGAAACCAATACTCCATTCCCTATTTTTGGGGCACATTAGGAATTATCTATAATGATAAAATGGTCCCTGAAGGAAGCATTAATCATTGGGATGATTTATGGCGGCCTGAATTGAAAAACAACGTGATGCTCATCGATGGCGCAAGAGAAGTCATGGGACTCGCTCTAAACAGCGATGGGAACTCTTTAAACAGCAAAGACGACGCTTTACTCGATATCGCTTCAAACAAGCTCACAGGTCTATCTAAGAACGTTAAAGCCATTGTAGCGGATGAAATTAAAATGTATATGATTAATGAGGAAAGTGCTGTAGCTGTCACCTTTTCAGGTGAAGCTGCAGAAATGCTTGATAATAACGATGCCCTTCATTATGTTATCCCAGAAGAAGGCTCTAATCTTTGGTTTGACAACATTGTGATACCAAAGACCGCCAAAAACACGGAAGGTTCCTATGATTTTATTAATTTCATGCTAGATCCTGACAACGCAGCAGCAAATGCTGAATACATTGGTTATTCTTCTCCTAATAAAGAAGCTATCAAAAAAATGCCGAAAGAAATAACCGAAGACCCTCAATTTTATCCAAGGGATGATATCATTGAGCATCTCGAAGTATATCAGGATTTGGGAACGGATTACTTAGAAATATATAACAACCGATTTTTAGAATTCAAAATGTATCGCAAATAAAAAGAAGCAACAGTTAAGTATTATTAACTGTTGCTTCTTTTTTACGGTGTATTTTCAAGTATTAAGTTAAGAGTTGCTGTATAGTCACCATCACTAGGTATTTCAGAATAAATATCTAAGAACAAACCTTCTGTGTCGTCTGAATTTTTAAGTGGAATCTTAGTATATAACGTATCATCTCCTATTAAATTTTGACTATAATCGGAAATAACATAACTTTGCTTAGATTCATCTACTAATACTAATTGTGAGTTTAACATGATGCTTCCATTAACAAATTTTGACGCATAAGCTGTCAACTTCCATTCATGATTTTCTTCAGTATCAATGATTTCAATCGATTCATCTAAATAGTCCTTACTTAGAGGGTACCGATTTTTCACACCCTCTCTAACACTATGATGTTCACCAAAATCTAATGACTTTGGTACATTGAGTCCTGATAAAGAATCATAATAATAGATAATATCAAAATCTTCTATGGGTATTTTATCATCTTCTATTTTTTTACCATTGTGAACAACCTCATATCCTGGTTGTAGCACATAGCCGTCCACTTCAAGTTCAAGTTTATTCTTTTTCAGCAGTTCTGCAATACTCTCATTCACTTCCGCTTCTAACGCGACTGCCTCTTTACGTTTTTGTTTATCGGAACCTTCTCTAAAATTTTCAAAAATAGGTTGATTTACTTTGTTCTCATCTTCTTTTTTATATAAGAATTTAACATTCGCTGTTACTGTTTCAGGTTTCCAATTAGCTAGTAATTCCATATTACCAACATAGTTATCCCGTTCTATTTTTTGACCGGGTTTAAATGCATGTTTACCATCTTTTGTTATCCAACCACCCAAAATGAAACGATCATTAGAAACACCCTTACCATCACTTAATTTAATCGACTTATCTAATGCTGAATAATTTAATTCTTTAATAGGTTCTCCTTTTCCACCATTAAGGTCATAAGTTATCGTGTATGATATTGGATCATATAAAAGCTCGTGTAGTTTAATAGCTTTATGATCAGGATATATCTTTTCATTCTTCGGCGCGACATAATGGTTGACTTCTTTAACCGGATAATCATTAGCTTTGTTACTTATAATCGGTTCTCCTAGTATTAGGTTCTCAGTTAATAACTCTTCGTATAATTTTTCTCCGTTGATATTCTTTCCTCTTGCTCTAACTTTATGGGGCATATAAGCAGAAGTCACGGCTATCCTTGGGTCATCTGGATCGAACTCATTACTTGTTCGCGTGCCAAAATAAAACTTTATTTCTGTCGGTATGTCGATGTCCTCTATCACTTCAAATTCAAGTTTGTTCAGATACCTTTCTAATTCTGACTGCGTAAACGGCATTCCTCCTTTTGTATATGAACGTCTGTTACCAATATTAGTCGGTTGCGTCCAATAAAGAGGAACATCAATACTTGATCCATCAGATTTTTTCGGCTCTATTAATTTTATATGTTCTGGCACTTCAATAATCATTTGTCTGAATCGCTGATTTAAATCCTCTGATTCTTTAAAATCATAAAAATTAAAGAAGTCATCATTTCTTTCGAATCGATAGCTAAATTTTGTAGATTCTGCAACACGCACGTTCACATGATCATCTCTCGTCACTTTAAATAGTTCACTAGTCAACTGCACATCTTGCGAGTATATTTTTCCCAACTCAGTAAAACGTTGCGTGTTGCTCCTTTGTTTAACTATGATTGTATCTCCTGGATAAGAGCTTTCATAATTATTGGACATTTCTTTATAATCTAAATCAGAAGAAGTCATGTTTGGTTGTACAAAGTACATCTTGCTATCATTTATTGTACTAATACTCGGCTTATACTTAACATATGTATCTTGAACGTTAGCCACATTCCTTACCTCTAAAATATCTTTATAAGCATAACCTACCGTTGTTTTAATTTTGAATCCCTCTTGTCCAACAGTCGGACTATATCTTTCTATTAATTTTTCATCCCATGGTAGAAGTGTTTTTTGTTTAATCACTAAAGTGTTTCCCAATTTACTTGTTTCAGAAAAGTTGGGCATCATTAATAACTCTCTCTTCAAGATAAATCTTATGGTACTTTCATCTATATAATCAATACTTACTAGTTCATCCACATCACCTATATCACTTAAGGAAGTTAAATGACCTTTACCATCCTCTAAATAGTAACTAAAATCCGATGTGCTCATTTCTGATAATTTCAAATCATAAGAAACTTCTAACTTAAAAGCTTCAGAATAATCGTCATTTTCAAATGGATAGAAAGACTCATTCTGACCAAGCTCTAGCAACGGCTGTATAATATCAACTTCATAATTTAAAGATTCATGGTTATCAGTCTCCTCCATCCTTTCATCAATATACGGAGATAGATAGCCATCTGGCAATGGTGAAAAAGCCTCAGGATCATTTAAATAGATAACTGTCGTTGACGCGTGTGTAGATCCGGGCACGCTTCTATCAGCTAATCTTGGATTCACGCTTATGTCTAAAGGAGCCTCTGACTTTTGTAACAAAGAAAAGTTATAATATGGTGTATTACTCGGCTGTTCTTTTCCTTTTATAGGACTAAACCTAATCTCATTCCAACCGTTCCAATACTCAAATTCAGCATTCAAATAGGGATGAGCTTCATCATTAGCCATTAAAAAATTATCCACCGATGTCTGTGGCCACTTAAACCTGTGACTATACTGGCCCCTTGGATTTAATCCGTAATAATCGTTAGTAGCTCCCCAATAATTTAATGTAGTTGAAATATAGGCATCCTTTATCTGCTCTCCGTTATCTTGATACTCATACCAAACATAAGGTACTTCAAACCAATCACTCCCATAAGGATACCAAACTTGAGGACGACGGTGGAATTTCAACCGGCCATTCCTTTGTATTGTTAACATATCAAACCGGTTCCCTGAGTACCCATCTCTGACACCTTGGTTGATGTCCACCACCTGTCGAATAACACGGCCATTGTAAACCCCAACATCTGGAAAAACTAATACGGAACTTTCACTTTTACTAGAGCTATTTCCCGACGCCTTGCTGGCATGCTCTCCCCAATAATTGGGTTCATTATTTTTATTAGCGTAGTTTGTATTGATCTCCCAATTTTCCCAGTAACTAGGAAACGACTCAGCTCCTCGCCAACGCTTATATTGCCCATTTCTGTCTTTAACCCTACCATCTGTTAAATATAACTTATTTCTATCGATAGCGTTCAAACGGATGATTGGTGAGCCGTAGGGTGGTAATCCTCGTCTAATTTCCTCGCTATCTTCAATAACTCCTGTAGTAGGTGAAATTAAACCTGTTCTACCCTCTCTATCTGAGCCAAAAGGTGACCAAGCTTCTGCTCTATTCGTACTTATGGTTATAGAGAATAAACTCAAACAAAGCGTCCAAAATATTCTCATTTTTTTTATATCTTTCATTTTAAAATAACCTCCTCTTAAAAAACTTATTTTTTAATAAAAAAATATTTATATACCAAATAGACACTTGCTACGACTAAACATACCAACAATGAAATAATCAATATAAACCCTATCGATATTGATTGTGTCAAATCTTTTTTCTCAGTAAATACCTTTTGTTGTTTATTAAAATAACTAACATCTTTTTTTGTTAAGATAAAATCTTTTGTCCAAACTCTTTTTTCCCCTTCCCTAGTTGTTACTCTGACCGTAGAAGTATACTCTCCATCTTCCATATCATCACCCTGTAAACTAACCGGAAAATCGATTTTGGAATTTGGTGACATCTGGACATTCTTTTTCTTATTTCTGTACACTTTATTGTTTAACCCTTTTTTTGTAATCTCGCTATCTATTGTCAAATCATCAATAAATAACGGCTTAACATTTGCAAGTGATACTAAAAATGCATTTTCATAATCAATAAAACCAGGTTTTATTGTACGAAGTTCAAATTCCGGCGTGATTTTTTTATCATTTTGACTAATAGTCATCCCTACAATATAACTTAAATCCATAATAACCTCATTATTAGTTTCCTTGGGCTGTCCTCTATCGCTATGACTAAATTGAATACCTCCAGAAATCACACCATCAAAAGCTTTAGATGGCATACGCAATTGAGTTTCCACTTCTAATACTTCTCGAGGTTTTAATAACACTTCTTTGGGTCCACTAACTATTTCGTTAAACTTAACTTTTAAAGATGCATCATCTTCTAATAATTGATTATTAGTATAATCTCTAATACTATTGCTATTAGTCTTAGCATTATTATAATCAATAGTAATTGGTAATTCTTGATCCGTATAATTTTCAACAAGTGTAACAATCGTCTGTTCTTGATCCGGTTTTGTTCTTAAATCATAATACGACACCTGTTTATTCTGTTGATTTTTCGGTAAAACAGGGGTAACTGAAAATAACATGTCTGATTTATTATCTGTTGCTTCAACCTCTTTTATATACAAAAAGGGGTAACAAAAAAAGATAAAAATAACTATAACCATGGGAATAATTTTACTATTTTTCATAATTCCTCCACCTATAAAAAAAAGGATACTCTTACTAAGTATCCTTAAGCATAAATAACTTTTAGCAATAACTTTACATCCAATTTATCTACAAAAGGTCTATGTAGCAATTTTATTACTTGTTTTAACTTTAATTAAGTGTTAAATTTATTTTACTGGTGCGTTAGACAGTTTCCAAACTAAGTTACCGTTATAACTTTTACCTGCTTTAGCTCCAGAAATCAATTCTAATTTAACATCATCTATTTCTACACCATACGCTTTATGGTGTAGATTTTTTTCATTTGCTGCTGACATTACCATTGTTGCGCCTTCAGCCCCAGCTTGTAACCTCGTAACGCTATCTACAGCAGTTCCTAACGTAAGTCCTGCTACAGCTTCTGTTTGTGACTTAATGACATCTGCACCTGCTTTTGATAAATCTGGAATAACATAGTCGTTATCAACAATTGTTCTATCAATTTCAATTTCAGCCAAATCAACAACTTTATATAAAATGTTTGCAGTTAATTCATCTTCTCCATCTTTCAATGCACCAAGTTGGGCTGTTACATGCCAACCATCTGGTTCGTTTTGAGAACCTTCTAATCTATCATCTGAAACAGCAATAAATTGTTTACCTGTAGCACCTTTTTTATCGCGATCATAGATAGCAGTACCATTAGTCGGTACTGTTAAATCTTTACCAAAATCCCAAGCTAAATTTGGAGTACCTAGAAATCGTAAGTTTCCTGGTAAACCTGTTTCAGGTGGTGTTGTCTCACTGTCTGAAATAAAGCTAATACTTGCTTTAGTATTTCTTGATGATTCAACCGGTTGTGTTTTCACATCATCTGCAAAAGCCGTAGTCCCTGCCGCTAATAACATCGTTGCTGTTAGTGTTGAAAAAATAATTGTTTTCTTCATTTTTAAATATCCTCCTTTTTTTTTAGATTTTTGCAGATAAACTGGAGAGAGTTATTGTTAGAAGTTATTTATGTTTAAGTAAGTAATCACCTAACCCTTTAATTGGCATAGCTCAATGCATCTATTTGATTTTTTACCATGATAAAAAGATAGATAATTAAACTAACATCTACAACTGATCCCACTAAAAGTAAAAAATTAATACTTAGAACCTGTTTCTTTTTCTTCAATTTTTTTACCAAAAATAAATCTCTTGAAAAACTAACAATAAAGAAAAATAGTGATATGAATGCTATCGCTCCTATTATAAAAACCCATAAATAATTTTTCATCTTATTACATCACCAACCTTTCAAAAATATATATTCTCCTTAAGTAACTGATTCCCAATGTAATAATCAATACTGAAATACCTAGAAGCACGACAATAAAAGATGAAATTAACTCCCCTGTTTTAGGCAGTAGAGAAGGTCGTATACTAGGTTTAACTGGTGGTTCATAAATATTCCCTGGTAGATTGACTGGAGGAATAACCTCCGCTTCATCCTTAAATTGGACTCCAATATCAGTTTGATTACTATTTGTGGCTTCTGCAACATTACTGAAATTAACAATAGTCAGTACAACTAAGCATCCCAATAGTACCAACCAGACACGTAGATTACCGTGTGCTTTATTTCCCACTAATATCATCTCCTTAATTAGTCTAACCTACGTCCTATCCCTACCTTTTTTCCTATCTCTTTTTCGTCGTTTCTTTCTATCAATCTGTTCTTTTCTCCATGCTTTCTCCATAGACTTACGTCGAATAGCTAAGTAACTAATTTGTATGACTACAATTATTCCATTTGCAACAGCAAATAGTTTTATCCATCTTGGCGTGACTATTTCAAAAGCACTACTGCTATTTATTTCATTTGCCTCTTTACTTGATATATTAAAATCTTCTGTAAAAAACCATTCTTCAAAATCATTATGACCTTTTAATTCAAACGTAAAACTTCCAGTAGGGAGCTGAGCTAATCCCCATTGGAACTCCAAATTTGTATTACTATTTGGCGCTAATGAATATCCTTTATAGTCGTTTTCTTTAATTATCTTCCCTGATTTTTTTTCTTTAATTGTTGCAACCATATCAACGTTTTGAAGTACTTTAGAGTCAGGGTTTTGAATATTAGCTAACACCATTCGTTGTGACCTTACTAATCCAGGCTTTACTGATATCAGATTTAATTTGGTACCATTAGTGAACTCTTCGCCACTTTCTGATAAAACAGTTCCTATTTCATAGCCCTGAGATACCCCTACAGGTGAGCCTTCCACTCCACCTCCAATAGAGAAAAATAAAGCACCCATAATAACTCCATCATAATTTTCTTTGGGAGGGGTTAAAGTAATCTCTACTGTTTTCTTTTCAAAATTCTCAACAGTGACTGACTCGGGACCAGTTACTAATGTCTCAAAGGGGTATTTTAACGTCGGGTCCACAGTTAATTTGTCATCTTTTTCATCTGATACATTGTAATACATAGAACCATTACTACCAGAAAAGGCATTTAAGGCTTCAATTCTTACTTCTACCGGTTCTTTTTTTGTACTTGCAACGACAACCTCAACCGTTTGGGGTATACCTGGTTCCGTTTTTAAATAGTAAAAACCACTTTCTGGATCTATCTGCTTCGAGCTTGGCAAATGATTGACCGAAAAACCTAAACCTTCATCATTGGCTTCAACTGTATTTTCTATAGAGACTAATCCTATAACAAAGAGCAATGTCATTATGATATATCTGACTTTCTTTTGCATTAATTCTATATTCTCCTAACTATATTTTTAATTTTTTTCAATATACATCTCTATAAAATATTGATTATCTAAATTATGAATCATATATAGAAGATTAAATTGCCTTTTTTTAAAGTAGTCAGATTTCTTTCTGAGTACTTCTTCTGCGTAACTAATTGCTTCCTTTTCATTCTTAAATGGGCCTCTATTCTCAAATAAATCTTGGTCTTCATAAGTGATAATATTATCAACTACTGAATAAATAATGTAATTTATAACAAAGGAGAACACCGTCACTAATAGCATTATCATCCACAATTTATTAACTATAAAAAGGCTGATAAGAATGAGCGTTGTCACGCATAGTCCTTTTACGTGTATGCTCATCTTTGATTGTTGTTTTCCTCTTTCTTCAAATCTCAGAGTAACAATTAATAATATGTTTAAAGTGGCAATAATAAAAAATAAAATGATAACTACCATTAATTCTTTCCCTCTATAATTGAACATTTCTAATAATTGAATCTCGATTTTAGCATTTTCTGTAACAAAATCACTAGCGTCCCTATATACTGATAAGAAACTATAAGCAAATGCTGACCAACATAAAAGGAACAATCCTTCTATAAAAATATATTGTTTTCCTGTTTTTAATCTTTTTATCATTATTGATTTAACACCCCTAACATCTATCTCTGTTTTATTAACGTCATTTTTATGTACTATTTTTCTATAAAACAACCTTATCATCTTTTTAAAATATTTTCAACATCTTTTCTTCTTATTTTATTCTTTTAATCTTAATATTGAGCCATATTTATACTATTTTATGTTTTTTTTAAGAAGATATTATTGACTAATAGACAAAATGAAGGCAAAGAACAAGCTTGTATATTTAACATATGTTACTTTTGTTATTTCCAAAGAGGTAACACCTTCACAATACTCACCCAAAACATAGAATCACACTCCTTTTAGCCTCTTCATTTATTTATTCAAAATAATCAGACTTTCATGTATAATAAATGAAAAGTACTTCTTAGCTGAAAGGAGGGATATCATGGAAATTATCGAAAAAGCTCCCGCCAAAATCAATCTAGGTTTAGATGTTCTCCATAAACGTTCCGATGGTTACCATGAACTAGAAATGATCATGGCCAGTGTGGATCTATCCGACCGCCTTATATTCAACACTCTAGACTCACAAGAGATTATTATTGAAACAAATAGTGGCTTCTTACCTGTAGACCGTAAAAATAATATCTATCAGACTATCGAAATCATGAAAAAGAGATATGGTTTTACTCAAGGCATTCATGTTCATCTCAATAAACATATCCCTGTAGCCGCTGGTCTTGGCGGTGGCAGTAGTGATGCCGCTGCCACCTTTAGAGGAATTAATCGCCTCTTTAACTTAGGAGCTGATATGGAAGAAATGGCACAGTTATCCATTCCTGTTGGAACAGACGTCCCTTACTGTATCCATGGAAAAACAGCTCTTGTCACAGGAATCGGTGAAAACGTTCAACCATTAGCACATCCTATCCCTCAATGTTGGGTCGTTCTAGTCAAACCAAAGATTAGTGTCTCGACTCCCCGTGTTTTTTCAAAATTAGACGTGGGTGATGTCTATCATCCAGATATTAAATCATTAGAGAGAGCCATTAATCAACAAAATTACGACGAAATGATCCGACATTTAGGAAATTCTCTTGAATCACATACCATGAAGAAATTCCCTATCGTCAAAACCATTAAGGACAAAATGTTGCATTTTGGTGCTGACGCGGCGGTCATGAGTGGTAGTGGCCCTACAGTATTCGCTTTGTGCCGTAAGCATTCTAGAGCGGTTCATGTAGCAAACTCTTTAAAAGGTTTTTGCGATGAGGTCTATGTCGTTAGAACATTGAATCAATAAAGTGGCTTGCCACTTTTTTTATTTTGTCCGCAACTGTATCTCTTGCATTATCCTTCCCACCATGCTATTCTATTCTTTGTCTAAAACGTAACCTTTACGATTTAAAAAAGAAAGAAGGGACGAACTTGAATTACATAGAAGTCAACGACTTAACTTTTTATTACGGGGATGAGCCTGTCTTACAAGACATCTCTTACACTGTGAAACCAGGCGAGTTTGTCATTTTAACAGGAGAAAACGGAGCTGCGAAGTCCACTCTAATAAAAAATACCCTAGGCTTACTCCAACCAGCCAAAGGACAGGTCACTATTTCTCCTACTAATATAGAAGGAGAGCCACTAAAAATTGGGTATAGTCCGCAACAAATCGCCTCGTTTAATGCTGGTTACCCAAGTACCGTCACAGAACTTGTCCAATCAGGACGATATCAACGTGGCAAATGGTTTAAACGGTTATCCAAAGCAGATCACGATCATGTCAAAAAAGCATTAGAATCAGTAGGCATGTGGGACATGCGGGACAAACGAGTAGGAGAACTCTCAGGCGGTCAAAAACAACGCATCTGTTTAGCTCGTATCTTTGCTTCAGATCCTGATTTATTTATCTTAGATGAGCCGACAACAGGAATGGACGAGAACTCCCGTCGAGAATTTTATGAGTTATTACGTCACAGTTGCCACGCACACAACAAAGCAATTTTGATGATCACTCATGATCACGAAGATATTAAAGAATACATGGACCGACACATTCAGTTAGTCAGAAAGGAGAACACAGAATGGCGATGTTTTCATATGAGTTCATGATTAGAGCCTTGATTGCCGCCTCTTTTATGGCAGTCATTGCCCCTCTACTAGGTGTCTTCCTTGTCTTACGTAGACAATCTTTACTAGCAGATACCTTATCCCACGTATCACTTGCTGGGATTGCCCTAGGTTTTTACTTAAACATTAATCCAACACTTACGACTTTGATCGTTGTTATTTTATCTGCTCTTGTTCTAGAATATATTAGAAAGTTATACGCTTCCTATTCAGAAGTCTCTACAGCTATCCTAATGTCTGGGGGACTGGCAACGGCTCTCGTCTTAATGAACTTAAACAAAGGACAATCCTCTATGAACATTCAGCAATATTTATTTGGTTCTATTGTCACCATTAATTGGATGCAGGTCAAAATACTGGGTATATTGATGGTTGCTATAGTTATTTTATTCATCTTATTGAAACGTCCCATGTACGTATTAACCTTTGATGAAGAGACAGCTCATGTAGACGGTTTGCCTGTCACACTCTTGTCTACTTTATTTAACGTTATTACAGGAGTGGCTATTACTGTGATGATTCCTATTGCAGGAGCGCTTTTAGTTTCTGCTATTATGATTTTGCCAGGTATTATTTCCATGAAATTAGGCAAAACATTCAATTCTGTCATTATTATCAGCGTCATCGTTGGTTTTATTGGTATGATTTCTGGTTTGATTGGGTCTTACCAACTTGACGCTCCTCCTGGGGCAACCATTACTTTAATTTTTATTGGGTTATTTATTTTAGTGAATCTATTTGAATACATGAAAAAGAGAACAAAGAGAAGGGTTTAACCTCCTCTTTGTTTTTATTTACGAACGTTTTTAATGTTTTCTTCAAAATGTTTTGTTTTTTTGATAACAACCCTTTATAATGGTTATTATTACTTAAATCAATAGAGGAGTTTTAACCATGAAAATCAAAAGAAGCGAACGATTAATCGATATGACTGAGTACATTCTTAATCATCCTCATACCCTTACTCCCTTGACCTATTTTGTTAAAAAATACGCGTCTGCCAAATCTTCTATTAGTGAAGACTTAACGATTTTAAAGAAAACTTTCAAAGACCGCGGGTTCGGTACATTAGAAACAGTCGCTGGTGCTGCTGGCGGTGTGATTTTTACACCTCGTGTCCCTAACGATGCTGCTGAACATATGATTAATGATCTATGCAACCGTTTATCCGAACAGGACAGACTTCTACCTGGTGGCTATGTTTACTTATCAGACTTACTAGGCGACCCTCAGTTACTAAAACAAGTTGGTCAAATCATTGCCTCGCAATACGCTGATAAAAAAGTCGATGCTATTATGACCGTCGCAACAAAAGGGGTGCCTATCGCTCAAGCGGTGGCTTACTACTTAAACGTTCCTTTTGTCATTGTTCGTCGTGACTCAAAAATCACAGAGGGATCAACTGTTAGTGTGAACTATGTATCTGGTTCCTCAGAACGTATCGAAAAAATGGAATTATCAAAACGCAGTCTAAAACGAGGTTCCCGTGTCCTAGTGGTGGATGATTTTATGAAAGGTGGAGGTACTGTAAACGGTATGAAAGCCTTAATCGAAGAATTTGAATCAGAACTTGTTGGTATTACTGTGTTTGCTGAATCAAGTTTCAGTGGAAAACGTGTTATTGATGACTATACTTCTTTATTATGCGTGAAGGATGTCGACACTAAAACCAAAACAATCAACGTTGTACCTGGTACTTACTTTGATCACATCAATTAAAAAGAGGTATTTTAAAGAGCTTGCTATTAAAGCTCTTTTTTTGTTAGAATAAAGCAATGAAAAGATATCTTTAAGGAGTGTACACAAGTGAAAAATCGTTACGCTATTATATTAGCTGCAGGTCAAGGGTCTCGTATGAAATCATCTCTTTACAAAGTCCTTCATCCTGTCGCAGGTAAACCAATGGTCGAACATGTGTTAGAGCAAGTTGAAACATTAGACATGACAGACATCATTACTATTGTAGGATTTGGTGCCGAAAAGGTTAAAGAAGAATTAGGAACTCGTTCACATTATGCGTTACAAGAGGAACAACTAGGAACAGGTCATGCTGTCTTAGCCGCATCAGATATTTTAGAAGACAAAGAAGGAACAACTTTAGTTATTTGTGGTGACACCCCTCTTCTTCGAGAAGAAACACTCAAACAACTAATCAAACACCACGAAGAAACACACGCTAAAGCAACGATTCTTTCAGCCGTAGCACAAGATGCAACGGGTTATGGACGCATTGTTCGTGATGACTTGAGTTTGGTTGAAAAAATTGTGGAACACAAAGACGCCAGTGAAGCAGAATTAATGATTACAGAATTTAATACAGGTACTTATTGCTTTGATAACAAAGCTTTATTCACTGCTTTACGCCAAGTTGGTAATGATAATGCTCAAGGCGAATACTATCTACCAGACGTTATTAGTATCCTGAAAGAAGCCGGAGACATCGTGACGGCTTTTGTTATGGACTCTGAGGAAGAATCTATGGGTGTGAATGATCGTGTCGCATTGTCTGTTGCTAATAAGTTAATGCATGCTCGTATCAATGATAAACACATGCGTAATGGCGTGACCTTCATTGACCCTGAATCAACGTATATCGAAAGTGATGTTGTTATTGGGAAAGATACCCTGGTTGAACCCGGTGTCATGATTAAAGGACAAACAACCATTGGGGATAATTGTGTGATTGGTTCCCACTCACATCTCTCTAACAGTATCCTTGGTCATAACGTCATTATTAAACAATCACGCATCGATACAGCCACTATTTCTGATAACGCAGACGTAGGACCTTTTGCTAACCTTAGACCAAACGCCGTTTTAAAAGAACATGCCCACGTTGGGAACTTTGTAGAAATTAAAAATGCGACAGTTGGGGTACAATCTAAAGTCGGTCATTTGACATACGTTGGTGATGCGACACTTGGAAAAGAGATCAATGTTGGTTGTGGAACAGTCTTTGCTAATTACGATGGCAAAAATAAACATCATATCTCAGTAGGAGACCATGTCTTTATTGGAAGCGGGACAATTTTAGTCGCTCCTGTCACTTTAGAAGAAAATAGCGCAACAGCTGCTGGTTCTACCATTAACCAAAATGTGCCAAAAGATGCCTTAGGAATTGCTCGTGCACGACAAACAAACATGGCGGATTACTCAAAAAAGATGCCTTATAACAAGTAATACCCTCGTATAACGAATAAAACCCTGTAAATCACTTGATTTATTCGGTAAAAATGACTAATATTTATAAGGAAGTATAATCTCAGTTAAAACAAGAAAGTGGAGGTCCTCATGTCTAATCATTATTTTGATCCAAGACTAAAAATTTTTTCATTAAACTCTAACAAACCATTGGCACAAAAAATCGCTGATTCTGTTGGTGTGGAACTAGGTAAATCGGAAGTACGTAAATTCAGTGATGGTGAAATTCAAATCAACATTGAACAAAGTATCCGTGGTGGTCACGTGTATTTAATTCAATCAACAAGTAACCCTGTTAACGATCATTTACTAGAATTACTTATTATGATTGATGCTCTAAAACGCGCAAGCGCTCAAACAATTAACGTTGTTATGCCATACTATGGTTACGCTCGTCAAGACCGTAAAGCACGCTCTCGTGAGCCAATTACAGCTAAATTAGTCGCAAACATGTTGGAAACAGCTGGAGCAACTCGTATCCTAACGCTAGACCTACATGCTTCTCAAATCCAAGGATTCTTTGATATCCCGGTTGACCATTTAATGGCCGCACCGTTACTCGCTGAATACTTTAAAGAGAACGGCTATGAAGGCGATGATGTTGTCGTAGTCTCTCCAGATCACGGCGGCGTAACTCGTGCACGTAAATTAGCTGAAAGCTTGAAATCACCTATCGCCATTATCGATAAACGTCGTCCAAAAGCAAACGTTGCTGAAGTGATGAACATTATTGGTGAAGTAAAAGGGAAAAAATGTGTCCTAATCGATGACATGATTGATACAGCTGGTACTATTACTTTAGCTGCAGAAGCCTTAAAAGAAAAAGGCGCAACAGAAGTGGTTGCTTGTTGTACTCACCCTGTTTTATCTGGACCTGCCATTGACCGTATTGATAATTCTTCTATTGAAAAATTAATCATTACAGATTCTATTCTTTTACCTGAAGATAAAAAATCAGATAAAATTGAAACAGTCAGTGTTGGCGAGTTAATGGGAGATGCTATCAAACGTATCCATGAAAACAAACCAGTGAGTCCACTTTTTGAAGTTAGACGCTAGATAAAAAAAGGGCCCGTAAGGCATAAACCTTACGAGCTCTTTTTTTAATCATTATTTTTTGTCTTCTGTTTCTGTTTGTGCTGCTTCTGCTTTTAATAAATCTCTGATTTCTGCTAATAAATCTTCAGAAGTAATTGTTGGTTCTTCAGCTTCTTCAATTGCTTCTTCACGTTTCACGATATCGTTGGCTTTATTAACGGCTTTGATAATCATGAATAAGACAAAGGCTGTAATTAAGAAAGTAATAATAGCTGTAATCACGGAACCATAGTTAAAATCAATCCCCTTAACGGTAAAGACCATCCCTTTTGCAGCTTCTTCTAAATCTTGTTTGTTTGTCAATAGTTTGATAACTAATCCAATAAGTGGCGTAATCAACCCATCAACGAATGCTGTAACAATTGACGTAAACGCTCCCCCAATAATCACACCGACTGCTAAGTCTAGTACACTACCTCTTGAAATAAACTCTTTAAATTCCTTTAACATTTTCTCTCCTCCACTTCTAAATAAGATTATATATAACTTCCTGAAAAAAGCAAAAAATTTTGTTTGGCATTTACGTAATCATATTGTAATATATGATATGATATTGTAAACAAGTTATACATAAATAGGAGATTACTTTTTTCTAACCTTTTATTAAATTTAAGTATTTTCCTATCATATCACCTGTTTTTTTGGTACTGTTAAGTGTATATCTGCATTTGACAAGATGAGATAATTTGTCAAAGAAAGGAAGTTATAACGAATGACTTTTCAATTAAATAAAAACGTGAATTTACATATACTACCCACTGAAAAATATAAAACAGTTCGTGTATTAATTAATTTCTCAACCCCTGTGACCACTCAAAAAAGTAGTCAACGTTCACTACTTGCTAGTGTCCTCGAAACCAATAGTTTAAATTACCCGAACCAAACGGAATTAAGTAAAAAATTAGCGGACCTTTACGGGGCCTCTTTTGGCATTTATGTGGGACGAAACGGGAATCATCATAATTTAACCGTGTCTCTTAATATTATTAATGACACATTAGTGCCTAGCGGGACTTCTGTTTTAGAGCCTAGTGTTGCTTTCTTAAAAGATATTCTCTTCCACCCTAACATGAAAGATGGCGTCTTTGAACAAGAAACCTTCACAAGAGAACAAGACAATTTAGTGGCCTACATTGAATCAATCTTCGATGACAAACAAGCCCTTGCCTCTCTTTCTCTACAACAATTGTATTTTGATGACCAACACCAACGCACACCAAGTTTTGGTGATATTGAGACCATCAAGAAAGAAACGGCTCAATCCCTAGCTGATTACTACACTCAGATGATTCAAGAGGATCAAGTGGATATCTTAGTAATTGGTAATGTGGCTGAAGGGTATGTCCAACGTGTCTTTAAAGATTTTGGCTTCTCAGACAGAGAGGTAGCCGCAACAGATATGTTCTACTACCAAGACACTAATAACATTATTAAGCAGAAAACAGAAGTGCAACCTGTGGTCCAATCCAAACTAAACATTGCTTACCATACGGACATTTATTACTACGATGACCTACACTTCCCTCTTCTTGTATTTAATGGCTTGTTCGGTGGCTTCCCACATTCTAAACTCTTTTTAAATGTACGGGAAAAACATAGTTTAGCCTATTACGCCAGCAGCTCCACAGATCCCTTCAGAGGACTTTTAACCGTTCAGACTGGGATTGATGGACAAAACAGAGAGAAAGTCTTACGTCTCGTTAATGAACAATTAAAACAGATCGCACGAGGCAATGTAGCTGAGGAAGAATTAGAACAGACAAAAATCATGCTAAAAAATCAATATTTACTGTCTCAAGACAGCCAACGTTATTTATTAGATAATGCTTTTTTACGTGTTAAAGTTCCTCGTTCCGATATACCTCAAGACGAGGTCTTAACTAAAATTGATGCTGTGTCTCTAGAAGACGTACAATTAGTTGCAAAAAAATTACAGCTCCAGGCTGTTTACTTCTTGGAAGGAGAAAAACACTAATGGAAGAACGCTATTATCCTTCAGTTAACGAAACTCTTTATAAGGAAATATTACCCAATGGTTTAGAAGTCACTTTATTACCAAAAGAAGATTTCCAAAAAACTTACGGGCTATTTACCACTGATTATGGATCGATTGATAACGAATTCGTTCCAATTGGGCAAGAGGACTTTACTAAAGTTCCTGACGGCATTGCTCATTTTTTAGAACACAAATTATTCGAAAAAGAAGACGAAGATGTTTTCCAAAAATTTGGTCGTCAAGGTGCGGCTTCAAATGCTTTTACTAGCTTCACACGTACAAGCTACCTTTTCTCAAGTACCAATAGTATCTATGAGAACTTGGGGACCCTTATCGATTTTGTCCAAGACCCTTATTTTACAGAGGAATCTGTCAACAAAGAAAAAGGGATTATCGGTCAAGAAATTCAAATGTACCAAGATGACCCTAATTGGCGCTTATTTTTCGGGATTTTAAATAATTTATACCCGAAACATCCCTTGCACATTGATATTGCGGGGACAGAAGAAAGTATTTCACATATTACAGCCGATGATCTGTACACTTGTTACAATACTTTTTATCACCCAAGTAACATGAACTTGTTTGTAGTTGGTAAAATGGACCCAGAAGAAATGATGGCTTTTATTCGCGACAATCAAAGGCAAAAAGAGTTCCCAACAGCCGTACCGGTTAAACGTCGTGTGCCTGTTGAATCCTCTACAGATATTGTGCCTGAAAGTCACATCGAACTCGCTGTTCACCGACCAAAAGCGATTGTTGGGCTGAAAGGTTTAGGAGATTTACCAAAAAGTGGTTTAGAATTACTAACGTATCAAACAAGTATTCAATTGTTATTACAATTACTATTTGGTGTCACATCTAAAAATTACTTAGCAATGTATGATGAAGGCATTATTGATGACTCATTCTCATTTGAATTTTCTTTAGATCGTAGTTTTTATTTCGCTGACTTTAGTGTGGATACTGATGAACCAAAACAATTTGCGAACCAGATTATTAACTTACTACTAAAAGCAAAAGAAAACGATGATATTAACGAAACCAGTCTCAATCTGGCCAAGAAAAAAATGTTAGGAAAACACCTACAATCTCTTGATTCATTAGAGTATATTGCGAATCAATACAGTGGCATGACATTTGATGACACCACACTCTTTGATTTGTCTAAAGTCATTGATAGTATCCAATTAAAAGATATTATCCATGCAAGAGATACCTTTATTAGACCAGAAGCCTTGAGTCGTTTTTATATTTATCCAAAACAAAGGGGCTAATCGTATATGGCTTTTATTTTAGTTACGGGAGCCAGTGGGGATATCGGTGCTGCCTGTGCGCGAGATCTCGCAGCAAAGGGATACTCTCTCTACTGCCACTATTTTAGTAATCAAACAAGAATGGATGCGCTGATAGAGGAATTAACCTTGGCTTACCCAAAACAAGATTTTTTACCCATTCAATGCGATCTACGCCAGATAGATAGTCTTTCTATCATACAAGAGCAGCTCTTTCAACTTGAGGGAATTGTTTTTGCTCACGGGCACACTACGTATAAATTAATCACTGATACCACTCCGTCAGAAATAGACGATCTTTGGTGTAGCCAATTGAAATTACCTATCATGCTATGCCAAGCACTCCAATCAACCTTGACACAGAACTCATTTAGTTCTATTGTCTTTATCAGCTCAGTCTACGGACTGATTGGCAGTGCTATGGAAGTTATGTATAGTACTATTAAAGGTGGTCAACTAGCTTTTGTTAAAGCCTACGCTCAAGAGGTCGCTTCACTTCAACTAACAGTGAATGCCGTCGCACCTGGTGCTGTAGAGACTCAAATGAACCTAGATTGGTCCACAGAAGAAAAAAACGAGTTATTATCTGATATCCCCTTACATCGAATGGCCCAACCAGAAGAAATTGCAAGCCTCGTAAGCTATCTTATTAGCAAAGATGCACGCTACATTACCGGGACAGTCATTCCAGTAAGTGGTGGATGGAAGATTTAGTTAGAAAGAAGGGCGAAAATTTGGATACGATTGGAGAAATATTAAAAGAAGCACGTCTACAACGTGGCTTAACAATCGGTGATTTACAGAAGATAACGAAGATTCAACGTCGATACTTAGAAGCAATTGAACAAAATGATTTAGATGCTATGCCTAGTGATTACTATGCACGCACCTTTATTAGACAGTATTCTGAAGCTGTTGGACTTAACCCTAGACCTCTACTTAGACGGTTAGATGGTCCACCTTCAGAAGAAACGAATGCTCTAACACCTGTCATTCCTGTTAGAGGAAGTCGACGTGAGAAACACAATCAACCCGCTAGTAAAAGGGAGACACTCCGTTCTTATATTCCAGTCTTTTTATTGTTACTGATGGTCGTCTTAATTGTCACCACTATTACCTTTGCTCTTGTTAAGGATGCTGAACAAGGTCCTATCGTTCCAAAACCTGACAAGACAACCTTTGTCACAGATAAGGGCGACACTAAGACCGAAACAACAGATTCTCTTAAAGAAGAAGCAAGTGATAGTTCAGCAAAAGAAAAAGAAGAAAAACCCAAAGAGAAAAAAACTACCCTTACGCTACAAGAAGACTTGGGCGAGCTTGTCACGTATGAAGCAAGCGATATGCCTGCACCGGTTACACTTAACTTCAAAGGGCTAGATGGTCCTGCTTGGATTGGACTTCAAGAACACCAAAGCGGAAAAATATTTTATCAGTACACCTTACAACCAGGCGAATCCTTAGATTCAGAACTACCAGAAGGCATGACTAATTTCGATATTGTCGTTGGTGCCGCGAACAACCTTGAAATTTCTGTGTCAGGTGTTAAAATAGACTTCAATAAGCAGAATCCTGTCACCGGGAAAAAAGTGATTGCGGTCACATCAAAAGAAACCTCTTCTGATGCGGCAAGCTCACAAAATTAAAGGAGAATCTATCCATGAATTTACCTAATAAACTAACAGTCATTCGTATCTTTATGATTCCATTATTTATGATTGTTGCTCTTGTCCCTTTTAATTGGGGCACCTTGTCTGTTGCTAACACCTCCTTAGAGGTCACTCAGTTGGTCGCTGCCGTCATTTTCGCTGTCGCGAGTATTACGGACTGGCTAGACGGAAAAATCGCTCGTAAGCACAATTTAGTAACTAATTTCGGAAAATTTGCTGATCCTTTAGCTGATAAGATGTTAGTTATGACCGCTTTCGTTGTTTTAGTCGAACAAGGAAAAGCCGCATCTTGGATTGTGGCAATTATCATGTGCCGTGAGTTAGCAGTTACAGGACTACGTCTATTATTAGTTGAAGGCGGTGAGGTTATGGCTGCTGCATGGCCTGGTAAAATCAAAACAGCCACACAAATGGTCGCAATTATTTTACTTCTTTTAAACAACGTTCCATTTAGTGCTATTTCTTTACCAGTCGATCAAATAATGTTATATATCTGTTTAATTTTCACCATTTACTCAGGTATAGACTACTTTGCTAAAAATAAAGATGTTTTTAAAGGATCTATGTAAAACTAAGGGACAACTCCCTTAGTTTTTTTCTTTTTTTCGTCGTTATTTTTGTAAAATAGAGCTTTTTTATATAGAATGTAATTACAAATAAAATAAAAGTAGGAGTGAGTTAATATGAACTCTTTATTCAAAACCATGCATCGGTATGCGATTATTCGAAGTATTGCCTTTGTACTATTAGGAATCGCCTTATTCTTAATGCCAAACAAGTCTTTTGATGTCTTAGTCTATCTACTTGTTGGTTATAACTTCTTATTAGGCCTAGTTAACCTAGTGGGCGCTTTAAAAAACAAAACCAGCAACGGCATGCAAATGCCTCTCGTTGTGTTCTATTTTCTTTTCGCGATCGTCCTGTTATTATTCGCTAAACCCATCGCAAGCATTTTCTCTATCTTTTTAGGATTTGCAATAATCATTGGTGGTACGACTCGAGCAACCCAGGCATTAAATTTAAGAAATAAATACGTCAACGTTAGTTGGTTGCCAATGTTTCTATTTGGATCTATTCTTATTATTGCTGGATTGGTCATCTTATTTAAACCTTTTGCAACACAACTTCTCTTGTTCCGATTCCTAGGCTTCACCATGATTGTAGCAGGTATCTCAGAATTGGTTGCCTTTATTAAACTAAAACAATTAAATGACTAATGAAACAAAAAGAGGAGATTGACTAAGTGTCAATCTCCTCTTTTGTTGTTGCAATCGTCGTTAATGCAGGTATGACAGGTTTTTTATGGTTGGTTGTTACTTCTAGTAAATCAAGTAAGAAAACAAACACTGGAATACCAATCACTAGTCCCCAAATACCAAAAAACTTCTCTGAGAACATCAACACAATGAACACATAAAACACAGGTAAATCTGTTTTACTGCTCATTAATTTAGGATTTAGGAAATAAGACTCTATGGCATGAATAATAGTAATCATAACCAGGATATAAATAACGTCTTGAATTCCTCCATTAGTATAAGCAATTAAACTCAACGGAACACATGAAATAATCACTCCCGCTACTGGAATTAAACTTAAAATAAAGATCATTAATGCCAAACTAAACAGCTGATCTTGTGGGAATTTTAAGAAATATAAGCCGATCGTTGTCAAGCTTGTGTTAATCAAAGCAATAATGAATTGTGCTTCAATTACCACACCAAATGTGTTAACAAACTTTTTACCTAAATAGGCCACATCTTGGCTAAAACAACCAATCTTACTTCTTTGAAAAGCCTTACCAAACTCCGTCACCCAGTCAATTTCGATAATGAAAAAGAAACTTAGTAGAAAAGATAACACGAGTGTTAGTCCCATAGAACCAATGCTTGTAATGGTATTAAAGATGACTTTCGCTCCCGTCGTTAACTGTTGTTTAATTTCTTGGAAACCAACATTCTCTGATATCCATTCAAACAATCGGTTATCGCTGTTCATCTTTTGATAGAACGAGAACACTTCCTCAATCATTTGAATCGTTTGATTGAATAATTTTGGTACATAAACGGTGATTGAAAAGTATGCAAAAATTACAATAATCAGATAAACCACAATCACGATTAATTTCTTAGGTACTTTGGTTACACGATGAATCCCATTAACTCCTCTTAAAATTAAATACGTAAAGATAAACGTTAATAACACCAAACTTAATATATTTCGTGTCACATATAAGAATGCACATAATATCAGCAAAACACACGCTCTTCTTAAAGAATCATTCTTAATAACACGATGCCATAAATCAACCACACTCATCACCCCAAATTCAATATAAATCTATTGTTATTCTACTCTAAAAACACCTAAAAAGATAGCAAACCAATCCCTCACCTTTATTGAACGTATTGACAAATAAACAGTTCCTGGTAGTAGGCATCCATCTGCCAACTTGGTACTTTTTCTGGTTGTTCTTCCCGCCATTCCTCTAGATTCTTCAGTATACCTACTAACAGATGTGACACGAGAGATTTTGGTACCGAAATCGAAAAATCATCAAAGACTCGGCTCACATCTTCTTTCATCTTTTTGATAAAAAAAGTATCTGCTTCTTCTAAAAATACATCATCTGAACGATGTAGACGCATTAACTGCTGCGCCTCTGATTGCTCATAAAAACGATCAGCCGTGGTAAAAGGCGTACGCCATCTTTTACCACCATCCAACAAAAAGTAATCTTGCCACAATACATTTAACCCGTAATGTAACACCGCATATTTATCCTCAAAATGACGATAAAAAGTGGAACGATGGATGCCACTCATCTGACAAATATCATATACTCGAACATCTGAAAATAACCGGCGTTGCCCCAACATCAACTCATACATACTTTCCCAAATATTATGCTTTGTTTGTCTCATGCCCGAAACTCCTTTATTTAAGCGACATTTTTTATTTTTGTTTCTTATATTATATAAGAAAATCCCCTATAATGAAAGCTTGAAAGGAAATGATACCATGACAAAACGACACATCATTTTGTATATAGCTACAAGTTTAGATGGCTACATCGCAAAAACAAACGGGGACATCTCTTGGTTAGAGGACTTCCCTACTCCCACTGAACCTGACAATAGCTATGACGTAATGTACGAGACTATCGACACGGTGATAATGGGGCGGACAACTTACAACCAAGTCACACAAGAATTGGCACCGAATCATTATCCTTATCACGACAAAAAAACCATTGTGGTAACCTCTAAAAAAGAACGTTCCTCAGAATCCATCACGTTTATCAATGAACCGATCGTTGACTACCTTCGTTCTCTAAAAGAACTACCTGGGAAAAACATCTGGATCGTAGGAGGAAACAGTGTTATCCAACCGTTGATGGAAGCCAATCTCATTGATGACTACCAGATAGCCACATTACCTATTATACTAGGTGAAGGCATTCCTCTTTTCAGACCACATCACCAACATTTTAAGTTGGTACCAAAGTCCACAAAATTAATCAATCATATCATCTATCAAACTTATACAAAAAGAGCTTAATCCCTTCATAGATTAAGCTCTTTTTCACGAATGATGTTCTGTTCTTTCTTTAAAATAGTCTTTACCTTGTTTGGTGATTTCTTTAAAATCAACCCCTTGCTCTTTGGCAGCAAAGACACACCCACAATAACATTGCCTATAGATATCATAGTCTTTACACATCTTGATAGAACGTTCATACCCTTTATTTTTTTTGAAGTCACTTGGTAAGTAATAGACCTCATAGTACTCTTGAATCTCAATTCCCAGTTCATTAATCAACTGGCTATTCTTTTTAGGTGACAGAGTCAAGGTACTGCCAAAATAGTCAAAACCTAATTCCTGACATTTCTGAGCCACTAAATCCAGACGCATGTTAAAACAAGCCTGGCATCTCTTACCACCTTCAGGTTCTAACTGAACGTTCTTTTCTTTCACCATACGAACAAACGTCTGAGGCTCATAGGGGGCTGCTATAAAACCTACTTGTTGACCTGTCTGTTGTTTAAAGGCTTCTATAAAGTCCTCTTGCACCTGTTTCCGGCGTTCAAACTCAATTCTAGGGTGAATGTTCGAATTAGCGAAATAAATCGTTACCTCCGCAAATTGAGTCAGATATTCTAAGGTATAGGTACTACACGGAGCGCAACAACTATGAAGTAACACATTAGGATGAAAATCGTCCTTTTGCCAATGCTGAATCAGTTTCTGTAATGTTTTATCATAATTTATTTTTTGATTAGGGTGTCGTTGGTTGAGTAACAGCTTAACATCTCTTTCCATCATCTCTCAACCTATTTCATAACAAGCATTAGAATACTAGGCAACCCTATCAACATAAAAATAACCACCATAGGAACAATATATTTGAACCATAAGTCTTTTTTAGGTATTAAATGGTGACGTAATTGTTGAATAAAATAAACACAACCCACAACAATCACACTCATCATAAATGGTGCAATCGTCATAGTTGCTTCTTCATAATGAATTTCTAACTGACTCACCTTCGCTCCATTTAGAAAAAGTTGAAGCACAATAACGACAATCATTGATAGCGCTAAAGAATCTTTAAGTACTTCTATGCGCTGTTTGCTTAGTTCTTTTCTTAACCACATAATGCCACCACGTAACAATGAAAAAACACCCACAATGGCTAAGGCAAATAAAATATTTACCATTGTAATAAATACTAATCCCATATTTCTTTCCTCCTGCTTTCTAAAAAAACTGACGTCTTCACACGTCAGTCTAATTGTTTCTTCCTAATAATGTTTCTGTGACCTTGTATAAAATAGCTCTCTCTGGTAAATCAGGTAGTTTCATGATATTGCTGAGTGCTTTGTCTGTGAACCTCTCAGCAATCACTTCCGCTTGTTTGATGCCATCATACGTTTCAATCAATCCTTGCACCTCTGCTACTTCTATATCTGTTAATTCTGTTCTTTTTTCCAAATAAGGACCAAATTCACCTTTAGACTTGTCCATAGCTAAAATAAGAGGTAACGTGTAATAGCCATTTTTCATGTCTTCAAAGACAGGTTTTTGCATCGCACTTTCTGTGGACTGATAGTCAAGAATATCATCCATAATCTGAAAAGCCATGCCAATATTATAACCAATACGTTTGGCCAACAACTGCATGCGCTTAGACCCACCAGTATAGTGAATCCCTTCTAAACATGAAAACTCAAATAATTGAGCTGTTTTACCTTTGATGTGTTGGAAATACTGTTTTACCGTGATTTCTGTATTGTACCTTAAATTCATTTGATCTAACTCTCCCACTAACACACGCTTCATACTGTGGGCATTCATTTCAATGGTCCTTGCGTTATTTGTGGATGTTGATAATAAATGAAAGTAAACAGTGAATAAAAAGTCACCTGTGTACACAGCTATGTCTTGACCATACATAGCCTGAATGGATGGTAAAGAGCGTCGTATCGGTGAATCATCAATGATATCATCATGAATCAACGTCGCCACGTGTAAAATTTCGAGTGAAGCGGCCATTCTATGGATGTTCTTCTTTGGAATATCTGTGGTGTCTCCAAATTTAGAGAACAAAATAAAGTAGGCTGGTCGAAGAAGCTTTCCTCCGGCTTCAAAAAATAATTGCAAGGCATTCGTGATTTCTTTGTTTCTAATTTTTACGGATTTTTCCATAACTTTTTTTGTCTCAATCAAATCTTGTTGGATCTCTGGGTATTGTTCCCATAGTGGATGAACTGCCATGATAGGCCTCCTAAAAATATAGTCATATCGTCATTAATGTAGCTTATATGAAAAAACTTGTCAATTCGTGAGCATTGTAATTTCCTACCTTCCAAGTATAATAAACAGTGACTAAAATGTGAAGGAGTTTATTATGAATTTTAAGGTTTTTGCTGAACTAGTAGAATTAAAAGCCAAAACGGCTAGTGTCTTTCCTTTTTTGATGGGATGCTTGTTTGCTTGGTACCACTATCAACAAATTTATTTAGGGAATATGGTCTTGTTTTTCATTTCCATGTTCATGTTTAATATGGCAGTAGATATCATGGATAATTATATGGATTATCACAATGCCACAGATGTACACGATTATAAACAAGAAACAAACATCATTGGAAGGGAAAACCTATCCTTGCCTTTAATTAGAAATCTGATGTGGGGGCTTATCATTGTTTCAGCCCTAATCGGCATCTATCTCGCTTATCACACCAGTTGGGTGATTTTATGGTTAGGTATGTTTAGCTATGCCATGGGTATTTTTTACTCCGCAGGTCCAAAACCTCTGTCGAGCCTTCCTGTGGGAGAAGTAACTTCTGGTGTCACTATGGGTATTATTATTCCTCTGATTTGTGTGTACTTAAATGTTTATGATCTAACCTCATTCAATACCAGCTTAATTATTAACGTTACCATAATGTCTTTACCCGCAGCCTGTGCGATTGCTAACCTAATGTTAGCTAATAATACTTGCGACTTAGAAGAAGACATTCTAAACAACCGCCACACTCTGGCTTTTTATCTAGGTAAGGACAAGGCGGTTACCTTGTTCCAAGGTTTAGCTTTAGCGTCTTTTATATTCGCTACCCTGGGTGTTATCTTTAGAATTGTACCAATGACTGTGTTACTTATTTGGATTATCTTTCCTGTCATTCGAAAAAACACAACTTTATACTCTAAAGAACAGATCAAAGCAACAACATTTCCTCTGGCTATTAAAAACCTAGCCATGATCATCTCTACATACGTCGTTTTATTCTTTATTGGCGTACTGTTTCACTTGTAAAACTACCTAATTTGGCGCCAACTTTTTTAGTTTGGCGCCAAATTAAAACACATGATAAATTGGAGGTAATTAGCATGACAACACGCTGCGAATGGGCCACACACAACGAATTAGAACAAACGTATCACGATACTGAGTGGGGAAAGTCTCACAAGGATGATTCTTATCTTTTTCAATTACTCGTTTTAGAATCCATGCAAGCAGGCCTTAGCTGGATAACCATCCTAAAGAAGCGAGACACATTAGCCACTGCTTACGATAATTGGGATTACAAAAAAATCGCTGCCTACGATGACACTAAATGGCGCTCCTTGTTAGAAGATCCTGGAGTCATTCGTCATCAATTAAAAATCAAAGCCACTACTTCAAATGCCCAATCCTTCATAAAAATACAAGAGGAATTCAGCTCATTTAGTGACTACATTTGGGGATTTGTTAATCATACGCCTATCAATAATCAATGGGAAACTATCAAAGATATTCCCTCATCGACTCAGCTATCAGACACCATTAGTAAGGATTTAAAACGCCGTGGCTTCAAGTTTTTAGGAAGTACCACAGTCTATGCCTACCTTCAAGCCATAGGAATTGTTAACGACCACCTCGTATCTTGTGATTATAAATAAAGAGTAGGCTCTCTTGTCAGAGCCTACTCTTTATTTTATTTTTAAGCCTCTGTATCAAATTCCTCTGAGACAGCTTCCTCAATTTTTTCTTTTTTCTTGAATACTTTTGCCCAAAATCCTTGTTTCTCTTCTAATTCAGTCACAGCTTCTTTAGCTGTTTCTTGTTTTTCTTTCAGTCTAGCTGCTTCATCTTCTTTTTCTTGTAAACGAAGCTTCAGCTGATCAAGCTCTGTCATTTGAGAGATGAATTCTTCATGTAAAGCATCAAAATCGCTGTTTGTTTTCTCTTTAATTTTTCCCTCTGATGCTGTGTTCTTTTCTGGACTCGGTAGCTCTTCATTTACTTTCATTTGAAGTTGATCCATGTATTTGTTTGTTTGAAGTGTCAATTGTTGTTGTTGATCCAACAATTTTTGTAAGGTTTCAATCTGACTATTCTTCATTTTATTTTCTTCCAATAATGTAGAGATGTGAGCTTCATAGGCCTTACTTAACTCTTTTATTCCACCTTGATCTCCTAGTTTAACATCTGAAACCGTATTTTTTTCTTGTTTTTTTACTGTTGGTTTTGGTGGTATTTTTTTTCCTTCTACATAAAAGGCTTTTAATGTTTCTACCCCTTCTTTTCCAACAATAATCATACCCTTATCACTTTTTTCGTAGTGTTCTTCAGGTAATTTTTTTATTTGGTACTCAATAGCTTGTTTGGTAACACCAAATTCATCTGCTAGTTCTTTTATCGTCTTTCCAACCATTTCATCTGACATCCATTCTATTTATAATTGTTATAGTTAACTATAATATAGAGTGCCAAAGCATGCAACCTAATTATGATTTTTGGTGGTTCCATATCCCTGATAACACGCCTGCTATCGGGAATACAATCCAAGTCATTCCCCAAGCACCAAAAAGAAAACCGGTTAATAAATAGAAGGCGACCACACTCAGCCAGTAAATGTTATCGAATTTTTTCCAAAATAAATGTTTTTTTATGGTAGATGGACTCACTTGTTCATAGAATCCTTCTTCTAACAGATACGTAAAACTTCCTTGGATGTTTCCTGAATAAATAAAGAAGAAACTACCAATACAACCTAATATAACCGTTAAGGCAACACCAAAGGCCGTATAATCAAACACTGTTGTAACGATCAAGACTGGCAAAATAGCAAGGATACAAACCGTTACCCCAATCACCATAGATAAATTAAAACTCTTAGAAAATTCCTCTTTCGCTTCTTCTAAAAACCCTCTGTCCTGATCACTTAAAATAAAACCTTTTTCCAAATAATGAAACGGGCTCAATCTCATACCACTGATAATAAACAGTGCGACACCAATGGCTAAAAGAGGGACTCCCACAATAAATCCTACTACAGATATATCATAAGCATAACCAACAATTAAACAACTGGCCATTAAACCACATAGAATGACTCCCAAACCTATGTAAAGACCTGCTTGTTTTCTTAGTTTGAGGTAAAGGCTAATATCCTCTGTTTTTAATGTAGGTAAGCTAGGCTCTTGTTGCTCATCCTGACGTGGTCTGGCTTCTGCCTGGTCTTGAGACAACCCAAGTTCTTCCAATAGCTCATCAATGTTCCCAAACTCAGAAATAACCACTCCTATGGCTTCAGATTCTGTCTTGCCTTCTTCTAACAAACCTAGAAATTTATCTTCCATGTTAGCTAAGATATCTTTTTCTAATCCTTCTAATTCCTCTGTTCGAGGCAAATTTAAAAACATTGCTTCAACGTAATTCTTGATAACGTTCATCTTATTCTCCTCCTAAAAAAACATCGATCACTTCTTTAGTAATGGCCCACTCTTTTTCTTTTTCTAAATAATAAGCCAGACCTTCTGGGGTAATTTTGTAGTACGTTCTTTTTTTCCCAAAGGTTTCCTCACCAGGATAGGCGCTAATGTAGCCCTTCTTACTTAACCGATTAAAGGCTGAGTAAAGTGTTGTCTCTTTGATCACGTATTTCCCTTGACTCTGATCCTTGATTGTTTTAGAAATCGCATAACCATAGGAATCCCCATTAATTAGGATAGATAAAATCAACGGGTCGTTGTACCCTCGAATGATATCACTACTAATCATTGCTTGCCCTCCATTACTTTATCTGTCGTAGTAAATAGACTATATCATTTTTACTACGCCTAATCAAGTAATCTGACACAAAAATAAAAAGCCATCTCTGAGATAGCTTTTTGCGTTATTCTATTTTTTTTACTTGCTTTCCTTTAGGTAAATTCCAATTATGATTCAAGCCAACTAACCTTAAAACCACTGTCATAATAATCACTACTAAATAAAAGATAGGATTCAATGGTAATAAGAAATACAGCAGCACACCTATAACAATAGACCAACTACCATATATTTCTGCACACAAGACATTTGGTTTTTTACCCGCTAGTAAATCTCTCAATAAGCCACCACCCGTACCTGTCAATACAGCAGCGACAATTACCGGACCAATGCCTTTGTCTAACTCTAAACCGTACAGTGCGCCTTGAATACTAAAAGCAGCTAACCCCATCGCATCGGATATAATTTCTAGTTTCTTCCAAGAAGCAAACATTTTTGGAAATAAATACACTAAAAAAATAGTGCCAAAAGAAACATAGAATAAGGTTGTTTGATTCCAAAAAATATCCATACTCAATCCTAGTATAACGTTCCTAATAGCTCCGCCACCAAATGCGGTCACAAAACCTAACACAGTAATGCCTAATATATCGTAATCCTCATCCATGGCAACCATTGCGCCCGACAAAGAAAAAGCAATCGTGCCAATTAAACTTGTTACTTCTAAAATATCCATCGTGTGTCTGCCTCTCACTTCATCATGATGTATTAATTATAATTAATGATAATCAAATTACCGTCATTTTTTGAGAAAAACTAATCTAAAAAGATGACGCTCATTTATAATAAAGGGAAACTATGAGTGACACAAGTTATTTTTAAATAAACCTTTCAAAAATTACAATATGAAGGGAGCTTTGAAAAATACTCATCCTGTTTTGAAAGGCACAGCTTTCATATGTCATACATTTAACGATGTGTTAATTGTCCAAACACTAGTCGAGTACAGCCATCTTTATCATGTAAAAACTAAAAAAGGAGTAGATACCTCTACTCCTTAAAAGACTAATATTTAAAAGGGAGGTAGTTGACTATGATTTTTTCTTTTTACTACCTTTTTTACTGTTCCTTTTTCTTTTATTACTCTTTTTATTAACAGATTTATTCTGACTACTATTTTTTCTTTTCACTAATAAGTAAACGACAAGCCCTGTGATAATCATGACTAACGCTACAATAATCCCTATCAAATACTTCGGCCACTGGCTCTCCGCCTCAACCAATTCAACCGCTTCCTCATTTAACGATTTCGATTCATCGGCACTAATGCTAAACTCTTTGGTAAAATCAAACGTTTCTCCTTTTGTTTTTACCGTCATCTTCATGACATACTTTCCAGGTTTAAACGCATTATTGTTCATATTAATCCCATAATCAAAAGATGAGTTAGGAGCCATTTCTAAGTTTTCCTTCTTATCGTAGTAAATAGCATCCTTAGTATTTCCTGCATTATAAATGTAAGCCTCCACATCCATGTTGTTCAAAATATGTGCTTGTGGATTTTGTAATGTTGCTAAAATAGTATTGCGATAATTTCTTTGTCCCGCCATGACATCTAATAAATTGACCTCGGTTTCTAATTCAGTATCATTTTCTGATAATCTGACACCCACAACGTATGAAAATTTATTTTTAACTTGAACGCCTGCTTGTTCTGATTTCTTAGCATCCGTCTCTTTTTGAGAAAAATGAAACCCGCCTAAAATAATCCCATCAAATGATTCTTTTGGAATCGCAACAGGAATTTTTATTCGTTTCGTCTCAGAACCTTTTAAAGTTACTTCTGGATCAACATCCACCATTTTTGAAAAATCACGGGTCATGCTGGCGTCTATTTTAGGATTACTGTTGCTATAATCAATCAGACCATTCCCGTTTGTCACGGCGGTATTCGCGCTCATTAAGACTGTAACATCTTCTTTTGTATTATTTTGAAGCTCTATTTCTAATATTTCAGTTGTATCTGGTGTCACTCTGATATCAAAATACGTTTGTGTTTTATCCAACTGATGCTCAGAAGGAATCGTTTTAACTGAAAAACCCATTTCCTCCGCTGACACAAAAGTTCCAAACATCATCATTATCCCTACTACGATACTGCTAATAAGTACACCTATTTTCACTTGCATTTGCATTTGCTTCATAACCGACATCATCCTTACTCATCCTTTATTTACTTGGCGTGTCCACTAATAACCAAGAAAGCGTTGTTTTATAGTGTCCTTTAACTTTTGGCGAGTTACCTGGAACAAATAATTGAACGCCTGTTGGTGCTTCTTCATTATTTTGCCCAAATCGAATGAGCCAAGTCCCCATGCCTTGATCTTTCTTAGCTTCCACTAAAACCACATAATCACTCGTTGAATCTAACGTAATTCTTTCTTGTGCATATGTCGGTGAAGTATCCTTATTTCCTTCAATATTAGCAATGGCCATATCTTGTAAATATAACTCCGTTCCTTTTAAAATGTGCTCTCCATTTTTAAAAGGAGTACTTTGTTTTACTTCTAATTGCCAACCAGAATTACTTCCCCTATGATCTGATATTTGGATGTAATTAGGGACTTCTTCTATTTCGCCTGATAATTGAAACCTATCCAACTCGCTATTATATAAACTATCTTTGCCTGTTGCTTGTTGATGACTAAACGATAAGTTTGAAACATAGTTTATACTTAACGGCCCCTCACTGTTAGGAAAATCAGGGTTCTCTGGCGTCACTGGTTTACCAGGAGAGACTGGATGGTAGGGTGGATCAATGACTTTCCCATCATCCACATCCATCAATAATGTTCCTTCAGACTTTGCTGCTAGAGCTTCAGTTCTTGTTAGGAAAGAAACACAACCAATTATAAGGAAGAATAGAGGGAGACGATAAGTCTTTAAGTATCGCATCGAACCACATCCTGTCCCTCTTATTTACTTGGTGTATCCGCTAATGTCCATTCCACTGTTGCTTTGTAATTCCCCTCTTGTTTCTTCACTTTACCAGGTATTTCTAGTGTGACACTTTCACGAGCATCTCCTTTGGTTGCTTTTTCTGCCTCATCCATTGAGCCATATAAGACATTCCACGTTCCCATTCCTTTGTCGACTGGAGCGTTCGCAATTAACTCGCTATCTTCTTCTGTTAATACGACTGGTTTTGAAACACTTGGCATGTATTCTTTTAAATCAGTGGCTTGAGGTATTGCCCAACCATTATCAAGTGTAATCGTGCTTCCTGTTAAAACAGACTCTTCATTCTTAAATTGCTCTGATATTTTTGCTGTTAAGTGCCAACCCGCATTAGTTCCTCTGTTATCTGTCACTTGAACAAAATTAGGTCTTTCTTGTTTCTCTTTAGTTGCCAATGTCACTTGAGGTAATTCTGCATGATACTCTTTTGTATTACCTGACATTTTGATCTCACCAAAATTAAAAGCAGTCAACAAACTAATCCTTAATGGTGTTTTTTGACCGGGGTTTACAATTCCGTTTTCCCCATCTTCACCCGGTCCAGGTAAAACTATTTCGCCTCCACCACCTGGATCAGTTACGGTTCCCCCATCTTCACCTTCAGTATCAGCGATTAATTTTAAATCAGCACTTGATTTTGCACTAATAGGTTCTTCTGCAGAAACCACGCCTGTTGTCATTACGACCAGGCTTAGTAAAGCAACTGTACTTAATGTTATTTTCTTCATGTTTTTCTCCTTGTGTTTATTTATTTGGTGTATCTGCTAATGTCCATGTCAACTCTGATGAATAGGTAACATCGGATCTAATTCCTGCAGAAGCTGGAATAGCTAATTTAATCCCTGTACCCTCAATTAACTTTTGATCCTCATCCTTATCACCAAATGATAAGCTCCAACTACCTGTCCCTGCTTTTTCTGCTGCCGTCATTACCGATGCTGATTCATTATTAATCGCTAAAGAAGTTGCAAATGCTGTTGGTGCCGTCACACCAGTAGGGCCTGTTACTTCCGGTTGATTCAAGCTTAATACAGCTCCTTTAAGTTCTACATCTTCATTGCTTTCTTTGACTTTTCCTTTAAATGTAGTGTTTGATACATTTAAATGCCAACCAGTTAGCTTACCTCTATTGTCTACAACTTGAATAAAGTTAGGAATGTTCTCTACATTTGATTGAGCATCATCCATAAATGACAATTTAGTCCCTTTAGCCCACAGATTCATTCCATTTGCATTTAGTATAATACCCACAGGATTCCCTTCACTGTCCGTGTCATTAAATCTAAAATTAGATGCCCAAGCAATATTAAAACTGTTATTACCATTACCTATTTCACCATCACTCCCACCAGGATCAACAATCACTGGTTTTTCTGGGTCTGTTGGGTCTACAATCACTGGTTTTTCTGGGTCTACTTCGCCATCATTTGTTTGAAAAGTTACGGTCGCTTCTGTTTTCGCTTCAATTTCCTTAGGTTCCTGCGCTTCTCCTGTTTCATCTGCTAAAGCAACTGGTCCCAATAAGAATGCGGCTATACTGAGTGTTGCAAATATCTCTTTTTTCATTATCATTAACCTCTTTCAATTTTTATTTAGTTGGTGTATCTGAAAGGATCCACTCTATTTCAGACGTGTACGTTTTATCAGCTTCTGGAAGAGCCGTTACTGGTACCACTAACTGAACTCCTTTATCGACCCCTTCATTGTAAACAAATTCGAAATGTTCACCCTTTGAATTAGGTGACCATGCTAGTGACCATGTTCCTTGTCCTTTTTTTTCCGCTGCCGTCATGATGCTAACTGGTGTCCCTTTATTTTCTAATAAGTCAATCGAATTAGCATTAGCAGTTGGAGATAGTTCCTCATCGCTTCCTTGAGAAAAGATTTGTGGATTCGTGAGTAAAAGCTGGGCTCCTTTTAAGCTTTTATCATCTAAAGGTTGATTTTCAGCATCATATTGTCTAAACTCGGATGCCGAAGCCGTCACTTTCCAGCCTGTATTCGTGCCTCTATTGTCCGTTACTTGAATAAAGTTAGGTAAGTTTGTTTTAGGGATAATTTGTTCATCTGTATCGTTGGCACCTATAAAATTTAACGTGGCTGAATCAGCATATTGGCTTATTTTTTGACCTGTTATTAACATGTCTCCAAATTTAAACTCAGATACCCAATTAATATTAAATGATTTTGTCCCGTTACCTGCTGAGCCACCCCCACCTTCAGGATCAATGACATTCGGGTTCTCCGGATCTGTTGGATCAACAATAATTGGTCCCGTCTCATCATCCCGTTTAAAAGTTACCTCGCCTTTTGTTTCTGCACTAATGGTCTCCTTCGCCTCAACTTGAACTAAACCGACTGATACCATCATCACTCCTAATGTAGCAACACTGTATAACTTACATTTATTATTTTTCATTCCATTATTTCTCCTTTCTTTTGTTATATATTATGTTAAATTTTTCCCTCATTAAGATACAGCTAATTCCAAATAAAGAAAAACCTAATAACCGATAAAATAGTTCGTCATATTCTCCTGTTTTTGGTAATAATGGCCTTTGACTATTTGAAGATTTATAGTCATTATCAAAAACAATCCCTACATCACTCTCAACCGATGTCGTTTTAGAAGAATGAACGGCCTGCACTCCGTCAGAAGCCTCAACTCCCAGTGGAGTTAGTACTCCTATAACAATCATGCTAATAATTAAAAATATGTTAACTCTCTTACTCACAATATCTCTCCTTATGGCTGTGACATATCTGGGACATTGCTTAGTAAAATATCCACAGTGGACGTATACTCTGATTCTGCCTCAATGTAACCTGGCGGTATCGTTAAATAAAAACCATCATCTGACTCCCAAATAACCTGATTAAGCCCTTTCTCCGGCTTTTCTTTTGTGTATACTCTTTGAAATTCTGTGTTTAAATCAACTCTGGTATTGTTACTTTGTACTGCTAAAACAGATCCTTTCAACGGCCTGTAATTAGTATGTACACCCGTTTTAAATGGCTCAGATTTCATTTGGATTGCCCAAGATTGACGTTTCATGTCTTCACGGTTATCCTCCACTTGAAACCCCCACTTATCATTTTTCTTTACTTGTTTTAATACTTGCTCTTTGGATTTTATCACTGGTGTTCCAAAATTAATCACTTCCGGAATGCCTGTCAATGCTAATTCAGGACCTCCTCCTACGATAGTGATAGGATACGCATATTTAATATATTGTTTATTGACCGTTGTCTCTTGAATTGCAAAAACTTCACCGATACTTTCTTCACCAACACCTAAGTTTAGTTCAGGATACGACTTATATCCTGCTGGTTTTATCCCATTATATATATCTTTAGGAACTTCCTCTGGAATCGAAATGAATTTTAGCCAGTTTTCTTCCAAATAATCATCATAAGTTGAATAATCCCTCGTATGCTCAACAGGTATGACACTTCCTTCTGTTTTTAAATGAGCGACATAGGTAGGATGAAATCCCGTTTCTTTCAATACACCAAAAGTTGTTCTATCCTTTGGTAACCCTTGGATGGGTTTAAATGGTCCGTCACTATCTGTATATAACACCTTATGATAAGCATCCGTTGTGTAGAGCCGGATAACATCACCCTCTTCTATCTCTAATCGCCCTTTGGTACCAAATCCATTAATAATTTCTTGTGTCGGTTTATCATTTCCATTAATACTATATGTCACTTGATTTGCTTCATTGGGTCCATCAAACACCTCCAAAGCATGTTCTTCACCACTACTCCAACTTTCAGTTGAATAATGAGTAACTTGCATAAATGGCTGATTGCCTATTTGGGCATCAAAAGGTATGTCTTTCTGATTATTTGGTAGATTACCATAACTCATGCTTAGATATTTACCTGTCTGATCATCATGTAGAGAAAGGGCTAAGGTAGACTCTCGATTCATTAATGTCGTATTACTCCCCCCGATAGCCACACTATTTCCCCATACAATCGGAATGCTGATTGGAACTATCGTCTCTTTTCCTTCTGCTGTAACACTTAGTTTGCCATTATCTGTCTTAGCTTCATTGATGCGACTTGTATCCAACTCAACTAAAGAGACGTCATAATCTGTGACAGGTTTTCCTTCGGTTGTTACTGTCACCCATTTTTTAAGTTCTTTCGGGTCTTTAAAATTACGACTGTCTGTTCCTAAATCTATGCTTTTCGGCATATTTTCTGATGATGCTTGGATGTCAATATCAGGTAATACCGTGACCTTAATGGTTTTTTCTGTTTGTTCATTACCCTTTTCAGCTAGGATGACAGCCTCATAGTCTCCAGATTTTGATTCTGGATTAACCGTTTTAGATGTTATTCTTTTGCTGATGCCATCTAAGGAACCCGTTTCATTTTCCCAAGCAATAGCCTGAGACTCTTTTAATAAATAATTATTTAACTCTCTATCTGTTAGTCCTTTTATACCAGCTGTTTTTGTGGTCACATCTTTTGCGGCAAGGTGAATCCCTCTTTTGGGTAAGTTTCCATTAACAACGCTAACTGGTACATCGTAAGTTTTGGTTTTACCTACTGTGACATCACTCATTTTCACTTTAACCCAATGTAAGCCTGTTTTTTGCGTATTGATAGGAGGATTTTCCACGTACTCATAGGTAGCTTCGTTCCCTGGGAGAACCGCTTTATTGACTAATAAGTCTTCAGGTTTGTCCTTCCACGTACTCCCTTTATTAACCGTTTGTCCTTTCACTTGTGCACCAAAAGCATAGCTTGTGATAAGAACAATCTCTTCATCTGAAGCTATCGTATCAGGAATACCATTTGTTTCCGTTAACGTGGTAATAGGAATCGAGTGGATGTCGATATCTCCATCTGATAAGTTAATGTTACTCATTAATTCATTAAGGTTTAACATTAACGTGCCTTTAACAGTCTCTTCTCCTTTTGGAACATCATATGAGCCAACTTCTATTTCATTTCCGTCTTGGTCTGTTGAGTAAAAATAACCTTTCGTAGAACCTTTTGGAATATCCGTTAAGGTATAAGGGATTTCCATCATATCAGGTCGGTCATCGTGATAGCCTGTCCAGCTATCATTTGTTAGCATTAAAGTAGAAGTAGGTATTTCCTGTCCGACAAATATCTCATATCCAACCGTTATCTTTTCATCATTGTCTAAACTCTTGTAAGGTGCCCCAAATTGATATGCAGTATCTTCTTTTGTCATAATAGGAGTTCCATTTTCCAATGTTGTATGTCTTTCTATACCTGGGTTAGAAAAACCATTTCCAAAAGCATTTCGTTGAGACAAATAACTATCCGCATAGGGAGAGTCCTTTGGCCTATATAAAGCGTTAAGTGCACCTGGTGCCATCATTGTATAGTCCGACAGCCACTCCCCTTTTTTATTTTTCAAAACCATCGTCAATCGTTTTTTTGTGTAAGGTTCCATATAGAAACCTCGGTTATTACCATAAACATACATCGGAACTCTATCATCATAGTAATCAGTATCTAACAATTCTAGCATCGCAATGTCTCGTCTATGTTCTGCCACGTTATAAGTAGACATCATCATTTCATAATTTAAATTTCGTTTTAAAGTCATATCTATCACAAAAACAAAAGACTTATTTTTTTCAACAAAAATTTGTTTTAATTTAGAAGGATTGCCTTCTTGGCCCTTTTTATCTCTAAGAAAGAATTGACTGGTAATAGCCATTTCGGGATTAGATGACTTTCCCCAACCTAATCCTCTGATATTGTTAGAACTAGAATACTTTGAGGTGTAAGCAGCTTTATTGTTTTCGTATGGAATAAATGTAGTGAGATCATCGCTATATGCATATGTCTTTTCGCTTGACCTTTGCAATGGTTTCAATTCATCTACAACGTGAAAGCCATATTGTTGAGATAATCGACTATCTCTACGTTCCCATTCTAACTCTAATCCTCTATGGGGGAAACCTGCTTTCGTCTCATTAATTGGGTTTTCTAATAACCAACGGCTTCGATCGGTAGGATGTACTGGAATATCTTCCCAGTCATCCAAGTCCTCAATCACTCCTTCAGGCAAAACTGTCACATCGACAGGAGGCATTTCTACTGTTTCTCCCTCCACATCCACTGTATAAGTCACAGGAACCACTGTACCAGATAATGTGTCCTTATTTAGGACTTCAGACACATCTTCCATTGTATAGTTATCATATGTCTTTTTTTTTGATTCAACCTTGTTAAATTTTGGTTGTAATGTCTTGTTGACTAACGCCTCAACCTCCGCCTTATTTTTTGTATTTTGTAAATCATTTCTAAGAATAATAGGTAGTTGATACTCTGCTTTGATTGTTGTATTTGCCATCACAGATGCTTGAAAATCTGATTTTTCAACCATATCTAACTTTTCTTTTTCTGATAAATATGACGCTAATTGTTCATGAGTCACTGCCTCTACAAAAAAATTAGCTTCGTCTTCTATTTTTTCAGTCAATAAATACCAATCATCTTGATTAGCAAACGCAGTCATTAACTCTTCTTGCCTAATATCTTTTCCTTGTTTATCAACCCACCTAAAAACGTATGATTCTTTAGAATAATCTGACACATTGACTTTTTCTACTATCAAACTAGGATTTTCTTGTATTTCTGATAACTCAAATTGACGTTCTACCTCTTTATAACTTAGGTTAACAATATCAATAGTAAGTGTTTTTACTATTGGTATTTCTACAATTCCTTGATAAAATACTAAGTCAACTTTCCCTAAACCCGAATCAGGTAAGTCATTCGGAATCTCGACCCCTTCTAAATGGTAATCTTTCATGTCGTTTTCCAGCAACTGCTGTGTCACTAAATCGGTTATCTCATGATTAATCAAATCTCGATCTGTGCTTGAACTGATAGGTATTCTTACAGAATGAATGTTTGTCACTATCTTATCTAAATTATCTAACGGTTCAGTAGTTGCATCCGATGTATAAGGAGATCCGATAAATAAAAATACTACAGTAGCTAACATCAAAATAACATTAACAACATTAACCTCTTGCCCCTTACTGTTCATTGTATTCTCTACTCCTTTTTATAAATATAAAATCTATACTGTATTTTTAAATTATATTACTCTTAATTGTACATTTAATCATATAGAACATCAAGACGAAAAATGTACTTAAATAATAAATTTAATAAGAATAATATCCTTTTATCATAAATATACATATAAAGAGTAATATTATCACACAAAAAATGTGTACTAAAATATATTTTTAAATACAGAATGACAAAAAATGTATTTTAATTTAAATAAATTACGTATGATAAATAAAAAACCGTTTATGAATAATACTAACTCATATTAACTTTTGTTTCCTACACCTATTTTTAAACATTTTAGAGTACAATTTGAGTCTCCTAAATCTTTCTCTTATATAAATCGTCACAAAATGACAAAAAACTAGACATAGAATCATCACATTTCCAGACTATTATATAGACATACCAACAAAACAACCCAAACAAACTTTTTCATTTTATTTACTCCTCCAAAGTAGATAAAACAACTCCTTTTTAGACCCTAGTCGGAAAACTAGGGTCTTTTTTAGTGATTCTCTTCTTGACTCACTAATTCCATCCGGTCTGCTTCATCCTCTCCAATAATGTATATCGTCTTATCTTTATTATAAGAATGTGAGTTTCCATTCACTTCAGCTTGAGCACTAAAACTTGGAATACGAAGTACCATATCTTTTTGATTATTTTTTCTATTTTTTAGAATATTCAAGGACGTTCTGCCTTGGAAACTAACATAAACATTGTCCTTGTCGCCATAAGTATTCCCCGATTCTGTCACCACATCCCAGGTGACAAACCAACGTGTCAGTGTAGCATGAATATCATACTCATAATCTTCCTGAATCTCATGCCCATCAATGCTTCTTTTAGGAACGACCTTTTTCTCAATTTTTTGAATATGGATATCTTTTGGAGATAAGGTCACGATTCTATTCTGCCAGCTAACTATTCCTATCAGTAATAAGACTAAGACACTTACACTTAGTAGCATAATAACTTTTTTTGCTTTTTTCTTCTCTTTAAAATTATAATTTATCTCTTTCACTAGTTCTTGGTCCTCTCGTAACAAGTAATCTAAGGTCACATCGAAATAGTCACAAATAAACACTATCATCTCTAGATCAGGATGACTTCTACCTGTTTCCCAACTTGAAATCGTCGATCTTGAGATAACACATGCTTTTGCTAATTCTTCTTGAGTGACCCCTTTTTCTTGCCTCATTTTTTTTATTTTTTCACCTATATTCATCTGCTTCTCCTTTCTCCATGACTATATATGACCTCCCACTCAAAAAGCGAGATAATATTCTACACATGCTTTTAAATAAGGTTTTTCGTACCAAATTAAGCACCAAAAAACACAGTGGTTTCATAATAACCACTGTGCTCACACCTCTTTATCTCCTATTTTTAAACCAAAAGATACTTTTTCTGAGCCCTCTTATAACCAATAAAAAGCCACCTAAAAATAAAAAAACATAACCCAAAGGTATAAGGAAAAAGTACGGTTCTATTAAGTAACCCTGTGCATCCACATAACTGCCCCCTAGGCCACCGCCTAGAAAACATAGACCACTTATAACAAGTAGTATCATGTTGATTAAGGTTAATTTAGCTGATCTTGCTGTTTTTCCATCTTTTACTAATTTTGTCGCCATTTGATCATCTCCTAGTATTAACTGATCCAGGGAGAGGTCAAAAGTCTGTGCAATAAACACAATCATTTCTAAGTCAGGATAATTTCGCTGATTTTCCCAACTAGAAATTGATTGCCTTGACACATTCAGCAATTGCCCCAATTCCTCTTGCGTTAATTCTCTGTCTGTTCGGATTTTTTTTATTTGGGTACCAAATTCCATAATTATCTCCCCCTTTATTCAGTTATACTACTAACCATCAATGATGTATAGCTCCTTTAACTAGCATCTAGAATTTTTAGAGACAGCCTGTCTGTCCTCTCCACTAATAGATTATTCCAGCTAAGTATAGACAACCAATACCAGTAAGCGTTAATATTAGCCCTAATGCATATTGTTTAAACATGCTGTGATCTTTAAAAATAAACAAACGTACTTTTACCCACTTCTGACCAATAATTCCAAAGAATATACCTATAAAAATCAACCCGTAGCCTAACCATTCTAGTATGACCATCTCTTACCACCGCTCTTCTCTTAATATTTTCTTATAAAATAAGTCATAAAACCGCCTATTTTTCATCTATTTATAGCCACATAATACCTCTATTATGTAGTTATACCAAACAAACAACCCTAACAAACTTTTTCATTTTATTTACTCCTCCAAGGTAAATAAAACAACTCCTTTTTAACCATTTGTCTTTTGACAGATGGTTTTTTTATACAAAAAAGCCGTGAAATCTTAAGACTTCACGGCTTTTTACGTTATGAAAAATGGCCGAACAGTAAGTAACAACCAAAAATAATAATTAAGATACCAATGATACGATCAGCGTATTGTGAGTATTTCATAATTGTTAGTTCTCGTGTCGTTCTTTCGTCTGAAAGGAATTTTTCGTAAAATGAATTTTGAGAAAAATAAATAGATAAACCACCAATAGCTAATAGTATTACCCCTTGTAACAAAGCATGCTCTAATAAAAAGTAAGAAAGTAATGCTAACAAATATAAAACATAAAATAGCGTTCTAAAGGTTGTTTTATTCTCTTTCATTAAAATGTCCCCTCCCATCTTGTATTCTTTTTTTCAATACTACCAAGTTAACAATTTAACAGACATTTGTCCATCCATATCCATAAAAAAGATGAGGATTTTTAATGTTTTTTAATAACCTTAAAAGTAATCATATAAGTGTGGAAGCTCACTACCCAGCAGTGCGGATAATTCGTCATCACCATCCATACTTAAACTACCATTAAACACGGTTTCTTTTATTGTGGCATGATGCATGAAGATTTGTGTCCAGACTTGGATAGACCCCTCATAATGCGTCTTAGACACCTTAGAATTCGGCACGCACTTGCCACGACCCTGTTCAATAACGACGTGGAACATCCCATTATTCCAAGGACATTGCTCATCTTTAATCGACAGACTCATCTCTTTTGATTCTGCTTGTGAGAAAAAAGGATATTGCTCAATTAATGTGACTATATCAATAATTCTTGCCATCATATAGCTATATGACTTTATCTCTATTTCAGACGTATCTGGTAATACGTTTAACCATGATGTATCCAAAATATTAGTAGATTTAAACGTTTCGAAACTACTTCCATGGGAACCAATAAACGTTAACAATTTCGTCAGACCAAAATAATTAGTATACACGAACTCTTTAATATGATAGACCGTGTCTGTCATTTCATAGACGATGTAGCCTCTTGGAATGTTGTCATCATCTAAAACTAGCCCTAATCGATGATTTTGACGAGACGCATGTTTGTACACTGTCCACCAATCTTCTCTAACTAAACTACCATGTTCTTTCCCTTGAGTGTCACTGTACAGCTTGTCTATGACTTCTCTTATCCCCTCTTTATCTAGGCTTGTTCGTATCACTTTCCCTCTTTTTTCCACTGGAAAGCCAGTCATTACCTTCTTAGGTATCGTAATTTCAAGACCATCAAATACCCGTTCATAACCAAACTGACGATAGAAGGGTTGCGAAAAAGGGGCCAAATAAGATAATGGAACTTTCTTTTCATGAAGTTCTTTAAAAATATGCATCAGCAGCTTCCTAACGCTTCCTTGTCCCCTAGCTTCTGGATACGTTGAAACATCTCCAATACCTGCCATTAACATCGGGACCCCATTTATCATAACCGTAAAAGGATACGAGACAATTTGACTCTGCAGACCATCTTCTGTTACTATCCCATAATTATCACTATGCTCATGTAACTTTTTGTAAGCTTCTTTTTGCGTAGCTGAGTGTGTACTATTAAAAGCATAACAAGCCAACTCATGCATCTGGTTCACTTCATGTTCTGTCATCAATTGTTGCACCATATCAATCCCTCCTATTAGTAGCTAATAATTAAATCATCCTCATCACTCGGTTCTTGGGACTTAATTTCAATCATCAATTTATGAGGCAAGCAGATACTCATCTGCCCTGGTTTACTAATCCAACCAGTTCTTACAGCGATTTGATCTGGGCTATTGTCTTCTTTCACCCTAATGCGTGATCCTTCCATCTCTATAATATTATATTTATCTTTCCCTGGATAATAGGTTTTCTCAAAATGTTTCGTGTTCTCATTCAAAATAAATCGGTCTACTTCTTTTCCGTCGATAGACACAATCGCCACCATTCCACTTTCTGGATCTATACTTTTTTGAGCGTTTGAGAAAATAACAAGAGGGACAAAGGATAAAATGATAAGTGAAACAATCACAACCCCATCCATAAAACGCCATTGTTTTTTTAATTCTTTCCACATCATAAAATATCGTGGCTCCTTCACTGACTATTCTCTATTCGTACTCTTAGTAACATATCCTTAATTCCTATTTCCGTCAACTATTTTATCCATCTATCCCTCTTGTTTTTTTGTGAAGGAAGCACGTATGTTGCTATTTACACAAGATGTCACTTATAATATGAACGTACAAACTATAGGAGGAATTGTTGTGTCAAAATATCAAGTTTTATTATATTATTTATATGTTCCATTAGAAGACCCGGAAGCATTCGCTAAAGAGCACTTAGCTTTATGTAAATCAATGAACCTAAAGGGTCGTGTCTTAGTTGCTAAAGAAGGGATTAATGGTACCCTATCTGGCTTAACAGAAGATACAGAAAAATACATGGCTTATATGCACGCAGACGAGCGTTTTAAAGACACTTTCTTTAAACTCGATCCTGCTGAGGAACAAGCTTTCAAGAAAATGTTTGTCCGTCCACGTCCAGAGCTTGTGTCTCTAAAATTAGAAGATGATATTAACCCATTAGAACTAACAGGGAATTATTTATCACCAACAGAATTCAAAGAAGCCATCTTAGATGAAGGAACGATTGTCATTGACGCTCGTAACGATTATGAGTACGATTTGGGTCATTTCAGAGGGGCCGTTCGTCCAGACATTCGTAACTTTAGAGAATTACCTCAATGGATTCGCGATAACAAAGAACAATTCATGGATAAACGTGTCGTAACGTACTGTACAGGTGGTATTCGTTGTGAAAAATTCTCTGGCTGGTTAGTCAAAGAAGGATTCCATGACGTTGGACAACTTCACGGTGGTATCGCTACATACGGCCGCGATCCTGAGGTTCAAGGTGAATTATGGGACGGTGCAATGTATGTCTTTGATGAACGCATTAGCGTCCCTATTAATCACGTCAATCCAGTTATCGTTGGTAAAGATTGGTTTGATGGCACACCTAGCGAGCGTTATGTGAACTGTGGTAACCCAGAATGTAATCGCCAAATTCTTTGTTCTGAAGAAAATGAAGCAAAATATGTTCGTGGCTGTTGTCATAACTGTCGTGTTCACGAACGCAACAGATACATTACAGAAAATGACTTAACTATGTCAGACTGGCAAGAACGCATTGAAGCTTTAGGTGAAGAATTCACCTTGGTTGTTTCAACTCAAAAATAACAAAAAGACGACTCTTATGAGTCGTCTTTTTTGGTGCCAAATAAGGTGCAAAAATACACTTATTTAGCCTCTTTGTTCTTAATTTTTGTAAAGAAGTGTTTCAACATTGGTGGCGCGATTAATGTTGTTAAAATAACAGAAATAATCACACTTGTATAGTAATCTTCAGATAAGAGGCCTGAGCTCAATCCTGTTGTTCCTAGAATTAAAGCCACTTCTCCACGTGATACCATACCTGAACCAATACTTAATGATGACAACTTATTAAAGCCGGTTACTCGTGCCCCAGCGTACCCACCAATTAATTTAGAGAATACAGCCACAATGGTACAAATAACCAAGAACCAGATTTGGTCTAAGACACCATCAAAGGTAATACTTAACCCCACACTCACATAGAAGAAAGGAACAAACAGAGCATTCGCAATCGGATCTACCGTATGCTCAATTTCCTCTTTGAAATCTGTTTGAGAAATAAATAATCCTGCTAAGAATGTTCCAATAATACCAGCCATACCTAACATTTCACCAAAATAGGCGAAGCCAAAACAAACAATCAATGCTCCAGCTGTTACAGGTGCTGTTACTTTAAACTTAGAAAATAGTTTTAAGAACAATGGAACCACATAAATCCCTACAACAAAGGCACCAACAAAGAAAATAGCTTTCTTCAGTAATAAAACAGGTACTGATACATCTGATGAGCCTTCTCCCATAAATGACATAACAAACGCTAACAACGTCACAACTAAAATATCATCCACAACAGCGGCACCTAAAATGGTTGTAGATTCTCTCGTTTGCATAACATCCATTTCTTTTAGTACTTGAACCGTAATACTTACAGAAGTTGCTGAAAATAGCACTCCTAAGAAGATAGAGTGATGAGATGGAAAACCAAAAGCGGTTCCTAATGCATAAGCTGAGGCGAATGGGACAATAATCCCTAGTACCGCTACAGCAACAGATGGCTTCCAGTTAGCTTTTAACTGATCCGCATCTGTTTCTAACCCTGCTAGAAACATTAATAATAGAACACCTAATTCTGAAAACTCATGAAATATTGGCGTGTTAGACACCAAAGATAATACAGCCGGCCCTAACACAATTCCTATCAATAACTTCCCTAATACAGCCGGTTGTCCGATTTTAACGGATAAATGCCCAGCAACTTTGGTACTCACTAAAATCAAAATAATTGTAAATAATAATTCCATTTCTTCTCCCCTATTCTTAATATTAACCTTGAATATCAACTTTACTAGATATGATAGCTTCTTGTAAAGTAAAACGATAATAAACTTATTTCGCTATTAGTATCTCTATAAAAAATAACCTAAAGAGTTTCCCCTTTAGGTTATTTTTTTGATGTGTTGCAATCAATTAAGTGATTCTTTAATAATCGTAGTCATAATCATAGTCGTAATCATCTTCATAATCGTCGTAATCATAGTCGTCATCGTTGTCTAAATCACCTAGTAAATAGCCTAAATGGTAGCTTATTAATGCATACCCTTTCGCTTGATTTAATAAGCCTTCTTCCATCTTATACTTACGAGAGAATAACCTTGGTTTTTTAACATCGTTCTCAAATTTACTCTCGAATTTTTTAAATTTCTTCATTTTAGCATGTGCAACTAACTTAAAGGCCTCTTCATTTGGCGTTTCTTTAAATCTTTTCTTTAAACTGTCCAAATGTTCTTCTAGTTCTTGGTAGTCTTGTTTAGATACTTTTGTGATAGAATCATCATCAATATCATCAAAGTACTCCTCAATATCTTCTTCGATGCTTTCCTTATGATATCCTAAGAAGCTATCGTCTTCGTAATCATAATCGTACTCATCTTCATAGTCATAATCATCGTCTTCGTAGTCATAATCCTTATCATCTGTATACATATCGCTAATTTCCGGAGTAACAGGAGTTATAACGGGTGTTTCTGTGACACTCTCTGTTATTTCAGGCACAACAATATCTGATGTTAGTGTTTCTATGACTGGAACTTCGATAGATGACACTGGCATTACTGGTTCTTCTTCATAAAACATTGACGAAGATATCTCCTTCTTACCTTCCAAGAGACGATTCTCTTGTCTTAAGCGAATCACTTCTTGTTCGAATTGTGTCGACTGTTCTTTGATTTTTTGGTAGTTTTCTTCAAGCTGCTTGTAATTCCCTTGCCAACTTGACTGAGACTCTTGTTGATTCTTCATTAATTGTTCCACTAAGCCTTGTTGTTGCTGTAATCTTTCTGTTAATCGTTGAATTTCTAACTCTTTAGAACGCACAAATTGCTCTTTTTCCAGTTGTGTTTGCTTCAGTAGTTCTTCTTTTTCACGTTCGATCTCAGCAATTCTTGTTTTCCATTTTGTTGTTAAACGATCTTTCTCTAAACGTGCCATTTGTAAGGCTTGTTCTTGTGAGACAATGTGCTCATTTAAGTTGATTAATTCCGCTTGTCTTTCTCTTTCTAATTGACGAGCATTTTCAAGACTGACAGATAAATTATCGTTCTCTAACTGAACCGTTCTTTGACGTGTTTCCCATTCTTGTTGAATTCTAGACATCTCTAATTCCAATTGTCTGGCTTTTTCAACTTGAGCATTTAATTCTTGGGTTGTTAGTAACAATTCTGATTGCATTTGTTCTTCAAACGCTTGGTTCTCACTTAATATCGTATGTAACTCTTTATTTTCAGTTTCAATCCGTTGATTCTGTAACAGATACTCGTCTTTGATTGTTTCTTTTTCTAAAGATAACCGCGCAACGTCATTTTTCAATCCTAACATTTCAGATTGAATGCCTTGTGTGGCACGTCTTGTTTCTAAGTCTTGCGTCTGATAAGTAATAATGTCCTGTTTCAATGTTTCATTTTCAGACATTAATTGTTGAATTTGCTGATTGTTCGCTTCTTTCAATCGATCAAAATCAAGCTGTAAGCTTTGGACCAATTGATCATGATTTGTGACTTCATATTGTAAATTTTGTATCTCACGTTGTTTTTCAAATAACTCTTGGGTCGTTTGACGGTATTGGTACGTCAAATCCTCGAGCTCTTCTTGTAAACCTCTGTACTTAACTTCAATACCAGTCGTTGTTTCTGAATAATGTGTCTCTTTTTGGTCTAATTGGCGTTGTTGCTTTTCTAATTCCAGAGTCAACCGTCCAATTTGATCTTTTTTAGCTAATTCTTCCGATTTACTTTGTTGTAAACGCAACTGTAAATCGTTATTCTCACGTTGTAATTGTAATAATTTATCTTGCCATTCTGATTCAATCCGACGCTGTGATTGTTCTGAATCAGATAATTGTTGTTGCAATAGTGACATGCGTTGATTTAATTGACTTGATTCTGTGGTCTCCTGACCTGCTGATACTCTCACATTGGCCTCCTGATACACCGTCTGTAATTCTTTTCGTAATAGATTCGGTGCTTTTTTTTTGATATTACGAATTTGGGTATTTGAATAAATATTACTGGCTTGAAATGTTATATAAAACTCAATAGGACGACGGGGATGCCTATCGACAAACGCTCGCTCTACTTGGTATAGAGGAAATTGCTCTTCCCAACTAATAAAGAATCTCTTAGATAAGGATTCAATATCAGACTGACTTAATTCTTTTCCCACATTGGACCATCTCAATAACAATTGATTCCTTGTTGTTGATTCTTCCGATAAAGGAATTAACATCAGGCTAGAAGAAGTAGGCTTTTTCAATTCATCTTGGTATATTTGAACATCTACATTTAATTCATCAGACAACACGTGTCCCCCTCTCCGTGAAGTATTATTATTACTCAACATATTCACCATTTAATTTACTTAATTACTTTAATAGTACCCTTTTAACTACTTTAAGTAAAGTTGTTTTCCCTCTTATTGTAAAATAAAACGGACAAAACATGGTACTGTTTCATCCGTTCTCTAATAACTAAGATTCATACGTATCTAAATCATACAATTCTTTGAAATATGAATTATTATCTAATAAAATTTGCGGTTTATCATCCATTTTTACCCCGCCATTTTCTAGAAAAACAACGCGATTAGCATGCTTTGTTCCCACTAAATGGTGGGTAATCCACACTACTGTTTTACCTCTCAAAGTATCAAACATTGTGGTTAATAATTGTTTTTCGGTCATTGGGTCCAATCCTATTGTTGGTTCATCAATAATAACAATGGGTGTATCCTGTAACAATATCCTAGCCAGGGCCAATCGTTGTTGTTCCCCGCCAGAGAAACGTTTCCCACTTTCTTCAACTAAGGTTTCTAATCCTTCAGGTAATCTAGCAACCATGTCAGAAAGACCTGCTTTGTCCACAGCTTGTAAAATGTCTTCGTCTGTTGCCTCTAAGTTACCTAAACGAATGTTATTCTTAATGGATGTATTAAACAAATGAGGATGTTGATTTAACACACTAAAAACATCTGACTGTTGATGCTTCATGGTGCTTACATCTTCCCCATTTAATAAAACACGACCTGAATCAGGAGCCAAATCACCTCTAAGTAAATTAGAGAGAGTTGTTTTACCAGTACCACTTTTCCCTAGAATAGCAATGATTTGTCCACTTGGAATCGTTAAAGAAAAGTCTGTTAATATGCTTCTACTTGTTTCTTTGTATTTAAAGTTAATATCCTGAAACACAATCTCTATCCGTTCTGGCACGATTCTTTTTGGTTGTGGCGCTTCGTCTCTAATCATCTCTGGATTTGGTAAATCTGATAAACGTTGAACCGTGTCTTCATACAACGGAAATTCTCGTACAGAATCACTCACAGGAGCAAAAGCGTCAATCAATGGGAAAAAGGCCAAGACAAAAGCGGCAATCCAGTTTAACTGACTCTGCTCACCTGTTGCTCCAAAATAGTTACCCGCCCATACAAACAACGCTAAAACAATTACACCAAACACTAATTGTTTGATTAAACCCTCACCTCGAGTATAACGGTTCATCTTAGCATCTTCGTACCTAACTTTTTCTTCACTCTCATTGTAGTGAGCTAAAAATTCTTGATAGCGGCCACTATATTGCCAATCAGCAACCCCAAGGACAGCATCTGTTAACTCATTATAAAGAACGTGTTGTTGCTCTTTACGACGGTAAATACGCCCTTGATTAATCGCTACTGACATCAGTGGCAATAGAATAAGTAACACACCCATAAACAGCATCATCAGTAAAGCAAAAGGGACAGAAAAGAAGCCTAGAGCAATAATAATGACAATATACAAGAGTGTTGAAATAAACGCTGGGAAAATCGTTCTTAAATATAAATTCTGAATGTGATCAATGTCTTCAGCAAGTAGCCCTAACAGCTTTCCTGTTTGATGCTCTGATTTTGACTGTGCCGCTCGTGTTTCAAGGGATTGGTATAATTTCAAACGAATGTCTGATGTCATCTTTAATACCCAATTATGACTCCCTAGCCGCTCAATATAGCGTAACGTTGGTCTTGCGATACCAAACCCACGAGTCAAGACAATCGGAACGTAGACCATCAATATATTCTCAGGTTTAGTTGCAGATTTACTAATCAAATAACCTGACGTAAACATCAATGCTGACGCTGCAAAAAAAGTTAATAAGCCTAAAAATAAAACAAGAGCTAGTAACCCTTTGTATTTCTTAAAGTAAGGACGCACCCAGTGATCCTCTTTTGAAAGTAATAAATAATTTTTCTTCATATTACTCTCCTTTCAACTCATCAACAAAGCGACTATATGCCCCATTTTGCTTACGCAATTCAGCATAGGTCCCTTGTTCTACAATTTTACCATGTTCCATCACAACAATATAATCCATCTCTTTCATCCAATGCAAACGATGCGTGGCAAAAAAGACTAACCGGTCTTTAAATAATGGTAACATCGTTGCTTTTAGTTCTGCTTCTGTTTCCACATCCAAATGGGCAGTCGGCTCATCAAATAATAGCACACGGCGTTGATCGTCTAAAAAAGCACGAGCAATAGCGACACGTTGAAATTGTCCCCCACTTAGCCTGTAACCAGCTTCACCAATGACTGTGTCCAAACCATCTGGTAATTCTTTTAATACCTCTGTAAGCCCAGCACGTTCCACTGCGAGTAATACCTCAGCCTCTGTTGCCTCTGGTTGATAGAAAGCCACGTTATCTCTTAGTGTTGCATGGAATATGTACGGATCTTGTGGCACATAAAACAATTGATCTTGCCAATTTTTGACACGAAGATTCGACATCTCTTCCCCGTTAACCAGGATACTTTTCTCAGTGGCCTCTAAGAAACCACCTAACAATTTAATCAAAGTAGACTTACCAGAACCCGAAAAACCTACAATCCCAACTTTTTGATAGCCAGATAAGCTAACGTTAAGGGCTTCTAATGTATTGGTTTCTGCTGCGGCATCGTATTTTAATGATGTATTTTTCAATACCAAGGTATCCTCTTCGCTCCAATGTTTACTTAAAGGTAACGCGTCAACAGAGACCATCTCTGGTTGGTCTAATATCGTAAAGATGGATTTCAGCGTATTCCCACCGTCTAAAGTGGCATGGTAATCATTCGAAAAGTCTCGTAACGGTAAAAAGAAATCTGGAGCTAATACTAACACCGTCAATGCTGGCCAAAGGTCCATTTGACCATTCATAAGTTTGAATCCTAAAAAGACTGCTACAATCGCTACTGACAATGTCGTGAAAAAATCCAAAGCAAAGGTTGATAGAATAGCAACTTTAAGCGTGCTCATTGTAGCCTTTCGGTAATCCTCGCTAATGTCATAGACGTTTTTTTCATATTTTTTACTTAATCCTAAAAAGTTAAGCGTTTCTAGACCTCTTAATGAGTCTAAAAAATGATTACTAAGTAATTGATACCCTTCATACTGACGGTCAGCCTTAGCTCTAGCCGCGTATCCTAAAATAATCATAAATAAAATGATAATAGGGAAAACAAGAAATAATATCACGCCTGAACGGATATCTTGCGTTAAGACAAATACTAGGATAACCCAAGGAATTACCATCATGTTAGTTAGTTTCGGTAAAATTAAGGTTAAATAATTCTCAATCTGGCCAACACCTTCAATCGCCATAGTGACCATGTTCCCCGTTCCTTCTTTTTGAACAAAGTTAGGACCTAGACGGAACACTTTATCTAGTAATTCTTTACGTACAATTTGAGACTGCTCGTAAGCATAAGAATCCAATCCCTTGTCTCTAATAAATAACAACACTTGTCTTAAGAAAAAGCATATAAAAAAAAGAGCCATCGTCGGTAGTTGAGACTTAACTGTCTCACCGTTCCATAATGCACTTAATCCTTTAGATAAAAAATAAGCCTGCCCAATAATCAATAAAGCTTGCAGGACACCAAGTCCTGCAAGCCCTATTAAGACTGGCCTAATTTTATCAATACGAAATAAATTCTTATCAATCAAATTAGGTACGTCTCCTTATCTGTCTATTTTGACACGTTTTGAAAACTTAGCATAACTCCAAGATGTATAAGCTAATACGATTGGTAGTAAGATAATCACAACGATTGTCATTACTTTCAATGTATAAGGTGTGCTTGAAGCATTTTCAATTAACAAATGATACTGTGCATCTTTAGCCACCATCACACGTGGGAATAACCCGTTAAATAAGAAGGCTACAATTCCTGCAAAGACTAGTCCTGTAGAAATAAATGAAAAACCTTCCTTATCTTTGTATGATCCATAGGCTCCCATAACAGCAAACACAACAATCAATACTAATAAGATAAGTGATGAGACAAAACGTGCTTCAAAGAAGTCCGTTTGTAAGAAAGCTAAAATAGCAAATGCTACTAACCCAACAAATAAAACAGGGTATAGTTTTTTAGATTGTGCTAACGCACGCTCTCTAATTTTACCGTCTGTTTTAAGACGTAAGTAGTTTAAACCATGTAAGTAACTAAGTAAGGTTACTGCAACACCGCCAACAATAGCGAATAAGTTAATATAATCACCAAAGCTTGCATCCATTACGTTTTTAGTAGCATCTAATGGCATACCACGTACTAAGTCAACGAACATCATCCCTAGGAAGAAGGGTGCTAAAATACTTCCGACAAACAATGTCATTTCCCATACATTACGTTCTTTTGCGTTCTCAGAACTACTTCTGAATTTAAATGATACCCCACGAATAATTAATCCCACTAAAACAAAGAGTAAAAATAAGTAGAAACCACTAAATAGTGACGCGTACCATTCTGGGAATGATGCGAACATCGCTCCACCTGCTGTAATTAACCACACTTGGTTCGTTTCCCATACAGGTCCAATGGTATGAATAATTTGATCTCTTTCACGTTTGTTACGAGCGAGTGTTTTAACTGCAATACCTACACCAAAGTCAAATCCTTCTAAGAAGAAGAAGCCAGTGAATAGTATTCCAATCAAAGCAAACCACACTAATTCTAAAGTACTCAATTAGAACACCTCCTTCGCGAATGGGTCGATTCCCTCTTTACGAGCTTCTGATGCATCCACATAGTAAGGTCCTTTTTTCACAGCACGTTTCGCGAAAACAAACATTACATATCCTAAAAGCAAGAATAGCGCAAAGTAAACAATATTACTAATTAATAAATCGGTCTTAGACACACTTGGTGACACACTGTCTGCAATCGTGAATAGTCCATAAACAGTCCATGGTGCACGACCTAATTCAGTAATTAACCACCCTGTTGTGTTTGAGATGAATGGGAATGCAATCCCAGCAACAAAAATACTTAATGCCCATCTCATTTTTAATAACTTGTCATCTTTAAGTAAGAATAAACCAGCTGCTGCCATTAAAGCCATTAACGTTCCAAAACCTGCCATAAATCGGAAGCCCCAGAACAATGTTTTTACTGGTACATAATAGTCCATATCTTTACCAAACTGTTCATCATGCTGCTTATGTAAATCAGCATTCACTGAGTCCATCCCTTGATACTGATCTTTTCCACCTAAGGCAGTTAAAAGAAACGGTACTGAAATTTCCCAGTCAGTTTTTTTATTTTTAGTATCCACTCCAGCAATTAAATTCCAAGGTGCAGGTGACTCAGTATCATCATAAATACCTTCCATTGCTGCAAACTTCATTGGATGATCTTCTGCTACAGCGATCATTTGTTGGTGTCCAGCACCAATCGTTCCAATTGAACTAATTAAACCAATGATCAAAGCAAATTTCATTGATTTTTTAAAGAATGGTACATCTTCATTACGTAAAATTTTCCAAGCTGATGCCCCTGCGATAACAAATGCTCCTGTTACAAAAGCACCCATAATAACGTGAGGGAATTCATACCATAATTGATGGTTTTTAAGTAGTCCTCCAAAGCTTTCTAATTCAGCTCTGTTAGTTACCCCATTAATTTTATAGGCTACTGGATTTTGCATAAATGCATTAGCTGCTAAAATCCATAATGCTGATAGTGTCGAGCCAATTGCCACTAACCAAATAAATACTGCATGCAGTTTCTTATTAAATTTATCCCATCCAAACATCCATAATCCAATAAATGTTGATTCTAAGAAGAATGCTAATAATGCCTCTACTGCTAAAGGAGCGCCGAAAATATCCCCCATGAAACGAGAATACTCAGACCAGTTCATTCCAAACTGAAACTCTTGAATAATCCCTGTTACAACCCCTACTGCAAAACCTAGTAGAAAAATGTTTCCCCAGAATTTTGCCATGTCTTTGTAAATTTCGTCCTTCTTAACAACATACATTGTTTCCATAATAGCCACTGCAAAAGATAAACCAATTGTCATAGGCACGAAGAAAAAGTGAAATACTGTCGTCATACCGAACTGAAATCTTGCTAACGTTAACAAATCCATGTCATGTCCTCCTTGTTCTTAATCAATTTTTAAACAAATACCATTATACCCTATTAACCTAGGATATTCAAAATTATTTTTAACGATTATTACTTTAAAACCTTTATAAATTAAGGCTTAACGCATGGTAACGAATTCTTCAGATGCTGTTGGATGAATGGCGACGGTTTCATCAAAATCAGCCTTCGTTGCACCCATTTTAATCGCTACAGCAAATCCCTGTAACATCTCGTCCATTCCTAAACCAATTCCGTGAAGTCCAACAATCTTTTCTTCCTTGCCAACACACACCAATTTCATCGAGCACATCTCTTTGTGATCCGTAATGGCGTATTGCATTGGAGTAAATTTAGAACGATATACTTTAACAGTCTCATCGCCATAGTGTGACCTTGCTTCTTCTTCACTGACACCAATCGTACCAATGGTTGGATGTGAGAACACAACCGTTGGGACTAATTTATAATCAAGCTTTAAGTCTGTTTTACCATTAAATAATCGTTCTGAAAGTCTACGTCCAGCAGCAATGGCAACCGGAGTTAAATTGATTTTATCAATCACGTCTCCCACTGCATAAATGCCTGCCTGTGTCGTATTTTGATACTCATCTACCTTAATCGCACCCTGTTCATCGAGTGACACATCGGTTGCCTCTAAACAAATATCTTCAACGAGCGGTTTGCGGCCAATAGCCCAAATAATTTCTTCAACCTCTAAAGTATTCTCATTTTCAAAAGTTAGTTGATAACCAACCTCTGTTTTTTCCACCTTTTTAGGTACAGATAAGGGATGTAAATTCATGCCTTGTTGGCTGTAATTTTCCAATAAAGCCTCTGACAACATCTCATCAAATTCGCGAAGAACACGGTCTTTACGGAATACCAAGTGAGTCTCTGATCCTAATCCATTTAACACACCCGCAATTTCCACTGCAATGTAACCAGCTCCTACTACCGCCACTGATTTAGGTAACGTTGTTAAGTCAAAAAAGCCATTAGAATCGATGCCGTAGTCAGCTCCTGGAATATCAGGGCGAACAATTTTCCCACCTGTGGCAATCAAGATATTAGGTGCTGTATAACGGATATTATTCACTTCCACGACTTGCTTATCCACAAATTTAGCATAACCATTAACAAAACTTACACCATTGCTTGCCAAACCTTTCATATAGAGGCCATGTAATCGATCAATATAAGCTTCTCGTCGGCCCACTAACCCTTCAAAATCAACATCCTCCATAGTTAAATTAAAGCCATATTCTTTTGCTTGATGTAACATAGTCGAACGCATCTCTGCCGCTGACCACATCACTTTTTTAGGAACACATCCCACATTGACACACGTTCCTCCAATATTATTGCCTTCTATTAATAACACTTTTGCTCCATGCATTCCCGCACGGTTAGCAGAGGCAATACCACCACTGCCTCCACCAATAACAATATAATCAAATTGTTCCATATTAGTATGAACTCCTTCTATTCTATTTTCTCTTGCGAATCATGTCTCCTGGCTTAACTGGTGTTGACACTGGCATTTTAACAATCATCATAGCATTAGGCGCCTTCTCGATTGACTCACCGTCTTCATTCCACATCTCTGTAATAACTTGATGACTGTGTGTGAATCCCGGACCATAGAATTCGATATCATCTTGAAGTTTAAAATGATTTCTTTGACGAATAGTTGCTATTTTTGTTGTGTCATCATAAGCCAATACTTCACCAATAAATTTGAACACAGGAATTTTACGGCGTTTACCAAATAACTGTTCTTCATCTGTCGGTGTATGATAATAGAACCCTGTTGATAATTCACGTTGAGCCACTTTCCATAACTCATCAATCCACTCTTGACGACACACATAATTTTCTGGGTCTTCCATGTAACTGTCTACTGCTTTTTTGTACACATTAGACACTGTAGACACATAATGAATGGACTTCATACGTCCTTCTATTTTCAAACTGTCCACACCATTCTTAACCAAATCTGGGATAGATTCAATCATGGACATATCCACAGCGCTCATTGAAAAGGGTTCCGAGACTTCGCCACTATCGGTTAAACTACGACGTTCCTCGCCAAAAGGCATATCGTAAAGGTCATATTTCCAACGGCACGACTGAGAACAGCCCCCACGATTAGCGTCTCTATGAGACATGTGATTAGACAACGTGCAACGACCAGAGTACGAAATACACATAGCTCCGTGTATAAAGGCTTCAATTTCTATGTCTGTGTTCGCTCTAATAGCTGCCACCTCTGCCATAGACACTTCACGGCCTAACACCACACGCTCTAATCCTTCATTTTTCCAAAACTCTAAAGTCTCATAATTAGTAGCAGAAGACTGTGTTGATAAATGAACCGGTAATCCTGGCGCTTCTGTAATACAGATTTCAATTAATGCCGGATCCGAAACAATCACTGCGTTAATACCAATGTCTCGTAATTCTCTAAAGAAGTCGCCTGCTCCTTGCGCGTCAAACTCATGGGTGACCATATTAGCAGCAACATACACTTTAGCTCCATATTCTTTGGCAAATGCCACGCCTTCTGCCATCTCTTCATAAGAGAAATTGCCTGCACGACTACGTAATCCATAGGCATTTCCTCCAATATAAACAGCATCTGCGCCATAACGAATGGCGATTTTTAATTTTTCTAATGTTCCTGCTGGTGCTAATACCTCAGGGCGTTTTAATTGTTGTCTCATGACTAAACTCCTTACTTAATTTCATCTGGATCTAAATGAAAAAATCCAGTATCTAACGAACGATTTTTTGGATGTAAACGACGAATACTTTCTGATAAACGTTGGCCTTCTACCTCTGTCCATCTACCTGTTTCAAGTAATTCTTTAGCTTCGATAAAACAAGCCACAATGGAAACATAGTTATCTCCAGGCGTATAAATCCCATCTAATTTCCAGTGATGTAGGCCAAGAGTATATAATTTATCTAACTCATCCATTAAATTCACATCATCGGTAGCAAATATATGGGTCCCATGCTGATCTTCATAAATTGAATAATGGGTCTCTTCTTCCTTTGGCTCTGCAATAAATAAGTTACGTGCTTTATCCGTTTCTTCGTCACCCTTAACAAAAGAGAAGTAATTTTCTACTAAAGGACGTTTTGACTGATGAATACACGTTGCTCCGTAAACCAGTATCTCACCAAAAATGTCTAAGTTAGGGGCAAGTTCTACTAACTCCAGATAAGGAATCTCCCTTGCAAGCACTGCACCTATCGCGCCTCTTTTTCCCCAAAAATTAATTTGTCGAGAGCTCGTTACCATTGTGGCAGCATCATATATATAAGGCAGATCGTAATTGTCTCGTCTTAATACATGAATCACACCAGGGTCTCCTACAACAATCTCATCTGCCTTTATGCTCGTTAGAAAAGTTAAGTAATCAGGAATATTTGTCATTGTCTCAGGATGCATAATAGCATTCACTGCCACGCGAATCTTTTTCCCCTTTTCATGAGTTAATTGTACTAATTCTTCCAGCTCTTCCCTAGTAAAATGCTTAGGCAAGCGTAGACCAAACGTTGCCTCTCCTACATATAAGTAATCAATGTCTAATTCCAGTAATGCTTTGGCCTGTTCAATTGATTCTGCTGTTGCTGTTATCTCTATCATTTGGGTGACTTCCTTCCATTCATAATCAAAACTATCCTACCACAGGACGCCTACTTTGCCAATGTTATCACAAATAAAAAAGCGTTAGTTATTAAACTAACGCTTCGTTTTATTATGATATTGGAACCACTTTTTGTGAAGTATTCTTCAAATAAATCTTACCCTTAGAGGCTCCCATTGTTACCTGATCTCCAGCTTTAATGTCACCGGATAACAATGCTTCACTCAAACGATCTTCTACTTCTTTTTGTAAAGCACGTCGGATAGGTCTAGCTCCGTATTCAGGATCAAACCCTTCCTTACTAATCACATCAATCGCACCAGGAGTCAATTTGAAATGAATGTTTTGTTCTTTCAATCTCTTAACAATGGATTCACTCATGATTTTAACAATATCATGTAACTCATCTTTCGTTAACGAATGGAACACAATCATCTCGTCTACCCTATTTAAAAACTCAGGTCTAAACGATTTTTTCAACTCTTCTAAAACGCGCGACTTCATCGCTTTATAATTTTCAGACATGTCTAGTACATTAAACCCTACTGTTTTCTCATCCCTAATAGCCGTTGCACCGATATTGCTTGTCATGATAATAATCGTGTTTTTAAAGTCTACCTGACGACCTTTCGCATCTGTTAAATGACCATCATCAAGAGCTTGTAATAAAATATTGAAAACATCTGGATGTGCTTTTTCTACCTCATCAAGTAAGATGACTGAATATGGTTTTTGACGGATTCTCTCGGTTAATTGCCCGCCCTCATCATAGCCTACATAGCCAGGAGGAGAACCTACCAATCGACTTGTACTGTGTTTCTCCATGAATTCAGACATATCTACCCGAATCAAGGCATCCTCAGAGCCAAACATAGCTTCTGCTAATGTCTTAGCTAATTCTGTCTTACCAACACCTGTAGGTCCTAAGAACATAAATGAGCCTATTGGACGGTTAGGATCTTTCAAGCCACTACGAGCACGTCTAATCGCTCTAGAGACTGCTTCTACTGCTTCTTCTTGCCCTACTACTCGTTTATGAAGAATCGCTTCCAATTCAAGTAAACGATCACTCTCTTTTTTCTCTAACTGATCTAAAGGAATACCCGTCCATTGTCCAACAACTTGATTAATGGCTTCTTCTGTTACTTTAACTGTATAATGACCAACCATTTGCTTTTCTTCTTCTACGAGCTTATCAAATTTTTCCATGGCTCGTTGCTCTTTCTTACGCAACTTCGCTGCTTCTGAAAAATCTTGAGCCATAATTGCTGCTTCTTTTTCTTTACGAATGCTCTCAATTTTATTCCCTTGAACGACTAGAGGTGAGACAGTGTTCGCATTTTCTAGGCGCACGCGAGCTGCAGACTCATCAATTAAATCAATCGCTTTATCTGGTAACTGTCGATCCGTAATATAACGTACAGCTAGATTAACCGCTGTTTTTACAGCCTCGTCAGTAATTTCAACAGAATGATGCTCTTCATAACGACCCTTTAAACCTAGTAGAATCGCTTCTGTTTCCTCAGGAGTGGGTTCATCTACCTGAATCTTGGCAAACCTACGCTCTAATGCTGAATCTTTCTCAATATATTTTTGATACTCATCTAACGTCGTTGCACCAATGGTTTGTAACTCACCACGAGCTAAAGCCGGTTTTAAAATGTTAGAAGCATCAATCGCACCTTCCGCTCCACCAGCTCCAATAAGGGTATGTAATTCATCAATAAAGAGTATAACATTACCATCATGATAAATTTCATCAACTAATTTCTTCATTCGATCTTCAAACTCGCCACGATATTTTGTCCCAGCAACAACAGAACCCATATCTAACATCATTAATCGTTTAGATAGCATATCCTTAGGAACAGAGCCTTCTACAATTTTTTGCGCCAGTCCTTCAGCAATAGCTGTCTTACCAACACCAGGCTCACCAACTAAAACAGGATTATTTTTTGTCCGTCTACTTAAAACTTGAATTAATCGTTGAACTTCTTTCTCACGTCCCACTAAAGGGTCTAATTTCCCTGCTTTTGCAGAAGCTGTTAAGTCTCTTGCTAAAGAATCAAGTGTGGGCGTAGGGCCAACAGGTTGGTTCCCTTTACTCATTCCTTTACCTGGTTTAGCTTTGGTATCAACACCTACTTTTTTCAAGGTCATTTTGCGTAAAGTATTTAAATCCACATCTAAATTAATTAAAATTCTCGCAGCAAGAGTATCTATATCTCTCGTTAATACAATTAAAATGTGTTCCGTTCCAATACTCGGAGCACCCAATCTTTTCGCTTCTTCACCAGCAAATGCTAAAATCTGTTTTACTCTTGGTGAATAATCTAATTCCACATTTAGTAAGCTTCTTCTATTACGTGGACCGTACTGAGCAATCTGTTCAACCTCTTCAAATACGTGTTTTTCTGAAACTCCAAGTTCTAATAACACTTTGCCAGCAATTCCTTGACTTTCCTTTACTAATCCTAACAATAAATGCTCTGTTCCCACTAGATCTTGTTTAAAATATTTTGCTCCATCTTGGGCGAATCCTAAGACGTTCAAAGCCTTTTTCGTAAATACATGATTCATCTATTATTCCTCCTACTCATAAGCTAATCGATTTAATAAATCAAACATTAATTCTGCTCTCAACTGATGACTGTTTTCTGTTAATAATAATGATTTACTTGTCAACATCGAACTTATCAATTCTTTTTCTTTTTGTGTTAATAAATTTTCTTGCATCAACTGATCTAAAATGGCAATAGCCTCGCCTTCTGTAAGATTAGAATCTATTCTATCACCTATTTGGTAAAGATAGTCACTATGCTGTAATAAATCAATTTTTACAATTCTGATATAGCCTCCACCGCCACGTTTACTTTCAACTTTATAACCTTTAGGTAAGGTAAATCGTGTATTAATAACATAATTAATTTGGGAAGGAACACAATCAAATAAGTCAGCCATCTCAGAGCGTCTTATTTCAATTTGCTCATGAACCTCTAATATCTCTTTCAAATATTTTTCAATACTATCCGACATATTTCTATTACTCATTTGAACACCACCTTCATTGACTAACTCTGACCTTTATTATACAAAAAAAATCACTATTTATACAGTGATTCGTTTATAAGCTTTATTTTTAAACAAAAATAAAAAGGTAAGGAGAATTCCTTACCTTTTTGTACGTTATACATAGCATGGCGTCGTCCTACTCTCACAAAGGGAAACCCTTCACTACCCTCGGCGCTAAGAAGCTTAACTTCTGTGTTCGACATGGTTACAGGTGTGTCCTTCTTGCCATCGACACCACACTTATTTTATAACTGAGTGATTATTCACTCAAAACTGGATTTGAAGTTATCTTTCAACATAATTGTCCACCGCTTAAATCTTGGTTAAGTCCTCGACCGATTAGTACTAGTCCGCTCCGTACATCACTGCACTTCCACTTCTAGCCTATCTACCTGATCATCTCTCAGGGGTCTTACTTTCTTAAAGAAATGGGAAATCTCATCTTGAGGGGGGCTTCACGCTTAGATGCTTTCAGCGTTTATCCCTTCCACACATAGCTACCCAGCAATGCCCTTGGCAGAACAACTGGTACACCAGAGGTGTGTCCATCCCGGTCCTCTCGTACTAAGGACAGCTCCTCTCAAATTTCCAACGCCCGCGACGGATAGGGACCGAACTGTCTCACGACGTTCTGAACCCAGCTCGCGTGCCGCTTTAATGGGCGAACAGCCCAACCCTTGGGACCGACTACAGCCCCAGGATGCGACGAGCCGACATCGAGGTGCCAAACCTCCCCGTCGATGTGAACTCTTGGGGGAGATAAGCCTGTTATCCCCAGGGTAGCTTTTATCCGTTGAGCGATGGCCCTTCCATGCGGAACCACCGGATCACTAAGCCCGACTTTCGTCCCTGCTCGAGTTGTAGCTCTCGCAGTCAAGCTCCCTTCTGCCTTTGCACTCTACGAATGATTTCCAACCATTCTGAGGGAACCTTTGGGCGCCTCCGTTACTCTTTAGGAGGCGACCGCCCCAGTCAAACTGTCCATCTGACACTGTCTCCCGCCACGATAAGTGGCGCGGGTTAGAATGGTCATAACACAAGGGTAGTATCCCACCATTGCCTCCTTCGAAACTAGCGTTCCGAGCTCTACGGCTCCTACCTATCCTGTACATGTGTCACAAACATTCAATATCAAACTACAGTAAAGCTCCATGGGGTCTTTCCGTCCTGTCGCGGGTAACCTGCATCTTCACAGGTACTAAAATTTCACCGAGTCTCTCGTTGAGACAGTGCCCAAATCGTTACGCCTTTCGTGCGGGTCGGAACTTACCCGACAAGGAATTTCGCTACCTTAGGACCGTTATAGTTACGGCCGCCGTTTACTGGGGCTTCAATTCTGAGCTTCGCTATTGCTAACCCATCCTCTTAACCTTCCAGCACCGGGCAGGCGTCAGCCCCTATACGTCATCTTTCGATTTTGCAGAGACCTGTGTTTTTGATAAACAGTCGCTTGGGCCTATTCACTGCGGCTAAACTTGCGTTTAGCACCCCTTCTCCCGAAGTTACGGGGTCATTTTGCCGAGTTCCTTAACGAGAGTTCTCTCGCTCACCTTAGGATTCTCTCCTCGACTACCTGTGTCGGTTTGCGGTACGGGCCGTTTAATTCTAACTAGAAGATTTTCTTGGCAGTGTGATATCAGGACTTCGGTACTATATTTCCCTACTCATCACAACTTGTCCTTAAAAGTAAAAGCATTTGACTCTTACTAAGACTTGTTGCTTGAACGCACATATCCAACAGTGCGATCCTTTAACCTCCTGCGTCCCTCCATTGTTCAAACAAATCAAACGGGTACAGGAATCTCAACCTGTTGTCCATCGCCTACGCCTGTCGGCCTCAGCTTAGGTCCCGACTAACCCTGGGAGGACGAGCCTTCCCCAGGAAACCTTAGTCATTCGGTGGACAGGATTCTCACCTGTCTTTCGCTACTCATACCGGCATTCTCACTTCTAAGCGCTCCACCAGTCCTCACGATCTGGCTTCAACGCCCTTAGAACGCTCTCCTACCATAGAACCTAATGGTTCTATCCACAGCTTCGGTAATATGTTTAGCCCCGGTACATTTTCGGCGCAAGGGCACTCGACTAGTGAGCTATTACGCACTCTTTAAATGGTGGCTGCTTCTGAGCCAACATCCTAGTTGTTTGTGCACCCTCACATCCTTTTCCACTTAACATATATTTTGGGACCTTAGCTGGTGGTCTGGGCTGTTTCCCTTTCGACAATGGATCTTATCACTCACTGTCTGACTCCCGGATATAAATGAATGGCATTCGGAGTTTATCTGAATTCGGTAACCCTAGATGGGCCCCTAGTCCAAACAGTGCTCTACCTCCATCATTCTTAATTCCGAGGCTAGCCCTAAAGCTATTTCGGAGAGAACCAGCTATCTCCAAGTTCGTTTGGAATTTCTCCGCTACCCACACCTCATCCCCGCACTTTTCAACGTACGTGGGTTCGGTCCTCCAGTGTGTTTTACCACACCTTCAACCTGGACATGGGTAGGTCACATGGTTTCGGGTCTACGACTACATACTAATTCGCCCTATTCAGACTCGCTTTCGCTACGGCTCCGCTTCTTCAGCTTAACCTCGCATGCAATCGTAACTCGCCGGTTCATTCTGCAAAAGGCACGCCATCACCCATTAACGGGCTTTGACTTCTTGTAGGCACACGGTTTCAGGTTCTATTTCACTCCCCTTCCGGGGTGCTTTTCACCTTTCCCTCACGGTACTGGTTCACTATCGGTCACTAGAGAGTATTTAGCCTTGGGAGATGGTCCTCCCGGATTCCGACGGAATTTCTCGTGTTCCGCCGTACTCAGGATACTCATAGGTGTGTTGTCAATTTCGTCTACAGGGCTTTTACCCTCTTCGGCTGACCTTTCCAGGTCGATTCGACTATTCACAACAGCTACCACAGCTGAGTCCTACAACCCCAACAAGCAAGCTTGTTGGTTTGGGCTGTTTCCGTTTCGCTCGCCGCTACTAAGGAAATCGATTTTTCTTTCTCTTCCTGCAGGTACTTAGATGTTTCAGTTCTCTGCGTCTACCTCTAACAAGCTATGTATTCACTTGAAAGTAACATCCTATTAAAGATGCTGGGTTCCCCCATTCGGAAATCTCTGGATCATAGCTTACTTACAGCTCCCCAAAGCATATCGGTGTTAGTCCCGTCCTTCATCGGCTTCTAGTGCCAAGGCATCCACCGTGCGCCCTTATTCACTTAACCTTTTCTAACCTACGGTTAGATTGTATTACTAATTTTTATCAATAGTTAGATAGCGATATCTAATCTATCGACACATTTCACAGTAGTTTTTAAAAAACAACTGTTCAACGCGGTGTTCTCGGTTTATGTTGATGTCTAACTTCAACTATCCAGTTTTCAATGAACAAATCGTTTGAGAGTAGACCTCTCAAAACTGAACAAAGTAAGTAACGGCCAATGTGTTTCCGTAATATTCCTTAGAAAGGAGGTGATCCAGCCGCACCTTCCGATACGGCTACCTTGTTACGACTTCACCCCAATCATCTATCCCACCTTAGGCGGCTGGCTCCCGAAGGTTACCTCACCGACTTTGGGTGTTACAAACTCTCGTGGTGTGACGGGCGGTGTGTACAAGGCCCGGGAACGTATTCACCGTGGCATGCTGATCCACGATTACTAGCGATTCCGGCTTCATGTAGGCGAGTTGCAGCCTACAATCCGAACTGAGAACAGCTTTAAGAGATTAGCTAAACCTCGCGGTCTCGCAACTCATTGTACTGTCCATTGTAGCACGTGTGTAGCCCAGGTCATAAGGGGCATGATGATTTGACGTCATCCCCACCTTCCTCCGGTTTATCACCGGCAGTCTCGCTAGAGTGCCCAACTGAATGATGGCAACTAACAATAAGGGTTGCGCTCGTTGCGGGACTTAACCCAACATCTCACGACACGAGCTGACGACAACCATGCACCACCTGTCACTTTGTCCCCGAAGGGAAAGCTCTATCTCTAGAGTGGTCAAAGGATGTCAAGACCTGGTAAGGTTCTTCGCGTTGCTTCGAATTAAACCACATGCTCCACCGCTTGTGCGGGCCCCCGTCAATTCCTTTGAGTTTCAACCTTGCGGTCGTACTCCCCAGGCGGAGTGCTTAATGCGTTAACTGCAGCACTGAAGGGCGGAAACCCTCCAACACTTAGCACTCATCGTTTACGGCGTGGACTACCAGGGTATCTAATCCTGTTTGCTCCCCACGCTTTCGAGCCTCAGCGTCAGTTACAGACCAGAGAGTCGCCTTCGCCACTGGTGTTCCTCCATATATCTACGCATTTCACCGCTACACATGGAATTCCACTCTCCTCTTCTGCACTCAAGTCTCCCAGTTTCCAATGACCTTCCTCGGTTGAGCCGAGGGCTTTCACATCAGACTTAAAAGACCGCCTGCGCTCGCTTTACGCCCAATAAATCCGGACAACGCTTGCCACCTACGTATTACCGCGGCTGCTGGCACGTAGTTAGCCGTGGCTTTCTGGTTAGATACCGTCAAGGTGGGAACAGTTACTCTCCCACTTGTTCTTCTCTAACAACAGAGTTTTACGATCCGAAAACCTTCTTCACTCACGCGGCGTTGCTCGGTCAGACTTTCGTCCATTGCCGAAGATTCCCTACTGCTGCCTCCCGTAGGAGTCTGGGCCGTGTCTCAGTCCCAGTGTGGCCGATCACCCTCTCAGGTCGGCTATGCATCACGGTCTTGGTAGGCCATTACCCCACCAACTAACTAATGCAGCGCGGGCCCATCCATCAGTGACACCGAAGCGTCTTTTATCATCTTCTCATGCGAGAAAACGAATTATGCGGTATTAGCACCTGTTTCCAAGTGTTATCCCCCTCTGATGGGCAGGTTGCCCACGTGTTACTCACCCGTCCGCCACTCAACTATCTTCGGTGGAGCAAGCTCCGGTGAAAATAGTTGCGTTCGACTTGCATGTATTAGGCACGCCGCCAGCGTTCGTCCTGAGCCAGGATCAAACTCTCAATAAAAGTTATGATAACATCCGAAGATGTTTAGCTCATTTTAAAACTTGCTAGCGATATTTCTTCACTATAATAATTCTGGTTATTTTTACTTTCGTAAAAACACCTACACATTTGGTTCGTCTTACTTTGTTCAGTTTTCAAAGGTCTAAATCAAGTCGCCTTAGCAACTTTTATATTATATCAAGCTATCAACTTATTGTCAATAGAAAGATTGAATATTTTTTGAATATTTGAATATATATTCAAATCGGGAAGACAGGATTCGAACCTGCGACCCCTTGGTCCCAAACCAAGTGCTCTACCAAGCTGAGCTACTTCCCGTAAAAAAATCAAAAAAACGCGCCCAAGAGGAGTCGAACCCCTAACCTTCTGATCCGTAGTCAGACACTCTATCCAATTGAGCTATGGGCGCTATTATTTCTATGCCGAGGACCGGAATCGAACCGGTACGGAGATCACTCTCCGCAGGATTTTAAGTCCTGTGCGTCTGCCAGTTCCGCCACCCCGGCTGGAACTAAAAAAAGCGGAAGACGGGGTTCGAACCCGCGACCCCCACCTTGGCAAGGTGGTGTTCTACCACTGAACTACTTCCGCTTAAAGCGATGCCGGCTAAAGGAGTTGAACCCTCGACCCTCTGATTACAAATCAGATGCTCTACCAACTGAGCTAAGCCGGCGTAGTTTTATTCAATCACCTTTTGGTGATATTATAATGACCCGTACTGGGCTCGAACCAGTGACCCTCTGATTAAAAGTCAGATGCTCTACCAACTGAGCTAACGAGTCTAAATAAAGTGGAGGTTAACGGGATCGAACCGCTGACCCCCTGCTTGTAAGGCAGGTGCTCTCCCAGCTGAGCTAAACCTCCATTATATAAGTTATAAATAGCATGGCGTCGTCCTACTCTCACAAAGGGAAACCCTTCACTACCCTCGGCGCTAAGAAGCTTAACTTCTGTGTTCGACATGGTTACAGGTGTGTCCTTCTTGCCATCGACACCACACTTATTTTATAACTGAGTGATTATTCACTCAAAACTGGATTTGAAGTTATCTTTCAACATAATTGTCCACCGCTTAAATCTTGGTTAAGTCCTCGACCGATTAGTACTAGTCCGCTCCGTACATCACTGCACTTCCACTTCTAGCCTATCTACCTGATCATCTCTCAGGGGTCTTACTTTCTTAAAGAAATGGGAAATCTCATCTTGAGGGGGGCTTCACGCTTAGATGCTTTCAGCGTTTATCCCTTCCACACATAGCTACCCAGCAATGCCCTTGGCAGAACAACTGGTACACCAGAGGTGTGTCCATCCCGGTCCTCTCGTACTAAGGACAGCTCCTCTCAAATTTCCAACGCCCGCGACGGATAGGGACCGAACTGTCTCACGACGTTCTGAACCCAGCTCGCGTGCCGCTTTAATGGGCGAACAGCCCAACCCTTGGGACCGACTACAGCCCCAGGATGCGACGAGCCGACATCGAGGTGCCAAACCTCCCCGTCGATGTGAACTCTTGGGGGAGATAAGCCTGTTATCCCCAGGGTAGCTTTTATCCGTTGAGCGATGGCCCTTCCATGCGGAACCACCGGATCACTAAGCCCGACTTTCGTCCCTGCTCGAGTTGTAGCTCTCGCAGTCAAGCTCCCTTCTGCCTTTGCACTCTACGAATGATTTCCAACCATTCTGAGGGAACCTTTGGGCGCCTCCGTTACTCTTTAGGAGGCGACCGCCCCAGTCAAACTGTCCATCTGACACTGTCTCCCGCCACGATAAGTGGCGCGGGTTAGAATGGTCATAACACAAGGGTAGTATCCCACCATTGCCTCCTTCGAAACTAGCGTTCCGAGCTCTACGGCTCCTACCTATCCTGTACATGTGTCACAAACATTCAATATCAAACTACAGTAAAGCTCCATGGGGTCTTTCCGTCCTGTCGCGGGTAACCTGCATCTTCACAGGTACTAAAATTTCACCGAGTCTCTCGTTGAGACAGTGCCCAAATCGTTACGCCTTTCGTGCGGGTCGGAACTTACCCGACAAGGAATTTCGCTACCTTAGGACCGTTATAGTTACGGCCGCCGTTTACTGGGGCTTCAATTCTGAGCTTCGCTATTGCTAACCCATCCTCTTAACCTTCCAGCACCGGGCAGGCGTCAGCCCCTATACGTCATCTTTCGATTTTGCAGAGACCTGTGTTTTTGATAAACAGTCGCTTGGGCCTATTCACTGCGGCTAAACTTGCGTTTAGCACCCCTTCTCCCGAAGTTACGGGGTCATTTTGCCGAGTTCCTTAACGAGAGTTCTCTCGCTCACCTTAGGATTCTCTCCTCGACTACCTGTGTCGGTTTGCGGTACGGGCCGTTTAATTCTAACTAGAAGATTTTCTTGGCAGTGTGATATCAGGACTTCGGTACTATATTTCCCTACTCATCACAACTTGTCCTTAAAAGTAAAAGCATTTGACTCTTACTAAGACTTGTTGCTTGAACGCACATATCCAACAGTGCGATCCTTTAACCTCCTGCGTCCCTCCATTGTTCAAACAAATCAAACGGGTACAGGAATCTCAACCTGTTGTCCATCGCCTACGCCTGTCGGCCTCAGCTTAGGTCCCGACTAACCCTGGGAGGACGAGCCTTCCCCAGGAAACCTTAGTCATTCGGTGGACAGGATTCTCACCTGTCTTTCGCTACTCATACCGGCATTCTCACTTCTAAGCGCTCCACCAGTCCTCACGATCTGGCTTCAACGCCCTTAGAACGCTCTCCTACCATAGAACCTAATGGTTCTATCCACAGCTTCGGTAATATGTTTAGCCCCGGTACATTTTCGGCGCAAGGGCACTCGACTAGTGAGCTATTACGCACTCTTTAAATGGTGGCTGCTTCTGAGCCAACATCCTAGTTGTTTGTGCACCCTCACATCCTTTTCCACTTAACATATATTTTGGGACCTTAGCTGGTGGTCTGGGCTGTTTCCCTTTCGACAATGGATCTTATCACTCACTGTCTGACTCCCGGATATAAATGAATGGCATTCGGAGTTTATCTGAATTCGGTAACCCTAGATGGGCCCCTAGTCCAAACAGTGCTCTACCTCCATCATTCTTAATTCCGAGGCTAGCCCTAAAGCTATTTCGGAGAGAACCAGCTATCTCCAAGTTCGTTTGGAATTTCTCCGCTACCCACACCTCATCCCCGCACTTTTCAACGTACGTGGGTTCGGTCCTCCAGTGTGTTTTACCACACCTTCAACCTGGACATGGGTAGGTCACATGGTTTCGGGTCTACGACTACATACTAATTCGCCCTATTCAGACTCGCTTTCGCTACGGCTCCGCTTCTTCAGCTTAACCTCGCATGCAATCGTAACTCGCCGGTTCATTCTGCAAAAGGCACGCCATCACCCATTAACGGGCTTTGACTTCTTGTAGGCACACGGTTTCAGGTTCTATTTCACTCCCCTTCCGGGGTGCTTTTCACCTTTCCCTCACGGTACTGGTTCACTATCGGTCACTAGAGAGTATTTAGCCTTGGGAGATGGTCCTCCCGGATTCCGACGGAATTTCTCGTGTTCCGCCGTACTCAGGATACTCATAGGTGTGTTGTCAATTTCGTCTACAGGGCTTTTACCCTCTTCGGCTGACCTTTCCAGGTCGATTCGACTATTCACAACAGCTACCACAGCTGAGTCCTACAACCCCAACAAGCAAGCTTGTTGGTTTGGGCTGTTTCCGTTTCGCTCGCCGCTACTAAGGAAATCGATTTTTCTTTCTCTTCCTGCAGGTACTTAGATGTTTCAGTTCTCTGCGTCTACCTCTAACAAGCTATGTATTCACTTGAAAGTAACATCCTATTAAAGATGCTGGGTTCCCCCATTCGGAAATCTCTGGATCATAGCTTACTTACAGCTCCCCAAAGCATATCGGTGTTAGTCCCGTCCTTCATCGGCTTCTAGTGCCAAGGCATCCACCGTGCGCCCTTATTCACTTAACCTTTTCTAACCTACGGTTAGATTGTATTACTAATTTTTATCAATAGTTAGATAGCGATATCTAATCTATCGACACATTTCACAGTAGTTTTTAAAAAACAACTGTTCAACGCGGTGTTCTCGGTTTATGTTGATGTCTAACTTCAACTATCCAGTTTTCAATGAACAAATCGTTTGAGAGTAGACCTCTCAAAACTGAACAAAGTAAGTAACGGCCAATGTGTTTCCGTAATATTCCTTAGAAAGGAGGTGATCCAGCCGCACCTTCCGATACGGCTACCTTGTTACGACTTCACCCCAATCATCTATCCCACCTTAGGCGGCTGGCTCCCGAAGGTTACCTCACCGACTTTGGGTGTTACAAACTCTCGTGGTGTGACGGGCGGTGTGTACAAGGCCCGGGAACGTATTCACCGTGGCATGCTGATCCACGATTACTAGCGATTCCGGCTTCATGTAGGCGAGTTGCAGCCTACAATCCGAACTGAGAACAGCTTTAAGAGATTAGCTAAACCTCGCGGTCTCGCAACTCATTGTACTGTCCATTGTAGCACGTGTGTAGCCCAGGTCATAAGGGGCATGATGATTTGACGTCATCCCCACCTTCCTCCGGTTTATCACCGGCAGTCTCGCTAGAGTGCCCAACTGAATGATGGCAACTAACAATAAGGGTTGCGCTCGTTGCGGGACTTAACCCAACATCTCACGACACGAGCTGACGACAACCATGCACCACCTGTCACTTTGTCCCCGAAGGGAAAGCTCTATCTCTAGAGTGGTCAAAGGATGTCAAGACCTGGTAAGGTTCTTCGCGTTGCTTCGAATTAAACCACATGCTCCACCGCTTGTGCGGGCCCCCGTCAATTCCTTTGAGTTTCAACCTTGCGGTCGTACTCCCCAGGCGGAGTGCTTAATGCGTTAACTGCAGCACTGAAGGGCGGAAACCCTCCAACACTTAGCACTCATCGTTTACGGCGTGGACTACCAGGGTATCTAATCCTGTTTGCTCCCCACGCTTTCGAGCCTCAGCGTCAGTTACAGACCAGAGAGTCGCCTTCGCCACTGGTGTTCCTCCATATATCTACGCATTTCACCGCTACACATGGAATTCCACTCTCCTCTTCTGCACTCAAGTCTCCCAGTTTCCAATGACCTTCCTCGGTTGAGCCGAGGGCTTTCACATCAGACTTAAAAGACCGCCTGCGCTCGCTTTACGCCCAATAAATCCGGACAACGCTTGCCACCTACGTATTACCGCGGCTGCTGGCACGTAGTTAGCCGTGGCTTTCTGGTTAGATACCGTCAAGGTGGGAACAGTTACTCTCCCACTTGTTCTTCTCTAACAACAGAGTTTTACGATCCGAAAACCTTCTTCACTCACGCGGCGTTGCTCGGTCAGACTTTCGTCCATTGCCGAAGATTCCCTACTGCTGCCTCCCGTAGGAGTCTGGGCCGTGTCTCAGTCCCAGTGTGGCCGATCACCCTCTCAGGTCGGCTATGCATCACGGTCTTGGTAGGCCATTACCCCACCAACTAACTAATGCAGCGCGGGCCCATCCATCAGTGACACCGAAGCGTCTTTTATCATCTTCTCATGCGAGAAAACGAATTATGCGGTATTAGCACCTGTTTCCAAGTGTTATCCCCCTCTGATGGGCAGGTTGCCCACGTGTTACTCACCCGTCCGCCACTCAACTATCTTCGGTGGAGCAAGCTCCGGTGAAAATAGTTGCGTTCGACTTGCATGTATTAGGCACGCCGCCAGCGTTCGTCCTGAGCCAGGATCAAACTCTCAATAAAAGTTATGATAACATCCGAAGATGTTTAGCTCATTTTAAAACTTGCTAGCGATATTTCTTCACTATAATAATTCTGGTTATTTTTACTTTCGTAAAAACACCTACACATTTGGTTCGTCTTACTTTGTTCAGTTTTCAAAGGTCTAAATCAAGTCGCCTTAGCAACTTTTATATTATATCAAGCTATCAACTTATTGTCAATAGAAAGATTGAATATTTTTTGAATATTTGAATATATATTCAAATCGGGAAGACAGGATTCGAACCTGCGACCCCTTGGTCCCAAACCAAGTGCTCTACCAAGCTGAGCTACTTCCCGTAAAAAAATCAAAAAAACGCGCCCAAGAGGAGTCGAACCCCTAACCTTCTGATCCGTAGTCAGACACTCTATCCAATTGAGCTATGGGCGCTATTATTTCTATGCCGAGGACCGGAATCGAACCGGTACGGAGATCACTCTCCGCAGGATTTTAAGTCCTGTGCGTCTGCCAGTTCCGCCACCCCGGCTGGAACTAAAAAAAGCGGAAGACGGGGTTCGAACCCGCGACCCCCACCTTGGCAAGGTGGTGTTCTACCACTGAACTACTTCCGCTTAAAGCGATGCCGGCTAAAGGAGTTGAACCCTCGACCCTCTGATTACAAATCAGATGCTCTACCAACTGAGCTAAGCCGGCGTAGTTTTATTCAATCACCTTTTGGTGATATTATAATGACCCGTACTGGGCTCGAACCAGTGACCCTCTGATTAAAAGTCAGATGCTCTACCAACTGAGCTAACGAGTCTAAATAAAGTGGAGGTTAACGGGATCGAACCGCTGACCCCCTGCTTGTAAGGCAGGTGCTCTCCCAGCTGAGCTAAACCTCCATTATATAAGTTATAAATAGCATGGCGTCGTCCTACTCTCACAAAGGGAAACCCTTCACTACCCTCGGCGCTAAGAAGCTTAACTTCTGTGTTCGACATGGTTACAGGTGTGTCCTTCTTGCCATCGACACCACACTTATTTTATAACTGAGTGATTATTCACTCAAAACTGGATTTGAAGTTATCTTTCAACATAATTGTCCACCGCTTAAATCTTGGTTAAGTCCTCGACCGATTAGTACTAGTCCGCTCCGTACATCACTGCACTTCCACTTCTAGCCTATCTACCTGATCATCTCTCAGGGGTCTTACTTTCTTAAAGAAATGGGAAATCTCATCTTGAGGGGGGCTTCACGCTTAGATGCTTTCAGCGTTTATCCCTTCCACACATAGCTACCCAGCAATGCCCTTGGCAGAACAACTGGTACACCAGAGGTGTGTCCATCCCGGTCCTCTCGTACTAAGGACAGCTCCTCTCAAATTTCCAACGCCCGCGACGGATAGGGACCGAACTGTCTCACGACGTTCTGAACCCAGCTCGCGTGCCGCTTTAATGGGCGAACAGCCCAACCCTTGGGACCGACTACAGCCCCAGGATGCGACGAGCCGACATCGAGGTGCCAAACCTCCCCGTCGATGTGAACTCTTGGGGGAGATAAGCCTGTTATCCCCAGGGTAGCTTTTATCCGTTGAGCGATGGCCCTTCCATGCGGAACCACCGGATCACTAAGCCCGACTTTCGTCCCTGCTCGAGTTGTAGCTCTCGCAGTCAAGCTCCCTTCTGCCTTTGCACTCTACGAATGATTTCCAACCATTCTGAGGGAACCTTTGGGCGCCTCCGTTACTCTTTAGGAGGCGACCGCCCCAGTCAAACTGTCCATCTGACACTGTCTCCCGCCACGATAAGTGGCGCGGGTTAGAATGGTCATAACACAAGGGTAGTATCCCACCATTGCCTCCTTCGAAACTAGCGTTCCGAGCTCTACGGCTCCTACCTATCCTGTACATGTGTCACAAACATTCAATATCAAACTACAGTAAAGCTCCATGGGGTCTTTCCGTCCTGTCGCGGGTAACCTGCATCTTCACAGGTACTAAAATTTCACCGAGTCTCTCGTTGAGACAGTGCCCAAATCGTTACGCCTTTCGTGCGGGTCGGAACTTACCCGACAAGGAATTTCGCTACCTTAGGACCGTTATAGTTACGGCCGCCGTTTACTGGGGCTTCAATTCTGAGCTTCGCTATTGCTAACCCATCCTCTTAACCTTCCAGCACCGGGCAGGCGTCAGCCCCTATACGTCATCTTTCGATTTTGCAGAGACCTGTGTTTTTGATAAACAGTCGCTTGGGCCTATTCACTGCGGCTAAACTTGCGTTTAGCACCCCTTCTCCCGAAGTTACGGGGTCATTTTGCCGAGTTCCTTAACGAGAGTTCTCTCGCTCACCTTAGGATTCTCTCCTCGACTACCTGTGTCGGTTTGCGGTACGGGCCGTTTAATTCTAACTAGAAGATTTTCTTGGCAGTGTGATATCAGGACTTCGGTACTATATTTCCCTACTCATCACAACTTGTCCTTAAAAGTAAAAGCATTTGACTCTTACTAAGACTTGTTGCTTGAACGCACATATCCAACAGTGCGATCCTTTAACCTCCTGCGTCCCTCCATTGTTCAAACAAATCAAACGGGTACAGGAATCTCAACCTGTTGTCCATCGCCTACGCCTGTCGGCCTCAGCTTAGGTCCCGACTAACCCTGGGAGGACGAGCCTTCCCCAGGAAACCTTAGTCATTCGGTGGACAGGATTCTCACCTGTCTTTCGCTACTCATACCGGCATTCTCACTTCTAAGCGCTCCACCAGTCCTCACGATCTGGCTTCAACGCCCTTAGAACGCTCTCCTACCATAGAACCTAATGGTTCTATCCACAGCTTCGGTAATATGTTTAGCCCCGGTACATTTTCGGCGCAAGGGCACTCGACTAGTGAGCTATTACGCACTCTTTAAATGGTGGCTGCTTCTGAGCCAACATCCTAGTTGTTTGTGCACCCTCACATCCTTTTCCACTTAACATATATTTTGGGACCTTAGCTGGTGGTCTGGGCTGTTTCCCTTTCGACAATGGATCTTATCACTCACTGTCTGACTCCCGGATATAAATGAATGGCATTCGGAGTTTATCTGAATTCGGTAACCCTAGATGGGCCCCTAGTCCAAACAGTGCTCTACCTCCATCATTCTTAATTCCGAGGCTAGCCCTAAAGCTATTTCGGAGAGAACCAGCTATCTCCAAGTTCGTTTGGAATTTCTCCGCTACCCACACCTCATCCCCGCACTTTTCAACGTACGTGGGTTCGGTCCTCCAGTGTGTTTTACCACACCTTCAACCTGGACATGGGTAGGTCACATGGTTTCGGGTCTACGACTACATAC